>JAXMCQ010000011.1:0-168936 GCA_046349315.1 Hyphomicrobiales bacterium | reverse complement strand
TGGAGATCGTTCCAGCGATTGCCGTCGAACGTCGTCCCGCCGACGAAATCCTCCGTCGTCTGATCCCAACCCCAGAACCAGGGATAATCGGCCTTGTCGAGATTCGGTTCCTTGCCGCGGTCCTTGTCCCATTTGATCTTTGGCATTGCGCGTAGGATGCAGGCGTTTGCGCGACGGGCGTTCAGCGTTCGCGCTGCCATGAAGGGACGGATGTTCATCCGCACGCCGTCGTTGATATCGGGATCCCACCCGATCGGCTGTTCGTGAAGCCGCTTCCAGCGCACGAAGATGTCGTAGGGCGGCTCGCCCTCCAGAATCTTGATCAGCTCAGCCTTCAGATGCTCGGCATGGGCGAGGCGCGCATCCGCGCCTTCCACGCCGGCCTTCTGGTCGGCCCGCTGACGGTCGATCCAGTCGCCGAGGAACGAGTAGATCAGCTTCTCCAGAGTCCGCCGGCCTTCGCCGTTGGGAGCGGCAAGGCGGTGGTAGTTGACCAGCGCATGGAAGCCATCCCGACGCCCATCCCAGATGTGCCAAATAAACGGGCGCTGATGGAACAGCTCGCAATGCTGCGCGAAGAACCCGTCGCGCAGCCAGTCGTCGAGCGACTTGCCAGCAAAGCCGGCCTCGACGAGCAGCCCAGCGAGTTTCGCGGCCGACCAGTCGGCCCCGAAGGCGTCGGTGAGGAGCGCGTTAAGACGCTGTTCTGCTGGCGCCTCACCCTTGAGAGCGTTGACGCACACTATTCCGTCGTCATCACCATGAACGATCAACTTCTCGACAACAGAGTCATGGAGCGCAGGTGGAGCCAATAGCGATATCTCTTTCCAATTGCAGCCGCTCAGTGCTGCCACGGCGGCCTGCAGCGGCTGCAAACAAACCTCAACCCGGCCCTCGAACGCAGATTGCGTGATATCCGGATTCCTTGGCCTCTGAAGACCATTCGGATATTTCTCGGCAGCAACTCGGAGCCACTTCTCTCGATCAAAGGGTACGTCGGTCAGAACGCTAGTGGCTGCCGAAACACGCGGGTCAAGATTTCGAACAAGCCCTTCGTACTCATCCGACTTTAGAAATGACATAAGTGCGGCAAAATCATCGTCATTATTGGGCGCAACCAACACAGCGCCTTTAGAAAAACAACCTCCAGAAAATAGGGTTGCCGTTATGCCCCTAACTCTCCCGACTAGGATGCCTTCGGATTTCCACATCTCCGTATTCTGAATTCTAGCTTGTGGACTAATCGCGAGCTCGCCGGAACCTTGCTGCCAATAAACAATCTTCGAGGTGTCACACCAATAGTCGTCTCGGAATCCCGGGCCACAATATAAGATCCAATCCTTGTCTCTCTTGAGTTCCCAATAGGATCGAAGAAAGCGGTCATTGTCGCCGGTCGAAGATCCCTCGCCCGATCGTACATACTCAGCGAGGCGCCGTGATTTTCCGGCATCCGCAATTGAGATGCGGAATTCCCGATTCTTGCGGAGTGAATCTTGATGCACCCGCTTAACAATTGAGATGTCGCCGTTGATCGTCTCCGTACGTCGTCCCGAGAGCGCCGCGGACTTCATGTCGAGGCCGATGACTGAGGAGCCTGGCTTAGTCGAAACATCGATGGCTGAGAAATTCCAACGGGCCTGATAGTCATAGTTCAAGATTATTAGGACGGTGTTTGGCCCGCGATTTCCATAAGTATACCAAGCCTCCTCACCAAGAACACAGGCATTTAGCCATCGGGTGGATTTTAGAATATCGTCTCTAAAGTCGCGATACGCTGTCCCAACCCACCAATTCTGAGGAGAGACTACGGCACATGCGCCTGTGTCACCAAGTAACAACCTGCATCGCGCCAAAAAGAGGGTAGCTAGATCGGCGGCTGCACGGGGGGCAAAACGTTGAGCATGTGAAGCCAGCTCATCGGAATGTCCCTCACGGCCAAGGTATGGAACGTTGGTAGCGACGAGAGCGTATTGCTTGCTAAGAAGATGCGCGGCCTTTGCCAAACCCTGCGCTGCAACCGCAATCTCACGTGCATCCTCCGTATCGGTCGCAGCCAAAATTGATGACAGGAGCGGTTCTAGCTTATCGAAACCCTCACGGAATATGTCGGCGCCAGCGCTGCGCGGATCGATCAGGCTACCCACCCAAGGCGCCTTGGCGAACAGGTCATAAAGTGCCTCAAGCCCGTTCTTGACCCGCGCCTCCAGCCCGACCGTCAGCAGGTTCTGCTCTACGCCAAGCAAATCGCGCTTCGCCGCCGGATCGGCCGCCGTCACCGCCTTTTCCGCTAGTTTCAACCACTCCGCCTTGGTGACGCCGATGGCGAGCCCCGAGCAGGCGAGATTGAGCTGCGGAAGCGGTCGGTAGCCGACCGTCCGCCACGCGGCGAAGGCGAGGTTGAAGGCCGCGATCTGCGTGCAGCGCGGGTCGATCTCCAACCCGAACAGATTGTCCTTCAACACCGCATCGACGGCGGCCGATTGCGACAACCCTTCCTCCGCCATGCGGAAGGCGACGAGGATCGGCAGCGCGAATACGAGGAAGTGACCCGAGCCCATGCAGGGATCGAGCACGGTCACATCCTTTGCCGCTTTCGGCCACCCCTCGAACGCGCCAGAGGCGGGACGCCATGGTCCCTCGGTTCCGTCGTCGGCCGCATCCCGGACAAAACGCAAATAGGTCCAGTCAATATCGCCGACCTTGCATGCCGCGCGCAGCGCCGCCTCGTTGGGCGCCGATGCGGCGAGGCTTGGATTGCCGGCGAGAACCTTGCCGGCCCACCAGGCGCCCAGCGTGTTGTGGAGCAGAAAGAGGACCATGTAGTCCTCGGTGAAGAGCTGCGTGACCGCCGGCAGCTCGTCCGCGCCAATCTTGACCTCGGACTTGTTGACCTCGTCCTTCCGGTCCGACTGCCAGAACTGATAGACCCAGCCCAGGCTGTCGTCGGCCTCGAACACCGGCTTGGTCAGGCCCTTGAGCAGATCCTCCATCTCGGAGCGCGTTTCCGGCGGCAGGGCAATATCCAGCACCGGATCGTCCTTGCGGAAGATCTGCGGCAGCATTCGTTCGGCGTAGTCGCTGGCGAGCGGTAGCCAGTCGGTCGCCTTTTCGCGGGCCAGTTCCCGCACTTCATCGAGCGTGATCGCCACACCCAAGTCCGGTTCGATCAACAGGTCCGTTTCTGCAAGGAACCTTGCGAACAGCATGCGGTGCCAGTGCTCGTAAGCGCATTCCTGCACGAGACGCGTCGTGGCCTGAACGCCTTTCGGATCGCGCCGGTCGCCGAGCTGGCGGCCATGCGCGCGCAGTCGGTTGCGCAGTGCGCGTTGCTCGGTGGTCAGGTGCTTCGGCGCTTCCGCCTCGCCGACGCCCAGCTGCTCGATCGCCTTGCGGGCGCCCGCCTCGGCGACGCGCCGCGCGGCCTTGACGGTCTTTTCCAGATCCTTGCGGAGCATTCGTTCCAGCGACGCCATGCCGTCTCTCCTCAGTTCACCAGCACGGGTCCGTTGGCAATCTTCGCCAGCAGCGTCGCCTTCTGCCGATCGACCCAGGCCTCAACCTCGGACGCATCGCGCAACGTCGAGCGTTCCAGCGTCACCGTTTGCACCTTTGGTTCGAGAAGCCGCGCCGCCCGCTCGATGGCGTGATTGATACGGCCGGCGATGGCGTCGATCTCGGCCTGGATATTGGACAACGGCTTACGCTCCAGCGTGTCGGCCAGCGCCTCGTCCGTTGATACGTCCGGCGTGGCCGGAGCGACGAGGCCGACGGCCGCCTTGATGCTGTTTTGGTCGGCGGGTTGCAGCTTTACCCAGACGCTATTTGCCGCCAGCGCGGTATTGGCCTCCGCGAATGCCGCTTCATGCGTCGTCTGGCCCTTCTGGACGGCGTCACGCAACAGGCCGGCAAGCCCCTGACGCGCTGCGTTGGCGGGGTCAGAGGATTCGAGCAGAAGACGCTGCGATCGGATCGCATCGATCTGATCGAGCTGCGGTTTGGCCTCGGGGATATCTGTCGCGTGCTTCGCAAGGCGCCCCAGAATGATCCAGGCAGGAAGACGCTTTGCGATGAGATCGCGCGTCGCGCCCCAAGCCTTGATCCGGTCTTCCCACTCCGTCGCCTTGTTCTTGATAGCGACGAGCTGCTCGTTGCCGATCAGCCGCTGGATGTCCTCGATCTCTGTCGTTGCAGGACCGGCGGGGATGGGTGCCTCGCCGCCGGCTGCCTTCGCCAACGCAATCAGCCCTGAAAGGAACTCTCCGGCGCGCGTAGCTTCCTCGCCGCTCTTGCAGGATACGCCGAGGGCCTGGAACAGTTTGCGGAGGATCAACCGGTCGCCGACCGAGAGCGTCGCGTGTTCGACACGGAATTCCGCTTTCGCGATCTTGTTTTGATCGAGTTGGCCCAAGGGCACAGCCTGGCCGTTCAGCGTCGCCGTGATGTGCTGTAGCCGATGGAGGGCAATTAGCGCGGCGTCCACCGCGTCGCGAGGCCATCCGAACGGCGACCCGCCTAGCGCCTTTCGCACATCCGAACCGGACTTGCCGGCGCCGATGGTGGTGATCACCTGCTGGCAGACCGGGTGCTTCTCGGTAGCGTCGGTGTGGCCCGTCGGCTGGAACGGGTGATCCGCGCCTTCCCGGGCACGCTTGATGACCGCTTCCCAAGCACCCGAATCCGCGTCCTTGAAGCGCGGGAACATGCGAACAAGCGAGGCGTCTGTCGCTGTCTTGATGCGCTCGTCAAGCGCAGTCAGCAGAACCTCGCTGCCACCGCCCTGAAAGACTTTCGTGTTCGCGACAACGTCCCGGATCAACCGGTCACGATCGCCGCCGGCGCGAGCGCGGCGGCTGTCCATGCTCTGGCGCGCTTCCTGCCCTTCGGCGGTCGTCGGGTTGCCCTTTGCGTCCAAGGTCTGCTGCGTTGCATCAGCCTCAACGATAAGACGGCGAAGATCGTCGGCGGACTGGCGCGGAATGAAGACAAACAGGATTGGGCTGTCAGTGCCGGCCGTGCGCGCGGCGTCGACGACGTCCTTCTCCGAGCAAGACCAACCGTCGCGTATCCAGATCGGAACGCTGCTGCCGTCGGCCGTGGGCACTGTCTGCTCGCGGTGGATGAGAAACTGGCGCGGCTCCTTGGCTGCGCCTTGGATCACTTTTATCGCACGCACGGTCCGGTCCACCTCGCCATAGAGGAGCTGGTCACGCTTGAACTGGATCGCCGCGTCGTCGTTGTTCAGTTTGGTCTGTCGATTGCGGAATTCGCGATCCCACTCGCTGCCTTCGCGGGTTTGCAGCCGATACTCGTCGCCGACAGGCATGAGAACACCTTGATCGGCGAGCTTCTTCAGCGCGGTCTCGACCTCGGACCTGAGCTTCCCATTGTCCGCCGAAAGGTCATCAATCAGCAGATCGGCCAGGTGGTCCTTCGTGGCGCGGACCCCGATATCGGCCCCGGCTTCTCGCTTCAGCTTGCCGATAAGGAACACGAGTCCGCAGATTCGCTGCGCCAACGCGCCCTCGGTGCGGCCAACCTGGATGATGCGTTCGTTGATCTCGCGCAGGAGAACTCCCGTGTTGACCATCTCTGGCGCAAGAGCTTCGAACAGCTCGTCGGCCGCAACGATCGCTCCCAGGGGCCGCTCGGAGACCTTTGCCACCGCGTCGTGGATGATACGCAACTGCGAACGCAGCTGGCTGCTCGTGCCGGCGGCATCGATCTGGCGGAAACAATTTTCCCAGAAGCGTCGGCGAACAGGCAGCAACGGGTAGTCATCGACGATAACGGCACGGTCTTCGACGACCTCGCCGATCCGCGTGCCTTGCAGTTGGCGGGAGACTTCGCCGGCGTGTGTGTCGAGCAGTGAGCGAACATTACCGACCGCCGTTGGCTTCTTTTGCAGCAAGACCCTGCGGGTGACGGTTTCGACTTCCGCATCGGAAAGCGGGACGCGGATGGTGAAGCGGTCCATCAGCTTTTGCAGCAACGGAATATCCGTAAGGGCGCTCTGACCTGCCCCCACGATGATGACGTGACTGTCCAGCTGTTTCGAAACCGCTTCGGCAACTTCAGTTACGAGAACCGAGCGATCGTTCGACTCGCCGATATATTGCTGCACCTCATCGAGCACGAGCAGCGCGCACGGCACGCGGCCGTCGCGCCCTGCCAAACGCAGCGCGTCCTTCGCCATCCTCAGGAAATCATCTGTCGTGATGTCTGAGTTCTGCGGAGGGAATTGGGCTTTCAATAGTTGCTTTGCCTCAGCCTCGCTGGCTGCAAAATGCCTGTCGTATTCCATGACGGCGCGCGCGATGGGGCCGCTGACGTAAAGATTGTTGAGCTCCCGTTCGAACGACTTGCCGCCTCTTTCGATCGCGGCCTTCACCTTGTCGAACAGACCCTGGGACTGAAGCCACAGACAGAACCGAGCCTGCGGATATTGCTCCGGCAGTCCGACTGCCCGGAGGAGGATCGAGAGGATGGTCAAACGAACATTGTCAGTCGTTCCGCTCGGCAGGGCGCCCGCGGCTGCGATCAGGCCGCCCGCACGCTTGCCTGCGGTGTCCAGCTCAATCAGCAGTGCCCGCAGGTCTTCTGGGATCGATGGGACAAGGCTACGCGCAGTGGCGCCGTCGGGGAAACGCGTGTCCTGCCAGAGGTGGCAGAGCATCTTCAGGAGGTGCGATTTGCCACTGCCAAAAAAGCCGCTAACCCATGCGCCGCGCTGGCTCGTCTTGCCTAGGTTGTCGAGGAATGAGCGGATGATCTTCTGGATGCCGTCGGCATACTGCCCCTCGCAAACGAAGGTTTCGAGCTCGCCGCGGAGTTCGGCCTGCGTCCGTTCGTTCCGGCTATCGGATATGCGCGCCTGGCCCTGATTTACGAGGGGATGAATAGCGGGATCGCGTTGCAGCGTGTCTTTGATCTTCATGCCATTCCTCACTCGTTGTGCGCCGTGATGGGCACGGCGAGATAATTCCAACCGTCGCGCGCATCGAGCAGGCGATAATTATTGCGTTCGAAGTGACCCGGGAAAAAGACGACGACCCGACCTTTGATGTCGCCCTCGATCATTCGCAGCACCTGAGAGATACGAGCGAGACCAAACAGCGATCCGGCACCGAGGATAGCGACCACAGAATTTTCGGTGACATCGGGTTGGCGCAGAACTGCGCGGACGCGATCCGCGACGAAGGCGGGAAACTCGGCTTCCAGCTTGAGCTGGAGATCCTCAGGCGAGGCGAAATACTCGTCGCGGTAGTCGTCCGCGGCCATCCACTGAGCAAAGGCATCAGCAAGATCGATCTCGCGCCAATCGTGGCCGGCTTCTCGCGTGGCGGTCTCGAACGCAAGCTTGCGGGCTCGGAGTGTGCGCTCCAGCTCTTTGTCGTAGACCACGATGACAACGCGTTGCGCGCCCGCAACCGTTCGCTGCCAGGGGGTGGCGATGTGACGACCAAAGGATTCCGCGAGATCTTCAATACGCGCCATGATCAGGACCTTGCGATGTATGGATCGAGACGCGACAAGTTCAGCTCGACCACATCGCCAGACATTCGAAGGTCGAGCAGCCCGAGACGCTTGGCCTCGAGCGCAAGGTGGCGCGCCTGTGAGGGATCGCAGTCCAGAACTCGGAGCCAGGCGCTGGAAAAGATTTCAGCGCCACGGAAACCCGCGGCATGGGCGAGATAGAGCGCAAATGCCACTGCGGTCGACGTCGCCGTTACCATTCGGCGCTTTTTGAACGTGCGGCCTTCGAGGTGGCCGGACTGAGCCCATGTGCTCGCGGCATTGCGGCAGACCTTGTCCAAGGTACTGTCGTTTAGTCGCGCTCCTACCACCGCCTGCAATGCCGTCTTCATTGAATCGCGGTGGAACTGAGCATTGATGGGAAGGAAAACGATGGACGGCGCTGTAGCCGCCAGAAGCGGATCCCGGGCGAGTGAGATCAATAGAGAAAGCAGGCGGCGACCTTCATGCCCCAGATCCCAAAGCCGCCGAAGCACGCGAAAGACCGGGAGGGAGGGGTCGAGTCCGTATAGTTCCCCCAGCCGCTGGTTGGTCAGTCGCCGCGTGGCTGCGGTGGGCTTCGAAAGGCAGTTCCCATCGATGATGGCACTCGCATAGTCCTGCCGCTTGGCTTCGGCCGGAGCCCCGGCAAGGACCTGCTCCAGTTCATCGAACATCATGGTCCGGCTACTGTGTGTACCCTTGGCACCAAACCGGAATCCCGCGTCGATGGGGCTGGCCGCAGCTCCAGTAGTCGGAAAAAACGAGAGAGGAAGGCTAGCTTGTTCGACCATCATACCGCCGGCAAGTTTGCCGGCGCAACCTGTCACAGACTGAAGCTACTGTCAATCGGCCCATATCGATCGCCGGCAAGCTTGCCGGCAGCATAGTCGCAAGTTTACGTCGTCCATTCCAAAAGCGTAAACCTCACCGGGTACAGCTCAATGGACATAGCGTTTGAGCACTGGGATGGCGACGATTTGTAATTCGGTTGCCGAGATGCCGGACTTCCCCAGAAACGCTCCCATCCATCCCCATAATTATTGCATTTTCCCCCCAAATATTCCCCCAAAATGCGGGAGACTTCCACTGCGGTGCTTGGCACTATGTCCCCCAACGTAATCAGGGGATTGCCATCATGCATCTGAGCCGCAAGCCAAGTATACCGGTTTTCACCAAGCACGCGCAGCAGCGAATCGCGCAACGCGGCATCCAGCCAAACGCGCTCGAGATCGTTCAAACCTACGGGCTTGACAGGTCCGCCGGTAGTGGTTGCGTTCGGCGCAAGTTACGGCGGATCCAAGTCACCGAGCTGTTCAATGATGGATACGAAGTTGACGAGATCGAACGGGCACTTCGGATTGAAGTAGTTCTATCCCGCAATGAGCAACTCATCACCTGCTACAAAAGGGCATCTCGGCTATCCAGGACGGCGCGTCAAAGCCCGAGGTTGCGGCCCAACAACTGGAATCCAGGGGTCTGAACATGTCAGCTCGCGTTATTGATGCTCGTAATCGCTTCTCTCGTTCCCCCAAATCGGGACCGGCGCCCAGCGACAGCACCGAACAATGGCAGGAGCGATCACGACGACAGGCGAAGGAAGGACATGCTCTCCGGGAGAAGCTGAAAGCGATGCCCCGTCTGGATGTAGCCGACCGTAAAGTGATCGTCCAAAATCTTGGTCGCGCCATCGAGAGAAAACCAGGCAATAATCCTAGGCAAGTCGCCAGCGAGCTCTTTCGTTCCCTGTTCGGTGAAGACGGGGGACTTTCTAAGGAAAAAAAGCGCAAGCGTTACATCCGATTCGATGGCGAACCACTGAACGATCATGCGTCGGGTGAAGAGTACGCCGCCAATGGACCGGAGTTCGTGCGCCTGATCGAAGGTCTGGCCGATATGCTGGAGTCCGGCACCGATCCAAACATGGCACGCAATCAAATGCTTCTTTTCGTCTGTGATGGAACATCTTTTTATGGCCCCTCGCGCCCGCGGCTGCTCCACGGGCAGGACTTGGCAGAAAAATTTAAGACCACGATGAGCGCCATGATCGACCGGATCGCCCGCGAAACCGACATAATCCAATACTTGGAGGAAGTTCAGAACTACACAGTTCAGATATACCCCCACACTCGTGATGAGGTCTCCGCGGAAGCGCTCGCGAATTTTCACAAGCAGCATTACCCAATTGAACGGTTCAAGCATGCCCCGAGCACTAGGAGTTCGGAGAACGACGAACACTCGCGACTCAGGCTAGGCGGATTCGATATTCGCGGCGAAGAGCCGTCGTGGCTCTATCCGTGTGTTCGTCTCGCTCGAGTCTATTGGCCTCGACAGGTCTTATGCCTTCCGGCAAGCGTTCCCACGAAGGCGCTGTTAGAGATTCGAACACGTCCCCTTTCAGACCGCGAACTCGTCGAAGCATTGGCCGCATACGAGCCTGATTCAACTTTCGAAGAGTCAGATGTCGAAGTAAGACAGATGGCTGTTCATACTTGGCGTCAGCATCGCGAATATGACATGTGGCGCTCGGCGATTCGGGAAGCAGGATTGGATCCCGACCACATAGATTGGTGGTCATTCGAGGACAAACTGGACCGCAGCGCCGTGAAAGGCGCGCAGTGGCGAACTTTCTGGCAAGCGACGAGCGTTGATCTCCACCTGATCGCTGACGGTAAGCCAGAGGCGCTGCAATTTGGTCTATCCTTTCATGGTCGCAATAGCTGGTGGACGTATGCTCCCAAGGACCTGCTGAAGCCCGTCGACGACGATTCATCTGGCGCCGAGATCGAAAATTGCACAATCATGGACGAGGAAATCAAGTCCGTGCCGTGGATGCCATCGGGTGAACGAACTTACGTATGTCGTGGGTTTTTCAGACATTTGGAGCTCGATCGCGAGGAGTTTGAAGACGAGCATCCAAACTACATGTCGGACTTCGTAGATCAGCCACTCTGGCCAATGCAGGTTGAAGAAGTATGGAAATTCCTCAATTTACCGATGAAAGATTGGCATGACCATCACCATTCTGTTGGTAAAACGCAGCGAGATGATACAGGTCCGCCTAGCCTGCGCCCTCTCTTCGATGCGCCGCTTGGCTGGACGCCAGCTCCGGATGGAACAATTGCATCCGCTATTTTTCGTAGCCTTGCATACGGAGAGGGAGAAGCTCGTTTAGACAGCAAAATCGTGGCGGCGATCAATGTTCGGGTGCAGTGCCTGCGTGATATGAGGGAGCAACTATCAGATAACTTCGCCTCGGCACTATCCCGTCATGGTTACGGCAGCACATCCAAGCTGCCCAAATGATTACCAAGTGCCGGGATGTGGGGCGGAAAGTCTCGCGCTCCCGTCACCGTGCTCGCCAAGGTCATTGCCGAAGACCTAATACACGCATCCGCGTGCGCTACATGCATTCCGACATCGACACATCGGAGCGCATCGAGATCATACGCAACTTGCGCCTCGGTGCCTTCGACGTTTTGGCCGGCATCAATCACCCGCGCGATGTTCTGACATTCCTGAATGCGCGTTCGTCAGCACTATCGATGCCGACAAGTTAGGCTTCCTGAGTTCCGAGACCTCCGGAAGATCGTACAGCTCTACGAATCCTAGAATTAGACATCATGACGCCGGTCGCCATCAGCTTTGCACCGCAATTTATGGCAGAGACAATAGCGCCAAATTGCGGCGGCGGCGCAGTGCAAGGTCGCTCAGGCTCCTAGGAGCTTCAGGCGTGACGGAGGGATGTCGGTGTAAACAACCCAATAGCTGTCATCCGGCTCCAGCGGATCGGTCGTGTCATCCACGAAAAGGTCAAGCACGGAAACATCCACTTCCCACACGTCAATGTACTCCGATGACGTTGGCTTCTTCGAGGATAAGAAGATGCCGCCAGTGATGTGCGCACTGTCGTCCAAATCAAACGCCTTCCGTTCGGTTTCCGGCAGCGATTTGACGAGTCCTCGCGCAAAGATCGAGGCGCGACAGTTAGTTGGAGCTGCGTGATACATTCGCATCTCAGTTCTTATCGGGAGCCAAGTTACGCGTTCCACGAAGGCTATGGCTTGATCTTCACTTGGTGGGAAGATTCGCAAAAGTGCCTGACCCTTAAACTCGGGGAGCTTACCGAGATTGCTGTTTCGTCCTTTCTCGGGCGGATAAGCGTCAAACGAGAGTCCCAATCTTTCGAGCTGTTCGCGCACACGGGGCTCGTCGCGCACCCACATCGGCTGCTTCGTTGCGACGGCCTTATCGAAGGCGATTACGCGTCCGTTCTTTCCGAGGAACGCCGAAACGTACTTCGTTCCATCGGCTTCAGTCTCCGCGGGATGCTGCACGAAAAACCAATGAGCTCTCATAGAACCCAGAATCGAATCACGCACTGGATTTGGCGGAATCGGCTTCCCCTCGCCGCGGGATTGGGACGGCGCCTTGGACGTGTGCTCCTTAGCTTCGGGCACGTGCAGAATTGAGTGTGGCACCGCGATCGGGTCTTGATGTGCGGCTCCGCCGAGCGCGTGACGAACGGCGGCTTGAGCTGCCCGGCGTTTGTCGCCCTGGGTGCCTTCGCCCTCGAACCAAGCCGTGATGTGGTTCTTGCCGGGGCCGCCGACATGGATGATGTGAACCCACGTTATCTGTTCGTCCCCATACGACACCGCATTGAGCTTACGGGTGCTCGGACGAAGGCGGCGAATCGCTGCGAAACAAGCGTCAACGTACCTATCGTCGTTCGACAGCAAAATGACGACACGGAGGCTTGTGGGAAGCGCCCCTAGAAAAGCGGAAGAGCATCGGGTGATCCAGCTGTCGTCGATTGGCATGGCCGCAAGTCGTTGGATCACAGTGCCGGAACGCTCGATCGACTGATCCTCCTGCGGCAGTCCCAACGCGCATCGCACCATCGAGCCAAAGCTCCACTCCTTTTCTGCGGCCGAAAACTTCTCGTCTATGACCTCCTCAAGCTTGAGGAGACCCAGGACTTGGAGCGCCTTTGTGAGCGCTGGCCGGAAGCCATCGAATGGCACTTTATCGTGCGGTTTCGCGGCGATTGCATCGCACTGCGTCGTGCCCTTCGAAACTCCGAGAAGCAGAAACCGCGGGGTAGCCGTTCCCCACGACATCGGATTATTGACAACGTGCCAGCCGTCCAGCCGCAACTCCGTCTTGTTCCATTCCGCAGGACCGGGAAAGCATTTGGAGCAGGCGACACGACCGTGATCTGGCAAACTTGAGGGATGTTCGAGCATGGATGACTCATCGTTGAAGGGTGCGCCTACCTTGCCGTTGAGCACAAATGGCGGCAACAGATATTGTTAATTTGACCCGCTTGGCTGTAGGGGCCGAAAAAAGGACAGACGTCAGCAGGTTGTAAGCGTGAAAACTTCTCGCTGCCGCTCCCACGCCGCCGGGAACGGCGCAAGAATCCCCTCTAATTGCAGGGCGGCCGCCTGCCTTCCATCCAATATCGCCTCGACTATATCCGGCGCCAACAGCGTGAGCCTCAGGATGCGCGCGATATAGGATGGATTAATCTTCTCAGCATCGGCAAGGTCCTGAACCGTCGCATATTCGCCGCTCTCGAGCATGCGGTTCCAGCGGAACGCCCGCGCGATAGCCTTGACCATGGCGTTGTCGATGTGACGAGTGACCGGTTCCAGGGTCACGTCGGCACCATCAGGCGCGAGCACGAGCTTCCGGCCGCCGCGCCTTTTGATTGCAATCGGCACACGCACGCTGACGGTGCGGGCATCGGTGGTAAGACTGGGCTCGGCCATCACGCCGCCCTCCGCGTTTCCGGTCCGACGGCACGCAGGTCGGCGGCCAGATTTGTCAACCCCTCAGTCCGCAGCCGGATATCGGCGCCGTTAGGACTGACGTCGATGCGCTCGACCAGCAACTGCACGATGCGCGCCTGCTCCGCCGGGAACAGTTCGTCCCAGAGCGGATCGAGCCGCTGCAGCGCCTCGCGCATCTCGGCTTCCGAGATGTCGCCCATCGATTTCGCCGCGCGCCACGTGCCGACAATGATCTCGGGCGTGCGCAGGAGGCCGCGCAGCTGGTCAATAACTGCGCTTTCAATCTCGGCCGCCGGAAGACGGCGCACCGTGCACGCGTCAGCATCCCGCTTGAGCACATCGGTTGAGACGTAATAGCGATAGAGCTTGCCGCCCTTGCGGGTATGCGCTGGCGTCATGGCGCGGCCATCCTGACCAAAGATTAGCCCTTTGAGCAGCGCTGGCGTCTGCGCCCTGGTGTTGGCCGATCGCTTCCGCGGACTCTCGCGGAGGATGGTGTGAACGCGACCCCATAAGGTGCGGTCGATAATGGCCTGGTGCTCGCCCGGGTAGGAAATACCCTTATGCACCGCCTCACCTATATACACCCGGTTGTTGAGCAACTTATAAATGTAGCCCTTGTCGACGACCTTGCCACGCTTGCCGCGGACATTTTCGGCCCGCAGTCGCCGCACCAGTTCGGTTGCTGAGCCGATCTTGATGAAGCGTTCGAATATCATCCGAACAGTCGCGGCCTCGGCTTTGTTTACGACGAGCTTGCGGTCCCTGACCTCATAGCCAAGCGGGACGAAACCACCCATCCACATGCCCTTCTTGCGCGAGGCGGCGAACTTGTCGCGGATACGCTCGCCGATGACCTCGCGCTCGAATTGCGCAAAGGACAACAGGATGTTGAGCGTCAGCCGCCCCATCGAGGTCGTGGTGTTGAACGACTGCGTCACGCTGACAAAGGTGACATTATTGCGGTCGAACACCTCGACCAGCTTGGCGAAATCCATCAGCGCGCGACTGAGGCGATCGATTTTGTAGACGACCACGACATCGATCCGACGCACTTCGATATCCGCCAGCAGCCGCTGCAGCGCCGGGCGTTCCAGCGTCGCCCCGGAAGTCCCGCCGTCATCATATCGGTCTGGCACCAGCACCCAGCCCTCCGCCTTCTGGCTCACGATATAGGCTTCACATGCCTCGCGCTGCGCATCGAGGGAGTTGAATTCCATTTCGAGCCCCTCCTCCGAAGATTTGCGCGTGTAGACCGCGCAGCGGAGCTTGCGCACGATTGGCTTCTTCATCGCGCCACCCGCTGGCTTTTCAGGCCGAAGAAGGTGAGCCCGTTCCAGCGCGTGCCGGTGATGGCGCGAGCGATTGCCGAAAGCGACTTGTAGGGTCGGCCCTGATACTCGTAGCCCTCGTCGCGAACCGTCACGCAGTGCTCAATTCCCTGGTATTCGCGGATGAGCCGCGTGCCGGCGATCGGGCGATTCTTGACGAGCTGGCGCCGCCCCTTCGGGTCACCACTGTTGAGATCTTCGGCGAGGTCGCGGAGGCGCTTCAGCGTTTCGGGTTTCAGGCCGCCATAAGCCAACTCCTGTATGCGGTAGGCAAGACGGCTTTCCAGAAAGCGCCGGTTGTAGAGCGGCGGCTCGGTCTCGAAGAGCTGCCGCCACTGCTTCCGGAGTTCTGTCGTCGATGCCGCTTTCAGCGCGGCAAGGCGGCCAAGAATGCCGTCATTGCCCGCAGCTGTGACAACCGGCGCATCGCCGGGTTTCATCGGCTTCGCATTCGCCCTCATGCCGCCCCCTGCTTCCGTCCAAGAGTTTCGGCATGACTGCTCTGGTGGGCGGAATAGGCAAGCGAACTTTCTCCGTAATTGCCAGATACTTCACTTGACTGTCGCGCCCGGAGACGGATGAGGCCCTGCCCTAGAATCTGGCAGACTTCAGCGAGGCGCTCCTCGCAACTCATGATTTCTGGCTTCAGTGGGTTCATGATCAATCGCTTTACTTGCGGTTGACGATGAACGCGCCGGAGCGATCAGAAAATCAAAATCCACCCATCAGCGAAGCGATGCGGTGAAGAAAGCAGAGAAGCGAAAACTGAGGTTGCGATTCTCCGGTACCGTAACATACCGTTTGTCTTGAGATAGACAGCGAGCGCCCTCGGTCGTGCTTGATTGTATTGCATTGCCAATGGATAGCCTTTGCTGTTGTAATGCTGCCGTGTAGTACCTGCTTTCAGTCGTGGCATAGATCGGATAACCTGCATGAACCGCCTTCCCTTTGCTGCCGCCACTCTCGCCCTTCTTATTGCCCCGGTTCTGGCCAACGGGAGCGAGACTTTTCGGGCGCAAGGCAATGAGCCCTCGTGGTCGATCCGGATGTCTGAGGGGGCAATTGCCTTTCAGCCCATGGATGGCGAGGCAGTGGTGGTGAAGCCCATCCCGGCGCCACGCCAGGACGGCACGACCGAGATCTATGAGGCCAAAATCGGCGCCGACAGTTTTGCCCTCACCATCGCGAGCAAGATATGCACCGATACGATGAGTGGTATGCCCTTCCCGAAGTCCGTGACGGTTGTACTTGGCACCAGAACCTTCAGCGGCTGCGGTGGCGAGCCCTCGGCGCTGCTCCAAGGCCAATGGAACATTACGGAGTTAAATGGCAAGCCGGCCATCGCCGGATCATTGCCCAAAATAACCTTCGAGGCCGACGGAAAGGTGAATGGCAACGCCTCCTGTAACCGGTTCTTTGGCGACTACACGCTCTCGGGTGAAGGACTAACCGCCGGCGGCCTCGGCGCCTCGATGATGATGTGCGAACAGACTCTCATGGATCAAGAGATGAAGGTGCTCGAAGTCCTGAAAGGCCTCAGCGGCTTCGGAATCGGTGAGGATGGAAAGTTGATCCTTCGCACCAACGACGGTCGCACAATCATCGCGACACCCGCAGCGTAGCTCTGGCTCCCAACCGCTTCTTAGGCGCGCATGGCGAAAATGGAGGGTGCCATCCGTCAGTGTCGTGACATGCCGTCTGTCTCGAGCCTTACAGTGAAGGTGATGAATCGGTCGAACAGCAACGACTTTCGGTAGAAATGTGCCTTGATGATCCCCTGCTCAGGGATTGGATCGGCCCGGTGTTCGAGCAGGCCGAACCAGAGCAGCGGGCGAAGAATGGTCCCGTCCATCGCATAGGCGCCCCGATCCCACTCGGATTCAATAACACCGTTGATCGGGATTGTGCACATCCGCGTCAATCGCTCGCGTGATTGCCATTCATTGGCAGAGATCGATAGCGACCAGAGCACGATACCGATGTCGCGCTGCGGCCAGTCGTGAAGCAGTCCACGGTTGAGATAGCCAAGGTCGAGCCTCCAGAAGGCAAGGTGAAACAGCAGGGCCTGCAGTGCGTCGTGGCCAGGGCTCTCCAGAACCTGAAGCCCTGTTGGCGTGATCTTCAGGTGATCTTTGCGTTTCTTGACGAGCCCGGCCGCCTCGGTCAGGTGGCGGATCAGAAACAATGCCAGAAAATCCGGTTCGTTGATCACCTTGTGGAAGCGCCGCTCCTCCTCCTTGCCGAAATCAGGCCAGGTGAACAGATCCCACATCTCCGCTACGACCTTGCGCGAGAGATTGCCGGTGGCCGTCAGCTTGAGTCCCGGACCTACGCTTGCGGCATGCAACAGAATCAGAGCATTGCGGGCGATGGCAGATTTGCCAATCTCGCTGAGGGTCAAGTCGGTCGCAAGCTTGATGGGACCATCGAGCGGCGAGGGCGGCGCACGTAACGCTGAAAAGCTCCACTGGTCCAGAAGCGTCCACGCCGGCACGACGCCACCGAGCCAGTCTTTAACCGCTGCGTTTTGGAGAAACCCGGGAGCTACCACGATTTCCTCACACTGCAGGACCCGCTTCCGGGCGTCCTTCCGCCCAGCCACTCCTTTAGCTTAGACCAGCGCCGCCGGCCGGACACGTTCTTCACCGCGATGGCAACCGCCTTCTTCTGTCCGGCCAGCACGACCAACCGCTTGCCACGGGTGACCCCTGTGTAGAGCAGGTTCCGCTTCAGCATGGTGTAGTGCTGGGTCATCACCGGAATGACGACCGCAGGGTATTCCGAGCCTTGGGATTTGTGGATCGTCACGGCATAGGCCGGCACCAGTGTATCGAGCTCACCAAATCCATAAATGACGGCACGGCCATCGAAGCTGGCTGTCAATTCTGCTTCTTCTGGATCGACATCGTCGATATAGCCGATGTCGCCATTATAGACCTCCTTGTCATAGTCGTTCTCGATCTGCATGACCTTGTCGCCAGGAGCGAAGATCCAGCCGAAACGCTCGACCTTACGCTCGCCGGCCGGGTTAAGGGCGGCTTGTAATTCGATATTGAGCGAGCGGGCGCCGACACCGCCCCGGTTCATCGGGCACAAACCTGGATATCGCGGATGGGATCGAGGCCAAAGCGTTTTGGAATGCGGGCTTTCACCAGTTCGATGATCCGCGAAACGGCGGTCTCAGGCTCATCGGCCTCAACGAAGTAAAAGTCGCTGTCGCCCTCCGGCTTGCTGAGATCGGGGATCAGCCCCTGGTTGATCCGGTGCGCGCTGGTGATGATCCTGCTCTGGGCCGCCTGCCGGAACACCTCGGTGAGGCGCACGCAGGCGACAGCCCCTGAAGAAATGATGTCTGCCAAGACCTGGCCCGGGCCTACCGAGGGAAGCTGGTCGATATCACCCACGATCAGCAGTGCCGAATTATCTGGGACCGCCTTCAGCAGCGCCTGCATCAACATGACATCGACCATCGACGTTTCGTCGATCACCAATAGGTCGCAGTCGAGCGGATTGTCGCCGGTGCGCTTGAACCCGCCACTCTTTGGGTCGACCTCGAGCAATCGGTGGATGGTCTTGGCCTCGAATCCGGTCGCCTCGGTCATACGCTTTGCAGCACGGCCGGTTGGCGCGCAGAGCAGGAGCTTGACATCTTTCGCAGCCAGGATCCGCAGGATGGAATTGACGATGGTGGTCTTGCCGACTCCCGGGCCGCCAGTAATGACCAAGGTCTTTGACAGGAGAGCCAACCGGATCGCCGCGATCTGGCTTTCGGCCAAGGACAAGCCGGTCTTCTTCTCGATCCAGGGCAAGGCCCTAGCCGGATCGATATAGGGCCAGGGAAGTGCCCCATTGGACAGCCGGTGCAAGCGTTCGGCGATGGCCTGCTCGGCCCGGTACAGACCAGCCAGGAAAATGCAGGGCGTGTCCGCAACCGTATCGGCGATCACGGTTCGCTCGGCTAATTCCAGATCAAGAGCCGTCTGAACCAGTTCTTTCGGGACCTCCAACAATGCGACGGCAAGCGGCAATAACTCCGCGGTGGGCAAGCCGCAATGGCCTTCATCCATGGCTTCGGTCAGCGCGTAGGATATCCCGGCTCGCACCCGGATCATCGCCGTCTTCTCGATGCCGAGCTTCATGGCAATGGCGTCGGCGGTCTTGAACCCGATACCGCGGATGTCGCGTGCCAGGCGATACGGGTTTTCGGTCATGACCTGGATAGCGTCCGCGCCATAGGTCTTGAAGATCCGGACTGCGCGGGCGGTGCCAACACCGTGGCTGTGCAGAAAGACCATGATCTCGCGCACGATCTTCTGCTCGGCCCAGGCCATCGTGATGCGCTGGGCGCGAACCGGGCCTATGCCGTCGACCTCGCGCAGCCGATGGGGCTCGGCTTCGATGATGTCGAACACCTTCTCGCCAAAGGCCCTAACCATCTTCCTGGCATAGACGGGCCCAATGCCACGGATCATCCCTGAGCACAGGTACTTCTCGATCCCCTCAGTCGAGGTGGGTGCGGAGGTTCGTAAGAATCGAGCCTTGAACTGCTGACCATGGGTGCGGTCATTGAACCACTCGCCCGAGGCTGTGATCCATTCGCCGGCCGCGATGATGGCGGCATGACCGACGACAGTCGCCAAATCGCGATGCCCGCGGGCCTTCACCCTCAGCACGCAAAACCCATTCTCGGCACTGTGGAAGGTCACCCGTTCGACGAGGCCGGCGAGAACTTCGCCAGCTTCTGGTCTCGACTCTAACCGCATGCACTCAGCTGCCCGCCTCCCTAAAGTGTTGAGTCTCTCGGTTCTGGTTGAGGCCCGGAGGAATCAGCACGATCTTGCCGACGTGCTTTTTGGACAGGAACTCCTCCTGGGCAGCCACAATCTCCTCAAGCCGATACTCCCTCGCAACGAGCGGCTTGAGCTGGCCTGCTTCAAGGTAGCAAACAAGTCGGCCAAAGACGTCTGGGTGTTGTGCCGTACAACCGAACAGTGAGAGGTCTTTGAGATAGACCTGCGCAGGTCCATCTCGACGATCAGTCCTGCGATGGCGCCGGAAACGGCGTATCGCCCCTGGGGCTATCACGTCCAGCAGTTCCGGCCAATGGGGTCCGCCGACCACGTCGATGATTACATCGATGCTGTCTGCCTTGAGCGAAGGCATGAGTGGCATGTCACGAGCCAGGCAGCGGTGTGCCCCCGCAGCTTCGATAGCGGTAAATTTCTCTGGTGCGACAATCGCAATGACCTGTGCCCCGCGCAGCCTGGCCAACTGACAGGCAGCGAGCCCGACATTGCCAGAGGCTCCGGTTATGAGGACCACTTCCCCATTCCCCAGGCCAGCGCGGCCGAGGAGGTTCTCGGCGGTACCATAGGCACAGGGTATTGCAGCAAGCTGGGCGTCCGAAAGATCGCACCGCACACGGTACGTATCGGCAGCTGGGGCACAAACATACTGGGCAAAGCCACCGTCGTATTCCGAACCAAGCCACGGTGTGAACCGACCCTGGCGCCTGGACAACAGGCAGCTTTGCACAATTACCCGCTCGCCGAGCCTGTCCCGCGCCACGCCATCGCCGACACCGACGATCTCGCCACAGACGTCAGCACCCTGGATGCGAGGAAAGGCCAAGCCCTTACCGGTCCAGTCGCCATCAGTGATCTTCTCGTCCGACACTATTGCGTCAGAAGTACTCTGACTCTTGCTAGCCGAATACCAGCCGATACGCGTATTGATGTCGGTGTTGTTGATGCCCGCCGCTTTCACCCGAATTAGAACTTCTCCGGGACCCGGTGTGGAGGCCCTTACCGATTCGTTGTAGTGCAACTGCTCGTAGCCCCCGTGGCCTAGTAGCTGGACCGCCGCCATGAAAACTGGAATCGACACTGGCGCGGCTCCTTCATGTCCAGATTGGCTTTTTTGGCTGGCTAACCGAACTGGTATAGGTCTATTGCAAGCTTTATAATTCTCTCCTCGCCGCACGCCAATCCCACGGCATCTCGGGGTAGATGCCCCTAACTTTTTTTAGAAAGTTCCCAATACTAGCCCTCATCGTGGCCTCGCAACTTGCGGGCCGCAACTAGTCATCGGCTCGGCAAACACTCCCGACCGGACCGATGGCGATACTCCTATGGATGGAATGTATGAGGGTGCAGAACAGGAGGTCTATTTCGTCCCTCCGGATCGACAACCGCCCCGCTCCGATCCTTACTAGGCGGGAGGCCATTATATCGACGATAGCACTTGCTAAAGTACGATAGCGAAGAGAATCCGCACGCGATGCCGATATCGACCAACGGCATTGTAGTCTGGCGAAGCAAGGAGGTCGCGCGCTCCAAACGGAGCCCTAAATAGTATCGCTGTACAGTACAGCCAAGGTGACGCCGAAAGAGCCTCTCAAGATGTCGCTCGCTAACACCGTGCATGTTTGCCAGCTCCCTACCTCTAAGGGGCTGTTCGATGTTGAGGCGCATCGCTGCGATTGCTCCGATGAGCGCTCGGGATTGGACCCCAATTGCCATTTCAACTGGCATCCTTTGAGACTCCGAATGATCTCGAATTCGATTGTGCAGAAAGTTTTCTGCGATCTTTGAGCAAAGGGAAGAGCCGTGGCGTTCCTTAATGAGATTAAGCATAAGGTCTAGCGCGGCTGTTCCACCAGCACAGGTAAAGCGGGTGGGACTGACCTCAAATAGCTCTTGAGTGACGATTAAGTGTGGGTATCGTTCTCGGAAAGCTGTGACTGATCTCCAGTGTAGCGTGCATCGGCCGCTCTGTAATAGCCCCGCACGTGCCAATACAAACGCACCGTCAGCGATTGCTCCAATCCGAGTACCCCGTCGAGCCATTCGCCGAAGCCAAGCAAGCATTGCCGGATCTTCAAATCGGTATCCATCGACCCCGCTTGTACAGACAACGATTCCATCTGCCGTCTTGCAGTCCGAAATTGAACCCTGGACAGATAGCACCACGTCGTAGGTGGCCTGCACCGGCTGCCCATCGAGTGAAATGATCTTCCATTCATAAAGCGCCTTGCCGCTGATCCAGTTTGCGGCGCTCAGTGGTGCCAACGCGGAACTGAAAGCCAATAGCGCCACGCCAGGGAGAAGGAGGAAGACATATCGCTCAGGACGAGAAGGGCGCTCCAACATAGGGGGGAACCTCACAGAGTCGAAAGATTACAACACTTTGTCGAAAGATTACAAGCAGCGCCAGCGCCTCGACCTAGCGTGGTGTTAGGCTGCAACTGGTTACATCGCCGAGATTTCTTGATGGATCTACAAGACGAGTCTCTTTGCTACATGACAGCAACTGAACTCTTGTCTCAATTCCGCTCCCGCGCTTTATCGCCTGTCGAACTCATTTCGTCGCTGATCAAAAGGGCCACATCCCTCGATTCCAAGATAGGGTCCTTCACTGCGGTGTTCTTTGACTCAGCTTTGGCCGCGGCAAAAACAGCAGAGGATCAATTTAGGCGAAGAGATCCATCGCCTCGCCCTCTCGAAGGAATTCCCATCGCCATAAAGGACCTCCATCCGATAGCAGGCGAGAACACAAGCTATGGCTCTCGGATATTTATCAGTCAGCGGGACAAATCTACGCTTCCGACGGTTAAGCGGCTGCTCGATGCAGGTGCAATCCTCTTCGCGCGGACAACAACGCCCGAGTTTGGTGCGGCAGCAGTCACTCACAGCAGCCGTTGGGGCATCACTCGCAATCCATGGAACCTCGCGTTCAGTCCCGGTGGCTCATCCGGTGGGGCGGGCGCCTCTGTAGCTGCGGGTCTGTGCACTCTTGCAGATGGCTCGGATTATGGCGGCTCAATTAGAATACCCGCCTCTTGCTGTGGCTTGTTCGGGTACAAACCGCCTTATGGTCGCAATCCGCGGGTGAGTCCTAGCAATCTTGACAGCTACGGCGCTTATGGACCGATAACTCGATGCGTTGCTGATGGTGCTCTCATGCAGAACGTGATGTCGGGTCACCACGAGAATGATATCGCGTCGCTCAGGCAGAAAGTCGTTCTGCCAACTTCCATCGATCGACCCATTCCGCTTCGTGTAGCACTATGCGTGAACTTAGGCTATTTCGAGGTCGACTCTGAGGTTGAACGCAACACGCGCGCGGCCACTGAAGTGTTCAAGACTTGGGGCTGCCAAATTTCTGAAGTATCACTTAAGTGGAGCCGACGGACGGTAGAAGCATATAACATCCATGCGTCGACGGCTTTTGCTGCGGCTTACGCACCGTATTTGGCAGAGCAAGGCCATCTGATGTCAGACTATGGGCGAGCGCGCATTGAAGAGGGACTCACACACAAAGCAATCGATTATCTAAGTGCCAATCAGGTTGCTGGAGAAATGTATGACGAACTCGCTCCAGTACTTGAGCGCAACGACGTCCTCATTTGTCCGACTACCGCGATTCCGTCGGTGCCAGCAGATTTCTCCCCATTGACTGAGACGGTTTACATCAACGGCCGACAAATACCGGCGCGAATGTGGCACATGACGAATCCATTCAACATTCTCAGCCAACTTCCCGCGGCTTCCATTCCAAGCGGTTTCGCTACTGATGGAATACCCACCGGGATTCAGATCATCGGGCGTAGCTTCGATGATGAGACTGTTTTCAGGGCGGCACTCATGTACGAAAGCATACGTCCATGGATGTCTAAGCCCAGCGAAAGACCACAATTAAGTTAAGTGGCCAGGCGGCATGACAGTGATTGAACGGCACAACTAAGCAGAAGGAGGAAAGTAAGATGAATAAGGACTTAAGTGGGCGTCGCACGGCTCTTAAAGCTGGGCTCTTGGGAGTGGGCGGAGCGTTTATTGGAGCTGCCGCGCTGTCCAGCAGCGCGAGGAAAGCGGCTGCGCAGGCGAGTGGCGAAAGCCTCTTAAACCAAGTCATTTCAAGAGGTCACCTCATTTGCGGGACTGGATCCACCAATGCGCCTTGGCATTTTGAGAACGAGAAGGGCGAGCTGACGGGTATGGATATCGCGATGGCTCGCATTATCGCTGCGGCGCTATTCGAGGACGCCAATAAGGTAGAGTTCGTAAAGCAGGCTCCGGATGCTCGAATCCCGAACATCGTCACCGGAAAAGTCGACGTTACGATTCAATTCATGACTGTCAGCGGTGACAGGGCTCAGAAAGTGAATTTCTCCAGACCGTACTATGTTGAGGCCATCGCTCTCTTGACCCGACCCGATAGCCAGCTGAAAACCTACGACGCACTCTTGAAGGCTGGCGCAGGAGTAAAAGCTTCCATTCTGACAAACGTCGATGCTGAGCAAGTTGTGAAGGGCGAATTGCCAGAAGCCGAAGTTCTCCAACTCGATGAGCAGGCCAATGTGATCCAGGCCCTAGACTCCAAGAGAGTTGACGTAGCCTTCGTCGATCTCTCAACAGTATGGTGGTTGGGTCGGCTGGCCCCTGACAAATACTTTGACGCGGGCCATAGTTTTTCGCCACAACTCTACTCGGCAGCAATTCGGCTTGGAGACCATGACTGGCTCCATTTCATTGATACAGCCTTTAATGTAGCAATGCACGGCTACGACGTAGCACCATACGATACGGCATTCAGGGAGTTCTTTGGCCAAGAGCCCCCGGTGCGCGCTACCGGATTCCCATCATTCTAGTCTAGTCTGGACGACAGCAGCTTGGCCGCAGAACCTCGGCCAAGCTGCCGTAGCTCTGCTCTCGCCAGTAAGAAAGCAAACACTTGTCAGGCTACCATTTCAACTTTCATGTGGTTTGGGCGCACTGGGACAAGCTAGCATGGGGACTGCTCAAGAGCGTCGAGCTGACGATTTACTCGATTGCCATAGGGGTCCTCGTTGGGCTCATTCTTGCAACGGCCTTCACTGGCGGGAAAAGATGGATCCGAGGATCTATCGCTGCGTACGTAGAATTCATACGCAATGTGCCGCTTCTGCTACTTGTATACCTGGTTTTCTACGGGATACCAAGCGTTGGCGGCTTTGCCTATGGACAGCAAACCTCATTCATAATGACCCTGTCCGCCTATGCAGGCGCTCAGTTTGTTGAGGTATTTCGGGCAGGATTAGATGCAGTACCAAAAGGATTATTGGATGCGGGAAAGTCAATTGGCTTGACCCCCTGGCAGCGACTGCTGCACGTTCGATTCCCTGTGATGCTTCGCATCGTCCTGCCTTCAGTCTCAAACATCTTCGTCTCGATCTTCAAAGACACGTCGCTTGCCTCGGTGATTGCGGTCCCCGAGCTTGCCTTCGCCGCCGGCTGGATCAAGGGAAAGACGTTTGCGATACTTGAAGTCTATGCCGTCATAACGCCAATCTATCTCATATCTGGCTATCTAATATTGCTCTCCCTTAGGCGCTTTGAGCGCCTCTGGCAGATTAGGGGGTAGATCCGGATGGACAAAATCATCTACGCAATGCCGTTCCTTTGGAAGGGCCTCTTAGTCACCATTGTGGTCTCTGCGCTCACAGTCGCATTCTCGCTTGCCTTGGGAGTTCTACTAGGCCTCACTCTCCACTTTCGTGGTAAGGCAATTGGTTGGGCCATTCGAGTGTTCTCCGACGTAGTCCGTGGGATTCCGATCCTTATACTACTTTTCTCGATCTACTATCTGTTACCAGTTATCTCGATCGATGTTTCGCCCTTCTGGTCGGGGGTCTGTGCACTTACGATTTTCAAGACGGCCCACACCATTGAGATAACTCGAGGAGCACTTCAGGCTGTGCCTTTGGGGCAACACGATGCTGGCAAGGCTATCGGACTTACTTTCTGGCAGAGATTTCTCTACATCGTCTATCCACTTTCCGTGCGTGGGTTTCTTCCCCCCTGGATCAATTCGGTCACCGACGCCGTCAAAGGGAGTGCGCTTGTTTCGCTTCTCGGTGTCGTCGACTTAATGCTCGCTGTGCAGCAGGTGATAGGTCGGACCTATGAGCCAATGCCCCTGTATATGATTGGCGCCGGACTTTATTTCGCGATCAATTATTCTCTGTCCTTATTGAGCCGTTCGCTTGAAGCGCGGTTCGCCTACATCAGGCAGTAGATGAGCCGGCAAATGAGTCACTCCGGCATGCTCGTTGAAATTCGCAAACTTACGAAGCGATTCGGCGCTAACCTTGTGCTCGATGCGGTCGATCTCGATGTGAAAAGGGGCGAGGTGGTTGTTGTCATCGGACCATCGGGGAGTGGCAAGACGACCATGCTTCGGTGCATTAACTTTCTTGAAGCATACGATTCAGGAAGCGTCAAAGTCGACGGCGTTGAAATCGGCTATCGTGAGAGTAACGACGCCGTCCGCCGGAAGCCCCGCCCGGAGCGCGAACTAGCAAAGCTCCGCGCAGACATTGGAATGGTCTTCCAGCACTTCAATCTCTTCCCCCACTTGACTGCCGTTGAGAACGTGATGCTGGGTCCGATGCGAGCGCGGGGTATGAGGAAAACACAGGCTCGCGAGGCTGCGTCACATTGGCTCACTCGAGTGGGCCTCTCCGACAAACTTGAGAGCTTGCCTGGGCAGCTCTCTGGTGGACAGCAACAGAGGGTCGGGATTGCACGGGCGGTTGCAATGCAGCCGAAGGTATTGCTGCTCGACGAAATAACCTCCGCCTTGGATCCGGAGTTGGTTGGAGAAGTCCTCCAGGTTGTCGACGAGCTCGCGGCAGAGGGCATGACGATGATCATCGTTACTCATGAGATGCACTTCGCGCGAGACGTCGCATCTCGCGTCGTGTTCATGGATGCGGGAAGCATCGTGTGCGAGGGTCGACCGGAGGACATCTTGGTACACCCTCCACATTCACGATTGCAGATGTTTCTTTCCCGAATGACGCGAGCACACATATAGCCTGAGGAGGTTAGAGATAATGAGCATACCGAACTTGACCGAGCCGGATCTGCCCTATGGGCTTAAGCACATCATCAACGTATCGGGCACGATGACTCACCTTGGTGCCTCGATCATCGTACCTGAAGCCATAGCGGCGATGGCGAAAGTGATGCCTCACTTTGTGAGAATGTCGGATCTTCAGCGCCGTGCGAGTGAAGCCATTCGTAGAGCAACCAACAGCGAAGCAGGTTACATCACTGCTTCCGCCGCCGCTGGAATCACCACAACGATTGCCGGCGCCATGACAGGCCTAAGTCTGGCGAAAATCCGCCAACTGCCAGATACAACAGGGATGAAGGACGAAGTAGTTATACAGGCCGGGCATATGGTCAACTATGGTGCAGCCGTTGAACAGGGAATTCGGCTTGCGGGGGCTAAAGTTATTCAGGTCGGGGAGGCGACTGATGCGGAAAGGTATCAACTAGAGGGCAAGATAACCGAAAGAACGGCAGCGGCGCTCTATGTCGTTTCACACCACGTCGTCAGTTATGGCCAGATTCCATTGCCGGAGTTTGTTGAAGTCTGTCACGCGCGTAACGTTCCCGTCATCGTCGACTTAGCATCCGAGTACGATCTACGCGGCTATCTGGAGACCGGGGCCGACATTGCAATTTACAGCGCACACAAGTTCCTTGGTGGTCCCACAGCAGGAATTGTTGCGGGACGAAAGGACCTAGTCCGCTCGGCCTACTTGCAGAACTTTGGCATAGGACGCGGCATGAAGGTGGGGAAGGAAAGTATTGCCGGAACTATTGCCGCGCTTGAGGCTTGGCAATTGCGTGATCATGAGAAGATAAGGATCGAGAGAGACCAGTGCTCTTAGGCACTGGTGGCGGCGTCGGTGGAGGTTGCCGGGAGCGTATGTTTCAATAGTTCCGGATCCTACTGGCAATCCTCTTGACCGGCTTAAAATATCTATCGCGCCAGCTGAAGCAGGAGCGTCCGCCTTGGAGATTGCAGAAGCTTTGGCGGCAGGCGACCCTCCTGTAATTGTTCGAGATCACCAAGTTGAGCATGGCTTTTTCTACCTTGATCCATGCAATTTGCATCCCCAAGAGGAGATGCTCGTAGCAGAGCGGCTTCAGCAAGTTCTGCGAAGCGCGAGAAGTGGGCAGGTCGCAAAGCGGACAAGCATTTCCGAACATCGTGCAGATTCAATTAAGGCTACTGTTGCCTGGCCGGACTAATCCGCCCTGCAAGCCCAAAAGGCCGAACACCAAGGATTTGAGGGCTTTATCTTGCTAGCTGCACTCTATGCCAGTGTCGTGTTCATGCATAATCTCACAACCGCTTCGCCGCCCAGATGACGCGCCCGATGATGTTCACCTCCTCGGCATCGCGCTCATAGGTCTGATATTCCGGGTTGATCGACTTGATCACGATCTTGGGCGGATCGGAATGAGGCACGTGCTCGACCCGTTTGGCGACGATGCCCATGCCGTCCCAAATGACGAAGATCCCGGGCGGCACCGGCACGCGCTGGCTGGTGTCGATCAGGATGCGGTCGCGGGAGGAAAGTAAGGGCTCCATCGAGTCGCCATCGATGGTGATGATATGGAGATCCTGCGATCTGGCGCGGAACTCATGGCGCACGACGGTATCGGGAAAGAGCCAGGTTTCCTTTGATTCCTCGATGCCATCATGGATCGAGCCTGGGCCGGCCGAGGCGCGCACATCGATCTCGGAGACGGCCAGGAAGCCTTCAACGACGGGTTTGCCGCGTCGGCGCCGGATGCCGTCAGACTCAGCATCACTGCGCGGCTTGCGAGGCGGCACGTCAGGATGGCGCAATTCGGCATCATCGACCGCGAGGTACCGTGCCAGCGCTTCGCGCACATCCTCAGGCAACACCTTTGGTGTGTGGCGATAGACAAACTGATGCACGTAGGCCGCGTTCTTGCCGATCGCCAAAGAAGCTTTTTTGAGGTCGCTGCCACGCTCCTCCAGCAATTCGAGCAGACGGGTGCGGATGGGGTCGAGGATCATGCGGTTAAGCCCTTGATTCTGTTATGTAGGAAATTACCAATCTCTTTTGATTGACGCAATAGGCACATATCGCTTTGATGTGTCCATGTCCAGAACGATTACCGAACACTTCCTGACGCAGGTTGAGGCCTTCCTGGTTGAAACAGGAACGAAGCCCACCGAGTTTGGCCGTTGTGCTGTGGGAGATGCCTCGTTTGTGCTCAATCTGCGCCGCGGCCGCTCCCCGACCCTGGCGACCGCCGACAAGGTGCTCGCCTTTATCGCCGCCTTCGAAGCAGGTGCCAGCAAATCCCGTCAGGATAGGAGGCTAAAATGACCGAACGTCCTATCAGGCATCTCAATCAGGTGGAGTTGGCCAGACGTTGGTCCTTGAGCCACCGCACCCTGGAGCGCTGGCGCTGGCAAGGACGCGGGCCCCGTTATCTCAAAGTCGGCGGCCGGGTCGTCTATCGATTGGAAGATATCGAGGCCTACGAGGCGGCCCAGTTTCGCGAGCCGGCCGCAGCCCTGGCTCCAATGCACAAATCGCCGGCGGCACAGAGCTGGGGGCGGGCATGAGCAATCCCACCCAAAATATCAGCGCCGAGATCGGTTTCCTGGGTTGGCTCGGCCAGGCGAAGCCGGGCGACATTCTCGAATACCACCGCGGCTTCCTGGCCGTGGATCGAGCCTGGTCCAACAATCGCGGGCTTGATCTTCTGGCAAGTCGCGCCGTGTGGGCCGCCGATCGCGGGCTCGTCGATCTGGTCCAGCGCCGCGTGGGACCTGAGCAGTACCGCTATCTCGCCATCGCCCGGCCAAAGCCCGATCAGGTCGCATCATCCCTTTCACAACTCATCACCGAGGACATTGCCTGATGTCATACGACCGTTCCAACCATCCTCGCCTCGACGAGATCGCAAGCTTGCCCATTGCCGAGATCGCGGCACTGCCTCCGGAACATTTAGCCCTGCTGCAGGAAGAAGCGGCCGCGAGGCTGGAGGCGACCAAGCGGTTAGCAGACTGGGTCAACGCCGCCATCCTCCTCAAATACGAGGAGCGCGCGATTACTGCCCTGATTGAGGCTGGCAAGACCACCGGCACGGCGCGTTTCGAAGATGGCGGGATCACAGCCATCGTCGATCTCCCAAAGAAGGTCGAGTGGGACCAGAAGCGCTTAGGCGCAGTCGTCGAGCTGATCCGCACCTCTGGCGATGATCCCACCGAATACGTGACGAGTGAGTTCAAGGTCGCAGAGCGTTCTTACAACGCCTGGCCTTCGGCGATCCGCGACAGCTTTGCTCCGGCCCGCACCGTCAGGACGGGCAAGCTCTCGATCCGTCTCAGCATCAACAAGGAGGATATGTGATGACCATGGTCTGTGCCATCGCGCCTGAGGTTCTGCGCGCAGGCGAGAGCGAGAGGAGCGTGTGATGGCCATCTCGCTCGCCAGTCTGAAACGCGCCGCAGCACCGACTCCGCCCAACATCCTGATCCATGGCGTCGCCGGTGTCGGCAAGACGACCTTCGCGGCGTCTGCGGAAAATCCAGTCTTTGTCCCCACCGAGGACGGGCTGGGATTGCTCGATGTACCGCATTTTCCTCTCGCCAAGAATTTCGAGGTGGTGATGGAAGCCTTGGCCTCGCTCTATACCGAACCCCACGAGTTCAAGACCGTGGTGATCGACAGCGTTGACTGGCTCGAACCCCTGATCTGGCAGAAGCTCTGTGCCGACAACCGCTGGGCCTCGATCGAAGACCCCGGTTACGGCAAGGGCTATGCCGCAGCATTGGATGTCTGGCGGCACTATCTCGAAGGGCTCAATGCGCTGCGCAATGAGCGGGGCATGACGGTGATCCAGATCGCCCATACCGACATCCGCCGCTTCGATAGTCCCGAGCACGAGCCCTACGACCGCTATGTCATCAAGCTCCACGCCCGCGCCGGCGCACTACTACAAGAACATGCCGACATCGTGCTCTTTGCCAAATACCGCATCAGCACGGTGAAAAGCGATGTCGGCTTCAACAAGAAAGTGACTCGCGCCTTGGGCGCCGGCGAGCGGGTTCTCTACACCGCCGAGCGTCCCGCCTTCCTCACCAAGAACCGTTTCGGGCTTCCCGACACGCTGCCCCTCGACTGGCAGGCCTTCGCCGCTGCCATGCCCCAGTTCCACACCCAAAACCAGTCTTAGCCCTCAAGGAGACTCCAATGGCCAATCTAGGCAATTTCGATGCCGGCCAAGTTGAACCCACAAGCACATACGAAGTCGTCCCACCGGGTAAGTATCTCGCCCAGATCGTGGCAAGCGAGATGCGCGTCACCAAGGACGGCCAGGGCCAGTATCTCTGGCTTGAGCTCGATATCCTCGATGGCACCTGCGCCGGCCGCAAGTTGTTCGACCGGTTGACCTCGTCAATCGCAACCCGCAGACTGTCGAGATTGCCCAGCGCACGCTTTCCGCCATTTGCCATGCCTGCGGCCGGATGCAGGTCAAAGACAGCGCCGAACTGCATCTCATCCCAATCTTCGTCGATGTACGGGTGAAGCCACCCAAGGGCGAGTATGGCGAGAGCAATGTGATCCGCTATCTCGCCCGCGAGCCTGCCTCTCCCGCGGTAGCGCCAGCGAAACACGCTTCGGTGCCACGAATACCGCAGCCAGCGGCGATGCCCATGCAAGCCCAGAGCTTCGCCGCGGCCCCCTGGAAGCGCCAGGCCTAACGGATAGTGTGATGGCCCCTGCCCCGCGCCCCAGCCCCACGGTGGAAGCGATCTTTGCCGCCTATGAAGCGGATGCCGAGGATGGGTTCCGCGCCCATCTCGGCGCTTCCGAAATCGGCAAGGAGTGCCGGCGAGCGTTGTGGCTCTCGTTCCGCTGGGCTCAGTCACCCACGTTCTCGGGACGAATCTTGCGTCTCTTCGAAACCGGCAAGCGCGAGGAAGAGCGCCTCATCCGGAACCTGCGTCGCATCGGCGTCACCATGCTCGATGTCGATCCCGAGACCGGACGGCAGTGGAGTGTCTCAGCCCATGGCGGGCATTTCGGCGGTTCGCTCGATGGGGTTGCCAAGGGTATCCCAGAAGCGCCGATCACCTGGCACGTGGTCGAGTTCAAGACGCATTCCATCAAATCCTTCATTGAGCTGAAGAAGAATGGCGTCCGCGAGGCGCAAGCATCTCACTTCGCGCAGATGCAGGTCTACATGCATCTGACCGGGCTGACACGCGCCCTTTATCTCGCCGTCTGCAAGGACACCGATGAGATCTACAGTGAGCGGGTGCCGGTGGACCCGGATTTTGCCGAAGGTCTTCTCGCCAAGGCCAAAGCCATCATCGATGCCTCGCAGCCGCTGGCGCGGATTTCCGAAGATCCGTCCTGGTGGCAATGCGGCATGTGCCGTCATCACGCGCTATGCCATGAGGGCGCTGCCGCCGAACGCAACTGTCGTACCTGTCTGCATTCGACTCCCATCGACGGCGGCTGGCAGTGTGAGCGTCACGGCCACATGCTATCCGTTGCGCAGCAAAGGCAGGGCTGCCTGCAGTATCTCACCATCCCCGATCTCGTGCCAGGCAAAGTCATCGACGTGGGCGATGATCGTGTTGTTTATCGCCTGAATGATGGCACGGAGTGGGTCGATGGGGTGACTCCCGAAACGCCAGCGATGAAGGCCGCTCCATGCTGATCCTCAGGCCCTATCAGCAACAAGCCATCGACGCCATCTATGCGTACTTCGCGGCGAACTCCGGCCATCCGTTGATTGTAATTCCGACAGCCGGCGGCAAGTCTCTAGTTCTATCCGAGTTCATCCGCGGCGTGCTCGCGCACTGGCCCGATCAGCGCATCCTCGTCATCACCCATGTGCAGGAATTGATCGCGCAGAATCATGCCGAACTGGTCGGTCTCTGGCCAAACGCTCCTGCCGGCATCTATTCAGCAGGGCTAGGCAAGCGCGAGATTAATTCCCGCATTCTCTTTGCCGGCATCCAGTCGGTGCACAAGCGCGCCTATGATGTGCAGCAGTGCGACCTGGTGTTGATCGATGAGGCCCATCTCATCCCGCGGGCCTCGGACACCATGTATCGGCGCTTTCTCGACACACTCGCAAGGATCAATCCTCACCTCAAGATCATCGGCTTCACCGCCACGCCATACCGGCTCGATTCGGGCCTCCTGCACAAAGGCGAGGATGCGCTCTTCACCGACATTGCCTTCGAGGCGTCGGTGCGCGACCTCATCGATCAGGGCTATCTCGCACCCCTCGTCAGTAAGGCCGCTGCAACGAAACTGGATGTGACCGGCGTTGGCACCCGCGGCGGCGAGTTCATCGCCAAAGAACTGCAGAAAGCCGTCGATCGGGCAGAGATCACCAAGGCTGCGGTCGCCGAAATGGTGGCACTGGGACAGGACCGGCGCTCCTGGCTTGCCTTCTGTTCAGGTGTCGAGCATGCCGAGCACGTCGCCGCCGCCATCCACGAGCAAGGCATCTCTTGCGCCACGATCTTTGGCCACACGGCGAAGACTGAGCGGGCCCGCATCATCGAGCGCTTCAAGCGGGGCGAGATCCGCGCGCTTGCCTCCATGGGGGTTCTCACCACCGGCTTCAATGCCACCGCCGTCGATCTCATCGCCATGCTGCGCCCCACCAAATCGGCAGGTCTCTATGTGCAAATGGCAGGGCGTGGCACCCGCCTCCATCCGGGCAAGGAAAACTGCCTGGTCCTCGACTTCGCCGGAAATGTCTCGCGTCACGGTCCCATCGATGCGGTGAAGCCGCGAGAGCCCGGCAAGGGCGATGGCGAGGCCCCCACTAAAGTGTGCCCTTCCTGCGACAGCATTCTCGCGGCCGGCATCCGTCTGTGCCCCGATTGCGGCCATGCGTTTCCCCCGCCCGAAATCAAGATCGAGCGCGAAGCATCGACCCTTGCCATCCTTTCAACCGGCAAGCCCGAATGGGTGAAGGTCGCCGGCCTCTCCTATGCCCGCCACGAGAAGCTGGGCAAGCCACCAAGCCTCAGGGTCGATTACACTTGCGGGCTCAATCGCCATTCGGAATGGGTGTGCTTTGAACACTCAGGGTTCGCCCGCGAGAAAGCGGTGCAGTGGTGGCGCAAGCGGGCGCCAGGCGCGCCGGTGCCCCACACCGTCGATGAGGCGCTGAAGCTCACTCATCACTTGCGGAACCCAAGCGAAATCGCCGTACGCCTTTCGGGCCGCTACACCGAAGTGGTCGGAGCGCGCTTTGCCCTCGAGGCTGCGACGAGGGAACACGCGGCATGATCGACCCCACCCCCAATGAGATCGCGGCCATGCGCCACGCGGGCCAATTGGCCGGCGAATATCTCGATTCCATCGCCAGGACCGATCTTGCCACGCTCACCACCGAGGAATGGCATATTTTCGTCGATTGTGTTGTCACAGGCTATTGCGAGCATCTCGCCGATTTGATCGCCCGCGACGCGAAGCACCGGGCCGCCATCACGGAAGGGATGCCTTTCTGATGGGCGAGACGCATGACTCCTTCATGGCTCGCTTCGGGGCGAAGCTCGTGGATAACGGCTATGCCGTGATCCCGATCGCACCTGGAACCAAGAAGCCCGGACGATACAATCGTGGCGAATGGCGCGATTATCCCGCCTGGACACGCCACGGCTGCCGCGAGACCACCCTCAACGAGGCCGAGATCTGGTCGACCTGGCCCGATTGCGCTGTCGGCATCGCCTGCGGTCACGTGGTTGCCATCGACATCGATCTTCTCGATGGCGTGCTCGCCCATGAGGTCGAACATCTCGCCCGCAAGATGTTGGGCGATACGCCGCTCATCCGCGTCGGCCGTGCGCCTAAGCGGCTCCTGGTCTATCGCGCCGAAGTGCCGTTCTCAGGTCTCCGCCGTGGTTCCCTCGAAGTCCTGGGCCAGTGCCGTCAGTTCGTGGCTTTCGCCATCCATCCCGCCACGGGCCGCCCCTATGAGTGGCCAGAAGACTCGCCGCTCGATGTGCCCGTCGACCACCTGCCAATGATTGCGGAAGACCAAGCGCGCCGCTGGCTCGAAGACGCGCATGCAATGCTGCCTTCCGAGTTGCGGCAGAGCGCGCTCGCCTCAGGATCGAATGGCCAGTCGTCATTTGCGCTCGTCGGCACCCGCGAGGCGATCTCGTCGGCGCTCAGTGCCATTCCGAATTGCGATCTCGACTACGACTCCTGGGTGCGGATCGGCATGGCGCTCAAAGGTGCGCTCGGCGAGGGCGCTCATGATCTCTTCGCCTCCTGGTCGGCGCAATCGGCAAAGAACGTGGAGAAGACGACGGCCAAGGCTTGGAGCTCATTCCGCCCCACCCATATCGGCGCCGGTACCATCTATCACCACGCGCTATCCCACGGCTGGAAGCCCGAGCCCAAGCTTATCCTCAATGGCACGGCGCCTTCGGAAGAAACACATCCAGCAGAACCCCTGCTCGCCAGGATTCAAACCCCGCAGAGTGCAGCGGCACCTGTTGCCATCCCGCTCGATCTGCCATCTCCGGGCGGCATCGTCGGCGAGATGGCCGACTACATGAACGCGACGGCGCGAAGGTTGCAGCCCGAGCTTTCGCTGGGTGCCGCCCTTTGTGCGCTCGGCGCTCTGATGGGCCGCAAATACCGCACCGAGACTAACCTGCGCTCCAATCTTTATATCGTCGCCATCGCCGAAAGTGGCTCCGGCAAGAACCACGCCCGCGAGATCGTCAACGAGCTGCTCCTCGCCGCCGGCCTTGGCCATTATCTGGGCGGCAACAAGATCGCCTCGGGCGCGGGGCTTTTGACGGCCCTCCACCGCCAGCCCGCAATCCTGTTTCAGATCGACGAATTCGGTATGTTCCTGTCGGCCGCCGCCGACCGCAGGCGTAGCCCCCGCCACATCACCGAGATCCTCGATCTGATGACCGAGCTCTATACCGCGGCAGGCGGCGTCTTCCTTGGGGCTGAATATTCCAATCGGGACGGCAAGAACGAACGGCGCGACATTGTCGAGCCCTGCCTTTGCATCTACGGCACCACGGCACCGGTCAACTTCTGGAATGCACTTCAATCGGCAAACATCGTCGACGGCTCGCTGGCCCGCTTCATCATCATGTCGAGCGGGGATGATTACCCCGATGAGCGAGAGAGCATCGGCATTCGCAAACCACCGCCCGTTCTCGTCGAGGCCCTCAAGCTCGTCGCCTCCGGCGGCGGACGTAAATCCTCAGGCAATCTCGTGGGCCAGACCTCCGACGCCACTACCGGCACTGATCCGTTGACTGTGTCAATGGACGAGGAAGCCCGCTCTGAGTTTCGTGCTCTCACCCGCGAGATGACCTCCCGTCTCCGTGAAGCCCGCGGCACAAGTTGTGCGCCTATACTCGCGCGCATTGCCGAGAACGCCCAACGGGTCGCGCTCATCCTGTCGGTCTCCAATGATCCCGCTTCGCCTGTGATCCGTGCGCGGGATGCCGGCTGGGCCATCCGCTTTGTACGCCATTTTGCCGAGCGCGCCGTCATCGAGATCGAGCGCCGCGTAGCGGACAACGAGATCGAGCGCAGCCACAAGCGCCTCTATGAGCTCATTCGCGCGGCTGGACCGCAAGGCATCACCAAGAGCGATCTCACCTGGCAGAGCCGCTTTCTCGACCGGCGCACGCGTGACGACATCGTCGCGGCACTTGTCGAAGCTGGCCGGATTAAGACGGCAATCCACCCCACCGCAACCAAGCCCACCATGATGCTTTCGGCCTGCGATGGGGGTGCACGATGACATTTTTGTATTGCAGCGAATCCTTGCAGGACCGTCGTACCCACCCGCTCGAGCGGAAAATCCCGCATGCATCAATGTGTTGGGAGTTCAGCCTTCGGAATTTTGTGATTTTTGAATCTTTGCGCCAGAGCCTCTCGCGCGCGTGTGGAGGAGGCCATCCGGGTGCTCTCTCCTCTCTACTTCTACAACAATTCAATTATTACAATAATTATAAAATTATATTGTTGATCAGCGGGTTAGCCGTCAGACGGCAGTCGTCAACTATCAGCACAAATACAAATTATTCCGAGCCGCGTTGGCTGTGCGCTGCGGCAAGCTACGCGACTGGCCTGCCGCTGACGCCCACCCACCTTCAACGCCAATTCAGACATGCTCCAGGGAGATCCTCATGATGTCCGTCAGCCAAATAGCCACGCCGATAGAGGGCGTTGTGCCGCCTGCTTTCAAAAAGTCCAATCTGCAGAATCAGTCGACTGCGATGCTCGCCCTCGATCTTGGCACCACCACCGGGTGGGCAATTGGTGGTGGAAACGCACCCATCACCAGCGGTACCACATCATTCCGACCAAGCCGCTATGACGGCGGCGGCATGCGCTATCTGCGCTTCCGCGGTTGGCTCGACCAGATTGCGATCGATGCAGGTGTCATAAGCGCGATCTATTTCGAGGAAGTGCGCCGCCATGCCGGCACCGATGCCGCTCATATCTACGGCGGCTTTCTGGCAACGCTCTCGTCGTGGTGCGAGCAGCGCTCGATTGCCTATCAGGGCGTTCCTGTCGCAACCATCAAGCGCCACATAACCGGCAAGGGCAATGCCGACAAGCAGGCGGTGATCAGCGCCATCCGCGCGCGCGGATTCGATCCTTCCGATGACAATGAGGCCGATGCGCTCGCCATCTTGCTCTGGGTCAGAGAGACCCACGGAGGTGTGCGATGAATGGCGAGGCGATGCTGGTACATACGGCGAGGGTCGTCAGCGAGCGCCGAAAAGTCTATGGCGATCCAGCTGCTTCCATGGCCGCCGTCGCCAAACGCTGGTCCATAACGCTTGGCCGCACCGTGACACCGGCTGAGGTCGTTCTCTGCCTAATCGACCTCAAGCTCACACGATTGGCGCATGACCCCAAGCACGCTGACTCGATGCTCGACATTGCCGGCTACGCCGCCGTGTTGCAGGAGGTGTCGCGATGAGATGGGCACCGCGAGGATATGGCGGTTTTCGCCGGCCGCCCGAACAGGTCAAACGTGAAGGCTGGCACGAACAGGGCGTGCTGGTGATCGCCGCCGACGACGAACGCCTGACCTGGCCTGAGCGTGAGCTCATCCGCCAGCTGGGTGAAAAGCTTTATGGCGGCCACCCAAAACGGCAGGAGGGACACCATGAATGACTGGAGTCCTGAAAAAGTCGAGGAGCGCCTCATCGAGGCGGCTGACGTCATAAAGCGACTGCCGCCCGTCCGCGTTCCCGGTTACTTCAGCACCTGGCCGAGGACGCTTATCGAGTTCAGCGATCTCGTTGGTCGCTCGCCTGAGCCCATGCGCCTGCCGCCGCCATCGGCTGCTGCGATCACCCGGATGGAGGAAGCCCTGCCCTGGCTGCAGTGGCTGGAGCCTGAGGACTCAAAGCTCGTGTGGATGCGGCTTGAACGGGCACCCTGGAAGGCGATCTGCTGGCGCTTTGGTATTGGGCGCGCCACGGCGAACCGGCGCTGGCAATATGGGCTTTGCCTGATCACGTGGAAGCTTAATGGGCGGAGAGTGCCACTGAAGCGCGGTCGCAGGATTATCGTTGAACGTGCAAGGCGAGTGAGCTGACTGTCCGGGCCTCGGTATGATGTAGAATTACGGGGAACGCGCGACTTCGACTGTACCGGCCGCGTCTGCCGGCTAAGCGGGGTCATCATTAGCGCGCAAGGCGACCGCGCTGGGCAGGCAACCCGCCTCGACGTTCGAACGGCCAACCTGTGAAGTTTTTGCCAAGTTACGTCGCCCGATACAACCCACCGGGTCTGCTTCATATCCGGTCTTAGAATGGGGGGTATACTCTCGTTCAGCCCGGACAGGCATGACGTGGCTCTTATGCGTCAAGCTAACACGATCAAGTTTACTTTTTTCCGCGCAGAATTCTTAACCGCCATTCCCCGTGCTGAGGAATCCTTAACCTCGCCTTTGTCTCATCATGCCAGCATTGCGCTCTACAAATGCTCGAACGCTAGGAAAATCTGGGGGCTGCGAACAGCTGCATGGACAGCAGGGGAAGAAAACTCTTCGCGCTGATCGCTCTGCCACTTGCCGTGGCAGCGGCGGGAATGCTGTGGACCGCGTTCACCATGCTTGAAGGCATCTCTGCCAGCGTCAACAAGCAGGAGGAGATCCGCACCTGGCAGGCAGCGCAGTCGGCATTTAGTGCCGTTCAGGAATCTCTGGCCGGAGTTGCACGAGACAATGCTCTCTGGGACGACGCCGCTCGGCAATCCTATGGCCCAATCGATCAAGCTTGGATGTTCGATACTTGGGGCTATTCCAGTGCGGATATCAACTACGACACCATGTTCTTGCTGGATTCTGAAGGCCAACTCATTATTGCCTACCGTAGTGGGCAGCCTCTTACTGTCAGCCCAAAAAGCTACTTCGGTCAGGTTCTTGCTAAGACTCTCGCTTCCCTGCCGCAGGACAAGGCAAACTTCGAGGTCGTGAGCTCGCTGGTGAATACACCGGATGGCCTCGCAGCAATGGCAGCTGCCCCTATTCTGCCAACAAGCGAAGACATAAAAATCCCCGCGGAGCGACCGAACGTTCTGATTTTGATACGGACGCTGACACCAGAATCGCTGCAGAGAATGGGTGACCGATACATCATTGATGGTCTGGCGCTGTCATCGATAACCAACCAAGTGGAGAGTCAATATCTCCTCCACGATCACTGGGGAAAAGCCGTTGCCAGTGTATCGTGGAAGGCTCGCCATCCTGGAGACGCGGCGCGAAACTCCTACCTATTTAGCGCCTTTGCCATCGTCGCCGCACTCATCGGTGTCATGGTTCCAATTTCGATCGTTCACTACCGGACGATGATGAAGCTCGAAGAAAATCAGGAGCTCGCGCTGCGCGCGGCTCAGCATGACTCGTTGTCAGGGCTTCCCAACCGTACATTCCTGCTAGAAGAGCTGGTTCGGAACTTGGCAGTCGCCAAGCCGTTCGAACTTGCACTTGCTTTCGTCGATCTCGATGGCTTCAAGAGTGTCAATGATGCATATGATCACGAGACCGGCGATAAGTTGATCCGCGCAGTTGCGGCAGGTCTATCATCCTTGGTCGCCGGCACTGGCAGCCTCTCTCGGCTCGGCGGGGATGAATTCGCAATTCTGATCACCGGAGAGAACGCGTTCAGTCGAGCTGAAATCCTTGCCGGACGAATTATTGGCTTCGTCAAGGAGCCGTTCGATATCGAGGGCAAGATTGCGAGCATCGGGGCCAGTATCGGGATTGCTGAATTAGGGACAGACTCTCTTGAACCCAACGAACTCATGCGACGTGCCGACATCGCCATGTACGATGCCAAGGACGCTGGCCGCAACTACCGGCGTCGTTTCGACTCCTCGCCTCGACGTCAAGCGGTGCGGAGGATCTGACCATCGCCAACGGTTTCAGACAGTTCATTGCTGAAGGCGTATTCGATGTGGCGTATCAGCCGATGGTCGACGCCAGAAGCCGTGAGATCGTCGGCGTTGAGGTTCTTGCTCGGTGGCCCAAATCATCGCCGCGAAAGCTTACCCCAGATCGGTTCATAGCCATTGCTGAAGAGCATGGGTTAATTGATGGTCTTGGCGCCTTAATTCTTCAAAAGGCCTGCGGCGACGTTACCCAGTGGAAGGATCTGAAGCTTGCCATCAACGTATCGCCAGTGCAGTTCAACAGCCCAAATCTTGTGCCAGAGATCAAGCGAATCGCAGCCAGCAATCACTTCGACTTGGCCCGACTTGAAGTTGAATTCACTGAAGCCGTCCTAATCAAGAATCCCAAGCGTGCCAAAGAGGTGATCCGAAGTTTGCAGGACTTGAGTGTAACCGTCGCGCTTGATGATTTTGGCACTGGCTATGCGAGCGTCGGTTACCTGCGAGAATATGCCTTTGACAAGATCAAACTCGATCGCTCGCTTACGCATGCCGTATCAACGGATCTAGCGGCTCAACAAGTCATACAAGGGACAATCCTTATCGCGAAAGGACTCTCCTCGGAGATTATCGCGGAGGGCGTTGAGACGGAAGAGGAGGCGCAGTTAATGCGGCTTTCCGGTTGCAACCAGTTGCAGGGATTCTACTTCGGCCGGCCACAATCTATCAACGCCATGGAGCCCCTACTGACCGCGGAAGATGGGCGAGCGGCGCTGGTGTCTGCGTAGCGTATGGGCAGCAGCATCCGTGCCCTCATGAACTTCATGGCGAACTCAACCACAAGTCCTTTCGTTAAGGATACAGCACCTGGGCTTTGCGGGGCCATGTAGCCTGAAGCGCAGAGGATCCTACCCCGAACTCAATCATGTAGATCTCTGTGGCGGATATCACTTGACTCGATTTTGTATCGCCATCAGCTCTCCTTCGGTTCTTAACACGGAACTGTGGCTTGACGGTGGTTGAACGGTGCGGATGCTAAAGCGCGCATTGCAGCGTGCGGCGGTCTTGGGACTAGGCATTCTAAGTGTCTGGCTGATTGTCTTCGTGGTCTTTAGATTCACCGACCACAGGCTGCCATGGATTCTGGCTTTGGGCGTTACCTATGGCATTGCGGCCTATGTCATCCTGCCGCGGGTTGTACGGATGAGCCTCAAGGTTCTTCAGCAAAAGCGCGTACCCCAGTACACGACCACCGGCGACGGCTTGCCTGGCGACCCGGTCAACCTCGCGCTCATCGGCACGCTCGATCAGCTCAGGACGGCCTTCGCATCCGCGGGATGGGTGGAAGCCGATCAATTGGGCCTGATGAGTTCATGGCGCATGGTCCGAGCCTTCGTATTGAACTCGCCCTATCCCACAGCTCCCTTCAGTACGCTCTATCTTTTTGGCCGGAGACAGGACATCGGCTTCCAGACGGCAATCGACAAGAGCCCACGCAAACGTCATCACGTTCGCTTCTGGGCTCTAAGTCTCTCTTATGTCGAAGGCGCATTGGGAACGGCCAGATTCTGGCTCAATGCAGATCGGCCCCCCGATAAAGCGTGCGTTTTGTGGGTCGGAGCCGGGACAAGGGACACGGGGTTCTCGCTCACCTGGCTGACCTTCCAGGTCACCCATGCCACAGATTCTGACACGAATGCGGAACGCGACTTCATCATTGCGCAGTTGAAGAGATGTGGAGTTGTCGAAGACGTAACCTCATATGTTGAAGACCGGAATGCGCCGATCGAGCGGATCAACCACTATGTCGCCGACGGAGATGTCGCGGTTGCGAAGCTCATCGTTTGAGTCCAACGCGGTACTCATCTGAGATGGTCGGATTCCATTCAAGATAGTGTACTACGCACTGATCTCACTGACTGAGGTACTCCGCCGGCAAAAATCCGAGTGGCCAATACCAATTGACTGTCAAGTGGATTCGGCAGCGTGAGACAATTTTCGGTGAGACATCTGAAGGCAAGACAGACGCGCCGCAGTAGCGTATGTTACTTGGCATGGTCGCGAGACTTGCGGGACGTAGGCACGGGTCCTTCCTCAGCCTTGCTATAAGCGGGGGGCCCCAGCGCGAAACCTCGCTACCGACAGCCTGAAAATCTGAGTTACCAGTTACCGGTTACCACCCCCGAACATCGCTCCCTCTTCCGAAAAACCCCGTAATTCCGGGGCTTTCACACGCCCTTGGTTGAAGCGAGGACTGGTAACTTGGGGTGGTACAGGCCCTCAAGTTACCAGTTACCAGTTACCACCCCGAACTTTGCGCCTTTCCGAAAAATGCCCGTATTCACGGGGCTTTCAGGCACCCTGTGCCAAGGCGATGCCTGGTACAGCGGGGTGGTACAGGCCATCAAGTACCAGTTACCACCCCGTACCACCGAGCCCCAATTCCGAAAGATCAATGCCTCCCGAATTCACCGCCCAGGTCGAGCTCTGGCCGCTCGACCGATTGATCCCGCATGCGCGAAATGCGCGCACCCATTCAGAGGATCAAGTCGCGCAGATCGCCGGCTCGATCGCCGAGTTCGGCTTCGTGAATCCGGTTCTGGTCGGTGATGACGGCGTCCTGGTGGCCGGTCATGGCCGGGTGATGGCCGCCCGCAAGTTGGGGCTCGCCGAAGTCCCTGTGATTGTGCTGTCGCACCTGACGCCGACCCAGCGTCGCGCGTTGATGATCGCCGATAATCAGATCGCGACCAATGCCGGCTGGAACGAGGAGATGCTGGCCGCAGAGCTAGCGGCATTGAGGGATGAGTCCTTCGACCTCGAGCTGCTCGGCTTTGATGATGCCGATCTCGACCGTCTTCTCGCTACTACCGCTGAGGCGGATGAAAACCTCGATGAGGCACCTGAGCCACCTGCCGATCCTGTCAGCCGTCCTGGCGATATCTGGATCTGCGGCGAGCACCGGGTACTCTGTGGCGATGCGACCGTATTGAGCGACGTCGAGAAACTCCTCGACGGGGAGCTGGCCGATATGGCCTTCACGGATCCACCCTATAATGTGAACTATGCGAACTCTGCCAAGGACAAGCTCCGCGGAAAAAACCGACCGATCCTCAATGATGCCCTGGGCCAAGACTTCGGCACGTTTCTCTACGACGCCTGTGTCAACCTGCTCTGCGTAACCAAAGGTGCCTGCTACATCTGCATGTCATCCTCCGAACTCGACGCCCTGCAGCAGGCTTTCCGTGAAGCCGGCGGCAAATGGTCGACCTTCATCGTCTGGGCCAAGAACACCTTCACGCTCGGGCGCGCCGATTATCAGCGCCAGTATGAACCGATTCTCTACGGTTGGAGGGACGGGGCCGATCACTTTTGGTGTGGAGCCCGCGATCAGGGCGATGTCTGGTTCTTTGACAAGCCGGCCAAGAACGACCTGCATCCGACGATGAAGCCAGTGGCGTTGGTCGAGCGCGCCATCCGCAACTCGTCCAAAAGCCGCGACATCGTCCTCGACCTCTTCGGCGGCTCAGGCACAAGCATGATTGCTGCTGAACGGGCTGGCCGACGGGCACGACTGATCGAGCTCGATCCCAAGTATGTAGATGTCATTGTCGAGCGCTGGCAGGTGGCCACAGGTAAGAACGCCATACTCGCAGGCGAGGACCGGGCCTTTGCAGACTTGAAGACGGCGCGAGCACTCAAAGCCGCGGCCGCTCAGAAGGATGCAGCCTGATGCAGTCGCGGCTCATGTCGCTGGTCGAGTCAATGTCCAACATCGTTATCGGTTATGGGCTCGCGGTTCTCACCCAACTACTGGTGTTTCCGATGTTCGGGCTGCATGCATCGCTTGCCGAGAATCTCGGAATCGGACTGATTTTCACCGGAGTGTCGTTAATCCGCAGCTACGTTCTGCGCAGAACCTTCGACCGTATTGCAAGGTCATAGGCATCCCAGGCCCGCTGCGTCTCGAGCTCTGCGGTCGATCCGTGCTCATCTTGTCTTGGCGGGGACTTCTTTCGCCTTCGTATAGCATCTCCATTCGCGGGTTCATACGCACACCATGCCAGCGGCAAATTTGCCGGGGATCAAGAACAGATACCGCACCGGAGCGCGGCAGCATTTTCCGTTCTCGCTCGCCCGCAAAGCCGAGATGGTTGGGTAGATCCATACGTTGGGCTGTCCTCCCCACCGCCCTTGCGACGTCCGAAATCGACGCGATTAGAAAAGTTGCCGCACCCAGTGCCGCCAACAAACTTGTGTGAGGGCAACTAAGAGACAGTCCAGAAACATGGCCAATCCGATAAATCGTTGCGGTTGCAGGGCTTCTCACAAGACAACGCTTCTAGGTGTGCCTAGCCGATCATAGCGGATTGCTAGCGCGACGCCACGGCCGCTCTCAGGAAGCAGTTCTCGGCCTCAGGCGAAAAACTGCAGTCCGCCGACAGCAAGATCGGCTGAGAAGGCACGACCGATGGCAACGACACCAAGCCGACGTAAACGTCGCAAATCGAGTGGCGTCTCGGTGCGGTAGGGACTGAACCCGGTAAAAGGCAACTTGATTGTCTGCCATTGTGGCAGGGCCCTGAAATTCTGACGGTAGGATTGCCAGGGCCTGGTGAGGTCGGATGTGCGCAGATGCACCCCGTATTCCTGCTCGGGGCCGTAGACGGCCAGTCCGACACCTTGCCAGGCGCTCGCGTCCACCACACCGCTATCAGGCGCAAGGTCGAGCGCCATCTGAATGAAGCCACCATTATTTTCGAGCCGGACATCCCCACGCATCCGAATGGCGAGGCGTCCGGAAACCATCTCGCGGCTCATGCTGCCTTGCGAAACACCACCCATGACCTGGTCGGTCACGAGCTGCCAGCTCGTACCGATTGTGGCCACCGGTGCTTTGCGACTGAGGTCGTCGATCACCGCGGTGGCTTTGGACATCGTTTGGGTCCGTACAGGAAGGCTGCCCAGCAGCCCGACTGCAGTAAGAATGAAAGCGCGCCGGCAAGTTCCATCCACGAATGATACCCCCGCCGACACGCGCAACAAATCGGGCGGGGATACCGCCCTCACTGGCTTTAGTCAGTGATTCGGTAAATACGACCGCGCCGTTCAGACTTCTCGGAGATGATAGTCAATCCGAGCTTCTTTTTCAGCGCCCCAGCAATGGCGCCACGCACAGTATGCGGTTGCCAGTCAAGCGCCTTGACGATCTCATCGATGGTCGCACCCTTGGCCCGGCTAAGCAGCGAGATGAGTTGCGCCTGTTTGCTGTCTTGGCGCGGTGCGCGTTGCTTGCGGCTTTTCTCTTTCGCCTCGGCCTTCGTGGCGGCCCCTCCATGTTCGGCAGGAGTGCCGCCCCCTCGATCAACATCGTCGGCAGCACTGGCGCGACGACCAGCCTTGGCAGGGCTTGCATCTTGCTCGATGCCCAGGGCGGCAAGTGCTGCATCGGTGATGACCAAGGTCACACCGTGACCATCGCCGGTCTTGCGCCAGACGGGATCGCCACGCTTGGCATCGACCTCCTCGACGAGACCCTTGGTAATGAGACTGTCGATGACCTTCGCCGCCGCACCCCCTTTGAGTCGGCCGGGCAGCGGGAGCACGAGGCGGTCGTCGCGCTGGCAAGCAGCGTTTAAAATGACGAGTTGGGTATCTGAGAGTTTCATGGGGCTGACCCTTTCGGTCTGGGCGAGCTCGCGACCATCGCGGGCCCTGCTACTGCCCCGAGCCCCGCCGGCCGGACTGCGCGGGGCTGAGCAAGAGTCCAGATGCTATTGGGCGTATTCGCCCTCCTTGAAGGCACTGTCGGTGATGCGTTTCAGGAGTTCGGCGTAATGCGCGAGCGTCCCGACATGGCCCCAATTGACCTCGTCCGGGCCGACATCGAAGTGATCATCGCTGAGTGCCGTCAGACGCTTGAGCATCGTGTCGATCTCGAGCTTGCGGGCCATGAAGGCGTCAAGGGCGGTTTGTTTTTCGGTGATGCGAATGTCGGTCTCCCGTTTTGGTGAGCCGATGATTGCTTCACTTGGCGCGGAAGCCAAGGCGATTAAGCGCGGTTCGATGTGGGGCCGCAAACGATAACACGAGGTCAGTTCCTACGGAGGGCATTATGTCGAATTTACTTGATATGGAGTTTCTTGCGGAGCTCATTAGATTGAGAGGAAACGCAGCGACTAGAGTTTAAGTAAAGCTAGCTTGGATCGAACGGGACCTTGGTCGTGACGGACACTGGCAAGGCTATTGAGATACGCGTTGATGAGATTGATCAGCTGTTCGATACGCTCGACCCCTATCCCTTTCCCGAGCGCGATCTCGACAAAGACGCCGAGGAATACATCTTCAGCTGGGCTCGCGAACTGCCCCACGATCAACCTATTAGAATCGTAGTACACTTCCCTGATAGCGCTGATCAGATGAGGGCCGCACAGGCGCTGAGTGGATCATTCGCGAGATATTTCGCGTATCGGGCTGGCACAATCGGACGCGACCTTAATGAGCTCTTTCGGATCGGCCGTCGATCACTCCTAATCGGTGTGCCAATACTGGTTGCTTGTCTTGTTATAGCTCGCATCGCGGCCAGCTATTTTTCTGAATCTGCTTTTCGGCGGCTGTTCGAGGAAAGCCTGCTGATCCTCGGCTGGGTCGCAAATTGGCGACCGTTAGAAATTTTCCTTTATGATTGGTGGCCGATCACCCGGCGCCGCGACCTCTATCGGCGTCTCGCAGCCGCGAAAGTGGAGCTCAAACCCTACGCCGCAGGATCGGCAAGGCAATGAGACCAGCTTTGAGACGAAACAGACCCGGGCGCCGCGCTGCGCGCCGGCGACATCGTCATCATGGACAATCTCGGCTCGCATAAAGCACAGGGCACGCGGTACGCCATTCGCTCAACCGGTGCAAGGCTCCTCTTTCTGCCCAAGTACTCACCCGGGAGGGACCTTGCATCATAGCTGGCTGGGTTGACGGCATGGATAACGTCAGCCCTTGGGGTAGCCGACTGTCTGAGACAACAGGACATGCTGGTCATGGCTAAGCCCAAGCACATTAGCGATGGCCTCACGATCGATCCAAGCCCGTATTACTGTCGCTAGCCCTTCGCTTGCTGCGAACAGATAGATGTTCTGGCATATCGCGCCCGCCGCCACTGCGGCGTATATATCACGCTGGGTGACGGGAACGAGCTTCATGCGGGCAAGGTCGGCCACAAACACCAGATCGAGCGGGGCCTCGTCGACAAAGTCTTGGTATCCGGTTACTCGGCGCACGTCGCTGCTAGCAACCAATTCCAACTCGTGCGTTGCGGCGAGATAGAGATAGGCACCCTGTGGCAGGGCGACATACAGGTCGACTTCCTGTGCATTCATTGCCGAGGGTGCGGTGCGCATGCCGGTGGGTCGGCTGACGCCATACGCCACCCATAGGAGTTGGGAGAGCACGGCGAGCGGCAGGTTCGTGCTGGCAAAATCGCGACCCGAACTTCTCTTCGAGATCGCCTCCATCAGGGGCATGCCGCCCGTTTGGACCGGCGTTGGGAGGGTGATTTTTGGCGTTGCATCACCTTTCGCAGGCTTTGGACGGAGTTGTCCCATCATGCCAAGCGCCAGCTTTGTCAGGGTGCTCATTGAGTTGGTCTCCAAATGATCGTATCTGGGGCTGCCGCAGCAATCGACAGCCCTCATAGCAGAAAGCAGCCTGCAAACATTTGATCCGCCGCAAATTGATATCCGCACGGGACACGATCTGGTCGGGCTCGTCGTGCATGAAGCGAGCATTCAGGATCGCGATGGCACACCGAGCATGTCGTTTCGATCCGCTCGCTCTTCGGGCCTTCGTGAACCAGCGGTGATCGCCGGCATCTACCGCGAGCCCCGCCAGGCGAACCGAGCGGGGCTGAATCAAAAAAGCAGAGGCTTCTACTCGGCTTGTTCGCCTTCCTTGAAGGCGCTGTCGGTGATGCGTTTGAGGAGTTCGGCATAATGCGCAAGCGTCCCGACATGACCCCAATTGATCTCGTCCGGGCCGACATCGAAATGTTCATCGCTGAGTGCCGTCAGACGCTTGAGCATCATGTCGATTTCGAGCTTCCTCGTCATGAAAGCATCGATGGCGGTCTGTTTCTTGGCAGTGCTGGGCATGTCGGTCTCCCTTGATGATGAGCCATGAATGCTTCACTTTGCCGGGAAGCCAAGAGATTAGGCGCAATCAGATTGCTATCTTTGGGCCCGGCTGATCATGGGAATATCGCTGCGTGCCTATGCACGCCAACGCGGCGTCAGCCATGTGGCGGTATTGAAGGCCGTTAAAGCGGGGCGCATTGCGCTTGAAGCCGACGGCTCCGTCGATCCGGCCAATGCCGATGCCGCATGGGCCCGGCAGAGCGACCCGGTCAGGACCGCGGCGAAGCCAAAAGGCCTGAAGCCTGTCGCTGAAGCCGTGGTCAGCTCGGTACGCGAGACGCTCAAAGAACAGGGATTGCCGGCGGGCGGCAATATCACCTTCGTTCAGGCGCGAACCGCGCATGAGATCGCCAAGGCCCATCTTGCCCGCCTGCGTCTGCAGCGCATGAAGGGCGAACTTGTCGACCGGGCCAAGGCACAAGGTTTGGTCTTCCGCCTGGCGCGTGAGGAGCGCGATGCCTGGGTCAATTGGCCGGCCCGGGTTGCCGCCCTGATGGCGGCGGAACTGGGGGTCGAGGCGCATCCCATGCAGAAGCTTCTGGAGACGCATGTCCGCGCCCACCTCGCCGAGCTCGTCGAGGTCCGCCACGAATTCCGCTGAGATTGAGCTGTTCGACTTCGATGGCGGTGAAGAGCTTTGGCAGTCGTGGTCGGAAGGGCTCAAGCCCGATCCGGCCCTCAGCGTCTCGGAATGGGCGGACCAACACCGCTGGCTGAGCCCCAGGGCATCGGCTGAGCCTGGCCGGTATCGGACCGATCGCACGCCATATGTGCGGGCGATCATGGACGCATTGTCGCCGTCGCATCCCGCACGGCGCGTCGTGTTCATGAAGGCGGCACAGGTTGGGGCTTCGGAAGGCGGTAATAACTGGATTGGCTACGTCATTCATCATGCACCAGGCCCGATGCTGGCGGTGCAACCGACAGTCGAGCTTGCCAAACGTTTCTCGCGCCAGCGCATCGAGCCACTGATCGCCGAAAGTCCGGTCCTGCGCGAGCGCGTCAAACCAGCACGCGCACGTGATGCCGGCAACACCGTTTTGTCGAAGGAGTTTCCGGCCGGACTCCTGGTTCTCACCGGCGCCAATAGCGCGGTGGGCTTGCGATCCATGCCGGCGCGCTATCTGTTTCTCGATGAGGTCGACGCCTATCCGCCCTCGGCCGATGAGGAAGGCGATCCCGTCGCCCTGGCGGAGGCACGCACCAGGACGTTTTCGTGGCGCTCGAAAGTGTTTCTCACCTCGACGCCGACCATCCAGGGAATCTCGCGGATCGAGCGGGAATTCGAAGCGTCCGATCAGCGGCGTTTCTTCGTCCCCTGCCCCCATTGCGGGTATTGGCAATGGTTGCGCTTCGAGCGTCTGCACTGGGAGAAAGGAAAACCTGAGACCGCCCAATACCAGTGCCAATCCTGTGACGCCTTGATCGAGGAGCATCACAAGACCGCCATGCTCTTGGGCGGGGAATGGCGGCCGACTGCTGAATCCTCCGATCCCGGCACCATCGGCTTTCATTTGTCGGCCCTTTATTCACCGGTTGGCTGGCTTTCCTGGGAGGCCATTGCGCGCCAATGGGACGCGGCACAGGGCAATGATGAGGCCAAGCGCAGCTTCAAGAACGGCATTCTCGGCGAAACCTGGATCGAGACTGGCGAAGCCCCCGATTGGCAGCGGCTCTATGAGCGGCGTGAGGAATGGTCGGTTGGCACCGTCCCGAGCGGGGGATTGTTTCTGACCGCCGGCGCCGATGTCCAGAAGGACCGAATTGAAGTCTCTGTCTGGGCGTGGGGTCGGGCTCTCACCAGCTGGCTTATCGACCACATCCTCATCGAGGGCAGGCCAGAGCATGCCGAGCTGGGCTGGCTTATCTGCTTTGCTCACTCGCACCTGGCCGCATGCCCATGGCGCGCGATTGGGACTTGCCAAGCTCTCGGCATTGATACGGGTTATCAATCACCTGCGGTCTATGCCTGGGCGCGCGCGATGGGCCATGCGCAGGTGGCACCGCTTAAAGGTGTCGAAGGGTTCAATAGAGGGCGGCGCCAGTTATCGGCGAGTTTCGTCGACGTCACCGAAGCGGGCCGCAAATTACGCCGCGGAGCGGGCTGTGGACGGTCGCGGTCTCAACCTTCAAGAGCGAGACCTATCGCCATCTGAGACTACATCGCCCGGCTCGATGAGGAATTGACCGACGGCGCGCAATATCCGCCAGGCTTCGTGCATTTGCCGAAGGGCTCGAGGCGGAATGGGTCAAGCAATTGGTCGCCGAACAACTGGTGAGCGTGAAGACGCGTCGCGGATTCCAGAAACTCGAATGGCAGAAGCTGCGGGAGCGCAATGAAGTGCTCGATTGCAGGGTCTATGCCAGGGCAGCCGCCTGGATCGCTGGTGCTGATCGCTGGTCAGACGAAAAATGGCGCGATCTTGAGGACCAGGTCGGGCGGAAGCCTGAAGGGATAGTCGATGCAAGGCCGGACACGCCGGTTTCCGCTGGCGTATTGGCGCGAACTCCCGCGATCGGCGGGAAGCGCCGATCCGACTGGCTCTCAGGGCGTAACAAAGGATGGCTGCGATGAACTGGACGGATGCCGAACTCGATGCGCTCAGGCGCGCCTTTGCGTCGGGCACATTACGGGTCAGCTATGAAGGCAGGACCGTCGAATATGGTTCGGCCGCCGATCTTCTGTCCCGCATCCGCACCATCGAGCGCGAGATGACGGCTACGTCCGACAATCGCCTGCCGCTCGCCGGGTTCGCAGGGTTCTCGCGCTGAACGCGCCGATGACGCAAGACCCGCTCGCCGACTTTACAGTCGTCCATCCCTGATATTGCCAATGATGAAGGACGAGCGTCACCCGACGACCTGGCTCGACCGGGCGATCGGGACCGTCGCGCCGCGAGCAGCACTCCGCCGAGCGCTTGCACGTCAAAGCTTCGAGGCTCTGACGCGCGGCTATGATGGGGCGGCCAAGGGGCGGCGTACGGATGGCTGGAGGGCGGTGGGAACTTCGGCCGATGCCGAGATTGGCGTTGCAGGCGCGTTGCTGCGCGATCGCATGCGCGATCTTGTGCGCAACAACCCGCATGCCGCGAAGGCGCTTTCGGTGCTGGTCAACAACATCGTCGGCTCGGGGATTATCCCACGCGCTTCGAGCGGGGACGACAAGCTCGATGTCCGAGTAAATGCACTTTGGGAAACTTGGTCGGCTCAATGCGATGCCGATGGACAACTCGACTTTATCGGCCTGCAAACCCTGGCATGCCGGCAGATGGTCGAAGCGGGCGAGGTGTTCTTGCGCCGCCGTCCGCGTCGTGCCCGTGACGGTCTCGCTGTGCCATTGCAAGTGCAGTTGCTCGAAGCCGACATGCTCGATGCGGGACGGAATGGCGACCTCGTCGACGGTGGGCGCATCGTGCAGGGAATCGAATTCTCGAACCTTGGTGAGCGCCGGGCCTATTGGCTGTTCGCGCAGCATCCCGGCGACAGCATCGTCACCAGAGGGCGACGATTTGACAGCTATCCGATTTCGGCTGCCGACATTGTGCATCTCTATGAAAAGCAGCGAACACAGGTGCGTGGCGTGCCATGGGGAACGCCGGTCATGCGCGCCTTGCGCGATCTCGATGACTGGACGCAAGCCGAGCTCGTGCGCAAGAAGACGGAGGCTTGCGTCGTCGGCATCGTTCTTGGTGCCGATGAGGCGGAACAGGGCATTGCGCCCACCGTCGTCGATGCCGATGGCAATCGTGTCGAGCAGTTCGAACCGGGCCTCATAGCCTATGCCAGGGGCGGCAAGGATATCCGTTTCAACCAGCCGGCGACCACGGCCGGCGTAGCTGAGTGGCTACGAGCACAGTTGCATATCGTGGCGGCGGGATTCCGCATGCCCTACGAATTGCTCACCGGCGATCTGAGCCAGGTGAATTACTCGTCCATCCGCGCCGGTCTCGTCGAATTCCGCCGCCTGATTGACGCCGTGCAATGGCAGATCGTCATTCCGATGTTGTGCCAGCCGGTCTGGGACTGGTTTACGGCTCAGGCTTGGGCTGCCGGACGATTGCCAAGACCGCAAATTGCCGTCGAGTGGTCACCACCGCGCTTCGAGGCCGTCGATCCACTGAAAGACGCCATGGCTGATCTCCTGGCGATGCGCTCCGGTACCATGACCTTGGCGCAAGCCATCGCCCGGCAGGGTCACAACCCCGATGCGGTGCTCGCCGAAATCGCCGCCATGAACGCCAAGCTCGATGCCTTGGGGCTCATTCTCGACAGTGATCCGCGCCGCGTCACCAAAACCGGCGTGATGCAGGCTGATGAGGCCGCTGTTGCTTCTGAAAGAGAGAATTGATGCAGGATACGATTGATCTGCCTGCCCTTCGCCGCGCCGCCGATTTGCTGCCCGCCACGCTCGACGCGCAGGATCGCTCGATCGAGGTGGTCTGGTCGACGGGTGCCAGGGTGAGGCGCCAGCCATTGTTTGGTGAGCCTTTCGACGAAGAGCTGAGCATGGACCCCGCCAATGTCCGATTGGAGCGGCTTAATGCAGGAGGGCCATTGTTGAAAGTGCATGACCTGCGCACCCTCGACAGTGTTATCGGCTCGGTCGTCCCCGGTACGGCGCGGATCGAAGATGGCCGCGGTATCGCGCGGGTGCGTTTTTCAGAACGCGAAGATGTCGAGCCTCTCTGGGCCGACGTTCAGGCCGGCCATCTGCGTGCTGTCTCGATCGGTTACCAGGTCCATCGCTACGAGGTCGCGCGGCCCGCCAATGCCCCGGAACTGTGGCGAGCCGTCGATTGGACCCCGTTTGAGATTTCGGCCGTCCCGGTCGGGGCCGATCCGGCTGCCGGCTTCCGGTCGGCTGACCCGCAAATGCCCTGCATCGTAGACCGGGGCGAATCCCACAAAGAGAGGACTTCCATGGAAGAAACTGTCGTGACCCCTGCGCCGGCTGCGGCTCCTGCCCCTGCTCCCGCTCCCATTCCGTCGGAGCCTATCGTGCGTCCTGCCGAACCTCAGCCTGATACCCAGGCTCTGATTGCCAGTGCCCAGGCGGAGGAGCGGGAACGGGTCGGCACCATTTACGAGTTGGCAAACCGCCTTGGTCTGGAGCGCGTCCTCGCTGAGGATCTGGTCGGACGCGGCGTTGCTCTCGACGAGGCCCGCCGCGTCATTCTCGATAAGGTGGCCGATACGGCCGATAAAACGCGACCTTTCCGCATGTCGCGGTTCCGCCTCGGTGGGCGCGACGAACGCTCGACCCGGCGCGAAGCGGTCGCCAACGCGTTATTGCATCGCTACAGTCCGACATTGTTCGCCCTGAGTGAGCCTGCCCGCGAATATCGCGGCATGACGCTCTTGGAGCTTTCGCGCGAGTTTCTGGCCTCGGCGGGCGTCAATGTACGGGGGCTTTCGCGCGACGAAATTGCCACCCGGGCTCTCCATTCGACCTCCGACTTCCCGGAGATTCTATCGGCCGTCACCAACAAGACCTTGCGCCAGGCCTATGATGTCTATCCGCGCACCTTCGTGCCCTTCTGCCGGCAGGTGCTTGCTTCCGACTTCAAGCCCATGAACCGGGTCCAGATCGGTGAGGTGCCGCAACTCTTGAAGATCAACGAGAGTGGCGAGTTCAAGCGCGGTACCATCGCTGAATCGAAGGAAAGCTATCGCATCGAGACCTATGGCCGGGTCGTCGGCATTACGCGCCAGGTCCTGATCAACGATGATCTCGACGCCTTCACCCGCATTCCTGCCATGTATGGCACCGCCATCGCCACCCTTGAAAGCGATGTGGTGTGGGGCATCATCATCGCCAACGCGGCTATGGCCGACGGCGCAGCGCTATTTCATGCCAATCATAAGAACCTTGCGGCGAGCGGCGCAGCCCTGAGCGTGACGACGGTCGGTGAGGCCCGAGCCACCATGGCAAAGCAGACCGGACTCGACAAAAAGACGGTGCTCAACATCCGTCCTGCTTATCTCCTGGTGCCGGCCGCTCTCGAGCTTGCCGCCGAACAACTGGTCGCGCAGAACCTCATTCCCGCCAAGACCGGTGACGTTGTTCCGCAGTCGATCCGCACCTTGGCGCCGATTGCTGAACCGCGGCTTGATGTTTCGAGCGCAACCGCCTGGTATCTCTCGGCAAACCCCGCCCAGATTGACACGATCGAATACGCCTATCTCGAGGGACAGGAAGGTGCCTACATCGAAACCCGCAACGGCTTTGATGTCGATGGTGTGGAGATCAAATGCCGGCTCGACTTCGGCGCCAAGGCTATCGACTGGCGCGGACTTTACAAGAATCCGGGTGCCTAGAACTCATCGCAACCCTAACGAGGTGGGCGGCATCTCGTCGCCCTCATGATTATCATCATCCAAAAGGATCGAGCGCATGAAGAACTACGTCCAGCCGGGCAACACCATAACACTAACGGCTCCCTACGATGTGGCCTCAGGGGACGGGCTTCTCGTGAGTTCGATTTTTGGCGTGGCATCAGGCGGAGCTCTCAACGGTGCTGCGGTCGAAGCCGCTCTCGTTGGCGTGTTCGATCTAACCAAGGTCGGATCGCAAGCATGGTCAGTCGGCGATACGATCTACTGGGACAACACTGCGAAGAACTGCACAAAGACAGCCTCTGGCAACACCAAGATTGGCGTCGCTGTCGCGGCGGTCGACAATGCCGCCGGCAGCACCATCGGCAGCGTGCGGCTTAATGGGTCGTTTTAGCGGTGAATGATGCTCAGCACAGCGCTGCAAGTCCGCTTTCTTCCTAAATCGCCGAGGAGCAGGCAATTTGCAGAAATCAGCCTCCGGCCAGGAACGGCTGAGAGGCTCGCGGGTCGTTCGACGAATTTTGGTACTTGTACTGATAAACGATCTAGGTGCATGAATTGTCCGATGGTTCCCGAACGACGGATTAGATCAGCTCGTGCCTCAGATATCCCATGGATCAGCCATCTTTTGCGAGACCGATGGACATCCACGAAGGTCGTCGTGCATGGAGAGGTTATCGACGCTACACTGCTGCCTGGATTAGTCTCAGAGCCTCCTCGCGGGCTCGCCACCTACCGCCGGTCCGATCGGGAAGCTGAACTCGTTACGCTTGATGCCGATCCGATCGGAGTTGGTACCGGAACAGCCCTACTTGATGCACTCGTCACACAATTGCGATCAAAGCATTGTGAGCGCCTTTGGGTTACTACGACGAACGACAATGTCTCGGCGCTTCGATTTTACCTCACACGTGGCTTTCGTCTCATACAGGTAAGGCTGGGGGCCGTCGATTCGGCCCGTAGCCTCAAACCCTCAATTCCCACTGTCGGTGAACATCAAATTGCAATCCACGATGAGCTTGACCTTTGCCTTGTGCTCGAGCCCAAGAACGACAATCCACAAATATTTCTGCCTCCGTGGGGATCGAACCCATGACCGCTATGGGTCAAGCGCGTAGGTCCGACGATGTCCGCTGTACGTCGGCTGATGCCCCGATTGGCGAAGAAGCGCGAGATTAGCCAGATCGACGATAGAGCCGGAAGCGGAAGTGAAAACAATGGTCGTTGACTGGTGGAATCGGCAGGCAAGGCTCATGGCCAGGCAGAAACTGCAAGTCAGTCCGGTAGTCCCGCCCTGCGGAGTCCTTCCATAAAGTGCTCCTGGGCCTCAGCGCAGGCATAGCGATCAACACGGCGAACATCACGCGATGACAGGAATGGCCTCGCTTGACGAACCTTCGCGATTGCTGTTGCCGCACCAGCGGCATCTCCCAAGAGCGCGCGCCCAGCAGCTAGGTACAGAGATGCGTTCAGATAGTGATCAGGCGGATTCTCAAGAAGCTTCACTGCCTCGACATACCGTTTCAGATCGAAGAGAATGAGGCCACGGACGACCGCCAACCAAGCGCTTACGGTCAGCCTCTGACGTCGAATAAGTTCGCCGGAGAGTCTGCTCAGGGTCGATGATGTCGAAAAAAGAAATCGCTGGTGTCGGCGAGCAACATTGATTCAAGATCGAAGTGGAAACAGCAATATCGATTCGTCACATCGCTCGTTTAGATTCGATTGTTGCACATCGATAATACTCCGCGGCCTTTTTCGACAGCATCGGTCAAACGAATCGATCGGCGACGTCCGCTGCACGTCGGCTAATCCTTCAATAGCCAACAAAAGTCGGCAACCGGTCGAATTCATCAATCGGTCAAACACGCCCCAGCCGGGCCAACGGCTCGATTTTGGCCCTTCCTGTCTGACTTCCGACACCAATCGCACTTCATGACCAACTTTCGCGATCTCGCCAATCGGGTTCTCGACAGCACCTACGAGCGCCTCGGCGAGGCCGCAACCTACCATCCGCTTTTCGGCGGCATGCTGCGGGCCGGCCAGCCGGTGACGGTCATGCCGACGACCCGGGAAATCGAGGTGCAGCCCTTCGACCAGTCGCGGGTCAAGACCGATACGTATTTTAGGGTTCGCGTCTCGGAAGTTCCCAACCCCACGCAGAACGGGATGATCGTCCATGAGGGCATCGAATGGACGGTCACCGCCGCGCCGCGGCGGTTCGATGCACTCGGGCTCGAATGGGAACTCGGCTGCGGCAGAAGGGCAAGATCATGACGAAACAAGTCACCATCATCGCGACGCATCCCCGCTCAGGCTGGACCCGCATGGCGGGCACGGTCGTGCCGCTTTGCGAAGGTCCCTCGACCGCAGACGCCATCTCCGAATTCGATGCGCTTCAATGCATCGAGGCTGGCCAAGGCGAATGGGCCGCTGAAGCGGCGTCGGTTGAGGCCAAGCCGCAGCGCCGCACATGAGCTTCGAACTCAAGCTCGCGATCCAGGGACGCCTCACGGAGTTCCTGGCGACCGAGCTCGCCCATGCAGCCAGGGCCGTAACCTTGGGGGTCGCTGATAGTGTCGAATCGGGCAAGCAGCTCGCGCGCCAGCAAGTGCGTACCGCCGGCATGGGCGATCGGCTCGCTAATAGCTGGCGGCACAAGGTGTTTCCGAACAGGCCGGGCCGGTTCTCATTGAACGCTGCCGGTTCCGTCTATTCCAAGGCGCCGCACATCATCGACATCTACGCGAGGGGCGGAACGATCATGCCGGTCAATGGCCGAAAGTATCTGGCGATCCCGTCGAGCTATCTGCCGCAAGTGGTGCCGGCATTGGTCGGCAATCGCCGCATCGCCAAGTCGCCGACGCCCCGTTCCGTCGCGCAGTATTTGGGCGTGAAACTGATGCTCCGGCGCAACCGGCACGGTACGCTCTGGCTCGAGGCCGGGGATTTGCGTCTTTCCCGCAGCAAGAAGGCGTCGCGGCAAGGCACCGCCAAGCGGGCGAGCGACACGGCGATCGCCAAGGGCAAGGCGTTGACCCTGCCATTGTTCTGGCTGGTCAAGAGCGTTTCGGTCGGCAAGCGCCTCGACCTCAACGCGATCGTTGCTCACATGGAAAGCCAGCTCGAGGCGAACGTGCTGCGCCACTGGCAGTCAGACTGACCATGGCGTCGAAGAAGAAGCAGGTCATCGACACGATCCTTGCAAAACTTACGGAGACAATGGCACGGGTTCAGATGCCGGAAGGCTGGCCCAGCCCGCCGAAAGTGCAATTGGTCACTGCTGCGCCGGTTGAGGCGCCGGCCGAGGGCCATGTGATCATCGGCAAGGGCCGGTTGTCGTCGACGCCCTCGGAATTCGGGGCCGGCGGTCCCGTCTATGAGTGCGTGTTGACGGTGCCGATAGAGATCCATGTCGGCCACCCTTATGACGATGTCGAGGGCCCCGCCTTCGATGCCGTTCAAGCGGCAATCGGCGCCGCCATCATCGCAGATCCGTCTCTCGGCAGCCTGGTCGACGATACCGAACTGATCAGCGCCGACGACTTTGCAGGGGGCGATGACAGCACCTTGCTCGAGGAGGATGCGCAGCTTGTCCTCGTCTGCACCTGGTACGCAGCCAGCCCACTCGCTTAAGGAGAGACCACTATGCCCGTAGTCCGCGGCAAAGGCGCCGATATTTCGGCTATTGCAGCTCTTGAATCGACCTATGGCACCGCTCCCGGAACGGGATGGTTTCAGCATCTGCTGACCAGTTTCGATCCCGGCGTCCAGGACCGCATGGGGTTCGAGCCCGAGTTCGGTCTCGGCCATCCCCAGGATCAGGACCCGTTCTATGAAGGGGGCCGCTATCAGCCGAGCTGGGGTGTGCATATCGGCCTCTACAGCTTCGGTTGGTGGCTCAAGATGCTCTTGGGCGCGCCGACGACCACCGGCCCCGGCTCCTATACGCATGTGTTCGAGTCGAATCTCGATGTGCCCTCCTTCTCCTTCGAGGAGGGTGACGCCAATCTGTCGACGCCCAAATACTTCCTGCTGACCGGCTGCAAGCTCAGCCAGATGCAGATCAATTTGGCGCCTAAGGGGCCAGCGGCGGCGAGCTTCAACGGTATCGCACAGAATCGCGGCGAGGCCGGCACAGCCGCCAATGGTAGCCCGACCTCCTTCTCGAGTGCCGGCGTCTACAAATATCTCAACAAGAACTGCAAAATTCAGCGTGCCGGTGCCGATCTTGGGGCTGTGCTCGGTGGCTCGCTCAATTTCGGTAACAATGTCGAGGCGATCGAAACCATGCGCGGTGACGGCCTGATCGATGCGGCTGATGAGATGAACCGCGGCTGCGCTGGCGAATTGCGGGTGCGTCATACCAGTTCGACATTGCTGCGCGCCGATGACACCAGCGAAATGCCGGTGGCGCTTAAGTATATTTGGACCACGCCGGTCAATGCCGCCTACAAGCTCGAGATCGACCTGGCGCGCGCTTTCCTGTCATTACGCGGCGCGCCGGTCGAGGGTCCGGGCGGCATCAATTACACCTTCGGGGTCAGAGCCGCGAAGCCGGCGAGCGGCAATCTCATGAAGGTGACGCTGGTCAACAATGTGGCGAGCTATTGAACCATGGCATTTCGGCTCGGCACCATTCCCAAAGCGGTCGACACCATCGACCTGCCCCTCGGCGTCAAGGTCAGTGTGCGTCCCATTACGACGCCCATCTGGCACCAGGCGCAGGCCTTCGCGTCGCGCGCCATCCTGGCCTTCATCGAGGGCGAAGAGATTCGCGATGATCTCGGCATTGATCGCGATGCCGTGCCCGACCTTGATGATCCCGATGCCAAGGAAGGTTTTCGGCAATTATTGTTCACGCAAAGCTTGGCTCGCGCGGCGATTATCTCCTGGGAGGGGGTACTCGCCGAAGAAGGCAGTCCGGCGCCGGTGACCCCGGCTGCGATTAACGAGTTGATGCTGGTTCATGCCTTCGCTGAGGCCTTCGTCATTCGATACACGGCGCGAATCATCAGGGCATTAGACGAGGGAAACGCATCCGGGCCCTCGTCGAATGGCACTTCGGCGACGGGCCACAATACTGCCAAGCGTGTCGCGACCAGCAAACCGACTGCTCGAAAGGCCGGCGCGGCCTCAATGGCAGGCGCTGCCCCTATGTCGAGAATGCGCCCGTCACCGAACAAGGCGACGCAGTCTGGTCACTGATCACAACCTTCCAGAGCCAATTGCGCGCTGGAGGCATGGGCGCCAGCAGCTTCGATCTCCCGGCGCTAATCGGAATCGGCGAACGGCAGGAATCGACACTGATCTCTCTTGCTGATGCTTCCCCTTGCGGATGGGGCCTCGCCCAAGCCATAGCCGAACAGCGCGAACGCCACCAACAGGACTTGAGAATCCGCAATCATGGCTGAGCGCTCGGTCATTTTGCGCCTCGCCACCAAGGACGGCGAAGTTGTCAAGCGCGCACTCATGACGCTTGGCAAGGAGGGCGAAGATGCGCTGAAGCGCATCGAGCGCGCCGGCCAGCCGGCAAGCCGGGGGATTGCCGCCGTCGATGCGGCCGCTAAGGAAGCCCGAAGCTCGATTGAGAATCTCGCCTCGCGCGCCGGTGCCGGCGAGCAGGTCCTGCGTGCCTTCGGGCCGGCGGGTCTTGTTGCAGCAGCCGGGCTTGGCGCGATGGTCATTACCTTCGGGGCCGTGATGGCGAAGGCCCATGAGGCTATCGAGTACTTCGACGATCTCGAAGATGCCGCACGGAGGCTTGGCGTCTCGACCGAGTTCCTCCAGGCCTTGCGCTTCGCGGTCGGACAATCAGGCGGTGACATCGAGAAGACCGAGATCGCCCTTGATCGTCTCAATGCGGTGATCGGCGATATTGCCCGCGGCGGTGGTGGCGAGGCGGCGAAGGCCTTCAAGCTCTTGGGGGTAAGCGCCACCGATGCGCAGGGCCGGGTCAAGAGCCTCGAGCGGGTACTGCCCGAACTCGCCGATGGTTACGAGAAATTGGGGAGTGCCCAGGAGCGCGCCTCGGTCGCGACCGATCTCTTCGGTAAGGGCAACCAGGCCTTCGCCCGCGTCCTGGCCGAAGGCGCCGACGGCCTCGAGCGACAGATCCAGCTCGCCCGCGAAATGGGCGCCGTGGTCGATGCGGAATTGGTTCGCAACGGTGCTGATGCCAAGGACAAGCTCGAAGCCTTAGCGCTGGTCATCAAGTCACAGCTCTATCAGGCGGTGATCGATGCGGTGCCGGCGATCGTGCAGATGTCGCTGGCCTTTGCCGAGGTCGCCAAATGGGCCGGCATGACGGCCGATGCCTGGAACGATTTGCCCAATCAAAGACTCGAAACCCTAGCCGACACTCTCGGTATCCTACGGGAGCGGCTAGACGCCCTCAAGGAGGCGCGCGAAGAGCAAGTTGCCGCTGGCGGATGGTTCGGTGGCGAGGCCGATACCAGCGCAATCGACAAGGATATCGCGGCCACACAGGCCCGCATCGCCGAATATGAGGCGACGATCGAGGCCAGGAACTATGGAGCCTTCGAGGGCCGGCGCGCTGGCGCCATGGCAAGCCCCGAAGTGGTCAAGGAATTCTCAGCCGCCGTCACCGAGGCAATCGAGCAATTGAAGATCCAGGAGGAACAGGCCCGCCGCACCGGTGAGGAACTCGCCGTCTACAACGCGCTGCTCAAGGTGCCAGGCGCCACGGCTGAAGAACGCGCTGCGATCACGCAAGCCGCGATCGAGGCGTTCCACGCCGAAGAGGCCAAGCGCAAGGCAACCGAAGCTTCACGCGATGCACTGCGCGATGTGTCGAAAGAAGAACGTGAGATCGAGCGCGATCGCCAGCGCATCATGCTCGAGGGGCAGCGCGTGACGGCAAGCGTCGAGACGGCGGAGGAAGAACGCGCACGCACCCTTGCCACGATCCAGAGATTGCTGGAAGCGAATACCATCAGCGAGGTGACGGCGGCAAGGGCCCGCCAACAGGCCAACCTTGACTATTTTTCCGCCAGTACCGATCCCGCTGCCGGAATCGTGCGCGGACTGAAAGAGATCGTCGATGCCACCAGCAACAGCGCCGATCTCATCTCGAACATTCTGACAGGCGCTTTCCAGGCCGGCGAAGACGCATTCGTTGAATTCATCAAGAGAGGCAAGGTCAGGTTCTCCGATCTGATAGACTCGATGATCGCCGATCTGGCGCGGCTTGCCTATCGCAGCGCCACGAACAGCCTGTTTCAATTCGCTCTGAATGCAGCAACGGCGGCGCTGACGCCGGCGCTGCCCGCCGGTGTCGGGGCCGGGACGAATGGCCTCGGTTCGCTCACCTATGGAGGTCCTCGTGCCGGTGGCGGCGATGTCGATCCGCGTCATGATGAAGTGAACGAACGCGGCGGGCGCGAGTGGTTTCAGCCACGGTGCCAGGCCGGCAATCCCGGCCATGCCGATCGGAGGGGCGAGGGCGCAAGCGCGGCAACGGTGCCGTGACCTTTGCGCCGGCTTTCACCATCGATGCCTGCGGCGCAGCGGCTGGTGTCGAAGAGCAGATCCGAGCCGGCATCGGCCAGGCGGTTCAGATGATGAAGCGCGACTTCGCGGCGAGCATTGGAGATCGCCGCCGGCGGAATTCTTCTGGATGGCACTTCCCAATCCGCGCGTCTTGCCAGCCGAATCAGTTTCTGGTCGACGTCTTTCAACATCGAATGGGCGGTATCAGCACCTTTTCGGACGCGCGCCGGTGGCGTCGCAGTCGTGGAGATCGGCGGTGCCGCCTGGCGCGCCAGTTTCATATCGCCACCCCGTTACAAGAAGGACGATCTTCTTCTGATCAAGGCCTGGTTCAATTCGATGCGCGGCGGAACCTTCAACTTCCTGGCGCATGACGCGGCACGGCCCTATCCCCGCAATTATCCATCAGGCGTCACCGGCCTCGCGCGGGCCGGCGGCGGCGCTTTCGACGGCACGGCAACGGTGACCGCGGTCACGGCGTCGACGATTGCACTGTCGACATTGCCGGCCAACTTCGTTTTAAAACCGGCCGATTACATATCGCTGGTGAAGAGCGGCAAATATTCGCTGCACCAGATAATGGAGGCGGTGACCGGCAATGGCTCTGGCGTCGCCATTGTCACAGTCGAGCCGCCGATCGTCACATCCGCTTTTGCGACGCCGTCGCTCACCGCCAATCTCGCCTTGCCGCTTGGGCTTTTCGTGCCTGACCCGAGGAGCTGGCAGGGCGATCCCACCGCCCGGCGCGCGGCTTGTTCCTTTTCAGCCTGGTCGAGGATTACCTGATGCGTGTCTATGGTGCCGGCGTCGATGCGGCTCTCGCCAAGGAAGGCATCGTCGCCGTCAATATGATTTTGTTCGATTTCCCGTCCGGCTATTGGGGCTACTGGATGGGGATCGGCGAATTCTCCTGGAACGGCATCCCCTGGCGTGGCGCTGGGTCATTGATCGAGCTGCAATTCGCCGGCGAAGGAACCGATCTTGCGTCGAAGCCTCTCACTGCCCGATTGCGAGCTGTCCCTGGCACGGCGCTTGACGCCGATACGCTAGCGACGATCGAGAACGAGTCCTATTCGCAGCGCCCGGTCACGCTCTATACGGCCTATTTCGATCGCGATACCCGCGCGCTGATCTCGGTCGAGCAGGAATGGGTCGGTATTGTCGACACTTTCGAGCATGTCGAAGAGGATGGCGATCATGTTCTGGTCGGGCATTTCGAATCGCGCTCGATCGACTACACGCGCCGCGGCGCGGCAATCCGCTCGAATGGCCAGCAGAATCTGATCTCGTCCGGCGACCTCTTCTTCGACTATGTCGCAACCGTCGCCGAGAAGGATATCTATTTCGGGCGCAAGCAGCCAGCCGCGAGCGGCTCGCGTTATTCGGGATCGCCGGTATGAGCCGCCTACCCGATTGGCCGGATCGCCTGATCGCGGAAATCGCGCGGCATGAACGTCTAGAGTTCTCTTACGGCGTCAGTGATTGCATGCAGCTTGCCATGGATTGTGCCGAGGCCATCACAGGAGAACACCCCTATCGGAAGGCGAGGCGCTATAGAACGAAACGCGGTGCGGCGTCATGCCTGAAGCGCCACGGTTTCCGGAATATCATCGAGGCGTTGGCCGCCGCCTATCCAAAGATTGCACCCTCACTAGCGCGGCGCGGGGATATCGGCATCATCTATGAAGGAAATGCACCTTGCGCGGTCGTCTGCGAGGGATTGTTCTTCGTGGGCAAGCCACCGGGCACTGTCGGCCTGGTACGCATTCCGCGCGCCCACATCAAAGGCGCTTTCGCTGTCGGCTGGGCGGCGGCTTTTGAGCTTCAGCATTGGATCTAAATTCCTTAGCCAAGGTCACATCGCTATATTTCTGCGGAGGGGCTGGCGGCCATAGTAATATGGGTGATGGGTCGCGACGGAAGTAAGAAATTACCGAACTCCGCGCAGCCTTTGCGACCGCCGCCGCAGCGTTTCAACGCCGATTAGGAGGCAGATCGACAGGACGACCTGTAACGTCGCAGCAGCGGTTATCGTCGGGCTAATCATCTCACGGATGCCGCTGAACATCTGCTTCGGCAATGTCCGCTGCTCCGCACTTGCGAGAAACAAGGCAACTACGACTTCATCGAAAGAGGTGACGAAGGCGAACAGCGCCCCGGTCACAACCCCCGGCACGATCAACGGCAGGACGACCTTGCGAAATGCGTAAAACGGCGTAGCGCCAAGGCCCGCCGCGGCACGTGGCAAGGCCCAATCGAAATTGGTTAGCGTCGAAAGAACTGTGATGACAACGAACGGCGCGGCCAATGCCGTATGTGCAAGGACAAGCCCCCAGAACGAACCGATCAAGCCAAAATAGCCATAAAACATGAAGACGCCGACGGCCACGATAATGACAGGCACGATCAACGGCAGCAGCAGCATGCCAAGCATTGCGGATCGCAAGGGTAATCGCGAGCGCGACAGACCGAGCGCCGCCATAGTACCTAGCACCGTTGAGACGATCGTCACAGTAATCGCCAGCCTCACGCTCAAGAGGAGAGAGCCGAACCAACGTTCGTTGCCGAAGAAATCGCTGTACCACTGCAATGAAAGTCCCGGCATTGGATAGCTGAAATAGGGCTCCGCATTAAACGACAAGGGAATGACGGCAAGGATCGGCGCGATGAGGAAAAGCAATACGGCGAAAGTGAAGGCCCAGCCGAAATAGAACAGCAGCCTTTCACTCGTTGTTGCATATGAAGCGGGTTTGATCATCGCGTCTAACCGAGCTTCACCTTATCGATGCCGACCAATCGATTGTAGATAAAGAACAAGGCCATCGTCACAAACAAAAGGAGCGCCCCGAGCGCACTCGCTTTGCCCCAATTGTTCTCCTGGTTCATCGCGCGCTCGATGATGCCGCTGATCATCTGGTCGCTTGCGCCGCCAACCAGCGCCGGCGTGATGTAGTAGCCGAGGCAGAGAATGAAAGTGAGAAGGCAGCCCGCGCCGATCCCGGGAATCGTGAGAGGCAGGTAGACCTTGAAAAACGAGTAGAACGGACCCCCGCCAAGCGACCGCGCTGCCCGGACATAAAAGGGTGAAATCCCTTTCATCACGCTGTAGATCGGCAGGAGCGTGAAGGGCAGTTGGATATGGACCATCGCCGTGATCGTGCCGAAGCGGCTGAAGATCAGGCTCAAGGCCTCTCCGGAGGGATTGAGAAGCCGAACGATATCGTTGATCGGCCCGTTATCCTGAAGCAACACGAACCACGCGGTGGTGCGCACCAAGAGAGATGTCCAGAACGGCACGAGAATGAAGATCAACAAGATGTTGGCAAGCTTTTCGGGCGCATGCGCCAGCATGAAGGCCACAGGGTAGCCGAGTATCAAAGTGATAACAGTTACGATGGAACTGATCAAAAATGTCCGCCAAAGCACTGAGAGATAGATGGCCTGCGAGGCCGGAACAGACGTGATTGTGCCCTCGACCGAGCGTTCGAGGTCAAGCGACCGCAGGACATAATAGTCGGTAAGAGCGGAGCCGGACTGCTTGATCTTAGCCCAAACAAGGCGATCGCCCCAAATCTTGTCAAGCTTGATGATCTGGTCCTTGAACGGAGGACCAGTAATCGCCTCGGACTTGTTGACGCTTGATATAATCTTGCTGCGGACGCCAGGAATCTCATAGTTGAGCCGCTTGCCGACGAAAGCGGCCGTGTTGTCTTGTCGGATAGTTCCGAAATCAGCCCAGAGTGCTGCATAGGCATCTTCGTCCGGAAGCTCCTGGCCATCCCACTTCTCCAGCGCGGCGACCGTTCGCGGGAGCGTGTCCGCGATGCTAGGGTCGTAAACCGCCCGCGTCAGGAGGAGGATGACCGGAGCGGCAAACGTGATGAACACGAAGAGTAGCAAAGGTAGAATCAACAGCACTGCCCGCAGATGTCCCCTGCGCTCGGTGCGAGCAAGTCGCTTCTTTAGTGCTTGATCTATGACAGCCAAATGCTGCTCTCCGCAGCAAGCGATGCGGGGAGCAAAAGGCTCCCCGCAACTGATTCAGGTTATTGCGCAACCCAGACGTTGAACCGCTCACGCAGCGTGTCGAGATTGTCGGCCCAGAACGACGCGTTAATGATGAACCCGGTCGTCATGTTGGCGGGATTTGTCGGCAGGTCGCCGACAATATCCGGGTTAGTCTTGGTGATGGCTTCCTTATTGCCAGGGCCGTAAGAAATATAGTTGGTCTGATCGGCCTGACGGTCAGCGCGGCCGGCGAAAGCGATGAAACGATACGCCGCATCGCGATTCTTGGCACCCTTCACGACATTCCAGCCCTGCCAATCCAAGGCTTGATTGTCCCACATCACCGCGAATGGCTTTTTGTCTTCCTTCGCTGCTTTGTAGATGCGACCATTCCACGCTGAGGTCAGAATGACCTGCCCGTCCGCGAGTAGTTGCGGCGGTTGAGCGCCGGCTTCCCACCAGATCACGTCCTTCTTGATCGTGTCCAGTTTGGCAAAGGCACGATCGACTCCCTCGGGCGTGCTCAAGACGTCGTAAACATCCTTCACCGCCACGCCGTCGGCAATCAATGCCCATTCGAGATTGACGAATGGGCTTTTCTGCAGTCCGCGTTTACCTGGATATTTCTGCAGGTCGAAGAGAGCCGCCACTGAGTGCGGAGGTTCGGACACCTTAGTCGTGTCGTAGGCCACAACAGTTGCGTACAGGATGCTCGGAACAACGCACTCGCTGGCATCAGCACTGATAAACTCGTCACGCTTCATGCCGAGCTTGTCCCAGTCGATTTTCTCGACAATCCCTTCCGCGCACGCAGCGATCGTTGTCATCGAGTCGTTCTCCACAACGTCCCAGGTTACGTTATTGGACTCGACCATAGCCCTGATCTTGGCGATCTCGCCGTTGAACTCTTCTTCGACAACTTTGTCGCCAGTGTCTTTCATGAAGGGTTCAAAAAAAGCCTTCCGAACGCTGTCCTGATAGGCGCCGCCCCACGACACGACGGTGACGCTGTCAGCCGCCCAGGCGGGTACAACCAGCGCCACGATGACACCAGCTGCAATAAGCAATTTCGACTTCGACATCATTTTTGGCTACCTCCCATTAGACGCTATCTCAGCAAGAAGCGGCCTCAAGTCACCACTTACTTGGCGACTTTCGATCGCTTGTGTGGTCGTTCCAGCGTTTTCACGCTGCTGCCGCAAATAGAACCGGTTTCCCGGCGGGCTGCAACCCCCATCAACTTCGCTTATGGAATAGTGCCCATGAGGCAACCGCAGGGCCACTCAACTATCCATTTTCGCTTTCGGCCAAAGAGGTGCAAGGGCGGTGGCGTACGCATATATGGCCGCCAAAAGAAAAAGCCGCGCCCAAATACTGGCGCGGCCAAAAAAGCTCGGCGGCCCTTAAGGGGAGGAGCGCCTGCGTTAAAAATATAGCGGACTTGCCGGCGGTTAGCAAAGAACTGTTAGGACAAGCCTTCCATTCGAAAACTGCATGGAAGACCAGCGTCTCCATTTGCACTCAAGCGAGCCGCTTTCGCCGAGGCGCTTCGGCGCAAATCTGAGCAGTTTACGATACTCGTCGCATCCTAAATTCAATTTGCAAATTGTGAGGCTACGGCTGCACGTTTATGAGTCCATGCCCTCGGACAACAGCATTACTGACGGCGACGGCGATCGCGATCTGCGTCATGACTGGCCCGACCTCGGCCGATCCGATCTCGGCCGCGGTCGTCACCGCGATCGGCTTCACCGCCGGGACTACGGCATTCGCGGTAGCGTCGGCAGTCGTAACGACTGCCCTCACCACGGCTCTGTCGGTCGGTGGCGCCTATATCTCGGCTGCATTGTCGTCCAAGCCGAAGCCTCTGTCCGGCACAATGTCGCAGGTGCAGTTCGGTGGGGACGTGCCCCGCCAGATTCCGATGGGCGAGGTCAAGCTCGGCGGCCAACTCGTCTATTTCTGCGGGGTGGGTGAGAAGAACAAGGAACTACATCTCGTCTATGCCCTCGCCGATTGGGAATGCGAGGCGCTGACCTTTGTTATTGTTGCGGGTGAGAAGAAGAGCCTCACGCCGATCAGCGTCGTCGGCACCGAGCATGCCCGCTACAGCGTCTCGGGATTCTCCGCAAAGTTCGAAGTCGCCTTCTTTCGCGGCACCATGACCCAGACGGCGGATTCCGAACTAGTCGCGGCTTCGGCGTCGCGATCGACCGGCATTGGCGAATGGACCTCCAGTCACCGTGGCGGGGGTGTCTGCTATCTGCGCGTCAAGCTCACCTATGACGAGGATGTGTTTCAGGGCGGCATCCCCCGCTGCGAATGGATATTGAAAGGCGCCAGGCTCTATGACCGGCGCAAGGATTCAACCGCCGGTGGCTCTGGCGCGCATCGCTGGACTGATCCAACCACCTGGGAGTATTCGGCCAACCCCATCCTGATGGATGAGAACTTCCGGCGCGGCTTCTACCGCAATGGCCAACGCATTCTCGGCATGGGCATGCCGGCATCCGCACTCCTTGCCGACTATTATGTGGCGGCCGCCAATGTCTGCGATGAGGATTTGACCGAAGGCGGCAAGCCGGAGAAGCGATACGTCTGCTCGGTCATCGTCAATGATGATGCCGAATGGCATATCGCGGTCGATGCCTTCCGCACCGCATACGCCGGTGACATGCTGGAGAAGTACGGCCAGTTCGGGCCGATCGCCGGTGCCGCGCAATCGAACGTTGGAACCTTCACCGATGGCGATCTGAGCAAGGATCACGCAACGGGCTTTTCGCTCAAATTGCCGAGGAGCGATCTCGTCAACCAGGTCTATGGCTCATTCATCAATGCCGACAAGAATTGGGAGAATGACTCTTTCGCCCCCGTGACAGATTCGGGATGGTTGGCGGAGGACAATGGCGAGCCGCGCGCCCAGGATGCGCAATTGCTGATGGTGCCGAAACGCTATCAGGCCAATCGCATCGCGCAGATCATCGCCAGGAAGGCCCGCCAGCCGGCCCGTCACACGGGCGTCTACGGGCCGCAATTTGCCAAGTTCGAGCCGGGTGATTGGGTGACCGTCACCAACCGCTTCGGCTCCTTCACCATGATGATCACCGCCAAGGAGCGGGTGGCGCCCTTGGTGCATCAGTTCTCGATGCGCCAGATCACGGCGAGCGTCTATGGCGGAGTTGGCAGCGTGGTAACGCCACCGACGGTGGTCGAGGTGTCGATCCCGCCGCATGTGACAACGATTACGGGCTTCGCAGTAACCGTAGTGACATTGCTCGGCGCGACCGGCCAAGTTAGGCCCGGCATCAAGGTCGACTGGAACCCGCCCTCCGATCCAAGTGCCGTGGCGGTGCGCATCGAATATCGCGTGGTTGGTTCGACCAATGCCCAGCCGCTCGTGCATCTGTCACCGGCCGACGGCACTCTGACGATCCAGTCCGACCTGATGGCCGGCACCGATTACGAGGTTCGCGCCCGCTATGTGCTCGAACCCGATCTCACCACCACCTGGTCGAGTTGGCTCACGGTAAGGACGACAAGCACCTATATCGTCGCGACGTCGAAGCTCGCGATCGATTCGCAGAATATTCTCGATCGCCTGCAGGCCGAGGTCGAGCTCCACGCTTGGGCGAGCCTGCTCGAGGCCTTGCAGGGCTATCAGACCGACGAAGGCATCCGCTACCAGTTCAACCAGCAGCTCTCCCAGGTCCAAGCCACGCTCGATCAAAGCTATGCCGCGGTGACGGTGGTGACCCAAGCGCTCGCCACTGAGTTCTCTGCTTTCGCCTCCCAGCTCACAACCGTCGAGGCGAAGGTCGACGGCGCCTCGGCCTTCGGCGCGTTCAAGCTCGAGGCGGAGGCCGCGACCGGCGGCGCACTTGCCCAGATCGCAGCCTATGTCTCGGCCGATGATGGGGCGAGCTACGCCCGCGCCGGCTGGGCGCTGCAGGCTTATGACGACGGTGGCACGCTGAAAGGCCGCCTTCTGGTCGAGGCCGATTATTTTGCGATCAATGTCGGCGGCACGCCGGTGACACCTTTTGCGGTGATCGGTGCCGACACTTATATCAACCGCGTCATCGTCAATGACGAGATCGTGACCGACAATTACAACGAGGACGCCGACGGCTTTCCCATCGCCGGCTCAAGGATGGGCGATGACGGGACCGCCTCGGCCTATCTGGGCCGGTATTTCGATGCGCAGGTGAAGGGCATGTCGGTCACGGAGCGGCCGATCATCACCGCCGCACCGATCTTCAGGAACGGCGTCATGGAGGGACTGCCGTTCTGTCGATACGCCGCGAGTTCCAATATCAATACGCCTGGCATTTCATGGGCGTTCGATGGCGATGCCCGGTTTCTGACGGCCGAGTTCCATCGCACCCCCGACTTCTGCTACTTCTACGGCACCGGGATCGCCAAGAACACCAACAGCGCGCTTTCCACCGAGCGCATGTATCAGGTGCCGGCCGGGAAATTGCTGCCGCCCAGAATGATCATCGAATGCGTGGGCGTTGAAGATTATATGGAATTCAGGGACGATGGCTCCCTTTATTACAACGTCCTCGATGGCAATGGCGGCTTTACCTCCCAGAACGCCTTTGCCTGCCCCTGGATCTACGATCTTGAGCTCGATCCGCAGAACCTGCGCGGCCTGACCACGATCGTCGGCGGCCTGGGTCTCACGCGCGGGGCCCAGCCTTTCATTGTCCCGGTCTGCAGCTTTCTGCGTATCGCGCTGCTCGGCGCCGGCGGTGGATATGATGACAGCAATTCAAATGTCCGGGGCGGACCTGGCGGTTATGTCATCTTCGATCTGCCGGTCGGCTGGAGCGAAAAGGTAAAACCCGGCGATGTGCTTTGGTTCATTATCGGCGAGGGTGGCTATCCCGGACGATCCGCCAATGCGCAAGGTTTCGGCGGAGCCGGGCAAAGCTCATCCGCGTTGCGCGCAGGAGGCGGCGGCGGCACCTTCTGTTTCCACAAAGATACCTCGACGCGCCTCAACATCATCGCTGTAGCCGGAGGCGGGGGTGCGGGCGAGGGGAGCTGCTCTGGTGTTCCGGGCGGCCTTGCGACTTCGACCAATCCAGCCGGCGGCAAATCTACAGGCGGCGACACCATGGCGCGCTGCACCGGCGACAATTGGGTCTATGCCGGCTCGCAGAAGCGGGCGGGCTGTGGCGGTGGCTATGAGGGTGGCATTCCCGGCCCAACGAATGGATCGAACCGGGGCGGACGCAGCGGGTCGAGCTTCATCAACACCGCGGGCTTTAATCTCGTGAACGCGTCTCAGGCCGCATCATCGGCAGGTGGTGATGGTCAGGCGACCACCAACAGCAGACCCGCGGCCGCGACCACGAAGTTTTCGGGCTTCACCGTCTGCCTTGGAACCCGATTCGATGCCGGCGAAGGCGCTGACAACACCATGACCGTCTCGGAGCGCGCCGGCGACGGCCGCGTGATGATCGAGATCTTTCCCTAAACGAGACGAAAAGCCATGTGGCTTCGAACTGGCAACGTCAATGTGACGGTGAACACTGCTGTCGTCTCGGGCGGCAGCTTGATACCGAACTTCCTAACCAACGGGGCAAAGCCCGGCTATGCCTTTGTCGGTCCGGACGCCAGAACCTACGAGGTCCTCTCCGTTGATTCCGAGATCCAGATCACGCTTGCCAGCAACTATCTGGGCGCGACCGCCTCCAACCAGACCTACCAGATCATCCAGATCTCGGCCGCAGCGCAAGGCGCGATCCTCAACTCTATCCTGGCGATCATCGCCGCCTGGGCCAGCGGCCCGACGCCCGCGACCCTGAAAGTCGGCTCGCCCACCGCCACCGGAGCGGTCGCGGCATTTTTGGGTGCGCTCCTGAGCTACGAGGCAACCGCCAGTGGCAAGCTGCGCCTTTCCAAGGGCGCCAATGCCAATGACCTGATCCTCGAATTCGCCGTCGGACTGTCGGGCCGTACCCGTATCGGCCTGATCGGCGACAATAACATCAAGCTCGATTACTCGGCCGATGGCTCATCCTGGACCAATGTGTTCACGGTCGACGTAACGAACGGGCGGTGGAGTTCCGGACTGCCCTTCCTGCCGAAGAGCTACACCATCGCGACATTGCCGAGTTCGGTAGCGGGAATGGTGGTGTGGTGTTCCGATCTCGGCGGCGCTCCGGGTCTGGTCAAAGCCGATGGCACCGGCTGGCTGCGCCAGGACCCTGGCTTCGCGACGCGCGCCACCAATGCCGACTTCACGCTCGAGGCGCTGACCGACGCCGAGTATCAGGAGCACACCGGCACATTGACCGCCAATCGTGCCGTGACGCTCGCCACAACCAAGGCGCGGCCAGGTGCCCGCTTCATGATCAGCCGCAAGGGAGCCGGCGCCTTCAATCTCAATGTCGGCTCTGGACCGCTCAAGGCGCTCATTCAGAACAGCTGGTGCGAAGTGATCTTCGATGGCGCGACCTGGAAGCTTGCCAAATACGGTGGGCTCTAGCCACACATCACGCTCAACCCACGCGCATTCCTCAGACTGAGCCACGCTTGCGGAGGCACACATGGCCCCACCCGTCATCAGGATCTGGCGTGGCGCAACGCGCCCCATCGCCTGGCGTCTCAAGACTGGCGACGGAGAACTGTTCGATCTTACCGGCTCGACCTTCCGCCTATCGGTTGCCGCCGCCGGCGTCGTGCTCATCGCCAAGGATTCGGAAGCTTCTGACGGATTGGTGATCGATGTGTCTCAAGCCACAGTGACCTGGACGCCAAGCTTGGTCGAGAGTCGCCTCATCCCGCTTGGCCGGCTCGCCAGTTACGAGCTCGAACGCCGGATCGGCGACGACCAGGAGATTGTGGCTTGGGGCCAGGTCGAGGGCTTGGGTGGCATCAATGCCGACGCCTGACCTTGTCGAGGTCCTCGTCCCGGCTGCCGCACGGATCGTCGAAGTCGTTATACCGGGCCCGCAAGGCCCGACCGGCGACACGACCATCACCTTGCCGGCCGGTGCCGCGGTCAGTGGCCATCGGGTCATCGCCTGGGAGAATGGCGAAGCGCGCCACGCCGATCCGACGGTTCTGACTGATGGCCGACGTGTCATCGGCGTATCACTCAATGCCGCACTTACCGGCGATCCGGTCACGGTTCGCCAATCCGGGCTCGTCGTCGACGCATCACTGGCGCTTGTACCGGGCCTGCCTGTCTTTCTCGGTCCCGATGGCGCGTTGATCCAAACACCGCCCACAGCACCGAGCGCTGCCTTTCAGCTCCGCATCGGATCGGCGCTTAGCCCCGATACGCTTCTGGTGCGGATTTCACAACCGATCAGCCTCTAGCAGAAAGGAAACGCCACCATGGCTGGCAACAAATATATCGCTCTGTCGTCCGGCGAGCTTGCCGAAGTCGAGGCCACCCAATCATCGGCCGGTGCCGGTGATGCGGGTAAGATTCCCGCCCTTGATTCAACCGGCCGGATCGATTCGACCATGATGCCGGTCGGCATTGGTGCCGACACCAAATCGATCACCGCGAGTGAGAACCTGGCCGCAAGCGATCTCGTCAATATCCACAATTCGTCTGGCGAGAAGGCAAGGAAGGCCGATGCCTCGGGAGGCCTCGCCAAGCGGGCGCATGGATTTGTGCTGGCTTCCGTCAGTTCGGGCCAGCCTGCCACGGTCTATTTCGAGGGGACGATTACCGGACTGTCGGGTTTGACGCCTGGCGCCTCGCAGTTTCTGTCGGGCACGACGGCTGGCGCCGCAACAGCGACGGCTCCCACCACGCCGACCCACATCGCCCAGAATATCGGGGTCGCCATATCAGCGACCGAAATCTCCTTCGAACCGCAACGCCCCGTGGTCATCGCCTGAGGCAGTGACTCGCGAGGGATAGTCGATGGCGACCAAGAAGCCGCTGGCGCTCTATGCTGGCGAATTTGAGGAATTGCGCGCGGCCGACAGTTTCTTGTTACCGTGGGGCTGGCTCTCATCGATACCGACCACGCTTAGCGGTTATGGCATCACCGATGCGCTGCCGCTTGCCGGTGGAACCCTCACCGGGCCACTGACCCTCAATGCCGACCCCTCCTTGGCGCTGCATGCCGCGACCAAGCAATATGTCGATGGACTTGCCGCCAATCTCGGCAAGCGCGCCAGGGTCAGGGCCGCGACTACCGCCAATGTCACGATCTCGACCGCACTCAATAATGGCGATGTGCTGGATGGCGTGAGTCTGGCCACTGGCGATCTGGTGCTGATCAAGGATCAGGCGACGCAAGCCCAGAATGGCGTCTATGTGGTGGGGCCGTCCCCTGCCCGCGCGCCAGAATTCGATACCTTTAACGAGCATCCGGGCTCACTCATCGCGGTCGCCGAAGGCACCGCGAACGCCGACACGCTCTGGCTCTGTACCTCGAATGACGGCGGCACGCTTGGCACCACCGCGATCGCCTTCTCCAAGATGGTCGTCGCCGGCGAATTGCTGGCGGCGAACAATCTCTCCGATCTCCAGGATGCCAATGCCGCGCGCACCGCCTTGGGTCTTGCGATCGGAAGCAACGTCCAGGCCTTCGATACGGACCTGTCGGCCCTTGCAGGACTTTCAACGACCGGGCTCATGGCGCGCACCGGGTCCGGTACGGCAGCGACGCGGACCATCACCGGGACCGCCAACCAGATTGCTGTCGCCAATGGCGACGGGGTTGCCGGCAATCCCACACTCAGCCTGCCGGCCGACGTGGTCATTCCGACGATCGTCACGGCGCCCAATAGCGGGCTTCATGTTCTTGATACCGATGCCTCCCACGATCTGATCCTCAAGCCCGGATCAAACCTCACCGCCGACCGGACCCTGACACTCACAACGGGTGACGCTGACGCGACGCTCGATGTGGCGAATCTCCGGACCGCTTCGATCACCTTCATCATCGATGATGGCGGCGCGGTGATTGCGACCGGCATCAAGGGCGACCTTGAAGTCCCCTTCGCCTGCACGATCCAGGCGGTCACCCTGCTTGCCGATCAGACCGGCTCGATCGTCATCGACATCTGGAAAGACACCTACGCAGCCTATCCGCCGACGGTTGCGGATACGATCACCGCGAGTGCCAAGCCGACCTTGTCTTCGGCATTGAAGTCGCAAGACACCGGCTTGACCGGCTGGACCACAAGCATCAGCGCCGGACAGATCCTGCGCTTCAACGTCTCCAGTGCCTCCGCCGTCACGCGCGTGACCTTGTCGCTCAAAGTGCTCAAGAATTAGAGGCGCGAGGCAGTGAGCTTTCCCAGCTGGGTGTCGGTCACCTTCAAGACCCACGCCGCCTCGGCAAGCCATGTTGTCGATCTGCCCTCCGTTGCGGCGGGCGATCTTTTGATCGTGCTTTATAATTCTGACACAAACGGGAACCCGACTGACCCCTCGGGCTGGAATATCCTGAAGAGTGGCGGGTCGCGGCAAGCCGCCTGGTCGCGCATTTGCGATGGTAGCGAAGGCGCAACACTGACCCTGGCCATAAGCCCATCGCGCAGTGGGAAGACGGCGGTGATCAAGATCACCGGCGCCCATGCTTCGCAAGACCCGGAGGCGGCAAACCAAGGCACGACGCATGATCCGCCCAATCTGTCGCCATCCTGGGGAAGCCGGGAGGTCATGTGGATCGCTGCCGATCTCTATCTGAATGGCTCAGTCACCGCCTACCCCACCTCATACGCCGACAACCAGAATGACTATGCCGGTACCAGCGGTGCCGGGCGCATTGCGCTCGCAACCCGCAATCTCAAGGCAGCTTCGGAGAATCCCGGCGCCTTCACGCTCACCGGTGCCACTGCAGGAGCCGTCCTCACCATTGCCGTTCAAACCGGTAACCCCGCGCCGGTCCGAATCTCGCGGGGGGTTTTGATCGGGTGATCCCATGAATGATGATCCACGCCTGCAAATGCTGGCGACCGTCGCCTTTGGCGCCGTCGCCGGTACCTTGATCAAGGTGCTGACCCGACCCAAGGTGAGCTGGCAGCGCTGGATGGTGCAGTCCGCGGTGTCGCTCGCCGTCGGCATGATCGGCGGTGCCGCAATAGTCCAATGGATGGAATGGGAGGACAAATGGTTCCTCGCCGTCTCGGCTGGAACCGTATCGGCATTCCTCGCTGAAGAGATTGTGCGCGGCATCCAGGCCTATGGCGCAAGATTGTCGCGCGGCCATCTCGATCGCCCTTCGGCAGAGACGACAAAGACGACGCCGGCTGAGGCTTTTAAGTTCGTAAAGACAGGCTCCTGAGGCATCGCCCTTGATGGCGGCGCCCGCATCAGGACGGGGCTGCATCGGCTTTGCGTCGGAGCTCCCCCAACATCGCCGCCCAACTCGCGTGTGCAGGCCTGAAAAGCCCGTCGACAAAGCCATTCCAGGAGGAAGCCATGATTACCGCAAAAACCCTGCGCGCGATTGCGCCCAGGGCTAACCCGAGTTTTGTCGGCGAACTTGCCGAAGCGATGAATGAGATTTTGCCCAAGCACAAGATCGACACACCATTGCGGCTTGCCCATTTCCTGGCGCAGGCGGCGCATGAGAGCGACGGCTTCAAGACCCTCCACGAATATTGGGGGCCGACGCCAGCGCAGAAGCGCTATGAGGGCCGCAAGGATCTCGGCAATGTCAAGCGCGGCGATGGCAAGCGCTACATGGGCCGCGGCATCTTCCAGCTCACCGGTCGTGCCAACTACCGGCGCATCGGTGCCAAGCTCGGCCTTCCGCTCGAAGCCACGCCGGAACTTGCTGCTGCCCCGCAACGCCGTTTTGATCGCCGCCCAGTATTGGGCCGATCACGATCTCAACGCACCCGCCGATGCCGATGACATCGACGCCGTTACCCGGCATCAATGGTGGGCTCGACATGGCCTCGATCGCCGGCGCTACGCTGGAGGGCGCGGCTCGCTCTTGCGAGCGCCGCGATTGGCGCCTGCCGAGCGTCATCTCCGGCACCGCCGACTGCGACCGTCGCGCCGCCGGCGATATTGATCCGCTGATTGGACCGGATTCGCCTCGAGGTCTGGTGCGGCTCCTGCAGAAGGCGCTGAACGAGAAGAACTACGACTGCGGTGCTGAGACAGCGAGTTCGGGTCGCTCACGCGAGCGTCCGTCCTGGCGCTCAGGGCCAATGAGGGACTCGACACATCAGTAACGGCACTCCGGCTGAGCGAGGTTGAGGCGGCAGCACCCTGGATCATTGACGGTCGCAAAGACGCAACCCTCTCCGATCTCCGCGCGAAGGGCTCGACGACCGTCAAGGGTGCGGACGCGGTGCAGAAGGCTGCTGCCGGTATCTTCGCCTTCTTCGGCATCAGCGAGGGCGCGAGCGCACTCGACAAGGCCGAAGCCGTGTCCGGGACTTGGGCACGTATCAAAGCGATCGCCGAGCCGTTCGCCGGATTGTGGCCCTGGGTGATCGGTAATTTCTGGATCATCGCGTTTATCGGCGGAGGGCTGGCGATCTGGCTTGCCCAGCGTTCGAAGCACAAGCGCCTCGCAGAATACAAACAGGCGAAGATGCAATGATGCTCGAAACGATAATGCCATTCCTCTGGTCGACCCTCAAGCTCGTGGTCGATCCACGCGCCTGGCTGATCGCCGCGGTGGTGTTCGCGGTCGGATGGTTCAAGGGCTCGGCGCACACCGAGCGCAAGTGGCAGGCTCTGATCGTTGCCGAGCGGGCCGAACAGGACCGCAAGATCAAGGAGGCCGACGAGCGCGCTTTTGTGACGATTGATCGGCTCAACGCCGAATTGGAGAAACGCAATGCGCTCATCGCTGAACTGGAAGATCAGGCCGAACGCGATCCTGCTACCAAGCGTCTGTGCTTGTCTATTGACAGCGTGCGCCGGATCAACCGGGCTCGTTCACGCTGATCTCAATACTCAGGCGACCCAACAACTCGCCGCCAAGGTTCGCAAGGAGTGTGCGCAGGTGGCACCGCTCTATCCCGAGCGCGAACTCACCATGCAGGAGGTCGAAAGCCGTGCCCGGCTAGACGGCAAAGAGGCCCAGGATTGCAGCGATGCGGCGATCGCTTATGTCCATCACATCACCAGCCGTGATCGGGCTTTGATGAAATCTCGCGTGCGCCCTAGGATCGACACGGCTACTCGCACTTGACGAGACGGCTGGTAGGGCGGGCTCGCCGACCATTAGCTGATAGACTAACATCTGCGGGCTGATACAACGCGGCCGAGGCCACATCGCGCGGCCCGAATTGTGTTACGCACTCAAGAAGGAAGGAAGTAGATGCCGACCAGAAATATGAAGCGCTACATCATTGACGTCGAAGGGGTTCCTCCATCGCCTTCTCCGATTAGCAATGCAGTTGTGGTTGGCAACCAGTGCTAAGGTCAGTGGACGCTCTCAATCGGTGAAGACGGGTCCTATTTCCCGGCACAGCACGTGAGGAAGCTGAAAGAGCTTTCGCCCACGTGTTTAGGATTCTTGAAGCAGCCGGGTTCTCTCGATCTGACATCGTTTATGTCGATCTTGCATTCATCGATCTCGCCGACGTTACGGACGTCAATGCGTTGTATGCAAATCTGTTCCCCAATGGACAGCGGCCGGCTCGCACGATCTATCAAGCAGCAAAGCTACCATTCGGTGGTAGAATCAAGGTCAAGCCGTAGCCGCGCGACTGTAGTACAGCCGCTCAACTGGGACCACGGTGTTGCAGGGCATATCGTCCGCTAGTCGAGATCGTACTGAAGAAGTGGAGGTTTGGTCTCACGGCATGACCTCCCTTCCATCACGGGTTTTCTAATAGCTGCCGAACTATTTTTGATGAGATTTGCTGATAGGTGGCGTCTTCGCGCATAGCGATGATGGTATTGTTCACACGGCGTCTGAGGTCGCCTAAGGAGAAGAAAACCTATATCGTTCCTATCGAATTCCGGACCGACAGTATTGAATTGACCGGAACGAACATAGGCGACGTAGTAGCGGAGGCTGGGCCCTCCCCCAATAATGGCGTCAACCCTTTTGTCCAACAGGGCCTTGTACACTTCATCGAGATTTGAAAACTCGAACACATTTGCGTTGATCTTGTGAAGGTATGCTGCGGCTGTACTATCGGCGATGGCCACTACCTACTTCCCCGGCAGATCGCTTGGACCATTTATGTGCCTCGGATAGTCCGCACTGTGAGTGTTGCGGTCAATTCTGCGGTATAAAGGGCAATAAACACCTCCTTGTCCGTCGTCAGATGATTTTGGACTCTTGTCGGCGAGATCGAACGGAGGATCTGGCGCATCTGTTGACTGATGTTATGCGGCTTGGCCGCGATGAAGCAAGCGTCGGTTCTGGATGGTCTGTCGTTTGATCCTTTCTCTCTCAAGCAGGATGGTCTGGCCGCGTCCGAAGTAGACATCGGCCGGGGTGAGATTGGCGATGCTCTCGTGGTATCGCAGGTGATTATAGTGGGCGACGAAGTCGCCGATCTTCGCTTCGAGATCGCCAGGCAGATAGTAGTTCTCGAGCAGGATGCGGTTCTTCAGCGTCTGATGCCAGCGTTCGATCTTTCCCTGGGTCTGGGGATGGAACGGTGCGCCACGGACATGATCCATGTGCTGATCCTTGAGCCACTGCGCCAGGTCGCCGGCAATGTAGCTCGACCCGTTGTCGCTCAGCAGCCGGGGCCGGTGGGCGACCCTGGCTTCGTCGAGCCCTGAGGCCTGAAGGGCCAGGTTCAATGTGTCGGTAACATCCTCGGCTTTCATCGTCGTGCACAGCTTCCAGGCGATGATGTAACGGGAGAAGTCGTCGAGCACTGTCGACAGATAGAACCATCCCCAGCCGATGACCTTCAGATAGGTGAAGTCAGTCTGCCAGAGCTGATTGGGTGCTGTGGTTTTGTCTTTGAACTCGTCGGCGGCCTTCATGACGATAAAGGCCGGGCTGGTAATCAGATCATGGGCTTTGAGCAGCCGATAGACCGAAGCTTCTGAGACAAAATACTTCTCCGTGTCGGTGAACCGCACGGCCAGTTCCCGGGGCGACAGGGTGGGCTCGTCCAGTGCCAGGTTCACAATCCGCTCCCTCACCTGCTCGGGGATGCGGTTCCACACCCGATCGGGCCGCGGGCGGCGATCTTCCAGGGCCTCCGGCCCATCGGATCGATAGAGATCGTACCAGCGATAGAATGTGGCGCGGGGAATGCCGAGCTTTTCCAGCGTGCGCCGGACTGGCAGATGCGAATGTTCGACCAGGCGGATGATCTCAAGCTTCTCGGCGGCGGGGTATCTCATGCGTCGTCTCCCCCATCCGCAATCATGCTTTTTTTGAGAAGACGCAATTCAAGCGCCTGTTCGGCGACGACCTCCTTCAGCTCCTGGGCCTCACGGCGCAGGCCCTTGACCTCATCGGAGGTGGCGGCCCTGGCCGTATCCCCGGCAAGCCGGCGCTTGCCGGCCTCCAGGAACTCCTTCGACCAACTGTAATACAAGCTCTCGGCTATCCCTTCGCGCCGGCACAGCTCTGCGATGCTGGCCTCGCCCCGCAGGCCGTCCAGCACGATGCGGATCTTCTCTTCAGCCGAATACTGCTTGCGGGTGGCCCGGCGGATGTTCTTCACAACCTGCTCGGACGCTACCTTGTTCGTCTCGGATTTCTGTCTCATCTGCGCTCCTCGTATGGCTACGATGAGCCAGAAATCCTCCCTTCCTCATCTCGCCGATTCTGTCCAATGAGTGCTGATGCCGGACAATCGAAGCCAGCAAACCCGGCGCGGCCAGTCTGGGGACGGAGGGCGGTGGAGTCCCTCCATTGATCGATACCCAATCCATGTGCGAAGGATTCATGGTGAACCATTCACAGGCGTCGTCATTGGGCAGGCGATAGTCCCATCGTAGGCGGGCATCCTTCATCTTGAAGCTGTATGTCTCGCCGCAGTGCGGACACCGCATTGCTCGGCGAACGCTGGCTGGCGTAAGGTGACATTCGATCGACGTCGAAAGGCCCCGAACTAGGGGCCGTTTGCCGATAAGGTGCGAGTACGTTACTCCGGAAACAGCGGCGCTGGTGCTGCTCTTCTTCACCAGTTTTCTAATCGCTGCCGATCCTTTGCGGATACCACCGTAATCCACTCCCCGCGGCATAGGCGAAGGGCCCAAGGCCGTATCTTTGCGGGATCGATGCCGAGCGCAGCGCCAGTGTCCTCATGGAGGTACGTCTGGCTGCGGCTAAGATCAACCTGTGCCGACGGTGGAGGTGTTCGACGACGCGCCTGGCGATCAAATCCTGTTCAACGACGAGGCCCCGGACGGCAGCACTTAAGTTCAACGTCGTTTATGCGCGCCTGCGGCGGCAGGCTCGCCGGTTTGTGTTGCGCTCATGATGGCCGCCCCTTGGCCGACGGCCCGCCGACAGCTAATCGCCTATCAATTGAGCTAATGAAAAACCCCGACCATCGTCGGCCGGCCCTACTCCGGGCAGACTTCCGCCCTATCAGTTAACTGTTGGACCCTCAGCGGTTCAGTCACCCTCAAGAAAGTCGCTCTCTGATCCGACGGCGGCGCCGACAGCCAAATGGATCATCCTCAATCTCGCGAGCCCCGGCGCCGTTTGCACTCTCGTAAGCAGAAGTGTTTGCCGAGAGCAAAGCTTGACGAGTTACGTCCCGTCTCACGAGACGATCCTCGACAACTCCTATTTTGGAGCCATTATCGCGTGTCAGTTCTAAGGTATCGATGCCAGCGCGCATTATGTTCACCTGAGCACAACCTTACCTTAGTGTGGTTAACGGTGAGTCACGGAAGAATCACGCACGTTTTCTTATTCAGAATGGTCTGTCGGATCCGATATTTGAGCCACAGACGATCGGCCTTTCGACCGGGGCTGGTTTTTCCTCAACTGCAATTACGTGCGGGGGGCCAGCCCATCGACCAGTCGGCGTGCGATGCCGAGCACCATTCAACTTCAACCAAAGCCAGCCAAGCGATCGATGTCACCTAGCTGCAGTTCCGCCTAGCCTGAGCAAGCAGCTTACGAATTAGAGGCGCGCTCTTCGTCATCCGGTTTTCAGAACGAACTGATGGGAAGTAGATCACCATATCTAGATGACGAACCGGTGAACCAAAGGGTCTGTCACGCGGTGAAGGCATGAAAAACGATACGTCCTCAAGACGCTGTAATGGCGTTGTCGCAGAACACGCTTATCTTCGCCCAAATCGTCTTTGCCGCGCAGCAGCTTTGCGGCACGTTTCACCATAATACACATCCGCCCGCCGCTCGATTGGCACAGGTTTCTTGCATCGCAGGCAGGGCCAACCGCCTCGCTCTAGGTTGCGGGCGATCGCGCGCCCTCGAGCCATGCGCGCCTGCATGTTGGTATACCACCACGGCCGACAATACCCGGTATAACCCAGCCTCGATCGAAATTCCTTCTGGATCTGGCCCTGGCATTTGGATTTCCTGACGACGATAGACGGGTACAAAAGGCGCGATTCCTTCAGCCAGAATCTTCGATAAACCCTTGTAATAAAACCCATGTAACGCATCCCAGCATGTCTGGATTGCTGGGGTGATTTCCTGAGCCTGACTGCGCTCAGCACTCTCAGCAAGCCCTGAATCCTCCACCGAGACGTCTCGCGAGTGCGTTAGCCACCTCAAGTTCATCGTCGGACAAATCGCTCAGATCAGAACTCCTGTACGCCTCGATAACCGGGGCGGCCTGCCATGGCCTCGGTCAAGAAGCAGCGCGGTGGCCGCCCTTATGCGAGCAGCAGCGCTATGCCCGTGCCTTAGTATATGGACAAGAGCCATGATTGCCTGACCGGTCTGACAGCAGGCTAATTCGGCTGGTCGCCTTCTCCTCGTAAGCGTCTTCAGCACGCCCGGCTCCTTGGCGCCTTCCACCATTCTTGCTTGTCATGCTTGATCGAAACTTTAGCCCCTTTTGCGCGACTTTATCGGGCCGATTTCAAATGCGAGTCACGAACGCGGAGTTGAGGGCACAAAATGCTCAGTGTTTCGACGACGGGCCGCCGGGCGTTCCTCGATCGAGCACGGGTGCGTGAGAGAGTGGGAATCGCTGTGAAGAGCGATCGTGCCAAAGCCTACGGTGGTCCTCATCCTCAAATCATTGGCTACAGTTGGTCCCCGTCCTCATTTCAGCTACACCACTGCCCAAGGCGGCAGCAATACGGGCGATTTTATCGATCGAGACGTTTCGTTCGAACCCTCTCGACCACTTTAAAGATAGGCCATGTTTATCCCGCATTCGTGGGCAAGCGCCTCTTTGGCTCAGATTGGTTTCGGCGCGAAGAGTTCGCGCCGATTCTGCAATCTATCTGGCAAAATTCATCAACCACGCTTGGCCGCGTTGCGTAGAATTGGTGACGTCGACTAGCCTGAAGGTGATGCGTGCAGAATGACCGGCTGAAGTCACTCTGGAGGGTGCTACGTTACGATTCAACCCCTTTGCGGATGAACCTGGCTTACCCGTCAATGAGGCGGCATTGCGTGCCTATGTCCGCTTCCTGATCGACAACGGTCTCAGTACCGTGTCACCACCTTTCTTGCAGGCGGCGCGGCGAGCGATTTTTCGACCATGACATTCGATGAGCGCGCCCGCGTCGCCAGGATCGTCATCGATGAAGTGGCAGGCCGTGTGCCGGTTGCCATGGGGGCACCAGACGACAAGTACGCTGGAGCTGCAGAGGCTCGCGAAGACGGCGAAGAAACTTGGCGCGCAGTTCATCCAGGTATCCTGTCCCTTCTATTTCACCCATACGGAGGGTGATTTCGAGGAATATGTCCGTGCAGCCGCCGAAGCCGAGCCCGAGATCGGCATCATCATCTACAACACCTTCTGGACGAGCCAGAATCTCTCCTTCGACATGATTGAACGGCTCGCGGAGATTCCCAACATCGTCGGCTTGAAATGGGCGACGCCGCGTACCGACGCCATGGAATTCGAGGATGTGACGTCGCATTTCTCCAAGCGCTTCACCATCATCGACAACAATCTCTATTTCGCCCATTCGGCCATGCCCGCCTTGGGCGTGCGCGCTTTCGAGGTTCACAACTGCAACTTCTGGCCCGAATGGGGCATCAAGCTGGTGAAGGAAGCGCGGACCGGCAACTACGCCGAAATCGCCCGCATGCTCGTCGAAGAGGCGATGCCTTTCTACAAATTATGGGTCGAGATCGAGAAGACCTATACGAGCGGCGACGGCTATCTCGACAAATTGTGCATGGAACTGGTCGGGCTTCCCTCGAGCCGCTGCCGGCCCCCGACCCGCGATATTCGCGACCTCTATCGCGGTAGGACGCGCGACATGCTGATCCGGATCGGCACGCCGCGTCTCAAGCGATGACGATGCAGAACGGTTTCACAATAAGAAGGCACAGCGCCCCACTGGGGTGAAGTGCACGCGGGTTACCAAGAATGCGGCTTAGGCTGCAAGACAACAACGAGGTGAAGGGAGAACGGAGATGAAGTCACTCAGGAAATTGCTCGCCAGCGCTACGCTGGCACTGGCTCTCGCCCTACCGACTTTGGCGCATGCCGAGGACGATGTGCGTCTGCGCCTCAATTGGATGTATTACGGCTCGCACGCCGGATTCGCCTATGGCAAGGACAAGGGCATGTACAAGGATGTCGGGATCGATCTCGACATCCGCTCTGGTAATGGCTCTGGTTCGGCGCACCGGCTCGTGGCCAATGGCGACAGCACCTTTTCTTATGGCTCCTGCGGCTCGATGATCAGCTCGCGTCCGAAGGCGCCCACTACGATTTCCGGTTGGCGTGATCGACGCCATGGGAACAGCGGGGGAGGCTATTCTGGTGCGCCCAGATTCGGGCGGGAAGGATCTCAAGGATCTCAAAGGCAAGACGCTTCTCACGACCGCCAATGCCGGCGTGAACACGTTCTTCCCGATCGTGCTCGCCAATGCCGGACTGACGGCCGATGACGTGAAAATTGTGAACGTGCCGGATGGCGCGCTCGTCTCGAGCTATCTCCAGAAGGCCGGCGATGCCGTGGGCATGCTGGGCGGCCTTGACGACAAGCCGGCGGAAATCAAGGCCAACGGCGGCGAGCAGCCGATCGCCTTTCCCTATTCCGATTTTGGCGTCGATCAGGTCGGTTACTGCATCGTGACCACCAAGGATCTCGTGAAGAACAATCCGGACCTCGTGAAGCGCTTCATGCAGGCAACGATCAACGCCTACAAGGAAACCGAGACGAACCCGGATGCGGCGGTCGCCGCGATGGCCGATATTGTCGGCGGCACGATGAATGAGGATGCCGGCAAGAAGCAGGCCCGCGACGTGCTCGACGTCACGCTTGGAATTCTTTATTCGGGCGCCAACAAGGACAAGGTGCTCGGCCTCAATGTCGATTCCGATTGGGCGAGCATGGTGGACCTAATGAAGAAGTACAACAATCTCGATCCCAATGCCGATCCCAAGTCGTTCTATACGAACGAGTTTGTCACGAATTGAGGTTTGAGGAACAAGCGAGGCGGTACTTGCGCCGCCTCGTTATTTGGCGCTGATGATTGCCGATGCCTGACCTCATTGAAATCCACCAGGTCACCAAGGTCTTCGGCAAGGGCGCTTCTGAAGTCCACGCCTTTGGTCCCCTCGATCTTTCCATCGCGGCCGGCCAATTCGTCTCGCTCTTGGGTCCGTCGGGCTGCGGCAAGTCGACCCTGATGCTGATGCTTGCGGGGCTGCTCGAACTCAGCACCGGCATGATCCGCATCAATGGCAAGGAGGTGACAGGCCCGCAGACGGACATCGGCATCATGTTCCAGGACAATACGCTAGTGCCCTGGCGGACGGTGCGCGGCAATGTCGAATTGCAATTGGAACTGCGCGCGATGTCGCCGAAGCTCCATGCCGAGCGCGTCATGGGCCTTTTGCAGGCGGTCCATCTTGAGGACTTCGCTGGGCGATATCCGCATGAATTGTCGGGCGGTATGCAACAGCGCGCCGCCTTCTGCCAGGCGATGGTTCATGAGCCGAAGATTATGCTCTTGGACGAGCCCTTGGGAAAGCTCGACGCCATGACCCGCGAGCGGATCAGGAGCGACCTGCAGCAATTGTGGATGCAGCAAAGGCCAACCGTGATCTTCGTTACCCACTCGATCGAAGAAGCGGTGCAGCTTTCGACGCAGGTCGCGGTCATCACGCCAAGGCCTGGGCGTATCGATCGGCTTATCCCTGTTGATCTTCCCTTTCCGCGTAATCTCGATGTCAAGAACAGCCCGGCCTTCGTCGGCTATGCCCGGGAGATACAGGAGATATTCCGTGGCTTCGGTGTTATCTGAAGAACCCAGCCTCGTCGCTGCGATTCAAGGCGCGATCAAGCAATCATGGCTGTTCATAGCCTTCTTTATCGGTTTCTTTCTGTTCTGGGAATACTCGGTCGTCATCTTCGCCATCCCACGCTACATTCTGACGCCGCCTTCCGAAGTGGTGCGGAATGGCTGGGCCGACCTCGACCGGCTTCTCTATTATACCTGGATCACTGGTATTGAGACATTGCTCGGCTATGTCGTGGCCGTGGTCGTTGCCTTGCCGCTCGGCCTCGCCATTGCCTTTTCGTCTATCCTGCGGCGAACCGTCTATCCTTTCTTCGTCTGCCTCGAGATGACACCGAAAATTGCCTTTGCGCCACTCTTCATCTCTTGGCTGGGTTTCGGGCTGTTGCCGAAAGTCATCATCGTGTTTCTCGTCTGCTTCTTCCCGATCGTTCTCAATGCGATCCTCGCCTTCAATTCCTTGAGCGAAGAACTGACCCGCTTCTGTCGCTCGACAGGTGCGAGCGCCTGGCGCACCTTCATCAAAGTGAGATTGCCGGCAGCCATGCCGCAATGTTTTGTTGGCTTCAAATATGCCGCGATCAATGCAACGGTTGGCGCCGCGATCGCCGAGTTCATCGGCTCCGACCAGGGATTGGGTTTCTATATTCAGATTGTCACCGGCAATATGCGCCCCGATCTCGCCTTTGCCGGAATATTCTTCCTGACCCTCTTGGGCCTTACGCTGTTCGGTGCCGTGACCTTGTTGGAACGGCTTCTCATTCCTTGGCACATTTCTGTGCGAAGGGCGGCCGGAACATGAAGGTATTTGTCTGCGTGAGCTTGACGGACGCACAGCGCGCGCGGCTCGAAGGAGCGCTCGCGAAGGACGCTATCCACTATCACCCTGATGCGGAAGTTGCGCCCAAAGTCTTTGCCGAGTGTGAGGTCGCTTTCGGAAATCCTCCCGCCGCGTGGCTTCCTGCAAATGCTTCACTGCGCTGGATTCAGCTCGAATCCGTGGGCTTTGGCGAATATGGCGAGCTCGATTGGGAAAGGCTGGGCGATCGACTTAAGATATCGAATCTCGCCGGATTCTTTGCCGAGCCCGTGGCGGAATCGATCCTCGCCGGCGTGCTATCGCATTATCGCGGTGTGGGAGCGCTGGCGTTGCTGCAGCAGCGCCACGAATGGGTTGGGGAGTCCTTGCGGCCGTCGCTCAGGGTTCTCAAGAACGCCAATGTGGTGCTCTTTGGATCTGGCGCGATCAACACCCGGGTGGGCGAATTGCTTGAACCATTCGGCTGCAAGATCACGCGCTTCGGGCGCGGCTTCGAGCATAAGGCGCTAGAGGCAGCCTTGCGCGAAGCCGATATCATCATCTGCACAGTGCCGCATACGCCGCAGACCAAGGGACTGTTCGATCGCCGTCAGCTTGGTCCCCTGAAACGCGGAAGCCTCTTCGTGAATTTTGGGCGTGGTTCGCTGATCGCTGAAGCAGCGCTCGCCGATGCGCTGGACTCTGGCGCGCTCGGTGGCGCCATCATTGACGTCACGCAGGACGAGCCCTTGCCGCCGGATCACCGCTTCTGGACTTGCCGGAACATGTTGCTGACCCAGCATACGGGTGGCGGCACGGGCGATGAGGTTGACCGCAAGATCGACCTCTTCATCGCCAATCTCGAGCGCTACCGGCGCGGCGAACGTCCGCAGAGCCTTGTCGATTTCAAGCGAGGATATTGATGCCGAAAATCGAGAAAGTGCGATGCATTCTCTTGAGCTCGTCTTATGCCGATGCCGATGATCCCGAGATCAAGGAGTGCTTTCCGAACGGGCCGAAGCGCACCATCGGCATGGTCGAGGTCACGCTCGACAATGGCGTGACGGGATTGGGAGAAGGCTATCTCGCGGTCTTTGCGCCCCTCGTCTTTAAGTCGATTGTCGAATTGTGCACGCCGCAGGTTCTCGGCAAGGACGGTTTTGACATTGAGCGCCGAGTCCGGGACCTACGCAGCCTTTGCGACTACTGGTCGCTGCAGGGCGCGGCACGCCATGCGATCAGTGCTTTCGAAATCGCACTCCAGGATGCCAAGGGCAAATCCTTGGGCAAGCCGGTCTATGATCTCTTGGGCGGCGCCAAGGCGGAGAGCATTCAGATCTACGGCTCCGGCGGCTGCTGCGATGCCAAGCATCAGTTCACACGCGAACTCGATCTGCTCGATTCAAAGGGCATCGAACTTTACAAGATTCGCGCTGTGAAGCGCGATCTCTACCGCACCGCATGGATCCTCGAGGAGGCTGGAAAACGCAATATCAAGATCGGCATCGACATGTGCCAGAACCTCGCCGATCCGCCGCAGGCTGTCGATAATGTAGTCGCCTATGTGAACGGCGTGCGCGCGCTCACCAACCAGCCGATTCTGTTTCTTGAGGAGGCGATCGGACCCGACGCTCCGGAAGGCTTCAAGGAATTGCGCCGGCGGATCGACATACCCGTCTATGGTGGCGAGATCGTCACGACGCCCAAGGAGATGATCACCCGCATGCGCGATGGCGTTTACGACGGTGTCCAGCCCGACGCGTCCGTCATGGGCGGAATCTCGGCCGTGATGGAAATCTTCGCCGTGGCGCGCGAGACCGGAACGCGCGTCGTGGTTCACGCCTGGGGCGGAGCGGCGGCGATCATGGCGAGCTATCACGCGGCCTTCGCGGCCGGTGGCGATCTGGTCGAATATCCGATGCTCGATTTTCCGCTTGGTGCTGAGATGATCGGTGATCAAGGCCGCATCGTTAATGGCAGGCTCATGCGGCCGATCGCGCCGGGCATTGGCGTGACGCTGACCCCCGAGATGGAAGCGCGTTATCCCTTCGATGATACCGCAGTCTATAGCTGTGCGCTCATCGACTTTGGTCCGCCTCCGGATGATTATTGGAAGCGCGATTAGATCCGGATCGCGACGTTCTTCACCTCAAGATAATTGCGGATGCCGGCTAGCCCGCGCTCGCGACCGATGCCGCTTTCCTTCATTCCGCCGGTCGGCGCCTGGACGCCGCCCATCCACCAGCCATTGATCCACACCGAACCATGTTCGAGGCGACGCGACAAAGCCATGGCCAGGCCGATGTCGCGTGTATAGACGCCGGCCGCCAATCCGTAGCCCAATCCGTTCGCCAAGCCGACGGCCTGATCCTCGTTGGCAATATCCATGACTACACCGACCGGCCCGAAAATCTCCTCGCGCGCGATCGTCATGTCGGGTGCGACGCGGTCAAAAATTGTCGGCTCGACAAAATAGCCGCGATTGAGATGCGAGGGCCGGCTGCCACCCTGGCGAATGCGAGCGCCTGCCGCGACGCCATCGGCGATATAGCCACGCACGCGCGTATACTGCTCGGCCGACACGAGCGGGCCAATGTCGCTGTCTTCGATCCCCGGCCCAATTGTCAACGACCGTGCCTTGGCAGCAAGCTTCTCGATGAACTCCTCGCGGATCTGCGGCATCAGGAGATAGCGAGAAGAGGAAGAGCAGACCTGGCCGCAATTTTCGAATGATGCCATGGCCGCATCGGCGACAGCGCGATCGATATCGGCATCGGCGAAGACAATCATCGGATTCTTGCCGCCCAACTCGAGCACTACGGGCTTGATGCCGTGTGCAGCCGCAGCCATGACTTTGCGGCCGGTCTCGACCGACCCGGTGAAGGTAATGCCGCGTACCAGGGGGTGGCGCACCAAAGCATCGCCTGCTTCTTCGCCAAGCCCGGTAATGATATTGATCACGCCGGGCGGGAAGCCTGCCGCCTCGATGTGATCGGCAAAGGCGAGTGCCGAAAGCGGCGATTGCTCGGCGGGCTTCAAGACGCAAGTGCAGCCGGCCGCCAGCGCCGGTGCCAGCGAGCGCATGGCCATGCCAAGCGGAAAGTTCCACGGCACGATATGGGCGGTAACACCCAAGGGCTCGAGGATCGTGAAATCGATGAAGGAGGGCCCGAGCGGGATTGGGACGCCCTCCATCTTGTCGGCGGCGCCCGCATTGTAGCGCAAGGTGCCGACCACGCCGTCTATGTCGCCAAGCGAATCCTTGAGCGGCTTGCCAACGTCCAAGGTTTCCAGCCGCGCCAGCCGGTGGCGATCAGCCGCGATCAAATCGGCAAGCTTGAACATCATCCGTCCGCGTTCGGCCGGCGAGAGTCGCGACCACGCGCCCGCCATGGCGCGGTACGCGGCCTGGGCTGCGGCATCGACATCGCTCGCATCCGATCGGGCAAAGCGTGCAAGGGGCTCTTCGGTCGCCGGATCGATCGTGTCCAGATAGACGCCGCCTGCCGGAGCCCGCCACTTGCCGTCGACATAGTTCACATAGTCACGTTCAGCCACGTATTGCTCCGCTCGATATGCCCTGTATGAAGTAGCGTTGGAGAATGAGGAATACGAGAACGCTCGGAACGCTGAGTACCGTGACGCCCGCCATGGCCATCGCATAGCCTTCGAGCTGGGTCGCGGTCCCGTAAAGCGGCGTGAAGGCGGCGATGCCGACGGGGAGCGTCTTCATGTCGTCTTCGAAGGTGACGAGCAAAGGCCACAGAAAATTGTTCCAGTTCAGCACGAATATGATGACCGTTCCGGCAATGAGCGGTGCCCGTGCCAGCGGGAGTGCGATCTTCCAAAAGATTAGCCCATGTCCGGCGCCGTCGATCCGTGCCGCATCCTCGAGGTCGCGCGGAAAATTCAGGAAGAACTGGCGAAAGATCAAAACGCTGAACACATTGCCGACGGAGGGCAGGATCAGCGCCTGATAGGTGTTCGCCCAGCCGACCTTGATGATGCCGAGCAGCATCGGGATGGCATAGACCTCGATCGGCACCATCAACGAGGCGACATAGAGGAAGAACAGCGCCTTCTTGCCCGGGAAATTGAGGCGCGCCAGCGCGTAGCCGGCCAGCGCTCCGGCCAATACGCAAAGAGAGGTACTGGCCACGACAACGATGACGCTGTTCAGAGTCCAGCGCCAAACTTTGTACTTGGTGAAGATGTCCACATAATTTTCGATTGTGACGCGGCGCGGAAACCATTCGATGTCGGCCGTCATGACGTCGCCGGGATATTTGAATGATGTCGAGATCATCCAAACGAAGGGCATGATCCACAATGCTGCAACCGCGAGCCCGAACAGCCAGATCGGAACATCGGCCGGGCGCATGTTGTAGGATTTGAGAAACCGTGAGAGTGCCGTCACGTCTGCTGCTCCCGGAGGAGACGTCGGCTTAATAGCGTGACGACCAAGATCACGGCGAACAACATGATCGATACGGCCGCGGCGAGCCCAAATTTCTGGTTCCTGATTGCGACCGTGTAAATCTCATAAAGGACCGAGGTCGATGCCGAAGCGGGGCCGCCGCTGGTCATAACGTAGACCTGGCTGAATATGCGCAAAGTCGAGATGAGCTGCAGCGTGAGAACCATGCTGAGCACCGGCCGCAAGAGGGGCAGCGTCACATACCAGAAGCGCTGCCAGCGCGTCGCGCCATCGACCTCGACCGCGTCATAGAGATCGCCCGGGATATCCTGGAGCGCCGCCAGGATCAGCACGAAGGCTAGCCCCATATCCCACCAGATCGATGCAATGCTGACGCCGTAAAGCGCCCAGGTCGTGCTGGTGAGCCACGGAATGTAGTCGAAGCCGAGATAGGCGAGATAGTGATTGATGAGTCCGAAGCGGGTATCGAGCAGCCACACCCACACCAGGCCGATGACGGTTGCCGAAACAACATAGGGCGAAAAAAAGCAGACCCGCGCGAAGGAGGAGAGCGGCCAGCGATTGTGGACATAAAGCGCCGCAATCAATCCGAGGATGAGAACACCAGGCACAATGGTGAGGCCGTAGAGGAGGATATTGCCGAAGGCTATGCGCACCTGGTCGTTTTCGAGCGCATCACGGAAATTGGCAATGCCGACATAGCGTGGCGGTCCGAAAATGCCCCACCGCATGAAAGAGAGATATGCCGTGAACAGGATCGGCGCGATGTTGAAGATCAGGAACGGCACCGTGAAGAGCGCAATGAAGGCATAGGCGACCCAATCGGTCGGCGCCTCCAAATCGCGGCGCTCAAGTATAGTAGCAGCCATGCCGGAAACTCCATTTCCCGCAAGCCCTATTGTGGTGCAGCAAGGCGAAGGGCGAGTTGATCATTTTGGCCAATGACATGACCATTCTCGCAAGAGCAACCGACCGTCGCCTCTTGCAAGCTTCAAAAAGCGGTCCAACCTCCGTTGGGGATGAACCGCGATGGGGGAAGCGGAAGCCCTCAGCCTTCCTCGAGGGCCTTCTGCCAGCCTTCCTGTAGTTTCGTCATGGCATCGTCGATCGACGACTGTCCTGCCCAGACCTGCTCAAGCGTCTTGGCGAGGAAATTGCCGCCCGAATAGATGTTAAAATCGGCGCCATTGATGATCGGGAAATCGGCGATCGCGGTCGCATATTCGATGCCTTCAACGAATGCACCGCGAACATCCCAGGGCGCCCCGGCCGTCTTGTAATCGGGGCGGTCGATGATCGACTTGCGCGGCGAAGCGCCACGGCCCTTCGTGCACCACAGGAAGCTGTTGTCGGAGAGCCACTTCACTGCATCCATCGTCGCCTGATGGCGCGCCGGATCCTTCTGGGTGTAGAGCTCAAGCGCGCCGCGCTCGAAATAGGTGACGCGCTTTTCGCCGATCTTCGGGAATGGCTTCGAGACAAAAGGCAGCTTCTGTTCGAGATAGCCGTTCAGCGTCCAGGGACCAGTCCAGAAGATCGAGCCTTGCCCCGTTCCGAAAGCTTTGTAGCGATCGGTCACATCGCGCGTTGACACCTTGTGCTTGTCGAAAAGATCAAGCACCCACTGCATCGCGGCCTTGCCGGCGTCGGGATTGACCGCCGCCTGCTTGAAATCCGGGCTGATGCGCTGGAAGCCCATCTGTTCGGCGACGATGCCCCAGGTGACGGTCGGCTGCACGCCGGCGCCGGTCATCATGATGCCGGAGCGCACCACCTTGTCGCCTTCGAGCTTGGTCATCGCCTTGGCCCAGTCGATGAGCTTGGCGCCGTCATCTGGCCATTCATCGATCTTGAGGCCGGCTTCCGTCACATGCGCCGTGTTGATTTCGGGGACCAGCGACATGAGGTCCATCGGAACCTGGAAGAGTTCATCGCCTCCATAATTCGGGAATTTCGATTTGTTGATCGAGAATTCAGAGAAGTCGGCGATGTCGAGACCGGACGTCTTGGCGAGCTCGTTGAGCGGCACCAACAGTCCATCGCGGACAAAGGCCGGGCGCGGATCGGTGTTCCAGCCGAAATCCGGCGCAGCACCGGCCGCGGCGGCAGCCAGGACCTTGGTGGTGTAGTCATCCCAGTTGACGACTTCCATCTTGATCGAGACGCCCTGGTCCTTGTGGGCGTCGTTGAAGTTCTGGATCATCTTCGCCCAAACCTCTCCGTCGGAGGCGGCAAGCGGGCTCCAATGGATGATTTCCGTTGCTGCCGAGGCCGTGCGAACAAACGGCATCGGAAGGGCGCTGGCCAGTGCGAGAGTGCCGGCGGTGCGCATCAGACCGCGGCGCGAAAGCTTTGACTTGATCATGAGCATCCTCCACTTGTTTATGGTGATCCGCGCATTGGCGGATCGAAACCGCGGGACTTCTGCGGGGTCGCCTCCGGTTTCCTGGGCCTCATGTTCCGTGCAAAATCTCCTTCGCGGTTATCCGGAAAAGTCATGAACTTGACCGTTTCGGCCAAGCGCCGAAGCCAGGTCCAACGTTACATTACCAACAGATTACAAAACTGGAGCCATAGAGGTGGCACGATGACCGACATCCGGATTTCCAAACTCCACAAGTCATTCGGTCACGTCGGCGTCCTCAATGATATCAACATCGAAATTGCCGATGGTGAGTTTCTCGTGCTTGTTGGCCCGTCGGGTTGCGGCAAGTCGACTTTGCTGCGCATTATCTCCGGGCTCGAACAGGTAACGAGCGGCACGATCCATATCGGCGGCAGGGATGTAACGGATCTGCCAGCCAAGGCTCGTGACATCGCGATGGTGTTTCAAAGCTACGCTCTTTATCCGCATATGACAGTCGCCGAGAATATGGGCTTCTCGTTGAAACTTCGCGGAGAGACCCGCGCCGTCATTGCCGAGCGCGTGAAGAAAGCGGCCGAGACATTGGGCCTGACCGGCTATCTCGATCGCAAGCCCTCAGCGCTATCGGGTGGTCAGCGACAACGTGTCGCCATGGGCCGAGCCATTGTCCGCGATCCGAAGGTGTTCCTGTTCGATGAGCCCCTATCCAATCTGGACGCACAATTGCGCGTGGCAATGCGCGGTGAAATCAAGGCACTCCATCAGCGTCTCAAGACGACGGTGGTCTACGTCACGCATGATCAGGTCGAAGCAATGACCATGGCGGATCGGATTGTCGTCCTTCGCAACGGGGTTGTCGAGCAAATTGGCTCGCCCCTCGAGCTATTTGACAATCCCGCAAATGTTTTTGTCGCGCAATTCATCGGCTCGCCCGCCATGAACCTTTTTGCCGGACGCATTGTGTCCGATCGCGGCAAGGCGAGCGTTGCGCTCGATCTCGGCGCTTCTGTTTTCTTGCCCGCCGGCACAAGGGTTGGTGAAGGTCAAAGGGTATCATTGGGAGTTCGGCCCGAACATTTCCTGATCGCCGACCAGGAGGGATCGCTCGTCGCCAATGTCGATGTCGTTGAGCCGCTTGGATCGCAAATGCAGGTTGGCTTCTCTTGCGCAGCGCAGTCCATTATCGCCATTTTCAATGAGCGGCTCGCATGCTCGCCCGGGGAGACCATGAAACTCGTCCCGCGGACCGACAGTCTGCATCTCTTTGACGCCGGCTCCGGCGAACGCATCGCAACCGGAGGATGATCAAAACGTCAATATGCTGGCAAGAAACGTCAACTCGCATTTCCGAACCTCGGCGATGATCGCGCAACGATTATTCCGCATGAGGATGAAGGATGGTTACGCCCAAGAACGTCGAGCACCATGTGATTTTCAAGCACCAGGAGCACTGCGTCAATCAGATCGCTATGCGGCTCCTGAAGAATGGCGACCTCCTTGCCGTCTTCAATGAAGAACGCTTTCCGTATCATCATGACAGCGGCCAGACACTGATCGCGCGATCGCGTGATGGCGGAAAGACATGGAGCGACCCCAAGGTCGTCCTGCCTTGGACCGAAACCGAGGGCAATTGGGATTGCGGCATCTGTGAATTGAGCAACGGCACCCTGATCGTCAATATGACGATCACCGGCTTCTTCAAGCGCGGCGTGAAGCCTGAGGGCGTGTCGTGGTCGGTCCACCCTTTGACCAAGGAATGGGGCGACTGGACCTGGGCCTATCACACGCAGGGCTGCCTCGGCACCTATGTCGTGCGCTCGACCGATGGCGGGGAAACTTGGTCGCGGCCCATCCCGGTCAACATCCGACCGTTGAAACATGGCGGTTGCCGCTTGGGCTGCTGGCAGCTTCCGGGCGGCGAACTGCTGATGGGTCTCTATGGCCGTATTCTCGGATATGAGGAAAAGGGTGAATTCGAGTCGACCCGTTCAGCGCTCATGCGCTCCGACGATGGCGGAATGAATTGGGAATATTACTCCACCCTCGCATTCGATCCCGCGAGTATCATCGATTATGAAGAGCCGGCCTTGCTGCGACTCCGTGACGGCAAGCTCGTTTGCTTCCTGCGCACCCACAACCGGCCGAGCGAGGATGCAAAGAACATGGTGATCGTAACCTCGGACGATGACGGCTGGTCCTGGTCGCCGCCAAAATGGACGAATATCTGGGGTTATCCCGCCGAGGCGATCCCGCTGTTCGACGGTCGCTATCTTTGCATCTATGGCTATCGGCGGCCGCCCTATGGAACGCGCGGCTGCATCTCCGAAGACGGCATCACATGGGATCGCAAGAACGAGTTTGTCATTCGCGAAGGCGGCGTGCCGGGCAAGACCGCGACCGACACTCCGGGCTCGAGCCGCATGCTGCCCGAGAGCGGCAAGACCAAAGCAGGCGGCGTCGACTGGCACAACCCCGGCGTCTATCAGCACATCGGCTATCCGACGGTTGCGCAGATGCCGGATGGCACGATCGTTGCGGCCTATCACGAATGGAGCGATGACCCGAAGCCGCTGCAATTCTGCCTCGCGACGCGGTTCACGCTCTAAGTTTGCGCATGTTGGAGGCGCGCGAGGCCCATCACTCGGTTATCTACCGGGATGAATATGCTTACTGCGCGCATGCGCACGCAGCTGTCGCGGCCGATGGAACATGGCTCGTAGTGTTCAATTATGCGCCGCGGCGGTCCTTCGTGCTGCACCCGCCGGAAGATCCCTTGTTTCGCAACATGCTGCTGCGTTCTGCAGACCGCGGTGCGAGTTGGAGCGCTCCGCAAATTGTCCCAAGTTACGAGCGTGCGGGAACGGAATGTGCGGGATTGACGGTGCTGAGCGACGGCATGGTTATGCTCAATCAATGGTGCTTCGATTGGTACCCGCTCGGCCTCGCGCGGCAATTGCCCGACCAGTCCCGGTTGTCCTATCCCGCAAATTTCATGAGGGGCTGGCTCGCGTCACCCGAACATGATGTTGCGCGTCTTGCCGACCGATCTCCCGAAGATCTGGCACCATGGGCACGCGCTGGCGGCAAGACATTCGTACACCTCTCGAAGGATCAGGGCGCAAGCTTCACCACGACGGTCGCCATCGACACGGCCCCCTATAGCGGCGGTTACGGCATGCGCAGTGCTGCCGAGCTTGCCGACGGGACCTTGGTTCTCCTTCTCAGTGACATCCCGAATTATCGTCAGGTCTTCGCCATTCGCAGCGAAAACGGCGGGATGAGCTGGTCGCGGCCGGACCTCGTTGCGGCGGGATCCGACCATGAATTCGAGGAGCCGGCCATTATCCGCTGCCGGTCGGGCAAGCTTCTTGCGGTCTTGCGCGACAACGCAACGCGTTTTCTCCATCAGGTCGAGTCGGCCGATGGTGGCTTGACTTGGACCGCGCCGCGCCAGCTCGACATTGGCGGCTATCCCGCGCACCTCCTCACCCTCGATGATGGTCGTGTGCTTATGACTTATGGCTGGCGCAAGCCCGATTTCGGCATTCGCGCCGTTATCTCGCCGGACGAGGGCCGGACCTGGCAAATGGCGGAGACCATCCGCATTCGCGGCGGCATGCCCAACAAGAACCTCGGCTACCCCGCTACCATCCCAGCCGGCGATGGGGCCTATTTCACGGTCTATTACGGAGAGGACGAAGCCGGCTGCACCTGTATCATGGCGACGCGCTGGAGATTGCCGTGACCGGCCACCCGCTGCAGTTGACAATGACGATCAGCGGTACTTGATTTCATTGAATGGAGCTGGTCGATGCAAAGAGTGGTCTCCAACGGTAAATCCAACTCCCTGAAGCGGGATGATTCAGACGTCGTTCGCTTCGGTTTCCTGCTCTTGCCCGAATTTCCCCTTTACGCGCTCGTGCCGGCGATGGAGGCCTTGCGCATTGCTAACCAGAATCATGGTCGCAAGCTTTATGACTGGCTGCTCATCTCGGAGAGCGACACCTCGGTGCGCTCGGGCAATGGCATGTCGCTGAGTGTCGACGCTACGATTGCTGGCGTCAATTCCTTGCCGACAGTGCTTGTCTTCGGTGGTAATCATCCGATGCAGCATCTCTCCAAGCGCCTCCTCAATTGGCTGCGCCGGCTTGCGCGCCACGGCTGCGTGATGGGCGGGATCGACACGGGCACTTTTGCTCTCGCCGAAAGCCGGTCTCCTCGATGATCACGAAGTGACGATGCGTGGAATCAATTGTCGACCTTCAAGGAGCGCTATCCAGGGGTCACGGTTTGCGAGCGTCTCTACAAGATCGACACTGATCGCATCACCTGTGCGGGCGGTCACGCAACTCTCGATCTCATGTGCTTGGCCTGATCGGCAAGCGGCATGGCGCAGCGCTTGCGCGAATCGTCGCCAACGCTTTCGTCGCGCACCGGCCGCGCAGCGAAACCGAACGCAGCGTCTCGAACCTCGCCTGCTGACGGGCGACGCGGCGGCTCGCCCTTGACGCGCATTTTCAGGACATGGAGCAGAACATTCAGACGCCATTGTCCGCCAGGCCCTCGCCAAGCGCACCGGCGTTTCAGTGCGCGCGTTAGACCAACTGCTGCATGATCGGATCGGCAGATCGCCGATGAGCTATTATCACGCAAGATCAGGCTTCAGGCGGCGCGCAATGCACTTTCTATAGCGACATTGCCATTCAGGGGATATTGCCGCGTCCTGCGGCTTTGCCTCGCCCGAAGTCTTCTCGCGCACGTTCAAGGATCATTTTGGCCTGTCACCGCGAATTCCGGCAGCGCTTCACGGTGACGGTTCGAAGCGCTTCCGTCCCGAACTCGACCAGCTTGGCTTCGTCTCATTTAGGAAGCCGGGCGATGCCTTTCGTGTCTCTGTATCCGGTTTTAGACCTAAGAAATTGAGCGGCAATGGGCTTAGTCGTCCAAACTGACGAGCCAGTAACGACACGGCTGAAGCCTCAAAGCGGGTATTGCCTTCCCATCCTCCCTCTGTGAGCCTTCCCTTTAGCCGACCGTGATTGGGTGGGTCGGGGGGTGAGTTCGTGAGTAGTGATCGAAAGAAGGAGCGCCGTCTGGCCGCGTTCCCAACCGTGATAGGCACGCGCTCCTTCGGCAAGGGCTCTGTGCAGACGATCATTCCGCTGGGCAGCCAGGGTGCGCTGCGCCTCACCACCGCGCCCTACTACTACTCGCCGTCGGGCCGGTCCATCCAGGCCAAGGGTATCGATGCCGATGTCTGAGTACCCCTGGCAGCTACTAGGGCCTGTCGACTCAAATTTGGGGCGCAGGGCCAAGGTGGATGTATGGTGGGTAGTAGAGGTGCTCGCGATGGCTTCGAAACCAATGCCAATTATCGGTGGCTGCCTTTGTAAGGCCGTTCGCTATGAAGCTTCTGGCCCGCCATCCAAGGGCGCGTATTGTCATTGCGACCTCTGCAAGAAGAGCTATGGCGGATTGTTCATGGCCGGACTTGGGTTCAAGGCTTCGGAGTTTCAATTTGTCCAGGGAACGCTCAAATATCACCGCTCCAGCGACATCGCGCAGCGCGGCTGCTGTGCTGACTGCGGCTCGCCGCTAGTGTTCGTATTTGATGGCGACGACGAAGTGTGGATGCTCCTTGGATCGCTTGACGACCCTGAAGCGTGGCCGCTGACTAAGGATGCCACTTGGGGGCTGATCGCTCATACCCAGACCGCCAGGAAAATTTCTTGGTACGCCCTGTCTGATGGCGTTCAGCAGTGGGCTGGCGCACCCTTCCAAGAAGAGGCGCTAGCGAGAGCTAGTGAGCACAAGCCATAGCGGTTCTCTATTCGAGTCCTACAGCCCATGGCGTTGACGAACCCCGGGGGCCGGTCGGGCATTGTTCCGACATTCAGAAAAGCAAGGAATGGTGGTCGACGAGCACCAAGACGCATGAACGGATAATCGAGCCGGGCCCAATCCCGACCATCGGCGCCTTGCTGTCGACCGACCTCGAATGGATGTGGAGCTATTGCGGGCGCATCGGCTGCGGGCATTCGGCGCCGATCGCGCCGGCACCCTTCGCGATCCGGTGGAGCATGGATGCTTCGACGGACTTGATCCGGGAGCGGCTGCGCTGCACCAAGTGCGGTCGGAAGGGCGTATCGCTAAAACGGCCAAGCTGGAACTGGCGTGACTATGCGGTGTGGCCGACACCGACCCCACGAACATCGCTTTCTAGCCCTGCGGGAAGGGCAAAAGTATGGGGTCCGAAGCCACACGGGCTATGTGACTACCCCCGGAGCGAAAAACCCGACTTTTGAGTCTCCAGCGCGGCGGCCTCTTTGTCAACTCCCCTACTGCAAGGCCAAAAGAGAGAGCCTGAAATCCTCAGACAGAGGACACACCGATGCGCGTAGGTGAGCCAGGCGATAACTGGGATAGTCGCTGCGCGATCAAGTCCTGGTTAGCGAGCAGGTATTCGAGGGGGTGACCATCTGCTTCGAGTGAGTCCACCGCCTCGATCACTTGCGAGAGATAGAGTTTCTCCTCGCTGCCGTTTCCAGACGCTGCTTCGATCCTATCCGCAACACGCTGCATTGCACCTTCAAATGATATTTTCATGTTCGCCTCCCATTGCCAGTCGCCTTGGCAATGTGATGCTACGAACAAACAGATGGATCGCAATTGAATTAACTTGGCATCGTTAATCTTAATGCGCTTCATAAGTGAGCTAGTTCCACCCGATATCGGATCAGATAAAATTTTCATCGACGTCTTCAATTTTCACCAATTTGTCTATGGCAGAAGGAAGTCATGTTTGGGCGGGACCATTTCATATCGGTGCGTGTTGTCCGGCGTGCAAACGCAGCGCGGCGGTCAAAGTCTCTAAGGACACTCGCTGGTCCGAGACCGGCTTTGAAATTGATGCGATGCCCGAGGGGCTCGTTCTACTGGATGCCGGAAGCTTCGCTCCGCAAAAAGTGAAGATGCGATGCAAATGCGGGGCGGCCTTCTATCCATGGAGGGGGGCCGAGCCTATGGATTACTGCCAGAAAGACTCGTTCGGGCTTGGGCTGCTCTCCGAATAGCCACGAGCCGGACGCCTCGGCTTAACACGGCTCACTGTTTATGAGCGGGAACGCGGAAGCAAGCCGCGCTGGCTGGCCTAGATAAGCATTCAATCGCGCACAAAGTGAACGGCCCCGGCTTATTTTTTTGCTCGCACCAAGAAGTACTTTCAGGCGGTTGCGTACGAAAACGCAGTATATCCCGCCGTTTTAAGGGAGATCCGAGCGATGGGCGGGCGCATTTCGATCGAATGGCCAGACAAATTGTAATGCCGCGCCGGCGATCCGCATCTGCCATTGGGCTTCGGAAATCTGGCGCCGGTTCTCATTGCTTGGCACGTCAAACATCACCGTCACCCGCCGCGAGCCGCAGTCGGGGCATTTGAGCCGGGACTCCAGCCGGGAGATCGGAAAAGCATCGCCTTGCGTCCACACAAGAGTCTTGACATTGAGGTCCGCCCTGGTCTCGCACTCGCGGATAGACTTCATGCCATCGCGCGTTGCCAAAGCGCAGCGAACCGTGATGCGCCACCCCAGCCGGTAAGCTTCTCCGATAGTCTCAACGCTCAAAGAAATGACTCGCGTTGAGGATTGCGTTCGCAATATGTGCTATAAGCGCGGCAATTGATCAAGGGACTGCCGATGAGCGAGCATCTGACGTTCAAAGTGGAGACATGGAGCGCCGCTGACCTGCCACTGAAGTTTCATCCGGCGACGATTAGAGTCTTGGCCTTTGATATGCCCTGTCGGGCGGGTTGAGCAATGGCGTCGGCCAGAAGCTTCTTCAGCTTGCCGTTCTCTTCCTCAAGAGCCTTGAGGCGCCGGGCATCGGAAACGTCCATGCCGCCGTACTTGGCCTTCCAGTTGTACAGCGTCGCCTCGGAGACACCGTGCTTGCGGGCCAGGTCTCCCGTCTTCGCCCCTGCTTCGTGCTCGCGTAGCACCCCGATGATCTGATCCTCTGAAAACCGCTTCCGCTTCATTGTCCGTCTCCCTTGCCAGGGCCGGACTCTAACTCCGCGTGGAGGAAATCTTCAGTGGCAGGTCAGTTCGCTGGGACGTCTCGATCGAGAGCGAGCGCAAGCCAAGCAAATACAATAGCTTAGACCGAACATTTGCATCCCTCCCTCTCCGCCAGTTCTTACGCGACTAACTTTCTCCGCCCGGTATTGGCGCGGCAAAATCGCCACTAACGGCGGCCTTTCGCGTGAAACCTCCGCACTGTGACGCGCCGGCTGAGAGCCAAAATTCTCTCTCCTGGTCCGTTTGTCTCCAAACCTCCCGACTGCGGGTGCCACGCGTGAAGCGCACCAGTGGCCGGAATTGCATCGGGCCAGGAGACCGCCAGGCCAACCAGCAGGTATCCAAGTGCGACAAAGGCATATCCGAGGTGAAGGACGAGAACCAGCGGCTCGCGACATGTGCACAGCCCAGCCCAGCGCGACAGTCGCGCGATCTGAAGAAACCCCGCAGCAAGCAGCGCAATTCCGCTTAAAAAGTACACCGGCACCATCACCCAAAGGGCGAGCGCGGCCCCGGAGGCCACTATCGAGATGACATCGAAGCGATCGAAAGACGCCGGAAGCCGGACAGGCCCCTGGCGAGCGAGCCAGTTGCGAGTGAAGCTCGGCACAATCCGGCCGCCGACAACCATGATAAGCCCGATGATTGCGGCGATCGCAGCTCGCAATGCGTAGTCCGGCGCCCCCGTCAGATAGACTTCCGCATGAAAGCCGATATTGGCAGCGGCGAGAATTGCAATCAATCCAACCGTCTTTATATTGCGCCAATTGCGACCGGCAATGATCTCGCGGGAAATCGCAAGCGGGAAGACGATGAGAAACAGAGCATCGACGGCCATGGCGGGGACCAAACCGATCCAATCGCGTGGCACGCGCACGAGCTGCTGATTGGTTATACTTCTGCAGTCGGGCGAGGCCGGTGATCGCTTCCTTCATCGAAGACCTATGAGCGGATCGGTGCCGATCAACATTTGATGACCCTGCAGCACAAACCACGCATAGAGCGCGGCCTCTGCACAGGCGGCGAGCAGCAAAGGCTGCCACGAATGAATTTGCGCGCGCCCCACAATCACTGCCGCGAATGGTACAATCGACGTGGCTCGCGCGAGCATTTCCCACTGGTCCGCTCCGAGCCGAGACCGCTTCCGGCGATCGAGGATGAAGAACCCCGCGCCCGCGAGGCAAGCGACGAAGCCAAACAGTATCACCGAGACGAGATCGCCGTTCGGGGGAATATGACTTACCCCCCACAGCAGAAAACCTCAAAGAACCGGGTGCCGGGTGATGCCAACGATCGGCCCCGTTACCCCGGTGGCCCTCGATCGCACCGAGATAGACAGGCGATTCGGCTCAACAAGCCCGGCGATGGCGGCCGCTACCGGCATCACCACTAATGGCACCAGCGCCTGCCAGGGCTCGGGCGGCCATAGACCGAGATTGGGCGCGCGCAGCGCTGCAGCGAGAACCCAAAGTATGAAGACGATCGACAAGACCGAATAGGAGAGGAGGTAGAAGCGCGCCCCAGCGAGACTGACCAAGGACCGCGGAACGGACGGGATCGGCGGGATGACATGGGCGAGGAGAAAGGCTCCGAGCACCAGAAAGAATTCAAGCATCCAGCGCCGGACTATGGTTGGACGCATCCATGCCTGTGAGCATATAGGCGAAGGCACGCCTAAGGCACGTGTCGCCCGGATCAGCGGATCGGCCGATGACGCCGATCAGTGTTATCCATTCCTCTGATGATGCGTTGTCGGCGTATGTGCGAAACGCCCAGGCGGCATAGGCGCCAAGCGTCACACCATTTTCATCTGCGCGGGCACGGAGCTTAGCCAAGAGCGGGAGATCCCCAAGACCGAGGAGGGTCTCAGTGACAATGGTCTCGTCTCTCAGACGCGCGATGACATCGCCAAGCAGCACGTGCAGCCCTTTCAATTCACGCGATGCGCTTCGGCACCGGCGATCTCGATACCTACAATCACCGCACGCGACACAAGGCGGGCGAGATATTGCGCCGTAGCTGTTCGCCGCGCGTGATCGGTCAAATAATCGGTGATCCGCGATGCAACGGAATCGAATGGCAATTGGGCACCCGGAATGCGGCGATCGAGATGGATGATATGCAATCCGTAGCGCGTCTCGACCGGCTCGCGGGTGGTTTCACCATCGGCAAGCTGGGCAACGGCAGTGGCGAATTCGGGTGTGACCTCATCTAGGGATAACTGGCCGAGACGGCCACCTTCGCCCGATGATGTACAGTCGGAATGGGTGCGCGCCAACGCATCAAATGAAGCAGGGTTCTCCTCGATCGCGCTTGCGAGTGCCAACGCCGTCTCGCGAGCCAATGCAAATGCCGCTGCGTCGCTAGCACGCGCCGCGATCAGAATATGCCGGGCTTCGAAGATATCCGGCGAGAGAAACTTAGCCCGGTTTGCCTGATAATAGCGCCGCAACTCGTCGTCCGCCGGAGCCGGAACGCGCACCTCGCGTTCAATAAGCGTCCGGATCTGGGCCTCTTCGACGGTTTCGCGCCGGCCCTTTTCGTCAAGCAACGGAGCCACTAAGACTGAACTTCGCCGTATTTCCTCCAACAGAAGCTCGCGCAGCACAAGCGCCTCAGCCGCCCGCCGCCAGGAAATAGATGGCGATGAGGCAGGATGGTACTGGATTTCACGCGTGATCGCCGCCGCGGGGATGATCGTTCCGTTGACGGAGATAATCCTGGGCGGACCCTCAGTGGAGTGGGCGCGCAGGACTGTGGTCATGGCCGCCCCCGAACCCGCAATCGTGACGCAGCCGGTGCGTCCGCTGGTCGCGCGGTTCGTACGACCTGATAGCCTCGCCGCCCTAGATACCAGACAGGTGCGCTCCAGATATGGACAAGCCGCGTGAATGGGAAGACGAGAAAGATCGTCATGCCGAGGAAGAGGTGAAGCTTAAAGATGGGACTGACGTCGGCGACAAGCGCCGCGACGCCAGGCTGCAATGTCAGGATTCCCTGCGCCCAGGTCATGAATTTCACCATCTCGTGACCGTCAAGGTGATTGAGCGACACGACAATCGTCAGCAATCCGAGGAGCAATTGGATAAACAGCAGCAATAGGATGGCGATGTCGCCGAATGACGACGTCCTGCGGATGCGCGGATCAAGCAAGCGACGATGAGTCAGCAAGGCAATTCCGACGAGGCAGACGAGGCCGGCAATACCGCCGACGACGATCGCCATGAGCTGCTTGAAACCGTGCGAGATGCCAAGCATGTCAAACATCCAGATCGGCGTCAGCAGGCCCACGAAATGACCCGCAAAGATCACGAGAATGCCGATATGGAAAAGGTTCGAGCCCCACATCAACTGGCGCCGGCGCAACAGCTGGCTCGATCCGCTGCGCCAGGTATATTGCTCCCGGTCGAAGCGGATGATGCTGCCGAGAATGAAGACCGTCAGGCAGAGATAAGGGTACCAGCCGAAGATCGCGTTGTTCAGATATGTGCTCATCGCGCCCTCCTATGACGCCCTTGGCGCAGGGCGGTTTCCCGCTCTTATGCGGGCAATCAAACCTTCTTTGCAGCTATTGAGCGTTTCGGGCCCGAAGGTTACGGGCTCGTCCTGCCAGGCCGCATCGAGGGCGGCGAGGTCATCGGGATCACCGTCTTCCTCGGCACGCAGAGTTTCAGTTGCATCGTCTTTGGGAGCCGCCGGTGCCAGCTCCGCCATGGCTCTAAAGACAGAGGAATAGGACGAGCCGCGCTTGGCCAGGCGCTCGCCAAGCGCCACAATGATGTGCGCCGTATCGCTGATCAGCGCGCGTCCCTCAGTTACCGGACGCGTCGAGAGGAACTCGAGAAAGAGCGGGAGAAAATCGGGCAGCTCTGTCCCGCTGATCGCCAGCCCGTTCTTGGCATAGATGTTTCCGAGATCGATCATCGCTTGGCCGCGATCGCGGCTCTCACCATGCACGTGCTCGAAGAGATGGAGCGAAAGCGAACGCGTCCGGTCGAACAGCAGCACATAACGCTCCTGCAGGTCGAATATATCGCCCTCCTCTATCTCGCCGATCAGTTGCGCGAGCCCGCGAATGGCGGATGTCGACAGCATCGCCTCGTCTAGAAGGTGAGCGCGAAGTTCGCCTGTGGCCCTCTGAAGTTCAACAGTCGGGTAGGAGAGGGAGTGCCGAGAACACTTTGAACGTCATTGGCATCACCCCACCACTCCATGGGCGATTTTGCGCGCTTGGGCTTGCCAAAAAGGCTCACCTCGCTAGAACCGTCGGAGCAACCATTGCCGAAGGTAAATCCGCATGAGCCGCGAAGATCGAAGGCATCTTCGCCGAGTTCGCGATGCGCGGTCGGAATTACAAAGCGATCCTCGTAATTGGCGATCGCCATGATCCGGTACATCTCGTCAATCTGTTCTGGCCGCAATCCGACGCGCTGGGCGATGCCTTCATCGATGACACCGTCAACGGTTTTTGCCCGCATGTAGCCGCGCATCGCAAGCATCCGTTCCAGCGCGAGCGCGACGGGTTCCTCCTTTCCCGCGGTCAGCAGGTTCGCCAAATATTTCAATGGAATCCGCAAAGAGCGCACGTCCGGCATGTCGCCGTCGAGGCCGATGCTGCCGGCTGCGGCAGCAGACTGGATCGGCGAGAGCGGCGGCACATACCAGACCATCGGCAGGGTCCGGTATTCGGGATGCAAGGGAAACGCGACCTTCCATTCCATCGCCATCTTCCAGATCGGCGAGCGGATCGCGCCTTCGATCCAGTTCTCCGGTATTCCTTGCGCGCGGGCCTCGGCGATCACGTCTGGATCATTCGGATCGAGGAAAACGTCGAGTTGCGCCTGATAGAGGTCGTCTTCGGCGGCAACGCTCGCCGCCGCTTCGATACGATCGGCATCGTAAAGGATCACGCCGAGATAGCGGATGCGTCCGACGCAGGTCTCCGAACAGACCGTCGGCTGGCCCGCCTCGATCCGCGGGTAGCAGAAGATGCATTTCTCGGATTTTCCGCTCGACCAATTGTAGTAGATTTTCTTGTACGGGCAGCCGGAGACACACATCCTCCAGCCGCGGCATTTATCCTGGTCGATCAGGACGATGCCGTCTTCTTCACGCTTATAAATGGCGCCCGATGGGCAAGCGGCGACACAAGCCGGGTTCAAGCAGTGTTCGCAAAGCCGCGGCAGATACATCATGAAAGTGTTTTCGAACTGGCCGTAAATTTCCTTTTGAACGCCTTCAAAATTGACATCCACAGAGCGCTTGGCGAATTCGCCGCCGAGGATCTCCTCCCAGTTCGGGCCCCATTCGATCTTTTTCATGCGCTCGCCGCTCACCAACGAGCGGGGCTGCGCCGTCGGCATGGTCTGCATCTCGGGCGCTTTTTGCAGATGCTCGTAGTCGAAGGTGAACGGCTCGTAGTAGTCGTCGATCTCGGGAAGATCGGGATTGGCGAAGATGTTGGCGAGCACCCGCCACTTGGAGCCGATGCGCGGCTCGATCTTGCCGTTCTTCTTTCGCCGCCAGCCGCCCCGCCAGCGCTCCTGGTTCTCCCAGTCGCGGGGATAGCCGATGCCGGGTTTGGTTTCGACATTGTTGAACCAGGCGTATTCCATGCCCTCCCGGCTGGTCCAGACATTCTTGCATGTGACCGAGCAGGTGTGACACCCGATACATTTGTCGAGGTTCAGCACCATTGCGATCTGCGCACGGATCCTCATTCTGCGGCCTCCAATTTCGAAGTGCGGATATCGCCCGGCTGGTCCGCGGCAGGCCGATCGAGCCAATCCACCTCGGCCATCTTCCGCAAGACGATGAACTCGTCGCGGTTGGAGCCGACAGTTCCATAGTAGTTGAAGCCCCAGGCCTGCTGGGCATAGCCGCCGATCATGTGGGTCGGCTTGAGGACAGTGCGGGTCACAGAATTATGAATGCCCCCGCGCAAGCCGGTCTGCTCAGAGCCCGGTACGTTCACGATCTTCTCCTGGGCATGATACATCATGCACATCCCGGACTTCACTCGTTGCGAGACAACAGCGCGCGCGACGAGTGCCCCGTTGGTGTTGAAAACCTCAATCCAGTCGTTGTCGACAATCCCGGCCTTCCTGGCATCGACCTCGCTGATCCAAACGCACGGGCCGCCACGCGAGAGGGTCAGCATGATGAGGTTGTCGGTATAGGTTGAATGGATGCCCCACTTCTGGTGAGGCGTGATGAAATTGAGCACGATCGGCGTGTTGCCGTTGGGCTTGCGGTCGATGACAGGCTTTACGCTCTTCGTGTCGATCGGCGGGCGATAGACGCAGAACCCCTCACCAAAGGCCCGCATCCAGAGATGATCCTGATAGAGCTGCTGACGGCCGGTCAGCGTCCGCCACGGGATCAGTTCATGCACATTCGTGTAGCCGGCGTTGTAGCAGACCTTTTCCGATTCGAGCCCCGACCAGATCGGCGAGGAGATAATCTTGCGCGGTTGCGCAACGACGTCGCGGAATCGGATCTTCTCGTCCTCTTTGTAGATCGCCAGATGCGTGTGTTCACGCCCTGTAAAGCCGCCAAGCGATGCCCAAGCCTTGACCGCGACTTCACCATTGGTCTCCGGCGCCAAGCTAAGGATGACTTCGCAGGCATCGATGTCGGTTTCGATCCGGGCGAGGCCCTTGCTCACGCCCTCCTCCAGAACCTGGCCGTTGAGCTTCTTCAGAAACTCGACCTCGTGCTCCGTATTCCAGCTCATGCCCTTGCCGCCATTGCCGAGCTTCTGCATCAAGGGTCCAAGCGAGGTGAAACGTTTGTAGAGATTGGGGTAGTCACGCTCGACCACGGTGACAGCCGGCATGGTCTTTCCCGGAATGGGATCGATATCCCCGCGTTTCCAGTCTTTGACGTCGAAAGGCTGGGCGATTTCGCCCGCCGTGTCGTGCATGATGGGCGTTAGAACAACATCTTTTTCGACACCGAGCACTTCCGGCGCGACTCTCGAGAACGCTTCAGCGATGCCTTTGTAGATATCCCAGTCGCTTTTCGCTCCCCAGACAGGATCAACCGCCGCGGTGAGCGGGTGGATGAAGGGATGCATGTCGGAGGTGTTGAGGTCGCTCTTCTCGTACCACGTGGCAGTCGGCAGCACGATGTCGGAATACATGCAGGTCGTTGACATGCGAAAGTCGAGCGTGACCAGAAGGTCGAGTTTTCCTTCCGGCGCCTCCTCATGCCAGACGACTTCCGCTGGCTTGATGCGGCCATCTTCACCAAGGTTCTTTCCCATGACGCCATGCTTGGTGCCAAGTAGATGCTTCAGAAAGTACTCATGGCCCTTGCCGGATGCGCCAAGCAGATTGGAGCGCCAAACGAAGAGGTTTCGCGGCCAGTTCTCCGCTTTATCGGGATCCTCACACGAGAGCTTGAGTTCGCCCGACTTCAAGGCCTTGGCGACATAGTCCTTCGCCTCCAGGCCAGACCCTGTCGCTTGCTTTGCAATGTCAAGAGGATTGGTCTCGAGCTGCGGTGCGGAAGGAAGCCAGCCCATCCGTTCGGCACGCACATTGTAGTCGATAAGCGCGCCATCCCACGGCCCTGCCGGGGCGGTCGGCGAGAGAATCTCCGACACATCGAGCGTCTCGTAGCGCCACTGGTCGGTATGAGCGTAGAAGGCAGAAGTCGAGTTCATCTGGCGCGGCGGGCGGGCCCAATCCAAACCGAAGGCAAGCGGTAACCAGCCTGTCTGCGGACGCAGCTTCTCCTGGCCGACATAGTGCGACCAGCCGCCGCCCGACTGGCCGACGCATCCGCACATCACCAGCATGTTGATGATGCCGCGGTAGTTCATGTCCATGTGGTACCAGTGGTTGAGGCCGGCGCCGACGATGACCATCGAGCGGCCCTTTGTCTTTTCGGCGTTCCGCGCGAACTCACGCGCCGTCGTAATGATCTGGTCGCGTGGTACGCCACTGATCTTCTCGGCCCAGGCAGGCGTGTAGGGCGCAATTTCATCGTAACTCGTCGCGAGGTGCTCGCCGCCGAAACCTCTGTCGACGCCGTAGTTTGCAACAAACAGATCGAAGACCGAGGCCACGATGGCTTCGCCGTCAACAAGTTGCAGCTTCTTCACTGGCACATTGCGGACCAGAACGCTTGGATGGTCCGTCCCGAGGAAATGGTCGTGCTCGCGATTGCCGTAATAGGGGAAGCCGATTGGGAGCAACTCGTCCTTCACTTCCGCGAGGGACAGGCGAAGCTTTGTCTCCTGCCCGTCCGAAGTCTTCTCCTCAAGATTCCACTTTCCCTTCTCGCCCCAACGGAAGCCGACCGAGCCTTGTGGAACCACGATTGTTCCCGAGTTCTCGTCATAGGCGAGCGTCTTCCATTCTGGATTGTTTGCCTCGCCGCACGCACCCGCAAGATCCGAAGCCCGCAGGAACCGATCCGGCACATAGTGCTCGCCCTGTTTCGCCAGGCGCACCAGCATCGGCATGTCGGTGTATTGGCGGGCATAGTCGCGGAAATACTCGGCCTGTCGGTCGATATGAAATTCGCGCAGGATGACGTGACCCATCGCCATGCCGAGCGCGGCGTCGGTGCCTTGCTTGGGCGAAATCCAGAGGTCTGCGAATTTCGACGCCTCGGAGTAGTCCGGACAGATCACAACACTCTTGGCGCCCTTGTAACGGACCTCAGTGTAAAAATGAGCATCTGGCGTGCGTGTCTGTGGGACATTCGACCCCCACAGGATCAGGAAGCTGGAATTGTACCAATCTGCCGATTCGGGAACGTCAGTTTGTTCACCCCAGGTCTGCGGAGAGGCCGGTGGCAGGTCGCAATACCAATCGTAGAACGACATGCACACGCCGCCAAGCAACGAGAGATAGCGTGAGCCCGCGGCGTAGCTCACCATCGACATCGCCGGGATCGGCGAAAAGCCGAAGACTCGATCAGGTCCGTAGGTCTTCACCGTATACGCGTTGGCGGCCGCGATGATTTCGTTGACCTCATTCCACTCGGCACGCACGAAGCCGCCCAGGCCACGCTTCTCGACATAGGAGGCGCGCTTCGCCTTGTCTTCCGCGATCGATTTCCATGCGGCGACAGGCGTCTTCGTCGCCCTCGCCTCGCGCCAGAGCCTCAATAGGCGCGAGCGAACCAGCGGATACTTCACCCGATTGGCCGAATAGAGATACCAGCTGTAGCTCGCGCCGCGGGCGCAGCCGCGCGGTTCGTGATTGGGCAGATCGGGCCGGGTGCGCGGGTAATCGGTTTGTTGTGTCTCCCAAGTGACGATGCCGCCCTTGACATAGATCTTCCAGGAGCAGGAGCCGGTGCAGTTGACGCCGTGGGTGGAGCGCACGATTTTGTCATGTTGCCAGCGCTTGCGGTATCCGTCCTCCCACGAGCGATCTTCGTTTGTGACGACGCCATGCCCGTCAGAAAATGTATCAACGTTCTTGCGGAAGAATGCTAGGCGGTCAAGAAATTGCGACATCGATATTGCCCTTCCTACGTGGCCGCTGCCGGGTGGACGGATGTGCCGCGCTTGGCACGTTCAACGTCATGGAGAAGCCCGCCCTTACGGGCGTAGACAAACCATGTAATGGCGAGGCAGCTCACGTAGAAAATGAGGAAGCCCCAGAGTGCTGCTGATGGGCTGCCAGTGAGCGCGATCGAACTCCCATAGCTCTTGGGGATAAAGAACGCACCGAATGCGGCTATTGCGGACGTGAAGCCGGTGATCGCGGCGGACTCTTTTTCCGCCTGCCGACGGCGCGTCTCCGCATCGGCTTGCGGCATAAGGCGCACCATTTCCTTGGCCATGATTGCCGGGATCATCTGGAAGGTCGATGCATTGCCGACACCGGTTGCGAAGAACAACACCAGGAACGCCGCGAAGAAGCCCCAGAAGGCTCCCGGCTGGTCCTTTGTGGCTATGAACCACAAGACTCCTGCAACGCCGGCCATCATCAATACAAAGACCCAGAAGGTAACTCTGGCACCGCCATATTTGTCGGCAAGCCAGCCCGTACCGGAGCGGGCAAGCGCACCCACAAGCGGCCCCAGAAAGGCGAATTGGAGGACGTTGACTTCAGGAAATAGAGTCTTGGTGAGGAGCGGAAAGCCGGCCGAATACCCGATGAAAGAACCGAAGGTGCCTGTGTAGAGCCAGCACATGATCCAATTGTGCCGACGCTGGAAAATTACTGACTGCTCTGCGAATGATGCCCTGGCCGCAGCGATGTCGTTCATGCCGAACCATGAGGCAAAAGCGGAAATTGCAATGAATGGCACGAAAATGAAGCCGGCGTTCTGCAGCCAAAGCGGCGCCTCGCCCGTCGGCCCTTTCACCATTGCGGGATCACCGCCGAGCCAGCCGAATATTCCCGCCGTAATCGCGAGCGGCACGATAAACTGGACGACACTCACGCCGAGATTGCCCAGCCCGGCATTGAGCGCGAGGGCGTTGCCCTTCTCCGCCTTCGGGAAAAAGAAGGAAATGTTCGCCATGGATGATGCGAAGTTGCCGCCACCAAATCCACAGAGAAGTGCCAGAATTAGCAGCACGACATAGGGGGTGTCGGGGTTCTGAACCGCATAGCCAATGCCAAGTGCTGGAATGATCAGCGACCAGGTCGTGAGCGTTGTCCAAAGCCTGCCGCCAAAGATCGGCACCATGAAGGAATAAAAAATTCGCAGTGTCGCGCCCGACAAACCCGGCAGTGCGGCGAGCCAGAAGAGCTCATCGGTAGTGAACGTAAACCCTACTAGTGGCAGCTTCGCCACAACTACCGACCACACCTGCCAGACTGCGAAGGACAGCAGCAGCGCCGGAATCGAAAGCCACAGATTGCGCTTGGCAATCTGGCGACCCTTGCTCGTCCAGAAGCTTGGATCCTCCGGCCGCCAATCGGTCAAAACTGCTCGCTCCGAACGCGGAACAGCCGCGGGCCTGGGCATGCCCTGCATTTCGGGGAATGGCGGCAGCTTGGCGAGGGCTTCGCCACTCACTTCGCGCTCCATCTGCCGGATGGCCACATGCATCCAGACCAGCGCACCCGAGACGAGGACGAAAAGCGCCATGAAGCAACTCGTCCACAGGCCGGTGAGATCAAGGAGGACGCCAAAGAGGATAGGCAGTACGAAGCCTCCGAGACCCCCGATCATGCCAACGAGACCGCCGACAGAACCGACATGGCTCGGGTAATATGCGGGGATGTGTTTGTAGACTGCCGCCTTGCCGAGGGCCATGAAGAAGCCGAGAACAAAGACCGTCACGGTAAAACCGACGACGCCCATTTCCATATGGAAGGCAACCGGCCCCTTCGTGGTGTGAACCACATAGTCAGTGGGCGGATAGGAGAGAATGAAGGTCGTCGCGACGGCGACCAGGAATGTCCAATAGAGTACCCGGCGCGCTCCATAGGTGTCAGATAGATGCCCCCCATATGCGCGGAAAATGCTGGCGGGCACGGAGAAGAACGCCGCAATCATCCCGGCCGATCTGATGTCGAGGCCATAGACATTGATGAGATATTGCGGCAGCCACAGCGCGAGAGCGACAAAGGCTCCGAAGACGAAGAAGTAATAGAGGGAAAAGCGCCAGACCTGGACGTTTCTGAGCGGTTCGAGTTCCAGCCAAGCGGGCTTGGGTTTTATGCCGGTGCGCCGCCGTTCGACGAGGACCGGATCATCATCGGCCATGAACCAGAAGATGACAGCCATGACGACCAGCGCTGCCGCCCAAACCTGGGCGACCATGTGCCAGCCATAGGCCACGAGCACAAACGGCGCGATAAATTTGGTGACCGCGGCGCCGACATTGCCGGCGCCGAATATGCCCAGCGCCGTCCCTTGTTTTTCAGCCGGATACCAGCGCGAGACGTAGGCCACGCCGACCGCAAACGAGCCGCCCGCGATTCCGACACCAAGGGCTGCCACAAGCATTTCCGGATAGGTGTGGGCATAGGTTAGCAGGAATGTCGCAAGTGCCGCGGCGAGCATCGTGGCGGTAAAGACGACCCGGCCGCCATACAGATCCGTCCAGATTCCAAGCGCGACTCTGATCAGCGATCCGGTCAGGATCGGCGTGCCGACGAGAAGCCCGAATTGAGTTTCGGTGAGGCCAAGGTCGTCGCGAATTCTGATGCCGATGATCGCGAAAATCGTCCAAACGGCAAAGCACACGGTGAATGCGACGGTGCTCAAACCCAGCATCTCACCGGATTTCGGATGGACCTTCGTCTTCATTGTCGACTGCCCCTGACATCGAAGGACGAACCCCTTTTGGGCCCGACCGATGTCAAAAATGGCAGACTTTGCGAATTCCAGAATTGATCTAGATCAACGCAGGACGTGATAATTATCAATAATAATTGAGGTGACCATCCGGCCAGCTATAGGATAGACCGTTCACATGAACGACGAGGAGATGCCGGCAGACTTGCCCCTTTTTCGTCCGCTTTCGGAATCAACCCGAGCTAGTTTGCTGCGATCGACGATGACCCATAGCCTGTCGGCCGGGGCAGTCTTGTTCGAGCAAGGCATGGTGCCGAACTTTCAGATCATCGTCATCTCAGGATCGGTGCAACTGTTCGGCCGGTCGATTGATGAGCGCGAGGTCCTTATCGAGGTCGTTCGCCAGCCCGAATTCGTCATCCCAGCCGCCGTAATGAGCGGAGCCCCGTATCTCATGCAGGCCCGCGTGCCCGAAGCATCGCGCTTTGTTTTAATTCAAGCCGATGTCTTCCGCGCTGCGGTTCTGGCCGATCCTCATTTAGCGCAAGCGATTATTGCAAGTCTCGCGCATCAGTTTCGCCGGATGGTGCGGCAGATAAAAAACCTCAAACTAAGATCTTCGACCCAGCGTGCCGGTTGCTACATTCTGGCGTTGGCCGAACGCCAGGGTACGCGGGACCATGTCGTTCTCCCCTATGAGAAGAATCTAATTGCATCCGAACTGGGCATGAAGCGTGAATCATTTTCCCGTGCCCTGTCGAGCCTAGAGAAGTTCGGCATAAGGGTAGATGGCCAAACTATCGCAATTCTCGACGTAGATCGCTTGAAAACGGAATGCATGCCCGATTTTCTCATCGATGGTCCGGACGACGGCAGATCTCTGAAATTCTGATCTCTTTGGCCCAGCGTGTCCGGGATCAGCTGCGAAATACGGACACAGTGGGTACACAATCAAATCGGTCGCCGCTGGCGAAAGCCAAACGGGCTTTGCATAAGCTTTTGGAGTAGCTTCTGAGCGACCCGAGACATAGGTGACGTTTTGTACCGGACACATGGGTAACACTTTTGGTCTTTTGGCCGGAGGTGTTGATGCCGTGGAGAGAGTGTTCGGTGATGGAAGAACGTCTTCGTTTTGTTGCCCGCCTTCTCGACGGAGAAGGCATGAGCGATGTGTGCCGGGAGTTCGGGATATCGCGCAAGACTGGCTATAAGATCTTCGGCCGCTACAAGGATGAAGGCCTCGAGGCGCTGACCGACCGCTCGCGACGGCCAGTGCGCTACGCCAACCAGCTGCCGGACCCGATCGAGCGGCTGATTGTGGCATCCAAGAAAGACAAACCGCACTGGGGTGCCAGGAAGCTAAGGGAACTCCTGATCAGGAAGCTCGCCGGTGATGTCCGCATACTCTCGAAGAGCACGGTACATGCGGTTCTCGACCGTCACGGCCTTGTCCAGCGCGCCCGGCAGCGGCGGCGCTGCAAGGCCGAGGGCACGCAACTGTCACAGGCGGCGGCGCCCAACACGTTGTGGTGCACGGACTTCAAAGGCGAGTTCCGGCTCGGCGACGGCCGTTACTGTTACCCCCTGACGGTCACCGACCAGGCCTCGCGCTACGTGCTCGCCTGCGAAGCGCTCGAATCGACGAAGGAAGGCCCGGTCATCGGGGCCTTCATCCGCCTGTTCAGGGAACGCGGCTTGCCGCGCGCCATTCGCTCCGACAATGGCCTGCCCTTCGCTTCGCCCAACGGCCTCTACAATCTCTCCAGGCTGTCGGTCTTCTGGCTCAGGCTCGGCATCGCCATCGAGCGCATCAGGCCCGGTCACCCCCAGCAGAACGGCCGTCACGAGCGCATGCATCTGACGCTGAAGACGGAAACGACCCGCCCGCCCGGCATGAACATCCTGCAACAGCAGGCCAGCTTCGAGGCTTTCGTCAACGAGTTCAATGAGGAAAGACCGCACGAAGCGCTCGATATGAAGGCGCCGGCCGAACTCTACACGCCCTCCTCAAGAGCCTATGAGGGCCTGCCGGAAGTGGCCAACCCCTTCCATGATCGCGACGCTCTCGTCACCGCCTGCGGACGAATCTGCATGCACAGGAAGAAGATCAACATCTCCACCGTCATGGCCGGTCAGAGGCTCGGCATCAAGGAAGTCGACGACGCCATTTGGCTCGTTAGCTTCATGCACTATGATTTGGGATATATCGACCTGGAACAGAGGACCTTGCAACCAATCGACAACCCGTTCGGCACAAGGTTGTCACCCATGTCTTAGGTACAAACTGTTACCCATGTCTCCGGGTCGTACATTCAGTATCTCGGTTCTCGGAACAGGATTTGTACCTGGGCCCTTCAGATCATGAGCCCGAAGCCATCTCGTTGCTCCCGCCATCCCACCGGAAACGTCTTCATCAGCCCCTCCAGTTGAAATCCTACCGATTGGCGCCCATCGAGAATCGCCTCGACGATGTCCGGCGCGAGCTGTGTCAGGCGCAGGACCCGGCCGACGTAGGACTCATTGATTTTCTCGGCATTAGCGATCTCGCGAATGGTGCAACACTCGCAGCTCTCCAACATGTCGCGCCAGCGGAACGCCCGTGCGATCGCCTTGACCATGGCGTGGTCGACGTGCCGGGTAACGGGTGCCGCAGATATGTCGCTGCCGTCGGGAGCGAACACGAGCCTTCGCCCGCCCCGCCCTCTGATCGAAATCGGCACCCTCACCGTGACGGTGCGCCCATCGTCGCTCACCTTGGGCTTGGTCATCACGCGGCCTTCCGGGCTTCTGGCTTGATCGTGCTGAGGTCGGCCACCACCTTGGTCAAGCCCTCGGCTCGCATTCGGATGTCGGTACCATCCAGGGCAATATCGACCTGCTCGACCAGCAACTGCACGACCCGCGTCTGCTCGGCCGGGAACAACTCGCCCCAGAGAGGGTCAAGCCGGTGCAACGCTTCGCGCACATCGGGTTCGCTGAGACCATCTAGGCATTGCCAAGCTGCGCCCCATGTGCGGACGATGATTTCCGGTGACCGCAGCAAGCCACGAACCTGTTCGATCACCGCACTTTCGATCTCGGCAGCCGGCACTAGCTTCACAGTGAACGTAACCTGCCGGGCGTCGGCGGCCTTAATCGTGCGCAGCTCAGGGATGCCGCGGCAACGTCCAACGGTGCCCTGGCCAAGCTGCCCGGAAAGGTGCAGTGGGAGCATTCATACGTCGTGGATGACAAAACCTTCTGCATTTACCTCGCTGAAGACGAAGCGGCGGTACAGGAGCACGCCCGTCTGAGCGGTTTTCCCGCGAACAAGGTTACGGAAGTGCGCACCATCATCGATCCGATGACGGCAATGGCATGACGATGCGGCGCCGCCGCGCTGGATGGTCCGGCGGCGCCCTCACTCCATATGCAGAGACACCGCAACGCTGGAGGCTGCAATGATGGCGAACCTCACTGACATAAACGCCGGGCGGTTCTGCTGGGTGGATCTGGCAGCGACCGATGCCGAACGCGCCAAGGCATTTTATGGCCAGTTGTTCGGTTGGGCTTTTCGCGAGCAGCCGGCGAATGGCGGCAGGTTCACATATGTGCAGTTATCCGGCCAGAATGTTGGCTCCCTGTATCAATTGAGGCGTAACCAACTCAATCTGGGCGTGGCCTCGCACTGGACGCCTTACATCCACGTGGACGATGTGGCCGATGCCGCAGGGCGGGCCGCCTGTTTCGACGGCAAGGTGATTGTACGCCCGTTCGAAGTTTCCGGTGTCGCGCGTATAGCGCTCATCCAGGATTCCGTCGGTGCCCATTTCGGCCTGTGGGAGCCGATCGAAGCGAATGCGCAAGAGGTGGTCCGTGGCTAGAAAGGAAGTGAAATCCGCGCGTGGCCCCGATCGGGGCGCGCAACCCAGTTTGTGATTAGGCATGCAATTTTGACCCCCTGATGCGGGGGATCGGCGTCCAAATTTGACCCCCTGAGGTTTGGCCTGTTGCGCTGTTTGCTTTGATTCGAAAGCGAGCAGCGAGGGGGAATGCTGACTGTGGAGACGATCGGCCGGATTCGGTGTAAATCGGCGCGCGATTTGGACGCCGATCGGCGTCCCAAGCTATTGAACTTGCTCGATAGTAAGGGGTCAATCGACGGCGCCGATTCACAAGATCCTCGCACCTGACTGGGTCGACGTGCCAATGAATCCTGGCCAGGGTCCGGGCGCGACGGCTTCAAGCCGATCATTCCGAAGTATGCTGAGATCTTCGCCAATACTAAGTTGACAACCGAGGACATCATCGAAGAGGGCAACAAAGTTGTGGTCCGCTCCACGTTCGAGGCGAAGAATGTTGGCAGCTTTGCCGGATTCCCTGCCAAGAACCGGCCGGTGTAAATCATGACGATCGACATTCACGAGTTCAATGCGGATGGACTCGTCGCAAGGACCTGGCATGTCGAGAACTGGCTTGGTGGCCTCTATCAGATGGGAGCCTTCGAAAAGTAGGAGAGCATCAACGCGGGGCGCTGTGGAGTTTCCGTGGCGCCTGCACCCCAGCCCTGTAAAATCGTGGCTGAAACTCAGGGCAGCCCAAGTCTATTTCTCGAAGATGTTGGGTTTTGGCCGATGTTATTGAAACAGCCGGCTGCCGATTGGAACTGCACCCACCCTTGTTTCTCCGGATGCGGGTTGGCAGAATTCGTGGAGCGTCTTATGCCGGTATGGGCGTTGGCACGCTCAATCTACTGGTGGAGGCGTCGGGGTGGAGAAGGTTGGACCTTAGTTCCTCTCCCTCCGCCATATGTAACGGTCTGGAGGCTAAGGCCTTCCTCGAACGACGGGGCTCTGCCCTGACAACAGCCCCAGCCGGCACGCATCCTAGAGGTTGACGACCTGCCCTTCATGGATTGAGCGATCGGCGGCCAGCACGATTTTGAGGCTCTTGACGCCATCATTCATGTGGTCGCTGAGGTCGATATCCTCTTCAATGGCCTTGAGCAGGTAGCGCTGCTCGCGCTCGCACAGATCGTCATGACTCGGCTCGTCACTCATATCGATCCGCTCATCGGGCTTGGACATGTCGGAATGATGCCAAAGAATCTGATTGGTCTTGGTGTGGGCATTGATGTCGTCTGATTTCACATTGCCCGAGGTCTCGGCCATGACGATGGAAACAGATCCTTTCGGGCCGATCACGTCTTTCACGAAGAAAGCCGTCTCGCTCATCATCGGCCCCCAGCCGGCCTCGTACCAGCCGACCGAGCCATCATCGAAGCTGACCTGCAGCATTCCGTAATTGTTGAGCTTGACTTCGTTTGTCAGCCTCGCCCCAACAGCATGAACCTTGACCGGCTTGGCCTTCGTCATTTGGCACATGATATCGACGTAATGGACGCCGCAATCGACGATCGGCGGGAACGAATCCATGAGCCGCTTGTGCCAGGCCCAGGTCTCGCCATTCGACTGCTGGTTCAAGTTCATCCGAAAAACCAGCGGAGTCCCGAGCTGGCGCGCGATCTCGATGAATTTTATCCAGGACGGGTGCTGCCGCAGGATATAGCCGATCACCAGTTTCTTGCCGGTGCGCTTGGCGGTCGCCACCACTTTCTCGGCATTCTCCGCATTGTCAGCCAATGGCTTCTCGACAAAGACATGCGCACCCGCCTCCATCGCCTTGATCGCAAACTGGGCATGGGTGTCAGGAAGAGTATTGATCGAGACGACGTCCGGCTTCAATTCGGCAAGCGCCTTGTCGAAATTGTCAAATTTCTTGGCGCCCTTGAGCGCTTCCGGCAAATCCCGCTTGGCAATGCGGCGCTCGCAGACGCCGACGACTTCGAACTCCGGAATGCGCGTATAGGCGAGCGCGTGGCTCATTCCCATATTGCCCAAGCCAACGACTAGAACTCGCTTTTTCGCCATTGGAGATCCTCCCTGAAGCCCGACTATGCGCCGATTTTGACAACCGCGCCTGTTCGCGCCGATTCCTCTGCCGCCAGCGTCGCCTCAAGGGCAGCGGCCGCATCCTCCGGCCTGCCAATGGCCGGCGTCTTTCCCTTCAGCGCATGAGCGGCAAAATAGCCGAATTCCTCGCGTAACGCGCCGCCCCGCACGCCATCGAACATCGGCCAATAGGTCGTATCGGGGCTGTGAAGCTTGTCGGCCGATACTATCCCCAAATTCGGGAACGTATCCTGTATATGAATGATGCCTTCGGTTCCGATAATCGACATCCGCTCGTCGATGTCGAACGGCGTTTTCTCCGGCATGCACCAGACGGTTTCGAGCGTCGCTGTCGCACCACCCCTGAAGCGATACATGGTTTGGCCGATATCGGGGAATTTGAGCCCGCGCACGCTCACCGTATGGGCATAGGCACTCGCGACGCGATCGCCGGTAAACCACAGCATGAGATCGGTGTCATGGATTGCATCGCCGACGATGGGCCCGATCTTGTTCAGGATTTCCGGCGTCCAAGCGGCGGGGATATTGCGCCGCGAACTCATGGCGACGATCTTGCCGATCTTGCCCGCATCGATCGCCTGCTTGGCCATGCGGTAGCGCGGATTGAAGCGGCAGATATGACCGATCTGCAAGATGCCTTTCGCCTTCTTCGAGGCTGCGATGATCTTGTTGCAGTCGGCGACCGTCGAGGCCATCGGCTTTTCGAGAAAGACATGCTTGCCGGCCGCAAGGGCGGCCAGCGTAGGCTCCGTATGCTGGTCCCACATGGTGACGATCGAGACGGCATCGATGTCGGGATCGGCCAGCATGTCGTGATAGTCGCGGAATGTCTTTTTGACGCCGAATTTTGCGGCGAGCGCTTTCAACCGCTCGGGCGTCCGCGTGCAAAGCGCCGCAAGTTCGAGGTTTGGAACGCCGAGAATGGCTTCGCAATGGATCTCCCCGAACCATCCGAGCCCGATAACGCCGATCCGCAGCCTGTCCATTGCCCGCCTCTTCAGAAATTTTCGAGGGTGAGTTCGCGCGCCATCACAATATTGCCTGCTGATAAGCCACAATCCACCGGCAATGAAACGCCGGTAATGGCAGCCGCGGCATCAGACGCAAGAAACCCGACGGTACGCGCAACATCGATCGGTTCGACGATGCGGCCGAGCGGATACCAGCGCCGCAGCGTCTCTAGCACGGTCGAATCCTTGGAGGCACGACGCTCCCACAAAGGAGTCCGTACCGTGCCGGGCAATATGATGTTTGATCGGATATTGAACCGGCCATATTCAATGGCGAGCGACCGGGTGAGTGAAATCATTCCGGCCTTCGCCGCACTATAGGCGGGATCGCCCAAGGCGCCCAATCCGTTGACCGAACCGATCGCGATGATGCTGCCGCCCTGCTTCTTCTGCATTCCCGGCAATACGGCATGCGCACAGTAATAGGCGCCATTGAGATTACCGTTGACATCATGCTGCCAGCCGGCAGGGTCGGTCCTGGCAAAGGTCGGATGTTCGGAGAAGCCAGCATTGTTGATGAGAATATCAACGGAGCCCAAGTCGGCTGCGATCTTCGTGAACGACGAAGACACGGCGCCGGCATCCCCGACGTCGACAACGTAACCGCGCGCTCCCCGATTGGTGAGTTCCCGCGCAAACGTCTCTGTCTCGGGACTTTTGTCGATCGCGGCGATCAATGCACCCTCTTCCGCGAAATAGCGGCACAGGCTTTGACCAATACCCCCCGCAGCGCCGGTAATGGCGACGACCTTGTCTTTGAACATCATGCGCGAGCATCCAGTATCTTCATCGCATCACCAATCCAGGCGACATTGGCGCTGCGCAAATGGCCCCAATTGTAGAAGGCGAGTTCGCGCACGCCGCCACTGACCAGCGCTTCGATCGCAGCGAGGAATTCCCCGCGACTAGCGAAGTCCGGATAGGCCGGCCGCAGAATTCCCCGTAGCGTACCAACCCCGCTCAATCGCCGCTTGATATCGAGGAGATCGGCCTTCACCCGGTTGGCGCCCGGTTCATAGAAGCACGCTTCGATAATTCCCGCGGTCTGCGCGAGCGCTGCGAGATCGCTTCCTTCGTACCAAGCACCGGCCGTGGGCCGCGCCACCGAAGGAATGACAGCAACGTTGATATCCTTGCGAACCGCCGCGCGAATTTCGGAAATCAACGAAGTGACGACGTCGCATCGCCAGTCGAGATAGGAGCGAAGAGTTCCGTCGCTGCGCGCATCCGCCAGCCAGAATGCTTCCGCCATGTCGGGCGGAAAATCGACATCGCTTGCGAGATACGCGGTGATGTCGGCGGCGACCTGAGCCTTCAAGCCCCGCGCATCGATGCCAACGGACTGGGCGGAACCCACGCAATGATCGCAGAAACACAGACCAAGCTGCGCATCGAGCCAGCGGTTCGGCGCGTTGAGCGCGAATTCATGGTGGAAGCCGTGTGCATAAGGCAGAAAGCCCGGCGATTCGAGCGAGAGCCCGGAAATCTCGTAGTGATCGGCGACATCCTTTGCGAGGGCCACGGCATAAGCGCGGGCTTCGAGCGCCGATGGACAGAGATTATAGACATAATGGTCGCCAAACGCATTGGTGACGCACGAACTTGGATTGGCTGTGCCAAGCAGCGTGTTGTGCATCAAGACCAGCCAGACGTTAACCGCCATCGTCTTGGTTGCGGCGAGTCCGGCTATGACGTCGTTGCTGGCGAGGATCGAATTCGAAACCGGCTTGATTGCGCCGTAATAGCTGGGCGTCGTCTTGAAATAGGCCGTTCCATCCTCCGGGAAATAAACCTTGCCGTCGCGACCGTGCGGCCTGAGGAACTTGCCCGCATGATAGCTGCCGGCGACAGTGACGGTATCAAGACCGAGCGCAAGGAACTGCCGCTGAGATTCAGGAATCCCCGCCTCTAAGAGATCCCAGGCATAGGAATAGATCGCGCGGTAGCTCATTTCGACGGTTGGCCGGAGAACCAACCTTCCTTCAGATAGTGCATATATTCAAAAATCGTATTGTGCTTGCGGATGAAGACGACTTCGAGAAAGTCGCCGACGACGAAAGGCGGGATGACGATTTCTTGTCCATCTATGTATGGACCCAGCGCTTCAACGCGAAAGGCGACATGGGGGTTGGCCTTGATGATGTCAGGCACCGTGCTGTCAGGCTCGTAGCGCAGAAATTCGATGTGTTCGGGGTGTTCATGCGGGTTCGTCACCCACACCTTGCTCTGCTCGACCCAATTCTCGCCGGGCTGCGGCACGGTAGTGGTAATGCCGACATGATCGAATACGAACACGAAGAGCGCGCCTCTCAGAGAAAACGGCGGCGGCGCCAAAGCGCCGCCGCCAGATGAGGTCAGAGCCGCTTGCTGATCGCGTCGACGTCGACGCCCTTATAGGCATCAGACAATGCGAAGCCATCGGCATCCGCCTTGACCTTAGCGGCGTCGAAAGCGTTGGCGGCATCGACATAATCGTTCTTGACGACGTCTTCAGTCTTGAAGTCGCCGCTGATCTGGCCGATCTCGCGGCCGGTGTCGAAAAACAACTGCCAGCTGTCGAGAATGTGGAAGCCCCACTTCTTGCGTTCGTCCCAGCGGCCGCGGAAGACGTTGGCCAGCTGCATCATCGATTCGGTGGCAACTTCGGGCGTCATCTGCGACGACAGACCCGGGAACTGCTCCATGACGATCTGCGTCGCGGCGCGGGGATTGAGATGGCCGAATTCAAGACCGGCCGCCCATGCCCTGAAATACCTCTCATATAGATCCTTCTTGGCAGCATCCTCGAAGTCCGCCTTGCGGATCACCATGCTATTGGCGGGGAGCTTGGAGAAGTTCCGGCCGAGAATGTAGTCGAAATCAAGTCCCTGGCCTTTCCACTGCGCGCGGAGGCCCTCCCAGGACAAGGCCGTGTCGCCTTTCCCTTGCGCGACTGCCGTGCCCCAGGTGGGCCAGCCTGCATCGACATATTTCACCTTGGTGATATCGACGCCGGCAGCTTTCAGCATCGGGTCGGCGATCGATTGCCACCCAGCACTGCCGAGAACGATCGTCTTGCCTTCGAGACCCTTGATGTCGGCGGGTGCCTCACCCTTCCGGAAGGCGAAGTCGAACACATCTGCGCCACCCATCTCAAACACCGAGACGAGCGGAATGCCTTGCGCGAGAGCGAGCGAGAAGACACCCGGTGATGGGAAGCCGACATCAGCCTGGTTCTGGTCGACCAGCTTGACCGTCGCCGTCGCCTCCGAGGGGCCGGGCTCAAGTGTGGTTTCGATATCGCCGAAATAGCCGAATTTCTTGGCGACCCAGTACGGATAGTCATCAAGCACTTCCACCGTGCCGCGAGGGCTCACCCAGCGAACCGCTTCGGCGGCGTGTGCTTGGCGCGACCCGATAAGCCCGCCCAGCGTAACAGCCGAGATTCCGGTCGCTGTCAGCGTCAGAAACTTGCGACGCCCGATTTTCGTGTATTCAACCATTTTCATTTCCTCCACTGTTGCCTTTTCTTTCGGGTCGCGCCGATCGGCCAGCTTTACCGCCTGCTCACCCGCTTCATGCTTCCCAACTGGCCCATTTTTTACCGAGCCAGAAGAAGAAAATGTAGATCGATATTCCGAGAATGGCGAGGATCAGGATGATCGCAAAGAACTGCGGCATCCGGATCAAAGCCGAGTAGTAGGTCAAGCGATTCCCCAGCCCCTCCGCACCGCCGACCATTTCCGCACCGATCGTCGTCAGAAGGCCGAAGATGGACCCGACCATCAGTCCGACGATGATCATCGGCATCGCCATTGGAATGCGGATCTTGGTGAAAATCTGGAACGTATTGGCGCCGAAGGAGCGCGCCAGGGCGATTTTTGCCAGATCGACACGCCGGAAGCCCGTCGCGGAATTGATCATCACCATCGGGCCGCTCGCCAATGCAACAGCGATGATGCGAGGTTCACTGCCGAAGCCGAAGCGAAGGATCAACAACGGCACCAACGCGAGCATCGGCGTCGTCACCAGGAGGAGAATATAGGGGGTGATGACTTTCTCAACGAAAGGAAACTGGGTGATGACGGCAGCGAGGATGAACCCGATCGATCCGCCGATGGCAAATCCGACGAGAAGCTCGTAAATGGTGATCAGCAGATGCGGCCATATGAACTTCCATTCCGTGATGAGCGCCATCACGATCTGGCTCGGCTTGGGAAGGACATATTGCGGAACATTGAAGGCGGTGAGCAGAAATTCGGTACCGCCAACGATCACGATAGCAACAAGCGCGATAACGATGATTTCAAGCTTGGTGCGGTGTTCGCCAAGCCCAAATGACGCGCCGGAAAGCCCTACGCCCGAAGGCGCCTGATTCTTCTTGTTGAACTCCGGTATCTTCTCGGCCAGCGCCTTCTCCACGCCTGCTCTCCTTTAACGTGACCGGATACGGATCATGTGATTGCGAGCCCCGCGGCAGCACCGCGACCATGCTCGATGCGCGACTTGATGTGCAAAACACGCTCGATGAAATCAGGGTTCGTTTGTATTTCAACCGACCTTGGGCGTGGAATGTCGACGTCGTAGATTTCGGCAATTCGGCCTGGGCGCGCCGACATCACAGCCACGCGATCGGCCAAGAATATCGCCTCGGAAATGGAATGCGTCACGAATGCGATCGTCTTGCCGGTCTCCATCCAGATTTCCTGGATCAGCAGGTTCATCTCATCACGGGTGAAGGCATCAAGTGCGCCGAAAGGCTCGTCCATGAGTAGTACGGAAGGGTCGACCGCAAGACTCCTCACGATCGAAGCGCGTTGCTGCATGCCGCCCGACAGTTCGCGTGGATATTTCTTTTCGAAACCCGCCAGGGAAACGCGCTCCAGGAGCTTTTTGATCTTGGACCGGTCGGGCGGCTTTCTCTTCAATTCGAACGGTAGCTCGATGTTTTTCTCGAGACTTCGCCACGGCAGAAGATTGGCGTCCTGAAAAATCATCGCGATTTCGGGATTTGGCTTGGTGACGACCGTATTTCCCAATCGGATCTCGCCACTGCTAAGCGGGTGCAGCCCGGCCATCGACCAGAGCAATGTCGTCTTTCCACAACCGGAGGGTCCCAGGATGCAGAGAAACTCGCCTTCGCGGACGTCGAGGGAGACGGAGTCCAAGGCATGCACCGCGCCGGTGCGCGTGCTGTAATATTTGCTCGCGTCCCGGATTGCCATCTTCACGTCACGCGCCGTGCCGCCACTGCACATAATTCTGGGATTCTCGGCATTCATAAATGCGTTATGACCCCGCCAACTCACGCCCCGCGTGAAATGATCTTACAACTTTCCTGGACACGCAATAGGCTTGTTGCCGAAGGGAGCGCCGCCGTCGCAATGAGCAAGTCGCAAGAAACTAAAGGCCAATGCACATTCGCGTGCAGAATGCGAAGGAGGCGGCAAATATGCCTGGCGTCCCACGGCTATTGCACCACCGCCTCAGGGATGTAATTAAATTACAAGGCGCATTGGAAAGGTCGGGAGGCAGCAGATGCCCCGCAATGAACGGAAACAGTCGACGATCGACATCGTCTCGCGGCTACAGAGGGTCGTCTTGCCGCCCGCCGAGCGCAGCGTCGCGCAGATCGTCGCCGCCGATTACCAAGCCGCGACACGCATGACGATTGCCGAACTTGCGGCGCGCGCTGAGGTAAGCCAGCCAACCGTCACGCGCTTCTGCCGTTCCGTCGGGTGTGCCTCCTTCTCGGAATTCAAGATCAGCCTCGCAACGACGCTGACAGTCGCGGCCGCTTATCTCAAATCCGAACGTGCGTTCGATGATGATACTGGCAAGCTTGCGCAAAGGATCATGACCCGCGCCGCGAGTGCGGTACGCGAATGCCTGGACCAGATCGACCCGGCGACCATGGATGAGGCCATCACCGTCCTCGCCGCGAGCCGGCGGATTGATCTTTACGGTCAGGGCGGCGGTTCAGCCGCGATGATCGAAGACGCCAAATTGCGATTCTTTCGTTTGGGGATTCCCGTGTGCGCCTATGCCGACGGACACCAACAGCGCATGTCGGCAGCGACGCTTCAACAGGGCGACGGCGTCCTTGCGATTTCTAATAGCGGGCGGTCGAAATCGGTGGTTGATGCCGTCGAAATCGCGCGCTCTTTCGGAGCCACGACCGTCGCCATAACGAGACCTGGAACACCCCTGGCGCAGGCAGCCGAGCTCGTCATTGCGTTGACGATCGCCGAAGGAGAGGATGTTCTTCTGCCGACACCGTCGCGCTATGCTCATCTTGCGGTAATCGACACGCTGGCCGCCGGCATTGCGGTGCGGCTTGGCGCAAGAGCTAGGGAGGCACTGCGCCGGGTTCGCTATACAGTGGCGCGTATCGGGATCGCGATCCCGACACCTGCGACCGACCCGACCCCCATCATGACCGACGCATCTTACCAGGAGTAGTGCCTTGCAAGAGCCGACAGCGACCAAATTATGCGCGGCCTGGATTGAAAAGCTCGATTCGGCGCTCGTTGCCGGCGACGCCGCAGGCGCCGCGGCCTTGTTCGGCGAGGAATGCTATTGGCGCGATCTCATCGCTCTGACCTGGAACATCCGCACCGTCGAGGGTCGGGATGCCATTGCCGCTATGCTCAAAGCGACGATTCCGGCAGTCCATCCATTCAATTTCAAGATCAGCGAGGAAGCACGCGAATTTCATGGTTTTGTCGAGACCTTGTTCACCTTCGAAACCGCGCAAGCGCGCGGGGTCGGGCATCTCCGGCTGAAGAATGGAACGGGCTTCACGATCCTGACCACGATGACCGAACTCAAGGGATTCGAAGAGCGTAAAGGCGCGTCCCGCGAGCGTGGCGTCGTTCATGGCGCGATTAGAAATCGCGAAACCTGGCTTGCCCGCAAGACCGCCCAAGAAGCGGCACTTGGCCAATCCAAGCAACCCTATTGCGTCATCATTGGCGGTGGCCAAGGCGGCATTGCACTCGGCGCGCGCCTCGGGCGCCTTGGCGTGCCAACCATCATTCTCGAGAAGAACGAGAGAGCCGGCGATTCCTGGCGTAACCGCTACCAGTCGCTCGTTCTCCACGATCCGGTCTGGTACGATCACCTGCCTTACCTCCCTTTCCCCGAGCACTGGCCGGTCTTTACGCCCAAGGACAAGATGGGCGACTGGCTCGAAAGCTATGCCAAGGTGATGGAGCTCAATTATTGGACTTCATCGCAATGTGTGAAGGCCGTCTATGATACCGCGGACCGGGAGTGGACGGTCACGGTCGATAGAAGCGGAAACACGGTGACGCTGAAGCCCAAGCAGCTTGTCTTCGCAACCGGATCCTACGGTCCGCCACGTGAAATCAATCTTCCCGGCCAAGATGTCTTTCGCGGTGAATTCATCCATTCGAGTCGCTACAAGAGTGGCCGTCCCTATCGCGGCAAGAAATGCGTTGTCATCGGATCGAATAGTTCGGCGCACGACATTTGTGCCGATCTTTGGGAGAACGGTGCCGATGTGACGATGATCCAGCGGTCGCCAACGACTGTGGTTCGCTCGGAATCGATGATGGAGATGGCTTTTGCCAGCCTCTATTCCGAAGATGCCGTGAAACGCGGAATCAATGTTGAGAGGGCGGACTTGATCTTCGCGTCGATTCCTTTCCGTCTCATGGCTGGCTGGCAAAAGCCCGTCTACTCCCAGATCGCCGCGCGAGATGCCGACCTCATCGCCAGATTGAATGCCGTCGGATTTGAAACAGATTATGGCATCGATGAATCAGGACTCATGATGAAAGCGTTGCGCACCGGCTCCGGCTACTACCTGGATGTGGGCGCTTCCGAACTCATCGCAACGGGCGAAGTCAAGCTGCGCAGCAAGGTCGAGCCCGTCTCATTCAAGGAGCATGGCATCGTTTTGTCGGATGGCAGCGAGCTGCCGGCCGATCTTGTTGTCGCTGCAACCGGTTATCTTCCGATGAATGAATGGGTTGCGAAAATCGTTTCGCGCGAGGCCGCCGATCTGGTTGGACCGAATTGGGGCTACGGCTCCGGCACAGCAGGCGATCCCGGACCATGGGAGGGTGAATTGCGCAATATGTGGAAGCCGTTGAAGCATGAAGCCATGTGGTTTCACGGCGGCAATCTTCATCTTTCGAGGCACTACTCGCTCTATGTCGCCTTGCAGATCAAGGCGCGCATGGAAGGCTTGCCAACTCCGGTATACTGAAGCTGCATAGTATCGAGGATGCTGGAAAATGGTGCGCTTGTGAGGCTTGTTGACGCGGTAACGCAAGGAAGCGGTGCCATCAATGAAGATGGTTGGGGCTACGTTGGCGAAGCCGACAATGTTGAGGCCGCCTGGATCTTCGATGGCGTGACAGGCATAAATGGCGTGAACATCTTGCCGATGGGAAGCGACGCCCGCTGGCTGGTCGATCGCGCCGGCGAACACCTCCAGCATTTGGCCGCACACGATGAGGCGCTGTCTCTCATTCTCGCGCGTTTGGTTGACGGTTTAGCGCATGACTGGCGCGCTGCCACCTCGGCCATAACGATACCAAGTGACTACGACCCACCTGCTGCGTGTCTCATTCTCGTCAAGCGCTACGGCGATATTTGGAAGGGTCTGCGGCTTGGCGACTCTTGCCTGCTGGCGCGTTCATCGACCGGTGATCATCACGTCATGGCCGCCTCCCCCAACAATGTTTTCGATCATTGGCTGGCAAAGGAGGCGAAGGCGCGACGCAACCGGGGAATTTTCGACACGCAAGCACTTCTCGCTGAATTCCGGCCCCAGATGATGGTGTCACGCAGCAAGCGTAACCAACCGGGCGGCTATAGCATCCTCGAAGCAGACCGCGCAGCGCTTAACATTCCCGAATTCTTCGATCTGAAGGACGTCGAAGCGATCCTCCTCAACACGGATGGCTTCTACCGCGCCGTCGATCACTACGACCTCCATTCGAATGAAAGCCTGGTATCGGCTTGCCTTGAGCCATGTGGCGTAACGAATGTGCTCCATGCATTGCGCGCTGTTGAAGCCGCCGACGCATCATGCGAGAAATACCCGCGCTTCAAGCCCTCCGACGACGCAACCGCAGTCATGCTCAAGACGGGACACTAGCCAGTGATCTATGAGATCTGTGTGGATTCAGTAGCCGGAGTGCGGGCCGCCAAGGATGCCGGCGCGCACCGCGCCGAGCTTTGCGCAGCGCTTATCGAAGGAGGTATCACGCCGAGCCGCGGCATGATGCGCGAGGCGCGGAAGGTTCCCGGAATCCAGATCCAGGTGATGATCAGGCCGCGCGGAGGTGATTTTCTCTTCGACGACGATGAATTCGAGATCATGAAAGCGGACATCGATGCCGCCAAGGCTGAGCACGCCGATGGTGTGGTGATCGGCCTCCTGAATCCGGATGGCACAATCGACGAAGACCGCTCGCGCGAACTCATTGCCCGCGCCAAGCCCATGTCGGTCACATACCACCGCGCCTTTGACATGACTCCCGACCCTTTCGCGGCGCTGGAGACGCTTATCGCCCTGGGCGTGGATCGCGTCTTGACCTCGGGTCAGGAGGCAAGCGTCCTTGAAGGCCTTCCTTTGATCGCCGAATTGGTTCGCCGTGCCGGTGACAGTATCATTGTCATGCCCGGCGGCGGCATCACGTCGCGCAATGTCGATCGCATCGTCGACGCCGCCAGGCCGAAGGAGATCCACTTTGCGGCCCTGCGGCTCCAACCGGGCGGCATGAAGTTTCGGCGCGATCACGTGTTCATGGGTGGCGAATTGCGGCCGCCTGAGTATGATCGACTTGTTACATCCGCATCGAGCGTTCGCGCCGTAATGTCCAATGCTAAACAATAATCTCCTACTGTCTTTGTGAGGCGAGCCATGCCGGCGACTGAAGATCTGGCGAAGACCGAATCTGCTGCATCCCTTGCCGCTAGGATCAGACGCAAGGAAATCTCCCCCGTTGAAGCGGTCGACGCCGCGATCGCCCGCATCGAGGCGCATAATCCCAAGATCAACGCGCTCATCATCTTTGGCTATGACGACGCGCGCAAAGCGGCGAAAGCGGCAGAAGCTGCGATCATGCACGGCGATGATCTAGGCCCTTTCCATGGCGTGCCGATGGCCATGAAGGATTGTTTCGATTTCAAGCCGGGCTGGGTCACGACCTTCGGCGGGATTCGCGCGCTCAAGAATTACGTGGTCCAGAACTACTGCATGTTCGTCGAGCGCATGGAGAAGGCCGGCGCGATTTTTGTGGGCAAGACGAATAGTCCGGTGTTTGGCTTTCGCGGGACCTGTGACAACTATCTCTTTGGCCCGTCAAAGAACCCCTTCGACCTCGCGAAGAACACCGGCGGCTCCTCGGGCGGCAGTGCCGGAGCCGTTGCGGCGGGATTGCTGCCGCTCTGCGAGGGGACCGATGGCGGTGGATCGATTCGCATCCCCTCCGCCTGGTGCGGTGTTTACGGCTATAAACCCGCCTTCGGACGTGTCCCGCTGGTGACCCGACCGGAGGCATTCAACGGCATGACGCCATTCATCTTCGAGGGTCCGATCAGCCGCACCGTCGAGGACAGCGCGCTCGCGATGTCGGTGCTCGCCGGCTATGACTCGCGCGACCCCTATGCAATCGAAGGCAAGGTCGATTTTAGAGCCGCCTTGAAGGCCTCGATTGCCGGCAAGAGGATCGCCTATACGCGCAACTACGACGTCTTCCCGGTGGAGAAACGCGTCGTCACGGCAGTCGACAAAGCCGTCAAGGCCTTCGAGGAAGCCGGCGCGCATGTCGAGGAGGTAAAATTCGACATTCGCCACTCGCACATGGAACTAAGCGACCTGTGGTGCCGCTTCATCGCTCCGCGCCAGGTGGCGGCGATCGAAGGCTTCAAGCGGCAAGGATATGACCTTGTCCGCGATCATCACGACGACTTCCCGCCAGAATTCTGGTACTGGGACGAAATCGGCCGCAAGATGAGTGTAACCCAATATCTCGCTGACCAGGCCATACGGACGGAAGTGTTCGACGCACTGAGAAACGTCCTCGACCGCTATGACTACCTGGTTTCGCCGACCTTGGCGGCCCTTCCCGTCGACAATGCCAGCGACGGCAATACGCTCGGGCCGGCTGAGATCGAAGGCGAGAAGATCAACCGGCTGATCGGCTGGTGCATGACCTTCCTCATCAATTACATCGGCTATCCGGCGGCGACAGTTCCGGCAAGCCTTAGCGATACAGGTCTGCCGGTGGGCATGCAAATCGTCGGCAAGCGCTATGCCGATTTTGATGTCATCGCAGCGAGCGCAGAATTCGAAAGGCTGCGGCCCTGGATGAAGACCTATGAGCGATGCAAGCTTTAGCCAAGTGGTGATGATCACCACAATGTATACCCGCCGTCGATCACAAAAGCCGCCCCCGTAACATAGCTCGAGGCCGGCGAGGCAAGATAGACGGCAAGCGGCCCAATCTCTTCCGGATCGCCGGTACGCCCCATCGGCACGGCGCGAACGAACGTCTCGATAACCTCAGGGTGCTTCTGTGCCCACGCGACATTGGGCTCGGTCATGAAGAGGCCTGGGCAGATTGCGTTGACGGTGACCCCGCGCGGCGCCCAGTCTGCCGCGGTAGCACGCGTAAAGTGGATCAGGGCAGCCTTGGCGGTCTCGTAGTGTCTGCCGCCAATTCCGCGATTGGCAATGAGGCCGCTGATCGATGCAATATTGATGACACGGCCACGGCCGCGTTTAAGCATTTCACCGCCGATTATCTTGGTGCAGAGGAAACAGTGTGTCAGATTGAGATCGATAAACTGCTGCCAGGTCTGAAGGTCGGTATCTTCGACGGCAATGTCGAGGTTGCGCCCGCCGACATTATTGACGAGGATGTCGATGGGGCCAGCCTCGGCCACGACCTGATGGCATAGGCGCTCGCAGGCCGCAGGATCGGCAATATCGGCAACGAAGGTCCATGCCTTGCGCCCGCGCTGGCGCACCTCGTCTGCGGTCCTGGTCAAAGCCTCCACATCGCGCGCATTGAGCACTATATCGCCGCCAGCCTCCGCAATTGAAAGGGCTATGACGCGACCGAAACCCCGGCTGCCGCCTGTGATTAGGGCACGTTGTCCGTCAAGCCGGAAACGATCGAGCACATTCGGAACGGAAGTCATGAGCGGCTTATTGTCTCCATCCCCGCAACTGATAATATTCGTTCACTGCTCTGTCGAGGCCCGGTCTAGAATTCGGGCGTATCAGCGTTGTGTTGGGTGCGGCGAGAGCCTGCACAGCGCCGGTACCAGCGGCTAAGTCGACGACGAACGCTACCAATCGAGGACGTTCAATCAATGAGTATCTCTGGGAGGAGACAATGAGCACATCAAAAGAACAAGAGATCATCTTCCGGCAGAATGCCCTGAGCCAGTTGGCCGAAGGCAGGATCGACCGGCGCGAATTTCTGACCCGAAGCCTGGTCGCTGGTCTCGGCGTTGCCGGCGTCGGCGCGCTTGCCAAATCAGGGACACGGCCCGCATATGCACAAGACCGGCCGCTGACTCCGACGTTTTATCAATGGATCGAAGATCTCCATCCCGGCATTCCGACCGTGAACGGACAGTTCCCGGGGATCAACTATCAGATTGCCCCCGTCGAAGGATTCGGCATCGAGCGTTTCGTTGCCGAGGCCAAGAACAAGGAAAGCACCTGGGACGTCTATGTCGGACAGACTCCCTTCGTCGAAATGTCGGCGATGGTCGCCGCCGATGTAATCGAGCCGTGGGATAATTATATCCCGAAGGATGTCCTCGCCGACATTATTCCCTCGATTGCCGCTGAGAACATGATCGACGGCAAGATGTATGGCTGGCCGTTCCTGCTCGACGTGATCGGCACAGGCTGGCACTCCGGTCTGACGACCACTGCCAAATTGCCGGACGCAGCGCCCGCAACCTGGGATGAACTCCTTGCCAGCGCAAAGGCCATTGTAGATTCGAAGACCGCTCCGTTTGGCGCGACATTCGACAGCCATGGCTGGCGGTCTCTCGCTCCGATGACCCACAGCATGAGCCCCGACGTCTACACTTCTGAAGGGCTGTTCGACTTCACGAGTGAGCCGGCGATCGAAGCACTGATGCTCATGAAGAAGATCATGGCCTTTGCCAACCCGGACATCCTGCTCGAAGGCGCCACCGACGGCGGCGTCAACGGCACGCCGGATGAGGTGGCTTTCGCCGCGCAGCGCGTCGGATACATCAACAAGTATTTCAACGCTCCGCTCCGCATGGCGACCAACTGGGATGACCCCAAGCAACTGCATTTGGGACCGTTGCCAAAATTCGCCAACGGCGCCGGTTCCACCGTCTTCTGGACGACCGGTTGCGCGCTCTTCAAATACGGGAAGAACAAGGAAAAGGCGGCCGAGTATATCAAGGCGCTGACCTATGATCGGCAGATCTGGAAGGATTCGATCGTTGGCACGCCGAGCGGACATCCGGGCCAGTTGCCGCCCTATAAGTCGATCTATGCCGATTGGGACGCGAACAAGCCCGATTGGATGCCGCCTTTTGTCGGACTGGTACGCAGCCAGCTCGACAACGCCAAGGCAATCACCAACAATATCTTCGGCCTCCAGCAGTTCGTGATCGGCAAGCCGATCTGGGAGACCTACCTCAAGGGTGAAGAGGCTGATCCGAAGGTTGCCATGCAGAAAGTGGTCGAGGCCGTGCAGGCCGAGATCAAGCGCGGCAAGTAGGTGCAGGCACTGGTAGAGACCGGGGGTGATCCCCGCCTCCGGTCTTTACCGACCTTCAGCCAATGCGTGGCGCTGATCGTGGCGCACCGCCCATTTTCCCTGTTTAGGCTTAGTTGATGGTAGAAGCAGTTGCGCGCACCGATGCGGAATTAGGCCCGGCGCGACGGGGAGAAGGGCTGCATGGGTGGAGTTCGAATTTTCGCCAGGGGTCGAGTCCCTGGTGGTTTCTGTTGCCGGCGCTCCTCTTCTTCATCGGTTATCAGGTCTACCCGATAGCCCGCGTCTTCTGGATCAGCTTTACCGACTTCGAGTTCCTGTCCGATGAGCCGGCACGATTCATCGGGCTGAACAACTACGTCACCGCGCTGCAGGACCCGCTCTTATGGGCGAGCCTGTGGCGCGCGGCCCTGTTCACCATGATGTTCCTTCCGGGGACGATCATTCTCCCGCTCCTGTTGGCGATACTCGTCGACAAGGTCAGCAATGCACGCCTCGCTACCTTTTACCGCGTGATACTTCTTATCCCTGCCGTCATTCCAAGTACGCTCGTCTTCGTATTGTGGAAGTGGATGTACAATTACCAGGTTGGGCCCATAAACCATTTCCTGATCGACACGCTTGGGCTTTTCACGATTCAAAACGCGCCGCAGTGGCTGGGCGGCACACCGTTGACGCTGCCGGCAGTGGCGATCATGGAATGGTGGTGGGGCCTCGGTTATCACACCATCTTTTTCCTGGCCGGCCTTGCTGCCATCCCCAAGGACCTCCCAGAAGCAGCTCGCATCGACGGCGCGAATGAATGGCAGATATTTTGGCACATAACGCGCCCGGCACTCGCGCCGATCATGATGATTTTGATCGTCTTGCGCTTCGGAACCGCGATGGCGGTCATTGACGAGTATCTGATCTTCGGTGGCTTCAATCGCGCCTCACCGACCTATACATGGACGATCTTCATGTATGATCAGGCCTTCAAACTCGGCTTGTGGCGACAGGGCTTCGCCGCGGCGATCGGCATGATCGGCGCACTTGCCATGATGGCTGTCATGGTCGTCCTCATCCGCATTTTCCGACCGCGAGGCTGAACCAATGACCGCAACGCTTGAAACGCTCGGCATGAGTTCCGCCCCATCGCGGCCGGAACGGGGATGGTTTCAGAGAAATCGCTCCTCGCTTGTGCGGCACGGGGTAATCAACCTCTTCATGATCATCATTCTGGCACCGCTGGCGTGGGTGTTCATGATGTCCATAAAATCGCGTCCTGACGCGATGCGCGCGGATTTCTGGCCGCGCCGGTTTGACTTTACCCACTACAGCTACGTCTTCGAGAAGATCGACACGCTGCCGATCAATTTGTTCAACAGCATCTATGTTACGAGCGGCACGGTGCTGATCACCACCGTCTGCGCCGTGCTTGCGGGCTACGCGCTTGTGCACATGCGCCCTCGCGGCGGCGGCATCGTCGTGGCCGCTCTCCTCATCTCGCTTTACTTCCCGACGCGCGTCGTCTCTATCATCAGCGTCTACGAAATCCAGAGCTACCTCGGGCTCATCAACAGCACCAGTGGCCTCATTCTACCCTATGTCACGCTCAATCTGGCGATCAGCATTTTGATCATGCGCAGCGTCTTCCAGCTTGTGCCACACGAGGTGATCGAAGCTGCCAAGGTCGACGGCGCTGGCCCGTGGCGGACCTTGTGGGAGATAGGCCTGCCGATGGCGCGCAACGGGTTGGTCGTCGTCTTCATCGTCAACTTTGTGACGGCCTGGGGCGAGTTCCTATTGTGCACGACGCTGACCAACGACCAGGACGCGCGCACCATGCCGGTTGTGCTGGCCGGCGCCCAAGGCGGCCTCGGTCAATGGTCATGGCCGGCCCTCGCCGCCGTGTATGTGATCGTTGTTACGCCCGGCATCCTCGCATTCACCTTCGCTCAGAAATTGTTCTTCAAGGGCTTGATGGAAGGCGTGGTGAAAGGCTGAGATGTTGGGGCTTGCGATGCGATTCTTTCAGATAATGTCGGCTGCCCTCTTGGTTGCCTGTGGCAGCGCGCATGCGAGCGGCGAGTTCATCTATTTCAAGACGCCGTCCGGCAATATTCAGTGCTCCTGGTATGACATCGATGGACCAGAGGTGCGTTGCGATATTCGGAACTTTACCTCGAGTTTGCAGCGGCCGGCCGATTGCGATCTCGATTGGGGCTACGCATTTGCGGTGGGAGCGAATAGCGGCAAGGGCGCCGCGCTTTGTGCTGGTGATACTGTCGCATCACCGGAGGCCGAAATCTTAGAATACGGCAGGACCTTCAGCCAAGGTGGCCTTTCCTGTGTGAGCGAAACTAAGGGGCTCACCTGCAAGAACGGGAAGGGTCACGGCTTCTCGCTTTCACGCGCAAAGCAACGCGTTTTCTAATGCGTTCGAACTGTCGCCAGCAAAGCGACAGTTCGATCGAAAGAGCGGTGTCGTTAGTTAAGACTATAGCCGTTGATGCAGGCTGAATATCGTCTGTTGTAGAGCGTCTGCCACCGGTTCGTCGTGGCACTATGGACAGCACCGGCGCCCCCGCCGATCAGCGCGCCGGTCCTGGCGCTACCACCGCTGCGACCCGCGACGCCTCCGATTGCCGTCCCAGCGACCGCCCCGGCCGCGGTATTGACCAAGTTGCGACGGGTGGTGTTTCTGTCCGCATGGCGCCGCGCCCGGCGTGAGCACTCGGCACTGCGCGCCGGCGTCGTGAAATTCTGCTGGGTGCGCGCAACAGCGGTCTCTGGCGAAAGAGTGCTGACGGAATTGCCGAAGCCGAGAAACAACGCAAACACGACGCCAATCCCAAGATATTTGATCTGCATGTAGTCCCCCGGTTTAATGCATCGACGCTACTTGGCCGCCAGCGCTTCGCTGACGGCCTTGTCGATGACGCCGGCCAATAGCGCATCATGATCGGCTTCACAACCGGCCTTCAGAAGCGTTACGAATTTGTCATGGAGGGCATTCTTGGCATCGTCGCTGATTTCGAAGCGGGATATCTCGACATCGCGATTGTAAAGCGAGACGGCGACGAGGGCACGGATGACCTTCTCGATATAGGCATTGTCGCCCGCGGCCTCTTCAACAACGCTCTTGCAGCTGTGATACATGAGCGGCAGAGCGTCCTCGACATACTTCTCCGCTTCGGCATCGGCAAATACCGACGTATTGACGGACAGCAGGAATGCAGGCGCTACGGCCAAGCTAATCCAGAACTTTGCCATCAGGCCCTCCTATTTGTCATGTGACCGCTCATCCGCTAGCGCAACGCGCCGACGACAGCACCGACTGCCGCGCCTTCTTGGGCGCCGCGTCCGCCATCGACGATGGCACCGACCCCGGCGCCGATCGCAGCGCCCCTCACGGCATTTCTCACACGCCTTGCATCCGCCGCGGTGATCAGGCTTGAGGCAAGGAAAAGGGAAATCAGCAGACCGCTAAAAACAATCTTGTGCTTACCAAACCACGCGATCATGCTTATCTCCCTTGTCAATCCCAAGACGCTCTTTTGAACCTATCGCCTTGATGTTGATTGACCGTAGCAGATCGAACCGAATGCAGATAGCGATATCTCCCCCGTCGGCCGATTCATGCTATTCTATCAAATTGACTCGATAGGCGGGCGGGTTGATCATTGCTGACCGAACGATGAAGATTTTGCGTCCCCTAATACTTGCCGTCGAGAGTGCCCGACCGCACCGCACGACCGTAGTGCATGAGTCGCCGGGGATGCATAAGCCACAGGAACATTGATCCAGGTCAAGGCTGACCTCCGAGGCCCGATATAAGAATTTACGCGCAAGAACAGGCTCGAATCTTACGTGATGGAGTTAGGGAACTGCCCGAATGAATCTGGAGAGCCGACGGCTTAGGAGGTTGTTATGGGACGGCCCGCAATCAGGCGAATAGCCAGCGCTCTGGCTGTCGTATTCTGCGTGATGGGGCTCTCGACCGTAGTCGCAGGTAGCAGCAGCTCGGCAATTCCCATTCGGCTATTGCCTATCGCGGATGAGTCGCAGATTGTCCCAATCCCGATCGCCATGCGAGGCGGCGGCGCCAGTGGCGGAAGCGGCATGAGCGGGCCGCCTATCATCTATCTTCCGCCATCAGGCCCATCCATGCACTCGCCGGGCTTGAGGTCACCAAGCTTTCGTGCGCCCCCATCGCCGCGTGTTGGACGCCCGAACGCCAATCAGCGCCTCTATCACCAGAAGAACTCATCATGGAAAAACGGCAAGCGCCATCCGCCCTCGGATGCGAGCGGCCGCGGAAAACGCGCCGCCTGGAATAAGAAGAAACACGGCTGGAAGCCGGTTCATTGCAAGGACAAGTGGCACTGTCGCCATCACCGCTATAATAACCGGTACAACTACGCGTACGATAATTATTGGTTTGACGACTACGATTACTACGATGGGTATGTTCAGTATGACGATTCCCACATTCGCTGGTGCAGGAAGCGCTATCGCTCATACAATGTGAAAACTGACCGATACTTTGGCTATGATGGTAAGTACCACCGTTGTGTCAGCCCCTTTGACTATTAGCGCAGCAGTCCGAGAAGTGAGTTCGTCTGGCGACGAAAGGTTGCATCAGACAGCTTAAGAGCCGCTCAGGCAGCTTTAGTCTGAACCACCATGGGCCGGCGCGACTTCGCGCTTTCAACGGCACACTCGACAATCGAGACGCCCCTCGCGCCATCGGCGAAAGTTGGATAGAGGACCTTCTCGCCTTGCATCGCGCGCCAGGATTCGGCGATCACATTTCGGAAAGCGTCGAGATAGCCCTCCGGATGTCCTGCCGGCACCGTTGCGCTGAAGCGATCATCGGCATGGAGACGATCGGGATTACGTTCGCGGATGCATTTCTCGCCGAGGCTGCGCTCGACGAAACTGTTCGGCTGTTCTTGCAACCAATCGAATCCGCCCCTGTCGCCGTCGACCGACAATGACAGGTGGTTGGGATTGCCGGGGGACAGGGCCATGATCGTCGCCGTACCACTGGCGCTACTTTTGAAGTTGATCAGGAGGTCGGCCTGGTCTTCAAGCGAAACATCGACAGCGACCTTGCCTCCATCCAGCGCCTTTCCGTCGGGCTGCGAGCCTTGCCCCGCCTCGCCGGTCCACACGCGCTGCGGCCGGCGCGTATGAAAATTGGCTGTGACTTCGTCGATGCGATCGCCGGTGACAAACTCGGCCAGGTCGAACCAATGGACGCCGTAATCCATCAGCGCAAACGCACCGCCCACCGTGCCCGGCGTGAAGTGCCAGACATATTTTTGCGCGTCGAAAACATCTTGCGAGAGATAGAGTCCGCTCACCCGCCACAAACTTCCGAAATCGCCGGTTTGAACGCGACGGCGCAATTCCCGGATGAGGGGATAGCCACGATAGCAATAGGCGATCGCTCCAACGCGCTTCGCTTTATCGGCCGCCTCGATCATGCGCAGGCAGTCATCGACATTGGTCGCCATCGGCTTTTCGCACATCACATGGGCGCCCGCCTTGAAGGCCTTGGTCACATGCTCTTTGTGGAAGTGATTGGGCGAGCAAATATGCACGACGTCGGGTTTCTCGGCGCGCAGCATGGCATCGACATCATCATAGGCAGTGCCGGCAGCAAAGGCCTGCGCGGAGGCAAGAGTGCGCCCGCATGCCGCGACGACTTGGCCACCAAGTTCCTGGATAAGTCTCGCATGAACTCGTCCGATGTAACCGGTTCCGATGATCGCAGCGCGCATGCGAGTCTCCTAATGATTGTGTTGCGCGAAGAATGCCGCGAGGCCGCAAAGCAACACCTGATCGCGGCGCGCCTCTTCCGGCGGATTACGAACAGTGCGTCCGTTGACGATCGCATCCCAAAACCCGTCGAGTTCGCGGATATAGGCTTCTTCATAGCCCGCGTTGGTCTCAGTCACATTGAGCACGTGACCATCGCTCTTTTCGAGGATGAGCCGGGTTGGCTGATGATTGAGATAGGGTGACGGGAAAACCAGGCGCAATATGGCATCATCGAAATAGAGACTGATCGTCTCGCGGTAATCGGCAAGGGCGGGCACCGCGAGGTGAACCATGTTCCACATGGCTTTTCCGCCCGGCAGTCTGACCGTGCCGAGGCCGCCATCGCCATTCGCGAAAATCTGTGCCCCGACGATTTCGCCGTCACCGATGCCTAGCCTGTCGAGCAGGCCATGCACCGCATTGACGTCGTGGATGAGGCTTGAGCAATAGGCAGAACAGAATCCGCGGAACGCGAGATCGTCGAGACGGCCGGGAACCGCGCGCGCCACTTGCTCTACCTGCTTGCGTCGGCCCTCTTCGATGATATCCAGCGCAATATCCGCCTCGCGCCGGAACGCATGATGGCGCACGAAGGGCCATGCATCGGGGTCATTCACTTCGACCGAGACGTAGCGCAACGTCTCCGCCTTGCCCGGCATGAGATTGAGTGCCGCTTCATAGTGAGGATCGAAGCGCTTCATATAGCCGACCTGCACGACCCGCTTGGCGCGATCGCGCGTCGCGATAATCTGGTCGATGTCGGAGGGCGCGTAGCACAAGGGCTTTTCACAAAAGACATGGAGCCCGCGTTCGAGCGCCGCCAAGACCTGCTCATGATGGAGAGGATCGGGCGAGGCGATGAGCACAGCGTCGAGAGGCAGGTCGAGGACTTGGTCGGGCCGTTCAAAGGCCGGCATCGAGAAGGTTTCCTCGACAAAATGACGCGAAACAGCCGAGGGATCGCAGACAGCTTTGACTTCGAATTTATCGCGCAGGCGAAGGAGGTTTGGGATGTGTTCGACCTGGGCGATCATCCCCGCACCGATGACACCGATCCTGATACGCGACATGGATGCCTGCCCCCTCGTGCCGGACCTGTTTGACTCGCCGATTGAAACAGATATTCTAATTAGCGCGCGATTGAAATAAAAATGCCAACCCGCTTGCCCCAGTGTGGCGAAGGGTTGGAAACAGCACGCACCCAGGGAGAAATTCATGCGCCTAGTTCAGAAATTCCTCTTAAGTTTGATGATATTAGTCGGCCTGACGGCCTTGGCCGCTGCCGAGACCAGGGTAGTCTTCGTCACCCATGGCCAAGGCGGCGATCCCTATTGGTCGGTGGTCAAGAACGGCATGGACGACGCCGCCAAGACTCTTGGCGTCAAGGCCGAATATCTTGCCCCCGAGACGTTCGACATGGCGAAAATGGCCCAGATGATCGACGCGGCCGCGGCATCCAAGCCGGACGGCCTGGTCGTTTCGATCGCCGACCCGGCTGCCCTCAGCGGCCCCGTGAAGAACGCGGTGGCAGCCGGCATTCCGGTCATCGTCATTGACTCCGGCGGCTCGAAACTCACCCGCGAATTGGGCGGCCTGCTCTATTTCGGCCAGAATGAATATGAAGCCGGCGTGATGGCTGGCGAGCGCATGAAGAAGCAGGGCATCACCAAGGCCGTGTGCGCCAATCATGAGGTCGGCAATATCAGCCTCGATGATCGTTGCGCCGGCTTCGCCAAGGGACTGGGCGTCGATGTGCCAGTCGTCAATGGCGTGATGGATCCGACCGAAATGAAGAACCGGATCATCGCCTATCTGACGACCAATCCGGATACGCAGTTCCTGTTGACCGTCGGCATCGGCGGCGCCGAGCCGGGCCTGATGGCCATCGACGAGCTTGGGCTCACCGGCAAGGTCAAGATCGGCACCTTCGATTTGTCGCCGACCATCCTGCAGGCCACCGCCGACGGCAAGATGGAATGGGGCATCGACGCCCAGCAATATCTGATGGGCTACATCCCGGTCGTGATGTTCGATCTCATGGCCAAATATAAGCTGGCTCCAATTGCCGATTATCCGACAGGGCCTGGCTTCGTCACCAAGAATGAGGCAGCCGCCGTGATCGACCTCGCCAAGCAGGGCAAGCGCTAACAGCGTGGGCGGTCTGTGGTAGCACCGGCCGCCCAACTTTATTTTTCCATCATTTCGAGGCGATCGGGGCGGGATGACTGTTGGCACTCACGACGAACGAGTGAGATCCGTCTCGGCTCTCTCCCGCTTGCTCAGTCGGCCAGAACTGGGTGCCGCTGCGGGTGCCTTGCTGGTCGTCATCTTCTTCGCACTGGTCGCCGGCAATAGCGGACTGTTCAGCGCCAAGGGGATCGTCAATTTTCTCGAAGTCTCCGCGCAACTGGGCATTCTGGCGGCAGCCGTCTCCATGCTGATGATTGCCGGCGAATTCGACCTGTCGATCGGTTCGATGATCGGCTTTGCGGGAATACTCATTGCAATTCCAACCATTGCATGGGGTTGGCCGATCTGGGTGTCGATTCTGCTCGCCTTCGCTGTCTCGATCCTGGTGGGATATCTCAATGGCCTGATCGTCGTGAAGACCGGTCTGCCTTCCTTCATCGTGACACTCGGCAGTCTCTTCATGCTGCGCGGCCTGACGCTCGGAGTTACCCGCGTCATCACCGGCCGCACCCAGGCGTCCGGCATCCATGAATATTCGGCGGGTGACTGGATCACGCCCTTCTTCGCGGGCCAGGTGTTTCAGGGACCTCTTCGCTGGCTCGCCGATATGGGCTTGATCGACAAGCGTCCGAGCGACGGGTTGCCGATCGTCCAGGGCATACCCGTATCGATCCTGTGGTGGGTCGGGCTCACCATCGTCTTTACCTGGATCCTTATGCGCACCCGCTTCGGAAACTGGATCTTTGCGAGCGGCGGCGACGCAAACGCGGCGCGCAATGTTGGCGTGCCGGTGGCGCGGACCAAGATCATTCTCTTCATGGTGACCGCGGCCTCCGCCGCGCTCTTTGCCACGATCCAGGTCTTGGTAACCGGTTCGGCCGATACGCTGCGCGGCAATCTCAAGGAATTCGAGGCGATCATCGCCGTGGTGATTGGCGGCACATTACTGACCGGCGGTTATGGTTCCGCGGTCGGGGCGATGCTCGGCGCCTTCATCTTTGGCTTCGTCCAGATGGGCATATTCTATACCGGCATCGATACCGACTGGTTCAAGCTCTTCATGGGCGCGATGATGGTGATCGCCGTTCTCTTCAACAGCTATGTCCGCAACCGTGCGATGAAGAGCAGCTGATGGCACCCATCGTCGAACTCAAGGACGTGAGCAAATATTTCGGCAAGGTCATTGCGCTCAACAATGTCACGTTCGATTTGCGCAAGGGCGAGGTCCATTGCCTGCTCGGCGACAATGGCGCGGGCAAGTCGACCCTCATCAAGATCCTCTCCGGCGTGCATGTGCCGGATTCGGGTGAAATCCTGGTTGAGGGCCAATCGGTGCGGTTCGCCTCGCCAAAGGACACGCTCGATCGCGGCATTGCCACGGTCTATCAGGATCTGGCGCTCGTTCCCTTGATGAGCGTGGCGCGTAATTTCTTTCTCGGCTGCGAGCCCTTGAAGCGCTGGGGGCCGCTTACTCAGTTTGACCTCGCCTATGCCAACGACACCGCCTATCGCGAACTCAACGGTATGGGCATCCAATTGCGCGACCCCGAACAGCCGGTCGGCACATTGTCCGGCGGCGAACGCCAATGCCTTGCTATCGCGCGAGCCATCCACTTTGGCGCCAAGGTTCTGATTCTCGATGAGCCGACATCTGCCTTGGGCGTCCATCAGGCTTCTGTCGTCTTGAAACTCATCGCCCAGGCACGGGCGCGCGGAATCGGCGTGATCTTCATTTCGCACAATGTGCATCATGCCTATGCGGTCGGCGACCGTTTCACGATCCTGAAACGGGGGCGCAGTGTCGGCACCTATCCCAAGGGCGGCATCACCCGCGACGAACTCCTAAATCTCATGGCGGGCGGTAAGGAACTGGTCGACCTCGAAAAGGAATTGGCCGCGCTCGGACCCGCTCCCACGGCTTGACCATCTCTCAAAGCAGGAACGCACGACAATGGCGGTAAAACTCGGTATCAATCCCATCGGCTGGACCAATGACTGCATGCATTGGCTGGGCGGCAACATCCCTCTCGACACCTGCCTGTCGCAAGCCAAGGCAGCGGGCTTTTCCGGCGTCGAACTGGGTCGCAAATTTCCCCGCACCGTCTCTGCCCTGCGACCAATCCTGCGCAAGCACGGTCTCGCCCTCGTCTCCGGCTGGTATTCTGGCGAAATCCTGAGACGCGACTGGAAAAGCGAAATGAAGGCCATGAAGCCGCATTTCGATCTCCTCAAAGGCCTGGGTTGCGAAGTGCTCGTCTATGCCGAAGCGGCCGGCAACATCATCAACGAGGTGGGTGCCGGCGTCTCGACGCGCCCGCGCGTCGACAATTGGAAGCGCTATTGCGAGGAACTGTCTGCGCTCGCCGATGCGATGGCCGAAAAGGGACTTCGCATGGCGGTCCATCATCACATGGGCACGGCGATCGAGAGTGCGGAGGACATCGACAGGCTGATGGGTGGCACGCGCGACACTGTTGGGCTTCTGCTCGACACCGGGCATCTGACATTTGCCGGCGGCGATCCGGTGCAAGCGGCGCGTAAGCATATCGGCCGCATCAACCACGTCCACTGCAAGGACATCCGCGGCTATACGCTGGAAGCCTGTCGCCGCCGCGATGTGAGCTTCTCGCAGGCTGTGATCAGCGGGATTTTCACCGTGCCGGGTGACGGCATCGTCGACTATCCCAAGGTTTTTGCGATCCTCGGCAAGGGCGGCTACCAGGGCTGGATCGTGCAGGAAGCCGAACAGGATCCTCGGTGTGCGGATCCGGAGATCTTCGCCGAACTCGGCAACGCCTACATTCGCAAATTGTGTGCATCCGCCGGTCTCAAGATCGCGGAGTAAGGCCATGGTTCGCAAATCGCTTAGCATCGGCCTGATCGGCAGCGGCTTCATCGCCCGCTGCCACGTCTTCGGCTATCGGCAAATGCCCGTCGCATTTCCCGGTGTTGCGGCCGTCCCGCGCCTCGAGATCGTAAGCGATGTCACGACGGACCTGGCCGAACGTGCCGCCGATCAGTTTGGATTCGCTCGTTCGACTTCCGACTGGCGGAAAGTCGTCTCCGATCCAAAGGTCGACATCGTCGACATCTGCGTGCCAAGCCAATTGCATCGCGAGATTGCGCTCGCTGCCATCGCTGCGGGCAAGATCGTCTATTGCGAGAAGCCTGTCGGCCTTTCGAGCGCCCAAGCCAGGGAGATGGGGCTTGCTGCGCAGGCAGCCGGCCTCAAAAGCCTCGTTGGCTTCACGTATATGCGCAATCCCCTCATGCGGCTCGCGGCCGAAATCGTTGCTGACGGGACGATCGGCGATGTGGTGAGCTTCGCGGGCGTTCACAATGAAGACTATATGAGCGATCCCGACGCGCCTTTTTCCTGGCGATGCGACGCAAGCATTGCCGGAAAGGCTGGCGCGCTCGGCGATCTCGGCTGCCACATTATTTCGATCGCCCGCATGCTCACCGGTGAGATTGCTGAGGTGAATTGCGACCTGCGCACGGTCTATAAGCGGCGGAAGTTGCCGGATGGCAAGTTGCGTGAGGTCGAGAACGAGGATGAGGCCAATGCGCTCATCCATTTCAAGTCCGGCGCGCGTGGCACTATCGCATCGAGCCGGATCGCGACGGGTGCGAAGATGCGCGTCGGCTTTGATCTCGTCGGGACCAAGGGTGCTCTCAGATTCGACGGCGAGCGCCTGGGCGAATTGCAGCTCTATACGCGCGACGGCGATGGCGGCCGGTGGGGTTTCAAGACGATCTATGCCGCCCCGAGCCATCTTCCCGGCGGTGTTCTATTGCCCGGGCCGGCGCATGGCATTTCCTTCAACGACCTCAAGACGATCGAAATCCGCGATCTCATGCAACTGGCTCTCGGAGAAGCCAATCCCGGCCCTGATCTCCAGGATGCCGCGCGGATAGGCGCGATCGTCGATGCGATGCTTGAGTCGGGTGCCAGCCGCGAATGGGTGAAGCCGCAATTCTAGCCATCGCCTCGAATTGAATGGATTGGCAGACGCCGCATTGACCATTCCTGCCCCGGGATGCAGTATCCGGAACCGTTAATACTTCCCGTGGAGGATGACTCATGACGATCGTCAAGGTGGGACTGGCTGCGCTCTTCGCTATGGTAATCTGGTTCTCGGCCGAGCCCGCTTTTGCGAGATCGGGTATCCGGATCGGCACATTGACGTGCAATGTCGAGGGCGGCGTCGGGCTCGTACTTGGCTCGCGGCGCAACATGACATGCACATTCCGCCCGACATCGGGAAGCCGCGAGGCCTATACGGGCCGCATCACCCGTGTCGGTATCGACATCGGCGTGACGCGCAGGGCTAAGATGACCTGGCTCGTATTCGCGCCCGGCAAGCTCAAGGCTGGTTCGCTTGCCGGCAATTATGGCGGCGCGTCCGCTCAGGCGGCCATTGGTGTCGGCCTCGGGGCCAATGTGCTGGTCGGCGGATTCAAGAAGTCAATCGCTCTGCAGCCGCTCAGCGTACAGGGCCAGACCGGGCTCAATCTCGCTGCCGGCGTCGCCGGATTGCGATTGCGCTTTGCGGGCAAATAGGCGCGCGGGCCTCTCAACTCCACGCCAGGCTGGCGACTATAATCGGAGTGCTTGCGCATGAATACGCACGCCCGACCTGATCTACTGCCGAGCGGCGAGCGTGGTTCCTTCACGCTCGACCCGATGGTGTCCCCTACGCTGCCCTCTCGATACTACACCGACGAGACAATCTATCGCGACGAGATGCGCAAGATTCACCAGCGGTCGTGGTGCTATGTCGGACATTTAAGCGACGTCGCCGAGCCCGGTACCTACTTCACCGACGTGGTGGGCGAGCAGCCGATCCTCGTCGTAAGGGGCCAGGATGGCGAAGTCCGCGCCTTCTACAACGTCTGTCAGCATCGCGGCCATGAACTGCTCAAAGGCCGAGGGCGGCTCAAGACAAAGGGCATCTCCTGCCCTTACCACGCCTGGCTCTACAGGCTCGACGGCACGCTCGCCGCGGCTCCCATGACGGAAGCTGTCGAGCACTTCGACAAGTCGCAGTTTTCGTTGAAGCCCATCGCCCTTGCGAAGGCGGCGGGCCTTCTCTTTGTGAACCTCGATCCGAAGGTCGCTCCCTTCGACACGGAGATGGAAGGCTTCGGCGCCAACATAGAATCGTTCCTACCCGGTCTATCCCGCTGGGTCGCTGCCGAGCGCCTTCACTACGACATCAAGGCGAATTGGAAAGTCGTCGTCGACAATTTTTCCGAAGCCTACCATATCCCGATCGCCCACCCGCAGCTCTCAAGAGTGCTCGAGCAGGAAATGGTGGAGTTCGTCGAGCGGCCGCGCTGGACCTTCAATCGCTTCAAGAGCAAGGAAGGCTTCCCCGGCCTCGAATTGATTCCGGGCTCCCCTTACTATGCCTGGCAGGCATGGCCGCATCTCTGCATGCTGAGCTTGCCCGGATCGAGCAATCTCGTGGTCCTGCGCATGGCGCCCAATGGCGTCACAGCCTGCGCGGAACGGGTCGACATCTATACGCCTGCCGGGGAAGCCGAGAACGATCCCAAGCTTCTCGCCGTGCGCGATCTCTTCATGCATATGTTCAACATCGAGGACATCGCCATCGTCGAAAGCGTGCAGCGCGGGCTTCAGTCCATGGGCTTCGACCAGGGCCGCTATATTTGCGACCGGGCCACGTCATGGTTCTCCGAGATCCAGCTTCACTGGTTCCATGTCCAGGTGTTGAAGGCCCTGGCAGCGGAAAGCTAGCTCCGGCAATCGCCATTACGAAAATGCCAATTGCACCTTCATGGCGCGCCGGCGATCGGATGCGAGTTCGAAGGCGGCGACCGCTTCGTCAATCGAGAACGTATCACTCAGCAAGGGCCGGACATCGACACGGCGCCGGTTGATGAGTTCGACGGCGAGTGCGAATTCCTCATGGAAACGGAAGGAACCGCGCACTTCGATCTCTTTGGCAACGATGACATTCTGGGGCACCAGCATCTCGCCGCTGCCGAGGCCCAGTTGAACCAAGACGCTGCGCGGCCGCAGCACGCTCAATCCGCCAGCAAGAGCAGCGGCATTGCCCGAGGCCTCGAACATGGCATCGAACGTCCCTTTGCCGGCACCATAAGCGGCGAGGCGTTCGGGCTCGCGGGCAACATCGATGGTCTCATCGGCGGACACGGCACGCGCGAAGGCGAGCGGGCCTTCCATGACATCGGTCACCACGATCTCGCGCGCGCCATGGGCACGTGCGGCGACGATACACAGCGCGCCTATGGGGCCGCTGCCGGTAATGAGGACCCGCTTACCCAGAAGCGACCCGGCGCGATTGACGGCATGCAGGGTCACCGCCAAGGGTTCGGCAAAGGCTCCCTCCGCCAATGAGACACCGTCGGCCAGCTTGTGGCACTGGGAGGCCTCGGCCACGAGTTGCTGTCGGAAGGCGCCATCGACATGCGGCATGCGCATCGCACTGCCATAGAAGCGCATGTCGAGGCACTGGTTCTGCTGGCCCTTGAGGCATAATTCGCACGCATTGCAGGGCAAGGACGGGGACACCGCAACGCGGTCGCCGATCGCAAGACCCTCGACACCGGGCCCGAGCGACTCGATCGTGCCGGCCACCTCATGGCCGAGCACCATCGGATGCTTGACCCTAACGGCTCCGAAGCCGCCGTGATTGTAATAATGGAGGTCGGACCCGCAGATACCGCCCGCACCCACGGCGATCCCGACCTGGCCGTGCCGCGGCTGCAAGGGCTGCTGCTCCTCGATGCGAAGGTCCTTGGCAGCGTGGATGACGATCGCCTTCATGACATGCTCCTCGCATTCCTCGACGGCCCTCAGCTATGGTATCGCCGACAAGCCGGTCAAGGCATGAGTGTTGCGAGGGGTGGGATTTGGCGGTCATCGTGATGGGGGTCAGCGGCAGCGGCAAGACCACGCTCGGAACCGCGCTGGCCAAGCGCCTCGGCGTCAGTTTCATCGAGGGTGACTCGCTTCACCCCCCGGAGAACATCGCAAAGATGAGCGCCGGAATCGCGTTGACCGATGACGACCGCTGGCCCTGGCTCGCCAACATTTCCCAGGCACTGTCGAACAATGGGGGATCGGTCGGGTCCTGTTCGGCCCTCAAGCGCATCTACCGCGATCGATTGCGTTCAGGGATAGGGCCGGAGCTGCGCTTCCTCTGCCTGATGGTTCCGCGCACCGAGCTCGAGCGGCGCATGGCGGAGCGGCGCGGCCATTTCATGCCGCCGGGACTGCTCGACAGCCAGCTCGCAACTTTCGAGCCTCCCGTGGATGAAGCCGACGCCTTGCTGGTCGACGGTACTTTGCCGCCCGAAACCAATGCCGAGCGCGTGGTCGCCTGGCTTAATTCGGGCCTGTCACCAAACTGAGTTTTGTGATAGGCGAGAGGGCATGCGCGGAACGGTAAAATTGGTGCTCATCATGCTGGTTGGAGCGATCCTGTGCGGATGCGCCACGGGCTCGCCCTCTGTCGTAGGGTCCGGTTCCGGTCAAGGTGTTGCGGCCAATGCGACCGTGTCTGCGGTGAAATTCTAGCGCTTCGGAACCAGCTGCCGTCTTGGTGATTAAGCCCTGTCAGGAGGGGTTGTTCCCTTTCTTCAAAAACAGGAGCGACACATGGCCAAGACAACGAAGACGTTGGACGAGCTTTTTCACGATACGCTGAAGGACATCTATTTCGCCGAGAAGAAGATTCTCGCGACCTTGCCGAAAATGGCGAAGGCGGCGAATGCCGACGAGCTTCGCGAAGCTTTCGAGAAGCACCGCGAGCAGACCGTGACGCATGTCGAGCGCCTCGAACAGGTTTTCTCGATCATCGACAAGAAGGCCCAGGGCAAGACCTGCGCGGCGATCGTCGGTATCACGGAAGAAGGCGCTGAGATCATGGACGAGTACAAGGGCTCGCCGGCCTTGGATGCGGGCTTGCTCGCAGCCGCCCAGGCGGTCGAGCATTACGAGATTTCGCGGTATGGAACGCTGCGCACCTGGGCCAAGGAACTGGGCCTCAATGACGCCGCCAAGCTTCTCGAACAGACTCTCAAGGAAGAAAAGACAACGGATGAAACCCTGACGAAGATCGCGATTTCTTCCGTCAACATCGAAGCTGAAGCCGCATAAGGAGAAACGGTTTTCCTTCTCCCCGCGAGCGCGGGGAGAAGGGCAAGCCCATCGGTGGATACTTGATCCGTACACAAATCGCCATGCCGGCAAAGGCTGGTGTTACGACAACGAAAACTGTCATTGCCGGGCTTGTCCCCGCAATCCATGGATCATCCAACTCAGTCCACGGAATATCGGCACAATGGATCGCCGGAATGAATCCGGCGATGATAAATAAAGAGTACCGTCATGCCGGCTTGCGCTGGCATCCCCTTTTCCCCTCTCCCCTTGTGGGAGAGGGGTAAAGAGGATACTGAAGCGCACAAAAATACCCCTCGTCCCGAGGTGCGCGCGAAGGCGCGCCTCGAAGGATGAGGGGCATATGTAAGGGGGCATATGTAAGTAAGTCAGTATGCCGAGGAATACGCCCTACGACGTGTCGTCGCGCGGCGGGTTGCCGAGGCGTGCGAGCCAGTCGCAGTCTTTGAGGATCTGGTCGACCTCGTGGATGTTCCGCTGGCGGTATCCCGGTGGGCGCCCGGAGCGCAATGGGCCGGAGCGCTCAGGCCGGCGCTCGTCGAAGGGTTTGGCGTCCCAGCGGGCAAGCCGCATGGCGTGGCGCGGGATGTCCTGAACCGCGTCCAGAACGGCGAGGAGCCGGCGGACCAGGTGCCTGGCACTGACCATGCCGTCATCGACTTTCGCCTCGACAACGGGTGCAGCGGGTACAGGGGCCATGAAGTGAGCCCTGAGGGATTCAGGGATGCGGGGATCGTAATCAATGACGCTGATGCGGGGCTCGGGGCTATGGCGCTTCTTCTTCCTGAAACGCCGCCCCTGGCGCCTGAGCGCGTCGAAGAGGTTGAACAAGGGCCGGCGCTTGCGCTCAGGCTTGGCTTCGCCTTCGGCCTCGGTCTTGTCTGCGCTGGACGTCTTTGGCTTGCCTGAAGCCGGACGCCGGGGCTTATGCTCGAGCACGATGTCACGCGCCGCGGCGACGGTGAGCCGTCTCACCGCTGATTCCGCCGACCGCAATCTTGAGAGGATAAACCGGTGCAGCGGCTTCGCGATCCTGTCGATCGAAACGCCTTCGGCGAGCCCGATCTCGGCAAACAGCGCCAAGACGACGCCCAAGAGCGGTACGCGCTTGCTTTCGATGGCCAATTCCCAGTTCATTCCCGCCCAATAGAACAGAAAACGAACTTCGTCAATCCCAAAAATCGAGTGACCTCCAATTTTTTGGTATCTCTCTTTTTCGTCATCCCGGCGAAAGCCGGGACCCAACTATCCGCGTGAAGGCTGTTGACGACCCATCACGGTGAAAGATGGGTCCCGGCTTACGCCGGGATGACGGTAGTTGGTGGTTCTACCCCTCACCCGGCACATGCGCACTACCCTCTCCCGCGCTATGCGCGGGCGAAGGGAAGATGGGCTTTGGCCCGGATGACGGTGTTTGCCAGCGTTAATCGTCAGCCCTTGACCGCGCCCATCGAAATGCCGCGCACCAGATAGCGCTGCAAGAGCGTCACGGCGATGAAGACCGGCAATGTGCCAAGCACCGACATGGCCGCGATCTTGGCCCAGAAGGTCGATTGCGAACCAAAATACTGGCTGATCTGGACGGTGTAGGTGATCACTTCGGTTCGCGTCAGGACCAGCGCGAAGAGGAACTCGTTCCACGAGAACACGAAGGCGAAGATCGCCGTTGCGATCAGGCCGTTGCGCGCCATCGGCACCGTGACCTTCCACAACACGCTCAGATGCGAATGGCCGTCGACGAGCGCTGCCTCTTCGAGCTCAACCGGCACTTCTTCGAGATAGCCCCGCATCATCCAAACAACATAGGGGAGCGCAAACGCCGTGTAGAGCAGGATCAGGCCCGGATAGCTGTCCGACAGACCGAACACGGCATAAGCAAGGAAGATCGGGAATACGATTGCGATCGGCGGCAGCATGCGCTGCGACAGGATCCAGATTGCCAGATTGTCACCGCCCGTCTTGAACCTCACGATCGCATAGGCGCACATCGTGCCGAGCACCATGGCGATGACCGTCGAGACGCCGGCGATCACCAGGCTGTTCCACAAGGACCAGACATCACCATCAATGAACAGCGCCAGAAAGTTATTGAATTGTGGCGTGTTCGGAAACCAGATCGGCGGCGACTTGAAGATCTCCTCAGGCAGTTTGAGCGAGACCATGAACATCCAGTAGATCGGGAACAGCATCACGACCAGGATGAGCGTGGAAATGGCATACCAGACGACATGACCGAGGGCTGTGTCCTTCTTCATCGCGCGATCTCCATCCGCTTGAGCGCGAACGTCACGATGACCGAAAGCAGGATAAGCAGGACGACGACGAGTGCGGCGGTGTAGCTGGTCTCGAAGCTTTGGAAGCCCTTGACGAACATGAAGATCGAGAGTGTTTCGGTCTTGGTCCCCGGGCCGCCATGCGTCAATTGCCAGACCATGTCGAAGATCTTGAAGAGATCGAGCGCGCGAATGAGAATGGCAATACTCAGGACCGGCATGATCGCCGGAAGTACAATCTTGAAGAAGATCCGGAACCGGCCGGCACCATCGATCTCTGCCGCCTCAAGCTGCTCGCGCTGCACATTAGCGAGTGCTGCCATGAGGATGATGAACATGAAGGGCGTCCACTGCCAGACTTCGGCGATGAGGATCGCCCAATAGGCAAGATGCGGTTTGACCGTCCACAGGAGGACGATCGGATGCCCTGCCACCCAGCCGATGATCTGGTTGAACGGCCCGAATTTGTGATCGAACATCAACCGCCACATCGAGCCCGCAACCATTGGCGAGACGACGGCGGGCAGAACCAGTAGCGCAACATAGAGCCGCTTCAACGGCCGATCGGCCTGGAAATGCATGGCGAGCAGAAGGCCTAAGACGACTTCGAGCGGCAGCGCGACCACGAGGATGAGCATGGTTCGCCCGAGCGCCGCCCAGACGCGCGGATCGGTTATGAGCTTCTCATATTGGGCGAGGCCGACCCAGCTTCCGTTGGGATTTGAGCCGGTGATGTCCTGGAAACTGACGACGACCGCCCACAGGAATGGAAAGAGGCCGACCAGCAGCATGATGAAAATGGCCGGGGCTACGAAGGCGAGCCCCGTGCCGCGCCGACCGGCCCAAAAGGGCCGGCCGGTCTTCAGCGTCATTGCGTGTGTTGCGCTCACTCGCGATAGGCCGAGGGCTTCGAAGCCCAGACCTTGTAAGCCTCGCGCTGCTTGTCGACGCCGACTGACTGCGTGAGCTGATCCCATTCGGTTGCGAGCGCATCGAGAGCGGCCTTCGGATCTTCACCGCCAATCGCCGCGCTCACCGCGCGAGACATCGCATCCTGATACTTGAACGTCTCGATCCACGAGAAGTCGGCATAGCCGGAGGCTGCGCCATCCTTCAGCACTTTCAGATAGTCTTTCGCACCCGGCCAGAGGTTCTGATAGTCAGCCGAGTCGTAGTGAGACATACGGAACGGATCGCGCAGTCCGACCGGCTTCATGACGTTGACAAGGCTTTGAGTCTTAGACGCCATCCATTGCGCGTAGAGATAGGCCGCATCCTTGTTCTTGCTGTCGGTCGACACGCCCGACAGGAAGCCCGAGGCCATTTCGGAGTGGCCGCCGGGATTAACCGAATATCCGACCTTGTCGGCGACCGTCGTCTTCGGTACCCACGACAATGCCTTGTCTTCGATATTGACGCCCTGCGCCCACCGCCCGAGCGGCGGCCATGAAATCGTCATGGCGATTTCGCCGGCGTTGAGAGCCGAGAGATTTTCCGCAAAGCCCCAGGTCTCGATGCCGGGCGACATGCACTTGTTCTGCTCAACAAGCTCGGTGAGGGCTTTCACACCCGCATCGCTATTGACGGTTGCCTTCATCGTTTCGGGGTCGAAGAACCGGCCGCCATTATTCCGGAACCGTTCGCTGAAGAAGAAGAACGTGTAACCGGTATTGATGACGCCCGCGCCGTACATGGCCGGCTGGTATTTTTCGGTCAGGAAGCAGGCGATATCGCCGAATTCCTTGTAGCTTTTCGGGGGCGCCAGATCGTATCCGTATTTCTCCTTGAATGCCGTCTGGTTTTCCGGATTCTCGAAGAGGTCCTTGCGGTAATAGGTGATGAGAACGTCGCCATCGACGACAAGGCCATAAATCTTGCCATTGAAGCTCATCCAGTCCTTGAAGGCCGGATTGATATCGTCGAACTCGCTCTTGACGCCGTATTTCTCGATATAGGGATCGAGATCCTCAACGACATTGTTGGCGACGAGATCCGCAAGCCACGCCGGGGAAATCAACAAGGTATCGTAGCCGCCCGTGCCGGCCTGCTTTTCGAGAAGCGTCTTCGGATAGATTTCTTCGAAGGGGAGCTCGACGACTTTCACCTTGATGCCGGTGAGCTTCTCCCATTCGGGACCGCTATATTGCGTGTCGAGCAAGGCTTGCAGGCCTGCCTCGGCAACGACCGTGATGGTCGTGCCTGCATATTGCTTGGCGGCCTCAACCGCCTTTGCGGCGGCATCCTCATCCGCCATCGCCGGGGCTGTTGCGAGCAGTCCCAGGATCGCGGTGGCGAGTAACAACTTCCTCATGCTGACGTCCTCCATTTTGCTGTTGAGAAAGGGCGGTCTCATGCCGCCGTGGATAAAACCTCCCCTTGCGGGGCGGGCACCTTGATCCCCGGCTTGCGTCCGGCGATCAAATCCGCGGCAACCCTGCCTGAGCCGCAGGCAAGCGTCCAGCCAAGATGCCCATGTCCGGCATTGACCCAGAGCCCTCCGACGCCGGTGCGCCCGATGATCGGCGTTCCCGCAGGTGTGACAGGTCTTAGGCCAGCCCAGATGCGCGCCTTCGAAATATCGAGGTGGCGCTTCATCTCCGGGAAGGTAAAGCCGGCATTCTCGGCGATGGCCTGCGCGCGCGATTCGGCCGGTGTCGTGTCGTAGCCGGTGATCTCGGCAGAGCCGGAAATCCGCATGCGATCGCCGAGCGGCACCAGGCCGAACAGCTTGCTGTCGTCGATGACCGGTATTTGCGGTGCGCTGTTCCAGGCGCCGCGCGGAAACGTAATCGACAAGCCTTTGACCGGGTAGATCGGAACGCGGATGCCGAGCTTGGCGAGCAAAGGTGCGGTGAAGCTTCCCAATGCGACCACGATCGTATCGGCCGCGATGCGCTCTTTGTTGGTGACAACGCCGGTGGCGCGCCCATTCGCCGTTTCGATCGATTGAACAGTCTCGCCATAGCGAAACTTGACACCCTGCGCCGCGCACGCAGCAGCGAGGCCTTGCGTGAACTTGTTGCAATCGCCGACCTCGTCGCGGGCAAAATATAGTGCGCCGACCATCGTCGGCTTCGTCGCCTCGAGCGCCGGCTCAAGCTCGACGGCGCGATTGGCATCGACGCGCTCGTAGAGGAGGCCGTGGCCGGCAAGATAGTCGGTCGAGCGTTGCGCGCCATCGAGGGAATCGGACGAGCGGTAGATCTTCAAGACCCCGCGTGTCGCGCGATCATACTTGATGCCGGTTTCGGCACCGATCTCCTGCAGCGACTTGAGCGAATGCAGAGCGAGATCGAGATTGGCCTTCGCATTCGCCTTGAACCGTTCAGGCGTGCAATTCTGTGCGAATTCGAGGCCCCAGCGCCACATATGCGGGATCGCGCCGTAGCGCAGCAGAAGCGGCGCATTCTCCTTGCCGAGCCAGCCCATGATCTTGCGCGGCATGCCGGGCTGCGACCAAGGCTCGACTTCGCTGGCATGGATGACGCCGCCATTGCCCCAGCTTGTTTCGAGCCCCGCTTCGGGCTGCCGTTCGATGACGACGACGTCCTCGCCGGCCTTGCTCAGATACCAGGCCGTCGCGACGCCAACCGCTCCGGCACCGAGGACGACTGTCGTCATATCTATACTCCTCGCTTCTTGTGCGGCTTGCCCTTGCCTTCCGCATTGCCGCGCAGGCCCGCCCACATTTCTTCCTTCTCGCGATCGATGCGCGCTGCGACGTCACGCGCGACATTGCGCATTATCTCGTCGTGAAGGCGCTTCGATTCCGTATAGAGCTGGCTGATCAGCCGCAGATGGCTGGTCATTTCATGAAAGGCCCGCATCGGATCGCGCGCCGCCACGGCTTCGTAGATCGCCGTGTGATCACGAACCGACAGTGAATCGGCGCCCGGCATGTGGATGGTCGTGGTGCGCTGATCGATGAGCCACTGAACCAGGATATCGTGAATGGCAGAGAACACCGGATTGCGCGTGATGACGGTGAGCTCATAGTGGAACGCCACATCGGTGCGAATGAATTCCGGCGTGTTTCCAATCGCCTCCGTATTGGCATCAAGCGCCCTTTTGAGCCTCTCGATATCTTCGGGCGTTGCGCATTGCGCCGCCTGCCAGGCCACGCCCGACTCGAAGAGAAGGCGCGCCTGTTCCATGTAGGTCTGGCCCTGCCCGCGCGCCGAGGTGCGCTTGACGAGGCCGGCAAGCTGGTCGGAGAGAAATTTTGCGTTGGGGGCAGTGACTTGCGCCCGCGCCCCGCTCGTGACGTCGACGAAGCCCTGCTGCTGCAACAGAAACAGCGCTTCGCGCACCGACGGCCGGCCGACGCCGTAGCGCTCCGCCAATTCCTTTTCGGAAGGCAGTTTCGAGCCGATCTCGAACTCGCCCGAGGCAATCGCCCCCTCGATGAGTTCGGCGATCTCGTGCGAGCGCTTGCGCCGGCCAACCGGGATGCGCTGTACGTTCATCGATGACATTCTTCCACTGTCGGCCCCTGGCACGAAGGACAAAAGTTCGGGCTTGATGTCCGAATTGTCAATAGCATAACGACCTGTGACCTCTTGACCCCGCCGACCAATGTGGTTTGATAAGAAAAAGGGAGGCATCGATGGGAAAGATACCGCGCGCCAGCGTGCCGACGCCTTCCCTGCTCGTCGACATCGATCTGCTTGACGCCAACATCGCGACCATGGCCGAGCGCGCAAAGGCCATGGGCGTAAAGCTTCGTCCGCACGCCAAGGCGCACAAATCCGTCGAGATCGCCCAACGCTTGCAGCGCGCTGGAGCAATCGGTGCCTCCTGCGCCACCATCGAGGAAGCCGAATGCATGGCGCTCGGCGGCATTTCGGGGATCCTCATCACCTCGCCGATGGTCACGCCCAACCAGCTTGAGCGACTCTATCAGCTCCTATTGCGGGGCGCTGATGTCATGGCGATCGCCGACAACCCGGTGAATGCCGATGCCTATGCGGAGATCGCTGCCGCCAGCGGCCGCGTCATGGACGTTCTCGTGGAGTTCGATTTCGGCGTCGGCCGCACCGGCTGCGCGACGATTGAAGATGCGGTTGCGCTGGCGAAACTTATCGCTGCCAAACCGCAACTACGTTTTCGCGGCCTGCAGTCTTACTGGGGCAATCTGCAGCAGATCATGCCGTTGAGCGAGCGCCAGCGCCTCGCCGGCATACAGCAGGACCGTCTGCGCGCGTTGATCGCCGCTCTAAAAGAGGCAGGACACTCCCCGGAGATCATCTCCGGCGCCGGCACCGGTACGCATGCCGTCGATGGCCGCACCGGCCTCCTGACCGAACTGCAGCCGGGCTCATTCATTTTCATGGATTCTTGTTACGGCTCCATCGTCACCAATGAAAACGAGAACCCTTTCGAGCCGTCGCTCTTCGTTGCCGCTTCTGTTGTTTCCAACAACCGGCCCGGATGCGTCATCGTCAATGCTGGCTGGAAGGCATTCGCAACCGATAGCGGCAAGCCGCAGCCGCGCCGCGGCGCACCGGCCGGCGCCACTTATCGCTTCATGGGCGATGAGCATGGCGCCGTCGACTTCGAAGGCAAAGGCCCTGCCCTCGGCGACACCATCGAATTCCTGACCTCGCATTGCGATCCGACCGTCAATCTCTACCCCGCCTTTCACGTGGTGAAGGGAAACGAACTCATCGATACCTGGAAAATTCGCGCCCGTTACTGAGGAAAAACATACATGAAACGCGCCCACCCTGCCCATCACGCCGTGCCGATCTCGAAGACCATTCGCGCCGGCGACTTCGTCTATACCTCAGCCTACGGGCCGTGGATCTTTGACCCCGCCGACCTCACCTATGACGAGGCCGGCAATATTCTCGATGACGGCACCGGCAATTTCGACATGCCCTTCGACAAGCAGGTGCACAAGACTTTCGACTTCATCAAGGAAGCCTTGGCGCTCGAGAACTGCACTTTGGCCGATGTTGTCAAATGCGAATGCTGGATTACCGATCCGCGCGATTTCAACGCCTTCAACAAGATCTACGTCACCTATTTCAGCAAGGATCCCCCGGTACGCTCCGTCTTTCCGATGAAGTTCAATTTCCCCTGCAAGGTCGAAATGCAGGTTGTCGCTTACAAGCCGCTAAAATCGTAAGCCTCCAGTGCAGATCAAGCTTCACCAGGTCGTGACGTTTGCGCGCCATATCTTTCATGGCAACCCGGCCTTCGTGGCAACGGCGAGCGAGATTCCGCGTGACGCCGATGCAACCATGGCGGGTGTGAGCGACCTTATCGGCGCCGATGTCATGGCGCTCATCCTGCGGCCGGAATCAAACGAACCCGAACTCAGATTCTATACGCCGGACGGGACGCATCCGGGCGCCGGGCATGCCACCGCGGCGGCCGCCTTCATCGCCTTGTCCGGTACGAAGCGCGACGCGGTCGCCTTCAAACTTGCCAATGGCGACCACCGCCACGCCAATCGCTCGCCGCATGGGATAAGCGTTCGATGGCCGGTCATGCCATATGAGCAAACACCGCGTGCGGATGATGTTGCGCGCTCTCTGAGGGCACGCCCAAGCGAAATCTATGTCGCGCCCTTTGGCTATGTTGCGTTTTTCGAAGATGAGCAGGCGATTGTCGCGCTCGAACCCGATTTGGCGCAAGTCGCCGCGCTCGATCGCAGCGCCGTCATCGCTACCGCGCCGGGGACCCAAAGCGACATCGTCATCCGTGTGTTTGCCCCTGCCGTCGGATTGCCGGAAGACCCGGTCTGCGGAACCGCCCACCGCATCATCACGCCCTATTGGGCACCGCGGCTTGGCAAGAGCGAAATCCACAGCCGCCACTTGTCGAAACGCGGCGGCGACCTTTGGTGCAAACACGACGGTACAAACGTGGAGATTGCAGGCGAGGCCATCCAGGCATTCGAAACAACGCTAAACCTGCCTGCGGCATGACAGAATTGCGAATGTGAATAGGTTGAGAGCTCAGAAAGCGATTGACATCTAAACTAGCCGTGCAGCATTCTTTCAAGAAACACGGCATCGAGACGGGGGAGTGTAACTAATTGCGCCTTGCGATCCGCAATGTGGTGAAGACATTTCCGGGGGTACGCGCGGTCGACAATGTGTCGCTCGAAGTCCAGCCCGGAGAAGTTCACGCGCTCATCGGCGAAAACGGCGCCGGCAAATCGACCCTCATGCATCTCGTGGCCGGCGTCTATCAGCCCGATAGCGGCACGATCGAACTCGACGGCAAGTCGCTCGTCGGGCTGAACGAGCATGCGACCGCCGAAGCCGGCGTCGCCATGGTTTTCCAGGAACGCAGCCTTGTCGGCGCTCTCAGCGTCGCTGAAAATATCTATGCCGGCCGCCAGCCTTCCAATGCGCTCGGCATCATCAAGCGCGGCCCGATGATCGAAGGCGCGCGTCGCATTCTCAAGGACCTGGAAGTCGATATCGACCCGACAAAGCCCGTGTATCAGTTGTCGCCGGGCCAGCAGCAAATGGTTGAGATCGCCAAGGGCCTCTCGCATGAGCTGAAGCTCATCATTCTCGATGAGCCGACCTCGTCCCTGACGATCAACGAGGGCCGCCACCTCTTCCGCGTCATCCGTCGGTTGGCAAGCCAGGGAATCGCGATCGTCTACGTGTCGCATCGGATGGCCGAGATTTTTGAGATCTCCAATCGCGTCACCGTCTTGAAGGACGGCCGGGTGACCGGCGTGCGCGATACGGCGCAGACCACACACCGAGAACTGATTTCGTTGATGGTCGGGCGCGAGCTTTCATTTGAACCCGACCCACGGCGCGCGTCCCAGGATGCAGCCGTCGCGCTTGAACTTCGTGACCTCTCCGCCGCGCCCGTGAAATCGGTTTCCCTGACCCTGCGCTATGGCGAGATCCTATGCCTTGCGGGCCTGCTCGGCGCCGGTCGAACGGAGACGTGCGAGGCGATTTTTGGCGCCCGCCCGATCCAATCTGGCCAGCTTATCGTGGGCGGCAAGGAACTGCGGCCCAAGAGCCCCTCCGATTCCATGAAGGCCGGCATTTCGATGCTTCCTGAAGACCGCAAGGATGGCGGCCTTTTCATGGATTTCACCATCGAGGCCAATCTCATCGCCGCAAATCTCGACGCCTACACCCATCGCGGATTGCTTTCGCGCAAGGAAACTCGCGAGGTGAGCGAGAAATACGTTCGCCTCCTGCGCGTCGCGACGCCGAACGTCAGCCGCGAGGTTCGCTACTTGTCGGGCGGCAATCAGCAGAAGGTGCTGCTCGCCAAATGGCTGGTGCGAGAGCCGCGCATACTCATCGTCGATGAGCCGACGCGCGGCGTCGACGTTGGCTCAAAGGCCGATATTTACGCAATTCTGCGCGACTTGGCGGCGAGTGGCATGGCGCTGCTGGTGGTGTCGTCCGACCTTCCCGAGGTTCTGGCGCTGGCGCATCGTATCGTCGTGATGTCGGAAGGCCGCGTTGCGGGCGAACTCGACGCGGCAAATGCAACCGAGATCGGCATACTCGAACTTGCCGCGCCCAAGTCGGAACTTACAGAGGAAGCGGCATGAGCACTCAGACAGCAGCACGGAGTAGTTCCTCCAGCCTTAAGGCTTTCAGCGCGCGTATCGCGACCGACCGCCCGCTCCTGCTCATCATCCTGATCGTCGCCCTCATTATCGGGATGACCGCATTCAGGCCGTCGACGTTTTTGACCACCGGCAACGCGGCGGTCGTCCTGCTCGATACGGCGCAAACCGGCATCCTCGCTTGCGGCATGATGGTGCTGATGATCAGCGGCATGTTCGATTTGTCGATTGGCGGTATTCTTGCCTTTTCCGGCATTATTGCCGGGCTTGCCGTCAAGCAGCTTGGCTGGCCGCCGGTGCCAGCCTTCCTGGCGGGGTGCGTTTGGGGAGTGCTGCTTGGTGTCATCAACGGCACGCTCGTCACCCGCTTCAAGATCAACGCGCTGATTGCGACCTTGGCCACCTTGTCCATTTATCGCGGCGGGTTGCAGCTCGTTTCCGGCGCCGGCGTCACCAATATCGGCAATGGCTATACCGTCTTTGGCCAGACGCAGATCCTCGGCATCTATTCGCCATTCTGGTTCATGGCGGTAATCGTGCTGCTTTTCGCATTTCTGGTCGGCCGCACGCGATATTTCCGCCAAGCCTATTATATTGGCGGCAACGCCCGTGCCGCCAAATTATCGGGCATCAATGTCGATCGGACCGTCTTTGCGTTCTTCGTGATCATGGGCTTGCTGGCCGGCCTCGCCGGCTCCCTGCTTGCATCGCGCCTTAACACAGCCGTCGTACTCGCCGGCAATGGCGTAGAGCTCAAAGTCATCACTGCGGTCGTGCTAGGTGGAGCGAGCCTCTCCGGTGGTTCCGGCACTGTGTTCGGAGCATTCCTAGGCGTCCTGCTGATGTCGCTTCTGCAGAATGCCATGATCATCGCCAACATCAGTCCTTTCTGGCAGCTCATCGTCGTTGGCGTCGTGTTGCTGATTAGCGTCGGACTTGATCAGTTCGGACGGCTCCACCATCGTGCCTGAAGATCATAAGAAAAGCCCCCGATAAGGGGACGTTTAAATAGACTGAAACATGGAGGAGGAGATGAAAGGACCTGCAATTTGCCTGTCGGCCTTGCTGGCGTCGCTGGCTCTGTCAAGCCTGTCCGCGCTTGCCGAACAACCGAAGGGACTCGATGTTCCTATCGGCGATGCAAGCCGCAAGGATCAGGAATACGTCTGGATCAGCAATGCCTCGAACCTGCCTTTGTTCGTGGAACGCGTCTATCCAGGCCTCGAATCGGCGCGCAAGGCACTGAATGTGAATGTGAGGATCGCCGGCCCGACCTCCGTTGATCTCGCCGCCTTCATCACAACCGTCGATGCCGAATGTACCAAGAATCCAGCCGGCGTGATCGTGGTCGGCGGCTGGGACGACGCGCTCGCCTCAGAGGTTGACAAGTGCATCGACAAGAAGGTGCCGACGGTTGTCACCGACGGCGATCTGCCGATGTCGAAGCGCCTCACCTATCTCGGCACCAACTGGTACAATCTCGGCTACCAGCATGGCCAGTATCAGTGCCGCTATCATGCCGAGGCCGGCCTCAAGACCGGCGAGATCGGCACGATTTCGTTCCTTGCGGCGAGCAACTTCATCGCGGCTCGTCAGGGCTTGCGCGATGCGCTTGCCAAAGAATGCCCCGACATCAAGGTTGTCGCTGACGAAGAGTCCGGCACCAATGTCGAGCAGGTTGCCGCCAATACCGCTGCGATCATCCAAGGCCATCCGAATTTGACCGGCATGGTCGGCTTCGACTCCGAAGCTGGGCCTGGGATTGTCCGTGCTGTCACCGAGTCGGGTAAAGCCGGCCAAATCATCGTTACGTCCAATGAAGCCGGCCGCGACTTCATGAATTCGATCAAGGACGGCACGGTGAAGATGATCAACATGGAAAAGTATGAGACCATGGACTTCTTCGCGGTCCTGTATCTCTACACGTTCCACAACGACATCATCCGCAATCTCGGCATGGATCAGTGGCTGCAAAATCCATTGCCGGCGATCGGCGATTCAGGCTTGATCTTCGTCACCAAGGATAATGTGGATACCATCCTGGCGGCGACCGACCCGGCGATGGCCGCATCAATGGTACCGAAGGGCCTGGATGTTCCGATCGGCGATGCCAGCCGCAAGGACCAGGAATATGTCTGGATCAGCAACGCCTCGAATCTTCCGCTCTTCGTCGAGCGCGTCTATCCGGGCCTCGAATCGGCGCGCAAGGCCTTCAATGTGAATGTTCGCATTGCCGGCCCGACCTCGGTCGATCTCGCCGCCTTTATCACCACGGTCGACGCCGAATGCACCAAGAACCCGGCTGGCGTCATCGTTGTCGGTGGCTGGGACGACGCTTTGGCATCCGAGGTCGACAAGTGCATCGACAAGAAGGTCGCGACTGTCGTCACCGACGGCGACTTGTCCTCGTCGAAGCGCCTCACCTATCTCGGCACGAACTGGTACAATCTCGGCTACCAGCATGGCCAGTATCAGTGCCGCTATCATGCCGAAGCCGGCCTGAAAGCGGGTGAGATCGGCACTATCTCGTTCCTCGCCGGTGCCAGCTTCATCGCTGCCCGTCAGGGTCTGCGCGATGCGCTCGCCAAGGAATGCCCGGACATCAAGGTTGTCGCCGATGAGGAATCCGGCACCAATGTCGAGCAGGTTGCGGCAAACACCGCCGCGATCATTCAAGGCCATCCGAACTTGACCGGCATGGTCGGCTTCGACTCGGAAGCCGGGCCCGGCATTGTCCGTGCCGTCACCGAGTCGGGCAAAGCCGGCCAAATCATCGTTACGTCCAATGAAGCCGGCCGCGACTTCATGAATTCGATCAAGGACGGAACCGTGAAGATGATCAATATGGAAAAATACGAGACGATGGACTTCTTTGCCGTCGCCTATCTCTACACGTTCCATAATGACATCATCCGCAGCCTCGGCATGGATCAGTGGCTGCAGAATCCATTGCCGGCGATCGGCGATTCAGGGCTCATCTTCGTGACCAAGGACAATGTCGACACGATCCTTGCAGCGACCGCGCCTGCCCAATAAGGCGTGACATCAAATCCGGGAGCGCGAAAGTGCTCCCGGATTTCAATATTTTCTTGCCTTGCTCAATTCGTATTGAGGACACAAGTCATGGCCCGCAAGCTCACGCCGCCCGCACCCGTCTCGCTCAAGGAGTTTGATGCGATCTATGAGAGCGTGAAAAATTGGGGCCGCTGGGGCCCCGACGACGAGCGCGGGACTTTGAACTATCTCACCCCCGCAATGGTCGCCGCGGCGGCAAAACTCGTCAAAAGCGGCCGCCAGGTTTCAATGGCGATCCCGATCGGCAAGGTCGCCGTTCCGGATAATCCGAATCCGGCCGTGCATTTGATGTCGCTCTTGCACGATATCCCGATCAGCAAAAGCGGCCTCACCTTCGGCATGTGCTGGCTCGGCATGGGCAGCCACGGCGATGCCTTCACCCATGTCGATGCGCTCAATCACGTCGGCTACAAGGGCAAGCTTTATAACGGCAAACCGGTTTCGACGTTGACGTCGCGCGGCTCCGACTGGGGCTCGATCACCGCTTATGCGACGGGCCTCGTCGGTCGCGGCGTGCTGCTCGATGCCGCGCGCCATCGCGGCGTCGAATGGCTCGAGCCCGGCGAGGCGGTGACCCGCAAGGAGCTTGAAGAGATCGAGAAGGCGCAAGGCGTGCGCCTTGGCGAAGGCGACATTCTCGTCTTCCGCACCGGCCATCATGCCCGTCGCTTGAAACTCGGCGCCTGGAGCAACGACATCCCGCCGGCCGGCGAAGGCAAGGCCGGTCTCCATGTCGATACGGTGCCGTGGATGCATGAGCGCAAGATCGCCGCATTCCTGCCCGACGGCGACGGCGAAACGGTGCCAAGCAACGTCGAGGACATGCCCTATCCGATCCATCCCTTGCAATTGACCGCCATGGGCATGCTGATTTCCGACAGCTTGCAGCTCGAGGAATTGCACGAGGCCTGCAAGGAAGAAGGCCGCTTCGAGTTCATGGTTGTCGGGCTTCCCTTGCGTTTGCCCGGTGCGACCGGAACGCCATGGAATCCAATAGCCATTTTCTAATTTGGGGATGATCGAATGGGACGTTTTACCGGCAAGGTCGCAATCGTTACCGGTGCCACGACCGGCATAGGTCAGGCGACGGCAGTCAGGCTGGCTTCGGAGGGCGCACTCGTCGCCGTCAACCGCAAACCCGATCTATCGGCGGACGAGACGCTGCAGAAGATCAAGCAAGCCGGCGGCGAGGCCTTCGCGATTGCCGCCGACATGCGCGATCCGGCGCAAGTGACCGCGATGGTGAAAGAGACCGCCAAGCGCGGCGGGCGTCTCGATTACGTTGTCTCCAATGCGGCCATCAATCCGTTCATGCCATGGGACGGAACCAGCATGGAGGATTTCAACGAGCTCTTTGAAGTCAATGTTCGCGGCGCCTGGGTGGTGGTTACCGAAGGCGCCAAGCAGATGATCGCTGAAGGCCACGGCGGCGCGATCGTGATGATCAGCTCGATCTCGGCCCATGTCGGCGCCCCGACCCAAGTCGCCTATTGCGGCACCAAGGGTGCGATCAGCATGCTCGGCAAGGCCTTGGGCTCGGTACTCGGCAATAACGGTATTCGCGTCAATGTCGTCGAGCCCGGGGCGGTCAGGACCAATATGAGCGCGCCATTGCTCGAGATGCCCGACATCATGAAGTATTATACCGACCGGATCGCGCTCCACCGCCTCGCCGAGCCTTCAGAGCTTGCGGCGACGGTCGCGTTCCTGCTCTCCGATGATGCGAGCTACGTGACCTCGGCGACGCTGCTCGTCGATGCGGGATTCATCGTCAACGCCGAGCTCTAAGCGGCATGGGCCTCAGCTTTCGCCAGCCGACCAGCACCGGGGCCCTTGTTTCGCTGGAGCATGGTGCCTACCGACTCGTCGTCGCGCCATACTTCGGCGCGCGCATCGTCTCGTTCCGTCACCGCGGACGCGACATTGTGCGGCCGACGCCGGAGAGCGCCATCGCTCATCCCAAGGTCTATGAGTTCGCGGGCTTTCCCTTGATGCCCTATTCCGGGCCCCTCTTTGGCCCGGGATTCACATTTGGCGGCAATAGTTATGCGCTTGACCGAACCGTGCGCGAGGAGCCGACGGCCACCCATGGCGATGCCTGGATTGCGCCGCTCAAGATCATCGCCCAGGACGAATCAAAACTCGACCTTCAATACGACCATGAGCCTGAGAGCGGCACTTATCCATTTCGCTTCCGCGGTGAGGTCGGCTTCGGGCTTTCGGATGAGGGACTTCTCATCTCTCTGAAAGTCACATCGCGCGATCACCGCTTGATGCCGGCGGGGATTGGATACCATCCCTATTTCCCGAAGCCTGCGGGTACCAAACTTCGCTTCGAAGCCGTCGGCGTGTGGCCGGCCGACGCACCCGAAGCCGTGAGCGTGCCATGCGGCCCGCTGATTGACGGCTTGAGCTTCCGCGAAGGCGCCGATGTATCGGAAATGGTGGTGGACAGGCTCTACGAGGGCTGGGACGGCCGCGCCGCGCTCGAATATCCGGATGGGTCTCGCACCGTGATCACGGCCGACGGTGCCTTGGACAAGCTCCAGCTCTACAGCGCCTGGCACTATCCTTATGTCTGCGTCGAACCCGTCAGCAATGCCAATGACGGGTTCAATCGCATGGCCGCCGGGGTGCCAAGCCATGGCGTGCGGGTTCTCGAGCCCAATCGTTCAATCGAAGGAAGTATCAGGATTTTCGCAGAGTGAGGGTGTCATCATGAAACATGCGATCGTCACCGGCGCCGGAACCGGAATCGGCGCTGCAACGGCGCGCCGCTTGGCGCAATCGGGCTGGAGCCTCACTCTTGTTGGAAGGCGGCGCGACAAGCTTGAAGAGGTCGCGGCGAGTCTCGAGGGCGGTGTTGGCCGTCGCCTTATACTTGCCGAGGATCTTGCCGACCCCGCCGCGCCGCAGCGCATTGTCGAAGAGGCGCTCGCAAAATTTGGCCGCATCGATGGGTTGGTCAATAATGCCGCGACCATAAAAGTGATGCCCATCGAGGACTATCCGCTGGACGTGATCGACTTCCACTGGGTCGTCAACATTCGTGCTCCCTACCTCCTCATCCAGAAAGCCCTTCCGGCCTTGCGCGAGCAGAAGGGCGCGATCGTCAACATCTCGTCTTCGTCCGGAACGATCCTGAGACCCGGGCAGTCGCTTTACGGAATGACCAAGGCCGCGCTCGAATATCTGACGCGGTCGCTTGCCGGCGAATTGGCGCCAGCCCGTGTTCGCGTGAACGCGCTGGCGCTCGGGCCCGTTGACACGCCCATTCATGAGACCTGGGCAACCAATCTCGCCGAAGCCTATGAATGGCTTGCCGGCCAGGTGCCGCTCGGCCGCATTGGCGAGGCGGACGAAGTGGCGCGCTGGATCGAACTCTTGATTTCGCCTGATTCCGCCTGGATGACGGGCGCCTGCATCCCCTTCGATGGCGGCCAGACCCTGGATATCTCATGAACCGATACACCATGAGCACGCTGATCAAAGTACTCTCGCTGCTCTGCTGCACGGCCTTCTTGTTTGTTGCCCCGGTTGTCAGTGCCGGCCGGCACGCAGCACCGGACATCGAAGCGCTCCTCCCGCAATCGCTTGGCGGCGTGTCATTAACCGTCGAAAGCCAGGCAGGCACCGAGCTTTCGACGAACAGTTCGGCCTTCGATACATTTCTCAAGACATTGGGCAAGACGCGCGCCGATTTCAGTCTCGCCAGCGCCTATGCGCCGGGCGGCCTCAAGGGTGCCGCCGGCATATGGCGCGTGAACGGCGCCGACCCGGCCCAGCTCATAGCCGCCTTCAAGGCCGCCCTGCAGGCCTCGAGCAATGTTCCGCTCACCATTGTGGAAGAGACGATCGCCGGCCATCCGGTGACGCGGATCGGCGCTCCCGGCGAATTGGCACAAGGCCCGCTTTATGCCTTCGCCAAATCGAACATGATCCTGTTCGTCCAGACGCCCGACCCGGCCTTGGCCGAGGAAGCCATCGGAAAGCTCTGGCAATAGCCGCATCGCCTCTGCC
>JAXMCQ010000010.1:0-170099 GCA_046349315.1 Hyphomicrobiales bacterium | reverse complement strand
TAAGGATAATCCCTCCGCCGGCTCACCCGCTCATGGCGACCAGGGCCGCGCCACACATATCGCGGCCGCGATTTAGTGCTATGATCCTTCTCGTCGACTTCCTCGTGTGACAATCTCGTCTGCTATTGATGCTGTGGACGGCTCCTCCACCGGTGCGCAAGCACCATAGGATCGGTTGCCGGTTAGGTGACCATGATTAGGAGGAGCCAGACATGCAAGCGGTCGCGACAATCGGGTTCGACATCGCCAAATCAGTTTTCCAGGTTCATGGCGTCAACGCTGATGGCCAGGTGGTCGTTCGCCAGCAGCTGAGGCGTTCACGGGTTCTCGGATTCTTTAGGAAGTTGCCGCCTTGCGTGGTCGGCATCGAGGCATGCGCCTCGTCGCACCATTGGTCGCGCGAGTTGCAGGCTCTCGGTCACGCGGTTCGGTTGATGCCGCCAGCCTATGTGAAGCCGTACGTAAAACGCCAGAAGAACGATGCCAGCGATGCCGAAGCCATTTGTGAGGCGGTGCAGCGGCCGAGCATGCGGTTTGTACCGACCAAGACACCTGACCAGCAGGCGTGTCTGATGCTACACCGTACACGGCATCTGTTCATCCGCCAGCAGACTTCGTTGATCAACGCGATCCGCGCGCACCTAGCCGAGTTTGGCATCGTCGCACCTGTTGGTCGCAATGGCGTCGAGGAACTACTCGAAGTGGTCTCCGACCCTGACGATGGACGTGTGCCCGTGACTGCGCGCGAGTGCCTTGGAGCACTGGGCAATCAGCTAAGGCAACTGAAGGAACAGATCCTGGCGTTCGACCGGCGGATCAACGCCTGGCATCGCTCAAATGAGACCAGCCAGCGACTGGATGATCTTCCCGGAGTCGGCCCGGCGCTGGCAACCGCGCTGGTCGCCAGTATCCCGGATCCGAGAGCGTTTCGATCGGGGCGCGACTTCTCAGCCTGGATTGGCCTGGTGCCGAAGCAAAACTCCAGTGGAGGCAGAGAGAGGCTCGGCAATATTACGAAGCAAGGCGATCGATACCTGCGTTCATTGTTCTGCACTGGGGCGCTGGCGGTGATCCGATACGCCAAAATCCACGGCACCAAACATCGGCCGTGGCTTGCCAAGCTGTTGGAACGGCGGCCGACGAAAGTGGCAGCGATCGCACTCGCCAACAAGATCGCACGCATGGCCTGGGCGATGATGGCCAAGGGCGAACGCTACAAGGAACCCGTCGCGCTGGCTCGCTAGGGCGAAGCAACTTCGGACGAGATCGCGCCGACTACGGCGTGATGCGAAAGCTGGAAAGGACTGACAGCACGTAATGCAGAACCGGTCGATCCGGTGATCAGGACAACCCACTTGGGCCACAGCATTGTCGAATGCGAGCTTTTGACCGGGACTTGATCCGCGGAGGGCATTATGGCCAGCGGCCCTGTGAGCCGCACTCAAAGGCCGAACACATGGCTGCTACGACCAGCGCTGCGACGTGAAGAAGCCCTTGACAGCTCGGAGCCGTCCACACATGGGGCCCAAGCGGACGCGCCGCCGACATTGCGACTATGGCGCTTGTGACCCGAAGCGGTCTATTCGCTCGCCTACCGTTCGTTATTCCCGGTTGGCTCGTCGTCGCGACTTCGAAGACACGCGCAATTTGTCCTCGCCGAGAAGCCGCTTCGCGGCCGCAGCGGCAACCTCGGCATAAGTCCGATCTCCATGGATCAGGATCATCACCATCGCACCCTCTGCGAGAAGCACAATTTCGCGGGCCCGGTCGGTGGGCGACTTCACACTGGACCTGGCCAGCAAGTCAGCGATGTATTTCTCGAGAACGGCCTTGTGTTGCCTGGCGATGGATCGGGCGGGGTGACCAGGCAAGTCCGCCAACTCCATTGCAAGCCGCGTGAAGCCTGAACCCGCCCAGCGCGGCTTAGTAGACCAGATGGCCAGCTCGTGGAAGAGCGCATCGACGATTTGCTCCGGGCTGCCGGACATCTCGATGCCGAAATTCTGGAACGCGGCGAAGGTCTGGTCGTGTTGCGACGCGAGCACGGCGGCGAGCAGCGTATCCTTGCTCTTGAAGTGATAATACAATGTCCGCTTGGTGATACCCGAAGCATCGGCGATCTCGTCGACAGCGACACGAAAGAACCCACTGCGGCGGAAGAGCTTGTAGGCCGTCTGCAGTATCCTTTGTCGGGTTTGATCCGCTGATCTGGGCATCTCGGCACGCTAGCGCCAACGAATGTATACTGGCTAGTGAGTTTACATTTCGTCCATTGTGCCATCCGATGACCCGACCATCTCGATCACCCGGAGTTCACGTCGATGGATGCAATTGCCCAAACCCGGAAATCGCATTTGGGACCGGAAGCATCCGAGCCGAGAATCCGGCCGGAACTGGGTCGCCTCCCACCTTCATTCATGAGTGGGATCACGTGTATCGAGGATCTGCGACAGGCGGCCCGCCGCCGGGTGCCGCGGGCTTTCTTCGGCTATGCCGACGCAGGCTCCTATTCAGAGCAGACACTGCGAGCGAATCGCAAGGATCTGGACGCTATCGAACTGCGCCAACGGGTGCTTGTTGATGTTTCAGAAAGACAAACGACCACGACAATCCTCGGAGAGCCCGCTGGGCTGCCGATTGCGCTCGCACCGATCGGAATGGGTGGACTTCAATGGAGCAACGGGGAAATCCTTGCCTGTCGCGCGGCCCAGGAAGCCGGAGTTCCCTACACGCTCGGTACGCTTGGCATCTGCTCCATCGAGGATGTAGCCGCCGCGGTCGATCAACCTTTCTGGTTCCAGCTCTACGTGATGAAGGATCGCGGTTTTGCCCGATCGCTCATCGAGCGTGCTGCGGCCGTGAAATGTAGCGCCCTGGTGCTCACAGTCGACCTGCAAGTCCTCGGGCAGCGTCATGCCGACATCAGAAACGGCCTGTCGGTACCGCCGTCGCTCAAGCTTACAAATCTGATGAATATGGCCACCAAGCCGCGCTGGGCAGCTGGCATGCTGAGGAGCAAGCGCTGGACCTTCGGCAACCTCGATGCCTACTTCAGCGGCGAGGCAGGTGTGAGGGCCTTGGCTGAATGGATCAGGCATCAGTTCGACGAGACATTAAGCTGGAAAGATTTCGAATGGATACGAAGCATCTGGCCAGGCAAGCTGATCATAAAGGGCATTCTCGACATTGAAGACGCAAAGCTCGCCGTAAAGGCCGGTGCCACCGCGATTGTGGTTTCCAATCACGGCGGCCGGCAGTTGGACGGTGCGCCGTCGACGGTCTCCGTGCTGCCTGGAATTGCAGAAGCCGTCGGATCCCAGATTGAGGTTCTTTTCGACGGCGGCATTCGTTCGGGCCAGGACGTGTTCCGTGCGCTCGCTCTTGGAGCGAGAGGCTGTCTTGTAGGCAGGGCGTACGTATATGGCTTGGGCGCTGGCGGCCAGGCCGGCGTGGCGACGGCCATCGAGATCATCCGCCGAGAACTCAATGTTACGATGGCGCTTACTGGCATTCGAAGCGTTGACGAAATTGATAGCAGCGCTCTCATAAAGCGTACGATCGATTAAGGTTATGGCTGTGAACCACATGCCCCATGCTCGCCCTGAGCCTCCCGCAGTGGAGGCAGCGATTGCCGCACTAGCGGCGACACTCGGAAATCGGCTCGTGACGTCACGGACCGTGTGCCAGCAGCATGGAAACACAACCACATGGATCGCATGTCAGCCGCCGGACGCTGTCGTCTATCCGCAGTCGACCGATGATGTGCAACAAGTCGTTCGCATCTGCGGGCGCCATGGCGTGCCGATCATTCCATTTGGCACCGGCACGTCGTTCGAGGGCAGCGTTAACGCGCCATTTGGCGGCATCTCGATCGACTTCAAGGACATGAACCAGGTGCTCGCGGTGCACACAGAGGACTTCGATTGTGTCGTGGAACCGGGGATCACGCGGAGCGCGCTTAACGATCACTTGCGGGATCAAGGCCTCTTCTTTCCGGTTGATCCGGGCGCCGACGCCTCGCTCGGCGGTATGGCCTCGACGCGCGCCTCCGGCACCACTGCCGTCAGGTACGGAACGATGAAGGATAACGTACTTGCGATGAAGGTGGTCCTTGCAAGCGGCGAGATCATGTCCACGTCGCGGCGCGCTAGGAAATCTGCAGCTGGCTACGACCTTACCCGGCTGATCGTTGGGGCCGAGGGAACGCTTGGCATCGTCACCGAGCTTACCCTCAAGCTGCATGGCATTCCGGAAGCCATCTCGGCCGGCGTATGTCAGTTCCCGTCCATCGGTGCGGCCTGCGAAGCTGCAATCGCCGGGATACAAGCGGGCATCCCGTTTGCGAGGATCGAACTCCTCGACGAGGTACAAGTGCGCGCTTGCAACAGGGATGCAAAGCTCGGCCTGCCAGAAACTTCGATGCTGTTCCTTGAATTCCACGGGACCGATGCGTCCGTGAGCGAGCAATGCGAGCGCTTTGGCGAGGTCGTGCGCGAATATACACCCAGCCCGTTCGATTGGGCGACCCATCCTGATGATCGCAGCCGGCTTTGGAAGGCGCGGCACCACGTGTTCTGGGCAAACAAATCGTTCTTGCCCGGCGCGGACGTCATCGTAACCGACGTATGTGTGCCCATCTCCAGGCTAGCGGAATGCGTGACGGAGACCAAAGGTGACATCGAGCGCACCGGACTGGTCGCGCCTATTGTCGGCCATGTCGGAGACGGAAACTTTCACTGCTGCGTACTCGTCACGCCGAGCGACGCAGGTGCGCTCAAGCGGGCAAAGGGCTTCGTTGAGCGCCTCGTTCTACGAGCGCTCGCGATGGAGGGAACGTGCACTGGAGAGCATGCCGTCGGCCAGGGAAAGATGCGCTACCTCAAGCCCGAGCTTGGCGGGGTCGCCGTGAATGCGATGCGCGAAATTAAGCGCGCCCTCGATCCGCAGGGGCTCATGAATCCCGGTAAGGTCGTGTAGGAGGCCAAGGAGAATGTCGGTTCGTGGCCCGACGCTGAACTCGACGGACCGGACCTTTTTGTCGGCAATCCAGGTATTACCCGACATGCAACAGGCATAGCCCGAACGACGCAGATGGCCCAAAGCCATGGTTTGCGCGTCAGGCCTCATCGTCGACTATCGAGGGCAAGCCGAGCGTGCCTTAGGGACAAGATATGCATAGCGTGTCCCCTCAAAAAGTGCCCGCTCAAAAAAGCAAAAACTGCTACCTATTTGCTGCCCTAAGCCTGAGAGAAATGGCGCATTCTGAGAAACTACATTGAAAACAATGACTTGGACATCGACGCAAAATGATCGCCCATCTCCTCGTGGGAGAGGGCGGCATGCGAAGCATGCCGGGTGAGGGGGCGTCTCGAACTCACAAATGGCCCATCCTTTGGCAAGATACCCCTCACCCGCCTCGGGCCTTTGGCCCTCGTCGCCCTCTCCCACAAGGGGAGAGGGGCAAAGTTCGTGTACGGAGCGGTTGGGTCCCGAGCCCTTTCAAATAATCTCATCCTCGTCATAGAGCGGTGCGGCGAGATCGCTGCCGAACTGGTCGAGACGGTCCGTGTCCTTGATCCGCGCGATGTGGAACAGCGCTTCGCCGCGATGCACGATCGGCAGGTTGGTGCGTCCGATCACGATGCCCGTCTCGCTCGAAATTAAGGGCGCAGTCTTATGCCCCAAGGGATCGGAAATCTCGGCGATCTTCTCGCCCTTGGCGACGCGGTCTCCGATCACGCGTCCCGCCCGTAGGATTCCGCCCTCCGGCGCCCGGAGCCACGTGCTCGCATGCGAAACGACGGGCGCTGCCGATTGGCGCTGGCTCTCCGTCGGCGCGATCATGCCGAGTGTACGCATGACCCGCAGCACACCGGAAACAGCGGTGCGGATCGCGGCCTCGTCGAAGCGCAGCGCCTCGCCGCCTTCGTAGAGCAGCATTTTCACGCCGTGCTCGCGCGCACTGTGCCGCAACGTGCCTTCGCGCAACCGCGAGATCAGCACCACCGGCGGCCGGAACGCCTCCGCCAATGCCAGCAATTCCGGCTCATCCGGCGCGATACGGATTTGCGGCAGGTTGCTGCGATGCAGCCCCGCAGTATGGAGATCGATACCGTAATTGGCTCGCAGCACCACTTCGCGGAGGAACAGGTCGGCCAAGAGGCTCGCCAGCGACCCGCGATCGCTGCCCGGAAAGGAGCGGTTGAGATCGCGCCGGTCGGGCATGTAGCGCGAATGGCTCAAGAAGCCGAAGGCATTGACGATCGGCACCGCCAGCAGCGTGCCGGCGAGACTGCCGAGCGCGGCGTGGTTTACGACACGCCTGATGATCTCAACCCCCAGAATCTCGTCGCCATGGACGGCCCCCGACAGGAACAGCACCGGCCCTGGCTTGGCTCCATGCATGGCATGAATGGCAAGCGACATGGGCGTCTGATTGGAGAGAACGCTCACCGGCAGATCGATCGTCCGCCGCTCGCCGGGCAGGATGCGCTGGCCGCCAATCTCGAAGGCGGCGCTGCTCATCCCTTGCCCTTGGTCCGGGTCCGGCCGGGCTTGGCGTTTTTTTCGAGGAAGGCGATGACCGCGCTCGCGACATCGACGCCCGTCGCATTTTCCACACCCTCAAGGCCGGGCGAGGAATTGACCTCGACCACCATGGTTCCGGCAGCCGCCCGCAGCATGTCGACGCCGGCGACATTGAGCCCCATGGAGCGCGCCGCCTTGATCGCCATGTTGCGTTCTTCCGGCGTGATCTCGATCGAGCGCGCCGTGCCGCCGCGATGCAGATTGGATCTGAACTCGCCTGCCGCGCCGCGCCGCTCCATGCTGGCGACGACCTTGCCGCCGACCACGAAGGCGCGAATGTCGCTCCCCTCCGCCTCTTTCACGAATTGCTGCACGAGGATCGCGATATTAGCGCCGTGAAAGGCATCGATGACGGACTTGGCCGATTTCGGCGTCTCGCCGAGCACAACGCCGATGCCTTGCGTTCCTTCCAGGAGCTTGATGACAACCGGCGCGCCGCCGACGATGTCGAGCAGGTCGTCGGTGCGCTTAGTGTCATTGGCGAAGGCGGTCACCGGCAGGTTGATCCCGTCGCGCGCCAGGATCTGCAGCGATCGCAGTTTGTCGCGCGACCGCCCGATCGCCACCGACTCGTTCAAGGGATAGACGCCCATCACCTCGAATTGCCGCAAGACGGCAAGTCCGAAGAAAGTATGCGAAGCGGCGATACGCGGGATGGCGGCGTCGAAACCGGTCAGCTTCTCGCCCAGATGGCGCAATTCCGGCTTCTTTGACGTGATGTTCATGTAGCAGCGCAGATAGTCGATGGGCACGATCTCATGCCCGCGCTTTTCGGCGGCTTCGATCAGGCGTTGGTGGGAGAACAGCTTCGGGTTGCGGGTGAGCAGGGCGATTTTCATGGCCGCGGCTTCTTTGCCGTCTTCGGGGCGGAAATGAGGAAAGACCGTCCGGGATGAACGAGAAAATGATCCCGCACCGTTGCACGTCCAAGCAGCATTGGCACGCCCATATCGGTGCGATTGGTTAGCGTCACTTCAGCGGTGATCAACCGCTTCCCAAGTTGAATCTCCGTCTCAACCACCACTCGTAACTCGCTGGCACCGCTTGAGTTTTTGACGCGGCGCTGGCCGGCAAGGGGGAGTTGGCAATGATGGTGGCGGCCGTTGATGGCAACGACGAAATTGACGGTTTTTCGCTGTCCGGAGCCGCTTATGTCGATGTTTTCGGCATGCAAAGCGGCGGTTTTTGCGCCCGTATCGATCTTGGCGATGAACTTCCCGATGCCGAGCTGCGGCAGCTTCACATATTCGCGCCAGCCGACGACCGGCCGCTTGGCAAACCTGCTGATCTTCCCCGCCATGCGGGCAAGCTAGCAAGTCTCGATGCGGATCGTATCGGAAATCGCGATACCGAAGCCCGACAGCCCGACATAATGGCGGTTGCTGGCGGTGATGAGCCGGATGGAATGGACGTTCAGATTGCGCAAAATCTGCGCGCCAAGACCCACATCGCGCCAATTATCGGCGCGCGCGGCAGCACTTTCCGAGCGCTCTTGGCCCATCTCGCCGGCAGGCACGCCGGCCGTCCCTTCGCGCAAGTAAACCAGGATGCCGCGACCCTCGCGCTTGAAGACGTCATAAACGCCGCTCAAGCCCTGTGGGCCGCCGAAGACATCCGCCACCACGTCCTCGCGATGAAGCCGCACGGGAACGTCTTTTCCACCGGAAATATCACCGAAAATGAGCGCCAGATGGCGCACGCTGTCGAATGGCGTCGAGTAGGAAATCCCCTGCGCTTTGCCGATTGGCGTCGCGACCTCGAAGGATTTTTCACGTTCCACCAGCCGCTCGCGCGACTGGCGATAGGCGATGAGATCGGCGACGGAGATGATTTTGAGCCCGAATTCGCGCGCAAATGCGAGGTTTTCAGGCCCCCTTTTGACGGTTCCGTTGTCATTCACGAGCTCGCAAATGACACCGGCCGGGTGCAGCCCGGCGAGCCGGCAGAGATCGACGGCGGCCTCGGTGTGCCCGGAGCGCATGAGCACGCCGCCGGATTTTGCAACCAATGGAAAGATATGGCCGGGCCGCACGAAATCTGCCGCCTGCACATTGCCATTGGCGAGCGCATGAACAGTTGCAGCGCGCTCCTTGGATGAAATTCCGGTTGTAAGACCGACCCGATAATCGACGGAAACCGTGAAGGCCGTTCCGAGCGGTGCCTCGTTCTGTGCAACCATGGGTTCGAGCCGCAGGCGGCGCGCATCCTCCGGTGTAATCGGCGCGCAGACGATGCCGCAGCAATGGCGGATCATGAACGCCATCTGGTCGGGCGTGATCTTGGATGCAGCGGCGACCAGGTCGCCTTCATTCTCGCGATCATCATCGTCAACGACCACCACCATCTCGCCGCGGGCGATCGCGGCAATGGCGTCCTCCACCGGGTCGAGCTGCAGCGCTTCTGCCATTTCACCATCCCCGAAATCCTGCGGCCGCACCTGATGGTCCGTTGCCGCGGCGATCTTCACCGCAAGCTCGAGCGACGGCTTGGCGCCGGCGACGAGCTGGGAAATCCGGCCTTGGGTCACGCCGAGCAGGCGGGCGAGGTCGGATTGCGATGTTCGGCTTTGGTCAAGCCACGCTGAGAGCTTCATAATCGGATTATTAGCAATGCTAATAGTCCGGCACAAGCATTAGCGTTTTGCGGCCAATGCCGTCTCGGCCAGCCGGACCCAGAAGCTCACGCCATAGGGGATGGCATCATCGGCAAAATCGAATTCGGGGTGATGGCAATAGGCAGTATCGCCATTGCCGATAGAGATGAACGCGCCCGGACGCGCTTCGAGCATGAAGGCAAAATCCTCGCTACCCATTATGGGTGGAGCGTTAGGATTGACATTCTTGTCACCCGCCACGTCGCGCGCCGCTTTGAGCGCGACGCCGGTCTCGCGCGCATGATTGAAAGTCACCGGATAGCCTTTGAGATAATCGTAATTAATCTCTGCCTCACCGCCGAGCGCCGTTGCGATGCCAGTCACGCTACGGAAGAGATTGTCCCGCGCCATCTGGCGCATGGCCTTGTTGAGCGTTCTGACCGTGCCGATGAGCGTCGCCGTCGGCGAGATGACATTGTGGATTTCCCCGCCATTGAACTGCGTGATCGAGACCACGACCGCCTCGACCGGATCGGCATTGCGCGCGGCGATGCCCTGCAGCGCGGTGACGATCTGCGCCCCGATGAAGATCGGATCGACGGTGAGATGTGGGAAGGCCGCATGCCCGCCCTTGCCTTTGATGAGGATCGAGAACGTGTCCATCGAGGCGAGGAATGCGCCCTCGCGAATGCCGAACTGGCCGACCGGCAGGCCCGGCTCGTTATGCATGCCATAGACCTCGGTAATGCCGAAGCGCTCCATCATGCCGTCCTTCACCATTTCATGGCCGCCACCGCCGCCTTCCTCGGCGGGCTGGAAGATCACGGCGACCGAGCCTGCAAAATTCCGCGTCTGGCAAAGCTGGCGCGCCGCACCGAGCAGCATCGCGGTGTGTCCATCATGACCGCAGGCATGCATGCGGCCTGGAACCTGCGAGGCATAGGGAAGCCCGGTCGCTTCGGTGATCGGCAGTGCGTCCATGTCGGCGCGAAGCCCGACCGTCGGCCCGTCGCCCTGCCGCCCCTTGATGAGACCGACGACGCCGGTGCGGCCGATGCCGGTCACAACCTCGTCGCAACCGAAGCCCTTCAGCTTCTCGGTTACAAAGTTGGCGGTCTGCTGCACGTCGAACAGCAATTCCGGCTGCATGTGCAACTGCCGCCGCCACCCGGCGATCTCGGGTTGCATTTCAATCGCATCATTGAGAAGGGGCATGGGCGCCTCGCCGAAACAACCAAACAAAAATGGCCGGGAGTGACCCGGCCATTCTTCCGAAATCTTATGCGCTTGTCACGCCTTCGAGAACAGGTCGACCACGTGATCCCAATTGATCAGATTGTCGACGAAGGCTTCGAGATACTTCGGCCGCAGGTTGCGATAGTCGATGTAATAGCTGTGTTCCCAGACATCGACGCCGAGGATCGGCTTGGCCCCGTGCATCAGCGGGTTCTCGCCATTCGGCGTCTTCATGATGGTGAGCTTGCCGTCCTTGACCGCGACCCAGGCCCAGCCCGAGCCGAACTGCGTGACGCCGGCATTGATGAAATCGGCGCGGAACTTGTCATAGCCGCCGAGGTCGCTGTCGACCGCCTTCTGCAATTTCGCGGGCAGGCTCTTGCCGCCGCCGCCCTTCTTCATCCACTGCCAGAAATGCACGTGATTGTAATGCTGGCCGACATTATTGACGAGGCCGGCATTCTTCTCGGCATAAGCGATCTTGCAGATTTCCTCGACGCTCTTGGACGCAAGCGGGGAATCCTTGAGCAGGTTATTGCCGTTGGTGACGTAAGCCTGGTGATGCTTGTCGTGGTGATATTCGAGCGTCTCCTTCGACATATAGGGCTGAAGCGCATCATAGGCGTAAGGCAGGGGTGGGAGTTCGAGAGCCATCGGAGACCTCCATATGCGGCCAGTTTCGAAAGGGAACCCTATCTAGTCGCTTGGGTTCCCTGGCGCAAGAAACATGGCTATCCTGCCCGAGCCTTGAGGAGCTGCCATGACAAAAACAAATATCGTCCGCTTTGACCCGAAAGCCACGCTGGAGCGCTGGCCCGACTTCCCTGAGAGCGAGATATCCTCCGGCACGCGGGCCTCTATCGGCCACCGCTGGATCGATGACAAGGCTCGCGGTGTCAGCGCCGGCATCTGGGAGGCCGAGGCCAATCTCGGCCGCTGGATGAAATGGCCGGTGCACGAATTCATGATTCTCCTCGAAGGCGAGGTTGTCATGGTCGAGGATGATCGCGAGACGGTGATCAGCGCGGGCGAGAGCTTCTTCATTCCCAAGGGCCGGCGCTGCATTTGGAATCAAGCAGGCTACGCCAAGAAATTCATGGTCATGTTTGATGATCGATCCGGAACCGCCGACGGCACGCAGCCGATTTTCAAGATCGATCCGGACGTGAAATTGCAGCCATCCGCGTCTCCGGGCGCGGACATGCTCCTCTCCTCGGTGCCTTCTCAACATGCGCATGAGTTCTTCGCCGACCCAACCGGGCAATTCACAGTGGGCATCTGGGATACGACCGCTTATCACCGAAAGCTCATCGATTTCTCGCGCCACGAATTGATGCACCTGCTCGAAGGCTCGGTCACACTGCTCGACGATGAGGGCAATGCGCAGACATTCAAGGCGGGTGATACGTTCTTTGTGCCGCTGGGCAATCGCAATGCGTGGAAATGCGATGGGTATCTGAAGAAGATCTACTGCATCTTTCAGCCGAAAGTTGCCGCAGCGATCAAGGCGGCGGAGTAAAGCGAACAACCTCCCCCTTTGTGGGGAGGTCGAAATTTGCGAAGGCGAAGCTTGAAGCAATCGCACCTTTAACGTCATCCCGGCGAAAGCCGGGACCCAGCTATCCGTGCGAAAATTATCGACGAGCAATCGCGCTGAACCATGGGTCCCGGCTTTCGCCGGGATGACGGGTTTTCCAGTGTCATCGCCGGACTTGTTCCGGCGATCCATTGTGCCGATACTTCGCTGACCGAGTGTATGGATGAATGGATTGCCGGGACAAGCCCGGCAATGACAGGTTGTGTAGAAGGGAAGGGGCGGAAAGATTACTTCAACTTCCCGGTCTGGAAGAGCTGTACGCTCAAGCCGCCATGCGCGATGGGGGCGCTCGGCGGTGCAAAGGGCAGTCCTGTTGCCTTGGCAAGTGCTGCATCAGTAGTAATCAATCCGACACGCCAGCCCGAAAACCGCGCCATCAGCACTTCGCCCAATGCGGCATGCAGATCCAGCAATGGCTTCTTATCGCCGATGCGCGCGCCATAGGGCGGATTGACGATCACCAATCCCGGCTTGCCCTCCGGCGGCGCGATCTCGCGCAGATCAAGCTGCTGGAAGTCGGTATAGGCGGACACTTCGGCGCGCACCGCATTGGCCTTGCTCATGCGGATGGCGCCGGCATCGTGATCGCTGCCGTAATAGCGCGATTCAGGAACGATCGGCGCACTGCTCTCGCGCATGCGCTGCCAAGCCTTTTCTTCGAAGCTCTTGAGCAATTGAAACGGAAAGTCCCGCGACCGGCCCGGGTTGAGGCCCATGGCGATTTCCGCCGCTTCGATCACGAAGGTGCCCGACCCGCACATCGGATCGAGAACCGGCTCCTTCCCGTCATAGTCGCATGCGCCGAGAAACAGTGACGCCATCGTCTCGCGCATCGGCGCCTTGCCGATTTCCTGCTTGTGCCCGCGCTTGTGCAATGACTCGCCCGATGTATCGATGCTGATCGTGCAGAGATCATCCTCAATCCGCACTTTCACCACCAGCGCAGCTTCCGCCGATATCGGCGCACCAAGCTCTTCGCGGATCGCTGTCTTGACGCGTTGCGCGGCGGCACCCGAATGATAGATGCGTGAGGCGCGACACGTCGCCTCGACCTTGACCGGTACATCGGTACGCAAGGTATCGCCCCACGGAAATTTCCGCGCCCGCTTGTCGAGCTGGGCCAGATGCATCGCCCGAAATGAGCCGATCCTCGCGAGGACCCGCGTCGCGCCGCGGATTTCGAGATTGGCGCGCCAGACTTCCGGCCATCCGCCTTTCACCGTGACGCCGCCGGGAGCGACAGTTGCCTGCTTGAAGCCCTTGGCGCGGGCCTCGGCGCACAAGGCGTCTTCGAGCCCCGGCGTCGCGACAAGGAAAATCTCGAGTTCATTGGTTTGAGGAGTTATCGCCTCGCCAACGGGTTCGCTCGCCTTGGCTGGGCGCGGCGGCGGGCCGCCCCGCTTCTTAGAGCGCATAGCGCGTGTAATGAGCGCCCTCGGCGGGCATCGGCGCGATCTGCAACTGGCGCCGGGCCGGCTCCATGATGATCGTCGCGACGGTGGCCGACAAGGATCCGGAATCGGGATCGAAGGGCGGCCGGCACACCGCGAACGGCGTTCCGAAATCATCCGCCAGCGCGCGCTTGACGTCATCGATGCCGATCGGGCCTTCGGGCAGGAGCTTCTTCACGCGCCAGTCGCGATAAAGGCTCTCCGGCACATCATGGAGGCCGGCTTCTTTCAGCTTCGACAAGGCAATGGGGCTGACCCAGTGATTGGCGTGAACCAGCAGGCCGTTTTCGGGATAAAGCGGAAAGACTTCATCCGGCGCGCATTCGAAATCGACCGCGAAGCCTTGCGTCCAGCTCACGATCATGTTGTTCGAACACGCCTTGGACGTCGTTGCGATGACGCGCATGGCGAGTGCGAGGTGCTGCTGTTCCAGCACCTTGCGGCGGATGAGCGGCAAGGGAATGCCGCTTTGCTTGTAGTCGCGATCGCTCTCGAGATAATTCGCCGATATCGCGATGCCATTCGCATTGAAGCCCGAACGCGCGAGGCCGCCGGCCTCGGTGAAAGTGAGAATGTCAGGCCCATCATCGCGATGGATGGCAAGCACGATCGCCGTATCGGCGCATTCGGCAAGCCAGTCCCAGTTTTGCGCGTGGATCAACGCGCCGGTGGCGCTGCGCTCCGGCATGACGACGAGGCCGGTGCAGCCATCGGGCTTCGGCTCATGCAGCCGCGCCATGGCGACGATTTCGGTGCGGCAATTGATGAGCACGATGTCGTCGAGCGGCAGGCGCGCGCCCTCGGCGAGCCCCTTCATCTCTTCAAGGTAATGCGCGCCGAATTTTTCGATCTCCGGGATGAAGCGATGGATGAGCGCCGCCGGGTCGCCGAGGCCGAGACTCGCGAGCCGCTTGCGGTAAAGATCGGCACTCATCGCGACGCGCACGCGCATCGCTTCGCCATAGGCGCGCCCACGCGCCAGCGGGCTGCCCGAAATCTCGACGAAAGGAAAGGCAGCCCTCATCCGAGCCGCTTTTCCATGAACACCGAATAGGGATCATCCGTCGGATAATCGGCATAAGGCCCGCAAGTAACGAAACCATACTTCGCGAAAAGGCCAAGCGCCTCGGGCTGAAGCGTTCCGGTCTCGAGCTTGATCAGTCCGATGCCATGCGCGCGGGCACTGTCTTCAAGCGCGGCGAGAATGACCTTGCCGAGCTTCAAGCCGCGCGCTTCCGGCGTCACATAGATGCGCTTGATCTCGCCATAGGCGGGGTCGCGATGCCACAAGGCGCCGGTGCCGATCGCCTTGCCCGCCTGCCGCACCACGAAGAAATGGATGTCGGGCTTGGCCAATGTCTCGATGTCGACGAGATGGTTGCTCTCGGCGGGGTAGAGATCGTGAAACATCGCATCGAGATCGCGCACCAGTTTCACGACGTCGGGCTGGCGCGGGTCCTCCCGCGCGATCGTAATGCCGTCCGCCACGATCAGGAGAAGGCCTGGATGCCGGTCTGGGCGCGCCCGAGGATCAAGGCATGCACGTCATGGGTTCCCTCATAGGTGTTCACCGTTTCGAGGTTCACCATGTGGCGGATGACCTGGAACTCGTCCGAGATGCCGTTGCCGCCGTGCATGTCGCGCGCCATCCGTGCGATGTCGAGCGCCTTGCCGCAGTTGTTGCGCTTCATGAGCGAGATGGCGGGCGGCGCCAGCGTGCCATTCTCAAGCCCGCGGCCGAGCGCCAAAGCGCCGTGCAGGCCGAGCGTGATCTCGGTCTGCATGTCGGCGAGCTTTTTCTGGATCAATTGATTGGCGGCGAGCGGCCGGCCGAACTGCTTGCGATCGAGCGTATACTGCCGCGCCCGGTGCCAGCAGTCTTCCGCCGCACCCATGACGCCCCAGGCAATGCCGAAGCGCGCCTTGTTGAGGCAGCCGAAGGGACCGCCGAGTCCGCGCGCATTGGGCAGCAAAGCGTCATCGGGGATTTCGACATTCTCGAGCACGATCTCGCCGGTGACGGAGGCGCGCAATGAGACCTTGCCTTCGATCTTTGGCGTCGAGAAGCCCTTGGTGCCGCGCTCGACCACGAAGCCGCGGATTTCATTGTCTTCGGTCTTGGCCCAGATCACCGCGAGATCGGCGATCGGCGAATTGGTGATCCACATCTTGGCGCCATTGAGCACATAGCCGCCCTGGACCTTCTGGGCGCGCGTCTTCATGCCGCCTGGATCGGAACCGGCGTCGGGCTCGGTCAGGCCGAAACAGCCGATGAGTTCGGCGGTCGCAAGCTTGGGCAGGTATTTCTTGCGCTGGGCTTCCGAGCCATAGGCCTCGATCGGATGCATGACGAGCGAGTTCTGCACGCTCATTGCCGAGCGATAGCCGGAATCGACGCGCTCGATTTCGCGCGCAACGAGCCCATAGGCGACATAGCCAAGGCCTGAGCCGCCATAGGCTTCCGCCGTCATCACGCCGAGAAAGCCCATCTCGCCAAGCTCGTTCATGATCTCGCGGTGAAAATGCTCCTTGCGAAATGCTTCCTGCACGCGGGGTGCGAGCTTGTCCTGCGCGAAGGCGCGCGCTGAATCGCGGATCATGCGCTCGTCTTCTGAAAGCTGCGATTCGAGATCGAGCGGGTCCTGCCAGTTGAAATCGCTGACCGGCGCGGGTCCGTGCGCCTTACGGGCGGCTTGGCTCATGGGGTGTCTCCCTGATTTGCTCCTTAACTGCGCGGGTGCGGGATGGTTGTCAAATCGGGCTGGCGGAAAGGGAAGGTAGTCCGAAGCTGCGAGTGCGTGGAGCCTCGCGACCGTCCGCGATTGCCTCGTCATACGCCCGTCATCGGTGGTTTCTAGCTTCCGGCCATCAGCCAAATCGGGGAACCCCAATATGACGCGCAAAGACACGCATTTGCACGAAATCCACGCCTCACGCCTGTCGCGGCGGGCGGTTCTGCAGGTCGGTGCCGCTACGGTGTTGTTCGCGCCGGCGATCATCCGGCCAGCGCATGCCGCCAACACGATCAGCGTCTTCGCCTGGGGCGACTATATGGAAGCTTTCCAGAAAGACGGCATCGTCAAGCGCTTCGAGGATGCGACGGGCATCAAGGTTCAGCTTTCGAGCTTCGGCTCGAACGAGGAGGCGCAGAACAAGCTGAAGGCAAGCGGCGGCAAGGATTTCGACATTCTGTTCCCCTCCGTCGACACCGGCCCGATCTATTATGCCAATGATCTGCTTGCGCCGATCGACGAGGCGAAGCTCAAGGTGGATCAGGTCATTCCCGCGATGTGGCGCAGCTCCCTCAAGCTGGGCGCGGCCTACCGTGGCAAGCGCTACCTCATTCCTTTCGATTGGGGCACCGAAGCCATCACCTGGGACGCCGAGAAGTTCCCCAATCTCGGCTACGGCACGATTTCCTATGGCGACCTCTTCGCTCCGGAGGCCAAGGCCGCCGTGCGTCAGAAGTCGGTGCTGGTCAGTCTCGCGCTCTATCTCGACGCCGCCGGCATCATGAAAACCGATCGCGGCATGGACCTCGTCAAGTCCGAGGAAGACTGCAAGCGCGTCTTCGAAGCAACGGCGAAATTCGCCATGGAACACCGCAAGAGCATCGGGGCCTGGTGGAACAATGCCACCGAAGCCACCTCCGCCTTCACCGATGCCGGCTGCAATATCGGCCAGACCTGGGATACGACCGGTATCCTGCTGAACCGGGACGTGTCTTCGAAATGGCGCTACACCATGCCGAAGGAGGGCGGCCTGGCCTGGATGGACACCATCGCCATTCCGAGCGGTGCGGCCAATCCCGATGGCGCCTATGCCTTCATCAATCACATTCTGTCGCCGGAAATGGGCGGGATCTTCGCCAATCGTACCGGCTACAATAGCGCTGCGGTTGGCGCCGAAGGGTTCCTGAGCGAGAAGGCGCTTGCCGGTTTCCAGATGGCTTATCCCGACAAGGCGGCGATTGACAATCTGTGGTGGTGGCCGGCCCAGACCGAATTCTTCTCGCGCTTGCGCGGCGAATTCGTCGAGAAGCTGACGAACGTCTGATTGTCGGCACTCAGGGGAGCTGAGTGGGACCAGCCATGAGCCATCAGATGCTCGGCAAGGCGGTGGAATTGCGGGGGGTCGCGATGCGCTTTCGCGACTTCACCGCCGTTCACAAAACCGATCTCTTGATCAATGCTGGAGAGTTTTTCTCCATTCTGGGTCCCTCCGGCTGCGGCAAGACCACCATCCTCAAGATGGTGGCCGGATTTCTTGAGCCGACTGAAGGTACCGTTCTCATCGGCGGAACACCCATGACGGGTGTCGGCCCGGCGCAGCGGCCGACCGCGCTGATTTTCCAGAATCTGGCGCTATTTCCCCTGATGACGGTCTGGGAGAATGTGGCGTTTGGCCTGGAAGCCCGCGGCATGCCGGTTGCGCAGCGGCGAAAGCGCGCCGAGGAATTGCTCGACCTTGTGGCGCTTGGCGGCCAGCAGATGAAGCGCCCGGGCGAGCTCTCCGGCGGGCAGAAGCAGCGGGTGGCCATCGCGCGTGCCCTTGCGGTCGAGCCTGCCGTGCTCTTGCTCGACGAACCATTGTCCGCGCTCGATCTCAAACTGCGACACCACATGCGCGCTGAATTGCGCGCCATCCAGCAGCGTGTCGGAATCACGTTCATCTACATTACCCACGATCAGGGCGAGGCTCTCACCATGTCCGACAGGATCGCGGTCATGAGCCAGGGGCGCATTGAACAGATCGCGACGCCGGACGAGCTTTATGGCCGCCCATCCTCCGCCTTCGTAGCGACCTTCGTAGGCGCAAACAATGTCCTGCATGGCCGCGTGACGAGTGCCGTGAACGGGCATCTCGCCGTTGAAAGCCCGCTCGGCCCGTTGCTGGCGCGGAAAACCAATGGCATGGCCGAGGGGCAGGATGCGTTGATATTTGTACGGCCGGAACGCATTCGCCTCGATCCTCCAGCGAATATCGAAAATCGTATCACCGGAAAGGTGGTGCGCCGCGAACTTGAAGGCGCCTACCTGCAATTGGAGATCGCGACCGAAACCGGCCAGCGCCTGCTTGCCCAGGTCACCAATGCCGATGAGAGTGTCGCGCGCAAGATTGGCGAGAGCTTGAGTGTAGGGTTCAATGCCCTCGACGCTCAGGCGCTTCCGCCTGGTCCGCTGGCGGCGGAGCGCTGAGCTTTGCACAATCTCCTTGCGATCTATGGCCGGACGCTGACCATCGTCATCTGCCTCATGGTGCTGTTCTGGGTCTTGGTCATGATCCTCGTGCCGCAGGTCGTGATGCTCCACAATTCGCTGTGGTGGTCGGAAAAGAGCAAGGATGCCGCGGCGGTCACGTTGCGCATCGATGAACTCTATAATGATGTCGGCGTGCTCGAACTCGATCTCGCCGCGGCGGGCGACGATGAAAAAGCAAAGATTGCGGCCGAAATCGAATCCAAGCGAGCCGAGATTGCCGAACTTGAATCGAAGGAAGTGACGGCGGTTCGCGTTTACGGCCTGGCCAACTACACGCGCATGAGCGGGCTGCACTTTGGAATTTTCGTCAAGACGATGTTCTTCTCCGCATTGGTGACGGTTCTCGCCCTGGTCGTTTGCTATCCCATCGCGTTTGCCGCCGCCCAGGTTTTCACCGGCGAGAAAGCGGCCCTGCTCATGCTGGGGCTGGTCGTGCCCTACGCCATCAACGAACTGCTGCGCATCTACGCCTGGCTGATGATTCTCGACTATCAGGGGGTCATAAATTCTGCCCTCGCATGGATCGGGCTCGTCGATTTCAGCAAGGGAACAGCGATTCCATTCTTGCAGTCGCCAGGCGCCGTCTTTGCCGCGATGATCTACGCCTACATCCTCTTCATGGTTTTCCCGATCTACAACACATTGGAGACATTGGACCGCAACCAGCTCGATGCGGCCCGCGACCTTGGAGCCTCGACGGCACGCATTCATTGGCGGGTTGCGATTCCGCATGCCAAGCCCGGCATCGCGGTCGGCTGCATCATGACTTTCATGCTCAGCGCCGGGTCCTATTCCGTGCCGCAGATCATGACCCGCGGGCAAGGAGGCGACTGGTTCTCGCAATTGATTTACCGGCAGTTTTTCGAGGCCAACAACTGGAATATCGGAGCCGCTTACGCATTCACTCTGCTCATCGCATGCCTCGTTTTTATCTTTATCGTGATGCGATTGTTCGGGGTCGGCATTCGCGAGATAGCGCGCTAGGGGCCCGGCGATGAGCGCCGCAACAGCCATAGCCGTCGCGCCCCCGCGCGGGAATTCCGCCGCGCGGCGAAAATGGTCGGGCCTTCTCCTCAACGCCTATCTCGTCCTCTTCTTCGTTTATCTTTTCGCCCCCCTTGTGGTTATGTCGCTTGCGGCGTTCAACGCCTATTCTCAGCCTTCGATCACCCAATGGCACGGCTGGACCTTGAAGTGGTTCGGAGCCCTGGCGAGCGATCAGCGCATCCTTGAGGGCCTATTCAATTCAATCCTTATCGGGGCTGGCGTCGTCGTTGCCGCCGTTCCGCTCGGGCTTGCCGGCGCCCTGCTGCTCACCCGTGTCGAGGGTCGCTATAACGGCATTCTCTATGGTGTCATGGTGAGCCCGATCCTGACTCCGGGAATCATCCTGGGCATTTCCACATTGGTGTTCTGGCGGAACTTCGGCGTTGCGGGCGGCTTGCTTTTGGCCGGTACGGCCCAGGCGACCTTTATCGCCTCCTATTCGATGTTGATGTTCATGGCGCGGCTTCAAAGACAGGATAGAACCTTGGAAGAGGCGGCCCTCGATCTAGGTGCCTCGCCGTGGCTGTTATTCAGGCGCGTGACGTTGCCCTTTCTCATGCCGACCATTGCGACTGCGGCGGTTATCGGCTTTCTGCAGTCGATCGAAAACTATAACACCACGGTTTTTGCGATCGGCGGCGACTGGACGCTCGTCACCGAAATCGGCTCCCGCTTCCGTTTCGGTCTCACGCCGGTTATCAATGCTATCGGAGTCATTTTCGTAGCGCTAACCATTATCGGAGCGGTTGCCTGGACGGTCCTGCGGCGACGCGAATAGGTCCCGTTGGCGCACGCTTGACTGGACTTATGACGGCGTTGGCAATCGGCTGAGCGAGACTCTCGCCGGCACGCCCGACACTTATGTCTACCCACCAACGTCGAATCGTCTTGACAACACCACCCGCAGCGGTGGCACGATCCGCAGCTTCGCCTATGACGCGATCGGCAACATCATCACCGACACGCGCGGTGGCGATGTCATTACCTACACCTATGACGATCGCAACCGCCCGGTCACGGTCGCGCGCTATGGCGGCTCCTGGGCGTCTTATGCCTATAATGGCCTGGAGCAATTGGTCACCCGCGCGACGACGGTGCCGGTCGGACCGATCGGCGGCAGCCACTATGTTTATGACCTAGACGGCCATCTCATTGCCGAGGCGGACGCACTGACCGGTGCGACGATCCGCGAATATCTCTGGCTCGACGAGCGTCCGATTGCCATTGTCGATAATGTCTCGACGACACCGGTTCTTTACTTCGTGCATGCAGATCATCTGGCGCGGCCCGTCCTGGTGACGGATGCGACGAAGGCACCCGTCTGGAGCGCGGTGTGGAAGCCGTTCGGCGAAGCGCAATCGATCACCGGACCCTTGTCGCTCGATGCGCGCTTCCCAGGGCAGTGGTTCCAGATCGAAACCGGCCTCGCCTACAACTGGCACCGGCATTACGACGCCGCGACCGGCCGCTACATCCAACCCGATCCTCTCGGCCTCATCGACGGGCCGAGTGTCTATGCGTACGCGGCAAACAGTCCGCTGACTAGAATAGATCCCAGGGGATTGATGAATTTCTTAGCCGGCATGGGAGCAGGTGCCCGAGCTGCTACGAACAGCGAAGGCGGTAACGTATGCACGGCGGACATCAGTTTACTATTCCAGGATGCCACATCGCTTCTGCATCTTGTCGGGAGAAAGAGCGCGCCTATCAGGTGCGTGAACTGTGGTACGCCAACAGGCACAACATTTGCTCCGTATTGCCCTCAGTGTTACGACAAATCGTTGGATCCGAATGGCGGAGTACCACCACTGGCCGGGCCCTGGGTTGTCGCGCCCGCCGATGAAGACTGATATAGAGGTCTTGGAGACAAGGATGGCGCAGTTTGTGTTGAAGAGTATCGATCCTGGAACCGGCTGCTATCTGGAGCGGGTGCTTTTCACGGTCGATGATGCCAACATTCCGACAAGGATACTGGGACTCGAAACGATGAGTGAGAGCACGTCAATGGAGCTCGATGAGGCGGAACTTCGGGCGTTGGCGCAGGCATTGAATGTGCCAATGCAATACTTGGGCAACGCCGGAGAACTCCACAGGTTAGGTGATAAATCAAGTTTCGACCCTCAGTCACATACGGGACGCGAACTTCTATTGATGCTGAAAAGGGCGAAGCCGCTTGCAGCATTTTCCGTAGCGGTTGCGGATAGCAATGTGGAAGGAATAATTCCGGAAGACTACTTTGAACCGCATGTTCGCGAAGGCACGATCGTGAAGAAGGAGCACATTCAGAAAGCGAGCGTGAGAATGCCGCATCCAATCCGGAACGTGTTGTACGCCTTGCCCGGCGAAGAGTGGAGGTTCAACGCCTATATTGCGCTTTGGGATTTGGCGGCGGTACATGGCTGGAATGCGGGCTTCGAGAAGATGGAAGGATATCTTCTCGGCTACGAGACGGCGATCGATCCATTTTTCAAGGACAAATGAGGTTTAGTTAGCAGGCTGGGAACTAAACTCTCTTCGCTGCGTTGTAGCTTTCCAATCCGGGAGGTCGCGTGGCTGACGCAAGTAAAACGGCGAGAATTGCCGATACGGGAAGTGCGGCTACCGAAGCCGTTCCGGCGCCAAGGCGCGATATGGCCCTGTTTCTCGATTTTGACGGCACGCTTGTCGATATTGCCCAGGCTCCCGATGCCGTGCTGGTGCCGCCCGATCTGCCGATCGATTTGCGGCGCGTGCGCGATCTCTTGGGCGGCGCGCTTGCCATCGTTTCGGGCCGCCCACTTGCCGCCCTCGACAAATACCTCGGCGCTGCCGGCCTTGTCTTCGTCGGCGAGCACGGCGCCATTTACCGCAACCCCGGCGATCGCCCCTCTCTCGAAACCTCAATGTGGCCGTCCGAATGGAATTCATCGCTTGATCGCTTTGCCGCCGACTATCCGTCCCTGGTCGTCGAGCGCAAACTCTCGGGCATCACCATTCACTACCGCCTGGCTCCGGAACAGTCGGAGATTGCCCGCGGCTTCGGCGACCAATTGACCGCCGCGCATCCCGAATATGCGATTTTCCCTGCCAAGATGGCCTGGGAAATCCGCCACCGCGACATCGGCAAGGCGAGCGCCGTCAAATTCCTGATGGCGCAGCCGCCATTCGCCGGCCGCATTCCGGTCTTCATCGGCGATGACCATGCCGACGAGGCGGCCATTGCAGCGGTCGGCCGCATGGGCGGACACGGCCTCCACATGGCGCGCGCCTTTGCCAACCGCTCGGTGCGTGTGCGCGAATGGCTCAAGAGCTTTGCAAAACTCGGTCAAGGGGATTTGCAATGAGGCAGATGGATCTTGCCGTCATCGGCAATTGCTCGGTCGCGAGCATCATCAATCCGGCCGGCCGCCATGTCTGGTTCTGCTTCCCGCGCCTCGACAGCGATCCGGTATTCAATGCCCTCTTGAATGGCGATAAACCGACAGCGGGGTTCATGGACGTCGAACTCGAGAACATGACCGAGTCGCGCCAGAAGTATTTCCGCAATACCGCGATCGTCGAAACGGTTCTCTCCTGCGCCGACGGGTCGGGCATCCGCATCACCGACTTTGCCCCGCGCTTCAAGCGCGACGGTCGGATTGTTCGCCCGCCGCTCATCATGCGCCGCATCGAACCCTTGGATGGCCGCTGCCGGATCACGATCAGGGTCAGGCCGACCTTTAATTACGGCGCCGAAAAGCCGGAGATCACCTTCGGCAGCTATCATTTGCGCTATGCGAGCGATGGCGGCGTTGTGCGCCTCAACACCGACATTCCGATCTCCTATATCAGCGACGAAGTATCCTTCCTGCTCGATCGCACCATCTGCCTCGCATTCGGGACGGATGAGCGTCTTCCCGATCGCATCGATCGCGTGATGCGCGACTATTACGACGACACGGTCGGCTACTGGCGCGATTGGGTGCGCGATCTCGCCATTCCCTTCAACTGGCAGGATGCCGTCATCCGCGCCGCGATTACGCTCAAACTGTGCAGTTACGAGGACACCGGCGCCATCATGGCGGCGTTGACCACCTCGCTACCGGAATCGGCGGGCAGCGGGCGCAACTGGGACTATCGTTTCTGCTGGCTGCGCGATGCCTTCTTCACCGTGAATTCGCTCAATCGCTTGAGCGCCACGACCACGATGGAAAATTTCATCACCTATCTCCTTGATTGCGTGCTCTTGACCGACAGCAAGGTCTTGGCGCCGCTTTATCCGATCGTACCGGCGGTATCAGTTGATGAGCATACTGCTCCCGCTCTCGCCGGATTTCGCGGCATGGGTCCTGTGCGCATAGGCAATGCTGCCCATGGCCAGCGCCAGAATGATATTTATGGTTCGGTGATCATGGCTGCGGCGCAGATGTTCTGGGATCGGCGATTGCCCAAGATTGCCGATGCCGATCTCTATCATCGCATCAAGCGCATCGGCACGCTCGCCGCCGAAGGCGCGCTGGAGCCCGATGCCGGCATCTGGGAATATCGCGGCCGCACCCGCGCGCATACATTCTCGGCAGCCATGTGCTGGGCCGCCATTCATCGCCTCGGCTATATCGCGATCAAGGTCGGCGAGGAAGACGAAGGCAAGCGCTGGCTGGCTCTCGCCAATGACCTCCAGGCCAAGATTCTTGCACAGGCATGGAACGCGAAGGACAATCACTTCGCCGGAAGCCTCGGCGGCAGCGAGCTCGACGCGGCGTTGTTGCTCATGCCGGAGATCGGCATCGTTCGCTATAACGATCCGCGCTTCTGCCAGACCCTCGAAGCGCTCGAACGCGGCCTCCTGCGCGACGGCCTCATGATGCGTTACACCGACGCCGACGATTTTGGCGAGCCGGAGACGGCCTTCCTCATCTGCACCTTCTGGTACATTGATGCGCTCGTTGGCTGCGGCCGCCGCGATGAGGCCTTGGCGCTCTTCGAGCGCGTGCTGTCATTGCGCAATCATGTTGGCCTGTTGAGTGAGGATGTGGCCCCCAAGACCGGAGAATTATGGGGCAACTTCCCGCAGACTTATTCGATGGTCGGGTTGATCCACTCAGCGCTGAAATTGAGCGTCAGCTGGGAGGAGGGACCGTGGCGCGCCTCGTAATCGTCTCCAATCGCGTCCCCGCCTATGGCGATCGCAAGGAGCAGTCGGGCGGCCTCGCCGTCGCGCTCGATGAGGCGTTGAAGCAGGAGACCCTGTGGTTCGGCTGGTCGGGACAGACCGCCGAAGAGACAAGCCGCACACCGACACTCACCCAGCGCCGCGCCGTGACTCTCGCCACGATCGACCTGGGCGCGGAAGACTATCGTCGCTTCTATGTCGGCTTTGCCAACAGTTCGCTTTGGCCGTTGCTGCATTACCGCACCGGGATCATGGAATATTCGCGCGAGGATTATCAAGGCTATCGCGCCGTAAATCGGCACTTCGCGGCAGCGCTGTCGCCATTGCTAAGGCCCGACGACATCGTTTGGATTCACGACTACCATCTCATTCCGCTCGGACGCGAATTGCGCGAACTCGGGCATGCCAATCGCCTCGGTTTCTTTCTGCACATACCCTTTCCGCCCGCGAGCGTGTTCGATGCGCTTCCTTGCGCTCGTGCGCTCGTCCGCGATCTGGCGGCTTGCGATCTGATCGGCTTCCAGACGGACGAGGATTGCGGGAACTTTCTCTCCTGCGCGACGCGATTGTCCGGCGCCTCGCTCCTCTCAGACGGACGCTTCAGGCTGGACGAGATTGAATCGCGGGCAACCGCCATTCCGGTCGGCATCGATCCCGGGCGTTTCGCACGGCAGGCGGAACGCGCTTCCAATAGCGAGAATGCGAGGCGCATGCGCGAGAGCTTGAGCGGTCGGCGATTGATCGTCGGTGTCGACCGGCTCGATTACTCGAAGGGCCTGCCCAATCGCCTCGAGGCCTATACACGCCTGCTGGAGCAGTTTCCCGAACACCGTCTGAAAGTGTCCTATCTGCAGGTCACGCCGCGCTCGCGTGGCGATGTCGGCGAGTATCAGATTTTGAAGCGCAATCTCGATCGCCAGATCGGCAAGATCAATGGCAAGTTCGCCGAATTCGATTGGGTACCATTGCGCTACATGACGCGCGGCCTGCCGCGAACCACGCTGGCCGGCTTCTATCGTGCCGCCGCCGTTGGCCTCGTGACGCCGTTGCGCGACGGCATGAACCTGGTCGCCAAGGAGTATATCGCCGCGCAGGAGCCGTTGGACCCTGGCGTCCTCGTCCTGTCGCGCTTCGCCGGCGCCGCGGCGCATATGAAGGAGGCGATCATCGTCAATCCTTACGATCCCGATGAGGTTGCCGAGGCGATCAATGATGCGTTGAAGATGCCGGGCGAGGAGCGTCGCGCCCGCTGGGAGGCGCTTTATGGAACCGTCAACCGGGATTCGGCGGCCGCCTGGTGCCAGCGCTTCATCGAAGAATTGTCGCAAAGGGCCGCGCCCCTTGCCAAGCCGGCCGACGCGGAGGCCGCGTGAGCTAGCGGATCAAGGCCGAGAGCTGCTTGAATTCCGGTGTGCCGGCGGCGCCCAGGGCCTCGAACACCACCATTTCGGTCGTGACGATTGCGATGCCGGCTTGCTGCATGCGGGCAAACGCAAGCTCCGCTGAAGGTTCGACACGCGACGACATGGCATCGGCGACCACGAAGACCTGGTAGCCCGCTTCTTTCAGATCCATCGCCGTCTGCAATGCGCAGACATGCGTTTCGATCCCCGCGACGATGACTTGCTCACGCTTGTTCTGCGTGATGCGATCTCGCAGGGCAGCGTTCTTCCAGCAGGAGAATTCGATTTTCTCGTCGACTGGTGCATTGCCGATCTCGTCCTTGAGCGGCGCAACCGTGTGGCCGAGGCCTTTCGGGTATTGTTCCGAGATGCTGATCGGCAAATCGAGTGTGCGCGCCGCTTTTGCGAGGATGATCGCGTGTTTCAACACCCGTTCCGCCGCCGCCATCGCCGGCAGCAACCGCTCCTGCATGTCGATGAGCAGAAGCTGAGCCTTGGATTGATTGATGAGCATGAATGACATTTCCTGTTCTTGTCTTCTCCCCCTTGCGGGAGAAGAGGGGGACCCATGTCACGATGTGACATGGGGGAGATGAGGGGATGGGTAGAGAGAAGTTTCCCCTCACCATTCCCGTTGCTGCGCAACGGGCCCCTTTCCTCTCCCGCAGGCGGGAGAGGAAACAATTTCAAACCCCCGCCACCTTGATCCCAAAGGCGTAGACCAATGCCACTTCCTTCAATCGATCGAAGCGGCCGGAAGCCCCCGCATGGCCTGCCTCCATATTGGTTTTTAGCAAGAGGAGGTTGCTGTCGGTCTTGAGTTCGCGCAATCGCGCCACCCATTTCGCCGGTTCCCAATAGGTCACCCGCGGATCGGTGAGCCCGCCGACTGCCAGGATATGCGGATAGGCTTTCGCTTCGATCCGGTCATAGGGCGAATAGGCGGCGATCACGTCATAGGCTTCCGGATTGGCGATCGGATTGCCCCATTCCTGCCATTCCGGCGGGGTGAGCGGCAAAGTATCATCAAGCATCGTGGTCAGCACGTCGACGAAGGGAACTTCGGCGACCACACCCTTGAAGAGATGCGGCGCGAGATTGACGGAGGCGCCCATCAGCAACCCGCCGGCGCTGCCGCCTTGCGCGACGATATTGCCGGCGCCTGTGTAGCCGCGCTTGATCAACGCCTCCGCTGCCGCGACGAAATCCGTAAAGGTGTTGATTTTCTTTTCGCGCTTGCCTTCCTTGTACCAGCGATAGCCCTTGTCCTTGCCGCCGCGAATATGTGCGATCGCATAGATGAAGCCGCGATCGACAAGGGAGAGGATATTGGTGTTGAAACCCGCAGGGATCGTGATTCCGTATGAGCCATAGCCATAGAGCCATAAGGGTGCCGAACCGTCGAGCTTCGTATCCTTGCGATAGAGCAGGGTGACCGGCACCGTCTCGCCATCGGCCGCTTCGGCCTGGATGCGCTTCGTTACATAATCAGCCGGGTTGTGACCGGATGGCACTTCCTGCGTCTTGCGCAACACGCGGGTGCGGTTGCGCATGTCGTAATCATAGACCTGCGCCGGCGTCGTCATCGACGAATAGGAAAAACGCAAGCTATCCGTATCGTATTCGCGCATTTCGCCGAGGCCCAATGAATAGGCCTCTTCGTCGAAGGCGATCGCATGCTCTTCGCCGCTGGTCATATCGCGGATGATGATGCGTGGCAGGCCGTTCTCGCGCTCGAGCCGGACGAGCCAGTTCTTCAGCGCCATCACGCCAAGTATCAAAATGCCCGGCCGGTGCGGAACGAGATCGCTCCAGTTTTCAGGCCGCGGATCGGCGATCGGCGCCCAGGCGATCTTGTAATCTTCTGCACCTTCGGCATTGGTGCGGATGATCAACCGGTCTTCCCAGTGGTCGACGTCATATTCGACATGGGGCTTCCTCTGTGCCACGAGCTTTGGCGCCATCGCCGGAGTCGCTGCATCGATCAGGTAGACTTCGGATGTCTCGTGATCATGCGTATCGATCACGATATAGCGTTCCGACTGAGTCTTGCCGACACCGGTGAAGAAGCCGGTATCCTTCTCCTCATAGACGAGCACATCATCGGCCTGCGCCGTACCGAGGACGTGACGATAGACCTTCAAGGGCCGGTGATTGTCGTCCTGCAGGGTGTAGAAGAAACTCTTGCCATCGGAAGCCCAGCTCGCATCGCCGGTGGTGTTGTCGACCGTCTCGGCGCGATCATTGCCGGTTGCGAGTTCGCGGATCTGCAAGCGATAGAATTCCGAGCCCTTGTCGTCGAATGACCAGGCAGCGAGGCTCTGGTCAGGCGAAATGCTGACATCGCCGAAGCGGAAGAACGCCTTGCCTTTCGAGAGCGCATTGCCGTCGAGCATGATCTGCTCGGGGCCTTGCAGATCGCGCGGCTTGCGGCAGAAGCGCGGCTGCTGCCCGCCGGTCACGAAGCTCGTGTAGTAGGCATAAGCGCCTTCCGGCGCCGGAACCGAACTGTCGTCCTCCTTGATGCGCCCCTTCATTTCGGCAAAAAGCTTCTCCTGGAGCAGCTTGGTATCGGCAAGCTCGGCTTCGAGATAGGCGTTCTCGGCATTGAGATGGGCGCGAATTTCCGGCGCCAGCACGGACGGATCATGCATCACCTCCTGCCAGTTATCGGCCCTGAGCCAGGCATAATCGTCGGTCTTGACCCGGTTATGCCATGTCTCGACGCGCGGTTTCTTGGCGGCGCGCGGTGGCGCGATCTTCGTCACTGCAGTCATTTTCAGTCCTTGAAATCAAAGCTTCGGGCGGCAGCGCCCTATGTGTCGCCTGACGCCGCCGGGCGCAAGACCATCACGACGAAGTGTCGTTACCACAATTTATGATTGTTTTTACACATTTGGTTAACCATGGCTGCACCCTTGGGCGACAGAAATGGCGCCAATCTCAGTCATTTAAGCAAGTTTAGAAGCTTCGCTGATTTGAAATGGAACGATGATGAGGTCGGCTGCGGGGTGTGGATGCGCGGGCAAGCGGCGCACATAAGCGGCGAAATCGGAAACGGCGTGATAGGCGCGCGTCCGGTCGATCCCGCACGCCGCATCACCGCCGACAGCTTCCGCACGCTCATGGCGAAGCTCGCACCGCGCCCGCTGCCGCCACCTGTCGAACCCATCGTCGCGCCTGAGCCCCTGGCAATCGAGCCGGAAACGGTTCCGGAAAGCCGGGCAAGCGAGGCGGTCCCGGAAGCTTTCATTTCTGATCCTGCCCATCCGGATCAGCCCGCCGCAACCGGGGAGATGTCCAGCTTCGATTGGGCGAACCTGTTTGAACCTCAGGCGCCGGTGGAAACACCGGTCGAACCGGTTTCCACGCTTGCCGAGAGCCAAGAGCCTGAGCCTCGCGAAGCGCCGGCATTCTGGAATTGGGGCGCCTCCCAGGAGCCCGCGCCGGCCGAACCCCTTACTGAAGAACCGATCGAAATCCTCGAACCCGCTCTCGAGCCGCCGGCCGAGGCCGAAGCGCCGGAGATTTTTGCGCTTGAGGATGAACTGGCCGAACCGGCGGAAGCGGAACCACCGCTCCCTGTGATCACGATCGATCTCGATGCTGCCCTTAATCCCGTCGAACTCGATCAAACCGAACTCGTCGATACCTTGAGCGAGCGCTTCGGCACGAGCTCGACCTTGCTTCGCCGCGCCGAACCGGTATCCGACCCCTTCGCGCAACCCGCACCCGAACTGCAAATTCGCCGCACCGTCGACGTCGTCGAGCCCGACCCCGATACAGAAATCGCTGCCAAGTCTCTCCTCGACATCATGTCCGGACCGGCAGGTGTGTCTCAGCCGCAGGAACGGGCCCTGGCGGCCGACACGCTGCAGCGTCTGGCGCCCCGGCTTGCGACGCGGACGCTCATGACAATCGCCGAGCGCGTAAGCATGATGGACGCGCCGCCGCCATTGCTGATCGGCTTTCTATTGCGCCACCCGCGCGAGGAGGTGGCAAAGCCGCTGCTCGAGCGCGCAAGCATGGTCTCCGACCAGGACCTGATGGGCGTCATCGCCGAGGGCAACGTTGCCAAGCAGCGGATGATCGCCCGCCGGCGGGTGATCTCCGGTGCACTGGCCGATGCGTTGATCGCCACTGGCGAGGTGTCGGTCTTGATGAACCTCGTGCGCAATCCGGGCGCCGCCTTGTCGCAGGATGCCTTCGAGCGCCTGTGCAGTTTGGCGCGCGATTATCCGGCCCTCCAGGCGCCGCTGGCGACGCGCGCCGATACTCCGGCCACGGTTGCCTTCGAACTCTTCTGGGTTGCGTCTCCGGACTTGCGCCGCCTGGTGCTTTCGCGATTCCTCACCGAAAGCGAAACGCTTAGCCGGATCTTGAAACTGACCCTGACGGTCGGCGGCGAAGGCGCAACCGAGGCCAAGCTGCCGCCAAAACAGAAGGTCGAAGACTTCATCGACCTCCTGGAAGCAGGGCGCGAAGAGGAGGCGGTCCGCCTCGTCTGCGAAATCGGCAATATCAGCGAAGCCACGGCGCGCCGCATCATGGCCGATCAACAGGGTGAGCCTTTGGCCGTGATGCTCAAGGCATTGGGCCTTCCGCGCGGGCGCTTGTCGGGCGTTCTTGAAAGGCTTCAGGTCTGCAGTCCGCCGCGTATCGCCTATGACCGCCCGCTTGGCGAACTCCAGGCCATTTTCGATACGCTTTCCCTAACCAAGACCCGCGTCCTGCTGACTTACTGGGACTGGGCCGGGCAGACGCCGGGACCGCACGCCGCCGTCGCCTCGTGAAGCTGTTGAAAATCTGAGGGATTTGATCAGATTCATTCTTGCCAACTGCCGCTCGCCAATATATCGGTCGATTGCTGGGGTACATCATCTGTATATCTCGGGTTTGACGCGAGAATTCGCAGTTATTCCTCTGGCGACGGCACTTAAAATTTACCCTGGGGAGGTTATGGTGGACGGTAAAAATGAGCTCGTAGAGCTCACTGCCGAGATCGTTGCTGCCTATGTCGGCAACAATCCGGTCCCGCAGGCAGATTTGCCAAGGTTGATTTCGGAAGTATACAAGTCCCTATCAGGCGCTGTGACCGGTGGGCAAGAAGAGGCTAAGCAGCCTCAAGAAGAATTGAAGCCTGCGGTTCCCGTCCGGCGCTCGGTTGGCGATGATTTCATCACATGTCTTGAAGACGGACAGAAATTCAAGTCCCTAAAGCGCCATCTGCGCACCCATCACGATATTTCTCCTGAGCAATACCGCGAGAAGTGGGGATTGCCCAAGGATTACCCGATGGTAGCTCCAAACTATGCTCGCGCGCGGTCGAGTCTTGCGAAGAAAATGGGCTTGGGCCAGCGCCGCCGCCGTTCGAAATAGCAAAGCCCAACGGGCCGCTTCGCCCCTGAGATTTTTTGCGCGAAAGGCTGAAAAACCTTGTCGGCATTCTTTGTTGACTTTGTCTACTAAGTCGGTCAGGTATGTTGAGGTGAATTGAACGGAGGCCGTCATGCCCCTCCTCGAAAATCTGATGAAAGCCATCAAGACGACCGGCAAGCCGATGTCGGCCCCTGCACCTTATGCGCATGACAGCGACGAGATCTTCATAGGCGATGCCGACTCCCGTCGCCGCGACGCCGATCTCGCCATCCTGCGCTCGCTCTGTAGCTGATCCGGAACACCGCTCACCATTCGCAGTTTCCGTATGCCCGGCCAATTGCGCCGGCCTTTGACAGGGTCCGATCATGCCCGAATTCAACACTATGTCTCCGCGCGAAGCATTGCGCCCGCGCTTCGTCGATCGCGAACTGACGCTCGGCGACATGCTGGCCGATCCCATTGTTCAAACGCTCATGCGGCGCGACCGGGTGAGACCCGAAACCGTCATCGCGCTCTTCGCACCGCGGCAGGAACGCAACGCCGCCTGAAGGATCGCCGCCGCCGGCAGCGGACTCTTGCGCCGCGCCGCAGCGCGATTCATAAACGCCTTGAACGCCACGGGGACGGCGATTCGCGATGGGCAAGGCGGGGATGGCACAGGACGCACCGAATCTGGCGTTTCGCGCACAATTGGTGATTCCGGAACAGCGCCAATTGTATGACTATTGGCTCGATCAGGCCGGCAGCCGGCCGATGCCCGATCGCCGGGAAATAAGCCCAAACCACTTTCCGCGCCTTCTGCCGAACATCAGTCTCGTCTGTTACGAGCCCGAAACGCAGCGCTGCCGCATCCGCCTTGCCGGTACGCGGTTGCGCGACATCTACGACTGCGAAACCACCGGGCTCTATCTCGACGAGCTCGACTGGGGCGACAAGCGCGACTACTGGCTCGCCGCCTATCGTCACGTCTTCGAGGCGGGAAAGCCCGCGCAAGGCGTGGTGCGCGGGCCGCGCGTGCAGAAGGAGCATCTCGTTCAGTACTGGCTCAAGCTGCCGCTAAGCCTCAACGACCACGAATGCGGCATGGTGCTCTGCTACGACGCCTTCCTGCCGGCCTCAGACATGGCCGAACACCAGGCGGAGATTCAGGCGATTAGCGCCTGAGAGACTTGGAGCCTAACAATCGCACTTGATTCCTAAGGAACGAAATTCTATGGTCACGCCATTTACAGGAGGCGAGTCATGGAATCTTCTCTTTCCGACTATAATTTCCGCCGCGAATCCGCTCTGCTGACCCGTCGCCTGTCGGGCGGCCGGGGCTATCTCTTGCCGGCGCCGGAGGGCGATCTCTGGCATCTCTTCACCAAGCGGACCGGCTTTGCCCGCGCCGTGGCCGAACTCGATGCGGGTTTTGTTGTCACCATGCTGCGCTCCAATATGCTGGTTCGCCGGCCGGGCGGTGGCTTGATGGCGGCCGAAGGCGAGCCGGGCAAACCCAGGCCGGCACGATGGCTGGAGCAGTGCGAAAGCGTGCTGGCCGAAGCCGGCGAACGCCTCGCCCGGGATTACGAACGCGCTGAGCTCTCGTCCCGCGTCACTGCGCTCTGGGACCAGGCACTGCTTCCGTCGGGCACCAAGCGTGCCGGCGGCGAGAAGGAGATTTCGAATGCGGCCTTGTCGTCGCGAGGCCGCGTGCATGCAGCCCTTGATGCGGTGGGACCGGAACTCTCGGGCCTTCTCTGCGAAGTCTGTTGCCTGAGTGCCGGCGTTGAGCAGGCCGAACGGCGCTTGGGTCTTGCGGCGCGCTCGGGAACGGCGTTGCTGCAGGTCGCACTGACGCGACTTGCCCGGCATTACGGCCTGCTCGGCGCGGAAACCCCGCGCCGCCGTGCCGCGTTACGACAATGGGGCGCGCCGGATTATCGGCCGCGCCTGGCGGTTGATCAGTAGGCGGAGTATCTCACGAATCGCCCCACCCGTCGCGCTGGCGCGCGATACCCTCCCCGAAGGCGGGGAGGGAAAGTACTTCTCCCTCCCATGCGGAGCAGGGGAGGGTGGCGCGAAGCGCCGGGTGGGGTTGCTTCGGCGGTCACTTCCCCAACGCTCTTTGCGCGTCGGCGCGGATGCGCGCGACCATCGAGGCAAGGCCGTTGGAGCGCTGCGGGGTCAGATGTTCCTTGAGACCAAGTGAATCGAGCACCGCCTGCGCATCGGTGGCGAGGATCTCGCGCGCGGTTCGCCCCGAGAGCAGCGCCAAGACGATGGCGATCAATCCCTTGACGATGAGCGCGTCGCTGTCGCCGACGAAATCGAGCCGCGGATTGTCTCGAGGCCCGCTCACCTTGGTATCGATCCACACCTGGCTGGCGCAGCCCTGCACCTTATTGGCAGCATTGCGGGCAGACTCATCGAGCGGCTCCAGCTTGCGGCCAAGCTCGATCACATAGCGATAGCGGTCTTCCCAATCGTCCAGGAAGCCGAAATCCTCGGTGATGCCCTCGATGGTCAGTCTGTCCACGCAGCGATGCCTTTGGCTTTGATCGTCCGAAGGCTCACATAGCGCAAATTCCGCCCAAGTTTAGGTCCTCGGGCGAAATGTTTTGGTCTGAAGCGGGTTAGCTGTTGACGTTGATGCCCTTGGTGGGCTGCCGCCATGCCGGAATTCTGTCCTCGACCTTGAGCGTGTTCTGCGAGGCTGCTTCATCTTCGGCAAGCTTCGTCGAACTGGTGGTCAGCGCATCGACGGCATCGGCCTCATGCGGCGTGGCATCGGTGCTGCTCGCCTCATTGGCCCAGTCATAGATCAATCTGACACTGTATTTGGCCTTGGCTTCGAACATCTGCGCGACATAGGTGGCGGTCACGCAGACCTGCGGTTCGCGGGCACAGAAGCCGCCGATGTCGGAGGCAGCCCGCGTCGCGGCCACGAAGATTTCCGGCGCCGAAACGTCATTGGCCGCGATAAGGCTTGCATCCTTCTTCACGGATTCAGGCGGTGACGGCATCAATATGACGATTGCCGACAGCAGAATGATGGTTCTAACGATACGCATCCCTAAGTCCCCTTGCGTCTTTGCGGGGACGCTAGTCGACAAAAATTTCTGGCGGTTTGAGCCAGGCGTGCGGATTTGAATCGAATTTGCTTCAAATTTTACCGAGTTTTCCACGTCCTGGAAAACGGTTCGAAATCAATAACTTGGAGCGTCCTTTACAGCGGAAAGCCCCTGTTAAGCATCTCTCTGGCATCTTGCTGTTTGTGGATTAGGGCGGCGCGGATTTGTTGCCGGTGAGTAACGAGGCGGGTAGACGGTGACTTCGGAGAGCGTCAACGGCGTAATTGACGATGTGCCGGCGCGGATTGGCGCATCCGCTTTCTTGACGTCGGCGCTCGTTGCCGCGCTCTGGGGCGCCATCCTCTATAACGTTCTGTACCTGCAGGAAGGGGTGCCCGGTTCAGGCGACCAGACAAGCTCGCTGGGCTCGACGCATTTGACGGTCGAGGCGCCGAGCGATGCTGCGCCCGCCGCCATTGTCGTCAGGGTTGATCCGATGGTCGAGGCGGTCCAGCGCGAATTGGCGCTATCGGGTTTCTACACGGGCCCCGTTGACGGCCTGCCGGGAAGGCGCACCAAGACTGCGATCGTGGCCTACCAGAATGCCAATGCCCTCGACCCGACTGGCGAGGCGAACCAGGAACTGGTCGATCACATAAGATTGACCAGGGAGATCGTCGCCGCCTCCGGCATGACGGATGAGAAGGGCGTGCCGCAGAGCAGCGATCCGATCAGGCGGGTACAGATGGTACTGTCGGAACTTGGCTACCTCCCCGGTACGATCGATGGCTTCCTTGGCGAGCAGACGCGCGATGCCATCCGCCAGTTTGAGCGCGACCGTCACTTGCCGATCACCGGCGACGTGACCGAGGCATTGATGGCCGAGCTCGCCAAGACATCGGGCACCAGCCAGACCCAGACGCCTTAAATTTCTTCCCCTCCCCCTTGTGGGGAGGGCAGGGGTGGGGGTTGCGGCAAACTAAACTGCGATTTCTAAATGGCTGCTATCGCCCCCCACCCTTAATCCCTCCCCACAAGGGGGAGGGTGATGATGTCGAATGAGCGTCAAGTCGGAAATCTGGGTCCAGGCCTTTCTGCGCCGCTGCTTCGCGCAAGGCTATTTCGGCGCGCTCCTGCGCAAGGGTGCCGCCGAGGCTGGCGCGATCTATGTGGTGGTGAACCGGCTCGACGGGCGGAATTTCCTCTATGGGCCGCCGCCGGGGCCGGCCTATGACGAGATCGGCGAGAAACGCTGGGAACTGGTGCGGACCGAGCCCCTCGATGCACCGGCGCTGCAGGCGGCGATCGCCAGCATGACCCGCATCGATCCCGACATCTGGGTCGTGGAAATCGAGGATCGCGATGGCAGCCTCGCGCTGAAACCCGTATAATGCTCCAAAGCTGGCCATGTTTCGTCATAATCGCCATCTAGGGAAGCTTTCGAGAGCCGGGCTGGGTCTGTAACGCCGTGTCCACATTCAAGAAGCAGAGCGCCGTCTGGCGCTATATCTGGAAGCTCGACTCCTATGTGAGTTCGGCCGTCTATGAGACATTTGCCGCATTGCGCCGCGGCGGCTCGGCCTATTCATCGATCCTCTACCGGTTCCGCCTTTCCGGCTTCAAACGCATCGTCGTCGATCTTCTCGATGACGGCCTGACCTTCGGCACGATTGCGCTCGTCGCCGTTCTCGCCCTGGCGATCCCGCCGATCAACGAGACGGCCGACGTGTGGAACAGGGGTCGCTCCTATGCGGTCACCTTCACCGATAGCTACGGCAACATTGTCGGCCGGCGCGGCATCCTCCAGGATGACAACATCCCGCTCTCCGAGATTCCGTTGATCGTGAGGAACGCCGCGCTCGCCACCGAGGATGCGCGCTTCTACGAGCATTTCGGCGTCGACATCATCGGTACGATCCGCGCCATGCGCGAGAACGCCCGTGAAAATGCCGTGGTGCAGGGCGGCTCATCGATCACTCAGCAGGTGGCGAAGAACCTGTTCCTCTCGCCCGAGCGCTCGATGAAGCGCAAGATCCACGAAGCCTTCTTCGCCTTGTGGATCGAAGCGCGGCTTACCAAGGATGAAATCCTCAAGCTCTATCTCGACCGCTCCTATCTTGGCGGCGGTGCCTATGGCGTCGAGGCGGCGGCCCAATATTACTTCGGCAAGTCGATCCGCGACGTGAACCTCTCGGAAGCCGCGATGCTCGCCGGCCTGTTCAAGGCGCCCTCGAAATATGCCCCGCACGTCAATGCCGAAGCCGCGCAGGCCCGCGCCAACACCGTGCTCTACCGCATGCTCGATGCCCGCTTCATCACCCAGGGCGAGTATCTTAAAGCCCGGCGGGAGCCGGCGCGCGTCGCCCGCAAGGATATTTTCGACAGCCCCGACTGGTTCCTCGACTATGCCTATCGCGAGACGCTCGCCACGCTCGAGGAGCAGCACATCACCGGCGACTATGTGATCGAAGTGAAGACGACGATCGATCGCCGCATCCAGCGTTCCGCCCAGTCGATCGTCAATGAAATGATCGACATCGAAGCGCCGCCCTACAACGCGACGCAGGCCGCGGTCGTCACCATGGAGAACGACGGCGCGGTGAAGGCGATGGTCGGCGGCCGCAATTACGAAGAAAGCAAATTCAATCGCGCCACCGATGCCGAGCGCCAGCCGGGTTCATCCTTCAAGGCCTTCGTCTACATGGCGGCATTGCTCAACGGCTTCACGCCGACCTCGACCGTGGTCGACGGCCCGGTCTCGGTCGGCGGCTGGTCGCCCAAGAATTACACCGGCAAATATGCCGGCCGCACTTCGCTCACCAACGCTCTGGCGCAGTCCTACAACAGCATCCCGGTGAAGATTATGATCGAGATCGGCCGCAAGGCGATTCTCGAGACCGCGCATGCCGCCGGCATCCAGACCGAGCTTGAGAACTGGGCGCCGACGGTGCTTGGCGCCAGCGCGCTGCCGCTCATCGATCTCACCACCGGCTATGCGACCTTTGCCGCCGGCGGCCTCGTCGCCTCGCCCTATGCCGTGCTCGAGATCAAGCGGCCCAATGGCGACATTCTCTACGATCGCTGGAAAGTGGCGCCGCCGCGCGAGCGCGCCTTCCCGGAAGAGAAGGTCGCCGAATTGAACGAGATGCTGAATGCGGTCGTCGTCAAGGGAACCGGCCGCCGGGCCTTCCTCGGCTATGCGCCGCAAGGTGGCAAGACCGGCACCAACCAGGCCTATCGCGATGCCTGGTTCATCGGCTTCACCGGCCATTATGTGACCGGCGTGTGGTTCGGCAATGACGATTTCACCTCGATGAACAAGATGACCGGCGGCGTCTTGCCGGCCATGACCTGGAAGAAGGTGATGGATGTCGCCGAGGAGTCGAAGGTGGCGGTCGGCCTCCCCGGCATACCCTTGACCGAGGAATATGCGATCTGGGTTGCCGAGCATCCCGCACCCGCGCCGCCGCCGACCGAGCCCAATCGTGAACCGCCGAGCTGGCGTTACGTCTCGCCGGTGGTCGTCGCCAATGTCGGACCGCCCAAGCCGCAGGCCGATGCTGCGCAGGCGCAAGGGCCCAAGAAGCCCAAGCCCAGGGTGGCGCGTGTCGCGGTCGATCCCAGCGATGAGGAAGCGGCGATCATCAGGCCGAAGCGCAATCGCGATCCGGTGATGGGCGTGCTGAAGGACATGTTCGGCTGGGGCAGCGACGACGACGAAGACAAGCCGAAGAAGAAAAAGAAGAAGAAGGCCGACGATTGGAACGACGCCAAGAACTCGCCGAGCACCACGATGAAGCGGCTCAAGAGCCGGTATGATCGCTAGCGCCCTTGATCAGCACACGGAGCTCTGTCTTCTCCCGCCTGCGGGAGAAGAGGGGGACCCATGGAACGAAGTGACATGGGGGAGATGAGGGGATGGAGACAATGCTGCCCCTCACCCTTCCCATTGCTGCGCAATGGGCCCCTTTCCTCTCCCGCAAGCGGGAGAGGAAGAGAGACATGACATGAAATCCATCATCCTCATCATTGCCGGGGCGATCATTGGCTATCTGTCGGCGACGATGGTGATCTCCGAGCGTGCCGCATCCTCGGTCGAGCCCAAGGCCGGCATCTGGCACGACATCGCCAACACGACGGATGAGAACATCGATCCCTATATGCGCGCGAGCTATGCCTCGCTTGGCTGGCTGCTGCCGGCCCAAGGCGAGGACCAGCTCGTCGAGGCAGCGACCGATTCCGACGGCGCCGCACTCGACGGCGATTGCCACTATCTCGTTTCCGGAAAGTCGCCGAAAGTCCGCTGGTGGCAGATCGCCGTCGTCGGCAATGACGAGGAAGGCGCCGATAACGACCCGCGCGCCAGGCCCGACGCGATCAGCTCCGAACGCATCATCGCCGAAGCCGACGGCTCCTATCGTCTCGGCATTGCGCGCTCGGCGATCCCCGGCAACTGGATCTCGCCCGGCAATCGCGACGCCTTCCGCCTTGTCATGACCTTGCGCCGCGAAGACCCCGCCGTCGCCGGCGATGTCGAGCCGCCCGCAGTCGCGAGGGTCTCATGCGACTGAGATTCAAGCCGCCGGTTTTCTGGATCTGCGTGGCCCTGGTGATCGCCGTCGTCGTGCATTTGTCCTATGTGCTGTTCACTCCGACCCGGGCCATGGACGCGAAATTCGACCGCACGGTCGCCAAGTCGGGCATCAACGCATTGGCGGTCCTCACCCCCGCCGAGGCGAGAAGCCTGACGGGACTTTCGGCCGCGGGTTCGATCTATGCCGCCTGTCCCTACAATCTGCGCAGCGGCGATCTCACCATCAACGCCCTGTTCCCGGCGCGACCCTGGACATTGTCCGTCTACGGAATATCAGGCGCGCGCCTGTTCTCGGTCAACGACAAGCAGGCGGGCGTCGACAATGTGACGCTCGAGGTGAAGCGCGGCGGCAACATTTGGGATGTGCTGACGGATCATACTTCGCCCGAGATTGGCGACGGCTGGTCGGTTGAAGTGAAGGAGCGCCGCGGCATCGCGGTCTTGTGGTTGGCGGACGCCGACCCGGTCGTGAGCGAGCGTCTCAAGAACGAGCTCGCCAAATCGAAATGCATCGTGACGGCGAGGCCCGAGCCGCAGCCTGAGCCCGCGGTGGCACCCGAGCCCGAGATCGAAACGCCGGGCGATATCCCGACGCAGCCCGAACTCGAAGACGAGGGCGTGGAAGGGTGATCTCTGAGTTGTCGGATCATGGTTCGAGGGCGGTGGCGCCGCCGCCTCGCCATGAGGCTTCATGATTATCCTCGTGCTGAGGTGTATCGCCGAAGGCGATGCCTCGAAGCACGCAGTGCCGATACGGGCTTTCAGCCTTAGCGGCGTTCGGCCTGATTTTTCTCGGCGATGACCGGCGTTACGTCGCGCTCGATCCGGACCCCCGGAAAAATCACTATCTCGCCGGGAAGCTTGCCATGCATGACGCTCACCGGCCGGCACTGCTCAATCGGAAATCTCAACAGGGTGCACATCGCCCAATTCCTCCGCCGCATCGTCAATTGCGGCTCATTGCAGCCATTTAGCGGGTGCCATGGTTAACAATCGCCTAATGCGCCGTGCCGGATTGCGATTGACGCGGGGAGCGTGGTAGCGAAGTCACAATGGCGCGCGAGAAACCCTTCTGGAAAACCAAGACGCTGCTCGAGATGAGCGCCGAGGAATGGGAATCGCTGTGCGACGGCTGCGGCCGCTGCTGCCTCGTCAAGCTCGAGGACGAGGATAGCGGGCGCTATTACTTCACCGATGTCGCTTGCCATCTCTTCGACGGCGAGACCTGCCGTTGCAGCGACTATGAAAATCGCAGCAGCCGCGTGCCCGATTGCGTGAAGCTCGATGCCGAGAATGTCGCGACCCTCGGCTGGCTGCCGAAGACCTGCGCCTATCGCCTGATCGCCGAGGGCAAGAGCCTCGCCTGGTGGCATCCTTTGGTTTCGGGATCGCCGGATACGGTTTTTGCCGCCGGGATCTCGATGCGCGACTGGACCATCCCTGAGACCGAGGTGCATGAGTCCGAGCTTGAAAATCACATCAAGCCCTTGCCGAAGGCGAGGAAGCGGGGCGAGTAGGTGGGCGGCAAGATCGTTGGGTGGTTCTGCCTGTTGCTTGGGGTAATCTTCGCCGCTGCAATCGCCCCGCTAGTGGCCTCGATTCGCTTTGCAAACGAGGAGGAAGAGGTGATAGGCGCCTATTTCGGCTCGACCCTCTTTCTGATCTGCGCCGCGGTTTTGTTGTGGGGCGGCACGGCATTTGTCGAGTCTGCACGATTGGCAAGCAGCCGGATCTTGTTTGGTGCGAGCGGTGTGATTGTGCTCCTCTCGGTGATCGGACTGATCATGTTGAGCGCGGCGATGCCCTGAATTCACAACCGTCATGCCAGCGAAAGCTGGCATCCCCTGACGCGATGCCGCTAGCGGAGATGATTCAGGGGACCCCAGCTTTCGCTGGGGTGACGGCATGTCTAGCGTCGGGAAATTCGGGGACAGGGTAAAACACCCCTTTTGCAGAATCGTTTGCACACGGAGCAATTCGCCGGACAGGCGAAAAAGTTCACTAATTGTTCAAATGAATTCAATCACATAGGAAAAAAACAAAAAATACACAAAATAATCCTTGACTAACTGCGCAGCTATTTGTACGAATCTGGTCACGCTTCCACACATGGGATGAAAAACGGATGGACAACGGCTCGGACGGGCCGGTGCCCGCGCCCTTGCCCGTGATCCCGGTCACGGAGGAGAGCGCGCCGCATGCGGCCGACCCCACACCACCCCAGAAAAAAGCGAAAAAGGCTGCCGCCACCCCGGCGGCGACCATCAGGCGACTGAAATCGCTGGTGCAGGAACGCCTCGCCGAACTCGAGACGACGCTCGGCCGCCTCGGCGCCGATGTTTCTGCAAGCGACAATGAGCGCGAAATCCGCTCGATCAACATGCTGGTCAGAACCCTGGAGAAAGTCCTTGAACTCGAAGCCAAGGAACGCGCCGGACGCTTGCGCCGCCGACATCAACGCCGGCAACTGGATGACGCCCGGCGGGACGAGATTGTACGACGCCTTGAAGTCCTGCACGGACGATCGGGCGATCCGGCGGATCGTCAAAAAGCTTGATGGCGCGATCCTCGAAGACCTGCTCGACGACTGGCCGCAATGGGGGAGGGCGGATCAACGGCCGCCCATTCTTCGCGGCTGGGAAATCTGGCTGGTCTTGGGCGGGCGCGGCGCCGGCAAGACGCGGACCGGTGCGGAATGGGTGAAAGCGCGGGTCAAAGGTAATTTTGACTTGGGGCTAAAGCCGGCCGAGCGCATCGCGCTTGTCGCACCGACGCTAGCCGAGGGGCGCCACGTGATGGTCGAAGGCCAGTCGGGCCTGATGAGCGTCTACAAATACAGCGAGCCGGAATGGCGACCGCATTACGAACCTTCGAAGCGCCTGGTCACTTGGCCCAATGGCGCGGTGGCGCAGATTTTTTCCGCCGAGGAGCCGGACTCATTGCGCGGGCCGCAATTCGATTGCGCCTGGTGCGACGAACTCGCCAAGTGGAAACATGCCGACGCCGTCTTCGACATGCTGAAATTCTCGATGCGCCTGAGCGAGAGGCCATTGACGCTGATCTCCACGACGCCGCGGCCGATCCCGTTGATCAAGCGCATGCTGGCCGACACCGCGGTTGGCGTGACGCGCGCCGCGACATTCGCGAATAAGAAAAATCTGCCCGACAGCTTCCTGCGCCATGTCGTTCGCTCCTATGGCGGAACGCGGCTCGGGCGGCAGGAACTCGACGGCGAAGTGATCGCGGATGATCCGGATGCTTTGTTCCGGCGCGACTGGATCGAGGCGTCGCGGGTGCGTAGTGCCCCGGACTTGCAGCGCATCGTCGTGGCGGTCGATCCGCCGGCGGGCCAGGGGCGGGGAAGCCGCTGCGGTATCATCGCCGCCGGGCTCGCCCGCGACGGGCGCTGCTATGTGCTCGACGACAAAAGCGTCGCACGGCGCTCGCCGGCGCAATGGGCTGCGCGCGTTGCGGCGCTCTATCGAAGGCGCGAAGCCTGCCGCGTGGTGGTCGAGGTGAACCAGGGGGGTGCGATGGTCGAAGCCGTGCTGCGCGAGGTCGATCCGGGGATTGCGTTTCGCGGCGTCTATGCCTCGCGCGGGAAAGCGACGCGGGCCGAACCGGTGGCGGCCTTGTATGAGCAGGGCCGCGTCGCGCATGTCGGCGCCTTTCCGGAACTCGAAGATGAGTTGTGCGCCTGGACCGGCGCTGCGGAGCAGAGCCCGGATCGGATGGACGCATTGGTCTGGGCGGTGAGCGATCTGATGCTGCGCCCGAAACAGGCGGAGCCAAGAATAAGGGTGATTTAGCAGATACCCCCACCCCTACCCCTCCCCACAAGGGGGAGGGGAATACTTCGCGCAGGCTTCGTGAGCTAACCTTTTCCCTCCCCCTTGTGGGGAGGGATTAAGGGTGGGGGTTGTACGATCGCCGACAAATTCGCGAGGGAGCTTCGTCGCAACGCAACACCTGCAGAACGAAAGTTGTGGCAAGGCCTGCGATTGCTGAGATCGGAAGGTTTCCACTTCCGGCGTCAGGTTCCGCTGGCCGGCCATATCGCCGACTTCGCTTGCTATCGCGCCCGTCTCGTCATCGAACTCGATGGCGGGCAGCACAATGAGGGTGATGGCGCACTCCGCGATGCTGTGCGCACCGAAAGGCTAAACCGTCACGGCTACGTGGTCTTACGATTCTGGAATTACGACGTCCTGAAAAATACATCCGCTGTCATGGATCAGATTCGCGTCGCCCTGCCGCTTGCAAGCGATCTCGCGCGGATGCCGGACGACGACCCCCACCCCTAGCCCTCTCCCACAAGGGGGAGGGGAAATCGATGGAGTACTTCATGCTCAATTCCCTTCGCCGGCTGTTGAAGCCGCCGGAAGAAAAGCGCTCAGCAGCCGGTACGCTGGTCGCGCTGCATACCGCGGGACGGCCGGTCTGGACATCGCGCAATTATACTTCACTGGCGCGGGAAGGCTTCGCCGCCAACGCAGTCGGCTATCGCTGCGTGCGCATGATCGCCGAAGCCGCCGCTTCCTTGCCATGGCTCCTCTATGAGGGCGAGGCCGAGCGCGACGATCATCCCTTGCTGCGCCTGCTGCGACGGCCGAACCCGGTGCAATCGGGCCGCGACCTGATGGAAAGCCTGTTCGGCTTTCTCGAAACCGCCGGCAATGGCTATCTCGAAATGGTGGCGATCGACGGCGAGATCCGCGAACTCCACGCCTTGCGCCCCGACCGGATGCGCGCCGTGCCGTCGGCGCAGGGCTGGCCCGAGGCCTATGAATACTCCGTCGCCGGTGCATCACTGCGATTCCGCCAGGAGGGCAACGTACCGCCGATCCTGCATCTCAAACTCTTCAATCCGCTCGACGATCACTACGGGCTCTCGCCCTTCGAAGCCGCCCAGAAGGCGATCGATACGCATAATGCCGCCGGTACCTGGAACAAGGCGATGCTCGACAATGGCGCACGGCCTTCCGGCGCATTGATGTTCAAGGGCGCCGATCGCGCCGACGGCCTCACACCGGAACAGTATGAGCGATTGAAGAGCGAGCTTGACGGCAATCATCGAGGTGTCCGCAATGCGGGGCGGCCGTTGCTGCTCGAAGGCGGCCTCGAGTGGAAGGAGATGAGCCTCTCGCCGCGCGAGATGGATTTCATCGAGGCGAAGAATGCAGCGGCGCGCGACATCGCATTGGCCTTTGGCGTGCCGCCCATGCTGCTCGGAATCCCTGGCGATAATACTTTCGCCAATTACGCCGAAGCCAACCGCAGCTTCTGGCGGATGTCGGTGATCCCATTGGCCTTGCGCGTCGCCGAAGCGATGGGGAATTGGCTCGCACCGGGCTTCGGCGGCGAATTGCGCCTCGGTTTCGATTTCGACCAGGTCGAAGCGCTTTCGCCCGAACGCGAGGCGCTGTGGGCGCGCGTCGGTGCAGCCGAGTTTCTCAGCCTCGACGAGAAGCGGCAGGCGGTCGGGTATGGGGTTCTAGGCAAGTAACATTTCCCTCCCCCTTGTGGGGAGGGATCAAGGGTGGGGGTCTGCGAGATCCATCCACCCCCACCCCTACCCCTCCCCACAAGGGGGAGGGGAGATTCACTGGAGATCTTTGCAATGCATCATGCCCGGCTGGGACCGAAGGGCACGCGCCCGCTTGCCGTGTTGAACGATAAGGGCGTCTTTGTCGGCTATGCCGCGCTCTTCAACCGCCCCGATGCGACGGGCGACATCATCATGCCCGGCGCATTCTCGGAAAGCCTGAAGCGCCGCGGCGCCGACAATGTCCGCATGCTGTTCCAGCACGATCCGGCCGAACCGATCGGCGCATGGATCGATCTCAATGAGACGGCGAAAGGCCTGGCGGTGCGCGGGCGTCTCAACATGGACGTGCAGCGCGGCCGCGAGGTGGCAGCCCTGATCGAGGGCCGCGGGCTCGACGGATTGTCGATCGGCTTCAAGGCGATCGCCGCCAGACGCGATCGGGTGACCGGACTGCGGCGCCTCGAGCGCGTCGATCTTTGGGAGATCTCGCTGGTGACCTTCCCCATGCAGGAAGGCGCCCGCGTCAACAAGGCGAAGGCCCTGGCCGACTGGCGCAGGCTCTTCGGCATTTCATCAGCACAAGGAGCAAAGTCAGATGGACATCGATACCGGACTTGAAACCAAGATTGCGCGCGCCGGCGGCGGCGCGCTGCAGGACGACATGATGCGGGCCTTCGAGGCCTTCAAGGAGGCAAATGACGAGCGACTCTCGGAAATCGAGCGGCGCATGTCTGCCGACGTCCTGATCGAGGAAAAGGTCGACCGCATCGGCGCAACGCTCGACCGCACCAAGGCGCGGCTCGACGAACTGACGCTGAAAGCGCGACGCCCGGCACTTGCCCGCGAGGAGCAGGCGGCACCCGATGAGCGGAAAGCCGCCTTCGAAGCCTATGTGAGGAAGGGCGAGACCGGCGCGCTTGTGGCCCTCGAGCGCAAATCCATGTCGATCGCCAGTGATACCGACGGCGGCTATCTCGTCCCCGACGAGACCGAAGCCGAGATCGGCCGCCTGCTTGGCCAGAACTCACCGATTCGTGCCATCGCCGGAGTGCGGCAAGTATCTTCGGCCCTCTACAAGAAGCCCTTTGCCATTACCGGCGCGGCGACCGGTTGGGCCGGCGAGACGGCCTCTCGCCCGGAGACCAATGCGCCGACGCTGGCCGAGCTTCAGTTCCCGGCGGCCGAACTCTATGCCATGCCAGCGACGACGCAGGCGCTGCTCGATGATTCGGTTATCGATCTCGATCGCTGGATTGCCGAGGAAGTGCAGGCGGCCTTCGCCGAGCAGGAGACGCAAGCCTTCGTTTCCGGCAACGGCACCAACAAGCCCAAGGGTTTTCTCGACTATACCAAAGTTGCGGATGCAAGCTGGGAATGGGCGAAGCTCGGCTACATCGTGACTGGCGCATCGGGTGCCTTCGCCGCATCGAACCCATCCGACAAGCTCATCGATCTCGTCTATGCCTTGAAGAGCGGTTATCGCCAGAATGCGCAATGGGTGATGAACCGCAAGGTGCAGGCAGCGATCCGCAAGCTCAAGGATGGCGACGGGAATTACCTGTGGCAGCCGGCGGCGACCGCTTCCGCCAAGGCGAGCCTGATGAACTTTGCGATCACCGAAGCCGAGACCATGCCGGATATCGCGGCCGATTCATACTCGGCGGCCTTCGGCGATTTCAAGCAGGGCTATCTCATCGTTGATCGCGTCGGCGTGCGCATCCTGCGCGATCCCTATACCGCCAAGCCCTATGTGCTGTTCTACACCCTGAAGCGCGTCGGCGGCGGGGTTCAGAATTTCGAGGCGATCAAGCTTTTGAAGTTCGGGACCGCGTAAGTACGAGCAAAACTCTGAACCGTCATGCCAGCGAAAGCTGGCATCCCCTGAGAAGGTGCCGTTGCTGAAGCGATTCAGGGGACCCCAGCTTTCGCTGGGGTGACGGGAAAGAGTGGCCAGTGCTTCGTCGCAATCACGCCGCCGAGACGCGATGCTTGTCCCACCAGGCGGTGAGGGCAGGCGCTGCGAAGTTGATGAGATAAGGCCACATAGCCTGATCGGCATCCACGAAGCTGATCAGGATCGAAAGGACTGCCGAAGGCGCGTTCCAGATTGCGCATCTCGAATTCTCAGGCCGCCACGATGGCGAGCTCGCCTTCGAGGTCGCGCTGCAATCGGCGGGCGAATTGAGTTTCGAGGGTATCTGACATGGCGAATCTGCATCGCGGCGAGATCGAAGCCGAACTCGACGGTCGACAATTTACTCTGTGCCTGACGCTCGGCGCGCTCGCCGAACTTGAGGCCGCCTATGACGGCGCCGATCTGCTGCAGTTTGCAGAGCGCTTCGCCAAGGGCCGTATTGCGGCGAGCGACGCCATCCGGATCATCGGTGCAGGGTTACGCGGCGCGGGCAATAAGGTGAGCGACGTGGAAGTGGCGCATATGCGCTGTGACGGCGGCGCGGCCGGGCTCCTGCGCATTGTCGCGCGGCTTTTGAACGCAACTTTCGCTCCGGCCGAGGACGCAACGGGAAACTGACCTGCGCCGCCAAGGAGCGATTTCCCTGGCGGCGCGTGATGGAGACGGGGCTCGGGGGCCTTGGATTATCGCCCTCGGAGTTCTGGCGATCGACCCCGCGCGAACTCGCGATGGCGATTGCGGGACGGTTCGGAGCACCAATTGCTCCGATGCATCGCGGCGACCTTGAGCGGTTGATGGAACGGTTCCCTGATCGCTGATCATACCCCTCTCCCCTCGTGGGAGAGGGCGGTGGCGAGCGGAGCGAGACACCGCGTGAGGGAGCGCATCCATCTCACAAATATCGGTCACTCGGCGCGTTACCCCTCACCCGCCTTGGGCCTTCGGCCCTCGTCGCCCCCTCCCACAAGGGGAGAGGGGTAAGAAAGGAGACCTCGGTGGCGCAGGAATTCGACACGGACATCAGCACACTGACCATCGAGACCGAGCGTCTCAAATCCGATCTTGCCGATCTCGATCGTTTGGGCCGAACCTTCGGCAATACATTGACGCGGGCCTTTGCGTCGGCCGTCGTCGACGGGCGCAAGCTCTCAGACGTCTTACGCTCGCTGGCCTTGTCATTGTCGTCGCAGGCTCTGTCTGCGGCGTTGAAGCCCCTGGGCGACGCGGTCGGCACGGCGATGAGCCAGGCGGTGCCCTTCGCGAAAGGCGGCATCGTGTCGAGCCCGACTTATTTTGCGCTGAAAGGCGGCGCTGGCGTCATGGGCGAGAAGGGAGCCGAAGCCATCATGCCTTTGGCGCGCGGACCGGATGGCCGCCTCGGCGTGAGCAGCGACGGCAGCCGTGCAATCAATGTCACGGTCAATATCGCGACGCGCGATGCCGAGAGCTTCCGCCAGTCGCAATCGCAAGTCGCCGCGACTTTGTTGCGCGCGCTCGAACGCGGACAGAGGAATTTGTGACTTCTCCCTCCCCCTTGTGGGGAGGGACGGGGTAGGGGTCGTCACGACCGCCCAAGCCCCCACCCCTGGCCCCTCCCCACAAGGGAGAGGGGAATAAAGGATCTACCATGCCCATCTTCGATGAAGTGCGATTTCCGCCGGCGATTTCGCGCGGCAGTTCCGGCGGTCCGGAGCGGCAGACCGAGATCGTCGCTCTCGCTTCCGGCCGGGAGGAACGCAACAGCCGGCATGCACTTTCGCGGCGCCGTTACAATGCCGGCTTCGGGGTGGCGACGCTCGACGATATTCACGCAGTCGTCGCTTTCTTCGAGGAGCGGCGCGGCCGCTTGCACGGCTTTCGCTGGAAGGATCATGGCGACTTCAAATCGGGTGCGGCCGGAGAGGCGATTGCGGCGGACGACCAGGCGATCGGCATAGGCGATGGCATCACCGCCGCGTTTCAACTCACCAAGACCTATGGCAATGGCTTGCGCGACTATGCGCGGGTGATTGCGAAGCCGGTCAACGGCACGGTTCGCATCGCGATCGACGGCATCGAGAAGACGGCCGGCGACGACTTCACCGTCGATCATGCGACGGGGATCGTGACGTTTCACTCAGCCCCTGCAGCAGACGCCGCGGTGACCGCGGGCTTCGAATTCGATGTGCCGGTGCGCTTCGATACCGATTCGCTGGCCATCAATCTCGCGGCCTTTCGCGCTGGCGAAATCCCCGACATTTCGATTGTGGAGATCGTGCCATGAGGGCGATCGATCCGTGTTTGCAGGCGCATCTCGAGACAGGTGTGACGAGCCTGTGCCAGTGCCTGAAACTTGAAACGCGCGATGGCGAGATATTGGGCTTCACCGATCACGATCGCGACGTCGGCTTCGGCGGCGTGACTTATGAGGCGCAGTCAGGCTTCGAGGCGAGCCGGGTGCAATCGGAGGCGGGCTTTGTGCCGGGCAATCTTGAGATCGCCGGTGCATTAACCTCCGATCGCCTGAGCGAGGCGCGATTGCGGGCCGGCGCCTATGATCGCGCCGCCTTCACACTGCAACTCGTCAACTGGCAGGATACTTCGCAGCGCCTCCTTCTGCGCGCCGGCCATCTGGGCGAGGTGAGCCATGGCGAACTTGGCTTCACCGCCGAATTGCGCGGGCTCGCGCAGAAGCTCGATGAGCCGAAGGGCCGTGTCTTTCAATATGGCTGCGATGCCGTGCTGGGCGATGAGCGCTGCGGTGTCGATCTCGCCCTAGCGGAATTCCGCGGCGAAGGGGTCGGGACGGATGTCGACGGGGCCGACCGTTTCACGGCCGAGGGTCTTGGCGGATTTGCCGATGATTGGTTTTCGGGTGGCGTGGTCACCTGGCTTACCGGTGCGAATCAAGGCCAGCGCCGCGCGGTGAAGCAGCAACGACATCTCGGAGGCATGGTGACGCTCTGTTTCTGGCAGGCGATGAGTGCGGCGATCGGGGCTGGGGACACATTCGGGGTGACCGCCGGATGCGACAAGCAATTCGCAACCTGCCGCGCCAAATTTGCGAATAGCGCGAACTTCCGCGGCTTCCCGCATATGCCGGGCAATGATTTCGTCGCCTCCTATCCCAATCGCGACGATCCCAAAAATGATGGCGGGAGCCGGCAGTGAACGGCGATACGATCGCGACACTGGCGCGCGATTGGATCGGCACGCCCTATCGCCACCAGGCAAGTGTGAAGGGTGCCGGCTGCGATTGCTTAGGGTTGGTGCGCGGCGTGTGGCGCGAGGCGCTCGGGCAGGAGCCGCAGGCGGTGCCCGCCTATTCGCCGGACTGGGCGGAAGCGGGACTGCGCGAGGATCTGCTGGAGGCGGCACGCCGGCACATGTTCGCGCGCGACGCTGCATATTTCGAAGCGGGGGACGTTCTGCTGTTTCGCTGGCGTGCACACCTGCCGGCGAAACACGTTGCGATCGCGGTGTCACCGACCCGCATGGTGCATGCGCAGGAGGGCGCCGCGGTGTGCGAAGTGGTGGTCAGCAACTGGTGGCGCAGGCATTTAGCCGGCGCATTCGCGTTTCCATCATCACCCTCCCCCTTGTGGGGAGGGCTGGGGTGGGGGTCGGTAGGACCTCTCAACCCCCACCCCTAACCCCTCCCCACAAGGGGGAGGGGAATGGAGCGGGCACGGACCAACCATCTCTCCCACAAGGGGAGAGGGGAAGTATCAAACGGATAACTCATGGCAACACTGGTTCTGCAATATGCCGGCGCGGCGGTGGGCGGCGCGATCGGTGGGCCCATCGGCTCGACGATCGGCCGCGCCGTCGGAGCGATCGCCGGCAGCTTCATCGACCAGGCGCTGTTTGCCCCGAAGCCGCGCCGCCGCGAGGGCCCGCGCCTCGACGATCTGCGCATCATGGGCTCGACCGAGGGCGCGCCGATCCCGCGCATCTTCGGCGCCATGCGATTGGCGGGCGAAGTCATCTGGGCAACCGATTTCGATGAAGTGGTTTCGACTTCGACTGAGAAGGCAGGCGGCAAGGGCGCGTCAAGCCAGCCCAAGACCAAGACGACGGAGTATCTCTATTACGCGAATTTCGCGGTCGCCTTATGCGAAGGACCGATTGCCGGCATCGGCCGCATCTGGGCCGACGGCAAGCCCTTCGATCCGGGCCGCACGATCTGGCGCTGGTATCCGGGCGATGAGACGCAGGAGCTCGACAGCCTGATTGTCGCCAAGGAGGGCGCCGATACGGCGCCTGCCTATCGCGGCACTGCCTATGTCGTCTTCGAACGGCTGGCCCTGGCGCGCTTCGGCAATCGTCTGCCGCAGCTTTCCTTCGAAGTCTTCCGCCATGTTACGGGCGCGGCCGATCTTGTGCGTGCTGTCAACATTATCCCGGGGGCGACGGAGTTCGGTTACGACACGCGCGCCGTGACGCGGAAAGTCGATGAAGGCGAGACCGCGCCTGAGAACACGCACATGCTGGCGCGCGTCACCGATTGGTCGGTCTCGCTCGACGATCTTCAGCGTACCTGTCCCAATCTTGGGTCCGCTGCTCTGACGGTGAGCTGGTTCGGCGACGATCTGCGCTGCGGCGAATGCTCGATCGCGCCGCGCGTCGAGAGCGATGAAAAGAAGACGCCAGGGGCGACCTGGCGCGTCGCCGGGCTTGAACGCGAAGACGCGCACCAAGTTGAGTGGCATGACGGGCGGCCCGCCTATGGCGGCACGCCGTCCGATCCTTCCGTCGTCCATGCGATTGCGGATCTGAAAGCCCGCGGCCTGAAGGTGACGTTCTATCCCTTCATCCTGATGGACATCGCGGCCGGCAATGACAAGATCGATCCCTACACGGAGGAAACGGCGCAGCCGGCTTTTCCCTGGCGCGGGCGCATCACCTGCATGCCGGCGCCAGGCCGCCCCGGATCGCCCGAAAAGACGATGGCGGTCAACGCTGAGATTGAGAGTTTCATCGGCACGGCCGCCCCGGGCGATTTCGCAATCTCAGGCAGCTCCATCGTCTATTCGGGCCCGGCGGAATGGAGCTTGCGCCGCATGGTTTTGCATTATGCCAAGCTCTGCGCGATGGCCGGCGGCGTTGATGCGTTCCTGATCGGGAGTGAATTGCCCGGCCTTACGAGTTTGCGTGATGGACCGGGGAGCTATCCCTTCGTTGCGGCACTTTCGGGACTTGCCGATGATGTCGCAACGATCCTGCCTGATGCGAAGATTTCATATGCGGCCGACTGGTCGGAATATTCCGGCCATCGTCCGCTGGACGGATCGGGCGATCATTACTTCCATCTCGATCCGCTCTGGTCATCGCCATCGATCCATTTTGTCGGAATCGACAATTATCTGCCCGTCGCCGATTGGCGCGATGGCACGGCGCATGCCGATTATGTGGCGGGCGCGCGTTCGATTTACGATCCGGATTATCTCAAGGCGAATATCGCGGGCGGCGAATATTTCGACTGGTATTATGCGAGCTTCGCCTACCGGCAATCGCAGACGCGCACGGCGATCACCGACGGCGCCTATGGCAAGCCCTGGGTCTATCGCGCCAAGGATATCGTCTCCTGGTGGAGCGAGCCGCATCATGACCGGCCCGGCGGCGTTGAATCTGCGACACCGACGGGGTGGCTGCCGCAATCAAAGCCGATCCGCTTCACCGAACTCGGCTGCCCGGCCGTCGACAAGGGCGCCAACCAGCCCAATGTCTTCTATGATCCGAAATCTTCCGAAAGCGCCTTGCCGTATTTCTCGAGCGGCCGGCGCGACGATGTCATGCTGCACCGTTTTCTCGAAGCGGTGCTCGGCTATTGGAGCGAGATCGGCGCGCATAATCCGATGTCGCCTGTCTATGACGGGCCGATGGTGGATGGAGCCGACATCCATCTTTGGGCCTGGGACGCGCGGCCCTATCCGGCTTTCCCGGCGCTCGATGAGGTCTGGGCCGACGGTGCCAATCATGCCCGCGGCCATTGGCTGAATGGACGCATTGGCAGTGTCACGCTCGATCGCCTGGTTGCGGCGATCTGTGAGGATTACGGTTTCGTGCAGCATGTTGAAGAGCGCATCGATGCCGTGATCGCGGGCTATGCGCTCGACCGTATCATGGCGGCGCGCGATGCGCTCGAACCCTTGAGCCAGGCCTTCGCCTTCGACGCCGTCGAAGCGGGCGATGTGGTGAAGTTCCGGCCGTGCGACCAGCGTGATATCACTACAATAGCGGCGGGGGATCTGGTGCGGCTTGGCGCCGACAAGCCGGATGTCACGATCACGCGGCAGGACGAGGCACTGCTGCCGCAGAGCCTGACACTCTCCTATACGGATACCGATCTCGATTATCGCCGCGGCGCCGTCGAGAGCCAGGACCTTACCGGTGCAAGCCGCCGTGAGACCGGACTCGATCTGCCTTGCGCGATGAACCAGCAATTGGCGGGCGAGCGCGCCGAGATGATGCTGCGCGAGGCGTGGGCGTCGCGCGAGACATACTCGTTTGCCTTGCCACTGAGCCGGCTTGCGCTGGAGCCCGGTGATGTCGTGGCGCTCGATCTGGCGGCGCGACGGCATGTTGTGCGGATCACCGAGGTGAGCGATGGCGGGCGTCGCGACATGCGCGCGGTGAGCCACGATACGGCGGTCTATGAGCCGGCGGGAAAACCGGCGCGCAACACCCGCATGAGCATGCCCGCCGTCGCCGGGCCGCCGCTCTTCGTGATGATGGATTTGCCATTGGCGGGTGAGGGCGTCGTGGCGCATGCGCCCTGGATCGCTGCGGCCGCCAAGCCATGGCCTGGCGCGCTCAATCTTCTCGAGCGCCTTGGCTCGTCGAGCTTCGCGCTCAATCGCGTGATCGAAGCGCCGGCCTCGATCGGGACATTGGTGAGCGCTTTGCCGCTGGGACAAGCCTATCGCTTCGATCGCAGTTCGCGCGTGACGGTGAAATTGCATTCGGGCGCCTTGAGTTCAGTCGGCGAGACGGAGTTATTGGCCGGCGCCAATGCCGCAGCGATCGGCTCGATGGAAAATGGTTGGGAGATCGTGCAGTTCCGCGATGCCGAACTCATTGGCGCGGGCCTCTATGAGATTTCGCGGTTTCTGCGCGGCCAGCGCGGCACCGAGAAATTGGCGGCGTTGGGTTGCGAGGCCGGAGGCCGCTTTGTATTGCTCGACGCCGCCGTGGTTCAGGCCGACACATCGCTCGCCGCGATCGGCAGCACGCCGGTCTGGCGGATCGGACCGGCCGGCAGCGATCATGGCGATCCGGCGTATGTCGAATTCGCGCATGAGCTGACTGGGCTGGGCCTTAGACCTCTCGCCCCATGCGGCGTGCGGGCGCGCCGCGATGCCGGCGATATGGTCATCAGCTGGATCCGCCGCACCCGCATCGATGGCGATAGCTGGGGCATCATCGAAGTGCCGCTTGGCGAAGAGAGCGAAAGCTACCGGCTGGAAATCCTCCTCGGTTCGAGCGTGCTGCGCAGTGTGACGCTCGCCGAACCGCTTTACCGCTACGCCGCTGCCGATGAACTCGCCGATTTCGGTGCACCACAATCATCGCTTGCGATCCGCGTCGCGCAAGTGAGCGCGATCCTTGGACCCGGAACATATCTGGAGAGTATCATCCATGTCTGACACGACGCATCTCTCGCTGCCGCTGCTGTCTGCCGACCAGGCGCAGAAACATGTGACGCATAACGAGGCCTTGATCCTGCTCGATCACGCCATCCACTTGGCCGTGCTCTCGCGCGCGATTGCCGCTCCGCCGGGAGCGCCGGTCGAGGGCGACCGCTATCTGATCGCTACGTCGGCAACCGCCGCCTGGGCTGGGCATGATGGCGCGCTTGGCTTCTATCAGGATGGTGTCTGGCGCTTTGCCGAACCAAAAATTGGCTGGCGCTTGTGGGTGATCGATGAAGAGAAGTTCTTCGTCTTCGACGGAACGCTATGGCGCGATCTTCAGAATCTGGATGAACTTGCGAAGCTTGGCATCAATACTGCGGCGGATTCGACCAACAAGCTCGCGGTCAGGAGCAATACTGTCCTTCTGACGGCGCTGGCCGCAGGCGATGGCGGCACCGGCGACATGCAAGCGAAGCTCAACAAGGAAACGGCGGGCGACACGGCCTCGCTGCTCTTTCAAACCGCCTTCTCCGGCCGTGCAGAAATGGGTCTCACCGGGGACGATGACTTTCATGTGAAAGTTTCGCCCGATGGCTCCGCTTGGACGGACGCGATGGTCATCGACCGCACCACCGGCCGCGCCAGCTTCACGCTCTCGCCGCAGCGCCTCCAACTCGACATCATCACCGCGAGCGGCAGCTACAACGTTCCATCCTGGGCGCGGCAATTGCGGATCATCTGCGTCGGTGCCGGTGCGGGCGGCGGCGCGGCGGCCGCAGGCTCCAACGCATCGGCACGCATGGGCGGGCAAGGCGGCGGCTCGGGTGGGCGCTCCGAGGAACTCTTCGATGTCGATGACCTCGATCCGACATTGACAATCACCATTGGTGCAGCCGGCACCGGCGGCAGTGGCGTCACCGGCAATAGCAACGGCAATGCTGGAACGGCGGGCGGGGAGACGAGCGTCACGAGCGGCGGCGTCAATATCCTCTACGCCGGCGGTGGCACCGGTGGGGTCGGCGGCACCAACGCGCAGGTCGGTGGCGTCGCAACCGGCGGACTCGGCAACAAGGCCGGCAATGCCGGCCAGCCTTCGGTGCTCACCTCGGTAACACCCGCCAACACGTCGCAGGGCGATTGTCCGGGCGCCGGAGGCCCGGGCGGAGCCTTGCAGACATCCGGTGTCGCCAATGCCGGCGGCGACGGCAGCTACGGTTCCTACATCGGCGGCGTCGGCAGCAGGGCAGAGCGTGGCACGGGTGGCGCCTCGGGGGGCAGTCCGGGCGGCGCGGGTCAGAATAAGAATTGGGCACGCGGCTGCGGTGCGGGCGGCGGCGCCGGTGGTGCCAATGCTTCAGGCAACGGTGGCGCCGGCGGGGCTGGCGGCATTCCGGGCGGCGGCGGTGGCGGCGGCGGGGCATCGCGCGACACGGCAACCTCCGGTGCCGGCGGCAATGGTGCGCGCGGCGAAGTGCAGATTCTGGCGATCGGCTGAGCGCCACCCGTTTTTCAACTCACATCACAATTCAACAACCGAAGGAGATCGGCATGATCACCGCGACACTCCTGCGCGCCATCGCGCCCAGGGCCAACCCGAAGCTTGCCGGCGAGCTCGCCGCTGCCATGACGGAGATCCTCCCGGCCGCGGACATCGCAACGCCTTTGCGCCTTGCGCATTTCCTGGCGCAGGCCGCGCATGAAAGCGATGGCTTCAAGACGCTCTGCGAATATTGGGGACCGACCACGGCGCAGAAAGCCTATGAGGGCCGCAAGGATCTCGGCAACGTGAGGCGCGGCGACGGCCGGCTCTATCGCGGCCGCGGCATTTTTCAGCTCACCGGCCGCGCCAATTATCGCAACGTCGGCGAAAAGCTCGGCCTGCCGCTTGAAGCCGAACCGACGCTCGCTGCCGAGCCGCACCACGCGGTGCGGATCGCTGCCGAATACTGGACGAGCCGCAAGCTCAATGAAGCCGCCGACGCCGATGAACTGCGCGTCATAACACGGCGCATCAATGGTGGGCTCAACGGCCTCGCCGACCGCCAGCGCTATCTCACCCGCGCCAAGCTCGCGCTCATGCCGGCGCCGGTGCAATCATCCGCGCCGCCTGCGATCGCGTCCTCCGGAACCGATCCCCTTATCGGGCCCGATTCACCGCCGGCTCTGGTGCGGCTTCTGCAGAGTGAATTGAATGAGCGCAATTACGATTGCGGCGCCGAGGACGGCCGCTTCGGAGCTTTGACCCGCGCCGCAGTGCTGGCGCTCAAGGCCAATGAAGGGCTCGAGACCTCCACACCTGCGATCCGCTTGAGTGCCGTGGTGGCGTCGAAAGCCTGGGTCATCGCCGATCGCCAGGCGACAACCGCGAAAGATCTCAAGCGTGCCGGCGATCCCAGCATGAACTTTACGGCGCGCATCAAGGCGGCCGTTGCCTGGCTGCTCGGTCTGTTCGGACTGGGCGGCGGCGCCACAGCAATCGAGGGTGCAGGCGATCAGCCGTCCTTCCTCGATCGTGCTTCAGATGCATTGGTTCTCTGGGAGCGAATACAGACGCTGATCGCGCCGCTTGCCGATGTTGCTCGCTTCGCCGTTCACTGGCTGTGGGTGCCGGCGGTCCTGGCACTCATCGCGACATGGCTTCTGTCGCGCCATTGCGAGAAGGAGCGGCTCGCCGCTTATAAAGCGGCGCGGATGCTCTGATGCCGATCCCCTTCGCCATGATCGGCGCCGGCGTCGCGGCCTGTATCAAGCCCTTCGCCAATCCGCTCACCTGGCCGGCCCTGCTGCTCGTCTTCGGCCTCGGCTTCTGCAAGGGGGATGATTACCGCGACCGCGCTTGGCGCGCGGTGATCGCCAGGGAGCGGGCAAAGCAGGAACAGACGCTGCGGGAAGCCGATGCGCGCCTGTTCACCGTCCTCGAACGCCTCAACCGCGACAAGGAGAACCGCGATGCCCGCATTGCCGAACTGGCTGAGAAGCTGGAGAAAATGCCTCGCCTCAAGCGCGGCTGCCTTGGCCCTGATGTCGTGCGCGCCATCAACCGGGCTCTATCTCGCTGACCTCGAAACGCCGAACGCTAAGGCGCTGGCGGCCAAGACGAAGGCGAATTGCGCGCGCGTCCTGAAGGAACGCCGCTTGCCGGAACTCGGCCGCGACCTGACCGGGGAGGAAGTGGCGGCTCTCATTGCGCGGCGCGGCGGAATAGCGATCGATTGCGCCGAACCGGCGCTCGCCTATGTCGAGCATGTGACGAAGACCCACCGCGCGCTCGGGAAATCCCGGCGCATCAAGCGGCGATAGGGCTCCCTCGAATTTCGATTCCAGAACAATCGCCTCCAATGACTGATGGACTCACAACTTGCAGTAGGTAGCGCAATCGTTTGAAATTAAAGGATATTCTCCTCCGGGGGCCTGCTGGACCCAGCATTCATCATCGGTTCAGGCGGGGGGATTTATGACGGCGGTGAGCAAGGGCGTGACCATGACAAGCCGGTATGTGCACATAGCCGTTTTGGCGGCGATGGTGCTGGGTGCTATCCCGGCTGCGGCTCCCACTATGGCTGACGACCAGCCCACCAACCAGCAGGGAAAGCCGTCGAAGAAGAAGATCACACCATCGGCCGCCGCGGTCCGCGCTCAACAGATGAATCCCGGCAGCACGGTGCTCGAAGTGAAGGATGCCGGCAACAAATACATCGTCACGCTCAAGACGCCAGGCGAACTCAAGCGCGTCGCCATTCCGAATTCGCCTTGACGGAACGCCACTCTCCATCCTACCCGCTGTCACGATTGAGGAGCACGAAGCCATGCGCTTGCTTGTCGTAGAAGATGATCCCGATCTGAACCGACAATTGGTCACGGCCTTGACCGACGCGGGCTATGCCGTCGACAAGGCCTCGGATGGCGAGGAAGGCCATTTCCTCGGTGACACCGAACCCTATGACGCGGTGGTACTCGATCTCGGCCTGCCGGTGCTCGACGGCGTGAGCGTGCTGGAAAAATGGCGCCGGTCGGGGCGCAAAATGCCGGTCCTCATCCTGACCGCGCGCGATCGCTGGAGCGACAAGGTGGCAGGTTTCGATGCCGGCGCCGATGATTATGTCGCCAAGCCTTTCCACATGGAGGAGGTGCTCGCCCGTATTCGCGCGCTGGTACGCCGCAGTGCCGGTCATGCTTCGAGCGAGATTTCCTGTGGGCCGTTGCTCCTCGACACAGCGGGCGCCCGGGTAACCGTCGATGGCCGCGCCATCAAGCTCACCTCGCTCGAATTCCGCCTGCTCTCCTATCTCATGCATCACAAGGGCAAGGTCGTGTCGCGCACCGAGCTGGTCGAACATCTCTACGACCAGGATTTCGATCGCGATTCGAATACGATCGAAGTCTTTGTCGGGCGCCTGAGGAAGAAGCTCGGCGTCGACGTGCTGCATACGGTACGCGGCATGGGCTATTGCGTGACCGAGCCGGAAGAGGCTGGAAAGGGCTGAACCTGTTTACGCGGCGCGCGGCCAATTCATGTCGCTGACGACGGCGCTACTGGGTCAGGGCCGCTTCAACGCGCTGTGGGTCCGCCTGGTCGGCGCCGCCGCGGTGCTCTGCATTATCCTGCTGGTCAGCGCCGGCGTCCTCCTCAATCAACTGTTTCAAGCGGCACTTGAGCGCAATTTCGAAGCGCGATTGCGCGCGGTCCTCGACGGCTTGCTGGCCACCGTCGAGGTTGCCGAAGACGGCTCGCCCATCATTCAGAGCGAACTCGCCGATACGCGCTTCACCTTGCCCTTGTCGGGCTGGTATTGGCAGGTGACGCCGCCTCCGGGCAAGAACCTGAGCGATCTTGCGTCTGCCTCGCTTCTTGAGCAGCGCCTGAAGCCGACACCACAAGATCTTGCCGAACGCGGCGAAGACGGCATTGCGCGCTTCTACCTGACCGACACCAATGGCGCCCGGCTCCGCGCGATCGAGCAGGGCTTCAAGCTCTTCGGCGGCAATGACGAATTCTCATTCCTGGTAGCCGGCAATTTTGACGAGTTGAAAGCCGAGGCCGATGCCTTTCGCCAAACGCTGGTCATCATCCTAGGGCTGCTCGGACTCGGCCTGGTCCTCGCGATCCTTGTCCAGGTTCGCTATGGCTTGCGGCCATTGCGCACCTTGCGGCAGCGTTTGACCGCAATCCGTGAGGGTAGGGCAGAGCGGCTCGAGGGGCTGTTTCCGAATGAGATTCAACCCGTTGCCGATGAACTCAATCTGCTGATCCAGTCGAATAGCGAGGTCGTCGACCGCGCGAGGACACAAGTCGGCAATCTCGCTCATGCGCTGAAAACACCGCTTTCGGTTCTGGGCAACGAAGCGCAGCTCAATCCAGGACCGCTCGCCGACAAGGTGATCGAACAGTCGCGCACCATGCGCGACCAGGTAAGCCTCTATCTCGATCGCGCGCGCCGCGCCGCCCGGGCGCAGACTCTGGGTGCCGTCACAGAAGTCGAACCGGTGCTGGCAGCACTCGCACGGACATTGATGCGCATCCATCAGGATCGCGGACTAACGATCGCCATCGATTGCCGCGCCGGCCTCAAATTCCGGGGCGAGAAACAGGATCTCGAGGAGATGGCCGGCAATCTTCTCGACAATGCCTGCAAATGGGCACGCAAGAATATCGCCGTCGAGGCCGCGCTGCTCAAGCCCGATGCCACCGACGGGCGCAATTGGCTCGAGATCACAGTGGGCGATGACGGACCGGGACTGCCGGAAGACAAACGCGCCGAAGCGATGAAGCGCGGCCGCAGGCTCGATGAAACGAAGCCGGGATCGGGACTGGGCCTCTCGATCGTGACCGAGACGGCGCAGATGTATGGCGGCACCTTGCGGCTCGACGCGGCAAAGCTTGGCGGCCTCGCGGCGATCTTGAAATTGCCGGCGGTCCTGTGATCGCGGTCGTTGTCTTGTGATGTTTTTCAAGTCAGATTGCCGGCGCACTAAATGGGGATTGAGACAGTGAAATATCTAAAATTCGCAGTTTGCTTCGCTTTCGCCGTGCTGCTCTGGGGATTGGCCGCGCGCGCGCAGGAAGAGAAGAAGGATCTTACTTTTTATGAGGTGAGCGCGGCCGATCTCGCCGGGAAACCGGGAACGTTGATTCGCTATGAGCCTTTGCAGCTTTTCTCGGTCTATCGCGCCAAGGCCTACCGCATTCTCTATCGCACCTCGGACATGCATGGCCGCACTATCGCCTCTTCCGGCGTGGTCGTCGTCTCTGACTACGGGCCGGCAAAGAAAGCGATCGTCGCCTGGGCGCATCCGACGACCGGCGTGACCCGGCATTGCGCGCCGAGCCTGCGCGAAAGTCCAATCGATGACATCGCCGGCATCACCGATCTGATCGTCGAGGGCGTGACGGTTGTCGCGACTGACTATCCGGGCCTCGGCACGGCTGGTGTTACGCCCTATCTCTCAGGTATCGGCGAAGCGCATGCGGTACTCGATTCGGTGAAGGCTATCGCCGATGTCGATGTCTTTCAGGCGGGCCATCACTTCGCACTTTACGGTTATTCGCAAGGCGGTCACGCGGCGCTCTTTGCGGCGGCGCTGGCCAAGAGCTATGCGCCGGATCACGCTCTCGTCGGCGTCGCAGTGGCAGCACCCGCGACCGAACTCGGCGTGCTTCTCGATGACGACGTCGCCACGACCGATGGAAGGATCCTGGGAGCCATGGCGCTGCTCTCCTGGTCAAGGCTTTATGGCGTTCCGCTCGAGCCTCTCGTGACGCCGCATGTCGCCAAGATCATGCAACTTATCGACAATAATTGCGTCGACAAAGTCGGCAGCGCTATCAAGGCGCTCGAAGCCGAGGAGCCGATGGGTGCAAAATTCCTCAATTTCGATCCCAATGATCGCGAGCCCTGGAAGGGCTTGCTGGCAGCCAATTCCGTCGATCCGCGGAGCATCCGGATGCCGGTCTTCATCGCCCAGGGGCTCGACGACCAGATCGTCATCCCGCAGGTGACCGAAAGCTTCGCGGCGGCCTTGTGCAAGGAAGGCGATCCCGTGGTTCTCGATCTTATCAAGGATGCCGATCACGGCATGGCGGCCAAGAAGAGCTTCCATGAGGCGGTGCACTGGATCGGGGAGCGCTTGAACGGCAAGCCGGCGCCGAGCACCTGCGGGCGGTAGCGCCGATTGCGGCCTTGCCCTAGGATTGGAAAGATTCGGTAGCAGGGGGTGCGCCGCCGGCCTTGGAGAGGGCTTGCGGCGCAAGCGGTCCGGAATGAACAATCTCGTTGGCCTGGTGGTCGTTCTGTTGGTCTTTGCGGCGATCGTCGGTTGCGTTGTCTATTTCACGACCTTCGAGAAGACGTCGGACCTTCCGACGCGACGCCCGTTCTATATCCTCTTTGGGCTCGTGCTGATCATCGCGGTGGTGCTGTTCCTGCTCTACGAATTCGGCGTCATCGATCTCGGGATGAGTTGATGGCGCGGGCTGAAGCCGGTCGCGCACAAGAGGTCTGGATCGCTATCATCGCGGTGATCCTGATCGCCGCCGCAGCCTTTATTGCGAGCAGCGTCATCGCGCCCCTGGCACTTGCCCTGTTCATCATCGCCATGGTGTGGCCGGCGCAGCGCGCGCTTGAAAAGGCGATGCCCAAGCTACTCGCATTGACAATCACCGTGCTTGCCACCATCGCCGTGTGCCTGTTCTTCGCCTATCTCGTCGGCTGGGGTTTTGGACGCGTCGGGCGATCGCTCATCGCCGATGCCGCACGTTACCAGGCGCTCTATGATGACTTCGTCAGCTGGCTCGAAAGCCACGGCATTTCGGTTGCCGGGGTGTGGGCGGAGAATTTCAGCGTCTCGTGGATGCTGCGCACCGCCCAGCATGTGACGGGACGCCTCAACACCACGGTGATGTTCTGGGTCATCGCCTTTGTCTATGTCATGCTCGGCCTGCTCGAAGTCGACGACATGAGCCGCAAGGTCAAAGTGCTCAAGAATCGCGAGGCCTCGCGCATCATCACCCAAGGCTGTGTTTCGGTCGCCGGCAAAATCAGGCGCTATATGTGGGTGCGCACGCAGATGAGCCTGATGACCGGCTTCCTGACGTGGCTCTTCCTTTGGGCAGTGGGTCTGCAATTCGCCGCCGAATGGGGCGTCATTGCCTTTGCCCTCAACTACATTCCCTTCATCGGCCCGTTCGTCGCGACGTTTTTTCCAAGCGCGCTCGCCATTCTCCAATTCGGTAGCTGGCAGGCAGCGGTCGGCATCTTCGCCTGCCTCAACATCATCCAGTTCGTGGTCGGGAGCTATCTCGAGCCGCGGATTGCCGGCACTGCATTGTCATTGTCGCCGACGCTTGTTCTATTCGCGGTGTTTCTTGGGGCCTTCATCTGGGGCTTGTTCGGTGCCTTCATCGGCGTGCCGATTGCGATCGCCGTCGTCGCTTTCTGCGAACTGCACCCGTCGACCCGATGGATTGCGGATGTGCTTGGTGCGCCGCCCGAGGCTTAGCCCTTAGAGCTGAGATCCACCCGTTGCGGTTCGCCCAAGAGCAGGCGCCCGTCGCCTGATGTCGCAAGCGTGTGGACATAGAAATGCGTGGGATCGTCCTTGTGCCCCATGACAGGGGAAGGCGCGGAAACGATTCGCAAAGGTCCGCACGCGCCGATCCAGTCGATGTGGCGATGGCCATGCATGACGAGGGCGCGATGCGCGATCGGCGCCAATTTGCGAACGAACCAGCTTCCATTCACCAGTGCGGTTCCGATGCGTTCGGAAAAAGCCTTCACGCGCGTGGGATATTCGACAAGATGGTGATGGATTGCGACGATCCATGACGCCTTAGGGTGCATCCGGATGAGTTCGCGCAGGCGCCGCGCCTGGTCCATCGGGATGAAGCCGAGCGCATTGGTGAAGGAGAAATGCGTCTCGGCATTGGAGTTGAGGATGACGACGCCGAGCCCATCTTCCGTGGCGGGCGGCAGCATCATGGGGTGAAGGTCGTCCCACAATTTCCCGATCTCGAAAGAGAGGCGAAATCCGCCTTGGTCCGAAAAGCGCGCGACGTCGCGGCGGTGGCGGCCGAGGGCCGAAGTCAGGGAATGCGTTTCGTGATTGCCATCGATGACAGTCACCCGCTCGCCTTGCAGGTTCGCCATAGCCGCCAGCGTGCGAAGCTGGCGCAAGCGCTTGGTCTGACTGAAGGGAAGATCGAGACGGGCCGGATTGGCGCGATCGACGATGTTTACATCGTGATTGCCGGGGAGCAAGTACATCCGCGCCTTCAGCTCGGGATGCCGCGCGAGCACGTCATCGAAGGCCGCCCATTCGATCGAAAGCCCGGCATCGGTCATGTCACCGGTGATGAGGATGAGATCGACCGGGTCTTGCGCGTGGATTTCGGCGAGACGCTCCATGGCGAGCTCGAAGCGGTCATTGCCGCGCGGGCCGACGCGACCGCTCTCGATGCGAAATCCGTAACGCTCGCCGACCACATGAACATCAGAGAGATGCGCGACGCGCCAGCGGCGCACTCCATCCGGTATCGCGTCGAAGGCTAAGAGATCGAGCGGCTGGTCCATCGTGGCATCGGCGATGCCCCAGATCAGTGAGGCACCGGCGAGATAGACCGAAACGATGACCACGGCATTGGCGATTGCCGGCATGATGAACTGTCGCAAGGCGACGAGGTCGCCGGGCGTTCCGGCCCAGCGCGTCGCCGGCCAAATGAGAGTGATGACGAGTACCGCGAGGAGGCAGAGGATGATGCCGGCCGCCGCCGCGCTCATGGCGCGCAATTTGGCCCGCGCCTTCTCGCCCCAGCGCCGCGCCACGGCCTGCTCGGTTAGATGGCGGATGGCCTCACGGAAGAAGGCATAGCCGGGCTGTATGGCCAGCGCATTGAGCGACCAGAAATTGGTTTCCGCCATGCGCAGCAAAGGCTTCCAGCCAAACCAGCCGACGAGAGCGCTGACGAGAAGGAGGAGGACTGCGCCGATACCGGTGAAGCTTGCGATTTCATCGGTGAGCGTCGCTGCCCAGGCCGTGGCGACAAGGGGAGCAAGGCCCAGCAGTATCGCGGGAAGGCCGATCGACAACACCCAGGCGAAGATGAGTTTCGGGAAGCTGATCTCGGTGAGCATGCTGCCGGCGATCGAGAACAGCGAGCGCTGCTTGGTGCTCGAGACATCATCTTCGAAATCGCCAAGCCGCGGATCGCCGAAGCTCTTTGGTGAAGGATCTTCGTTCATGTCGGAAATAGGTCTCTCGATCGCCAGACTGTCAGCTAGGCCGGGCCATTGCAAAAAGCAAACCGGTTGGCCCGAAGGTTATCGCGCGCCTGAGAAGATATCGGCCTTGATCGGCTGGTCAAAGGCAAGCGCCCCATCGTGCGTCTTGAGGGCAACATGATGGACTTCTGCCAGGATCGCATCACGATCCGCGTCGACGACGGCCTGGCGAGCAGGATCGACGGCGACGATGCGCGCGACGAACTGTTCGGCCGTATCGAATGTCTCGCGCCGTACATAGCCGAGTGTACGGTGTGAGGCGAAAAGTGCTTCGGCGCGGGTCAGCGCCAACTGCGCCTCTCGGCGGACTTCGGTTTCATCCTCGATCCGGCGCATCGCATCGAAGAAGTTTCCGGAGGAAAGCGGCTCGACGATGATTAAGCTGCCATCCTTCCGCAATACACGCCGGGCTTCGCGGAGCGCAGCACCCATGAGCGGGACAGGGACATGGTGCAGGGAATTGATCATGACCGCGAGATCGAAGGCATGATCCTGGAAGGGAAGGGCCTCTGCCGTCGCCACTTCAAATCGTATTCCTGGTGAGGTTATCTTTGCTTTGGCGATGACCTGCGCCTGGGGATCGATACCGGCCACGGATGCGCCTTCCGCCGCAATCTGCTTCGCAAATCCGCCGTCACCGCAGCCGATATCGAGAATGTGCAAGCTATCAAGGCTCGGCACACAGGATCGGATGACGGCGATAGGAGAGTCTATTCTGCGCATTGTTCTGGGCGTCGGAGTATGATGCTAAAGTCTTTGCGAGTATGGCGAAGCATCTGTACGGAGCAAAGAAACCTGACTGATGTCTACGAGCCGCAACATATTTTTGACCGCGCAAGCCATCCAGGCCGACATAGGCAAGGAACTTGGGCCTCCGCCTGAAGGTCTCCGCTCCCGTACACAGGGTGTGATTCTCTTTTCGCTGGTCCGCGGAACGCGAGGATATATCGAAAGAGTGGCCAATCAGGCAAACGGAGCCTACGAAAATGGCTGGTACGACGCATGCGCGGTGATGTTGCGACGCCTAATTGAGACCCTGATAATCGAAGCTTTTGAGCACCACAACATAGTAAGCAAGATTAAGAGCCAGTCCGGCGACTTTTTCTATCTTCGAGACCTAATTGATAAGAGTCTCAACGAACCCACCTGGAATCTCAGCCGCAATTGCAAACGCGCATTGCCCGCGCTCAAGGACGTTGGTGACAAGTCAGCTCATAGCAGGCGATATAATGCTGTAAGAGGTGATATTGACCCTCTACTCACTGATATCCGAATAGTGGTCCAAGAGTTCTTGTATCTTTCTGGGATGAAATAGAGCGCTGTGGCGCGGTCGGCAGGCAAAGTGCTGCGACGTATCACGCTCGTTCGGCGCCGCCCGCTGCAAGGGCCGGGATTCCGCGCTCGCGATAAGGCGTGCGGCCATAAAAAGCGCGGTAGCATTTCGAGAAGTGCGACGGACTGGAGAACCCGCAGGCGAGCGCCACATTGATCACCGACATGTCGGTCTGGAGCAGCAATGAGCGCGCCTTCTTCAATCGCAATTCGAGGTAATAGCGCTTGGGGCTGCGATCCAGATAGCGGCGGAACAGCCGCTCGAGCTGGCGCGTCGAGAGGCCGGCTTGCTTAGCGAGAATGCTTGGCGACAAGGGCTCTTCGAGATTGCCCTCCATCTCTTCAATGATCGACACAAGCTTCGGATGCCGCGCACCGATGCGCGCGGGAAGCGACATGCGCTGATGCTCGCTGTGATGGCGGATCGGCGAATGGACGATCGCTTCCGCAACCGCCGAGGCGAGATCGGCGCCATGCTGGCTCGCGATCAGCGTCAACATCATATCGAGCGCGGTCGTGCCCCCCGCCGAGCTGAAGCGATCGCGGTCGATCTCGAACAAGCCGCCGGTCGCGTCGATCTCCGGGAACGCTTCGGAGAAGCCGGGGAGATTCTCCCAGTGGATCGTGCATTTGTAGCCATCGAGCAATCCGGCTTCGGCAAGGATATGCGCGCCGGTGCAGAGCGCGCCGATGTCATGACCGCGCCGGTCGGCCTTGCGCAGCCAGGAGAGCAGCCGCTTGTCGGCATAGCGCTGCACATTGAGGCCGCCGCAGACGACGATGGTCGCGTGTTCGGGGATGGCCTCGAGGTCACCATTGACCATGGCGAGGATTCCGTTCGAGGCGGCGACAGGCTTGCCGTCCTCGGAATGCATGGTCCATTTGTAGAGGGTTTTTTCGGAGAGCCGGTTGGCGATGCGCAAGGGCTCGATGGCCGAGGTCACCGGCATCATGGTGAATTCCGGCACCATGATGAATGCAAAATCCTGCGGGAGCTCCTGGGGTTTTTCGCCGAACATGAAAAGACGCCTTGACCGTGCTGGCGGAGCTATAGAGCCGAAGCTGGGTCTTTGTCTATCTGCGTCATGTCGCGGCCCAAATGCGACCTGAATGGAACGTCGCAGGTCGCATCTGCGATAGGCTGGTCGCAAAAGTCACACAAGATTCGGACGTAGATTTGCAAGGTGTCGGGAAGGGTTTGACAGGTTGGAGCCGCTTCCGTGAACGCGCCGTTGAATATGGAACTCCTGATGAAAGATACCGTCCGCCGTTTCCTCGAAGGCGCCTCCGTGGAGATCACGCCCAAGCAGGCGGAGAAGATCCCGCTCCTGCAGGCGGGGCTTCCGGCCAAGACCAAGGTCTATATCGCCCTGATCGATCCGGCCGATGTCGCCGGCCAGCTCGATGCGGCGGTGAAGCTTCGCGCTGCAGGCTTCGAACCCGTGCCGCATGTGCCGGCGCGTTTCGTGAGGGATCGCGACGATCTCGCTCGCAGGCTCGGCGATCTCGCCTCCAAGGCGGAGGTCAAGCAGATGCTGGTTCTGGGGGGCGGTGCACCGCAGCCGATCGGCAAATATGATGCGGCGATCCAATTGCTGGAGACGGGCCTGTTCGAAGCCAATGGCGTCACCCGCATCGGCATGGCCGGTCACCCTGAGGGCAATCCCGACATCACCAAGGCGAAGGGCGAACCCGCGCTCGTTGAGGCGCTGCGGCTCAAGCAGGCCTATCTCGCGGGCCATGGGCTCCAGGGCTATATCGCAACGCAATTCCTTTTCGAGGCCGCACCTGTCGCTTACTGGGCGTCGGGGCTTAACGAAGCCGGCATCAAGCTGCCGATCCATGTCGGCGTGCCCGGCCCGGCGACCATCAAGACACTGGTCAAATATGCCGCCATGTGCGGCGTCGGCAATTCGGCCCGCTTCATAAGGAAGCAGGCGCTCAACGTCACCAAGCTTCTCACCGTTTCGACGCCTGATGATTTCGTCGAGAAGCTTGCCACCCTCAATGTCGAGCGGCCGGAACTGCATATCGCCGCGCCGCATCTTTATCCCTTCGGCGGCTTCGACAAGCTGCTCGACTGGCTGAAGCCGAAGCTCGCCGGCTGATCAGGCGGCGTGAACGCCGGCTGCGGCGAGCAATCGCTTGGCTGAACCATGCGCTTCCGCGACCCAGGCCGACATGCCGTCCGGATCGGGGGGAAATTCAAGCTCAATTGAAACTGCACCGCTGAAACCCGCATCGCGGATCGCCGCAAGATAATCGCCAAATGGCGTGTTGCCGCGGCCCGGCGGCATGTCGCCATGATTGATGCCGTCGCAATCCGACATATGAACATGGGCGATGCGCCCTTCGAGGCGCCGCAGATCGGCAGGCGGAATGCGCATCAGCCAGAAATGTGAAATGTCGACGCAGGCCTTCACATTGTCGAGGCCGACCTGATCGAGGAAGCGCTCCATCGTGTCGAGCGTATTGATGAAGCAGAACTCGAAGGGCAGGAGTTCGATCGCAAGTTCGATCCCGCGCGATGCCGCATGACGCCCCACCTGCTGCGTCGCGTCGACAATGAGATCCCACTCGCCCTGGGGCGGAATGAGCTTCTTCTGAAACATGTATTCGCCCGGAACGAAGCACAGATTGCGCACCGTCGGGAAAGACTTCGCGAGGTCGACGACATTTTTGGCACGCTCGATGTGATAATCGCGAATGGCCTGGTTGAAATCGCTCAAACCCAGGCAAGTGCAGACGAGCGAGATGATTGGCAGTCCGGCGCTCTGATTGAGCGCGACATAGGCATCGCGTTCCGCCGCTGAGATTTTTCCCGGATCGAAGCCGACGAAGAGATCGAGGCTTTCGAAACCGATGCGCCGGGCTTCATCGAGGCCCGGCTTGCCTTCGAATTTGGAGCCGAACCAGGCCGAGTTAATCAGGCCCAATGTCCAGTTTCCGGGGGTCGTCATCTTGTCATATCCTCGTTCAGCGAAAAGGCAGGATTGCCCGCAAATGGGAGCTTGGCAATGGCTGTCTTCCCTTGCGCTCCAATCTGCGGCAAAGACCGTCAAAGGAAGTTTTGTGGGAGCAATTCTATGGGGGATTGGCAAAGATCAATGACACGGCGACGGCTTCTCCTCGGCGCAGGCGGTGTCGGTCTGGGGCTGGCATTCTGGCAACTCGGCCATGGCATGAGCCTTGCCCAGCTGGTCGAGGAAATCAGCGAATTGAAGCCGGGTCAGTTTACCTGGCACCCAGAGCGTTCGCCCGATGGCCCGGTCGCCATCATCGTGTCGCTGCCCGACCAGTTGGTGCATGTCTACCGCAACGGCATTCGCATTGCGGTTTCGACTTGCTCGACGGGCAAACCCGGCCATGAGACGCCGACCGGCGTTTTCACCATCCTGCAGAAGGATCGCAATCACCATTCGTCGACCTATAATGAAGCTCCGATGCCGAACATGAATCGGCTGACCTGGTCCGGCGTCGCGCTGCATGCCGGGCAATTGCCGGGCTACCCGGCGTCGCATGGTTGCGTGCGATTGCCGCTCGAATTCTCCAAGCTGCTCTTCACGGTCACGCATGTCGGCACGGCGGTGATTATAGCCAACGCCCATTCGCAGCCAAACCAGGTCACGCATCCTGGCCTCGTGCTGTCGCAATACGCCGAACACGAATTCGATGACGCCGAAGCCGCGCTTCAAGACAAGAAGCTGCCGTCACCCGACGCGGTTGATGCCAAAGCGACCAGCGTCATCGTCAGCTCCGCCGACCAGAGCATCATCATTCTCGAGAATGGCGAGACGGTCGCGCAGGGCAAGGCTTTCATCAAGGATCCGGCGCAGCCGCTGGGCTCGCATGTCTTCATCCTGACCGGCCTCCATGACGGGAGCCAGGGTCTGGCCTGGCATGCGATTGGCTTCACCAATGCTTCAAACGCGTCGCTTGCGCCTTCCGACGAAGCCGTCATCAGGCGCGTTAGCGGCGATCCCTCGGTCATAGAGCCGATGAAACAGCGGATGCATCAGGGCCTGGTGTTGGTGCTAACCGATCTGCCCGCGCAACCCGACACGCGCACGGGCAAGGACTTCGTGATTCTCAATCAGGCAGACAGCTAAACCGCCGGAACCGGTTGTTCGCCGAAGAGCTTCACTTGTGCCGCGGCACGCGCCGTCACCGTGAGGAACTCCCAGGCATAATGCGCATAGGAGCGGAAGACATAGAGCTCGATCGTCTGCGCATCGATCACCTGTATGAGCGCCGCGATCTCGGCAAAGCGCACGCGGCGCACGGTGCCAGGCTCATAGCCTTTTCCGAGAAGGTCGAGCGAACAGCCTTTCAGCAGCACTTCGCGCACCCCGTCGCCTTCGAGGCGAATGACGGCGCGCATATCGCTGACATCGGTAATGGCGACATGCTGACCCTTCAGCGCATCCTTGAGACCGCTGGTTAGCTCGCCGAGGCGACTACGCGGACAAATGACCAGCCATTGGTCGATCGACAGCCACAGGATCTTGATCTCGCCCCAGGCGGCAGAAGCGCGTGGCGTTAGGGGCAGATCGACACCCGTTACTTGCTTGAAGCCGGCGCGGAAGGCTTCACTGCCGGCATCGCCGCGCAGATCGATCATGCCGCGCGGCGGCATTTCCCAGATGCGAAGCGCGAGGCCGTCGGGTTCGCCGGCGCCGTGCAATGCGGAGCGATGTTCGGGCTCAGCCATTCTGCCGGCCTCCCTCTTTGTCGTAGAAGACCGGATCGACGATCTTCGCCGAAACGGTCTTGCCTTCGAGCGGGAACTGCAAGCTCTCGCCCATGCGCGCGCGGCCATTCTCGATGAGAGCCATGGCGATCGAACGATTGAGCGTCGGGGAGAAGTAGGTCGAGGTCACATGGCCGATGGTCCGCATCGGCGGCTTAGGCTTGACCTCCTTCACAGCATGCGCGCCATCGGGCAATACGAAGTTCGGATCATCGGTGAGCAGTCCGACCAATTGCTTGCGCCCCGATTGCTTGAGATAGGACTGTTCGAGCGAACGCTTGCCTAAAAAGTCTGCCTTCTTTTTCGAAACGAGGCCCGAGAGTCCAACATCGTCCGGCGTCGTCGTGCCGTCGGTTTCATCGCCGACGACGATATAACCCTTTTCGGCGCGCAAAATGTGCAACGCCTCAGTGCCGTAGACCTCGATGCCGAATTCAGAACCGGCTTCGAGGATCGCGTCCCACAAGCCGCGACCAAGATTGGCCGGCACCGCGACTTCGTAGGACTGCTCGCCCGAAAACGAGATGCGAAAAACGCGAACGGGGTAGGGGCCGAGTTTGCCCTGCTTCATCGAAAGATGCGGGAAGGCTTCATTCGAAATGTCGAAGTCGGGTGCGAGTTTTGCCAATACCTCGCGCGCTTTCGGCCCGGCAATGGCAAACTGCGCCCATTGCTCGGTCACCGGCGTGACATAGACTTTGTACTGCGTCCATTCGGTCTGGAGCCATTCCTCGAGCCACGCCGCAATGCGATCAGCACCGCCCGATGTCGTGTGCATCAGGAAGTGATTGTCGTCGAGCCGTACCGTCACGCCGTCATCGATCAGGAAGCCGAGTTCATTGAGCATCAGGCCGTAGCGGCAGCGCCCGATCTTCAAGGTCGAGAAGGTGTTCGTGTAGACGCGATCGAGGAACTCGGCGGCATCGGGTCCACGAATCTCGATCTTGCCGAGAGTCGAGGCATCGAGAAGACCGACCTTGTTCCGCACGCTGAGAATTTCACGGCGGATTGCGGTGTGCTTGTCCTCGGGCCCCTTTGGATAAGTATAGGCGCGGCGCCACTGGCCGACCGGCTCGAAGACGGCGCCATGCTCGCTATGCCAGTCGAAGATCGGCGTGCGGCGTATGGGCAGGAAGCGGCTGCCGGTGAGCGAGCCGGCGATCGAGCCGAAGGAGAAGGGCGTATAGGGCGGCCGGAAGGTCGTCGTGCCGATCTGCGGGATGGACTTGCCGGTCGATTCGGAAAGCACGCCAAGGCCCATGATGCCCGACGTCTTGCCCTGGTCCGTCGCCATGCCGAAGGTGGTGTAGCGCTTGGTGTGTTCAACCGATTCATAGCCTTCTCGCTGGGCAAGCTCGAGATCGGCGGCGGTCACGTCATTCTGGAAATCGACGAAGTGCTTGTTACCTTCATTATACTTCCCGGTGGCTGGCGAGAACCAGATCGGTGCGATCGGCTTGCTTTCTGGTTGCCTTGCGCTGGGTGGTGCCAGTCGCGCTGCCTTGCTCCCCGGTAGCGCAGCTTCGCCCGCGGTGCTACCGGCGTCATAGGCTTCGCGCAGAATATCCTGGAGCGCGAAGGTTCCATTCGCCGCGCCCACGGCCTGTATCGGATCCGCATGGCGATCCGGCCGGAAGCTCTGCAATGCTTCGTCGAAGCGCAGCTTCCCGCCATTGTGGCACCACAGATGCACCGCCGGATTCCACCCGCCTGACATTGCGACGAAATCACAGGCGAGCTTGCCTTCATTGACGACACGCCCGCGGCCAGCGCGATATTCGGCAATCTTGACGCCGGTGATCTCGATCCCGCCCAGCCCCGTCTCGACTCCAGATACAGCCGATCCCGTATTGATGGTGATTCCGGCGCTGCGCGCCTCGTCCACCAATGCGCCACCGCCATCGGGGCGAGCATCGACGACGCGCACATTGACGCCATTGCGCTTGAGTACGATTGCAGTGCGATAGGCATCGTCATTATTGGCGAAAATTACGCCGGAACCGCCCGGCGCCACTCCATAGCGTTCCGCAAACCCGCGCGCTGCGATAGACAGCATAACGCCTGGCCGATCATTATTGGCGAAGGCGATCGGCCGTTCGATTGCGCCAGTCGCGAGGATCACCTGATGTGCACGCACCTTCCAAAGGCGGTGCCGCGGCGCGCCCGAGGCGCGCTGTGCGGGATCCTCCTCGCCATGCTCAAAAAGCATGACGTAATTGTCGAACCAGTGACCAATCGCAGTCGTACGCGAAAGGACATGGACATTGCCGGATTTCGCCAGCGCTTCGGTCTTCTCACGGACCCACTCAAGCGGATCGGCATCCTCGATCATGCCGCCCGAGAGATCGGCCAGTCCGCCGAAGCGCGGATTCTCATCAACGAGAACAACCTTTGCTCTCGTCGCTGCCGCTGCTTCTGCTGCGGCCAGGCCCGCGACGCCGGCGCCGACGACGAGAACATCGCAGTGGACATGCAGATGTTCGTAACAATCAGGATCACGCCCCTCCGGCGCGACACCAAGCCCCGCCGCGCGGCGGATCATCGGCTCATAGACGTCCTTCCAGAACTTCTGCGGCCACATGAAGGTCTTGTAGTAGAAACCGCCGGGAAGCATGCGCGAGAACTTGCCATTGATCTGGCCGATGTCGAGTGCGAGCGACGGCCAGCGATTCTGGCTCACCGCTGTCAATCCGTCATAAAGTTCGACCTGTGTCGCCCGCAGATTGGGCTCATGCCGCGAGCCTTCGCCGACCCCGACCAGCGCGTTCATTTCTTCCGAACCGAGACCGACGAGGCCGCGCGGGCGATGATACTTGAAGCTGCGACCGAACAATCGCTGGCCTTGCGCCATGACGGCGGAAGCGAGCGTGTCGCCGGCATAACCGGTCATTTGCTTGCCATCGAAATTGAAGCGCAAGGTGCGAGTGCGGTCGATCAATCGGCCGGCGCCGGAGGGGAGGCGATAGGGTGATCCGCTCATGACCGGCCTTCATCCTTGGCGAGCTTGTCCTTGAAGAATTCGCGCCATTCGCCCGTTGCCTGTTCCATCAATTCGCGCGGCGGCAGTTCAGTGACACCGTAGAAAGCCTTGAAGCGCAACGTCATCGTATCGCGCGCCGCGTGAAACCACTTGCCGCAACCGCGGTCGCAGCGCCAGCGCTCGAAGTGAAGGCCCTTCGGGTTCTTGCGCATGAAAAGATAGTCGCGCTGCGCTGCATCGCTGATATTTGCGGGATCGCTCGTCGCCGGGCGTGAAATATGCGCTTCGCCGCCGGCATGGAAATCGGTCTCGTCGCCCTCGGCGCCGCAGACGGGACAGGTGATCAGGAGCATGGGTGAATTCTCCGCTCGATATCGCTCATCAATGCGCCACCGCCGCTGCCACGCTCTCATCGACGAGGCGGCCTTCGATGAACCGATGCAATCCGAAGGGTTCGGCAATCGGATGCGGCCGGCCATTGGCGATCGTGTCGGCAAAGACATGGCCGGAACCGGGAATCGCCTTGAAGCCGCCGGTGCCCCAGCCCGCATTCACATAGAGCCCCTCCACCGGCGTGAGGCCAATGATCGGCGAGCGATCGCCGGTCATGTCGACGATGCCGCCCCACATGCGAAGCATCCGCAGACGCGAAATAATCGGAAAGGTCTCGACCAGCGCCGTCACCGTATGCTCGAGTGCCGGGAAGGAACCGCGCTGCGAGTAGTTATTGTAGGGATCGGCGCCACCGCCGATCACCAATTCGCCCTTGTCCGACTGGCTGATATAGCCGTGCACCGTGTTGGCCATCACCACGCAGTCGATGACCGGCTTGATCGGTTCGGAAACCAAGGCCTGCAGGCAAACGCTCTCGATCGGCAGGCGCACGCCCGCCATCTGGCAGACGGTCGAGACATGGCCGGCGGTCACAACACCGATCTTCTTGGTCTTGATTGTTCCGCGCGTCGTCTCAAGACCGGTGACGCGGTCGCCGTCGCGCAGGATGCCGGTGACCTCGCAATTCTGGATGATGTCGACGCCCATCGCATCGGCACCGCGGGCATAGCCCCAGGCAACCGCGTCATGGCGTCCCGTGCCGCCGCGCGGCTGGTAATAGGCGCCGAGGATCGGATAGCGGCAGGCGGGGTCATCATTGACGATCGGCACGAGCTTCTTGACTTCTTCCGGCGTAATCATCCGGCAATCGAGTCCGGCGAGCCGGTTAGCATGCGATGTGCGCTTCAGGGCGCGAAACTCATGTTCGGTCTGGCACAGCATGAGGAGGCCGCGCGGGCTGAACATGACATTGAAGTTCAATTCCTGGGAAAGGTCCTCGTAGAGCGAACGCGCCAATTCATAGATCGCGATCGACGCATCCTGCAGATAATTCGAGCGGATAATGGTCGTGTTGCGCCCGGTATTGCCGCCGCCCAGCCAGCCCTTTTCGACGACCGCAATATTGGTGAGCTTGTGATTCTTGGCGAGGTAATAGGCGGTGGCAAGGCCATGCCCGCCAGCCCCGACAAGCACCGCGTCATATTCGGCCTTGGGATTGGGCGACCGCCAGGCCTTCTCCCAATCCTTGTGGTAATTGAGTGCATTGCGGGCGAGCGAAAAGATCGAATAGCGGGACTTCATTCTGGGGTCCTCAGGCATGTCCGCAAGAGGCGGGCTGCGATGCCCCGCCGGGCGAGGCCTGTTTATCAAAAGGGAGGGGGTCTCACCACCGGTTTCCGACGCCCAAATGCCGCCATGCGACAATGCGACGGGCATGCCGGAATTGCATTCGGATCGCTTCGCGAACAAGTAGACGGCAATGATCTTGTGGCTGGCCATGGCAGGGCTGACGGCAGCGGTAATGGCCGCGCTGGTCTGGCCAATGATGCGGCGGGTGCCGGAAGCGGCCTCGCGCGCGCAGTTCGACGCCGCCGTTTACCGCGACCAATTGGCCGAATTGGAGCGCGACGCCGCCCGCGGCATCATTGGCCCGGCCGAGGCGGACGCCGCGCGGAACGAGGTGTCGCGCCGCATCCTTGGGACGCTCGGCGGGGCGGCTTCGACCGATGCCGGAGCGGGGCGGCCACCCGGCCGGTCGGCATTGTGGGCAGCCTTGCTCATCCCGCTTGTCGCTGTGCCGGTATACCTCTGGGCGGGGTCGCCCCGTTTGCCGGATCTTCCGCTTCAGGCGCGTCTCGACAATGCGGTCGAGGCCAATGATCTGGATGCGCTGGTTGCCCGCGTCGAATCGCACTTGGCCAAGACTCCAGGCGATGTCGCGGGCTGGCAGGTCCTGGCACCGGTCTATCGCCGCATGGAGCGTTATGGCGATGCCGCCAATGCCTATGCGCGCATACTTTCGCTTGCGCCCCCGACTGCCGAGGCCTTCGCCGATTATGCCGAGATGCTGATTTATGCAAATCAGGGTCTCGTCACCACCGATGCTGTCGCGCCGGTACGCCAGGCATTGAAGCTTGACCCCAAGAATCCCAAGGCCCGCTTCTTCATGGCGTTGGCCGACAAGCAGGAGGGCAAGGCGGCCGAGGCGCTCGCCGCCTGGAAGGCGCTGCTTGCCGATTCGCCCCCCGATGCAAGCTGGCGAAGTCTCGTTCAGAATGAAATCGCAGCGATCGAGAAACCCACGCCCGGCCCGACGCAGGAGCAGGTCGCAGCCGCAGATCAGATGTCGGCCGCCGACCGCGAGACGATGATCCGCGGCATGGTCGATGGGCTCGAGGCACGTCTCAAGGCTGACGGAAAAGATTTGGATGGCTGGCGCCGTCTCATCAATGCGCGCATGGTTCTGGGTGAACGCGACAAGGCAAAGGCAAATTTGGACGAAGCGCGTATCGCCATGAAGGAAACCCCCGACGCTTTGACCCAGCTCGACGCGCTCGCCAAGCAATTGGGAATGGAATGACTCGCAAGCAGAAGCGCATGGCGACGATCCTGGGTGGCCTGGCCGTGCTGGGGCTCGCCGCAGGAATCGCGCTCTATGCGCTATCGGATGCCATCGTGTTTTTCTACACGCCGAGCGAAGTCGCGACCAAGCAGGTGCAACCCGGCCAGCGCATCAGGCTGGGCGGCCTTGTCGAGAATGGCAGCCTGGTGCGCGGCCCTGATGCCACCGTATCCTTTGTCGTGACCGACATGACCAAGACGCTTGCCGTGGCCTATCGCGGACAACTGCCGGATCTCTTCCGTGAAGGCCAGGGTGTCGTTGCCGAAGGAAGCCTTGATGCCGCGGGCATTTTCCAGGCCGACACAGTGCTCGCCAAGCACGACGAGACCTATATGCCGAAGGACGTCGCCGATCGCTTGAAAGCGCAGGGCGTGTGGCGCGAGGGTAAGGGCGAATGATCATCGAGCTAGGTCACTTCGCTTTGATACTTGCGCTTGCCGTGGCGCTCCTGCAATGCACGGTTCCGCTCTATGGCGCCCAGCGCGGCAATCCGGCTCTGGCGGCGATGGCAGTGCCCGCCGCGATCACCGGTTTGGTGCTCGTTGCGATTTCATTCGCGGCGCTCACTCATGCCTATGTGATTTCTGACTTCTCCGTCCAGAACGTCGCCGAAAACTCTCATTCCGCGAAACCACTTCTCTATAAATTTAGCGGCGTCTGGGGGAACCACGAAGGCTCGATGCTGCTTTGGGTCCTCATCCTCAATGTGTTCGGCGCGGCGGTGGCCCTCTTCGGGGGCAACCTGCCGCTTGAATTGAAGGCGCGCGTCCTCGCAGTCCAAGGTTCCGTCGCACTTGCCTTCCTTCTCTTCATCGTCTCGACGTCAAATCCCTTCGCGCGACTGAACCCCGCGCCCGTTGAAGGCAATGGCCTTAATCCCCTTCTGCAGGACCCCGCACTCGCCTTCCATCCGCCTTTTCTCTATGCGGGCTATGTCGGCCTTTCGGTGGCGTTTTCTTTCGCCATCGCGGCGCTGATCGAGGGCCGCGTTGATGCGGCGTGGGCGCGCTGGGTAAGGCCATGGACGCTTGCCGCCTGGATGTTCCTCACCATCGGAATCGCCATGGGATCGTGGTGGGCCTATTACGAACTGGGCTGGGGCGGCTTCTGGTTCTGGGATCCGGTCGAGAACGCATCCTTCATGCCCTGGCTGATTGCTTGCGCCTTGCTGCATTCGGCGGTTGTCGTCGAGAAGCGCAATGCGCTCAAGGTCTGGACCATTCTGCTTTCCATCCTGGCCTTCTCGCTCTCACTCGTCGGAACCTTCCTGGTCCGTTCGGGCGTGCTCACGTCCGTTCATGCATTCGCGGTCGATCCGGCGCGCGGTGTCTTCATCTTAGGCATACTCGCGGTCTTCATCGGCGGCGCCTTGACGCTCTTCGCTTGGCGCGCACCCATGCTGAAGGCGGGCGGCCTCTTCGCGCCGGTCAGCCGCGAGGGCGGATTGGTGGTCAATAATCTCTTGCTGTGCGCCGCCGCCGCCGCGGTATTTCTCGGCACGCTTTATCCACTGGCACTCGAAACGCTTACCGGCGACAAGATTTCGGTAGGTCCACCCTACTTCAATTTCACCTTCGGCATTCTCATCCTGCCGCTGCTACTGCTCGTACCCGTCGGGCCATTCCTTTCATGGAAGCGTGCCGACCTCGCAGCGGCGTTGACACGGCTCTGGATGGCGGCGGCCATCGCGCTTCTCGTTGCGATTGTCGCGTTTGCCTGGTCGCGTCCGGGACCCTGGCTCGCGCCCTTGGGCATCGGGCTCGGCATATGGCTGGTCGCCGGCAGTCTTTCTGAATTTGCGCAGCGCGTCGGTATTGGCGATCGGTCATTCGCGCTCGCCTGGTCACGCTTCAAGGGGTTGCCGCGTGCAAGCTTTGGTATGACGCTCGCCCATGCCGGGCTGGGTATTGCGGTCATGGGGATCGTCGCAATCACTGCCTGGCGCGCCGAGGCGATCGTCGCCTTGAAGCCCGGCGAGCAAGTGAGCGTCGCCGGCTATGACGTGATCTATCTCGGCGATTCGCCCTTGACCGGGCCGAACTACACTGGCGATGCAGGGCAATTCCGCATAACGCGCGATGGCGATGATGTTGCGACGGTCGTCTCCGAGAAGCGGCAGTTTCAGCCGAGTGGTATGCAGACGACCGAAGTTGGTCTGCATCAGATGCTGTCGGGTGATCTCTATGTCGTGATGGGCGATCGTGCCGGAACCGAAGGCCGCAGCGTTCGCGTGTATTTCAATCCCTTGGTGTCGCTGATCTGGCTTGGCGCACTGATCATGTTTCTGGGTGGTGGCGTGTCGCTGACCGACAGGCGCTATCGCGTCGGCGCACCGAAGCCGGCGCGGCGCCAGGCATTTGCACCGGCGGAATGAGCATGCGGCGGCTAACAGGCATGTTCACTCTCCTTTGGCTGGCGCTTGCGCTCCCCGTGCAGGCGCTTGAGCCGAGCGAAATGCTGAAAGATCCGGCTCTCGAGGCCCGCGCCCGGGCGCTTTCGGCGGAACTGCGCTGCCTTGTCTGCCAGAACCAGTCGATCGATGAGTCGGAGGCTACGCTTGCCAAGGACCTGCGTGTCCTCATCCGCGAAAGGTTAACAGCCGGCGACAGCGACCAGGCCATCATGGATTTCGTCGTCGCCCGTTATGGTGAATTCGTGCTGCTCAAGCCGCGGTTTTCGGCAGAAACGGCGCTTCTCTGGCTGGGGCCGTTCGTCATTGTCGTGGTAGCTGCGGGATTCATGCTGATCCGCCGCCGCGGCGGCCCCGCCGAAAGCATAGCCGAGAGTGCTTTGAGCCCTGAGGAGCGGGCGAAACTCGAAACTCTCCCCCCCGCCGCCTAGCTTTCGCCGCAAGCCTTACAAATCTTTCATGCGGCCGAAAGGTCGCCGTAAGCGAGCGTCTCCTACCTTTTGATCATTGCAACGGATCGGGATGAAGGAGCTTTCGCACATGTCCGTTTCCACCACCAAAAAGTCTCGTGTTCTCGGCCTGTTGGCCGCGGGTCTTTTGAGCGCCACCGCGCTCACGACCGCCTCGCTGCTTGCCCCGACGCTGCCGGTTTATGCCGAAACGCAGCCGGTCGTCGCGACCAGCACCCAGGGCTATGCCGATCTCGTCGAAAAGGTCATGCCGGCCGTGATCTCGGTCGAGGTGAAATTCGCCAATGTCGCCAATAATGAGCAGGGCGACATGGACGAGGACGAAGGCAACGGCCAGCAGAACAACATGCCGAACCTGCCCGAAGACAGCCCGTTCCGGGACTTCTTCAAGCAGTTCCCGCAGTTCAAGAACGGCATGCCGAACAACATGCCGAACCAGGAGCAGAAGCCGCGCGGCGGCATGGCCCAGGGCTCGGGCTTCATCATCACCGCCGATGGCTATGCGGTGACCAACAATCACGTCGTGCAGGATGCCGACGAAGTGTCTGTCAAGATGACCGACGGCACCGAGCATAAGGCCAAGGTGATCGGCACCGATCCCAAGACCGACCTCGCGCTCATCAAGATCGACTCCGACAAGCCGTTTGAGTTCGTGAAGTTCGCGACCAAGGAACCGCGCGTTGGCGACGTCGTCATCGCGGTCGGCAATCCCTTCGGTCTCGGCGGCACAGTGACCTCGGGCATCATCTCCGCCCGCGGCCGCGATATCGGTTCCGGCCCCTATGACGACTTCCTCCAGATCGACGCCTCGATCAACCGCGGTAACTCCGGCGGTCCGGCCTTCGATCTCGATGGTAATGTCGTGGGCATCAACACTGCGATCTTCTCGCCGTCGGGCGGCAGCGTCGGCATCGGCTTCGCCATTCCGGCTTCGACTGCGCAGGATGTCGTCGCGAGCCTGAAGAACAACGGCAGCGTGACCCGCGGCTGGCTCGGCGTGCAGATCCAGCCGGTGACCGAAGACATCGCCGAGAGCATGGGCCTCGACGTCGACAAGGGCGCGATCGTCGCCGATGTGACGGATGGTTCGCCTGCGCTCGCGGCCGGCATCAAGACCGGCGACACGATCACCAAGGTCAATGGCCAGCAGGTCTCCGATCCGCGCGATCTCGCCAAGAAAGTGGCGCGTCTCTCGCCCGAGAAGCCGGCCAAGGTCGAATTGATCCGCAACGGCAAGACGATGGAGATTGAGGTTGAGATCGGCAAGATGCCTGGCGACAAGCAGGCCTCCGCTGGTGACACGACCCCCAGCCACACGAGCCTTTCCGATCTCGGTCTGAAGCTCGCGCCCGGTAATGACGGCGACGGCGTTTCGGTCGTCGAAGTCAAGCCCGGCAGCGCGGCGGAAGAGAAAGGCCTCAAGGCAGGCGACGTCATTCTCGAGGTCGCCGGTAAGGAAGTCCACGATCCGGCCGATGTTACGGCCGCGGTCGGAGCCCTCAAGGGCGGCAAGCAGAAGCGCGTGCTGATGCTGGTCCGCTCGGGTGACGCGCAGCGCTTCGTCGCGATGCCCGTCGCCAAGGGTTAATCATTAGCGTCCTGTGCGCGACGCTAGGGCTCCAAGCGCTTCCCCCCGCTCGCGCTTAAGCCCATGCGCGGAGGTCGGCAACTCGCATCCCCTGAGTTTCGCCGGCCTCCGCGTCCCCTTTTCAAACGGGGGTCTGTTCAGGATGGTCGAGTCATGCAAGTTTTAAGAGCGATTCCGAATGAATCTCCGTTGCAGGACACTATGCGAGTTCTGGTCATTGAAGACGACCGCGATGCCGCCTCATGGCTGGTCAAGGGGCTGACCGAAAGCGGTCATGTCGCCGACCACGCCGCCGATGGCGATGAAGGCCTGGCGCTAGCGCGCGAAGGCGTCCACGATGTCCTGATTGTCGACCGCATGCTGCCCAAGCGTGACGGGCTTTCGATTATACGCACCATCCGCAATGAGGGCATTGCCACGCCCGCCTTGATCCTCTCCGCGCTCAGCGATGTCGATGAGCGCGTCAAGGGGTTGCGGGCGGGCGGTGATGACTATCTCGCCAAGCCCTATGCATTTTCGGAATTGCTCGCCCGTGTCGAAGGCCTCGGGCGCCGCAAGGCGCAGGAAACGCAGCAGACCAAGCTCAAGGCCGGTGATCTCGAAATGGATCTCCTGACCCGTACCGTCACGCGAGCGGGCCAATCCATTCTCCTGCAGCCGCGCGAATTCAAGCTGCTCGAATATCTGATGCGCAATGCCGGGCACATTGTCACACGCACCATGCTCCTCGAGAACGTCTGGGATTATCACTTCGATCCTCAAACCAATGTCATCGACGTGCACGTCTCGCGCTTGCGAGGCAAGATCGACAAGGGTTTCGACGAGCCGATGTTGCAGACAGTGCGCGGAGCCGGATATATGATCCGTGCCGATTAGCCTGGCACACTTGCAATCCTCTACCTTTCGGCTTTCAGCGATCTATCTGTTTCTTTTCGCGCTCTCGGTGGGCGCGATACTTGGCTATGTCTATTGGAGCACGGCGGGTCTTCTCGAGCGCCAGAGCGACGAAACGATCCGTGCCGACGTTCAAGCACTTGCCGATCAGTATCGTCTGCGCGGTCTGGTTGGCATCGCCGACACCATCCGCCGCCGTTTGCAGGATGAGGATGAATCGACCTATCTCCTCGTCGCGCCGGATGGACGCCCCATCGTCGGCAATCTCGATCTGTGGCCCTCACAGGCCGAGGGCGAGCACGGCTGGATCGAATTCACCACCAACAGCAAGACCAAGACCGGCGTAAAGCTCCATAACTCGCGCGCCTATTACACCGAGCTCGCCAACGGCTATCATCTCCTGGCGGGTCGCGACGTGAACGGCATCCGCCAGCTCGGCGAGATCTTCCAGCGCACGATCATTGGCGCGATCTTCATCACATTGGCACTTGGTTTGATCGGCGGTTTCTGGATGAGCCGCAATTTCCTGCGCCGCATTGATTCGATCACCGATGCCAGCCGTTCGATCATGGCTGGCGATCTATCCGGCCGCATGCCGGTTTCGGGCACTGGAGATGAGCTTGATCGCCTCGGGCATGCCTTGAACCAGATGCTTGACCAGATCGAGCGCCTGATGGCGGGCATGAAGGAAGTGTCGAGCAACATCGCCCATGATCTACGCTCGCCCTTATCGCGCATGAAACTCAAAGTCGAATCGGCGCTCCGCTCGCAGGACTGCGTGCAGTATCGCGATGCTCTCGTCAGTGCGCTGGATGAGTCTGACCGGTTGCTTCAGACGTTTAATGCGCTCCTCTCCATCGCTCGGACCGAATCGGGCCAGACACGCGAAGGCCTGCAGAGGATCGACGCATCCCTCGTCCTCGAAGATGTCGCCGAGCTTTACGGCCCGATTGTCGAAGACGAAGGCGGCTCGCTCGAGACGAATATCGTGCCCGATCTCATCGTGCGTGCCGATCGCCAATTGTTGGCGCAGGCCGTCAGCAATCTCGTCGACAACGCAGCCAAGCATGGCATCGCTGAGGGCGCCGAAGGCGCGGAGATCAAGCTTAGCGCGGCGATCGAAGGCGATTCGGTTGTGATCTCGGTTGAGGACCATGGACCCGGCATCCCCGCCGACCAGCACGAGCGCGTCGTCGAACGCTTCGTCCGGCTCGACCAGAGCCGTACCAAGCCCGGGAACGGCTTGGGCCTGAGCCTCGTTGCGGGCGTGATGAAGCTGCATGGCGGCCAGCTTCTGTTTGCGGACAATGCGCCCGGCTTGCGCGTCAAGCTGGTGCTTCCCCGCTATAGCGGGGACCGTTAACATCGCCCCATGACGGGGGCTCTCATAGACCGGCTGCAGCCGGTGATCGCACATGATGAATCCAAGGCTGCCGCACTCGCCTGGGAGCGCTTGCGCACGGGCGATGGCGAGGCGTCGCATCGCCTGCAGGATTTCTTGGCCGAACATGACGAGGCACACAACCTTCTCGATGCGATCTTTGCTGCCTCTCCCTTTCTCACCGACCTAATTCTGCGCGATCCCGACGAGGCGCTAGTCTGTCTGCGCGACAACCCCGAGCGGCACGCCGAAGCGCTGCTTGCAGAGGCTGAAACGGCGCTCGCAATTGAAGGCGAAACCGATTTCAAACGCGCGCTGCGACGGATCAAGGCGAAATCCGCCCTCCTGATTGCTCTTGCGGACATCGCAGGCGTATGGCCGGTTGAAACAGTGACTGACTTCCTGACCCGCTTTGCCGATGCGAGTCTGAAAGTCTCAGTTGGTTGGCTATTGCGCGACGCGGCACGGCTCGGCCGCCTCACCCTTGCAAATCCGGACCGGCCTGGCGACGAAAGCGGCTATGTCGTGCTCGCCATGGGCAAGCAGGGTGCGGGCGAACTCAACTATTCGAGCGACATCGATCTTATCGTTCTGTTCGATCCCGAGACGGCGAAACTCGCAGCGTCAGTCGAGCCCGCGACGTTTTTCGTAAGGCTCACCAAGCGCCTGGTGGCGTTGCTTCAGGACGTGACCGAGGATGGCTATGCCTATCGCGTCGACCTACGGCTGAGACCCGATCCCCGCGCGACCCAGATCGCCATCGCCCTGGAGGCCGCTGCCATCTATTACGAGAATCTCGGCCAGAACTGGGAGCGCGCTGCGATGATCAAAGCGCGCCCCGTTGCCGGCGACATCGCGCTTGGCGAGGAATTCCTTGCGCGCTTGCGCTCCTATATCTGGCGCAAATATCTCGATTTCGCGGCGATCGCCGACATCCACTCCCTCAAGCGCCAGATCCACGCGGTGAAGGGCCATGATGCGATCGCTGCTCTGGGCCACAACATCAAGCTTGGTCGTGGCGGCATTCGCGAAATCGAATTCTTCGTCCAGACCCAGCAATTGATTGCCGGCGGCCGCAATCCGGCGCTGCGCGGAAGGCGCACGCTCGAAATGCTCGACGCGCTCGCCGAGGCCTTGTGGATTACCCCCGCCGTCGCGGACCGCCTGAAGCGCGCCTATCGCTACCTCCGTTTCGTCGAGCACCGTCTGCAAATGCTCAATGACGAGCAGACGCAGACCTTGCCCGACGACCCGGGGCAGTTCGAAATCTTCGCGCGCTTCTGCGGCTATGCGAGCGCGGCGGAATTCGAAGCGCGCCTGACCAATATTCTCTCCGCCGTGCAAAGGCATTATGCGGCGCTGTTTGAAGATGCGCCGGAACTCGGCACCGCGTCCGGAAGCCTGGTCTTCACCGGCGGCGAAGATGATCCCGAAACCATCATGACGCTTAGCGCCATGGGCTACAAACAGCCGAGCGAAGTCGCGGCAACGGTGCGCGGTTGGCATTTCGGTCGCTACACGGCAACGCGCAGCGCCCGCTCGCGCGAGTTGTTGACCGAACTCATGCCGGCCTTGCTGGCTTCGCTGGCGCGCGCCGGAGATGCGGATCAGGCCTTCATTGCCTTTGACAGTTTCCTGGCGGGCCTTCCGGCTGGCGTGCAACTCTTCTCTCTCCTGAAGGCTAACCCGCGGTTGCTGGCCCTGATCGCTACCATTCTCGGCGCCGCGCCGCGTCTCGCCGAGCAATTGAGCCGTCGTCCCAAAGTGCTCGATGCCGTGCTCGATCGTCGCTTCTTCGGGCCGTTGCCGCGCCAGGAGGAAATATGGGCTATGGCTGAAGCCGCGATCCCCGAGAGCACGCCGATCGAGGAGGGGCTCGATCGCGCCCGCGTGCTCGCGCAGGAACAGGCTTTCCGTTTCGGTGTGCGCATTCTATCCGAAACGGTCAGCGCCGGCGAGGCGGGACTTGCTTTCTCAGCACTCGCCGAAATGATGCTGCGCATAATGCTCCGTCTCGTCGAAGCGGATATCAAGTCGCGCCACGGGGCGATTCCTGGCGGCCGCGTCGCCATTCTCGCGATGGGCAAGCTCGGTAGCCGCGAAATGACCGCGTCTTCCGATCTCGATCTGATTCTCATTTATGAGGCGCCTGACAGCGTTGAACTCTCTGACGGCAAGCGGCCATTGAGTTCCAATCAATACTTCACGCGCCTCACGCAGCGCCTCATTTCCGCGATCACCGCACCCACCGCCGAAGGCGTCCTCTACGAGGTCGACATGCGTTTGCGGCCGTCCGGTAACAAAGGACCGGTGGCGACAAGCCTTGCCGCCTTCACCGTCTATCACCGTGAATCCGCCTGGACGTGGGAAAGACTGGCACTGACCCGCGCCCGCGTCGTTGCCGGCGATCAGGCTTTTGCCGATACGCTCACCTCGCAAATTCGCAACACGCTGCGGCGGCCATCGGATATAGAAACGCTGCGCCGCGACGTGCTGGACATGCGCCGGCTGATGCTGTCGGAGCTTGGAACGGCCCAGACTTGGGATATCAAACGCGCACCCGGCGGTCTCATCGACATCGAGTTCATTGCACAATTCCTTCAACTCGTGCATGCCGCCGCGCACCCCGAGATCCTCGACCAGAATACGGGCGCTGCACTTGCGAAGCTTTCGGCTGGGGGCCTCTTGGGAGAGGTGCAGGGCCAGCTCCTGAAAGCGGCGCTCGCCCTCTACCAGCGCCTGACCCAGGTCTTGCGACTTTGCGTTGCGACCGAATTTACTCCCGACAATGCTCCGGCCGGGCTTGCCCGGCTCCTCGCCAATGCCAGCGGCGTCCCCGACCTGGCCCGTGCCGAAAGCCTGCTCCTCGAAACGCGAGCCACAGTCAGCGAGATTTTCGAGGCTCTGATCGGCCCTTACGAATCTGAAAAGCGCCGCGACGGAAACCAGAACCTCTCTTCGTCTTGATGTTTGGAAGGCGCGGGGCCTTTCCATTCCGGGAGGAAATCATGGTAACGGGACGACAACTGCTGATTTCAAGTGCGCTATTGCTGGGCTTGGGCGGATCGGGCGTGGTGCTGGCCAACGAGCCCTCGATTCCGGCAACGGCACGGGCCTTCAAGTCATTGGACCAGAATGCCGACGGCAAGATCGAATTGAACGAATTAGAGCCACGCGCGGTTAAGCGCTTCCAGCGCTTCGACGGCAATGGCGATGGTGACGTGACTGCCGGGGAAATTTCCGAAAATCTGCAGAAGCGGTCCGAGCGCCGCAAGCTCGGTATCATGTCGCGCATGGATGGTGACAGCGACGGCACGGTCACCCGGACCGAGCTGGACAAGTATATCGAAACCCTGTTCAACCAGGCCGATGCCGATCAGGACGGCGCCTTGACGCCCGAGGAAACGAAGGCCTATCGCGCGGCGCGGCGCAACCAGAGAGTATCAAGTCAGACCGCCCAGTAGGCTCTAGGGGTCTGGGCAGGATTCGGAAGGAGTTGATGCAGGCGCTTGCGGGCAGGGAAACCGCCGGAACCGGGGAGGATCTGGCCGCAGGCGCCGACGCCGCGCTTCTTGAGCGCGTGCGCCGGGCGGACAAGGCTGCGTTTTCGACGCTCCTCGGCCGCCATTACGATGCCGCCTATCGCGTCGCCTATCGCATGATGGGCCGCGCAGCCGATTGCGAGGACATCGTCCAGGATGCCTTCGTCAAGCTGTGGACCAATCCCGGCCAGATTAGGGAGGGCCAGGCCCTTCGTGCCTGGCTGATGCGGGTCGTATCGAACCTGTCGATCGACCGGCTCAGGCGAAAACCTATGCTTAACGCCGACGATGTGCCCGAGCCGGCCAGCGACAAGGCCGGCCCGGATCTCGTTGCACTGCGAAATTCAGTGTCATCTGAGATCGACAAGGCTATCGCGATGCTGCCTGAGCGACAGCGAATGGCCCTGATATTCGTCTATTATGAGGGCCTGTCGAACCGTGACGCGGCAACGGCGCTGGAATTGAGTGTCGATGCCCTCGAATCGCTCTTGGCACGGGCCCGCCGCAGCCTGAAAAAGGCTTTGTCCGGGCAATGGCAGGACTTGCTGGCCGATATTGATCGGCTGGATTGAAAGGAACGGGACGATGGATTCGAAGCAGAGCGCGCGCTTGGCGGAACTGGCTGAAGCCTTTGGGGCCGACCCTGCGCGTTGGCCGCCCGAGGAGCGGGCGCTCGCCGCTCTCCTGGAAGAGGCCGATCTCGCCGGGGTGCGCGAGATCGACGCGGTGCTGGCCCATGCCGGAAGGCCCGCTCTCGACCCTGCAGCGCGGATGGCGGCCATGTCGCGCATCATGGCGTCGACCTCCGGCTCGAAGACTTCGGGTCTGCCGCGAATGGGTCGCGCCTGGAGTGCCTGGGCGCCGGCTGCCACCGCGCTCGCCGCATCCTTCGCACTGGGCATCTATCTGGGCTCGGCGGGGTTGGTCGACAATCTGATCCCGTCTCTCGGGACCAACAAGGACATTGCGATGCTGCAGGACTTTGACGTGACCGGTGTTTCCGACCTGTCCGATCTGATCGAGGGCGGCTCTTCATGAGCGAAGTGACGGCAAGCATCAACCCGCCGGCCAGCGCCGGGCGAAGTCGTTTGTGGTGGGCGATCCTCATTGCTTCCCTGGCGCTTAATCTGATCGCGATTGGAACGGTGGTCGCGCACCTCATTCTCGGGCCGCCGCCACCGCCCGATCGCATCGAGGGCTATTCGAGTCTCCAGATACTTCCGCGCAGCTTCGTCTCCGATCTCAAGGGCGATCGGCGCGATGTGATTCTCGGCATACTGCGCAAGTTTCGCGGCGATTTCCGCGAACGGCGCGCCGAAATGCGTGCCAACACGGAGAAGATCGCCGAAGCGCTTGAGGCCGAGCCCTATGATCCCGATGCCGTGATTCATGCCATCGACCAATTCGCTGGCACCGGCCGCATGATGATCGATGCCGGCGTCTTCACTGTCAAATCGGTGATCGAAGTTCTGACACCGGATGAGCGCAAATTGTTGGCCAAGCGCATCCGCGAGCGCGACGAACGCCGACGGCGGCCGCGGAAAGACCAAGACGACAATAAATCACCTGACTAAGGCTTGTTTTTGACCAGCGAAAGCGCCGCCGCCGCGATCGCCATGAGGGCCAGCATCACCAGGCTGCCTTCGATCGCACCGAGCGTGCGATGGCCGGCAAACGGTATCCAAGTCTGATGCAATCCCGTGGCGCTCTCAAGCCGCCAGGAGAGTGTCGAGGAGGCGGCAGCGACACCGAGGCTCGTGCCGAGCGCGCGCATGAGGTTGAGCATCGAGCCCGCTTCGCCGGAAAGATTTGCCGGTGCTGCCTTCAGTGTCGCGTGATTGTTCGGCGCGATGAACACGCCAAGTCCCGCGCCAAATAATACGAAAGCCACCGTCGAGACGGGCCGCGCCATGTCCGGATTGGCTTCGGCCACGCCGAGGATGACGAGTGCGACAAGGCAAAGCCCCATGCCTGCGGCGCTGAGAAGCCGTTCCCCCATTCTGTCGCTTAAGCCCCCACTCAAGGGCGCGACAAGGCCGAGCGCGATCGGGATTGCCGATAGGCGGAGGCCGGCGGCTTGCGGCGTGTCGCCATAGCCATGCTCGAGCGCGAAGGACATGAGGAAAAACATTCCGTAGAGCAAGGCATAGCCGAGCACGACGGCAATGATCCCGCGTGTAAACCCGCCGCTGGCAAACAGTCTCAGATCGACAAGCGGCGAGGACGAGTTGCGCTCCTCGCGGATCAATAGCCAGACCAGGACAGCGGCGATAAGCGATATGCCGAGAATGAAGGGCGACGTCGCCCCCCAGGCCGTAACCTGGTTGAGCGCCAGCACGATCAGCACGAGCGCCGGTCCAAGGAGCAGGGCTCCCTCCGCGTCGAAGCGCTTGCGCGTGTCCACGGCCTCGGTCTGCGGCAGGATCAGCCAGCCAAGAACGGCGCCTGCGAGTCCGAAGGGGATCGAGACCCAGAACACCCAATGCCAGCCGAGAAGGCCAAGGACGAAACCGCCAACCGCCGGCCCCGCGCACATGCCGACCGCCTGGGCCGCCGCGAAATAGCCAAGCGCGCGCCCACGCCGCTCCTGGTCGATCGCCGCGACGAGGATCGCGATGCTATTGGCGCCGAGCATCGAGCCGCCGATGCCTTGCAGCACGCGAAAAGCGATCAGCCAGCCAAGATCGGGCGCAAAGCCGCATGCGAGGCTCGCGATGATGAAGATGACATAGCCGATGAGATAGAGGCTCTTGCGGCCATAGATCTCGCAGAGCCGCCCGAAGATCGGAAGGAAGGATGCAAAGGCGACGAGATAGGCGAGCGATACCCAGCTCACGCGTTCGAGCGTCGCGCTGAACGTCTTTCCCAGCGTTGGCAATGCAAGCTGAACGATGGTCGCATCGAGCTGACCGATGAAGGCTCCGATGGAGACCAGCCCGACGATCAGCCAGGGATAGGAAGCCTGCTTTTCGAAGATGGCGAGCGGGCGCGGTTCCGCAGTCAGGATGCCGGTCAGCACGCCGCGCAAGCTCATCGCCGCCCCCGTCGCTTGTCGATGCGCTTTACTTCACCAGGAACACGTCGCGCTTCGGGAATTTGTCGAAAACCGCCGGATCCTGCCCAAAATTGGTGGCGAGGATGTCGGTGGGATTGCCGGCGATCCATTGCGAGAGGTCGATTGTCTGATAATGCCCGCTGTTGAAGACGATCAGAATGCGCGCCTTGTCCTTGCCGATATTCTCGATCGAATGGCCAAAGCCTTGAGGGATATAGCCGATATCGCCTTGCTCAAGCGTTTCCTGCCGCCAGCGGCCCTTCGAGCCAAACAAAGTCACATTGAATGTGCCGGAAAGAATGTACTGCCATTCGGCGGCGTTGGGATGCCAGTGGAGTTCGCGCAACGCACCTGGCTCCATTTCGAGCACCACGCCCGTCATGGTTGTGGAGATGGCGAATTGTGATCCATCGACCCGCCATTCGATCCCGCCGCTGAACGTGTCGAAGGGCCGCTGTGACAGCAGGCGATATTTGTGGGTGAGCGGCGGCGGCCGCCAGCCTTGCAGGGGCGCTACGGCGACGTCCGGCGGGATCTTGCCCTTGGCGAAATAGACTTCTTCCTTCGGGAACTTGTCGAAGGTCGAGGCCGGCACGCCGAAATTCTTGGCGAGAAGATCTTTCGGCGCGTGCCCGATCCAGTCGCTGATGCTGAACGTCCCGAATTCGGAGAAATAGCCATTGTCGAAGACGAGTATGAAATGGCATGGACTGTTGCCGAGCGTTTCGATCACATGGCCGTGGCCGCGCGGGAAGTACCACACATCGCCCGGCTCGAAATCATTGGTTTCCGAGCAGCCCTGCGGATCGATTACGGTGGTTCGCACCCGGCCCTCGGTCACATAGGCCCATTCGGCCGCTGTCGCATGCCAGTGGAGTTCGCGCATGACGCCGGGCTCCATGCGCATCGAAACGCCGGCGATCGCCTTGGAGATCGGTAATTGCGAGACCGTGGCTTCTTTCCCGTAGCTGCCGCCATCGACACGCCCCTTTGATTTCTCGAGCGCGAATTTGAAAGTCGGCAGTTCGGCGCCCGATGCCACCGGGTCCGGAACGTTATTCATGAAGCTTGTATGGCCGCCTTCGGAACTGATCGGGATCGTCGACGTGAACACGTCATCCTCCTTGTGTGACAGCGACCCGCGAGCGAACGGGCAATGTCTGGTCGCTTGAGTGTGGTGGAAACGAAAAAGAGATGGAAGCAGGCCGAGGCCAGGTTTTCACACCTTTTGCGGGGACTGACAAGGCTTGCAGCACGGTATCTTGTTATCGGCTTGTAATTGCATGGGCCGCCGATATTGTGTCCCGTGGGCGCTGGGGGACGGTCAATTGCTGCTCACATCTTTTTCGGTACTTCTGCCGGTACTGTTCGTCATTCTGCTCGGCTATGGCGCCGGCAAGTTCCATCGCTTCACCACGGACCAGGCAAAGGGCATCAATTCCCTGGTTCTCGATTTCGCGTTTCCCGCCTTGATGTTTGTCGGCATCTCGTCGACCTCTCAGCAAGAGATGTTTGCCGAGCTTCCCTTCCTCGCAGCGCTCTTCATTGGCTTCGCCGGCTTCTACATACTGGCACTCCTGTTGGGCCGGTATGTTCTGCACCACTCTTTGGGTGCTGCCGCATTGCAGGCCTGCTCGGTCAGTTTTCCATCCGTTGCCTTCATGGGCATCCCGATATTCGAGCAGCTCTTCGGCCGACCCAGCTTGCTTTCGATAAGTGCTGCCAACGCCTTAGGGATACTCATCGTCGTGCCCGCGACGGTCGTCCTGCTCGAGATGGATGCGCAGAGAGCGAAGAATAGTGCCGGCACATTGGGCAAAGGCGAGGAGGGCGTCGTCAAGGCCGCATTGGCGAGCAGTTTCAAGAAGCCGCTCGTCTGGGCGCCGCTTATCGCCTTTTTGTTGGTGATCGTCGATCTGCGTGTCCCGCACGAGATCGAGACTATGTTCAAGCTGATCGGCGCAACCACATCCGGCGTTGCGCTCTTTGCCTCCGGGCTCGTATGCGCTGCCTTCAATATCAAGATCAATCTTGAAATTCTTGGCAACGTCTTTGCCAAGATGGTGCTGCAGCCGCTCTGCATGGCCGCGATCATTTTTGCCATGGGCGTATCAGGCACGCTGGCGCAGGAGGCCATTCTCATCTGCGCGATCCAGACCGCGGTGTTCCCGGCATTGCTGGCGCCGCGCTACGATGTCTATGTCAGCGAATGCGCCTCGACTTTGATCATCACTACCCTGGTAATGGTCGCGACCTTTCCCTTGGCGATCATGCTGCTCGGGGGATAGGGACGGCTAGATTTGGCTGAGCGGCAGTCTGACCGTCACGATCGTGCCTGCGCCGACCCGACTCGCAATATCGAGGCGACCGCCATGTAGCTCGATCAGCGAGCGCGAGATGGCGAGGCCCAGCCCTGAGCCGCCCTTGCTCTTGGTGAACTGGTTCTCGACCTGCTCGAACGGGCGGCCAAGCTTTTCGATGTCCTTGGGCGGGATGCCGATGCCGGTATCGGTGATGGTGATCTTCGCAAATTTCGGTTCCGTCTCGGTCGCAACGGTGACGCGGCCACCATCGGGCGTGAATTTGACGGCATTGGCGAAGAGGTTGATGAGCACCTGCTTGAGCGCGCGCTTGTCGGCCGTCACCATGATCTCGCGCAAGGATGGCTGTGCGATCTCGACGCCTCCTTCCGCCGCGCGCGGCTGGACGAGGCGCAAGACTTCCTCGATTGCCGTCGACAGCGATACCGGCCGCAGTTCGAGCTGCACGCGCCCGGCCTCGATCTTCGACATGTCGAGAATGTCGCTGATCACGTCGAGCAGGAACTGGCCGCTCTTGTGGATGTCGCGGGCATATTCGAGATACTTGACGGTGGCGATCGGCCCCAGCATTTGCGTCTCGATCACTTCGCTGAAGCCGATGATGGCATTGAGCGGGGTGCGCAATTCATGGCTCATATTGGCGAGGAATTCCGACTTCGACCGGTTGGCCGCTTCGGCGCGGGTCTTTTCGCGGGCATATTTGTCGGCGAGATCGGCCAGACGCTGTGATTGCTGTTCGGCCAGGATGCGCTCCTTCTGCAGGTCGCGCACCGTCATCATCAATTCGCGCTCGGAAAGGACGAGGCGCTCTTCATGTTTCTTGAGCGCGGTGATATCGGTGCCGACCGATACGAAGCCGCCGTCCTTGGTGCGCCGTTCGTTGATGTGGAGCCAGCGGCTGTCGCCCAATTGCACTTCGAATGTGCTGCCTTCTGAGGGGTCCTGGCTCTGCAAGGGCATGCGCTGGCGTATCGCCGGTTCCTTGGCGGTCCGCGCCACGACTTCATACGGAGTGCCCGGAACGCACACGCTCGCCGGCAACGAGTGGAACTGCTGATACTTCGAATTGCACAAGACCAGTTCGTTGTTGGGGTTCCACAAGACGAAGGCTTCGGAGATATTCTCGATCGCATCCTTGAGCCGCAGTTCCGCCTCCTGGTTAAGGCGATCGGCATTCTTCTGCGCAGTGACGTCGATGGCGATGCCGATGAGGTGCGGCGCCGCTTCCCCGGGCGCGCGCGACAACGCCGCCCGAATCCGCAGCCACACCCAATGCCCGTCGGTGTGGCGGATGCGGAACTCCTGATCGAGCGAATTGCGCTCGCCGCGCAAGAGTTCCTCGACGACGCCCTCGAGTGGCGCATCATCGGGATGGATGCGCTCCGCCACCTCGCCGAAGCTCAGGAACTCGCCTTTTTCCTCCGTTCCGACGATCGCATACATGGATTTGGACCAGAAGATCTTGCCATGGGCGACATCCCAGTCCCACAAGCCGCAATGGCCGCGGTCGAGCGCCATGTCGAGCCGCTCCGTCGCCGTATTGAGCGTCTGGTCGGCTTCGGCAGACTTCGCCGCCTGCCAATGAAACGCCGCGCCCAACAGCATGAGAACGAGGAAGGTGACGGCGAACAGCAACGATACCTGCTCGACACTCTCGCGCCAGGCGCGCATCACATCGGCGCGTTTCTGGATGACGAGCAGACTTCCCGGAAACGGCACCAGATCATGTAGCGACACATAGGCCTCATCGCCGGAGACCATGGCGAGCTGCGTCATCTGCGTATCGTTGATGCGCATGTCAGTCACGAAACGCGGGCTCAGGATCTCGATGATGGAATGCCCCGCAAGCGCGGCCTCGGCGGGCAGGCTCAGCGCGATAAGCCCTTCGGTATTGACGATCGCAAAGACACGCCCCTCTTCGAGGGCGCCTGGAGCCAGCGCCTTGGCGAAATCCTCCTCCGAGAGGCTGCCCGGCGTGTAGCCGGAGCGAATCTGGTCGAGATAGGATTGCTTGATATTGGCGGCTGCGGCGGTCGCGTGAAGGATCGTTTCGCGGCTCTGTTGGGCCATGTGGCTGGCGCGGCTATAGGCGAGCTGCAGGATCAGCGCGACCGCGAGCGTGATCAGGAACAGCGAGATCAGCGTCGTAATCAGCAGCCGGAGCGCGCGTTCGGTAATGGTGACCTGGCGAAAAAACGGCAAAGGCAAGCCGAAACGGAGCGCGCGCTCTTTAAAGAACAGCTCCCCCAGTTGCGCTTTGCCCAAAACTTGTCCCCCGTCCCACGCCGCCCCGACGAGTCAGAAAGTCAGGTTACTTTTTACCGAGATCGCCGCCCAAGCGAATCAACCCTATTGATTCGAAGTTGGGGTGATTTGGCAAGGGCGGCCCTAAGCCGAATCGCGAGCTCCTTGGGGATTGGATTCTAGCCCGTTTCAGGCGTGAATTTCGCCTTGTCCGAGCGATTTCGATGCGATCTCGAACGTGTCCCGCGAAAGCTTCGGCTGAGCAAGGATTCGCCCGAGCGTTTTTGCGGCGAGCGCCCGCCTTTTCGGCTCGAAAATGCGCCAGCTCCGGAAATTTGTCGTAAGCCGCGCCGCGACTTGCGGATTGAGCGGATCGAGTGACAGGATGGTATCGGCAAGAATGTCATAGCCGGCACCGTCCAAGGCATGAAACCCGGTCTGGTTGGCCATGGCGAAGACGCCAATGAGCGAGCGGAGCCGGTTCGGGGCGGTAAGCTTAAAATCGGCGTGTTGCATCAGGCCGCGGACCCGTTGGGGCGCGCCGGCACCGGGGATTTGCGCGTTCAGCGAAAACCACTTGTCGATGAGAAGGTGATCGCTGCGATGGCGGTCATAAAATTGCTCGAGCGCTGCCTCGCGCTCCGGCCGGTCGATCAGGATAAGGGCGCTGAGCGCCCCGATCTCCGCCGTCATGCTGGCTGGATCGGCGAGTTCTTGCGCCGCAAGTTGTGCCCCCTTTTCCGGATCGGCCGCGGCGATGAGATGGAGGCAGGCCTGGCGAAGCGCTCGCCGCCCCGTACTCGCAGGGTCGGGACGGTAGGGGCCGGTCTCGCCCGTCGTCGTCCAGATTTGCGCAAGCTGATCCTCGAGTGCCCGCCCGATGATCGCGGCAATCTTCCGTCGCGCCGCGTAAATTAAGTCGGGATCGACATCCTTGCCGACTGCCGAAGCCATGTCGCTCTCGCTCGGAAGCGTGAGCATTTGCGCCTTGAAAGCGGCATCGAGCGCGCCATCAGCGAGGACGCGACCGATCGCCGAGGTGAGTCCTTCTGTCGCAGGCTTATCGCTTCCGTCGGCTGTCGCAACCATCGTTTCGCCGATCAGTCTGGTGCCGGCGCGCTGCGCCGCCTCCCAGCGGTTGAAGGGATCGCGGTCATGGCCGAGCAGGAACAAGGTATCGGCAAGCGATTCCTGCGCCGTGAGCTTCACCGGTGCCGAAAAATCCCGGTTGAGCGACAAGACCGGCCGCGACGCCACATTGCGGAAGCGGAAGGTGGTCTTGCGATCCTTGAGTTCGATGACCGGTGCGTTGAGTACGCCCGTACCTTCGAGGTCGAGCGGCATGTCCTCGCCCGTTCCATCGACGAGTCCGAGCCGTAACGGCATGTGCATCGGCTCTTTCGCATCCTGTCCGGGTGTTGGCTTGAGATGCTGCTCGATTGTGAGATCGAAGGTCTTGGCGGCGCGATTGTATTTCGTGTCGACGATGAGTTCGGGCGTTCCCGCCTGTTCATACCAGCGGAAGAACTGCGATAGATCGCGGCCCGAGGCATCCGCGAAACACTGCACGAAATCCTCGACCGTTGCTGCCTCGCCGTCATGGCGTTCGAAATAGAGATCCATGCCGCGCGCGAAGACCGCATCGCCGATCAAAGTCTTGAGCATGCGGCAGACTTCGGCGCCCTTTTCGTAAACAGTCGCCGTATAGAAATTGTTGATCTCGATATAAGCCGAAGGCCTTGGCGGATGGGCGAGGGGGCCCGCATCTTCCGGAAATTGGTCGCTGCGCAGGCGCTTCACATCCGCAATGCGCTTCACTGGCCGCGAGCGCATATCGGCGGTGAACTCCTGGTCGCGAAAGACGGTCAAGCCCTCCTTCAGGCAGAGCTGAAACCAGTCGCGGCAGGTGATCCTGTTCCCTGTCCAGTTGTGGAAATACTCATGCGCGATGATCGCCTCGACATTGATGAAATCGGCATCCGTCGCGGTCTGGGGCAGGGCGAGTATGTACTTGTCGTTGAAGACATTGAGCCCTTTGTTCTCCATCGCGCCCATGTTGAAGTCGGGAACGGCGACGATCATGAAGACGTCGAGATCATATTCGCGCCCGAACTTCTCTTCGTCCCAGCGCATCGAATCCTTGAGCGCCTGCATCGCGAAGGCGCAACGATCTTCCTTGCCCTTCTCGACATAGATTCTGAGTTCGACGGTGCGGCCCGATCGCGTGACGAAATGATCCGCGACATGCGCGAGATCGCCGGCGACGAGCGCGAAGAGATAGGCGGGCTTGGGATGCGGGTCGTCCCAGATCGCATAATGCCGATCGGTGCCTTCAATGTCGCCCGCTTCAATCGGATTGCCGTTGGAGAGCAAGACCGGGCAGGCTGATTTCTCCGCCTCGATCCGAACCTTGAACTTCGCCATCACATCGGGGCGGTCGAGATACCAGGTGATGCGACGAAATCCTTCCGCCTCGCATTGCGTGCACAGGATGCCTGACGACATATAGAGGCCGGAGAGCTGCGTATTCGCCTTGGGATCGCAGGTGCCGGTGATCTCGAGCGTAAACGGCTTCGCGGGCGGATTGCTGATCGTGAGTGCGGTGGGGCCTAGGACATAGCCATTCGCATTGAGCGGCTTGCCGTCGATTGCGATGGAAATCAGCGACAAATCTTCACCGTCGAGCACAAGGGGAGCCCCTTTGGCTTGGCTTTTCGGATTGGGCCGCACGGCAAGCCGCGAAGCGACGCGCGTCTTTTCCGGTGCTAGTGCGAAATCGAGCGTGACATCGTCGATCAGATAAGGCGAAGGCGTGTAATCGGCGAGGCGGATCTGCGGCGGCGCGGCATTTTCCATTGGCATGGCCTTGGGCTCGTTGGCGGTGTAGTCTTCTCGCCATGAGCAGTGCCTTTGTCAAAGACCAAGATGACCTTGTCGAGGAGGCCGGCGAACGTCCGGTAAGCCCGCATCCGAACCTCGTAACCGAACGCGGCCTGACCCTGATCGACGAAGAGCTTGACCGCCTGCGCAAGGACCTGGCACACGCCATGCACGAGGCCAATCGCGCGGCAATCTCAAGCCTGTCACGCGATCTGCGTTACTGGACGCAGCGACGGACCACGGCCCAGCTTGTCCCGGCAGCCAAGGACAACTCAAGGGTTGCTTTCGGGCATCGGGTCACGATCCTGCGTGACGACGGCCGCCGCCAGACCTTCGCGATCGTCGGTGAGGATGAAGCCGAGCCAGCCAAGGGCTTCGTCGCCTATGTCACGCCGGTCGCCCGCGCCATGCTTGGCCGCGGCATCGGCGATGAGATCGATCTCCCCGGCGGCACCGCCGAAATCGAAAGGATCGAGTAACATTTTCCCCCTTCCCCCTTGTGGCAGGGCAGGGGTGGGGGTGTTCTCAAAACCTCTCCACCTTAAACGGTGCGAGATCGATATTGCTCTTGCGACCGCTCATCAGCTCGCTGAGCAAGCGTCCTGTCGATGGTCCCCAGGTCAATCCCATATGGCCGTGCCCGAAACCGTACCAGACATTGCCCATGCGCGAGGCCTTGGAAATGACCGGCAGAGAATCGGGCGTACCCGGCCGATGGCCCATCCAGCGTGTCGCATCCGAACCGGGTTCGCTCATGGCGGGCAATAGCTTCTTGAAAACACGCCATAGATTGTCGGCCCGCTGCCAGTTGGGTGCCGCGGTCAATCCGCCGAACTCGTCTGTACCGGCAAGCCGCAATCCCATTTCCATCGGCGTCGCCGCCCCTGGCGTCGATGCATAGGTAAGCGATCGTGTGAGCGTGACGCCGGGCTTGCGCAACACCATGTGATAGCCGCGCTCGGCTTCGAGCAGTACCTTGTCGCCGAATTCGCGGGCGAGCAGATGCGACCAGGCGCCGGCGCAGATCACCAGTTGATCGACTTTCCGCCGCGCGCCACTCTTCAACACAACGTCTCGCGCCCGTCCGCCTTCTTGCACGATTGATGCAACTTCGTCGGCGATAATCTCGCCGCCATCGCGCGTGACGATGCCGGCGATGCTCTTCACCACCCGCTCCGGGTTCTTCACGAAATACCAGCCGCCGTGAAACGCCCCGCAGGGAATATGCTTCGAGAGCGCCGGCTCGATCTCGCGGCACTCATCGCCCGAAAGCCGCTTCGCTTCGTAGCCATGCGCCTTCTTGACTTCGTGTTCGTGAGCTTCCGCGTGATACTGCGCCTCGCTGTCATAGAGTCTCAGCGTATCCGTCTTGACGAGAAGATCGCTCGTTCCGGCATCCGCCAGCAGGCTTTCGAGGTCGCTCACCGCCCGCAAGGCCAGATTGGCGCGCGCTTCGGTGATCGCCTTGACGCGATCGGGCATTGCATTGCGTCCCGCTGCGATAAACCAGGGCAACGCTTTCGGCAGATGGCTCCAGCGGATTGTCAAAGGCCCCAACGGATCCATCAGCCAACCGGGCACCTTCATCAGGATGCGCGGATGGATGGTCGGCACGATCTCGCAGAAGGCGATGCCGCCGGCATTGCCGAAGGAACAGCCTTCGCCGGGCGGCACGCGGTCGATGACCGTGACCCGAAAGCCGGCGCGTTGCAGGAAGGCGGCGGTCGACATGCCGATAATGCCGGCGCCGATGATCGTCGCGTGAGGAGAATTGGCTTGTGTCATGGAGAGTCTGAACTGGGGCGGGAGAAGAACTTCTCACAATATTGCGCGAAGGTCGAGACGAGCCTCGTCGGCCGCGACGCTTTGAGACGGGCGAGCGAGATGACGCCAAGTTCGGTTGCCTCCGCGATCGGCCGGATCGCCAATGACTCGCCATCATAGGTGTGGTCGCCATAGGGCCGCGTAATGAGCAGCGAATAGCCGAGCCCTTGCCCGACCATGCCGCGTACGAGTTCGAGCGAGGGCGATGAGGCCGAAACCCTCGGCGTGATGCCGTGTTGGTCGAAGAGGCGCAGGAAGTAGGTCCGGCTCGGCGCGATATCGAGCAGGATCAATGGCTCTTGCGCCAGTTGGCGCAGGGAGACCTTGCGCTTGCGGGCAAGGGGATGCGAGGCCGGAAACAGCGCGTAAGGCTCCATCGTCGCCAGATCGGTGACGGCGAGTTCCTCCGGCATGTCGAGCCGGTAGAGCAAAGCGAGGTCGAAGCGTCCGGCGCGCAATCCGGCAATGAGATCGTCCTGGATCCCTTCTTTCAGCATAAGCTCCGCCCGCGGATAGAGCTTGCGGAACCCGGCAAAGAGCTTCGGGATGAAGACCGGTGCGAAGGTGATGAAGCAGCCGAGCGTCAACTGCCCGGCGACGTCCGTGCCGGCGGATTCCGCCTCGCGCTGGAAGTCCTGGGCTTGGGCCAAGAGGCTCCTCGCTGCTGCGAGGAAGCGCTGCCCGGCACTTGTCGGCGTCACGCCTTGCGCATGATGACGGATGAAAATCTGCAGCCCCAGCTGATCCTCGAGCTTCATCAGCGCGGCCGATAAAGAAGGCTGCGCCACCCGCAACCGCCCGGCCGCTCCCGCCACCGACCCGGCATCGGCGATGGCGACCGCATATTCGAGTTGGCGCAGCGTATAGAGCAGCATAGGTAAAACCTATCCAATCCCGAGAAATTATCTATTTTTTCTAGCTTTCGTCCAGTGGCAGTGTCGCCTCATCGATCGGGAGGGAGTGCCGCCATGCTTCGGGAAACCTTCGAGCTTGAATCAGCCGAACGCTTCATCGCGGCCATGGGCATGGCGGCAACCTCGGTGACGGTCGTAACCACCAACGGCGAAGCCGGCCGATTTGGCCTCACCGTCAGCGCCTTCTCGTCGGTCTCCGCGGAACCCCCAATGGTTCTGGTTTGCGTCAATCGCAAGAGCCCGGCATCTGCGGCGATCGAGGCGAACGGGCTTTTCGCCGTCAATGTCCTTGCAGCCGAGGCGCGCCCGGTTGCCGAAACCTTCGCCGGCCGCCCAAAAAGCGGCAGGCCGTTCGATTTTTCCGAGCATGATTGGCATGATGGCCGTCATGGCCAGCCCGTGCTCGCGGAGGCGACCGCCATCTTCGAATGCGCGCTTGAAAATGCATTCGATGCCGGCACGCATCGGATCTTTCTCGGCCGGGTCGGCAGTGCCCGTCGCGGCGAGGCCGCCCCGCTCGTCTATTGCAACAGGGGCTTCCGGCGTATCGCCGCCTATTGAGGAGACCGCACCATGATCAGGACCGGCAAGGTGTACCGCGAATCGATCCGCGACGGCCGCGAAGTCCATATGAACGGCGAACGCATCCGCGATGTCGTGACCCACCCCGCCTTCAAGCCGCTCATCGATATCCGCGCCCGCATCTACGACATGGCGCATGAGCCGAAACTGCAAGACCTCATGACCTATGAGGAGAATGGCGAGCGCTCGCCCATCGGATTGAAGCTGCCATACGTCCCCAAGGACTGGGAGGATAAGCGCAAGGCCGTCGATGCCGTGATGTGGGACATTGGCGGCGTCGTCACCCGCGTCGGCGACGAGACCATCGGCGAGATGTGGTCGCTGTGGGACGGGAAAGACATCCTGAACGAGATCGATCCGCGCTTCGCCCAGAACATCGAGAGGCACATTCACCGCGCCATCAAGCTCGATCCCTTCCATGTCTCCGCCAATACCGATCCCAAGGGCGATCGCTCCAAGCGCCCGCAGGAACAGGACCCCGACATGCTCGTCCATGTCGTGAAGGAGACCGATGCCGGCATCATCATCCGCGGCGCCAAGTATGAAACCGCCGCGGCCTATGCCAACCAGGCCTTCCTCAAGCCGACGATCGCCAATTGGGGCGATTCGAAGCTCTCCGAATATGCATTGGGCTGTATCGTTAGGATGGACGCGCCCGGCGTGAAGCACATTTGCCGCACCGGCTTCGTGGGCCGTGCTCCGGAACGCGATTATCCGCTCTCCAATCGCTTCGACGAAGTCGACACCTTGATGATCCTCGACAATGTGCTGATCCCTTGGGAGGACATCCTTTTCTATCAGCATACCCGCGCCGCCGCCTTCATCCGCCAGACGCTGCATCGCTATTCAGCCTTTCCCTTCGTGCAACGGACGCTTTCCTTCGCCGATCTGATGATTGGCGCAGCCCTGTGGAATGCGCGCCAGACCGGTCTCGACAAGCAGCAGGCCGTACAGGAGAAGCTGGCTGAACTCGCAGTTTGGCGCGAAGGCATCAACGCGCATTTGACCGCCGCGATCGTCACCGGCGAGAAGAGCCCGAACGGCCTCCTCATGCCGAACCAGTCGCTGCTCATGACCGGCCGCGTTCATGCCATCTCCAACTTGCCGCGCATGATCCACATCGCACGCGAATTATGCGGCGGCCAGATCTGCGTGACGCCCGATGCCGCGGCCTTCGAAAATCCCGAAACCGCCAAGTGGCTCCAGAAATATTACACGATCAATGACGAATGGATCGCCGAGGACCGCCGCAAGCTGATGGCCTTCGCCCGCGATCTGCTCAATTCCGACTATGCCGGCCATCGCCTGACCTTCCAGCTCTTTGCGCAGGCGCCGCCCTTCGCACATCTTGCCGCCGTCTATCGGACTTTCGGCTGGAACGGCCCGCTCGAATTCGCGCAGAAATCCGCCGGCCTCTCGGATCGCATTTGGGGCGCCCACAAGCAGGCGGCGGAGTAACATTCATCTTCCCTCGCCCCTGGGGGGCGAGGGCGGGGCCCATTGCGAGAGCAATGGGAGGGTGAGGGGGATCAGGCCTTTCAGGAAATTTTCTGGTAGAGCTGTTCCCCCTCACCCTGACCCTCTCCCCGGCGGGGAGAGGGAAGTGACATAAACCAAGGACTCCCATGACCGCCCATAAGCGCATTCGCCCTTTCAACACCAAGCAAACCTACCCCGAGCAGAAGCTCGATAATGACCTTTGCCAGGCCGTCGTCGCCCGAGGCACGATGGTCTTCCTGCGCGGCCAGGTTGCCCAGGATCTCGACACGCGAGAATCGCTGCATGTCGGCGATGCCACCGCCCAGACCGCCAAGACCATGGCCAATATCAAGATGCTGATGGAGGAATCGGGCGGCTCCCTCGATCACATCTGCCGCATCGTCGTCTATTTGACCGACATCCGCTATCGCGAGGCCGTCTATCGCGAGATGGGCAAATGGCTCAAAGGCGTGTTTCCGTGCTCGACCGGCCTTGTCATCTCCGCCCTTGCACGGCCCGAATGGATTGTGGAGATTGAAGCAACCGCCGTCATTCCGGATTGAGGTTGAGGCGTTCGATTAAGATCGTCATCCCGGCGAAAGCCGGGACCCATCGAGCCGCGTGAAGAGAGTGCAAGGATGTGATGAATTCTCACCATCTTACATGGATCCCGGCTTTCGCCGGGATGACGGTTAAGTCTTACGGGACAGGGTGGTCTTTGTACGGAGCAATGCGATGACTCAAAGTGCCGAATCCCTTCTCGCCGGACTTCACGAGGTCGCGCGCTCGCCGCTCGAGGAAGCCTTCACCATCCCGCCGGCGATCTACTCGTCACCGGAGATCCACGCACTCGAAGCCCAGCGCATCTTCGCAACCGACTGGCTCTGCCCGGGCCTTGCCGCCGACATCCCCAATCCAGGCGACTACATTACTTTCACCATCAACGACCAGCCGATCTTCGTGATCCGCGGCAAGGATGGCGGCATCCGCTCCTTCTCGAATGTCTGCCTGCATCGCATGATGACGCTCGTCCAGGACAGCGGCAATTGCGGCCGCATCACCTGTCCTTATCACGGCTGGACCTACGACACGGAAGGCCGCGTTATCGGCGCGGGCTATATGGGCAATCGCGATCCCGAATTCGACAAGAAGGGTTATCGCCTGCCTGAGCTGAGGACCGAACTCTGGCACGGCTGGATCTATGTAACGCTCAACAAGGACGCGCCATCGGTTGCGAAACTATTGGCGGAACTCGATCCGCACGTCGCGCGCTACGGCCTTGCCGATTATGTTTCCGTCGCGCGTCAGGATCACGTCTGGAGAACCAACTGGAAGCTCCTCACCGAGAATTTCATGGAAGGTTATCATCTTCCTGTTGCGCACAAGGCGACCGTCGGCGCCTGGATGCCGATCGATTCCGTTGGTTTTCCGGAGAAGGTCCATGACGCCTTCACCTGGCAGACCTTCACCAAGGACGAGAACGCCAAATATGGCCGCGCCCATCCCAACAACACGCGGCTTGAGGGCGAATGGCGCTACACCACCGTCATGCCGACCGTCTTTCCCTCGCACATGTATGTGCTGGCGCCGGACCACATGTGGTATCTGAGCCTCAGGCCGAAAAGCGTCGATGAAGTCCATGTCCGCTTCGGCCTCGCCTTGGCGCCCGAAGTCAATGAGGCACTTGGCGATACGCGTCCGCAATGGCTTGAAGAAGTCATCACCTTCTTTGACAAGGTCAATGCCGAAGATAAATTCGTGGTCGAAGGTATTGCCGTCGGCTCGCGCGCGCCGCTTGCGATACCGGGCCCCTTGAGTTGGCTCGAACGCGAGGTCCATGATTTCGCGCGCTATCTTGATCGCCGTCTCAATGGTCCGGCAACGGGCCTCATCAGGGAAGCTGCCGAATGACGTTTTCGATTGCCGGTCGTTGCGCCCGGACGGGCATGTTCGGCGTTGCCATCACCACGTCCTCGATCTGCGTCGGGGCGCGCTGCCCGCATGCGCGCTCTGGCGTCGGTGCGGTCTCGACGCAGAACGTCACCGATCCCGATTTGGCGCGGCTCGTTCTCAATGAGATGGAAGCCGGCCATTCGGCGCGCGACGCGATCGAGCGCGTCACCGAGGATCGCCCCAACATCAACTACCGGCAATTGATCGCGGTTGATTCCAACGGCTCGGTCGGCAGCTGGACCGGCACGCATATCCTCGGCACCAATGGCGTCTCGGAGGGCGAGGATTGCATTGCTGCCGGTAATCTCCTCAAGACCGCCGGGGTTCCGATCGCCATGACCGATGCGTTTGCTGCGAATGCCAACCGTCATTTGGCTGAGCGTCTTTTGCGCTCGCTCGAAGCCGGCGTCTCGGCGGGCGGCGAGGCAGGGCCTGTCCATTCCGCCGCCTTGCTCGTGCATCACCAGCAGCGCTTCGCGCTCGTAGACCTGCGCTGTGATTGGGCGGATGAGGAACCGGTCAAAGTACTGCGCAGGCTTTGGATCGACTATGAACCACAGATGGAAGCCTATCTCATCCGCGCCCTCGATCCCTCAAAGGCGCCGAGCTACGGCGTCAAAGGCGATCCTTGATTGTACCCTCTCCCCTCGTCGGAGAGGGCGGGAGCCGCGCTGATTCCTCGAGCAGCAGGACTACGCATCAATTGTCATTGCCGGGCTTGTCCCGGCAATCCATCAGGCCGCAGACTCGGCCGGCGGAACCTCGGCACAATGGATCCCCGGAACAAGTCCGGGGATGACAGTACAAGAGATGTTGAGCCAAATCACGGGCTCGGCGCGACGAACGGATTGGTCTCCACCGCCTTGATGTTCGTCTCATAGCAGCTGTCGAGCCGCGACAAGGCCGCGGCACTCTTGTCGAGCGAAACCTTGATCGTCGAACCCGCGCCGCGCACTTCGAGAAGATCGGCTGTCCGCAGGGCCTCGTTGAACTTCTGGTCCTTCAGATCGACGCGGATCGCCTGAGCCGTCGCGATGACGTCCGACTTCCACACCACTGAACCAGCCGCGAACTCCACCTGGTAGCTTTTGCCCTTGCCCAGCTTCCAGCGCGGCGAACTCATCGCCAACGCCAGACCATCCTTGTCGCGCGAGATTCGCGTCTCCACGCCGTCCTCGGTCGTCCTGCTCATCACACAGCGATCGAAATTGTCGCTTTGCGTGAAGCTTGCCTCGATCTGCCATGGGCCGATCGTGATGGCTTTCTCGGATTCGGCATGTGCGATCGCTGTCATCGCAACCATAGCCCCAAGGATCGTGATTGCCCGCATTCTCAACCTCCTGCGGACGGGAGTCCGCGCTGGCTGCTCTTGGACGACTTGAATGCAGAGCGTCGGATTTCGTTCCCGCCGCTGAGTTTCCCTCCCCCTTGTGGGGAGGGATTAAGGGTGGGGGTCACGCAGAACTCTCAAGGCGCCACTCACTCCACCTCGAGCGCAACCTTCCCAAGCTCGTCGATCTCGATTTGCACGCGATCGCCGGCGGAGAGCCACTTCGTCTCGACCAGGCTACCGAGAAATGCGAACTCCCCGCGCTTCAATCCCAATCCGCGCGCCGCACGCGCATTGGCAAGCCAGGCAAGCGCGTTCAAAGGATGCCCCAGCACCATCGCGCCGCTGCCGTTGCCCACTTCCGAACCATTGATCAGCGTACGTCCTTTTAGCGCCGCGAGATCGAGCCGGCGCCAATCTCGCACCGGCACCCCGATTACGCAGCCCGCATTGAAGAAATTATCCGCGATCAGGCTTGGCACGCCGAACGTGCGAAAATCGGCATAGCGGTCATCGACGATCTCGATCCCGGCCATGACCGCGCCCACCGCTTCCGCGACGCTTGCGGCTGTGAAGGGCGCATCCCTCGCTTCGATGTCGCGTGCAAGCGCGACCACGATCTCGCATTCGACGCCGAGCCGGCGATAGTCCTCGGCGCGCAGCCGTGCCCGCTCATGCGCGACGGTGAGTTCGAAGACTTCCCCGGAACATGGCGAGTGAATTCCGAGAAACGCCTGCATGACGGGGGTGGTGCAGCCGATCTTGTGTCCGACAACAGCGCCGAGGCCCGATGCGGCGAGGATCCGATTTGCGATCGCCTGGACTCGGTATCCTTCGGCCTCGCTCGCCGGCCGCAACTCGAGAGCGAGGTCGACCGGACCGCCAGCGAGCCTCATCTCGCTGATCATTTGCGAGGCTTGTCCGATCTTGTCCTCGCTCATGGCAACCTCCAGGCAGCGGAACAGCAGGGCAGGGCCCCGAAGGTCGTCGGCCCTTCCGGTTCGCGTTGGCCAAACGCTTCCCCGGGTGGCGCGCCCTTTCGGGGCCCTCCTGCAGTGGATCGGATTTCGGGCCCCGATCCTGGCCTCATCTTCACGATGTCAATCAGCGGTAGGCACGACACGTCTGCCGCTGATATAGAACTTATCGGGAACGTATGCAAGGACTATTTTGCCTATCTAGGGAATGAGTGCTAACATGTTAGACTGCCAGTGCATCGATAAGCCGGGCCAGCATGGCATCGCACTGCTTGAGCTGCTCGCGCGAGATATATTCGTCGGGCTTGTGCGCGACCGCGATCGAGCCCGGCCCGCACACCACCGCCGGCACGCCGAGATCGCGGGTGAACAATCCGCCCTCGGTGCCGAAACTGATCTTGCCGGTCGAATTGCCGCCCGTCAGCCGACGGACGAAATTGACCGCCTCGCTGTCGACCGGGGTATCGAGGGCAGGGTAGCTCGGAAGTGCCGTGAACTCGAAACGCGCCCGCGGATGGATCTTGCGTGCTCGCGCGGCGATTGCCTCGGCCTTGAGCTCGATCAATTGCATTACCGCCTCTCCGTCATCGGCCGGGAGATGGCGGACCTCGTAATCCATCTGGCAAAGATTCGGCACGATGTTGAGCGCTTCGCCGCCATTGATCTTGCCGACATGCAGCGTCGTATAGGCAACCTCGTAATCGCCGTCGCGCGCACCATTACGCGCAATGTCGTCCTGGATCGCGCGGATTTCCGTGATGAGATCGGAGATCATGTAAATCGCATTGACGCCCATGGGCGCAAGACTCGAATGCGCCTCGAGCCCATGCGCGACGACCCGCCGGCCGAGCTTGCCCTTATGCGCGGTGACGGCTTGCATCGAAGTCGGCTCGCCGATGATGACCATGCGTGGCCGCGGCTCGACATCCTTCAGCATGCTGATCAATCGCCTGACCCCCAGGCAGCCGACTTCCTCGTCATAGGAGAAGGCGAAATGGATGGGGATCGTGAGTTCGCGCTTGAGCGCCGCCGGCGCCATGGCGAGGCAGGCGGCGATGAAGCCCTTCATGTCGGCGCTGCCGCGGCCATAGAGCTTGCCGTCCCGCTCCACCATCCGGAACGGATCGCTCGTCCAGTCCTGGCCCTCGACCGGAACGACGTCGCTGTGCCCCGAAAGCACGATGCCCGGTCTGTCCTTCGGCCCGATGGTTGCGAAGAGATTGGCCTTGCGCCCATCCTCGCTCGGCACCAGCTGCGAGGCGATACCGAAGTCGCCGAATGTCGCACGCACATAATCGATAAGATCGAGATTGCTGTCGCGGCTCACCGTCGGAAAGGCGATCAATCTGTCGAGATGGGTCTCGGTCGGCGTCATGCGATGGTCCTGCGCGGGGATGGAATCTGGTAGTTTGAACCGATGGTCATGACCGAGATTTAGCATGGCGAGGCTCGCCCGCATCATAATTCCGGGCTGCGCCCATCATGTTATCCATCATGCTCGCTTGGGTGTCCCGCTTTTTCGCGACGCCCGCGACTTTACCCGCTATCGCCGTCTGCTTACCGAGAAGGCCGAGATGCGTGGCGTCACGATCAAGGCCAGGCTGCTCCTGCCCGATCATGTCGAACTGCTTCTGGTGCCTCAAACCCGAGATAGCCTCGCCCGTGCCGTTGGCGAAGCGCATCGGCTCTATGGACGTTATCGCGACCTCGGCGCCAATGCGCTATGGACCGGCCGCTTCCAGTCCTGTCCCATAGCACCGGAATTGGCGGCGGCAATTGCCGGCGCGATGAAGGGCAGGGCGCCGCTTGACGAAGAAACCCGCCGCCGGCTTCTGATCGCCACGAGTCGCGGACGGCCCTTCGGCGATCCGGCCTTCATCGCACAAATCGAAGGCGAAACCGGCCGGCAATTCGCGCCCAGGCGGCGCGGCCGCAAGCCGAAATGGTAAATGGCCGCCTTCTTTCGCTGGTAACCTTCATCGTCTAGTTTGCCGGTCAACAAATCTCGGAAGAAACCCCCATGTCGACCATTTCCACCGATCTCAAGACCGGAGCGCTCGTCTATCACCGCGAGCCCAAGCCCGGAAAGCTCGAGATCCAGGCCACCAAGCCGCTCGCCAACCAGCGCGACCTGGCACTTGCCTATTCGCCCGGCGTCGCAGCCGTCTCGGAAGCGATCCGCGATGATCCAGCGACCGCTGCGCTTTATACGGCGCGCGCCAATCTCGTCGGCGTCGTTTCGAACGGAACGGCCGTGCTTGGCCTTGGCGATATCGGCCCGCTGGCTGCCAAGCCGGTCATGGAAGGCAAGGCGGTCCTGTTCAAGAAATTCGCCGGCATTGACGTCTTCGACATCGAACTGGCCGAGAAGAATGTCGACAAGCTCGTCGATATTGTCGCGGCACTCGAGCCGACCTTCGGCGGCATCAATCTGGAAGACATCAAGGCACCGGAGTGCTTCGAGCTCGAAAGGCGCTTGCGTGAGCGCATGCGCATTCCAGTCTTCCACGATGATCAGCATGGCACGGCGATCATCGTCGGCGCCGCCGTCAGCAATGCCTTGGCGATCGCCGGCAAGAATCTGGCCGATGTGAAGATCGTTGCGTCTGGTGCCGGCGCCGCCGCGCTCGCTTGCCTCGATCTTCTCCTACTGCTCGGTGCCAAACGCGAAAACATCTGGGTGAGCGATATCGAGGGCGTCGTCTATGAGGGCCGCACCGCACTCATGGATCCTTGGAAGGCGCGGTTTGCACAAGTGACCGACAAGCGCAAATTGGCAGACGTCATTGCCGGCGCCGATATCTTTCTTGGTCTCTCGGCCGGTGGCGTACTCAAGCCTGAGATGGCGGCGTCGATGGCGAAAGACCCGTTGATCCTCGCCCTTGCCAATCCGACGCCTGAGATCATGCCGGAGGTGGCACTTGCTGCGAAGCCCGATGCGATGATCTGCACCGGCCGCTCCGACTACCCGAACCAGGTGAATAACGTTCTCTGCTTCCCTTACGTGTTCCGCGGCGCGCTCGATGTCGGCGCCACCGCCATCAACGAGCCGATGAAGCTTGCCGCCGTTGCTGCGATTGCCGAACTTGCGCGCGAAGCCCCGTCCGATGTGGCAGCCCGTGCCTATGGCGGCGAGGTACGCCTCTTCGGTCGCGAGTCCCTGATCCCGTCGCCCTTCGATCCGCGATTGATACTTCGTGTGGCGCCGGCCATTGCGAAAGCTGCGATGGATACCGGCGTCGCGACACGGCCGATTGCCGATCTCCGGGCTTACGAAGAAAGCCTCGAGCGCTTCGTCTTCCGCTCCGGCTTCATCATGCGGCGCATATTTGCTGCGGCGAAGCAGTCTCCGAAGCGTATCATTTACGCCGATGGCGAGGACGAACGCGTCTTGCGTGCCGCGCAAGTGATGCGCGAGGAAAAGATCGCAATCCCGATCTTGATTGGCCGGCCCGCCGTCGTAGAAGCGCGCATCAAGCGTTTTGGCCTCACCGTCAAGCCTGGCGTTGATTTCGATCTCGTCAACCCGGAAGACGATCCGCGCTACCGCGACTATGTCGCGACCTATGTCGATATTGCCGGGCGCCGCGGCGTAACGCCCGATGCGGCGCGCACATTGGTTCGCACGTCCACGACGGTGATCGCCGCGCTCGCGGTTGCGCGCGGCGAAGCGGATGCGATGATTTGCGGCCTCGAGGGCCGCTACCGCGCAAAGCTGCGTCATATTCGCGATATCATCGGCCTCGCACCCGGTGCGCATGAATTTGCGGCGATGAGCCTGATGATCACCTCGAAGGGCGCCTTCTTCCTCGCCGACACTCATGTGCAGCCCGACCCATCGGCCGAAGCGATTGCCGAGATGGTCTTGCTCTGCGCCTATCATGTCCGCCGCTTCGGCATGGAGCCGAAGATCGCGCTCGTGAGCCACTCGGATTTCGGCGATTTCGATACGCCATCATCGCTCAAGATGCGCAAAGCGCTTTCGATCGTGCTCGAACGCGCCCCGGAACTCGAGATCGACGGCGAGATGCAGGCCGACACGGCGCTTATTCAGGGTGTGCGCGATCGCAAACTGCCGAATTCGCGTTTGAAAGGCGTGGCCAATCTGTTGATCATGTCGGATCTGAGCGCCGCCAACGTCGCCTACCAGACGGTGAAGGTCTTCGGCGATGCACTTCCCGTCGGCCCCATACTGCTTGGTGCCGCCAAGCCCGTCCACATCCTGACCGGCTCGGTCACCTCGCGCGGCGTCGTCAACGTCTCGGCGATCGCTGTCGCTGAGGTCTGTGTCCCGGCCGGCATGTAGCGCAACGGGAACCATAGAGCCCATTGTGGGTTTCCCCAGACAACACACAGTGGGAGACAGCTATGGGTAATTCAGCGGAACGTCCGGAAGCATTAGCTACTTTTGCAAAGGCCAGCCGTCATGACGGGGTCAAGCCCGATGATTTGGGGTTGACTGCCGACGAGAGCACGAAGCCTATCCCGACTAACTCCAAAGACAAGGATCGCGCTGCCACCAAGGTGTTGCAGGAAGGCGTCACGCACAAGGACAAGGGTTCCCGCGAGGCGATCGACAAGCTTCCCGATCGCATCATCGAAAGTCGCGAAGGCGACAAAACGAATACTTCGCGCGAACAGGACGATGATGCCACTCGCACTCAGGGCGCTGACACGCGCGATAGTCAGGAAGGGCAGGGTGACAAGCGCGGGTAGCGCTGCCGCACTCCCGTCCGAAAAGGGTCGCACCAAAGTGCGGCCCTTTCTTATCGGATTATATCGGATTATCGCGGTGAAAGACGGGGATCAGAACTCGCCAGCGTATCACGCTTCTCAAGTTGCAGACCTCGCCAATGGCGCCACTCGGTTTCCAAGTCTTCCGCCTCCGCAATGCTTATTCCGAGGGCATTGGCGATCTGTGCACGATCTGTGGGCTTCATGGCGCCCTCGCTTGTTTGGCTTATGGCGAATTGGTGAACGCGACGATCCAGGCCCAGTTCCTTTGTGTCTCGGCATAACTCTAACCGTCACCCCAGCGAAAGCTGGGGTCCCCTGACGCGGTGCCGTTAGCGGAGACGATTCAGGGGATGCCAGCTTTCGCTGGCATGACGGCATGGAGCGCCGTCACTCCGCCTTGACGAGGCCTTTCGCCTTGTACGCCTCAGCGGCTTGCCGGATATAGTCGCCGGTTTCAGGCGCGTCATAGCGGGCCGCGATCTCCTGGCTCAGCGCGAGCAGCTGGTAATAGGTCGCCCGATAGGGCCTCAGCTTCTCATAAGCTTCGAGCAGGACGTCATTGGGAATGGCGGTCAGTTCCGCCGCACGCCGGAAATTGCGCGCAAGCTGCGGATAGCCGCGACTATCGGCAAGCGCCGCCTGGTCAAGCAATGTCTGGCGCCGGATCGTCAGATCGCTGGAAGCAACCTTCCCATCGCGCAAGGCGTCGAGCGTGATGTCTTCGAGTCCCAGTATCGACTCGGCCTTGCGTGGATCGTCTTCACGCATCGAAAACTGCCTCGACCTCGACCGGTCCGCGACTGGCGTCGATCGCGGCGATCTCGCGCTTATGCATCAATGTCGCGTGAACGATGAGCCGCAGTCGCGCCATGTTGTCGACCTTGACCGGCACGGGCGAGGGCGGCTCGCGCTTGGCATGACAGGCGGCATTGGCGCCGATCTGGAAATAGGCTTCGCGCGACAGGAGCGGCGCAGACGGGAAGAGTTCGAGATTATTGAGCGGCGCCAGGCCCCTTCGCTGAATGACCGCCGTGCCCTTGGACTGAAGCCCGATCGCGATACCGGAGCCGCTGAGCTTTGCACCCTCAAATCCAAGCATCCCGCAATCCGCCGTGTGATGATACTTGACGATGCGCGCCGCAATGCCTTGCGACGCGACGCCATCGCATAACGCTTTCAACGTCTCGCCATGCGAAAGCTCGCACAAGGTCTTGTCGAGGGCCGTGGCGAAGGCAGGTCCCAAGGCAATGACGACCTCCGCCTGATTGCTCTCCCGCGCCGGGCCAAGCTCCTTCAAGCCGACGCCGGGCGCACCATTGGTGAGTGGCACCATGTCGCGTGGACGCTTCGCCTGCGGAATGTCGGCAATCTCTCGCCAGTCCTCGCCCTCAAGGCGAAACCCGCTTCCGGGTCCGCGATAATCATTGGGATCGCTGAAGGCGCTCTCGACCTTGAAATTCTTGTCGAGAATCGCAGCGGGCTGGAGATACTCGCCCATAATCCGCGCCCGCTGCATTCCGAGAATATTCTCGGCGATATCGGTGAAGCCGCGGCGATCAAGTGCCTTGATGACATCGACCGAACTCAAGGGGCCATCGAGCAATCCATCCGCGGCGGCCAGATCGGCAACGAGGTCGCGCTCCGGCATGTCGCCCGATGCATAGGCCTCGGTCGCGGCCTCAACTTCCTCATCGGCGATCCTCGGAAAGCCGAACTCATCGAACACGGACTGAATGGCCTTGGCAGCACGACGCCGCGTTTCCAGGACTCGCGCTTCCGTCACCGGCACCATGCCGGCATCGACCTTCATGTCGCGCTGGATAACGAGCCAGTCATCCATGTCATCGGCATCGAAATTACCGCCGCCGAACATGTTGTCCTGGCGCGGCATGGAGCTGTAGCCCGACGTGATGAAATCGCTGCCGGGCAGGAATTGCAGCATGAGCTTGGCGGTCTTGCGCATGTCGGAGTGTGAAGACATCGCATCATTACCGGTCGCGACCTCAAGGCCGAGCGCCGCGGCAATGAGGTTTTCGGCCATCACGGCACGCACGCCACCGGGGAGGGCGGAGGGCAACGCGATGCAGCTGATCGATCCGTTCTGCACGCCTTGCGCGCCGGCGCCCTTTACCAGCAACAGGCAGCGCGTCTCGAGATAGAGCATGGATTGCCCGGCCTCGTAGCCCATGAGCGTTTCAGAGCCCGTGCCCGAGGTGAAGCGGATCTTGATGCCGCGCGACGCGTAAGCCGAAGCAAGGAAGCCTTTCGACCATGGCGTGTCGTCGCCATCGCGCAAGGCCTCATCCGTTCCATAGACCGACAATGTCTCGGCATATGACGTGAGGCCCTTGAGTCCGAGGCGCAAATTCAGGCCTTCCTCAACCGCGCATTGGGTGAGGACCCCGCCGCGCGGCGTCTGCGAGCCGATGAGAATGGCGAGTGAATTGATCGGCGCCATGCGCGCAACGCGGCAGGTCGTCTCCAACTCGTCGAAACCGCGCAACGCCGCCTCGGCGGCATCGGCCGCCATCAAAGCCGGGTTCTCGCGCCAATTGGTGACATGCGCCTGGTTGCCGGGGCGGCGACGCGCCCGCATCTTTTGCAGCGCCATCATCATCTCGACGACGTTCAGATGGCCGACGATCTCGCAAAGCTTGGCTGGTGTGCAGCCCGAGAGAGTGGCGACCAAGTGGTCGCGTGGCACGTTAATGTCGACGAGCATGCGCGCGATGGCGAGCGAGTCCATCGCCATAGCGGCTTCAGCTTCCTTCACGTCGATTGCATAGCGTGCGATATATTTGTCGATGAGGTCGAACTGCTCCTCGCTTCGCCCGTCGAGTTCAACGATCTTGCCGCGGACGACACGGATCGAAGGTTTCGGATCGTGCGGCGAGTTCATCACCACAAGACCGAGATCGGCGTCTTCCTGGACGAAACTGTCCTTGTTGACCGGCCGCTCGGCCCGGCGCTCGAAACGGCGAGAGCGATTGGATGTTGGAGGGGATTGCTGCGTCACCATGCTTGTCAGCGTAGCGCACAATCGCGGGCGTATGGAACGGCTTAACCTCCCTCCCCCTTGTGGGGAGGGAAGGAGGGTGGGGGTTGCGCTGAACTTTCAGTCCGCCCCCCACCCCTAACCCCTCCCCACGATGGGGGAGGGGAAGGAATTATTCGGAAGTGACGCGGGTCTGCGTCTTCTCACCCGCAAGCCGCTCGCCGTCCTTGTGCCCGAGCGCTTTGCGCAGCCACGGCACGGAAGGCGCCATCCAGTTCGGCTCTTGGCCGCAGACGAGATCGAAGAAGCCGATCGCCGCGTTGGGATCTTCCAATGCATTCTCGCGGAACGAATCCCAGAACTTGGGATCATCGGCGATGCGCGAGGCTTCCGGCTCCTTGTCGCCAAGTTCCTTCAGGATCGCCCCCGCCACTGAAAGGCAGAAACTCGTATAGGCATAGCCCTCCGGCCAGCGTGCCAGGCGATGATCGATATGCTGAGGCAAGCTCGGCAATCCTTCGGCTTCCGCCTTGAGCGGCTGCGCGGCAATCAATTCGCGCAGCATGAGCCCTGCCGCGAAAATCACGAAATCATGCCGGTTCACATCGGCGAGATACTTCGACTTGTCGAAGGCCTGCCGCCAGTTCGAAAACGCCGCTGCGAGCGCGGTGGGATCGACATGCGCCGAAAGCCCGGTGTCCTTGAACAATAATTCGAGATTGCGCTGAAACGACCAAACGATGGTGCGGAAACGGCGCGCCTCGTGGCTCAGGTCCTCGACCTGCAGCACTTCGGTCTTGAGCGGCGTTAACATCGCGTCCCGCCTCCTAGCCGCGCCTGATCAGCAATTCGCGTGCCGTGGCCTCGTTGGTGATGAGGACATTGCAATCGATCAATTTGATGGCGCCAAGGATCGTGTCGACCTTCTCATTGCCGCCGGACGCGATGATGCGCTTCGGCACGCCGCGCAATTGCTCCAAGGGAATGGAGATGACGCGGCTGTTGATCGGATGATCGACGAGTTTTCCGTCGCGATCGTAGAAATTGAACAGGAGATCGCCGACCGCGCCAAGCCTGATCAGCGCCGTGCGATCCTCATCCGACAAGAGATTGAAGCGGAAGGCCGTCGAGTCCGGCGCCAATGTTCCGACGCTCAAGACCGCGACATCGAGCCGTTCGGCGCGACGGAAGACATCGCGCAAGCCGCACTTCTCGACCAGTGTTTCCTTGGTCTCGGGTGAGTCGACGACGGCGGGTGCGGTGAGGAGATAGCAGTCGGCGCCGACCATGCGCGCAAACTGCCAGGCAAATTCCGAAGGGTTGTAGCGCCGCGCCTGCACAATCCCGCCGAGCAGCGAGATGACCTGCACATTCTCGAGCTCGCGCGGCGCCAAGGTTTGCAGCGACTCGTAAAGCGTCGCACCCCAGCCGACGCCGATCGTCATGTCGTCGGTCAGCGTATCGGTCACATACATGCCGGCCGCGACGCCGATCGCCTTGGTTGTATTGACGGAGATTGATGGTTCGGGAATGACGACCGCATCACGCAGGTTGAATGCCGATTTGAGCTGGGCCTCGAGTTCGAGGCATTCCGCAACCTCACCCTCGATCCAGATCTTGACCTCGCGCTGCCGGATTGCCTCGTTGATATTGCGCACGACCGTGACGCGGCCGATGCCGAGCCGGTCGGCGATCTCGCTCTGCGTCAAGCCCTCGACGTAATACATCCAGGCGATGCGGATGCGGTTGCGCGCAATCCTTCCGGCGCCGCGATCGGCGGTCTCGGCTTGATTGCGGCGCGGTGGCGTCTTGTCGAGCATCAGAATCCTCTGGACGAGAAGTTACAAGTATACCATCCCATGGGCATTTGTAACACACTTATGGGCCCGAAAGGGGTGCTGACGGGGAGGGCCATGCCTCAAGAGATACGAAACGCCCGCATTTATTGCACTTGCGAACAACGCCCAATACGAAACATTTGCATTCTGAAAAGAGATTAAGTACGATTTCTACCCATGGAATGCCGGACGGCGCGACAGACGCCATCGAAGAGCCGGAAATGGGAGGATATGGTTGGTATCCTTAGCCGATAGATTTTTTTCGTGGGGTACTGCCCGGGCATCGGGATGCCTGTACCTTGCCTCCAGCCACAGACAAGCAACCCATAATCGCGCAATATCTTGTGCATTGCCCGGCCTGACTATGCACAAAACCAACGCCGCAGGCCAATCCCAGGGAGGAACCAAGTGATGCTGAAGAGTAATTCTGGGCGTCTGACGCGCAGATCCTTGTTGAAATCGACTGCCGCGACGGGCGCGGCTGCCATCGCCGGCGTCGGCGGCGTCAATCTGTTCAACGTGCGCCGCAGTCTTGCGGCCAATCTGCCCGATCCGGCGAGCGTTCTGGCCAAGATCAATGTCGGTAATTACGTTAAGAAGGATTACCGCGAACTCTACAAGCTCGGCGACAACGAGGAATTGTGGGATCCTGCGAAAGATTGGATCCGCACCGTCGATTGGGAAGCGGTCCGCAAGGAATTCGCCGGGCAGACGGTTAAGTTCGCGATCGGCGCGGCCGATGCCGAATCCGCAGCCGACGGCCTGAAGCCCTTCCAGGAACTCTCCGGCATGACCGTCGAACTCGTCCCGATCCCGGATGATTCGCTATACGACAAGGTCGTCGCCGAATTCATTTCCGGTAATGCCAGCTTCGATGCCTTGCAGTTCTTCTCGCCCTGGCTCGGCGATTTCGCCGGCCCCGGCTTCCTCTACAAGCTCGATGATTTTGCGGCCAAGTGGAAACTCCCGCTCGATGATTTCTACGACACCTACAAGCTGAACTACGGCTATTGGGGCGGGCAGGGGCTCTACGGCATCCCGTTCGACTGCGACATCCAGATGGTTCATCTCCGCCCGTCGCTCTACAAGCAAGTGACCGGCGGTGATGCGGATACCAAGAACTCCGTCAAGACTTACGAAGATCTCATCAAGCTGACCGGCGAAATGAACAAGGTTGGCGGCGGTGTTTCCGGCGTCGGCTTGATGCTCGGCCGCGGTTTCTGGTCGACCTATACTTGGGAGCACATTGCCGCGCAGTACGGCATGGATCTCTTCAACGACAAGTGGGAACCCGTCTTCAATTCCGACGCCGGCGTGAAGGCGCTGGAAACGATCCTTGCGCTGCAGAAGAACGCGGCCGAAGGCGTTGCCGGCTGGGGCTGGGCCGAAGACCGCGCCGCCTGGCTCGGCGGCCAGCTTGCCTCGAATATTTCCTGGCAGGATTCGGGCACTCAGGCGACGCGTCCCGACCAGAGCAAGATCGTCGGCGACGTCCTGACCATCTACGAACCGCGTGTCGAAGGCGGACGTTTCGCACCGCCGAATATCGCGGGTTCGACTTCGGTCGTGACCTCGACGTCCAAGAATCCGGAAGGCGCCTTCCTCATGCTCGCCTTCCTCACAACCGCCTCGATCATGGCGATGAACGAAGCCAATGCCAATGGCGTGGCGCCCGGCTATCGCTCGGTGCTCACCAACGCCAATCTGCGGAAAGTCTCGCAGCCGGCGGAGGTGTGGGCGACTGAACTCGACTTCTGCTGGTGCGCGCCGCGCCTCCCCGGCATGTTCGAGATGGAGCAGGTGCTCGGCAACGAGATCAACAAGGCAGCCGTCGGCCAGACGACGCCCAAGGAAGCGCTCGATGCCGGCGCCAAGGCTTGGCGCGAAATCATGGACAAGAACGGCTTCTATGCCGCGAAGCCGCCCATCGAATTCGCAGCCGTCGCCGATGCCATGTGGGTCGGCAAGGGCAAGACGCCGCCGGTTTGACCGGCAAGGGAATATTCATGGCTGATGCCATAGCGACACAAACAGCACGGGCGGCGCAAGTCGCCCGTTCTCGTCTGAGAAGGCGCAGTCCCTTGGCGCGCAAGGCGCTGCCCTATCTGCTGGTTGCGCCCGCCGTGATCTACCTGCTGGGGATCACGCTCTATCCCGGCATCTATGCGATCTATCAGAGCCTGTTCCGGGTGAAGTTCAACAACTGGACCTTCATCGGTCTTGAAAACTACCAGAAGCTGGTCGGCGACCAGGAATTCTGGGGGAGCCTCTGGAACACTTTCGTCATGGGCTCTTCGGCCCTGGCACTGGAATTTGTGATCGCGCTTGCCCTGGCCGCTCTCGCTTATCGCGATCCGTGGATCCGCAGTTGGCGCATACTTTTCTTGTTGCCAATGCTGTTCATGCCCTCGGCCGTGTCCTTCATCTGGAAACTCGCTTTCAATGATGGTCGCGTCGTCAGCGATCTCTTGATGCGCCTTGGCCTGATCGAGCGTCCGCTCGATTTCCTGGGAAACGTCTTTTTGGCGCGCCTGTCGCTCGTAATCACCGACGTCTGGCAATGGACGCCGTTTCTGTTCATCATTTTCGTTGCGGCACTCCAAAGTCAGGATGCTGAGCTTGAAGAGGCGGCCCAGCTTGATGGCGCGCGCTGGCCGCAAATTTTCTGGAACGTCTCATTGCCGATGCTAAAGCCGATCATCGCGGTAGCACTCGTGCTCCGCGGCATCGACATCGTGACGATGTTTACCTCCGTCTTCATCATCACCGGCGGCACGCCGGGTGGCACCACCGAGACGATGAGCTATTTCATCTATCGCACCGGCTTCAAGCGCTTCGACTTCGGCTATGCCTCGGCGGCTTCGGTCTGCATGCTCGTGCTGACCGTCATTGTCGCACAGAGCTTCGTGAAGCGTTTCTTCCGCTCGGCGAGGGACTAGCCCATGGCCCGCCGCAGCCGCAACAAGACCGCCTCGCTCACGCTCCGGTATGTGATCCTGATCGCCTGGGGCTTGTTTTGCATCGCGCCGATCATCTGGTTCCTGTCGATCGGGTTGCGGCCGCGCACCGAGATCATCCTGCCGCGCCCGCTTTACATCCCGACATTCACACTCGATGCCTGGCACATGATCTGGACCGATTGGCCGATGGGTGCCTATTTGCGCAACTCATTGGTCTCGATCTTCGGCAGCGTCATCATCGACTTGCTTCTGGCGATCCCCGCGGCCTACTCCTTGGCGCGTTACCGCTATCGCTTCCGCGAGGATATCGGCTTCTACATCCTCTCGACCCGCATGATGGCGCCTGCCATCGTCGCCATCCCGATCTTCTTCCTGTTCAGGAATTTGGGGCTGCTCGATACCGTCTGGGCGCTGATGCTGATCTACGCGGCGATGAACCTCTCGCTCGTCACCTGGATCGTGCGCTCCTACATGCTCGACATCCCGTCCGAGATCGAGGATGCCGCCCGCACTGACGGCGCGTCAGATCTGAAAATCCTGATCCTGATCGTGATCCCCATGTGCCTGCCGGGCATCATCACGGCGGCCGTTATCGCGGTCATTTTCGCGATTAATGAGTTCCTGTTTACCCTGCTGATCGCCTCGACCCAGAGCGCCTACACACTTTCGGTTGCACTCGCCAATTTTACCGGAGGTTCAGACGGCGTCATTTACAATGCCATCTCGATGGTCGCCTTTTTGGCGTTCTTTCCGGTACTTATATTGGTCATTGCGATTCAGAAGCACCTGTCGCGCGGCTTGACGATGGGTGCCGTGAAAGGGTGAAATGCTCCGATGAGCATGATTTCGAGGAGTTCCGACACCTGGGCGTCGCACGCTGTCTGCCTTGCGGCTGGCGCGCGCGACGGCCTGCGCACCGCGCAATTCTTTGTCCGCCTCCTCTCCGGCGCCGAGGACTGGGGCCGCAAGCCGGCCGTTGCCTCAGCCGATGTGCCGGCACCGCGAACCTATTTCTTCAGCCCCTTGGTTTCGAAATTGGCCTCGATGGCCGACCGCTTCATGACCTGGACGGTCGATTGCTGGATTGCGCTCGTCATTCCGGAATGGCGCAAATTGCCGTCACCCTTCAACCGCGGCATGCTGAACGAGGTCTCACAGGCCATTCGCGCCGACAGCTTCGTCGCCAATCCATTGTTCAACACGTACTTCTACCGCGCGGCCATTCACATCCTGCGCCGGTATCGCTCGCCGCCTTTCCTGGTGCTTGAGCATCGTGTCGATCAGGCACGGCGCAAACTCGCCGATCCGGCGATGGGCGCGATCGAGAACAAGACCGATTTTCTGGCACTGGCGCTGATCGACCTTGCCGATGCTGCGCCGATCGCGCGCGCTGGCCAACTCAAATCGTCAAGTGCACCAGGCGCGGATGTCGATGCCAATGTTTCGACCTTCGCCATTGCTTGCGTGGCATTGTTGTTTGCCGAAGAAGGCAAACCCTCGGAAGAACTCGACGAAGATCAGTTCTTCGCGATTGTCGGCGCGCTCATCGGGCCGCGGCTCGATGCGATGGCCGAGATGATCTTGCGCAGCGACGCCGCCGGCCTCGCGCGCGAGCTCGCCGAAATTAAGGGAATGTATTGAATTATTCCCTCTCCCCAGAGGGGAGAGGGTTAGGGTGAGGGGGATTAGGTCCAGCAAATTGGCGCCACCTGATCCCCCTCACCCTCCCATTGCTTGCGCAATGGGCCCCTCCCTCGCCCCCAAGGGGCGAGGCGTATTTAGACCCTCAATCCCGTCGCGCCATCGAAAAGATAGATGCGATCGCGCGGAAAGCGGAATGCGATCGGCGTGTCGACCTCCTGCCTGAAATTGCGGGCACCCTTGGCGACGACGAGCTGCTCGCCCGCCCAGGCCGTCACGAGTGTCACATCTCCCGTCGGTTCAAGTGAATAGAGCTTCGAAACGAGATCGCCGTCGCCGGTGGTGATGACATCCATGTCCTCAGGTCTGATGCCGAGGACGACATCGGCGCTATCCGCTTTGTCGATGCCGGCGATCCGCGTATCCGGCCCGGTGAACACACCGCTCTTGAGACTGCCCTTGATAAGATTCATCGGCGGCGAACCGATGAAGCCTGCGACGAAAATGTGGTTGGGATTGTTGTAGACATCGTCCGGCGTGCCAAGCTGCTGGATCTTGCCCTTGTTCATGACAGCAATGCGATCGGCCAGCGTCATCGCCTCGATCTGGTCATGGGTCACGTAGATCGTAGTGGTTTCGAGGGCGCGCTGGATGTGCTTGAGTTGGCCGCGCATCGAAAGCCGCAATTTGGCATCGAGATTGGACAGCGGCTCGTCCATAAGGAATACCTGCGGCTCGCGCACCACGGCGCGGGCGAGAGCCGCGCGCTGGCGCTGACCGCCGGAAAGCGCCCGGGGTTTGCGCTCGAGATAATCGCCGAGTTCCACCATCTCGGCCGCCTTGCGCACCAAGCGATCATGGTCGCCTGCCGGAATGCCGCGCATCCGCAAGGGAAAGCGGATATTCTCGTAGATCGTCATGTTGGGGTAGAGCGCATAGCTCTGGAAAACCATCGCAACGTCCCGGTCGCGCGGATCGAGATCGTTCACGACTTCGCCGCCGATCCGGATTTCGCCCTCGGTCGGCTCTTCCAGCCCGGCGATCATCCGCATGGTGGTCGTCTTCCCGCAGCCCGAGGGCCCGAGAAACACCATGAATTCCTTGTCCTTGATATCGAGATCGACCGCGTCGACCCCGACAAAGGAGCCCCAGGACTTGGTCACCCCCCGCAGGCTGATATCCGCCATTTGGCCTCCCCCATTCTGCGCTCGGATGCCAAAAAGCAACACTTTATGTGAGCGGAGACAATTGTTTCGTTCCATACGCCAAGTTACGGCATTTGCGGCCCGCGCTCTCTGGCATTTGGGCCGCCAAGCCTGCAATTTGCCCTTTCAAACGGGGCAATTCAAGACTATTACATATGCATAGGCAGAGACATAAAAGTATCTATATTCAGTGGCCTGCCGCGCCGGCATTGATCAGGGAGGCATTATGACCGTTTCAGCCCACCGGGACGAGGCAAAAGCTCGGCCCCGCTCGGGACTCGCCGCCGATCTGAGGCAGCGCATGGAAGCGGGAAAGCCCCCCATCCGCATCGGATTGATCGGTTCGGGCGAGATGGGCACCGATATCGTCACCCAATGCGCCCAGATGACCGGCATCACGGTCGCGGCTATCGCCGACATCAATATCGAAGCCGCCAAGAGGGCTGTCAGCATTGCCGGCGGCCTTGATGACAGGATCGCGGTTGCCGACGGCAAGCGCGCCTTCGACGCTGCCATGCAGGCCGGCAAGATCGCCATCACCAATGACGCGCAGACCGTCTGCACCAATGGCGAGATCGATGTGGTGATCGACGCGACCGGCAAGCCGGCCGTCGGCGCCGAAATCGGCCTCATTGCCATGGAGCATGGCAAGCATCTCGTCATGATGAATGTCGAGGCCGACGTGACGATCGGCGCCTATCTGGTGAAGGAAGCGCGCCGCCTTGGCATCGTCTATACGCTCGGCGCCGGCGATGAGCCCAGTTCCTGCATGGAACTCATCAACTTCGTCACCGGACTCGGCTATCCGATCGTCGCCGCCGGCAAGGGCAAGAACAATCCGCTCAACATCGATGCAACGCCCGATGCCTACATGGACGAGGCGAAGCGCAGGAACATGAACCCGCGCATGCTGGTCGAATTTGTCGACGGCTCGAAAACCATGGTGGAGATGGCGGCGATCGCCAACGCGACCGGGCTGGTTCCGGACTGCCCCGGCATGCATGGGCCGGCAGCCGGACTGGCCGAGTTAGAGAATGTCCTGTGCCCCAAAGCCGACGGTGGCGTGCTGTCACGCAAGGGCGTTGTCGATTACTCGATCGGCAAGGGTGTCGCACCCGGTGTATTCGTCATCGCCGAAATGGCGCATCCGCGGCTGCGCGAACGCATGCACGACCTGAAATTGGGCGCAGGGCCTTACTACAAATTCTACCGCCCCTATCACCTGACCAGCCTCGAAGTGCCGCTCTCTTGCGCGCGGGCCGTGCTCTACGGAACCGCCGACATGCAGCCCTTGGATCGGCCGTCCGCGGAAGTGTGTGCCGTCGCCAAGAAAGACCTGAAGCCCGGCGATAAGCTCGACGCGATCGGCGAATACACCTATCGCGCCTGGATCATGACCTATGATGAAGCGCGCGACGCCAAGGGCGTGCCTTGCGGTCTTCTCGAAGGCGGCAAGGTGAAGAAGGTAATCAAGCGCGGCGAGCTTCTGACCAGCGACAATGTCGAGGTCGATGCCGCATCGCGCATCGTCGCATTGCGCAAGCGCCAAGACGACCTCTTGCACGGAGTTAAGTAGAGTATGGCCGAAAAGCTTGCCCGCGCTGCAGCGCCTGCTGCGAATGTGCGTCCGTTTTATCAACGCTTCTCGGCCGCCGAGCTGAAGGAAGCCCTGCGTCGCATGTATCTCATTCGCCGTTTCGAGGAAGGCGCCGAAGACGCCTACACGCGCGGCCTCATCCACGGCACGATGCATCTCTCGATCGGCCAGGAGGCGAGCGCCGTCGGCTCCTGCATGGATCTACGCAAGTCGGACTACATCACCTCGACGCATCGCGGCCATGGCCATTGCATTGCCAAGGGCGCCGATCCGAAACTGATGTTTGCGGAGTTCTTCGGCAAGGAAGAAGGCTATTGCCGCGGCCGTGGCGGCTCGATGCATATTGCCGATGTCGAAGGCGGAAATCTGGGTGCGAACGGCATCGTTGCCGGTGGTATTCCGATCGCGGTCGGCGCCGCGCTCGCCATCAAGAAGCAGAAGCGCGATGATGTCGCCCTGTGCTTCTTCGGCGATGGTGCATCGAACGAAGGCGCTTTCCACGAAGCGCTCAACATGGCGGCGATCTGGAAACTGCCGGTCGTCTTTGTTTGCGAGAACAACAAATACGGCATGTCGGTCTCGACCGAGCGCTCGATGGCCGTGACGCATGTCGCCGATCGCGCCGGCTCCTACAACATGCCGGGCCAGGTCGTGGACGGCAACCGCATCGAGGACGTGTCGGAAGCAATTATGGAAGCGACCGCGAGGGCCCGGCGCGGCGAAGGCCCGAGTCTCATCGAATGCAAGACCTATCGTATTCGCGGCCATTCCAAGAGCGATCGCAATCGCTATCGCACCAAGGAAGAGATCGAGGAATGGCAGGCCAAGGATCCGATCGGCCATTTCGAGACGGAACTCGTGGCGCATGGACTTCTGAAGCAGGATGAGGTCGCCGCCATACGCGCCGATGCCGAGCGCGAGATCGCCGCTGCGATCGAATTCGCCCGCAACGGGACCGATCCCGATCCGCGTCAGGGCACGCGCGATGTTTATACAGGTTTGAGTGCGGTATGAACGAGATAGTGCGTGAACTGACCTATGCGCAAGCGATCCAGGAGGCGCTGGCGCAGGCGATGGAAGCCGATGAGCGCGTCTTTCTCATGGGCGAGGATATCGGCGTCTATGGCGGCGCCTTCCAGGTGACGGGCGATCTTGTGCATCGCTTCGGCGAAGACCGCGTGATGGATACGCCGATCGCCGAATTGGGCGCCGCTGGCGTTGCGGTGGGTGCCGCGCTCGCCGGCAGCCGCCCGGTCTTCGAGTTCCAGTTTTCCGATTTTGCGACGCTTGCCATGGAGCAGATCGTCAACCAGGCGGCCAAGATCCGCTTCATGCTGGGCGGCAAGGTTTCGGTGCCGTTGGTCATGCGCTTTCCGGCGGGCTCGGGCACCGGTGCTGCGGCCCAGCACAGCCAGTCGCTTGAAGCCTGGCTCGCGCATGTGCCGGGCCTCAAGGTCGTGCAGCCGGCAACGCCGCATGATGCGAAGGGGTTGCTGCTTGCCGCGATCGACGATCCCGATCCCGTCATGGTTTTCGAGCACAAGCTTCTTTACAAGACCAAGGGCGAAGTGCCGGCCGAGCCGTACCGCGTGCCGATCGGCAAGGCGATCGTCAGGCGCGAGGGAAGCGATGTGACGATTGTCGCGACTGCGATCATGGTGCACCGCGCGCTCGAAGCCGCGGAGACACTCGCCGGCGAAGGGATTTCTGCCGAGGTCGTCGACCTTCGCACGCTCAGGCCGCTCGACAAGGACACTGTCATCGCCAGCGTGAAGAAGACGAGCCGACTTGTCTGCGTTTATGAGGGCGTGAAGACTTTGGGCATCGGCGCCGAGATCAGCGCCATGATCGCCGAGAGCGAGGCTTTCGATTATCTCGATGCGCCGATTGTGCGCCTGGGCGGGGTTGAATCGCCGATCCCCTACAATCCCGTGCTGGAGAAGGCTGCGGTGCCGCAGACGCCAGACATCATCGCAGCCGTGCGTGATCTCGTGAAGGGCCGGACCTGAACCCATGCCTGTCGAGGTGATCCTGCCGCGCGTCGACATGGACATGACCACCGGGACGATCTCCCGGTGGTATGTGAAGGACGGCGATACCGTCAAGAAAGGCGCGCCGATCTTCGAGATCGAGACCGACAAGGCGGCGATGGAAGTCGAATCGCCCGGCGACGGTGTAATCGGAAGCATCTCGGCAGGCGAGGGGGCAATCGTGCCGGTCGGCGAGCCGGTCGCGTTCATCTACGTGGCGGGAGAAGCGCGGACACCGCCTGCCGGTTCAAAGACGGCGAGGATTGAAGTGCCGACAAGGGATACGCGGTCTCTGCCCGTCGTGGCCCGCGAGGCGTCGGTTGCCAGCGATGTTGCCGGAAAGCGCCGCGCCACGCCCTTGGCCCGTGCGCTCGCCCGCAATGCCGGGATCGATATTGCGCCTGTGACAGGCAGCGGCCCGCATGGCCGGATTGTTGCGGCTGATGTCACCGCCGCGATCGAAGCGGCGAAACGCTCGCAGGACGTTCAGAAGCCTGCTGCTGTTCAGCCGCAGTCGATTTCCGACGATGCGGTTCGCGCGTTTTATCCGTCTGACGCCTACGACTTCGTCGCGCACGGCAATATGCGCCGGACGATTGCCCAGCGCCTCGTGCAATCTAAGCAGACGGTGCCGCATTTCTATCTGAGCGTCGCCTGCGAAGTGACGCAGCTCAACGAGACGCGCGCCATTTTGAACGATCGCGCCCCGAAAGCTGATGGCGCGCCGCTCTGGAAATTGTCTGTCAATGATTTCGTCATCAAGGCATTGGCACTTGCCTTGCGCGATGTGCCCGACGCCAATGTGACCTGGACCGATGCCGGGATGCTGCGGCATTGCACCAGCGACATCTCGGTCGCGGTGGCGGTCGAAGGCGGATTGTTCACGCCGGTCATTCGCGCGGCTGAGACAAAATCGCTCTCGGCGATCTCCCGCGAGATGAAGGACTTGGCCACGCGCGCCCGTGCTGGAAAACTGCAGCCGGTTGAATACCAGGGCGGAACGGCGTCGATCTCCAATCTCGGCATGTATGGCATCGAAAGTTTTTCAGCGATCATCAACCCGCCGCAGTCGACGATCCTGGCAGTCGGCGCCGCCATCGAAAAGCCAATCGCCCGCAACGGCGCGGTGATCGTCGCGCCTGTCATGGAGCTGACGCTTTCCTGCGATCACCGGGCCGTCGACGGCGCGGTTGGCGCGAGGCTGTTGGCGGCGGTAAAAGCCTATCTCGAAGAGCCGTCCCTGATGCTGGCGTGAGGCCAACGCGATGCGATACGATTATTCTTCGATCGGTTTCTACACTTTCGACTGCCTCGGCTGGCCTTTCACCGCCGTGCCTCCTGGAGGCGGCTGCTACTTCATCGATGAATTGACGCTTGCAGTTTCTGGCGCTGCTGGAACCGCCGCCATTGCCGCCGCCAAGATGGGCTTGCACACGCTGGCCGTCGGCGGCGTCGGCGATGACCTCATGGGCGACTGGGTCTTGCAGCGCCTGCGCCATTTCGGCGTCGATATTTCGACGATGCAGCAGATCAAGGGCGCGAAGACTTCATCCTCGATTGTCACCACACGGGCGGACGGAACCCGTCCCGCATTGCACATGAAAGGCGCGACCGGCGATTTCTATGTCGATGACGCGATGATGGAGCAGGTCATCGACGCGCGCGTGGTTCACATTGGCGGCATCGGCCTCATGGATCGCATGGATAAGGGCCGCAATGCCGAATTGATGAAGCGCGCGAAGGCGCATGGCGCGACGACCACGCTCGATATTTTCGCAGGTTCACCCGATGATCTGCCGGCCGTGGCACAGGTATTGCCGCATATCGATTACTTCATTCCCTCGGTGGAGGAAGCGCAGGCCTTGACCGGCCTCACCGACATGAAGGACATGGCGCGCCAGTTCATCGATATCGGCGCGCGCTGTTGCATCTTCACGCTTGGCGCCGACGGCGCCTATTACCATCATTCCGACGGCACCGTGTTCAAGGTTCCGGCCTTCGAAATCACGGTCAAATGCACCTGCGGCTGCGGCGATGCCTTCAATGCCGGCTTCGCGGCGGGCCTGTGCCGCGGCTTCGATCCCGAGACGGCGGTGCGCTTTGCCCAGGCGACATCGGCGCTCAATGCCACGGGACTTGGCTCTCAGGCCGGTGTTGAATCCTTCGAACATACGCTCAATTTCATGAAGACAACGAAGACCCGCTGAGAACTTCGACGATCACCGCCTCGTCGCTTTGAATATTGAAGTCGCCGTTAATTTTCGTCTGCTCGCGGCTGGGCTGCGTTGAAAGTACGATCCGTCCCTGGAAGCCCTCAGGCAAAGTGATTAGGCTGTTTCGGGAGTTGATTTCCAATAGTACGGCAAAGCTCCGGCCCTCCCACGAGCGCAGATAGGCAAAGGCCTCGCCGCCGACGGCGAGCCGCTTCCAGTCGCCTTGATGCAATGCCGGTTCCTGCCTTCTCAATCCGAGCAACCGATGCGTGAGCGACAGCATTGAATTGGGATCGGCCTTCTGGGTCACGACATCGAGTTGTGCGGCGTTGGGCGCCAGCGGCAACCAGGGCTCGCCGGTCGTGAAACCGGCATTGACCGAATTGTCCCACGGCATGGGCGTGCGCACCGGGTCGCGGCCTTGCGTCCCACCGGGCATGTTGATGCCGAAAGGGTCGCGCACGCGCTCGGGCGGAATCTCGACGCTCGGATGACCAAGTTCATCGCCGTAGTAAAGCGTCGGCGTGCCCCGCAATGTCAGCAATAGCACCATCGCGACCCGCGCCTGCGCCATGCCGATGCGCGTCGCGACGCGCGGCTGGTCGTGATTGCCGATGACCCAGTTCGGCCAGGCGCCGGGCGGCAAGGCTTTCTCATAGCGTTCGACCATGTGCGCGAGCCGTTCGATGCTCCAGCCTTCACGTGTCCACGCCGTCCACAACAATGCGAAGTTGAAGGGAAGATGCACGGCCGAGAGTTCAGGCCCGTAATAATCCATGAGCCGCGCAAGCGGCAGTGACAATTCGCCGATCAAGACGCGATCGCCCTTATATTCATCGAGCACCTGGCGCATTTCGGTTGCAATGGCGATCATATCGGCGTGATCGGCGCTGAACTTGGGCAAGACGCGCATGAACGGCGGCTCGCTGTCGCGGTAATTGGGGTTGAGCGGATCGTCGCGGAAATCCGGGTCCTTGGCGAGATGCCACAAGACGTCGACACGAAACCCATCGACCCCGCGATCGAGCCAGAAGCGAAGCACATCCTTCATCGCGGCGCGAACTTCAGGGTTGCGCCAATTGAGATCGGGCTGCAAGGCGAGGAAGGCATGATAGTAATATTGGCGCGTCTCAGGCTCAAAGGTCCAGGCGCCTCCGCCCGCCTGGCTCAGCCAGTTATTGGGTGGTCCGCCATCGGGCGCGGGATCGTGCCAGATGTACCAGTCGCGTTTCGGATTGCTGCGCGATTTCCGCGATTCCTGGAACCAGGGATGTTCGATCGAGGTATGGTTCGGGACGAAATCGAGGATGACGCGGATCTGCCGCTGATGCAGCGCCGCCAATAGCCGGTCGAAATCTGCCAGCGTCCCGAATAAAGGATCGACGTCGGTATAGTTCGAAATGTCGTAGCCGAAATCGGCCATCGGCGAGGGATAGAAGGGCGAGATCCACACCGCATCCAGTCCGAGCCAGGCGAGGTAATCGACACGTTCGATGATCCCCGCGAGATCGCCCACACCGTCGCCATTACTGTCCTGAAAGGATCGCGGATAGATTTGGTAGATGACGCCGGTCCTCCACCAGGCAAGCTTTGCATCGCCCGTCATGCGATGAGGCGCGTGCTGCGAAAACCGAGTTCAGCAAGGCCGGATCGGACTTCCGGGCAGGACATGAAGAGGTCCCAGATCAACCCGGTTAAGTGGTTTTCGATCATGATGAGGATCGGGCCCTGGTCGATTGCCAGATAGGATTGCGCATACCAGTCGCGCGTCTCGCAGAAGGCGTCGGTGAATCCGTATTCGCCCCAGATACGGTCGCCGAGCCCGTGGTAGAAATGGCGAAGCGCAGCCAGTGACTCATCCGGCGTATAGGGCATCGAAGAAAGCGCCGCCGTCGGCGTGATGACGCCGAGGTCATTGGTCGGCGAATGCGCATTATAGCCTTCGAAATTGTCGCTCGCCGTGAGCCCCCAGCAGGCCGGTCCGTAGCCCCGAAAGCCCTTTGGATTCTCAACGCAATAAGCGTGGTTGATCAGGCTGTGCGAGACATTCTGGTCCCAATAATTCGCGTAATTGTCGCTCAAGCCTCGCGGATCGAGTCCGAGGAACGAATAATGCGCAAAAAACAACGGGCCGCCGAAATCGGGCCCGAGCGGCAGGAGAAAGTCGTCGAAATAGGTGCAGCCATTGGCGAAGTCGCGGCCGCCGGTCCAGCCGCGATGATAGACCCGTGGTGGCGCATGATAGGTCGGCGAGGAGGCCGCCAGCACATAAGTAATGAGGCACTCGTTCCAGCCGCGGATCGGCAGGTTGAGGCTCCATCCGTTATTCGGGCTCCAATGCCAATAAAGGACGTTGCCCGCCTCGCGCACATGCCAGTTCCATTCGACTTCGCGCCACAGGCGGTTGATGCGCGAGCGCAGTTCCGCCTCGCGCCCCCCTCGCGAGAAATACTGCCGCGCGCACAGGAGACCGGCGATGAAATACGAGGCTTCGACAAGATCGCCGCCGTCATCCTTGCGCGAGAAGGGAATGATGGCGCCGGTCGTGCCGTTGAGCCAGTGCGGCATGACACCGTGATAGCTTGCGGCCTTCTCGAGAAAGCGCAGACTCTTCAACAAATGATCGATCGCGTCATCGCGCGATATCCAGCCGCGCTCGGCCGCGATGACGATCGCCATGAAGCCGAAGCCAGAGCCGCCGGTCGTCACCACATCGGGATCGCCATTGCTGCGCTCGCGCGCCAGCCCGCTTACCGGGTGCGCAAAATCCCAGAAATAGCGGAATGTCTGGCGCTGGACGGCTTCCAGCAAGGCGGCATCGTCGCGAATCCGGGGACGCTCATTCATGCCGTCAAGTTACTCGGCAGCGACGAGGCGAGGCAAGCTGCGTGCGCGGGTAATCGCCTGCAGTCGGATGACTTCCCGATTGCGCAAGGGCACGGTGCGTTCATAGAGGTCGACGCAGGCACGGCCGTCCCCGATACCGACCACCGTCGAACCGGCGAGTTCATGCGCCAGGATCGAGCGCAGCAGGCGTGAGTTGGCTTCGCCCATCGAGGCGAGACAATCCTCGACGATGACCCAGCGCGGCCGGTGCAAGAGAAGCCGCGCGATGGCGGCGCGCTGCTGGTCTTCGAGGGTCAGGGCCTTGTCCCACCTTTCGCGGTCATTGAGCCGCGGCACGAGGTGGGGAAGCCCGACGCGATGTAGCGCCGCGCTGACCGGCGCGGGATCCTGCTCCGCGCAGGAGAAGGGATAAGCAATCGCGCAGAGCAGGCTGCCAGTTGGCAGATACGGATGCGGCGAGACCAGCGCGAGGTGCCTTGGCTCCGGCAGGCTGATTGTGCCGCTGCCTTTCGCGGCAAGCCCGGCAATCGCACGCAAGAGCCCGCGCCGCTCGGCGGCCACGCCGGTCGCGATCAACACGCGCTCGCCCGGATCGATATGGAGCTGCTGTGCGTCAAGGGTCACGGAGCCGTCGGATGTCGCAAGCTGAAGGCCGCTCAACGAGAACCGGCCAGAGGGATGCGCATCGACGGCAATCATGCCTGGCGCCGCCGGTGTCTTGTCGATCCCGGTGAGATGTTCGCGGAAGCGGGCCACGCGCAGCAAAGTCGCGCGCCAGTCTGCGATACCTGCGAAATTGTCGACGAACCAGCGCAAGGAGTTTTGCACCTGGTTGAAGGCGCCGGCTACCATCATCAAGCCGCCAAGCGACAGGCTTCCGCCGAAATAGCCCGGCAGCGCCACCAATACCGGGACGATGAGGCCGAGCCAGCCATAGCCGGATGTGACCCAGGTAAGGCGCGCAAGCCCGCCCGCGAGTTGACGGCTGAGGAGAATGACATTCGAGATGGGGCTATCCATCAAGCGGCGTTCGTCACCTTCGCCGCGCTGGAGCGTGATCGCTTCCGATGATTCATTGACGCGCACGATGGCAAAGCGAAGGTCGGCTTCGCGCGCATAGCGCTCGGCATTGAGCTTGATGAGAGGGCGGCCAACCAGCCAGGTGAGGAATGATCCGGCGGCGGCATAGGCCAGGGCGCACCAGACCATATAGCCGGGGATCGTGAAACTGCTGCCTTCATAATAGAAGATGACGTTGCTCGACAGCGCCCAGAGAACACCGATGAAACTCACCAGAAGTAGTGTGCATTGCAGCAGGTTGAAGGCAAGCGTGGCGGAAGTCTCGGCGAGGTGGCGTGCATCCGCCTGGATATACTGATCGGGATTGGCGCCACTCTCACCGGTTTGGGTCAGAAGATAGGCCCGTTTTGGCGCAAGCCATTGGTCGAGAAGATCGTGTGTCAGCCACTCCCGCAGCCGGACTTTGATATTCTCCTGGAGCCATGTTTGGCCGACCACAAGAAGTAGAAGTATACCGGCAATGATGAGAAAGGCGACGATCTGGTTGCCGAGCGCCGGCAGGGATCGCTGCTCCAGGGCGTCATAAAAAGCGCCGTGCCAGGCATTGAGCTTGATCTGCCCGAAAGTATTCGCAAGCACGACGGCAAGCAGTCCAAGCGCCATGAGTGATAATGTGAAGCGGTGGCTGGATTTCGAAAGGGCACGCAGCAGCAAAAGCAACTGTGCCGGCAGGCGACTGTCTACCTCGGTGTCAGCCGTTTCCCGTGACGACGAGCCATACGGGCCCGGCGCTGCGCCAGCTATCCCATTCGTCTGTCCCCGGACTGTTGTTGATTATGCTGTCGGCTTCTCAGTCCCCGCAAATATCCTAACTGGCGAGGTTGCGCGCGACCAGTTAACGGATTGTTTAATCTTTCGATCCGCTGCCAAATCGCCGACAATTCGGCGAAATGTGATGGTAAAGCCACAAACTCACCGTGCGTCGCAGTGCTATCACGGCATCAAAGCAATGATCGTGCCATGATTTCGGGCGTCACAAATCGCACGGCGAGAGTCATAATCGATCCCCTGGAGGCGGAATGATTCGCGGATCTGAAGCGCACATCGACACACTTCTCAGGTCCATGACCCTGGACGAGAAGATCGGCCAGCTCAACATGCTGACCGCTGGCCTCGTCGTAACGGGCCCCGGCGATCCGGCCGACTACATGGCGGCATTGCGGGCAGGGCGACTGGGCAGCCTTTTCAACTGGTTCGGCTGGGACAAGGTCCATGAGGTCCAGCGTGTGGCGGTGGAAGAAACGCGCCTCGGCATCCCTTTGATCTTCGGCTACGACGTCATTCACGGCCATCGCACCATCTTCCCGATTCCCTTAGGCGAGGCCGCCGCCTTCGACGAAGCCTTGTGGGAAGAGACCGCACGCATCGCCGCCATCGAAGCCGCGGCCGAAGGCCTGACCATGACCTTCGCGCCGATGCTTGACGTGTCGCGCGATCCGCGCTGGGGCCGCATTGCCGAAAGCGCTGGCGAGGATACTTGGCTCACGGCCCGTTTTGCGGAAGCGAAGACGCGTGGCTTTCAGGGCGATGACCTGACCAAACCGACGTCCCTCGTCGGCTGCGCCAAGCATCTCGCGGGCTACGGTGCAGCGCTCGCCGGTCGCGACTATGCACAGGCCGAAATTTCCGAGCGCACCTTTAGCGAAGTCTATTTGCCGCCGTTCCACGCCGCAGTCCGGTCCGGCGTGCGCAGCCTCATGCCGGCCTTCAGCGATTTCGAAGGCGTGCCGATGACCGCCAATGGCGCCATTCTCAATGATCTGGTGCGAGGCCAATGGGGTTTCGACGGCGTCATCGTCAGCGACTACAACGCCATTGCCGAACTCATCCCGCATGGCGTCGCTGCCGATATCGTCGAGGCTGCGGCTCTCGCCCTCAATGCCGGCGTCGATGTTGACATGATGGGCCATGCCTATACGCGCGGTCTTTCCGCCGCCGTTCAACGCGGCCTCGTCGACATGGGAACGCTCGAGGCAGCCGTGCGGCGCGTCTTGAAGCTCAAGGCGGAACTCGGCCTGTTCGATGATCCTTATCGCGCCGCCGCCGTCCAGAGCATGACGGATCAAACGCGCCTTGAGCATCGTAAGGCGGCTCGCGAAGCTGCCGCCCGCTCGATCGTGTTGTTGAAAAACTCCGGCGTTCTGCCGGTGAAAGCTCCGCCGCGCGGCGTGGCCTTGCTCGGACCATTGGCCGATACGCAAGCCGAGATGCTGGGGCCATGGTCAGGCGCCGGTCGTGTTGAGGACATGGTCTCATTCGCAACGGGTCTGCGCGATACTTGGCCCAACAGCGAAATCGTCACGCGTCCTGGCTTCACCATTGATGGCGATGATACAAGCGGAATCGCGGAAGCCGTAGAACTCGCGCGCTCATCGGATTTGGTCGTTCTCTGCCTCGGTGAAGCGCGGATGATGAGCGGCGAGGCGGGCTCGCGCGCCAGGCCGGGCTTACCGGGCCGGCAAATGGAACTCGCCAATGCGATATTCGCGACGGGAAAGCCCGTGGTCGTCGTGCTTTCTTGCGGCCGGTCGCTGACAGTCACGCCATTGATCGAGCGCGCGAAAGCTGTTCTCCTCACCTGGTATCTCGGCAGCGAGGCAGGGCATGCACTCGGCGATATCCTGACCGGTGCCGCCAACCCATCCGGTCGATTGCCCATTTCGTGGCCGGTCGATGTCGGCCAAATCCCGATTTTCTATTCGAGGCTCCCAACCGGGCGCCCCTTCGACGGCAAGTTCCGCTATACCAGCAAGTATCTCGATATGCCGAATGACCCTTTGTTCCCCTTTGGCCATGGGCTTTCATACACAAGCTTCGCCTATGCCAATCTCAAAGTGTCGCCGACCGAATTCAAGGCCGATGACGAAATCGATATTTCCGTCGATGTGGCGAACACCGGGCAAGTGGCGGGGGAGGAAACCGTCTTGCAGTTCTTCCGCGATCCCGTGGCGAGCGTGTCGCGACCCGTGCTTCAGCTCACCGGCGTCGCCAAGGCGCGATTGGCGCCGGGAGAAACGAAGACCGTTCGGCTCAAGCTTCCCGCCCGCGACATGTCTTTCCCTGACGGCGCCGGCAATCCCGTTCTCGAACCGGGCGTCTTCCAGATATTCGTCGGCCCTTCCGCGCGCGAGGCTGATCTCCTCAAAGCCGACATCATGCTCGTCGGCTAACAGAATCATTGTGGCCTTGTCGTGGTCTAACCGCTAATCCTTTTTCGTCACCCCAGCGAAAGCTGGGGTCTCCTGAATCATCCCCGCTAGCGGCGTCGCGTCAGGGGATGCCAGCTTTCGCTGGCATGACGGTCTAATTGGTCGCCGTTGCCTTCCTTTTTCATTGGCCCGCGCCGCGCGCTTCCTCGACGCGATTGAGCCAGTCATTGACCAGCGCGCGGAACAGTTCGTCGTGATCCACGGGCAATCCATGATCGGCCCGATCAAGCACTGCGAAAGTCGCGCGCGGGTAATTCTCGACGATCCGCCAGGCATCGCGATAGCCGACACTCGTGTCCTGCCGCCCCGTTATTATCAGCGTCGGTTTCGGGAAAGGCTTCGCGAGCACATCGGCATCGAAGGAGAAGCCGTATCGCGATGGGTCTTGCCGAATGGGTTCGAGATGCCGGGCGTTGGCAATTTTCATGGCAGGGGCGACCTGTTCTTCATGCTTGCGCCGCGCTGCTTTCAGATATCCGGGCGCGTGGACAAGGACCTGCGCGTAGGCTTGGCGGTCTGCCTCCTTGAGTGTCGCCAGGAACCCCTCATCCTTGATGAGGGGTGAGAAACTCGGTACGTCGCGGCGCTTATCCTCGGCGACGATCAGCGGTACCCGCAGCATTAGTCCCTCGATGCGATCCGCTATTCGCTGGACCACGCCACGCGCCAGATAGGCGCCTGCGGACGTGCCCGACAGCAGAAAGCGCTGCCCCCTCGATATCTGCGCGATGAACTTCAGAACGATGTCGAGATAATCGTCCTGATTCTTGATGCTCCGGTCGGCAGGGCTTTTCCCCATTCCTGGCAGGTTCGGATAGATGCGCCGATATCCGGGGCGATTCGCAAAAATCGGTTCATAGACGAGCGTCTCGTCGCGATGGTCCATCGACCAGCCATGCAGGAAGATTGCAGGCAGGCCCTTGCCATGCGCCTCATACCAGAGACGAAGACCGTCAACCTCGCACCACACCTTGCCACCCTCCGGCGAACCAATTGCGAAACCCGCAGCAAGTGTGACATGAACCGCGCGACGCTTCACCCTGCTTTCCACAAGGCCATCCCGTGACGACACTATTCGAGCGCGACCGGCAAGCGATCGGCGCCATACAGAAGCTTAGATTCTTCCCGCTCGCGCTGACCGGAGGCCGTGGCTCGCGCGCGATCGATGAGGAAGGGAGAAGCCTGCTCGATCTCTCGGCGGCATGGGGCGCGGCAAGCCTCGGCTACGGCCATCCGCGCTATGTCGCGGCAGTCGCCAACGCCGCGCGCAATCCGGCCGGTGCCAGCATTTTGTCGGCGATCCCGAAATCCGCCGTGGAACTGGCCGAAGCGATCCTCGCGCGCTTGCCGGATCACAAGGATTGCAAGGTGGTGTTCGGACATTCGGGCTCGGATGTGCTCGAAACCGCCATGCGCAGCGTGACGGCGGCGACCGGCCGATCGCGCATCCTCTCCTTTGCCGGCGCCTATCACGGTGGTAATGCGGGTGCGATGAGCATTTCCGGCCATCCCGTGCAGTCGCATGCTTCGCGGCACGCGGGCCTCATGCTCATACCCTATCCAGGCGGCGGCAGCCGGCCGGACGGCGATGCCGTGCTCACCGAAATCAAACAACTCTTCGCGACGACCGTTCCTCCCAAGGAGGTCGCCGCCTTCTTCATCGAGCCCATCCAGTCGGATGGCGGCATGCTGGCGCCGACACCGGGCTTCCTCGCAAAACTGGCGAAGCTTTGCGCGCGTCATGGCATCCTGACGGTGTGCGATGAAGTGAAGGTGGGTCTCGCGCGCACCGGTCGGCTCCATTGCTTCGAGCATGAAGGCTTCGTCCCGGATATTGTCTGTTTCGGGAAAGGCTTAGGGGGAGGCTTGCCTCTCGCTGCGATGGTCGGTCCCGCCGCTATTCTCGATCACGCGACCGCCTTTGCGATGCAGACACTGCATGGCAACCCGATCGCCATGGCGGCGGGCAAGGCCGTGCTCGAAACCATTGATGACGAGAAGCTGATCGATAATGCGCGCGATGTTGGCGCCCATTTGCGCAGAGGATTGGAGCATCTGAAATCCAAGCACCAGTCCATCGCCGATATTCGTGGCCGCGGCCTGGCACTCGGCATCGAACTCAACGACGCGGTCCCGCGCGCCGCGGCTCAAACGGTCTACCGCGCCTTCGAACTGGGTACGGTGCTCTATTATGTCGGCGTCAACTCCAACGTTCTGGAACTGACGCCGCCGCTGATCCTGACCAAGGCGGAAGCCGATGAGGCCATCACCATTCTCGACCAGGCGCTCGGCGATGTCGAAGCCGGCAAGTTCGACATGGCAAAGCTCGATGCGTTTTCGGGGTGGTGACTACTTGCCCAGCTCGGCGATGAGCTGATCCGTGGTCACTTGCCGGCAATAGCCCTTGATCGCGCGCAATGAATTGTCGTGCCGCTCCTGGCTGTAGGTCAGGCACGCATCGGTCACCTGGGTGACGAGATAGCCGAGATCGCAGGCATCGCGAATGGCGGATTCGACGCATTGATCGGTGATGAGGCCGGAGATCACGAGCTGCCTCACGCCGAGATTGCGCAGGATGTAGTCGATATGGGTCGAGATGAAGACGCTCGATGATGATTTGGGCAGCCAGATCTCATCCGCAAGCGGCGCGATCTCCTCGATCACCTTCCCGTCCCACGAACCCTTCGGCACGTTGAAGCCGGTAATCTTGTAGTCGAGACTGCGATCGCGCCCATCAAGCGTGAGGCTCTCGATCGTCGTATACATGACCTCGATATCGGCGGCGCGCGCCGCCTTCTGAAGGCGCTGCATGTTCGGGACGACGCGCGCCTGGAGTTCGCGGAAATACCAGCCGTATTTTGCTTCGAATTCCTCATCGCTCAGATGCGCGAAGTCGCCGCCATTCCGCTTCACCGCGAAATTCTGGACATCCACGAAAAGCAGGCAGCTATGCGCGGGATCGAGCGCAACGTCGCGGGTAAGCGTCATGAGGCCCCCTTGATGCCCGGATAGATGCGGCGCGAATTCGTCAATGCCACCAATTCCACGATCTCATCTGCATCCTTCGCCGAGCAATAGCCATCGGCGATCCAGCTATCGAGAATGCGCTGGAAGGCGCGCCGGAACAGCAATGCGCCGAGATAATAGAGCTCCGACAGGCCGAAAGCATCGCTCGAATAGAGGAACTTCTGGAACTTTCCGATCTGCAAGGCCTCGCGAAGGATACGTTCGGATTCAGCCGCCCCGTAATTGAGGATCACGCCGGCGTCGTAATAGACGTTCTGGAAGATCTCCGAAAGCCACTGCGCCTCCTTCAGGAAAGGCCAGTTGTGAAGGAGCGTGATCGGTACTTCCCACTTCTCCATCGCCGCAATGAACTCGGTGAAATGCGTGGGATCACATTGATGCATGATGATGTCGGGATCGCCGAAGCCGACATGCAACTGCATCGGAAATTTCCAAGCCCGGCAGATTTCGGCGCCCACCCACAAGCCATGCCTGATGATGGTAGGATCGGACACCCGATACTTGCCTTGCTCCTTCGCCCGTTTAAGCCACGCGCCTACAGCCGCGGTGACTTCTGCTGCCGTCGGCGCCGTCTGCGGGATGGCGAAGGTGCAGCGATAGGCAACGATCGATTTTAGCCCAACCGCATCGCGCGAACGCTCGGCAAGCCGGTCCTCGAAAGCCTTGGCGAAGCCCTCCGCTGAAACGCCGCTCGCCGCCACTTCTTCGAGAATGGCTTCGATCCGTACCACTTCGTAAGCGGGACGCCCGGCCAATGCGCCGGTCTCTTCGAAAGTGTGGATCGCGCTAGAGCGATGGCCGGTATCGACGATCAGGCAATCGAGATCGGAACCCCGCATCAAACGGCGATTCACTTCGGCTGCGCCAAGCCTCAACCGCCGTTCGACATAAGCCTCGCCCGAAACATGCGGCTCGAGATCGAGCAGCGGTGCGCAGAAGGCGCGGATGGCGAGACCGAGCGGTTTTTGAAACTCATTCGTGCCGGGTGGCGGCGGGCGATAGCTTTCCGAAAACAAAGCCTGGAACTGTTTCCAGTCGAGTTCAGCCGGCGAGACCCCGTGACAATGATGATCGATCAGCGGGGTCGAAAAAACGCTCTCAATAGGCATCGTGATATCGCTTGCACATGGCTTCCGGGGTGGCGAGGGTGAACATCGAGATCTCCTTGCGCTTCACCGCCACATAGGACTCCCGCAATGTGTCGGGCATCCAACTGCACACGGTCTTGTTGGCGAGCATAAGGTCGAGAGCCTCGCCGAGCGAAGAGGGAAGCGGGCGAATGCCAAGCTTCTTGCGCTCGGCTTCCGAATAGTCCGCCGGATCGCGATCGAGCATCGGCGGCAATGGCAATTTCTGCTTGATGCCTTCAAGCCCGGCAAGAACCAAAGCGGCGATCACCATATAGGGGCTCGCGGTCGCATCAGGCGGCCGCAGTTCGAGATTGAAGGCTTCGGCACGCTTCTTCGGATTGGGCGATGGGCAGGCGCGGATGGTGGCCTCGCGGTTCTGCACGCCGAACGCCGCATAGCCGCAGGACCAGTGATGCGGGCCGAGGCGCAAGTAAGAGACAGGCGAGGGCGCTACCAGCGCGCAGATCTCCGGCATATAGGCAACGACACCGGCCGCGAATTGCTGCGCCACTTTCGACAATCCGCCGGGCTGCGAAGCATCATAGGTGCGGTTAGCCCCCTTCTTGTCGACCAGGCTGAAATGCACATGCGCGCCATTGCCGACGCTCGATGGCGTCGGCTTCGGCGTGAAACTCGCGCGGAACCCGCGCCGCCGTGCCGCTTCGCGGATGACTTCGCGGGTGATCACCGCGCGGTCGGCGCCGGCAAGTCCGACCGCCGGTGCGCAGGAGACTTCATATTGCGTGATGCCATATTCGGGCTCGACGGTCTCAACGCCGACATCGGCAGCGATCAATGCGCGCGTCAGATCTGCGGTGAACGGTGCAACATACCGGATCTGCTCGACTGAGAAGGGCACGATCCAGGGGAGGTCATTGCCGGAAAGCAGGAATTCATGCTCGAAGGCTGATGCGATACTGAGCCCCGTCTCGGCCTCGAGAGCAGCCAACGCCTTCTTGAGGAAACCGCGCAGGCAGCATTCCCAGTTTTTCCCATCGAGCATCGAATCGCACAAGGCGAAATGGAAGGCCGGCGCGTCATCCCAGATCGCAATGCGCCGTTCGGTTCCTGCAACCGGTGTCTGGCGCACTTCGGTCATCGGGCCCCAGGGATTGTCTGCGATATCCTCAAACGGCGTTAGAGCCTGCCCGGCAACAGCCCAGCCCAGGCCGTAATCGCGCCGTGAATCGAAGGCTGCGACCGGGACGCCGCGGCAGCGCGCCAGGCCGACATAGTCGATCCAGGTGAGCAGAACTATTTCGCCATCGTCGCCTTGGGCTTGGCGTTTTTGCTGCGCCGGTTTCCTGGCGACTGAACGCTTTGCCATTCATAACCCTCCCTCAGACTCTCAAGGTCTTCGATCCGTATGCGCCCCTTTTCGCCCTCGCGCACCGTGATCTCGGCGATCAAGGCTTCCGTCAAGGCGCAAGCCGGCACGAGTGAATCGAACGGCGACGGCGAAGCAACTTCGGCGGCGAGCACCGCATCGGCGTGACGCGCGGCGGGCGACATCCACGGATCGGTGATCAGGATCACGATCGCACCGCGCTCCTTGGCATGGATGACGAGATCGACGGTCTCGGCCTCATAGCGCCGGAAATCATAGGCAACGAGCACGCTTTTTGGCCCGACATCGAGAAGCTGATCGGCGCGCGTCTGCAGTCCCGGCACGAGCGTCGAGACATTGGGGCGGATCTGAAAGAGATGAAGATAGAGCATCTCGGCAAGCAATCGCGAGAAGCGTCCGCCGGTAATGAAAACACGGTTGCGCCGGTCCGACAGCGCCGAAACGGCAAACTCGAAATCGGCGATTGATAATCGCCGGAAGGTTTCGCCGAGACTCGTCGTGAAGGCGTTTGCCGATTGATTGAGCAGGGTGCCAGGCTTCGTATCGACTCGATGGTAGAGGGTCAGTGGCGACGTCCCGCGCGCCTCCATCTCATCGAGGAGCGCGCGCTGGAAATCGGCATAGCTCGCATAGCCAAGCCGCGTCACGAAGCGCACCACCGTCGGCCCGCTGACCCCGGCACGCTTGGCGAGCGCCGCCACCGTCTCGAAGCCAGCCAGCATGGCACTGGTCGTCAAGGTGCGCGCAACCTTCTGCTCGGCGGGCGTCGTCTCGCTGGCGATCTGAGCCAGGCGATCAGCCATCGCCTGTATGGTGGTTCCGGCAGCCATGAATGATTTGTTACAGGCGTCCCAACGCCTGTCAATTCCGTAATGAATATTGACACCCCGTTTCCGGCCCACATAAGGTTGCGGGCATGAACTGGACTGGCCCCTTTGAAATCGTCAATGCCGCGGGCCGTGCTCCCCTGGTCATCGCCTGCGATCATGCTAGCAATGCTGTGCCACCGGAAATCGGCGATCTCGGCGTCAGCGATGCCGACATGCAGCGGCATATTGCCTGGGATATAGGCGCCGCCGCCATCAGCCGTCACTTGGCCAAGGCCTTCGATGCGCCGGCTATTCTCTGCGGCACCTCGCGCCTGGTGATCGATTGCAACCGCCAGCTCCGCGACCCGACGCTCATCCCGGCGATAAGCGACGGCACCCCGGTTCCCACGAATGAAAGGCTTTCGCTTGAGCAGCGCGCGCAGAGGATTTCTGCTTACTTCGACAGCTACCACAATGCCTGCCGCGAAATCCTTGACGCACGATGCGGGTCCGGCCGGCGGCCGCTGTTTCTCGCCGTCCATTCGATGACCGATCGGATGAAGGGCAAGTTCCGCCCTTGGGACATCGCGCTCTCGTCCAACGAAAATCGCCGCGCCACCGATCCGGCATTGGTCGTGCTGCGCCAGACCGACGGCATCGTCGTGGGCGACAACGAACCCTATGACATGAATGTCGACGAGGATTATTCGACACCCGAACATGCCTTGTCGCGCGGGCTTCATTACCTCCAGGTCGAGTTTCGCCAGGACATGGTGGCAACTCCGCAAGGCCAGAGGCGATTTGCCGAGATTTTCGCGCCTGCAGTTACCGCCGCGATTGCTTCCTGCCATTGCAGCTAGAAGACCGCCGCGCTAAACCGCCATCCGCAACTGGATGGAGCCAATGGCGCGGAAAATTCCCTGGATCGGCACAAGCTGGAAGATGAACAAGCTGCGTGCCGATGCGCGCTCCTATGCCGAGACCTTGAAAGCCTCTTCCGTCGCCAACACCACCGCCGCGCGGCTTTTTGTCGTGCCGCCCTTTCCCTCGATCGCCGAGGTCGCCGACATTCTTCGTGGCACGCGCGTCAAGGTCGGCGCGCAGAACATGCACTGGGAGGAGAAGGGTGCCTGGACCGGCGAGGTCTCGCCCTTGATGATCAAGGATTGCGGCGCGGTGCTGGTCGAACTCGGCCATAGCGAGCGCCGCACCTTTTTCAACGAAACCGACGAGACGGTCGCCCTCAAGGTCAAGGCGGCGCTCGCGCATGATCTGATCGCGCTGGTCTGCATCGGCGATACCCGCGCCGAATATGAGACAGGTGCGACCGCCGATATCCTCGCCAAGCAGACGCGCTTTGCCTTGAAATATGTCGGAAAGAGAGCGCCGGGCAGGGTGGTCATCGCTTATGAGCCGGTCTGGTCGATCGGCGAGGGCGGTATTCCGGCCGATCCGGAGTTTGCCAATGAACAGCACGGGAAATTGAAGGCGCTCGCCGCCGAACTTGCCGGCGAGGCGCTGCCGATCCTTTATGGCGGCAGCGTCAACCCGCAAAACTGTGTCGCACTCGCCAATCGCAGCCATATCGACGGATTGTTCATCGGCCGCTCCGCCTGGGATGCGCCGGGCTATATCGGAATCATCGAAGCCGTCACGAAATCACTGGAGGAACCGACATGAAGATCGCACTGGGCGCCGACAGCGCCGGCAAGCCTCTCCTCGATGTGATCGAGGCGCACCTCAAGGCCAAGGGCGAACACCAGATCAGCAACTTGAGCCAGGCGGGCTACTACGCAGATCTGTCGGCCGATATCGCCAAGAAGGTGAAGAAGGGCGAGTACGACCGCGCCATACTGTGCTGCGGGACTGGGATCGGCGTCTGCATCTCGGCCAACAAGGTCCCGGGCATCCGCGCCGCTCTCACCCACGATACCTATTCGGCCGAGCGGGCTGCCAAATCCAACAATGCGCAGATCATCACCATGGGTGCCCGCGTCATCGGGCCGGAACTGGCGAAGGCCATCGCCGATACGTGGATCGCCTCTGAATTCGATCCGAAAGGATCATCCGCCGCCAATGTCGAGGCCATCAACAAGCTCGACGGAACTGCTTAAGTCCTCATGGTGAGGCGCATCGCCGAAGGCGATGCCTCGAACCATGCGCGACAGGTGAGATTGCCCGGCTTCGCGCCCTTCGAGGCATCGCTGCGCGATGCACCTCAGGGCGAGGGGAAACTAGGGCGAACGATTCTGGATGCTACTTAAGGACCCGCTTGAGCCCGGCGGCAACAACGCCGGCATCCTCCGGCCTGAGGCACAGCGGATTGACGATGATCTTGTTCTCGTGCCGCAGCGAAGGGTCGGTGTGAATGGCCGGCTTTCCGGCGATCAATTTCTTGATCGCCGCTGCCGCGGCATCCGGTTTGCCAGTCACTGAGGCGATAAGAAGTGGCACGGCCGAGGTGTCGTCGGCATTCATGATGACGACCTCAGCCGACTTGAATACCGGCAATGATCCGGCGATCGTCTCGAGGATCGACAGCCAGCGCTGGTGGCGTGCCTTGTCGCCCTCGGCGACGAACAATCGGAGCGCGGTCAGAAGGCCGATGATCTCTTCCTTGCCGGCCTTGCAGGACCGCCCGATGCCATGCTGCGGCGTGCCCTTGAGCTTGGCCTTGTCGATCAGTGACTTCGGCGGAGACCACATATCCTCGTAGATGTCGAGATCGAGATGCTGAAGTGCTGCCGACATGATGAGGTCGCGCCGCCCACACAAGAACCCGCTCGCCTGCGGCCCGCCGATCGCCTTGCCGCCGGAAAAGGCGACGAGATCGGCCCCTTCGGCGATGAAGCGTTTGAGATTGGCCTGCGGTGGCACCAGGGCCGCGGCATCGACCAGCACCGGAACCTTGTGGCGCTTGGCGATGGCGGTCACGACCGGCAAGGGCGGCTGCGACAGGACGTCCATCACATAGAAAATCGCCGCGGTCTTTTCCGTGATCGCGTCTTCGATCTCCCAGCCTTCCGCATCGCGCACGCCAGCACCGGCAAAGCGGTCGGGCAATCCCACTTCGATGATGGTGGCGCCCGCCGCGCGAATCGCATGGTCGTAGAAATTGCGCTGGCTCCTGACCATGATGACTTCGTTCTTCATGCCGCGCGTATCGGGAAGCCGCGCCATGCGGCCCGGATCGAGCCCGGCAATGCAGGCGGCAGTGCCGAGCAGGAGGCAGGCCGAAGCCCCCGACGCGACATAACCGGCCTCGGCACCCGTCGCTTTGGCGATCTCGCGCGAGGCCGCGGCCTGGAGATCGGCGATCTCGACGCAGGCCTGCGAGGCGTCCGCCATGGCTTGCGCCACCTCCGGCCGCATGGTGCCGCCCGACAATCGCGTCGCCGTGCCCTTGGCATTGATGATCGTCGCGACGCCGAATTTCGAATAGATCGTCATTCACATGTGTCCTGCATTGACCGGCAGCATCTCGCCGGTAATTCCGCTCGATAGATCGCTCGCCAGAAAAAGAACAGCCTTGGCGACTTCGTCTGCACTGGCGAGGCGTCTGAGGGCGGTGCCCTCGCTCATGCGATCGAGCGCCCTGGCCATCGCTTCGCCGCCGCCGGTTCGCTTGTCGACGCGTTCGAGCAACGCCTCGGTCGCGATCGGGCCGGGCGCGACCGCGTTGACCCGGATCCCGAAGCGGCCGAGATCCTGCGCCGCCGCCCGCGCGATGCCGAGCACCGCATGCTTGGAGGCGGTATAGAGCATCTGGTTCGGGTGCGGGCTGTAAGCATTGATCGAGGCCATCAGCACGATCGTGCCGTGCGACTGTTTCAAGGCCGGAACGGCCTGCTTGATCGTCGCCGCCATGCCGCGCGCATTGATCGCCATGACGCGATCCCATTCGGCAAGATCGAGAGCTTCCGTCTCGCGCCAGGGCGGCACCACGCCGGCATTGCCGATGACGATGTCGAGCGTGCCGAAAACCTCAATCGCGCGCCCCACCACCGCCTTGATCGAAGTCTCGTCGGTGACGTCGCCGGCAATGAACTGGAATCCGGCGGGCGCCTTGGCGGTCTTGATCGGCTCCGGCAGGTCGAGCAACACGCCGCGCGCCCCTTCCGCGGCAAACCGCTCGGCAATCGCCAGGCCAAGCCCGCGCGAGCCGCCGGTGATCAGCGCAACCTTGTTTTCGAGAAGCTTTGCCATGATGGTGACTGTACACAAGTTCGTGCTACGAACACACCCGTGATGATTGAGATCGAGTTCGAGGGCAGGCGATTGCAGGCGCGCGAAGGCGAGAGCCTCGCGGCCGCGCTCACCGCCCACGGCATCAAGGACTTTCGCACCACCCGCTGCGGCGCCGAACGCGGCATCTTCTGCGGCATGGGCGTATGCCAGGATTGCCTCGTCGAAGTCGACGGCCGCGCCAATGAGCGCGCCTGCATGACCATCATCGACCGGCCACTGGTTGTGAGGCGGGAGTCGTTTGCCAGACCCCTCGCGCCCAAATCCGACGGGCCGGTTAGTTTCGGCGAAGTCGAAACCCATCGCCCCGAACTTCTCATCATCGGGGCAGGGCCGGGCGGTCTCGCCGCGGCGATCGCCGCACGGCGTGCCGGCCGCGCCGTGACGATCGTCGATGAGCGCGCCCATGCCGGCGGACAATATTTCAAGCAGCTCTCGGTCGAAGGAGCGAACCCGCCCGACGCGCAGCATCAAGAGGGCGCCCGCCTCATTGCCACCGCGCGCCAGCTCGGCGTTGAGTTCGAGGAACGCGTCACGGTCTGGGGTGCGTTCCCGCCCAATGAGTTCGGAGTCGTCAAGGACGGTCGCGCCCGCCGCTACTTGCCCAGCGCGACGATCATCGCGACCGGGGCTTATGAGCGGGGCTGGCCGGTGCCGGGCTGGACCTTGCCGGGAGTCATGACGACCGGTGCCGCACAAACCTTGTGGCGCACCGCGCGGCGGCTTCCGGGCAAACGCGTGCTCATCGCCGGCAACGGCCCGCTCAATCTGCAACTCGCAGCCGAACTGATTGAGGGCGGTGCTCAAGTTTTGGCCGTTGTCGAGGCGGCTGCAAAGCCGGGTCTGGCACAGCTTCCCGCCTTGTTCGCGATGCTGACGGTGGCGCCCGGACTGGTGCGCGACGGCTTGAAGTATCATGCGCGGCGGCGCGCCGGTGGGGCGCGGATGATTTACGGTGCCGTTGTTAATTCTATCGAGAAGACGGCGGCGGGCTTGCGCGCCTCGGTCGGCGCGGAAAATTTCGAGGTCGATGTCGTCTGCCTTGGCTATGGCTTCGAGCCCGCCAATGAATTGCTGCGGGCGCTGGGCTGCGCGCATGATTTCGATGCAGGGCGCCGGCAGCTCGTGACGCGATTGGGTGAGAATGGCCTGACCGACCGCGCCGGCATTTATGCGCTCGGCGATTGCACCGGGCTGGGCGGCGCCCGCATTGCGATGGCGCAAGGCACACTGGCCGGCCTCGCGGCCGCGGAATTTCTGGGTACTCCGATGACGGACGACTTGCGGCGCATGCGCGAGGGTGCCTTGCGCGACAAGGCGCGGCATCGCCGGTTTCAGCAGGCCCTGTGGCAGATCTATGCTGCACCCGCTGGTGCGGCGAAGCTCGCGACGCCCGAGACCTTGATCTGCCGCTGCGAGGAAGTGAGCTTCGCCGATGTCGAGGCCGCATTGGGCGAGGGGCTTGAGGGACTGGGCACGGTGAAGCGGCGGACCCGCATCGGCATGGGGCGCTGCCAGGGCCGCTATTGTGCAGCCGTTCTTGATAGTTTGCTCGCCGAACATTGCGGCCGTCCGCGCAGCGAATTTTCCGGCATGGCGCCGCGCCCGCCCACCAAGCCGGTGCGGATCGGCGATCTGGTTTCGTAACCCACGGAGCCTCATGCTGAGGTGCATCGCCGAAGGCGATGCCTCGAAGCATGCGCAACTGGAAAAGCCGTACTCGCGAACGCCCTTCGAGGGTCGCTGCGTCATGCACCTCAGGATGAGTGCAATGAGGAAACAAGAATTGCTTCGTACACAGATCGTCATGCCAGCGAAAGCTGGCATCCCCTGGGAAGGCGCCGTTGCTGAAATGATTCAGGGGACCCCAGCTTTCGCTGGGGTGACGGAAGAGGGGCGGGCGTTCAGTTCTCCCTGCCCCTTGTGGGGAGGTTCAAGACGCGCACAAAAAGACCCCTCGTCCTGAGGTGCGCGCGAAGGCGCGCCTCGAAGGATGAGGGATCGCTAAATAGTCAGTATACGGCGGATTGGCCCTACGACGTGTCGTCGCGCGGCGGGTTTCCGAGGCGCGCGAGCCAGTCGCAGTCTTTGAGGATCTGGTCGACCTCGTGGATGTTCCGCTGGCGGTATCCGGGAGGCCTTCCGGAGCGCAATGGGCCGGAGCGCTCAGGCCGGCGCTCGTCGAAGGGCCGGGCCTCCCAGCGGGCAAGCCGCATGGCGTGTCCGGGAATGTCTTGAACCGCGTCCAGGACAGCCACGAGGCGGCGGACCAGGTGCTTCGCACTGACCGTGCCGTCATCGACGACCTGCCGCTTTGCCTGAGCGGCGGCGATCTCAGCCTGTTTCTGCGCAAGGAATGACTCGATGGAATGAATGTGGGGCTCGGGGCCACGGCGCTTCTTCCTGAAACGGCGGCCAACACGCCTGAGCGCGTCGAAGAGGTTGAACAAGGGCCGGCGCTTGCGCTTAGGCTTTGCTTCGCCATCGACTTTGGGCTTGGCGGAAGGCTTCCGCCTTGGCTTGTATGGCCGGGGTTCACTGGGTTCGAGCACGATGTCACGCGCCGCGGCGACGATGAGCCGCCGAACGGCTGATTCCGCCGACCGCAATCTTGAGAGGATAAACCGGTGGAGCGGCTTCGCGATCCTCTCGATCGAAACTCCTTCGCTGAGCCCGATCTCGGCGAACAGCGCCAAGACGACGCCCAAGAGCGGTACGCGCTTGCTTTCGATGGCCAATTCCCAGTTCATTACCACTCAATAGAACAGAAAACGAACTAGGTCAAGTCATGAATTCACTCTTGCGACACAGATGGTGTGACGGGGTGTTTCGACCTACATCGCACGCTTTCTACGAATGACCTTTGCCACACCTATTGCACAGCAGGATTAGCTAGCCTGACCTTGAAGTTTCCGAGCCGGATAAGGCCCGCGGTCGGATGCGAAACACAGGTCCTTATTCGCCCTTCTTCTTTGAGGACACATGGGGCGAGCGCAACATGAAGCCTGAGTTCTGTGAAGATGGACCCGCCAGGATCCGACCTCGCATCCTCCGCCGAATCCTTGATTTCCTTAGTAATATCAATCGGCGCTTCGAACAAAGGCGCATCGTTGCCGGGAAAGAAGGCCTGGAATTTCACAAGCGCAGGAGGCCAATCAAGCGGCTCTCTGTAGTGGAAAGCGATGCACAGCTTGGGCAATGTAACAGGGAGTACTTGGCCGGCGATGATTATATCACCTCCGTAGATGCCGATGTAGCTGGACTTTCCGTGCAATTCTTCCCTAATGTCGTCGCATAGAATTGTGAGCCCGTAAGGAGCGACGCTCATTAGGCTGCTGCCCGTGTAGGATCGTCGCCGAAAACGAAAGTCTTTGGCGGAACGGTTTCAGTCTTGATGCTTTCGTCTGCCCTGGAACTTCGTGGCGCTTCGATTCCCGACGCAGTGTATATCGTCCCCGTGCGACGGTCCCGTGCTTCAACAAAAAGGTCAACCTCTAGCGTTTCAGCGAGGCTTGCGATTGTATTGAGCGTCCAGTTAGGCGATCCTCGGAACCATCTTGTTACTTCGCTTTTGTTCGCGCCGAGATCATCTGCGAGTCCCTTAAGTGTAAATCCTCCTGACTTCCGGCGCTCAGTGATAACCGACCAGAACAGGCTAACGAACACAGAGCGCAGCATCTCCCGCGCGTATGCTCGTTTATACTTTGGATTAGTGCGGTGGGGCATCTAAGTCATAAAGCAGCGGGCCGAGGTAATCGTCCAAACTGCTCCCTCTGTAAAGTTGGTTTCCAAACAATTTTCCCCAATCGGTTATGACTTCCTGACTGGCCTCGGCATAGCGGCCAAACAGTTGGTGTTTGTCCCAAGCACGTAGGGCGACAAATAGCTTGGCATCCAAAAATCGTCCAAGAATTCGCCATCCCGGAGGCGGTGATCTCGCGCACAATGCCCATACTTCGTCGTGACCGACTATTTGCTCTACGTCTGGCCTCGCCTTGGTGAGCTTTCGGCTCACTCTTACGAGATGGCCTGCACAGTATCGCTTGATCAGGACATCTGCCGAAACGTCGGGAAATACACCCCATAGCTTTTTTCCGTCCAGCAAATCAGCGATGTGCGGCGTTACAATCAATCTGCGCGGGGTAGTTGGGCCGCTAGGCGGTCTTTCAACGAGAGATTTGTCCCGAATTAAGCGCTCTAAAGATAGTGAGGTTGTGTTAAATGTCAACTGCCGCCCCAGCTGTACGGTAACTAGTTTGCTCCCAAGTGTACGTTAGGTGAGGTGGGGCGAGTCTAGGAGAATGTCAGGAGCGGCGCGGAAGAGCCGCTGCTTGCGCACTCACCAGCTTTGTGATCGCGGATTGTGGGCCGACATCTGCCTTGCGAACGAACGTGCGATATGCGAAGTTTTTGACCGAAGACGTGGGCGGTGAGGTTTTGAGTTGCTGACGCAGGTGGTTTTTGGCGGCGCGACGGGGATCGGCAGGGCGATCGTCCAGCGCCTCGCCCGGCGGCCCGGGCGCGTGATCGTACTGGACAGGAATGAAGTCGAGCTGGCGAAGCTCCCCAAGCTCATCGAGGGGCCGGCCAAGCTTGAATGCGTGACCATCGACGTGCTCGATACCGACGGGCTTGCCGCTTTGCCGTCCCGCCTCCTCAAGGATGGCGCGGCGCTCGATGTGCTCGCCTACAATGCCGGCATCTATCCGACCGTGACGGTCGCGGACTCGAGCCCGAAGGACTGGGACCTGGTGAGCGGACTCAATGCGCGCGCCTGCTATTTCGCGATCCGCGCCTTCCTGCCCAATTTGCGCAAATCGAAGGGCGGCACGATCGTATTGACGAGTTCGATCACCGGCAATCGCACAGGTGCTACGGGCTTGGCGATCTATGGCGCGTCGAAGGCGGCGATGAACGGCATGATGCGCTCCATGGCGCTCGAATTTGCCAAGGACGGCATTACCATCAATGCGGTTGAGCCGGGTGTCGTCGGCACCGAGCCGGTGCTCAAGGGCCTGGGCCCCCAGAACGAAGCCAAGATGAAGCTCCTCATTCCGCTGGGTCGGCTTGCCGATCCCGACGATATCGCGGCCTCCGTCGAGTTCCTGTCAAGCGAGAACGCCCGCTACATCACCGGCCAGTCGATCATCCTCGACGGCGGCATGACTTTGCCGGAATGGCCTGAGAACATCGACTTTAATGTGTGATTGACGAGCATTGCTGCTAGTCGACGACGAGAAGACTTAAAACAGTGCCTAACGAGGATAATAGGGAAGAACGATCATGAATTCCGACCACATGTTACGAAAGCTCAGTGCCCACAATCCTGTCCGCTATGCCGGCCAGAAGGGCCTTGAAATGACACGCCGCCGCCTGCTCGCCAGCATGGGCGCGGCCGGCGCCTTGGCGCTGACCGGTGCCGGCTCGCGGGCGATCGCGCAGGACGACCGCACGCTCAACCTCCTGTGCTGGGACGCCTATGCCGATCCGCGTCTCGCCGAGATGTGGCTCAAGGACACGGGCACCAAGCTCAAATCCGAAATCCACATTTCCGATCCGCAGTCCTTGAACCGGCTGCGCGCCGGCGAGACCAAGAACTGGGATTTCATCAATGTGAACGATCCCTGGGCCAAGAACTATTTCTGGCCCGAGAAGCTCATCGTCGAACTGCCGCGCGACCGCTTCGAGCCGCTCTATGACAAGATGCTGCCGAAGTTCAAGCCGCCCTATGCGCGCGCCATGAGCCGCGACGGCCAGCATCTTTTAGGCGTCGTGCAGCGCCTCGAGACCTTCGACATCGCCATCAACACCGACAAGATCTCGGTCGAGACGGCGGAGAACGAAGGCTGGGACATGTTCAACAATGCCGACTTCAAGTTCGGCGTGTTGGCCTATGAAGACTGGAACGTCATGGACCTGTGCATGATCGCCGGCGTCCATCCCTATAAGGACAAGTCCGACGCCGACGTCGCCAAGTTCACCGAGACGGCGAACCGGGTGATGAAGCAGGCAAAGACGGTGACCACCGACTTCGTGCAGTTGAACCTCGCCATGCTCAACAACGAGATCGATGCCTATTTCTGCGGCGGCACCTATTCGATCGCCTCGGCACGCCGCGAGGGCAACAACAATCTCTGGGCGATCTCGCCGCCCAAGGGACCGGCCGACGGCAAGGGCGGCATCAACTGGATCGAGCTCAATTCGGCGATCAACAATCCCAACTTCAACCCGAAGACCTTCGAGTTCCTCGAATGGATGGTGAAGCCCGACCAGTGCTACATCGTCGCCTCCGGCAACGGCAACCTCCAGCCGGTCGCGCAGATGATCCAGCCGGAAGTGCTCGCCAAGTTCTCCAAGGAAGAGCTCGACGCCATGCAGTACGATACGCTCGACAAGCGGCTTGCGGCTGCGACCGAGTTCGACATCGTGCCGCAATACGACAAGCTCTACGACATCTACACCGCCGCCGTCAGAGCGCGCGGGTAAGTGACGTCTCTCCATGGCAGGGCTTGACCCTGCCATCCAGTCTGGATGGCCGGCTCGGTGGCCGGCCATGGAGCCAGCAGTGCGTTCACTGGTGGGGGACACTTTATTCGTCGCCCCAGCGAAAGCTGGGGTCCCCTGAATCGCTGCCGTACGGAAATGATTCAGGGGATGCCAGCTTTCGCTGGCATGACGGCTATTGTCGGCAGCACAATCATAGGACTTGAGGGGATGTCGGCTTCGCCGGCATGACGACTTCGAAAAGATGACCAAGACCGACACCATTCTCTCGCTGCGAAACCTGTCGCGGGATTTCAGCGGCAAGTTCGCCGTGAAGAACGTCAATCTCGATATCAAGGAAGGCGAACTGTTCACGATCGTCGGCCCCTCGGGCTCGGGCAAGAGCACATTGCTGCGCATGCTGGCCGGCCTCGAAGTGCCGTCATCGGGCGACATCCTTTTGCGCGGCAAGCGGATCAACGACGTGCCCGCCAACCGCCGGCCGACCTCGATGGTGTTTCAGTCGCTCGCCCTCTTCAATCACATGACGGTCGGCGAGAATATCGAGTTTGCGTTGACCGTGCGCGGTGAGCCGCGGCAGGCGAAACGCGCCCGGGCCCGCCAACTGATGGAACTGGTGCGATTGCCCACCGACTATTACGCGAAATCGGTGACCCGCTGCTCGGGCGGCGAACGCCAGCGTGTCGCGCTCGCCCGCGCGCTCGCTTCCGATCCGGATATCTTGTTTTTCGACGAGCCGCTTTCGGCGATCGACTATCGCCTGCGCAAGATCCTCGAAATGGAAATGAAGGATCTGAACCGCGAGACCGGCAAGACCTTCGTCTACATTACGCACTCCCTCGAAGAGGCGATGGTGATGTCGGACCGGATCGCGGTGATGCGCGAGGGCGAGATCGTGCAATTGGGCGAGCCCTTGTCGATCTATAACGCGCCGGCCTCGCGCTTCGTCGCCGAATTCATGGGCCAGGTGAACCTGCTGAGTGTCGAAAAGAACGGGCAAGGGACCGTGATCAAGGATCTCGCGGTGCCGCTGGGCGCCGGCATTCCCGCAACCGAGCGCACCTGGCTGATGCTGCGCCCTGAGCGCCTGCGCGTATTGCCGGCGAACGGCAAGGCCGATGTCATTTTCGATGCCGTCTGCTTCAACAGCTATCTCCTGGGCTCGCGCACTCATCTGCACGCCAAGATGGAGGACAGGACTTTTATCAGCGAACTCGACGCCGACATGCCGCCGCCCGCGCCCGGCCAGCGCATCCGCCTCGGCTTCGACTGGGCCGATGCCGTGGCGATTCACGAGTGAGGCCGCCTCATGAAACGTGAACAGAAAGCCGGGCTTTTGCTCATGTCGCCGCCGGTGCTCCTCCTGATCGCCGGCTTCCTGCTGCCGCTCGCCTTCGTTGCCTATACGAGCCTGATGCCGCCGCGCACCTTTGGTCTCACGAGCCATATCACGTTTGAGAATTACGTCACCGCGGTGCGCGAAAGCTATTGGCGTCCCTTAGCGTGGTCGGTGTTCTTTGCACTCGCGACGACGATACTGACCAACCTCATGTCCTGGCCGATCGCCAAGGCCTTGGTGCGGAAGTCGCGTCGCTTTGCGACGATTGTTGCAACGATGATCGCAGTCCCGGTGTTCATCGCCGAAACGGTCCGCCTGTTCGGCGCGCATCTCTTCCTGATGCCGAAGGGCGGCATCCTCGCCGGCACGGTCAACACCTTCTTCGGCATCGATATCGGCTCGGTGCTGTTTACCCCGCTCGCGACGTTGATCGGCCTGCTCTACATTTATCTGCCCTTTGCGCTTTTCCCGATGGTGCTGGGACTGTCGCAAGTGCCGACCGACCAGGTCGAAGCTGCGCAGGATCTGGGCGCGAGCCCCTGGCAGCAATTGCGCTATGTCGAAGTACCGATCGCTTCGCCGGGCATCATCATCGGCAGTCTTTTGGTCTTCGTGCTGGTGCTCGGTGCCACGTCTGAATCGCATATGCTGGGCGGCCAGTCGGCGGTGCCGATCGGCTTTGCCATCGAGCAGCGCTTCAATTATGCGCAAGACTGGCCCTTGGGCTCGGCCTTGGCGACGGTCTTGTGTCTCATCACGGCGCTGCTGGTCTTTCCGCTCCTGTCGCGGCTCGATCTCGACCGCTTGTTCGGCCGCTGAGGAGGGGTCATGCAGCGATCGCAAAGATGGTGGACGGTGTGGACGGGGATCATCCTCGTCCTGCTCTATATCCCGCTCCTTTCGGTCATTCTCGCTTCGCTCGCCAATACGCGCTATCTGCGCTTCCCGCATCGCATCTGGACGATCCAGCCTTATCGCGAAGCGCTGGCGCTGGCGCAGACCTACGACCTGCAGATGACGTCATTGAAGATTGCCTTGAGCGTCGCGGTTATTTCGGTTCTCATCGCCATTCCGGGCTCGCTCGCCTTTGCGCGCTATGACTGGAAGGGCCGGAAATTCTATCAGCGCTTCCTGCTCTTACCCGTCTTCTTCCCGCAATCGGTACTGGGCCTCGCAGCGCTCGTCTCGTTGAGCGCCATGGGCTTCGATCTTACATGGCGAAGCGCTGTGTTTACCCATGCCGTGTGGATCGTGCCGATCGTCACCTTGATCGTCTCGATCCAGGTTTATGGGCTCGACCGCGCTCAAGAAGAAGCGGCCTTCGATCTGGGCGCCAGCCGCCTGCAGACTTTCTTCCGCGTGACTTTCCCGCAGATATTGCCGGGCCTGTCGTCAGGAGCGCTCTTCGCCTTCCTTCTGTCATGGAGCAACCTCCCGCTTTCGGCCTATACGACGGGCGTCGATACGACATTGCCCGAATGGCTCTATTCGCGCATGTCGACCAACTTTGCGCCGATGGTGCCGGCGGTGGCGGTCTTGTCGATCCTGGCGAGCATTGTCTTCGTGCTTGTGTGGCAGGCCGGCCGTGTCATCGTCAACGGCGTGATCGAGCGGCGGAAGCAACTAGAGTGATGCTTCACCTCCCCCTTGTGGGAGGTCGAAATTTGCCAGAGCAAATTTCGGGTGGGGGAGGCCAGCACAACCCCCACCCTTGATCCCGCCCCACAAGGGGGAGGGAGAATTAGTACGCACTTATCAAGCCGGGCACTCCGGCAGCCGCACCGTGATGCGGAATTTCTTGACCTGGTCCGGGGTTGCGCAAGCCGGGAAGCCTGCCTCACGCATCAATTTGACATAGAGCTTCCGATCAGAGTCTCCCCAGTCGACCGTACCCGTCCATGATTCAATTGTGAGATCGGGGAAGGCGGCTTCCGCCTCTTGAACAAGCTTCCGGGCCTCGTCGGCTTGGCCCAGGGCCACCATGATGATCGCGCCGTCAACATAGTCCCCGTCAATATACTTGGCCTTGGGCATATGCTCATGAACGCTCTGCGCCCGATCATAGCGGCCGGCCGCGAGGAGAGCGCCTCGTAGAAACCGGATCGATGGTGATGGCGGGTCCGGATTCAACCGATAGGCACGCTCGGCCATCTCGCCACCCTCCTGTGCCTTACCAAAGGCCGAAGCCCAAACTGCATATCTCGTCAGTACGTCGGCCGAGTTGGGATTGAGCCGCAGCGCTGTCTCGAATTCGGGTTGCGCATGACTAAGATCGCCGTCATTGCCGAGAGCGAAGGCGAGCGCCGCGTGCGCTTCGGCGTCCATCGGATCGAGTTCGACGGCGCGGCGCACATATTCGAGATATTTCGCATGCACCGCGTCAAAGTCATCGGCCCAGCGTTGGGAAATGGCGTAGCACGCACCTAACAGCGTCCAGGCACGGGCGAAAGCCGGATCAATCGCAAGGCTCTGCTGGAGGAGGGTCTTGCACTCCTCAATGCTCGCAGGCGTTTCGGTGTTCTTCGCCTCGATCGCGCGCAAGTAAAGATCATAGGCGGTCAGCTCGTTCGGCCGTTTGCGGAGCGCGGCATCCCGATCGGCGGTGAGCACTGTTCCGACGATCCCGCCGAGCTGGCCCGCGACCTGTTGTGACAGCTCGGTCTGAACCGCGAAAATATCGGCCATGAGTCGATCCCAGCGTTCGGACCAGACATGGGTGCCGGTATCTGTCTCGATGAGCTGGGCGGTGACCCGAACATCATCGCCCTGGTGCTGTATCGAGCCCTCCAATACATATCGGACATTGAGGTCGCGCCCGACCTTGCGAATGTCGACGCCGCTGCCGCGATAGGCCTCGACCGAGTTTCGCGCGATGACGGCAAGGTCGCGAAAGCGCGACAGGTCGGTGATGATATCTTCCGTGATTCCGTCGGCGAGCCGGCCCGTAGCTTCGTCTTTCCCCAGGTTGTCAAACGGAAGGACAGCGATCGACGGCCTTGCATCGGCCGCCTTGCCGGAAAACAGCCATAGCGCACAAAGCCCAGCGACGATGAGGAGGGCAAGAAAGGCCGTCACCGGAAGCAACAAGCGACGGGAGGGCTTCCACGTTGAAGCCGCCGGCGCCTGGGTCTCATCCATTCGTACCCGGTAGGCGCGTATCGGCCGCGAGATGTTCTTGACCTGCCGCTGTCCGACGAAATCCAGGTGAAAATTGGTTTTGCCCTGCATCTGGTCATAGACGGTGCCAGACACCATGACACCGCCCGGCTCGCACAACTGCTCAAGGCGCGCTGCGATGTTTACGCCGTCGCCCAGAAGATCAGAGCCATCGACGACGACGTCTCCCAGGTTAATACCGATGCGTAGGGTGACGAGCCGATGCGCCGGGATATCTTTCTGGCTCGCGACGGTCTTCTTTTGCACGGCCACCGCGAAAGCGACGGCCTGGACGACGGAGCTGAACTCGACAATGATTCCATCGCCGAGGAGCTTAACAATCCGCCCGTTATGCGCAGTGGCCAGGGGTTCGAGAATACCGGTCTGCAGAGCCTTGACAGCAGCAAGCGTCGCTGCCTCATCCGATTCAACCATGCGCGAGTAGCCGACAATGTCGGCAACCACGATCGCGGCGAGTCGACGATCAGACGGCGGCGTGGCCAAATCGGTTTCCCTTCGTCCTGCGCTCGGAATGAAGGATAGTGCCCGAGAACGGCGTGGTCGAGAAGCAGAAGTAGCTGGAGTAGGGACTCACCTCCCCGCATCGTCTTCTCCCGCCTGCGGGAGAAGAGGGGCCCCGTGTCGCGTCAGCGACTTGGGTAGATGAGGGGCCGGATGCGCGGCGTGCCCTCACCTCTCCCATTGCTTCGCAATGGGCCCCTATCCTCTCCCGTAGACGGGAGAGGACATAGACAGAGCTGCCGGGCGCAGATGCAGCAGTGCCCGGGCTTCATCGCAGCTAGCCGGATGGCGGTCATACGTGCCGCACAGATCGGCGACGCGCTTGACGAGTTCGGCATTGCTCTTCGCAAGCCGCGTTCCATCATAGCGGACATTGTCTTCGAGCCCGGTGCGGCAATGGCCGCCGAGCTCGAGCGTCCACAGATTGACCTCGAGCTGATGCTTGCCGATGCCGGCGGCGGCCCAGGTGGCTTCCGGCATCAATCGCTTCAGTTCCGAAACCTGGAACTCGAGCACCTGGCGAATGGCGGGCATGGCATTCTTGATGCCGAAGACGAATTGCACATGCAGAGGCTTGGGGATCACGCCTTCCTCGGCCAATCGCACGGCCTGGTAAAGCATGGAAAGATCGAAGGCCTCGATCTCGGGCCTCACCTGATACTTCCGCATCTCTCCGGCGAGATAGAGGATGAGATCGGGCGGATTGAGATAGACGATCGAGGGGAAATTGCACGAGCCGGTCGAGAGCGAGGCCATGTCGGGCCGAAGCGGCAGCATGCCGCCGCGCTCGGCGCCGACGCCGGAGCGTCCGCCGGTCGAAAACTGGATGATCATGCCGGGGCAATGGCGCGCGATGCCGGCCTGCACCGCGGCGAAGCGTTCAGGGTTCGAGGTCGGTGTCTGGTCGTCATTGCGAACATGGAGATGGACGAGGCTGGCGCCCGCCTCGTAGGCTTCATGGGTGGCTTCGACCTGCTCGGCAATGGTGACGGGAACGGCGGGATTATTCTCCTTGCGCGGCAATGAACCGGTGATCGCCACGGTGATGATGCAGGGTGAGGTCATGGACGCGGGCCGCTCCGGTATCTTCGTACAATCTTGCGATACTCGAACACAGAACCTGGAATGATTCAAGGTGCCTTAGGCTTATCCGCCGCCCGCAACGCCCTGAGTTTCATCAGCATTTCATCGCGCCACAAGCCGCGCTCGGCCCATTTTTCGAGCGGCATGCGGGCGCGGCGCTGCGCCAGAACCGTGGCGACGAGATCGGGAGCCCAGGGATCGTCCTGGCCGCGCTCCTTGCCCATACGAGCATAGGCGGGACCAAGCCGTGCGGCATGTGTTTCGATGCCGCCATTGGTGTTGAGATCGACGGTCTCGAACGGCCCCATGAAGGACCAGCGCAAACCCAATCCCTCGCGCATGACGGTATCGATGTCTTCGACGGTGGCCACGCCGTCGCGCACCAGGCAATAGGCCTCGCGCAGCACCGCACCCTGGAGACGGTTGAAGACGAAGCCTTCGACTTCCTTGGCGACGAGGATGGGCTTTTGGCCGACAAGGGTCATGAGATCGCGCACCGCGTCAGTGACGCGCGGTGCGGTGAACCGCGCGGGGATGAGTTCGACGACGGGAAGGAGATAGGGCGGATTGCCGGGATGGACATTGAGGGAGCGCTCCCTCCCGGTGAGTTCGGACGCCCAGAGCGAGGCAGGGATCGTCGAGGTCGAGCTTGCAATCGCCGCAGCGGGATTGGCGAGACGATCGAGCCTCGCCATGAGTTGCTTCTTGAGGCCGAGATCTTCCGGCGCGTTTTCCTGAATATGGCTTGCATTGGCGAGCGCACTTTCCTCGCTGTCGCAAAGCGTGACGCGCGCGAGAAGCGCATCCGGCGCCTCATCGAGAAGGCCGTAATGCTGCAGCCGCGTGAGGCGCTCCGCGATCGCCGATTTGGCGCGCGCAAGTTGATCGGCGCTCGGGTCGTAGAGCTGTACGGGAAACCTGGCGCGCGAGAACACGATCGCCCAGGCAAGGCCGATACTGCCGGCACCGATAATGGCAATGGGTCTTGGTTGATTCACGCCGGAAGCGACGAGGTGATGCGCACGCTCGCTTCCTGCAGGATCGGCAGGAATTTCTCGCGCATCGTATCGAGGCTGATGCGCCCGGCATGGCAGCCGAGATTCATCGCCGCGGCAACGACGCCGGAGCGCGCGCGGATCGGCACGGCGAGCGAACGCAGGCCGGGTTCCAGTTCTTGGTCGACGATCGACCAGCCCTGGCGGGCGACGGCGCGCAACTCATCGCGCAGTTTGACGCGGCTGGTGATGGTGTGCGGCGTGAGCTTTTCCGGCTGCATCTGCTCGATGCGCTTGCCAAGTTCCTCTTCAGGCAATGCCGCGAGCAGCACGCGGCCCATCGAGGTGCAATGCGCGGGCAAGCGGCTGCCGACGCTCAAGCCGATGGTCATGACGCGATTGGCGGGAACCCGCGCCACATAGACGATCTCGATGCCGTCGAGCACCGCCATCGAGCAGGATTCCTGCGTGGCGCTGACGACATTGCGCATGACCGGCTCGGCAATGTCCCACAGGGTCATGGAGGCGAGATAGGCAAAGCCGAGATCGAGCACCTTGGGACGCAATTCGAAATACTTGCCGTCGGTCTGCGCGTAATTCTCTTTGACGAGGGTCAAGAGAAACCGCCGTGCCGCGGCGCGCGTCATATGGGTTTCGTCGGCGACTTCGCTCAAGGTCATGCGCGGGCGATAGCGGCTGAAGGCGCGGATGACGTCGAGGCCGCGCACGAACGACTGCACATAATCGGGGTCGGCAATCTCGCGTTCGGGCATGATCCCATTTTCGTCTTTGGGTCGGCGCAGCATGCGTCCTCCCGCGGGTCTCGCCGCTTGGTGTGAACCCAACTAACATTTGTTCGCAAAGCGTGCAATCCGATCAGCCGGCGGGGGAGGCGTGGCGCTCGGAGAATGGCCTTGACGAACATGTGTGCGAATATCGTATAGTCCGCCCCGACCCGCCCCCGCGACCGTGGTGCCCCATGACGCTTGCCAATTACGCCGACGAGCTCGAAGAACTCGACCGGCGTTACGTTTTCCATCCTTTCACATCGCCCTCCGACCAGGCCAATTCTCAGCCGCGTATCATCGTGGCCGGCAAGGGCGCGGCTTTGCGCGACAGCCGCGACAAGGAATATATCGACTGCATGGCGGGCCTGTGGTGCGCCAATGTCGGATATGGGCGCCCCGAGCTTGCCGAATGCATGAAGGAGCAGACGCTCAAACTCTCCTATTACCATTCCTTCGCCGGCATGGGCACCGATGCGCCGGCGGTTCTCTCCGAAAAGCTCGTCAAGATGGCGCCGGGCAAGATGTCGAAGGTCTTCTTCGGCAATAGCGGCTCTGACGCCAACGACACGCAGGTGAAACTCGTCTGGTACTACAACAATGTCCGCGGCAAGCCGCAGAAGAAGAAGATCATTGCGCGGAAGCGCGGCTATCACGGCGTGACGGTGATGGCGGCAAGCCTCACCGGCTTCGAGGGCATGCACAAGGGCTTCGATCTGCCGCTGCCGATGGTGCGCCATGTGAAGCCGCCGCATCGCCTGTGGGAGGCAGAGCCCGGCATGTCGGATTCAGACTTCGTCAAATTGCTCGCCGACGATCTCGAAAAGACGATCCTCGCCGAAGGACCGGACACGGTTGCGGCTTTCATCGCCGAGCCGGTGCAAGGGGCAGGGGGCGTCATCGTCCCGCCAAAGGGCTATTTCTCGGCGATCCAGCAGGTGTTGAAGAAATACGATGTCCTGCTGATCGTCGATGAAGTGATCAGCGGCTTCGGACGCCTCGGCACGACATTCGGTTGCGAAGCAATGGATATCGTCGAGCCCGATCTCATCACCGTCGCCAAGGGCATCACCTCGGCCTATGTGCCGCTGTCAGGCGTGCTCGTATCGGACAAGGTGTGGGCGACACTCGTCGAAGGCAGCGCGAAATACGGCCCCTTCGGGCACGGCTTCACCTATTCGGCGCATCCCGTCGCCGCCGCCGTCGCGCTTGAAAACCTGGCGCTCCTCGAAAAGGATCAACTGTTCAAGCGCGCCCGCGATCTCGGCAAACATATGCATGCCGGACTGGCAAAAGCCTTCAAGGATCACCCGCTGGTTGGGGAAATCCGCGGCACCGGGCTCATTGGCGCGGTCGAATTCGCCGACATGCCCAAGAGCGGCCGGCCCGTGCCCTTCGATCCGCAATTGAAGGTCGGCGTCCGCATTTCGAAGAGGGCTTTCGAAGACGGCGTGATCGTGCGAGCCTTGCCGGCGGCCGATACGATCGCCTTCTCGCCGCCCTTCGTGACGTCGGAAGCGCAGGTCGATCGGTGCATCGAGACGGCGCGCCGCGCTGCCGATACTGTGATGGATGAGTTGGTGCGCGAGCGGCAATGGAAGGCGGCCTGACCGCAGGCTGGAGTGAGTTGGGGAGATCGATATGACAGCGAATGAGTCAGGCGCCCATCCCTGGATGGGGAATTCGCTCGCCTCGGTGAAGCAGGCCATGCTGGATGAGATCGGCGTTGCGACAATTGAGGAACTCTTCGAGCAGATCCCGAAGGAGCATCGCCTCAAGTCGAAATTGAAGCTTCCGCCCGGCATCAAGTCGGAAGCGAGCCTGCGCCGCCATCTGACTTCGATCCTCTCCAAGAACGAGGATTGCGAGGAGAATTTGAACTTCCTTGGCGCCGGCTGCTGGCAGCATCATGTGCCGGCGGTAGTCGACGAGATCGTCGGGCGCACCGAATTCCTCACACCAGTGTGGGGTTCGCCGCAATCCGATCTCGGCCGCAACCAGGCCTGGTTCGAATATTCGAGCCAGCTTGGCGAATTGCTCAACATGGATGTGGTGAGCCTTCCCGTTTATTCCTGGGGTTGCGCCGTCGGCCACGCCATCCGCATGGCTTCGCGCATGACCGATCGGCACGAAGTCATCATCGCCGATATTTTCGATCCCGAGCGCCTGTCGGTGGTTGAGAATTACTGCGAACCGGTCGACATGCCGGATCATATCACAATCGTGCGCGTTAAGACGGCGAATGGCCTGATCGATCTGGCCGATCTCAAACAGAAGATTTCGCCGAAAACCGCGGCTGTCTATTTCGAAACGCCGTCATATCTCGGCCTTTTCGAGACCAATGCGGCGGCGATCGCCGCCACGGCGCGGCACTTCGGCGCCGAGACGATCGTCGGCGTCGATCCTTTGACGCTTGGTATCGTGAGGCCACCATCGGATTTCGGCGCCGATATCGTCGTCGGCCCGACGCAGCCCCTGGGCGTGCACATGAATTGCGGCGGCGGAGTCGGCGGCTTCATCGCCACGCGCGACGAAGCGCGTTACGTGCGCGAATATAATGGTTTCCTCGTCAGCATCACCGAGACCGCGAGGGCAGGCGAATTCGGCTTTGGCCTCGCCAGCGCGCACCAGACATCCTACGGCATGCGCGAGAAGGGCAAGGACTGGACCGGCAACTCCGTCTATCTCTGGGCGATCGCCAATGCGGTCTATATGTCGCTGCTCGGACCGCAAGGCTTCAAGGAACTAGGCGAGTTGATCATCTCGCAATCGCATTTCGCGGCCAAGCGCCTCAGCGAGATCAAAGGTATCGCGATTCCGTTCAAGGGCGGTTTCTTCAAGGAATTCGTGGTCGATTTCACCAAGACGGGAAAAACTGTGGCTGAGATCAATGCCGCGCTGCGGAAGCAGAAGATCTTCGGCGGTAAGGATCTCTCCAAGGAAATTCCGGCCTTTGGCCAGAGCGCGCTTTATTGCGTGACCGAGGTTCATACGAGCGAAGACATCGAAAGATTGGCCGCAGGCATAGAAGGGGCGGTGATGTGATGGGGAAGATTTCGTCTGACACGGTGAAGCTCCGCAACTTCCATTCCGCCTCCTGGGATGAGCCCGTCGTGATGCAGCTTGGCGTTCCGGGCCGGCGCGGCCAGGTCTTTGCCAAGCCCGATGCAGCGGTGGTCAAGAAGGCGGGCAAAGTAGACTCGCTGATCCCCAAGGAACTTGCGCGCGCGACTCTGCCGAAGCTCCCCGAGATGACCGAGCCTGAAGTCCAGCGTCACTACCTGCATCTGTCGCAGGAAACGCAAGGCATGGTGAATATCAGCCTCTTCGGCACCTGCACGATGAAGTATAATGCGCGGGTGAGCGAGACGGTCGCACAGCGCCCCTTCGTCGCCGAAGTGCATCCCTTGCAGCCCGACGACACGATGCAGGGCATTCTTGAAATCCTGCATGAATTCGACCTGGGCCTCCGCGAATTGTCCGGCATGGACCAGTTCATCTTCCAGGCGGGCGGCGGCGCGGATGCGGCCTATACCAATTGCGTCGTCACACGCGCCTATCACAAGTCGCGCGGCGAACTGGCCCAGCGCAATGAGGTCATCACCTCGATCCAGGCGCATCCCTGCAACGCGGCGACGGCCGCTGCCGCCGGCTTCAAGGTGATCACGCTCAATCTCGAGGAGAACGGCTATCCTTCGACGGAAGCACTCAAGGCCGCCGTATCGGATCGCACCGCTGCACTCTTCATCAACAATCCCGACGACATGGGCATCTACAATCCGAACATCAAGGAATGGGTGCGGATCGTCCATGAGGCGGGCGGCTTGTGCTTCTACGATCATGCCAATTTCAACGGCGTGATGGGCAAGATCCGCGCCCGCGAACTGGGCTTCGATGCCTGCATGTTCATGCTGCACAAGACTTTTGGCGCGCCGAAAGGCGGCGGTGGGCCCGCGGTCGGCGCCTATGGCTGCACGGCGGCACTCGCACCCTTCCTGCCGAAGCCCGTGGTGGTGAAGGAAAAGGATAAGTACCGTCTCGACTACGGCATGAAGCAGAGCGCGGGGAAGGTGCGCGAGTTCTTCGGCAATGTGCCGCAGGTCATCAAGGCCTATGCCTGGCTTTGCGCGATGGGTGGCGATGGCATCGACGAGGCTTCCGACATTTCGGTGCTCGCCAATAATTACATGGACAAGAAGCTCAGCGAAATCCGCGGGCTCTCAATGTCCAACCTGGGCATCAAGAAGCACCGCCTCGAAATGACGCGCTGGAGCTTGGGCCAGATGAAGACCGAAACCGGCGTCGGCACCGTCGAAGTCGCCAATCGCATGGCCGATTACGGCGTCGATCCTTATTGGATGAGCCACGAGCCATGGGTGGTGCCCGAGCCTTTCACGCCGGAAGCGGGCGAGATGTATTCCAAGGAAGATCTCGACTACTGGATGGCGGTGATCGCCAAGGTTTCCGAAGAAGCCTATGCCGATGCGGAGCTTGTGAAATCGGCACCGCACAACCAGCCGATCCGGCAGATCAAGGGCGACTGGCTGGACGATCCCGAGAAATGGGCGATGACCTGGCGGGCCTATCTGCGCAAACACGGATCGAAATCGGGTGCGGCAGAGAAGGCCGCGCCGTCGCATGCGGCCGAATAGGAGTTCTTCGCGTGAGCAAGCTTAAGGTAGCCGCCTCGACCTTTCCGTTTCTCTATTCGCATTCGGGGATCGGCGCGCTCGAACATTTGGCATCTCTCGGCTTCAATGTCTTCGAGATGATGATCTTCCCGCCGCATTGCTGGCCGGCGGACATGTCGATCCGGGAACGCAATGCGATTCGTTCGAAGCTCGACGGCGAGGGCTGGAAATTCTCGTCCTTCTGCTATCCCTTGCTCGACAACAATCCCAATTCCGTCGACAAGCTCATGCGCCGCTACACGCTCGATCGCTACAAGGAAGCGATCGAATTGGCGAACGATTGGGACTGTCCGTATGTCTGCGCCATTCCGGGACCGGTCAACAGCCTGATCAATCCGCCCTATGACTGGATGCGCGGTTGGTTCGTCGAAGGGATGAAGGAGCTTGTCGAATTCGCCAAGGGTTCGAATGTCGAGATCATTCTCGAAAACGTGCCTTTCACCTTCTTGCCGACCGCCGATGACATGCTCAAAGTAGCCGATGACATCGATCCGTCAGTGGGCATCAATTTCGATATCTGCAACTCGGCCTATATTAAGGAAGATTATGCAGTCGCGCTGCGCAAGCTCGGCAAACGCGTCAAGAACGTGCATATTTCCGATAGCGGCTATGGAGATTTTAAGCATGATCGCCTCGGCACCGGCATCGTCGATCCGGCGCCGGCCGCGAAGGCGCTGAACGACATCGGCTATGACGGCTATACGGTCTTGGAAATCATCACCGACGCGATGCAGAAGGGCAATGACCCGGACGGCGACATCCGCGCCAGCCACGACATCCTCGCCAAGCACGGCTGGGAAGCGCGAGGAGCTTAAGAGAAAATCGTGAACCGGCGGTTCCGCCTTGGCCTGATCGTCAACCCATTAGCCGGGATGGGCGGCCGGGTCGGCCTCAAGGGAACCGACGGCCGCGCCGACGAGGCATTGAAACTCGGCGCAAGGCCATCATCCGGCGAACGCGCCGTGCGCGCCCTGAAGCGACTGGCGGCATCGCATCCGACATTGACGATCGTCGCGGCGCATGGCGCCATGGGCCAGGATGCGGCGAGCGAGGCGGGTTATCTCGCCGAACTGATCACCGCTTCCCCGGCAAACCGCACGACTGCGGAAGACACGATTGCAGCGGCACGTGAAATGCGCGCGCGCAATGTTGACCTGATACTCTTTTCCGGCGGCGACGGCACGGCGCGTGATGTTTTCGAAGCGATTGCCGACTCTGTGCCGATCTTAGGGATTCCGGCAGGCGTCAAGATGCAGTCCGGCGTCTTCGCGACATCGCCGGAGATTGCCGGTGAGATCGTCGCAGCGTTGGCCGCCATGGTGGATCGTAACAAGGCGGAATATCGCGCATCCGAGGTGATGGATATCGATGAAGACTTGCTGCGGCAGGGCGCGATCTCCCCGCGGCTCTATGGCTATGCCAAGGTACCCTACTTTCCCTTGCGCTTGCAGAACGCCAAGGCGCGGCAACATGCACTCGACGAAGCTGCGGTGAGCGCTGCGGCACGCCAGTTGGCCGCCGCGATGGAAAGCGGCGCGCTATATGCGATCGGCGCAGGACGGACGGCGAAGCGGGTCATCGAAGCTTTGGGCGAGAAGGGCACATTGCTCGGCACTGATCTCGTTGCTGACGGCAAGGTGATCGCGCGCGATGCTAATGAAAAAGCGATCCTCGAGCGCGCCGGAGAGCGGCCTTTGAAACTCATCATTGGGGTTGTCGGCGGCCAGGGCTATGTTTTGGGCCGCGGCAACCAGGAACTGTCGCCGGATGTCATTCGTAGGGCAGGGCGCGACAACATCACGATCATCGCGTCGCAGGAGAAACTCATGGCCTTACCAGACAAGCGACTTCTGGTTGAAACAGGCGACGGCGAACTTGATCGGGAACTGGCGGGCTATTGGCGGGTGGTCGTCGGACCGACGGATGAAATGGTAATGAAAATGGTGGCGGCATGACTTTGCGACCGGATCGGGTGGAACTGGCGCCGGGGCTCGAGATCAGCCGGATCGTCACTGGACTCTGGCAGGTCGCCGATCAGGAAAAGGGCGGCACGAAGCTCGACGCGACCCGTGCCGCGACCGATCTCTCAGCCTATGCGGCGGCGGGGTTCGATACGTTCGACATGGCCGATCATTATGGCAGTGCTGAAGAAATCATCGGCCGCCTGGCCGAGATGCGTGCCGCCGATCCTGCGATCCCGGCCTATCGCGCCTTCACCAAATGGTGCCCGGAGCCGGGCCCCATGACGCCGGCGGTGGTGCGTGCTGCGGTGGAGCGTGCGTGCAAACGCATGGGCACCGGCCGCATCGACCTCATGCAGTTTCACTGGTGGCTGTTCGAGCACCCGGCCTATCTCGATGCGATGCGGGAACTGGCGAAGCTCAAGGAAGAGGGGCTGATCGGCAGTCTGGGCGTTACCAATTTCAACACCGATCACCTGCGCGTTCTCGTGAAGTCGGGAGTTCCGGTCGCTACGAACCAGGTGTGCTGTTCGCTGCTCGACCGCCGCGCTTTGGGCGACATGTCGGAATTCTGCCTCGCCAACGGCATCAAGCTCTTGGCTTATGGCACGCTCGGCGGCGGCTTCCTCTCCGATCGCTGGCTCGGCGCGCCCGAGCCTGCCGATATCGCCGACTGGAGCAAGATGAAATACGGCCGCTTCATTGCCGCGATCGGCGGCTGGCGGGCCTTGCAGACGATCCTCAAGGCGGCATCCGAGATCGCAGTCAAACACGGCGTTTCGATCGCCAATGTCGCGACCCGTTGGGTGATGCAGCAACAGGCGGTTGCTGCCGTGATTGTCGGTGCGCGCCTGACCGAGCGCGAACACCGCGCCGACAATCTGAAGCTCTTCGCCTTTGCCTTGGATGACGACGATCTGGCAAAGCTCGATAGGGCGATCGGCGATAGCCTCAAGATTCCGGGCGACTGCGGCGATGAGTATCGCAAGCCACCCTATCTGACCGCGTCGGGCGATCTCTCGCACCATCTCGCCTCCTTCCCCAAGGTCTATCAGGCGACCTCGGTCAACGGTCATGCGCATCATTTGCGCATCGACTCGGGCAGCATGTGGGAGCCGATCTGCGGCTATTCCCGCGCCGTCAGGCGCAAGGACCGCATCCTCGTCTCCGGCACCACCGCGACCCACGGTTCGGGCGAGATGGTTTGCCCGAAGGACCCGGCCGGGCAGACGGTCTACATCCTCGACAAGATCGCGGCGAGCATTTCGGCCCTTGGCGGGAGGATGGAAGATGTCATTCGCACCCGCGTTTATCTCGCCAATGCCGATGACTGGGAGGCGGTGTCGCGCGTCCATGGGCGATATTTCGGCGAAGTTCGCCCTGCGAACACGCTCCTGGAGGTTTCGCGGCTGGTTGGCGATTATCTCGTCGAGATCGAGGCCGAGGCGGTCGTCGGTTAGGCCAATTATCTTTGCATACTCGTAGTATACAGTTGACTGCCGCTGACCCTTAAGCGAACATCATTTTCAATCCGGCGGGCTCCTGCCGGTTGCACAGGGAGGTAATCTGCAAATGCTCAAAAACATCGTCACGCGCTGTATTGCGCTGGCCTTTGCGGTGGCGGCCATGGTCGGCATTGCCGAAGCGCGGTCGCTCGACGACATCATCAAGGAAGGCACCATCCGCATCGGCATCAATCCCAACTTCCCGCCGATGAGCAGCCGCAACGCTGCCGGCGACTGGGAAGGCTTCGACATTGAGATCGGTAACAAGCTTGCCGAAGCGCTCAAGGTGAAGGTCGAATGGGTTCCGACCGAGACTGCCCAACGCGTTCCGTTCCTCGTCGCCGACACGATCGACATCTCGCTCGGCGCTTTGACGCGCAACTCCGAGCGCTCCAAGCTCATCGAATACACCGTCCCGCTTCACACCGAAGTGCTGGCGGTGCTCACCACCGACAAGGTGACGGTCAGCAACTGGAAAGAACTCAACGACGCGAAATATACGCTCGCCAATATGCGCGGCAACTGGACCGTCGATTTCATCAAGACGGAGCTCCCAAATGCCAAGCTTGAACTCGTCGACAGCATCGCCGACACCGTCCGCCTGGTCGCACAGGGCCGCGCCGACGCGATCGTCGAGAACATCGACTTCTTCATGGCGCAGACCAAGAACTATCCGGATGTGAAGTGGAAGACGCTGCCTGATCCGATCGACGTCGCCTATTGCGCGATCGGCGTCGGCCGCGGCAACTATCCGTTGCGCGATACGCTCAACATCATCCTCTACAATCTGCACTCGAGCGGGGCCGTCAACGCGGCTTGGGAAAAGGCCTATGGCTCGCCCATGCTCGTCAAGGTCACGCCGAATCCGTATTTCTAATTGCTTGAACACGCCAATGGCGGGCTTCGAATTACGTTCGAGGCTCGCCGTCTCTGACCTGGGAGACGGCCGGTGAACTACACGTTCCAGTTCGGCGTCGCCTTCGCCGTATTGCCCGAACTCCTCCAGGGTGCTTTGCTCACCTTTCAGATGGGCGTCGTCACCTTCGCCGGAGGATCGATCCTTGGCCTCTTCTTTGCAGCACTCAAGACCTACGGCAACCGGCCTTTGCGAGGGATCGCGCAAGCCTATGTCGTGTTCTTCACCAACACGCCGGCGCTGATCCAGATCTACTTCCTCTATTTCGGCCTGCCGGAATTCGGCATTCTCTGGGACAATTTCGTTTGCGTGATGATCGGGCTCATCCTCAATTCCGGCGCCTATCTGACCGAGATCATGCGCGCCGGTTTCCTTTCGGTGCGTGCCACCGAGATGGAAGCCGCGGAAGCTCTGGGATTCAACCGCTTCCAGCAGATCCGCCATGTCATCGTCCCGCATATCGCCAAGACGATCTATCCAGCGCTTGCCAACTTTTTCATCGTTATCTTGGTCATGGGAACATCGATCGGCGCCGTAGTCGGCGTCGATGAATTGACCGGGCAGGCGATCAACCTCTCGACCGAAAACTATCGCTGGCTCGAGATGTTTACGGTCGCCGCTGGGCTCTACGTGATCCTCACGCTCGTCGCGAGCATCGCATTGGCGTTGCTCGGGCGCTGGGCGTTCCGGGTCAAGGCGAAGGTGTTCTGATGGAACGCATCATCGCCCAGATGCCGCGTTTCTTTAGTCCGGAGAACATAAGCCTCCTTTTGCAAGGCATGGCGACGACGCTCGCGCTGACCCTGATCGGCTGCATACTCGGCTTCCTGCTTGCCTTCGTGATCGTCTATGTGCGCCAGACGCCCGGCTGGTGGGCAGTGCCCATGCGGCTCGTTGCCATCGCCTATGTCGAGATCTTCCGCCGCATCCCGTTCCTGGTCGTGACGTATCTCGTATTGTTCTTTATTGCGGCCTTCGTGAAGCAGGCTTCGCTGTTCCTGATCGCAGTCGTGGCGATCTGCATCTATTCGACGGCCTATACCGCCGATATCATTCGCGGCGGTTTCGAGTCCGTGGCACGCCAGCAGATCGAAGCGGCAACGGCGATGAATTTCAGCCGCTGGCAGACATTGACCAAGGTGATCATGCCGCAATCCTGGCCGGTGATCCTGCCGCCCGCCAT
>JAXMCQ010000009.1:0-171267 GCA_046349315.1 Hyphomicrobiales bacterium | reverse complement strand
CGAGCCGGCGTGATCCTTGTACCAGGGCCGTGGACGCTCCTCGCCGTGGATCCAGACGCGATAGAGCGGCTCGTCCATGATGCCGGTGTCTTCGCCGGCCAGCCAATATTTCCACCAGCGCACGGCCTCCTGCAAATAACCAATCCGCGGACCCGGATCGCCGCGGCACGGATAGGAGTGAGTCCACGGTCCCATGATCGCGCGCTTCGGCGCTGAAAGGCCGGCGAGCAGGCGGCCGACGGCCGAGGAATAACTGTCCTCCCAGCCGCATACGGCGAGGACCGCGCATTCGATGCGCGCAAAATCCTCGCTAACCGAACCATGCTTCCAATATTCATCGCGGCGCTGATGGGCGAGCCAGTGTTCCGACCAGGAATGATTGGCCTCAAGTCGCTTCAACCACATGTCGCGCCAGCGCTCGCCGACGATCTGCGGATCAGGCGGCATTGCGTTCTTCGCCAGCATGAAAGTCGACCACATCTCATTCTCGGTGATGAGGCAGCCACCCATGTAATGGACGTCGTCGGCATAGCGATCATCGGTCGAACACAGTGTGATGATCGCCTTGAGCGCCGGCGGCCGGCGGGCGGCGACCTGGAGCGAATTGAACCCGCCCCAGGAGATACCGGTCATTCCAACATTGCCGTTGCACCAATTCTGCCCGGCAAGACAGGCAATGATCTCGCAGGCGTCGTCCTGCTCCTGCGGGAGATATTCATCGCGAAGGATCCCATCGGAATCGCCGGCGCCGCGAATATCCACGCGGCATGATGCGACACCGAAACCGGCAAGATAAGGATGCATGTCCATATCGCGAAACACGGTGCCGTCGCGGCGGCGATAGGGCACCATTTCGACAACAACCGGCACCTTCGCTTGAGTTATAGGCCGCCAAAGCGTTGTCGCGATGCGCGTGCCGTCCGGAAGCGCAATCCAATAGGGATCGATCGTTTCGACCTTGAAGGGAAATTCACGGCGCACATAGGCGCCATGGGCCATTTCATCATCGGGGGATGTGACGGTTCCAGCCTGCATGCGCACTCCATCTTATTGAACGGATGTACAACAAGACTCAGTGCCAGGCAATCCCGTGGGCGAGGGGTGCAATGCCAAGATGCTTCGCAATGGACTGGCCGATATCGGCAAAGGATTCGCGCCTGCCGATGGTCCCGGCTTCGATGCCGGGAGAGTAGAGGAGGATAGGCACGCATTCGCGCGTATGATCGGTACCGCGCCAGGTCGGGTCGCAGCCGTGATCGGCCGTGATGACGAGCAGATCGCCATCGCGGAGTTTGGCCATGAGTTGCGGCAGGCGGCGATCGAAGGACTCGAGCGCCCGCGCATAGCCCGCAACATCACGACGGTGACCATGCTGCATGTCGAAATCGACGAAATTGACGATGACCAAGCCGCCGTCATTGAGGCCGTCAAGTGCGGCGAGAAGCGTGTCGAACAAGGCGTCATTGCCGGCCGCCTTGATCTCGCGGCCGGTGCCTTGATGGGCGAAGATATCACCGATCTTGCCGAGCGAGACGACATCACGGCCAATCGATGTCAGGCGATCAAGCAAGGTCAGCTCGGGCGGGGTGATGGAGAAGTCACGGCGATTGGCGGTGCGCGAGAATGTGTTGCAGTCCGCACCGGTGAAGGGCCGGGCGATGACGCGGCCGATCTTCAAAGGTAAAGTCAGTTCGCGGGCGACGCGACAGACGTCAAGCAGGCGCTCAAGACCAAAGGCCTGCTCATGCGCGGCGATCTGCAATACCGAATCGGCCGACGTATAAATGATCGGCTTGCCGCTTCTCATATGCTCCTCGCCGAGCTCGGCGATGATCTCGGTGCCGGAGGCATGCTTGTTGCCGAGGACGCCCGGCAAGCCGCAGCGGGCGATCAGCGGATCCGTTACTTCCTTCGGGATGGCCGGAATGCTGCGCGGGAAATAGCCCCAGTCGAAATTCACCGGCGCGCCGGCGATTTCCCAATGGCCCGACGGCGTATCCTTGCCGTTCGAGCGCTCCATGCCACAGCCCCATCGGCCGCGGATCGGCACTTGCGCAAAGCCCTTCGGCCGCGATCCACTGGCCAGTTCCGCCGCTTCAGCAAGGCCGAGGGACGCAAGATTCGGAAGCTTGAGATCGATCCTCTCGGCGATATGGCCGATCGTGTTGGCGCCTTCATCGCCAAAGTGCTGCGCATCGGGTGCGCCGCCAATGCCGACCGAATCGAGGATGACGAGGATGGCGCGAGTCATTTGGCGCGAGCCTTGATCACATCATGCACCGGCGGGTGCAGCACGGGCTCACCGCCAATACGATAGGCACGGGTAAGCACCGAAGCAGCGCGGGCAAAACTCGTCTCGTCACGCGCATGAATAAAGGCGAGCGGCTTTTCATCGTCGAGACGGTCGCCTTCACCGGCAAGCCGCGTAATGCCGACGGCCGGGTCGATGCGATCATCGGCGCGCCGCCGACCGCCGCCCAATTCGATTACCGCAAGCCCGACGGCGCGCGTGTCGATCGCGCTCACCATGCCGGGCGTCGCGACAAAGATCGGCCGGATGATCGGCGCCTTCGGAAGGAGTGCATCGGCATTGTCGAGGAAATCGAAAGGCCCGCCCAGCCGCGCCACCATGCGCTGGAAACGCTCCGCCGCCTCGCCACTATCGAGCGCGCGCTGCAGATGGTCGCGCGCCTGCCCCTCGTCACTGCTGGCGCCTGCCAGGCACAAGAGTGCGGCGCCAAGCGCCATCGTCACCTCGTGCAAACGCGGATCACGCCGTGCGCCGGTGAGATAGGCGACCGCCTCGGCAACCTCGACCGCATTGCCGGCGGCATTGGCGAGCGGCTCGTCCATGTCGGTGAGAAGTGCTGAAGTGCGAAGCCCGGCATCATTGGCGACATCGACCAGGCTTTGCGCCAGTGCCCTCGCATCGGCCTCTTCGCGCATGAAGGCGCCGGACCCCATTTTCACATCGAGCACAAGTGCGTCGAGTCCCGAGGCCAGTTTCTTGGCGAGGATCGATGCGGTAATGAGGGGAAGCGATTCAACCGTCGCAGTCACATCGCGAATGGCATAGAGGCGGCGATCGGCGGGTGCGAGATCGTCGGTCTGGCCGATAATGGCGCAACCGACATCGCTCACCACCGCACGGAAGGTCGCGATATCGGGCTGCGAGACATAGCCGGGGATCGCATCGAGCTTGTCGAGCGTACCGCCGGTATGACCAAGGCCGCGGCCCGATATCATCGGCACGTAGCAGCCGCAGGCCGCGAGCATCGGCGCCAGCATGAGCGAGACATTATCGCCGACGCCACCGGTCGAATGCTTGTCGACGACCGGTCCGCCCAGATCCGACCAGTCGAGCACAAGCCCTGAATCGCGCATGGCGAGGGTGAGCGCCACCGTCTCTTCCTCCGCCATGCCGCGAAAGAAGACGGCCATGGCAAAGGCCGCGACCTGACCCTCGGTGATCGTGCCGTCAGTCAGGCCCTGAATGAAACCGGCAATCTCGATGGGCGACAAGGCATTGCCGTCGCGCTTGTGGCGAATGACTTCCTGCGGGAGCGTTCGCTCAGCCATCGTCGATCCCGGCCATGAAGCGCTGAAGAAGCCGCGTCATGTCGGCGGCGGCCTTTGCCCCTTCGCGCTTCGTTTCATCATGACTGGGTGCTGCGCCCTCGATGCCGGCTCCAAGATTGGTGATGACCGAGAGTGCCGCCACGCGAAGACCGAAGCGGCGCGCCAGAATCACTTCCGGCACGGTCGACATGCCGACCGCGTCGCCACCCCATTTCCGCACCATGCGGATCTCGGCCGGCGTCTCGAAGCTCGGACCAGAGAACCAGACATAGACACCCTTCGCGAGCGCGATCTTCTCCTGCTTCGCCGCTTTCACGAGGCGCTTGCGCAAGTCCGGATCATAAGCCTCCGTCAAGCCAACAAACCCATGGTCGCCGGCCTCGCCGATCAAGGGATTCATGCCGGAGAAATTAATGTGATCCTCGATCAGCATGATGCGCCCCGGGCGCAGTTTCGGATCGAGCGAACCTGCCGCATTGGTGATGATCAGCGTCGTCACGCCCGTTTCGGCGAGCGCTGCGATGGCAGGGCGCATGATGGCGGCATTGCCGCTTTCATAAGCATGGACGCGGCCGCGCAGGATTAGGACCGGCTGCCCTCCGAGGCTACCAAGTATCAAATGTCCCGCGTGGCCTGAAATCTTCGGAACGGGAAAGTCCTTGATCTCGCGATAATCGATGGTACGCGCGTTCTGCGCCGCGAGCGCAATATCGCCAAGGCTCGATCCAAGAATGATCGCGACCTTGGGCCGGTCCTTGCCTAGATGATCGCCTAGTCTCCGCAATCGAGATGCTCCGGCCCGAATGAGTGCGGCAGCAGTTCCGCAAGTGTGAAGCTCGCTTTTACATTACCGTCTTCGTCGCAAATGTGGATCGGCGTGTCGCCGGCACTGAATTCGCGCAGTTTCTGCCGGCAGCCGCCGCACGGCGTCACCAGGCCATCGCCGGCGCCGGCAACTGCCACTTCGACAATCTTCGTGCCACCGGCAAGTATCATTGCAGCAATTGCACCGGCTTCTGCGCATGTGCCCTGCGGATAGGCGGCATTTTCGACGTTGCATCCGGCATGAATCCGTCCGCCCCCGTCCTTCACCGCTGCACCAACCAGAAACCGCGAATAGGGTGCATAAGCGCTATGGCGTGCTGCCGTCGCGGCGGCGATCAGCGCGAGGTCCATGGGCATGATCAGCGGTCCTTCGTATAGGGAATGCCGCTGGCGCGCGGCGGAATGGCCTTGCCGATGAAGCCAGCAAGCAAGATCACGGTGAGCACATAGGGCAGGGCCTGGACAGCCTGCACCGGAACCTCGCCGATCCCCGGTACCTCGACGCCCTGCAGGCGGATCGCCATCGCGTCGAGAAAGCCGAAGAGCAAGCATGCTCCCATCGCGGGAAAGGCGCGCCAGTTCGCAAAGATCAATGCAGCAAGCGCGATGAAGCCCTTGCCGGCGGTCATGTCCTTGATGAAGCCCGCCGACTGCGAGATCGAAAGGTATGCGCCGCCGAGACCGCAGAGCAATCCGCAAATGATCACCGCGCGATAGCGTAAGCCAGAAACTGAAATGCCCGCCGTGTCGACGGCATGCGGGTTCTCGCCGACCGCGCGCAAGCGCAAGCCGAAGCGCGTGCGCGCCAAGGCATAGGCGGTGATCGGCACGCAGATGAAAGCCAAGTAGGTCAGAAGCGAATGGCCGGAAATCATCTCCTTGTAGATGGGTCCGATCACGGGAACGCCCTGCAGTGCTACTGCACCCGGCAATTCGATCGGCATGAAGCGTTCAAAGCTCTCAAGCGCCGGCGTGCGGCCGCCTTCGCGGAACCATTTGGCACCGAGGACGAGGGACAAACCGGCTGCCAGCATGTTGATTGCCACGCCGGAAATGATCTGGTTGCCGCGATGGGTGATCGAGGCGTAGCCGTGCACCAAGGCCAATGCGACGGACACGATCAGGGCGAAGAACAAGCCGATCCACGCCGACTCGAACACGAAGGCTGCAGATGCCGCGGCAAAGGCCGCAGCCAGCATCTTACCTTCCAGGCCGATGTCGACGATACCGGAACGCTCCGACCACAGGCCGGCGAGACACGCGAAGATCAAGGGAATGGAAAGGCGGATGGCTGAGGCGAGGATCTCGGGAAGAAGCGTCAGCGTCTCCATGCGCCTACGCCTTCGCTTCCGCAATGCGCGGCGCCAATAGCCGTGCGATGTGCGGCTTGAACACCTGTTCGAGCGCTCCCATGAACAGGATCACCAATCCCTGGATGACCACGATCATATCGCGCGAGATCGTCGGCTTCTGGAATGAGAGTTCGGCGCCGCCTTGATAGAGGATGCCGAAGAGCAGCGCAGCAAGTATTACACCAAATGGATGGGAGCGCCCCAGAAGCGAGACGGCAATACCGACGAAACCCGCGCCACCGACAAATTCCAGAACGATACGATGCTGAAAACCCATGATCTCGTTCACCGAGAGCAGCCCGGCAAGGGCCCCCGAAATCAACATCGCAATGATGATGATTCGGGCGACCCCAATTCCTCCATAGACCGCCGCGTCAGGATTGGCGCCAACGGTGCGAATCTCATAGCCAAGCCGCGTCCGCCACAGGAGAAACCACACGGCAACCGCCGCAATAACAGCAAGAAAAACGACCGGGTTGAGCGGCGTGCTTGGAAGCTTCACGCCCCAGGACATTCCCATCTCGCGAAAGGTTGGGATTGCAGCTACCAGCGCTTCACTCTCAACGGCCATGCGCCCCTTCGGACGGAACACGTTGTTGAGGAGGTAGATCATCAGGCTCGCAGCGATGAAGTTAAACATGATCGTGGTGATCACGATGTGGCTGCCGCGCTTCGCCTGCAGATAGGCCGGGATAAACGCCCAGGCAGCCCCAAACGCCATTGCGCCGATAATGCCGCAAAGAACAGCGAGTGGCAGGGGCATGAACCCGAGATAGAGGCCGGCCATCCCGGCACCGAGCCCGCCAATATAGGCTTGGCCCTCACCGCCGATATTGAACAGCCCGGCATGGAAAGCAACGGCCACGGCGAGGCCCGTGAAGGTGAAGTTGGTCGCGTAGTAGAGGAGATAGCCCCAGCCTTTCAGACTTCCCAACGCGCCCTTGAGGAGGATTGCCATCGCCTCGAACGGATTCTCGCCGATGATCAGCACGACGCAGCCGGCAATGAGCAAGGCAAGCGAGAGATTGATGAGGGGTATCAGCACCACATCGGCCCAACGCGGCAATTCCGTACCGGACACCGACGCCATCAGGCGGCCTCGCGCGCAATACCGGCCATCATCAGGCCGAGTTCGCCTTCACTTGAATCGCTGGTGCGCTCGCCGACGATGCGGCCCTGGCACATGACCAGGATGCGATCGGAGAGCGAGCGAATCTCGTCCAGTTCAACGGAGATCAGCAGGATTGCCTTGCCCATGTCGCGAAGCTCGATGAGGCGGCGATGAATGAACTCGATGGCGCCGATATCGACACCGCGCGTCGGCTGTCCGACGATCAAGAGTTTCGGATCACGCTCGATCTCGCGCGCCAGGATGATCTTCTGCTGGTTACCGCCCGAAAACTTCGCCGTCTTGAGATGCGGATTTTGCGGGCGGATGTCGAAGCCCGCCATCTCCGAGCGACAGCGATCGACAACCGCCTCGCGATCGAGCAGCCAACCCCTGCCAAGGCTTGGTTCGTAGTGCCAGCCAAGTATCGCTGATTCCGCCGCCTCAAAAGACGCAACCAGACCGCGCCTCTGGCGATCCTCGGGAACATGCGCGAGACCGATCATGCGAGAAAAGCGCGGATCGCTATGGTCGGCGAGCGATCGACCTTCGACCGTAATGGTTCCCTCGGTCGGCTTGCGAATGCCGGCAATCGCTTCTAGCAATTCCGACTGGCCGTTGCCGGAAACACCGGCAATGCCGACGATCTCGCCGCTGCGAACGTTAAAGGAAACATCATCAACCCGCGCCACGCCTTTTTCATCGCGCACGGTGAGGTGTTGGACATCGAGAACAGTCTCAGCCGGTCTAGCCGGCCCTTTTTCGACGCGCAGCAACACGCGCCGTCCGACCATGAGTTCGGCCAGATCAGCCGGGTTTGTGTCGGCCGTCTTTTTGGTGGCGACCATCTCGCCGCGCCGCATGACGGAGACCGTGTCGGTGATCGCCATGATCTCGCGCAATTTATGGGTGATGAAGATAACGGTTTTTCCCTGCGCCTTGAGCTGCGCCAGGATGCGAAAGAGATGGTCGGCTTCGGGTGGCGTCAAAACACCGGTCGGCTCGTCGAGGATCAATATCTCGGCACCGCGAAACAGCGCTTTCAAAATTTCGACTCGTTGCTGGAGCCCGACAGGCAACGTGCCGACCACCGCATCGGGGTCGACCTGGAGTTCGTAGTCGCGGGCAAGCCGCGCCAATTCAGAGCGCGCATGGGCGAGAACCGGGCCGATCAAGGGGCCGTCCTCGGCACCGAGCACGACATTCTCCAGAACGGTGAAAGTTTCGACGAGCATAAAATGCTGATGCACCATGCCGATCCCGGCTTTGATCGCATCGGCCGGAGAGCAAATGGAGACCGGCTTGCCATTGACGCGGATCTCGCCGGAATCGGCTTCGTAAAAGCCGAACAGGATCGACATCAAGGTGGACTTGCCGGCGCCGTTTTCACCGACAATGCCGTGAATGGAGCCCTTCGCGACTGTGAGGTCGACATTCCTGTTGGCATGGACAGCGCCAAAACGCTTGTCGATGCCGATCATCTCAATCGCGGGGGGCATCCCGTCGCGGGCCTCCGGGCACTAAAACCGCCCGCTCTCCCGGAATTCCCGGAAGAGCGGGTGCAGGATTGTCAGCTTACTCGACCGGGCACTTTTCGTCGGACATATAATCGTGAACCGGAAGCTTGCCGGAAATGATGTCGGCCTTGGCGGCTTCGACCTTGGCCTGCATCTCGGGCGTCACGAGCGCCTTGTTGTTGTCGTCCATGGCATAGCCGACGCCATCCTGGGCGAGGCCCAAAACCTGAATGCCAGGCTTGAACGTGCCTTCCTTGCCGGTCTTCATGACATTGTATGTGGCAACGTCGACGCGCTTCAGCATCGAGCTCAGAACCTTGCCCGGATGAAGGCCGTTCTGATTCGAGTCGACACCAATGCCAAGAATGCCGCCATCGGCAGCGGCCTGCAGCACGCCGACACCGGTGCCGCCGGCCGCGTGATAGACGACGTCGGCACCCTGGGCGATCTGCGCCTTGGTGAGTTCGCCGCCCTTGACCGGGTCATTCCAGGCAGCACCGGTATCGCCGGTCATGTTCTGGAAGACGGTGGCGTTGGGGTTGGTCGCCTTGACGCCCTGGACATAGCCGCAGGCGAATTTACGGATCAGCGGGATGTCCATGCCGCCGACGAAGCCGACCTTGCCCGATTTCGACGCCATGGCAGCCAGCATGCCGACGAGATACGAGCCCTCGTCTTCCTTGAAGACCAGCGATTGCACATTCGGCAGATCGACGACCATGTCGATGATTGCGAATTTGAGATCCGGATATTCCTTGGCGACTTTTTCGAGCGCCGCGGCCTGGGCGAAGCCCGCAGCGATGATCGGGCTATAGCCCTGGTCGGCGAAATTCCTGAGCGCCTGCTCGCGCTGCGCTTCGTTGGAGATCTCGAACTCGCCATAGGCGACGCCGGTCTCGCTCTTGAACTTCTCGGCGCCGTTGAAAATCCCTTCATTGAAGGACTTGTCGAACTTGCCGCCAATGTCGAAGACCACGGCCGGCTTGTCATCCGCCGCCAAGGCGGCGGCCGAGAGCGCGACCGTCATGGCGGCCGCCGCGATAAGTTTCTTCAGCATCAATCCTGTCTCCCTGAACTTGCGCCCTTGAACTGGGCCTAACCTTCAGTTGACGCCAGCCGACAGTCATTTTCAAGCGGCTTGTGGTAACCCCTCAACGGCCAGCGGTGGTCCCGAAATCGATCGGCAAGGCAGCCCCGGTAATGGGCTTGAGACTGGCAACCGCGAGAATGAAGGAGGCGATCTCTTCAGCGGTCGCAAAGCGCGTGCGCGGGCCTTGCGGATAGATCGCCTTGAGCTTGTCGAGATAGGCTTCCGGGTCACAGCCGCCAAAGGCGGATGCCTGGTAGGCGAGCATGGGCGTGTCGACGTCGCAGGGACAGATGGCGTTCACACGGATGCCGCGCGGCGCAAGCTCCAGGGCCAGCGCCTTGGTGAGGAGGACCACGCCGCCTTTGGACGCGCAGTAGATGGCGGCACCGGCATTGCCCATGAGCCCGGCATCGGAGGCAATGTTGATGATCTGGCCTTCGACCTTTTCGAGGTGCGGAATGGCATGGCGGCAGGCGAAGAACGTGCCCTTCAGATTGATGTCGAGGGTCCTGTCCCACTGTTCCTCGGTCATGGTTTCGGAAGGCCCTTCGACCCACACGCCCGCCCCATTGATGAGAACGTCCAGCCGTCCAAAGGCCGCGATCGCGCCCTTAACCATCAACATGCAGGCATCCGGCCGCACGATATCGGCCTCGAGCAGGGTGGCGTCGCCACCCAATTCTTGGTTGAGTGACTGCAACTTCTGGAGGTTCAGGTCGGCCAGCGCCAGGCTCGCCCCTTGGGCCTTGAAGGCCCTGGCGGTCGCGCTGCCCATGCCGCCCGCCGCCCCGGTGATCAGGACGGTCTTGCCGCGCCAGACATCAGTACCGGTCACTTTCCTGCCCCTTGAATTCGACAATCGAATTGCCGCCATCGACGACGATCATCGCCCCGGTCACATAGCTTGCATCGTCCCCTGCCAGGAAACGGACCGCTGCGGCCACCTCATCCGGCCGGCCCGGCCTGCCGACGGGTGAGGCGTTGCCGGCGATGATTTCGGCTTTGGTAGACGAGGCGGTTTCGATCCAGCCGGGGAGGACGGCATTGCAGGTGATGCCGCTATGCGCCGTATCCAATGCGATGGCGCGTGTCAGGCCGGTCATGGCGGCTTTTCCGGCGGAATATCCGGCGGAGCGGGGATTGGTGACGAGAGGGCCTGTGACGGAAGCTATGTTGATGATTCTGCCGTATTTTCTGCGACGCATGGAGGGAATGGCGGCGCGGCAAAGATTGAAGGCGGTGGTGACGTTCAGATCCAGATGCCGGCGCCATTCGGCGTCCGAAATTCGTTCAATAACCGAGCTTTTTGACCGTTCGCCGGTCTGGATCATGCCCGCATTATTGACCAGAATATCGAGCCTCCCGAAGCGTTTGACGACGTCTTTGACCAGCTGACCGGCCTGCTCAGGGTCAGTCAGATCGGCGATAAAGGCTGCTTTTTCGCGTCCCAAAAGCTCGTTTTCGCGTGCGAAAATGCGCTCCGTGGTGGCCGAAATCGCGATTCTTACGCCCACATTTCCGAGCGTTTGTGCGCAGGCAAAACCGATGCCTTCCGCACTTCCGGCACCCGTCACCAAGGCCACCCGGCCCTCAAACCCAGCCATTTCCCGCCCTTGAATCCCCTTCTTGCGGCTAACATATTAGCCCATGAGTTCTCGCTGGTGCCATACGGGTCAGCGGGGACCAGCTGCTTCTCGAAGGGCAAAACATGTCACGCGTATCGGTATTCTCCAGTCCCCTGCTGCTTGGTTTCGACGAGGTTGAGCGCCTGCTCGACCGCGCCGCCAAGACCCCCGGGGACGGCTATCCGCCCTACAATATCGAACGCCTGCCACCCATTGCCGGAAAGAGCGACCGATTGCGGATCACGCTGGCGGTCGCCGGATTTGCCAATGACGACCTTGAGGTTACGCTGGAGGAAAACCAGCTGACCATCCGCGGCAAGCAGAGCGAATCCGAAGATCGCGCCTATCTCCATCGCGGGATTGCGGCGCGCCAGTTCCAGCGCGCATTTGTCCTGGCGGAAGGCATGGAGGTGATCGGCGCAGAACTTGAAAACGGGCTGCTGGCGATCGACCTTGAACGGCCGGAGCCGCAGCGCGTTATACGTAAGATCGATATTAAAGGAGCCTGAGACATGAACACAGATATCAAAAAGCCAGACGTCTCGGCTCAGGACTTGGCAATCCTGGGTGGTGGCACACTGAGCTATATCCGCGAAATCGGCGCGACCGACGCGATCAAATTGCTTGGACCGAAGATCAACGTCCCGGACGACGCCAAGCTCTTCTGCCTCTATGCAGCGGACGGTACGCCCATGTCGATTTCCGGTACGCGCGAGGCGGCTGTCGCCAATGCCATGGAGCATGAGCTTCTGGCGGTGAGCGTCCATTAGGGCAACCCGCCGGGTCTGCGATCGCCTAATTCGCTGGAACTGGCGCAGGCGGCGATGAGGCTGCCGATGCTGCAACGGCATCGGCGGAGCCACCGCCGCGCACTGTGACGGCGTTGGATGCGAACTCAATGCCTGACTTGGTGAAGGCGGTGTAGACGCGTTTCAGCGCCTCACGCTGTATTGCACTCGCCATCGCCGGTTGAGCGGTAAACTTGGCCCGCACCACGATCGCCGAATCGGCGATCTCATCAACGCCCTGCATTTTCAAAGGCGTCAGGAAGCCTTTGGCAAATTCGGGATCGTCCATGAGTTCGAGACCAACTTTCTTGATCGTCTTGCGCGCTTTCTCAATGTCGGTGCTGCGATCAAGCCGCAAACTGAACTTCACGGTCGCCCAATCGCGGCTTGCATTTGTCACCTGGCTTAGCGTGCCGAACGGAATGGTGTGAATGAGACCGCTCTGGTGGCGTAATTGCAGCGACCGCAAACTGATTTTCTCGACGGTGCCCTTGAGCTTGCCAGTGTCAATGTATTCGCCCACGCGGAATGCATCCTCGACCATGAAAAAGAATCCGGAGACAATGTCCTTTACCAGTGTCTGCGAACCAAAAGAGATGGCGAGGCCTAGAATCGTGAAGCCAGCGAGCAACGGTGCGATGTCGAAGCCGAGCTGGGTTAAAACCAGGAGGATCGTCAGGCCAATCGCCGAGCCGATGGCGATACCGCGCAAGATTGGAAGAATAGATCCTATTCGCGTCTGCACACCGCCAGCAGGTGTGGCATGCTCGTCATCGGCAGTTGGAACGCCACGCGCCGCGTAGGCATTGAAGAGGGCGTTTACGAAGCTGGTCAACGCCCAGCCCGCAATCGCGAGGACGATGATCGATATGATACTTCTGAGCGCTGCCAGTCCTTCTTGAGACTGTGATTGGATCAAGAGATAGCGCCAGGTCCATCCCAATAACGCAAGGCCAGCGAGCCACGCGCAACCACCGCTAATCTTCACCATCAATGCACGCACCGCCTGCTGGAATGGCGTTCGCTCGGGATCCGTTGTCAGCAGGCGTTGTCGCGCGAGGACCGATACGCCGACCGCAAGTATCGGCACCAAGATAATCAGGACCTGCGTCGCCCCCAATGCCGTCGCCCACTTTGTCCCTCCCGGAACCGTCTCCGACACCCTTCCGAGCGCCCAGAGAACCACGGTGCTGAGGATCAGGAACCAAGGTGTCGTTGCGGCCATCAGGCGCCTTAGCGAGCCTGGCGATTGGCCCTCAGGTGCTCCTGACAGAATAACCTGGGCGATGTCGCGGCGCGCATCCCAGAACCACCAGATTTTGAAAACGACCAACAATGTGCTCAAGATCAGATATAGACCCGACGACTCGCCTTTTGGGCTGGCGGCCGCGTCACCGACGGCGATGATGGAAAGTATAATCGTCCCGGCCACCACATAGGCCACGAGCAACGCAAAGTGGCGCGCGGCACGCGGAATCATAAACAAACGCAGCCGGGGTTCATATGGAGACAAGAGCAGATTTCCAACGACCAGATGCGACAACGCGAACGGAAGCACGCCGATCAACAGCGCCGTGACTTTGCCCTCAGCGGCGACAGGATCGAAGAAGCGCGCAGCGACCAAGGATGCAACGCCGATGAAGGCGGCTGCAGCAGCAATATCCTTTACAAGCCGCGCAAGTGCCGGCCGAAGCTTGCTCGCGAGCGGAGCAAGCTCTGAAGCTGGAAGGCGAGGGCCTATCCTCCCAAGCAATCTCAGCACCAGCCAACTGGCGGCGCCCGATATGCCTAGAACTACTGCCAGTTTGAGAAGATAGATCGGAAAACCGGTCGACGGAGGGGGCAAGTCCCACCAACGTCCCAGACCGGAGAAAAACTGCGGCGCTGCCGGCAGATCATCCACGCTCTCCTTCACGCCGCGAAGGAAGAGATCAAGAAACTCTCCCTCGACAGGTTCGGTGGTCTCTTTGGGTCCGACAGTCTTTGCTGTATCGGATTTGCTCTCGAGCGTGATCGAAACCGGACGCCCTTGGGCTGCAACATTGTCGATTAGTTTCTTGAGCGCGTCGGGCGACTCATTGCCGGTAACCACAATCGTGATAGGTGCCTTGGGCGCCTCCTCAGCGTATGCACCCTTCGGCAGGAGAACAGGGAGGAAGAGGCCGAGCGCGATGACGGCCATTCGCCCGGCGTGTCGACGAAAAGAAGACATTTCTTTCACCGCCATAATGACGATTTTCTCGTTTAGCGCGCTCTCATCTCTCGGTACTCAATGGTTCTACGCGCCGATTTAAACCGCGTCCATGCGAGGTAGAATCACTTGCCTGGAAATTGTCCGCACCACAACCCGCGATTTGCAACCTATTGTCTGAGACGCCCGACTTCGCCAAGGCCGACTTCCCGGCGGCCGCAAAGGTTCGCCTGAGCATGTCTCCTCTTTCCCTTCTGTTCGGGCGGATCGCTGTCCGATCCGTTTCGGTCTTGGTCAGCTCCGACGCGGCGCCGAGCGGAGCTTCGAGAACGATTCGGGCGTTGCTTAACCAAGCATGCCGCGATCCCGGTGATGATCGAGGCACCCATAGCGCATCGAGCTCTGTCTTCGCTTGTCATTTTACGACACCAGGCTGTGGAGTGTTCGACTTAGCGCAGGTTAACGAGCGTAAGGATTGACGCCGATCCAATAATTTCGCGCGGGGTGGTGCGGCCGACTTCCCTCAAAAAAACCCACACAGTTTTAGCGCCTATGCTTTAGCCTCCCGCCGTTGCTCCAAATGCTCTAGCCTCTCGTCGCAAGTCGGGAGGCGGGCATGCAGATCATCACCAAACAGGCGCTATTCCCAGAAGGCCCGCTGGTACGCGACGGTCTCCTTTACTATGCCGAATATGGCGGCGACCGCGTGTCGGCCTGGGACGGGAAGGACACATCTATTTTCTGGAGTCGTGAAGGCTCAGGGCCTTCGGCTATAGGGACCTTCGGCCAAAATTTCGCCGTCGCCTGTTTTTCGTCCAATGAAGTGGCAATCGTCGCCCGCGACGGCACGACCCTGAACATCATCGACAAGGATGAGGCGGGCGGCCCGCTGCTCGGCCCCAATGACATCGCGCCCGACGGCAAGGGCGGCGTCTACTTGACACTTTCCGGCCCTTGGGAGCCCGGGCCGATCATCGGCCGGGTGATCCATCTCACCGCCAAGGGCCACATCCGCCAGGTGGCGGATGATCTCCATTTTGCCAATGGCATCGTGCGCAATGGCGATCGGCTGCTCGTCGTTGAATCGGAGGCGCACCGGATCATCTCCTTCAGGATCGAAGGTGATGGCACACTTGCCGACCGGCGGCTCTTCCTGCGCATGGGCGAGATCGGCGAAGCTCCTAACGCCTATCCCGACGGGATCAAGCTCGGGCCTGACGGGAACTTCTATATTGGCGCCTTCAGTTCAGGCCGCATTGCCGTCGTTGACCAAACCGGCAAACCACTGCGGGTCATCGAAGTGCCGTCGGCCGCCGCCCCCAATCTCGCCTTCTCCGAGGATGGAAGGACGATTTACATCACCGCGGTGGATGAGCCGGCAACAGCCCCCTATCGCGGCACGGTCTACGCGCTTGCGAGCCGCTATTAGCAAAGTTTTAGGCACATTTTTTCGAACTGATTTAATCGAATATTCAGCCCGGCAATCTAGGGTCTGCGGCTTCACTGGGGAGTTCGCCATGCGCCCGAAACTGATCCTGTGCAGCATCGCTGCATTGATGTTCATCGAAACAGATGCCTATGCCTATCTCGATCCCGGCACGGGCAGCATCATCCTCCAAGCCCTCATCGCCGGCGTCGCCGGCTCGCTCTTCGTGGTGAAGGCTTATTGGTATAAATTGCGGAACTTCCTGGGGATCGGGCGGCAGAATTCCGAAACCGAGGATGAAATGCACGGCGAACAATGAGCCTTGCTATTCCCGACGCGGGATCTTTTCGCGATCCCAACGGTCGGATTTACCAGCGCAGCGGCGAGATTTTTCGCTCTGTCATGGGGCGGGCGGCGGATGAATTCGCCTCATTCCGCGAATCCGGCCTGTTCGACCGGTTGGTCGAAAAGGGTAAACTGGTTCCTACCCGCGAAGTCGATGCCGCGGTGCTCGGCACGCTTGCGACCGATCCTTCCATGGTGCTCCAGCATGAGCGCCTACCCTTCATCTCCTACCCTTACGAATGGTCCTTCCCGCTTCTGAAGGCGGCGGCCATCCTGCATCTCACGGTTCAGCTCGAGGCTCTGGAAGCCGGCTTCAGCCTTTCGGACTCGACCGCCTATAATGTGCAGTTTGACGGCGTGAAGCCGGTCTTCATCGACGTCCTCTCATTCCGCACATATCAGGAGGGCGAGGTTTGGGCCGGGCATCGCCAATTCTGCGAGCAGTTTCTCAATCCGCTCCTGCTGCGGGCACTTTTCGGCATTCCGCATAATTCATGGTTCCGCGGCAGTCTCGAAGGCATCGATACGGTTTCGCTCGCCCGCATGATGCCGTGGTGGCGCAATCTCTCCTTCAACGTGCTCAGCCATGTGACGATGCAAGCGAAGCTGCAAAGCACAGCGATTGTCGACAATGGCAAGAGCGTCGCGCGCGCCAAGGCGGTGAAGCTTTCCAAGGTCGGCTATCAGCGGATGCTTCAGTCATTGCGCGACTGGATCAAAGGCCTCAATCCCAAGGACACGGGCGCAACCGTCTGGCAGCATTATGCCGAGACGACCACCTATGACAGCGAAGAGCAGCAGGCGAAGAAACGCTTCGTTGCGGAATTCTGTTCGCAGGTGAAGCCCAAACTTCTGTGGGACATCGGCTGCAATACCGGCGATTACTCCGAAGTTGCCTTGGCCTCGGGTGCTGCACGCGTGATCGGCTTCGATTTCGACCAGGGTGCGCTGGAGCGCGCCTATGCGCGGGCCAAAGCGAAATCGCTCAAATTCCTGCCGCTGTTCCAGGACGGCGCAAATCCCAGCCCAAATCAAGGCTGGGCCAATCAAGAGCGCAAGAGCCTCGCCAAGCGCGGCGATGCCAATGGATTATTGGCGCTGGCCTTCGAACATCACCTTGCGATCGGACGCAATATTCCGCTCGACGGCGTCGTTGCCTCGCTCGTCGACCTCGCGCCGACCGGCGTCATTGAATTCGTGCAGAAGCAGGACCCGACCGTGCAGCAGCTCCTGGCGCTCAGAGACGATATCTTCCCGGACTATACGCCGGAAGCCTTCGAAGCCGCGCTCGCCTCAAGGGCGCGCATCGTGAAATCCGAAACCGTATCGGCCAGCGGACGCAGGCTCTACTGGTTCGACCGCATCTCGGGCTGAACGCATGATCTCTCTATCGAAACTACGCCTGCCACCTTACGCGTTCCTGCTGCCGCTGGTGCCGGTCATGCAGCTCGGGGCCGGCAATATCGAGCGCGCCAGCCTTGCCGACACGATCTGGGCCGGGCTTGCCTTTATCGCCGGCTACCTGGCGATCACCTTTCTTGCGCGCGTGCTGTTTCGCAAGCCGCAGATCAGCGATCCGATCGTTGCCCTCCTCTTCTGCGCGATATTTCTGCCGATCGTGTTTCTGGAGCCGGGCGCACCGAAGCTCTTCTGGATCGCCGGTTGGACGGCGATGATGGCGCTGGTACTCTTCTGGAAGGAATCGCGGCGGCTCCTGCCGTTGGTGCTCACGGCGGCCTCGGCCGCGCTTGTCCTGATGTCGGCCTTGCCGATTGTGAGCTCCGACATCTTGCGTCACCGCGGCGAGATCAAAGAGATCGCGTCGCGGGCCTTTGACGAGGTGCCGGCCCCGACAGGCCAACCCGCCGAGAAGCCGAACATCTATTACTTCATCTTCGACCGCTACCAGCGCGCCGACTATCTGAAGAAGGTCTATGGCTTCGACAATAACGCGTTTCTCGACGAATTGCGCAAACGCGGGTTTGTCATCGTCGATGAGGCCTATTCAAACTACCAGCGCACCGCGCACTCGGTCGTCTCGTCGCTCAATTTCGATTATCTCGACAAGCTCGAAACTCCCGAGACCAAGGGAAGTTCGGACTGGTATCCATTGTTCGCGATGTTCCAGGACTTTCGCATCGCGCGATTCCTCAAGTCGCTCGGATATAAAGTGAATTTCTACGGCACCTGGTGGGAGCCGACACGGCGGATCGCGATTGCCGACAAGAATCACACATTCTACGAAATGCCCGAGATGCTGCGGGTTATCTACGAGTATTCGCTACTGGTCGATTTCGCGCATGCGACCGGACTTCGGCACATGGATCCGCTCTATTGGCAGTGCCGCCGCTCGCAATTGATGTTCGACGATCTGCGCAACGGCGCCCGAGCCGAGGGGCCGCAATTCCACTTTGCGCATTTCCTCGTGCCGCATCCGCCCTTCGTCACGCATGAGACCGGCCGCTGCATGGATACGCAGGAGGCGCTGTCGCGGACGCGGGCGGAGAATTACGGCGGCCAGCTCGCCTATACAAATCGCGAGATCCTCAAAATGGTCGATGCGTTGCTCGCCGCGCCGGGCCCGAGGCCGGTCATCATCCTGCAAGCGGATGAGGGGCCATGGCCTGAACAATTCGCCGGCAATGAAGTGACCCAGCTCGGGCGGGACGTTTCGAATGTCGACTGGCAGAAGGTGCCCGCCGAAACGCTGCGAGAAAAGATGGCGATCCTGACCGCTATCTACGCGCCACAAATCCCGGCGGGCGAGATCGATTCGCGCTTGAGCCCGGTCAACATCTTCCGTGAGGTCCTGAAGGCCTATTTCAACGTGCCGATCGAGCGCTTGCCTGACCTTCATAAGGTCTATCTCGACAGCAACAATCTCTATTCCTTCAAGGATGTGACTGCTGCGCTCTATGGCGCACCGGATGCGGACGAGGCTCAAGAGGCCGCTCATGCCGAGATCAAGACGCCGTAAGCACGCGCCCCACTTGCCAAAGAAATCGCGCTGACTGACACTCCGGCCTAGTTCGGGAGGATCGACATGGCCGCAGAAGCTCAAGGCGCCGCCGTCAAAGGCAAGACCGTCGTCAAGAATATTGGCTTGCTGTTAACCGGCGACCTCAATGCACCGCTCTCTGATGCCGATACGGTCGTCAGCGTCGACGGCCGCATCAGTTTTGTGGGCAAGGCGAAGGACGCCGATCAGAGCGCCGCAACGACTGTCATTGACGCCAAGGGCACAGCGCTTTGCCCCGGCCTGATCGACAGCCATGTGCATCCGGTGTTCGGCGACTGGACGCCGCGGCAGAGCCAGCTCAACTGGATTGACAGTTTTCTCCATGGCGGCGTGACCACCATGGTCTCGGCAGGAGAGGTGCATCTGCCGGGGCGCCCGCGCGACGTCGTGGGCCTGAAAGCATTGGCAATCACGGCGCAGCGCAGTTTCTCGGCCTTCCGGCCCGGCGGCGTCAAGCTTCATGCCGGTGCACCGGTGCTCGAAAAAGGCATGGTCGAGCAGGATTTCATCGATCTCGCACAAGCCGGAGTCACGCTGCTCGGCGAGGTCGGGTTGGGGAGCGTGAAGGCCGGCTATGAGGCGAAGGAAATGGTCGCCTGGGCGCGCAAACACGGCATCCAGTCGACGATCCATACCGGCGGGCCTTCCATTCCGGGCTCGGGGCTCATCGACAAGGACACCGTGCTCGAAGCGGACGCCGATGTCATTGGCCATATCAATGGCGGGCATACGTCATTGCCGGAAGCGCATGTGTGCGAATTGTGCGAAGTATCAAAACGGGCGATCGAGCTTGTTCATAATGGCAATGAACGCATTGCCATCGCGGCACTCAAAACGGCGACGGCAACGCGAAACCTTCATCGCGTGATACTCGGCACCGACAGTCCGGCCGGCTCCGGCGTTCAGCCGCTCGGCATATTGCGCATGATGGCGCTGCTGTCGGGACTCGGCGGATTGCCTGCGGAATTGGCGATTGCCTGCGCGACCGGGAACACCGCGCGGATGCGCAAACTCGATTGCGGCATCATCGAAGCGGGACGCGCCGCCGATTTCGTGTTCATCGATCGTGCGCAGCACACCGCGGGTAAGGACGTGCTGAAGTCGATCGAATTGGGTGACCTGCCCGGCATCGGCATGGTGGTGATCGACGGCATCGTGCGCTGCGGCCGCAGCCGTAATACGCCGCCGGCAGAACGCGTGCCGGAAGTGGTGCAGTGAATTCTCCCTTCCCCTTGTGGGTAGGGGATTCTACTGCCCCAGATGCGGGACGAGTGTGATGCCGCCGCGGCGGAATGAAGGCCGGGTCGCTTCCGCCGATCCCTCAAGATCAATGGCGCGCGTCGCGCTCTCGATCACCACGCTGTCGAAGCCGAGCTTGAAGGCATCTTCGGCGGAGTAGCGCACGCAATAGTCGAAGGCGAGGCCAACGCAGAATACGCGCTGAAAGCCGCGCTCGCGCAAGTAGCCATTGAGGCCTGTGGGCGTCTTGCGGTCATTCTCGAAGAAGGCCGAATATGAATCGATATGGGGGCGATGGCCTTTTCGCAGAATGAGCTCGGCACGAGGAATGTCGAGATCCTCATGAAACTCGGCACCGTGCGTGCCCTGCACGCAATGTTCGGGCCACAGCGTCTGCGGCCCGTAATGCATTTCGGTTTGCGAGAATGGCTGCTTCCCGAGATGGCTCGAGGCGAAGGAGGAGTGCTTTTCCGGGTGCCAGTCCTGGGTCAATACGACATGGCGAAATTTTTCGGCGAGCTGGTTGATGACAGGCACCACTTCATGGCCGGCAGCGACCGCCAGATTGCCGCCGGGGATGAAATCATTCTGCACATCGATGACAAGCAGGACATCGGTCTCGAGCAGCTTCATGCCGTCCTCTGCACTTTCAAGCCGAGATCGCGGACCATCTCGTCGCGCATGATAAATTTCTGCGGTTTGCCGGTGACCGTCATCGGCAATGCGTCCTTGAAGCGCACATAGCGCGGCACCTTGTAATGGGCGATCTGGCCCTTGCAGAAATCGCGGATCTCGTCTTCCGTCGCCTTATGGCCGGGCTTGAGTACGACCCAGGCACAGACCTCCTCGCCGTACTTCTCATCCGGCACGCCGAAGACCTGCACTTCCTTGACCTTGGGATGGCGGAAGAGGAATTCCTCGACCTCGCGCGGATAGACATTCTCGCCGCCGCGAATGAGCATGTCCTTCACACGGCCGACAATGTTGCAATAGCCTTCCGCGTCGATCACGCCGAGATCGCCGGTATGCATCCAGCCGCCGGGATCGATCGCCTCGCGGGTCTTGGCGTCATCGTCCCAATAGCCGCGCATCACCGAATAGCCGCGCGTGCATAATTCGCCGGGTTCGCCCACTTGCGCGGTGCGGCCTTCGGCGGTGATGACCTTGACCTCGACATGCGGGTGGACGCGACCGACGGTCGAGACGCGCTTGTCGATGGGATCGTCAACATGGCTCTGGAAGGAGACGGGACTCGTTTCCGTCATGCCGTAGCCAATGGTGATCTCGCGCGCATGCATCAATGAGACGACCTTCTTCATGACTTCGATCGGGCAGGGGGCGCCGGCCATGACGCCGGTGCGCAATGACGAGAGATCGAGGCCGGCAAAGTCCTTATGATCGAGCATGGCGACGAACATGGTCGGAACACCATAGACCGCCGTGCAGCGTTCGCGCGCGATCGCCTGGAGCGTGGCGCCCGCTTCGAAGCCTTCGCCCGGAAACACCATTGCCGCGCCTTTTGTGGCGCAACCCAATGTACCCATGACCATGCCGAAGCAATGATAGAGCGGCACCGGAATGCATAGGCGGTCATTTTCCGTCAACGCCATGGTGCCGGTGACGAAGCGGGCATTGTTGACGATGTTGGCGTGGGTGAGGGTTGCGCCCTTGGGCGAGCCGGTGGTGCCGGACGTAAACTGGATGTTGATCGGCTCGTCGGGGTCGAGTTCGCGTGAGAGATCATCGAGGCGGAGGCGATGGGCCGGGCCGCCGATGCCCATGACCTCATCGAAATTCAGCATGCCCTTGGTCTTCTCCGCCCCCATGCGGATGACGATCTTGAGCCGCGGCAGGCGCGTGCTGTCGAGGCGCCCCGGCTCGCATTCATCGATCTCGGGCGCGATCGAACGCAATTGCGCGATATAATCGGAAGTCTTGAAGCTGGAAGCGAGGATCAGCGCCTTGCAGCCGACCTTGTTGAGCGCGAATTCAAGCTCGGACACGCGATAAGCGGGATTGATGTTGACAAGGATCAATCCCAACCGCGCGGTCGCAAATTGCGTCAACAGCCATTCCGGCCGGTTGGGCGACCAGATGCCGATGCGGTCGCCCTTCTGAAGGCCAAGCGCCAGAAGGCCTGAAGCGAGATCATCGCATTTGGCGAGAAGATCGGACCAGCTCCAGCGCACGCCATGTTCGACAAAGATCGCAGCATCGCGCGCGCCGAACTTGTCCGTGGTTCGCTTCAATGTGTGCCAGACGGTGCGGCGCGACAAGGGTATGGATTTATCGCCGACGACATAGGCCTTGCCGTCACGGGGCTTAAGATCCGGCGGCGCAGCGCGGCGTTCATCGCCCAGCGAAGTGATGGGTTTGGAAAGATCGATCGAAAAGCCTGTCATGATCCGGCATTCCTCCCTGGCCAGAACATGCCCCAATATCTCACATCTTGCGCCAGTCGCCCAGTTGCTCGAAAGCATGGGCGGCGCGGTAGATGGTCGATTCCGCCCAATGCTTGCCGATGAGCATCATGCCGACCGGCAAGCCCTCCGAAAGCCCGCACGGAATCGACATGGCGGGGTGGCCCGACGTGTCGAAGGGCGCGGTATTGCCGATCATCTCGAAGGCGCGCTGGAGCACGAGCGGAATCGGCGCACCGGGCGGCGGCAAGGGCGTTGCCTTCATCGCCGTCGTCGGCATCAGCAGCAAATCACAGCGCGACAATGCCTCGTCATAGGCCGCACGCAGAGCCCGCGCAAGGTTCTGCGCCTTGGCATAGAAATGCCCGCGATAGGTTTTCTGCATGTACTCGCCGACGAACATCGAGACTTTGAGCGAATGCGACAACTCATTGGCGCGGCTTCGCCAATTCGCATGCGCATCGAGAAGGCTCGTTACATAAAGCCCTTCCCAGCCGGTGCCGAAGCCATTGCCGTGCATCATGATGTCGGTGAGGCCTTCGAGCGCGATCGGCGTCCAGATGGCAAGCCCATCGCGATGCATGGGGACTGAGACTTCCTCAACCGTCGCGCCGAGGCCGCGGAATTTCTCCGCCGCCTTCCGCACCTTCTGGTCGACATCGCGCTCGCTTTCGGGCCGGCCGAAGCCCTCGCTTACGATGCCGATGCGCAAGCCGGCGACGCCGCGGCCCAATGCCGCCGTATAATGATCGGTCCTGACATTGATCTGGCGCGGGTCAAGACCGTCGGGTCCGGCCAGGATTTCGAGCAGCAATGCATTGGACGCAACATTCGCCGTCATCGGGCCGGTATGATCGATCGTCGGCTCGATCGGCATGATGCCGGTATAGGGCACGAGGCCATGGGTCGGCTTCATGCCGTAGATGCCGCAGAAGGAAGCCGGCATGCGGATCGATCCGCCCTGATCGCCGCCGATCGCCATTTCGATCTCGCCCGCGGCGATCAACGCCGCCGAGCCGGATGACGAACCGCCGGCCGAATAGCCCATGCGCCACGGATTGTGCACAGGGCCGGTCGCATTGGTGTGGCTGCCGCCCGAGAGGCAGAAGAATTCGCAATGCGCCTTGCCGACGATCGTGCCGCCGGCATCGAGAATGCGAGTGACGACGGTTGCATCGACGTCCGGCGTGTAGCCTTCGAGCGTCGAAGCACCATTCATCATCGGCACGCCGGCAAGACAGATATTGTCTTTCAGCGCGATGCGCTTTCCCTCCAAGGCGCCAGAGGCCGCGCCGCGCACTTCGCATTTCACATACCAGGCATTCAGCGGGTTCTCGTTGGCGCCAGGCTTGTAGCCCGGGGTGCGCGGATACTTCACCTTGGGCAGGTAGTCGGGCAATGCATCGACGCGATCATAGGCTTGGAAGGTCGCTTCCATCTGGCCGAGGAAGGTCGAGAGATCGGCATCGCTCATGGTCATGTTGAGATCGCTGACGATCCCGCGCAATTGATCAAGTGTCGGGCGGCGAACGGTCATATAGACCTCCCTCATCGCGGTCGTTGCGCCGCGCGTGGATAGAATTTTGGGTGATGGGCCGGGCCGATCGGCGCGAGTCGTTCGCGCCGTGCCCAATCCTGCGAAATCTTCGATGAGCGCAGCGCCGGTCATCTCGGCGCGCGCCACTTCGCCCTTGATCTGGCCCTTCTCGAAAATCAGCAAGCGATCGCAAAGATCAGTCAGGAATTCGAGATTTTGTTCGACGACCAGAATGGTGAGGCCTTGATCCTTGCGCAGTCGCGAGAGGATGCCGTCGATCTCCTCGATGATCGAAGGCTGGATGCCTTCGGTCGGCTCGTCGAGTAGCAGCATATGCGGCTCGGCGATGAGGCAACGCGCAAGCGCCAGGATCTGCTGCTCGCCGCCAGAGAGGAGCCCCGCCTGGCGATCAAGCAATGGTTCGAGCCGCGGAAAGTCCTTGAGGATCGCGGTGATCGCCTCCTCCTGGCCACCGGCATCGCCGGGATAGGCGAAGCGCAGATTGTCGAGCGTAGAAAGCGCCGGGAATATGCCGCGGCCCTGCGGCACATAGCCGAGCCCAAGCCGCGCGCGGCCATAAGGCGGCATCTTGGTGATATCGGTGCCGTCGAAGCGGATCGTGCCGCCGGTCGCCGGCAGAAAGCCCATGACGGTGCGCAACAATGTCGACTTGCCCATGCCGTTATGGCCGAGGAGACCGACGACCTCGCCCTCGTTCACGGCGAGCGACACGCCATGCAGGACCGGCACGTCGCCATAGCCACCGCGCAATGTTTCAACCTCAAGGAGCGGGGTTGCGTCAGCCATGGCGCACACCTCTACAAGCCGTCATGCCAGCGAAAGCTGGCATCCCCTGAATCATCTCCGCTCGCGGCACCGCGTCAGGGGACCCCAGCTTTCGCTGGGGTGACGAATTGGGGGAGGGGCTTGGGAAAACTACCCTCACCCCTTCCTCCCCAGATAGACATCGCGCACTTTCTGATCGGCGAGCACGGTTTCGACCGGCGCTTCGATCAGCACGCGGCCCTGGTGAAACACCGTCACGATCTTGGCGATGCTGCGGATGAAATGCATGTCGTGTTCGACGATGATCAGCGAGGCATCCGTGTTCATCTCGCGGATGACCTCGACCATGCGCTGCACTTCTTCGCCGGTGAGGCCGGCCGCCGGCTCATCGAGCAGGATCAGCCAGGGCTTTCCGGCGAGCACGATTCCAAGCTCCACCAATTGCCGCTGGCCATGGGCAAGGCGAACCACTTCGGTTCCCGCAAACTCGCCGATCTTCAACCGGTCGAGCGTTTCGGCGACGATCCTGTCGGCAGTGCGCGCCGAATTCTTGCGCTTGGCGGCGAGCCAGATGTTCTCGCGCGCCGTCAAACCGTTCATCACCGAGGGCACTTGCGTCTTGATGCCGACGCCCAGCCGCGCAATCTCGTGCGGGTTCCAGCCGGTCGTGTCTTCGCCGCGAATCTGGACCGTGCCTTCGCTTGGCTTGAGCTGCCCAGTGAGGCATTTGAAGAAGGTACTCTTGCCGGCACCATTCGGGCCGATCAGGCAGCGCAATTCCTTCTCGGCGATCGCCACACTGACGCGATCGAGCGCCGCAACACCGCCGAAATGGACGCTCAGTCCGTGTGATTCGACAACAGCATTAGCCGGCACGGGACCGTCTCCGGCGCGTTGCCTTCTGGCGCGGGCGTCCGCGCGAAAGCCTCGCAAACAGGCTCTGGACAGTCGGGAAAATGCCGCGCGGCAGGAAAAGCACGGCCGCAATCAGCACGACGCCCATGATGAAGAAGTTGTTGAGCCCGGAATTCTCGCCAAGCGCGATCTTGAGATAGCCGAGCACGCCGGCGCCGATGATCGGGCCGGCCAATGTCCCCGCTCCGCCAACAATGGTCCAGATGATGATCTCGGAAGACTGGCCGAGCGAGAACATATTGGGCGTAATGATCTCCGCCCAATTGGCGAAGATGCAGCCGGCGATGCCGGCGATCGCACCGCCAATGGTGAAGGCGAGCGTCTTGAGCAGGCGCACGTCGTAGCCCATGAGTTCGGCGCGCAATTCATTCTCGCGGATGCCGACGAGGGTGCGGCCGAATGAGCTCCTGAGTGTCAGTTGCACGATCACGTAGAGCGCGATGAGGAGCAGGAAGGCGAAGTAATAAAGGCTCTCATTGTAGAGATAGTCGTTGGTGTTCCATGGCTTGGTGAGCGTCGGGAAGCCCGGAATGCCGTTATATCCGCCCAACCGCGCCGAGCCGATGCGATAGGCTTCGCCGGCGGTCGTGTTCATGAACTTGAACAGGATCAAAGTGAAGACGAGCGTGACGACCGCCATGTAAACATCGGACAGGCGCCCATAAAACATCATGGCGCCGAGCAGCGCTGCGATCACAGCCGGGACGAGGATCGCCGCAAGAAAACCGAGCCAAGGCATGTCGGTGTTGATGGCGGTGATGGCGAAAGCATAGCCGCCGAGACCGTAAAAGGCCGCTTGGCCGAAGCAGAGAATGCCGCCATAACCCCAGACGAATCCAAGACTCAGGGCAAGGATCGCAAATGCTGTAAGTACCGTGAGCGTATAGTGGCTGAGCGCCAATGGCAGCGCGAACATGATGATGAGACCGACAATGGCGGTCAGCAGGATTTCGCGGCCCGTCTTCATACGCTCAAACCCGGTTCCTCAGGAAGCGCCCGGTGATGCCGGTGGGCAGGATGCGAAGCAGCACGACAGCGGCAATGAGCAGTGCAATTTCACCCACGACCGACGTCGAGAGAAAGGTGAAGATCTGATAGACGAGGCCGAGGATCGAGGCGCTCGCCAATGTGCCCGATACGACAGAGGCGCCGCCGGTGATCACCGTGATGAAGGCTTTTGCGATGTAATTGGCGCCGCCGGTGGGAATGGCACCGAAAATGGGTGTCAGGATTCCGCCGGCAAGACCTGCAAGGGCCGAGCCCGCAACGAAAGTCCACATGTAGACTTGCGATGTGTTGTAACCGAAGGCCTGCGCCATGTCGGGCCGCTGCATCGCGGCACGCGCCACGAGCCCGGCGCGGGTTCCCTTCATCACCGCATAGAGCCCGATCATGACGATGATCGCCATTGCGATGATGAAGAGATTATAGCCGTTGATCTGATAGGCGCCGACGGTAAAGCCGGGGATCGGCGCGCTGATGCCCGTCTGGGTATTGCCGAAGATCATGACGAAGGCGCCCATCATCGCAAGACTCAAGCCCCAGGTGGCGAGCATGGTGTTGATGAGGCGGCCATAGAGCCAGCGCACGATGAGGCGTTCGACGAGAAAACCCCAGATCGCCCCGGCCAGCGGAGCGGCGACCAGGATGGCGAGATAGATCGGCACGCCGTAGCGGTTGGAGAAGATCGCCGCATAGGAGCCAAGTATCAAAAACTCGCCGTGGGCGAGATTGATCACCCGCATCATGCCGAAGATCACCGCAAGACCCGCGCTGATCAGCGCAAGGACCGATATTGCGTAGAGGATCTCGATGATGACGACGACGGCGTAGTCCATGACCGACTACCTCCCTCCGCCGCGCACAGCGCGGGGAGGGTGGCGCGTGCAACGCGCCGGGTGGGGTGGGTCGGCGCGCCGGGTGGGGCAGTACTCAATCGGAGAGACCCCACCCGTCACGCTTTCGCGTGACACCCTCCCCACGCCGCTTGCGCGGCGCGGCGGAGGGAGGAGGAGTTCAGTCCAGATCAAATCTTGATCTCATATTGCTGATTGTCGTCCGGGTTCTTCTTGAGATCGCAGACGGCTTGCGTATCGACCGGCTGTCGTTGCGGGAAAACCTCCAGCACCTTCATCTTCTGATCCTCGACCTGCATGAGGAGCACGTCGTTGATGGCGTGATGCGTAGGCGGATCGATGGTGATCTTGCCGGCCGGTCCTTCGAAGGAAATGCCGGTCTCGAGCGCTTCGATGACCTTCATGCGGTCGATGGAGCCTGCCTTGCGCACGCCTTCGGCCCAGAGATTCATGCCGGAATACGTGGCGACCGCGAGCTCGTGGAGATCGTCGGTGCTGCCAAAGGCCTTCTGCCATTTTTCGAGGAAGGCCTTGTTTTCCGGCGTGTCGCGCTCTTGCGACCAGGAATAGGCGACCATGATGCCATTGCCTTCGGCCGGGGTGAGCACGCGATGCTCATTGCCGACGCACAATGTCGTCGAAGCCATGGGGATCTTCGTGTTCATGCCGGCTGCCGCCCATTGGCGATAGAAGGACATATGCGCGCCGCCGACCAGGATCGACATGACGATGTCGGGCTTGGCTTCCTGGATCTTGGTGATGGTCGCACCGAAATCCGCGACATCGAGCGGGAAGAAATCCGTCTGGACGATTTCGCCGCCATTGGCCTCAGCATAATGCTGCACCCATTTGGCGGTGATCTGGCCGTAATTATAGTCCGCAGCGAGCGAGTAGATCTTCTTGCCCCATTTCTTGATGATGGCCGGGAGCAGGACTTCGGATTGCTGAGCCGGCGTCACGCCGGTGCAGAAGATGTTGCGGTCGCACACGCCGCCTTCATATTGCGTGTTGTAGAAGTAAAGCGTCTCGGCCTTGCGCAAGGTCGGGCGGATGGCTTCGCGAGAAGCCGAGAGAATGCCGCCATGGACGACATTGACGTGATCCTGGCGCGTCAATTGCTGCGCATATTGCGTGTAGAGCGCCATGTCGGACTGCGTGTCGTAGGAGATCTTCTCGAGCTTCAGGCCGAGCAGGCCGCCGCCGGCATTGATCTCGTCGATGACGAGACCGACCGCCTTGTCCATCGGCTTGCCGTAAATATCGAAAATGCCGGAGAGGTCGTGGATCGAGCCGACCTTGATCACGTCATCGGCAATGGCCATCGGCGGCAGGGCGGCGAGCGCGCCGGCCGCAGCCGAGCCTTTGAGCATATTTCTGCGGGACAGTATCATTTTTCGTTTCTCCCTGGCGGTTGGTGTGTGAGCGCGAGCGGCCGCAACCGCGGCGGACGCTGCTGCCAAATCATTTATCCGGTTGGTCCCTTGCCGCAAGGGTGGGCTCGCCCAGATCGAGATTGAGGCCGAGCGACTGGCCGAGCTTCTGCATGGTCGGTAGTTGCAAGGCGAGGTTGAGGATGGCGTCGGTTGCATTCTGGACGGGCGAGGCGGCCGAGCTTCCGCCTGGGCCCATTTGGCCCAAACCCTGGATCTGATTGATCCTGATCGAGTCGATCTTCTCGACCGGCTTCATCATGCGCTCGGCCAATTCCGGCAATTTGTCGATCTTGTGCATGTCGATCTTCATGCGCATCACATTGTCCGACATGGTGTTTTCAGCTGCGACGATCGCCAGGCGGCCATCGGCCTCGGCCTTCAATTCGGAGCGACGGGCATCGGCGCGCATGTCGGCGGCATTGGTTTCGGCGCGGACGCGATCGAGGAGCGTCTTTACCTCGCTCTTGGCGCGCTCTTCGGAGGTCTGCGATTCCTGGCGGACCCGGATCAGGGCGGTATCGAGCTCGCGTTCGGCAGCGAGGCGCTCCTTTTCGGCCTGGACCTCTTCCTGGGCGGCGATCACCTTCTTGCGGGCCAATTCGGTGTCAGCCTGGGCGGCCAATTCGGCGGTGCGCTTTTTCGCGAGCGCGATCTGGCTGTCGATCTTGATCGTTTCGGCGGCGAGGAGGGCTTCGACTTCGCGTTCGCGCAAATCGCGGTCGCGGTTGATCTCGGCGGTTCTCACTTCCAGTTCGCGGTGGATGCGGGCTTGTTCGGTGGCGCGCTGCGAATCCTGACGCGCGGTTTCGGTCTCGGCGGTCGAGGCCGATTTCATCTTCTCGACCGCAAGTGATTGATAAATCTGGGCTTGTTGCTGCTGCTGCTCGATTTCTAGGCGCCTTTTCAGGCCATCGAGATGGGTCTGGCGCACCGAAACATCGGCATCGGCCTCGATTTCGGCGCGCTTTTTCTTGTTGCTGGCAATGATTTCGGCCAATCGCCGCATGCCGACGGCGTTGAAGGCGTTGTTTTCATCGAGCGCCGATAGCGGCGCCTGGTCGAGGCGAACGAGGGAGACGGATTCGAGTTTGAGGCCGTTCTGGGCCATGCTGGGGCCTAAAATCGCCGCCACTTCGCGCACGAAGGCAGCACGACTTTCATGCAGTTCGTCCATCGTCTTGGCGGCGACAACCGATTGAATTGCATCGATAAATCGGCCTTCGAAGAGGTTCTTGATCTCATCCGGATTGAGTGCCCTGGCGCCCAAGGCCTGGGCTGCGGTGGCGACACCGTCAAGCGTCGGGTCGACGCGCAGGTAGAATTCCATTTCGGTGTCGAGGCGCAGGCGATCCTCGGTCATCAGCGACTTCTCAGCCGTGCGGCGCACTTCGAGCCGCATGGTACGCATGTTGATTTCCTCGACCTTGTGGAGGAAGGGCAGGGCGATGAAACCACCGTCCAGAACGACCGCCTTGCCACCGGCGCCTGTCCTTATAAGTGCCCGTTCGCGCGTGGCTTTTCGGTAAAAGCGCTGCAAGAACGCGATGATGATGGCGGCGATGATGATCGCCACGACGAGCGTTAGAAAGATCGCCATCTTCTTCAACTCCCCGGCCGAATTTTGGATGATTCCGCCAAAATCGCGATGAGTCTTGATATTTTCCTCAGAAACTATATATTTTCTTTGGAAACTATGCTCGACACACCCCTCCTGCTTGCCCACCAGGCAATTCGCCGCCTCACTGCCAAAGCCTTGAGCACATTGGGGATTTCGGTGGATGAAGCCCGCGTGCTTGAGGTCCTCGGCGGCCCGGAACGGGTGAGCATGGGTGAGGTGGGCGCGAAATCAGGGCTGAAAATATCCGCGCTTTCAAAGCTTGCTGATCGGCTGGAGGCGCGCGGACTATTGCGGCGGGTGACCGGCGATGACGATACGCGGCGCGTCTATCTTGTGCTGACGCCTTTGGGCGAGCGATTGCGAAGCCAGGCGCTTGCCGAAACTGTCAAATCGGACAAATACTTAAGCGAGAAAATCGGGTCCTGGGAATTGGACAGGCTTGAGAAGCTCCTCAACAAGATTCAACAGGAGAAGGGTCCATGACCTTCCTTGCGATCGATCATGTGCAGCTCGCCATGCCGCCCGGCGGCGAAGAAACTGCGCGGAAATTCTATCGCGATATCATGGGCTTAACGGAAGTGCCGAAGCCCAAGGAAATGGCCGGGCGGGGCGGGTGCTGGTTCGAGAGCGGCACGGTGCGCGTCCATCTCGGCATCGAGCCTGATTTCAGGCCGGCCAAGAAGGCGCATCCGGCCTTCGAGGTGAACAATTTAGCAAGCCTTATCATACGCTTAGGCGCCGCCAAGGTGCCGCTCAAGCAGGAGGTGCCGTTCGACAACATGGAACGCGTTCATATTGAGGATCCATTCGGCAACCGTATCGAGCTCCTCGAACGCCAGCGCTAAATGGCGTGCAATGACCCCGTTTTGGACACCGGAATTCGCGTCTTTGACCCCATTTTGCGCATTCTTAGCGACACGTTTTGGTTCGACTCGCGGTGCATCAACTGCGCTCCGCCAAAGCGACATTTCGACTCTTCCCGAAGGATCGAAATGACCGCATTCACCAAAAACGACACGCGCCGCGGTCAACCCCGCGACCGATCAACCTCAAGGGCAAGTTCGGCTCCCGCGTCGCCATGGTCTCGGCTATACTGACCCGCGGAGCAATAAACCCATGGAGAGCGAAATGCGGACGGGATTTCTCACAGGGCTGATCGCCGGTGCGGTCATGGCGCTGAGCGCGGCTGCGGCAAATGCGGCGACCAATGTCGACATCAATATCGGCAAGAGCAAGGGCATCAGCTGCAGTACCGGCAAGCACATCCTCGAGGGCAAGAACTACATCAACGTCAGGGCACGCGACTGCAACGGCGAGATTTATGTCTATACCGGCATTCGCTACGGCAAGAACTATTGGATCGAAGTGCGCAGGCGTGACGGAAAGGTTCTCGACGCGGTACGGCGCTAGAGGCCAAAGCGGAATTGCCGGCGATGACGGTCAGACGCATCGTCGCCAATATCGCCACGAACGACGTGACCGCGGCGAAGCGGTTCTATGCGGACGTGCTCGGCCTCGAAGCCGTCATGGACCTCGGATGGATCGTCACCTATGGCAATGAGGCGAGGATGACGGTCCAGCTCAGCGTCGCCAGTAGCGGCGGATCGGGAACGATGGTTCCCGATCTTTCGATCGAGGTCGATGATGTGGACGAGGTCCTGGCGCGGATGCGGGACGCCGGCTTTTCGATCGAATACGGGCCCGCCGACGAGCCGTGGGGCGTCCGGCGCTTCTACGTGCGCGATCCGTTCGGAAAGCTCGTCAATATTCTCGAACATCGGTGATTAATCCGCATACTGATCGTCACGGAAGTTATTGCGACGCCGGCGCGATAATTTCACCGCGGTGACGATACATACTGGTCGTTGCCGGACTTATCTGGGCAATCCATCGCGCAACCAGTTTCACATTCATGATGTTGGCAAAATGGGTCTCAGGAACAGTCTGGCAAGTGAGCAAATGCGGCATTACCGTAGTTGGCATCTACTCTTGATCACAGCCAGTTGCCCATCAGTATGAATGGCGCCCAGTAATAGGGATGCGTCGTCGGTAAGTCGTTGGCGTTCATACCGCTGCTCTCATCGGCAATGATCGTCGCCGAACGTTGGGGGTTACCAGCAACCTGAATTATTGACTGTCCCCTAATCATGGCCACTTGCGCACGCTGCAACGCGGTCGCCTTGTCGAGTCCGTCCCGGATCATCCCGGTATAGAAATCGCTCATCAGCTTTGCTGTTGACTGATCCGCGATCTGCCACAAGGTCGCCATCACCGCGCTCGCTCCGTTCATCTGGGCCAGCACACCGAAGCTCTCGATCTCCTCACCCTCCGATCCGCCGCCGCGCGCCGTCTCGCAGGCCGACAGCGCCAGAAGATCGACCCCTTGGAATCGCAGGCCCTTGTCGGTTCGAAGGGTGTTGAGCGTCAGTCCCGCGCCCGTGCCGGTGAGCAGGAAAGAGTCGTTCTCGTTGCCAGGCACGAATTTGAAATGGCTCGCGATATGGAGGAAGCGCGGTTTTTTCTTGAGAGCTGCCTTGAGGCTTGCTTGGTCGAATGCCTGGTCAAGGAGCGAAGCGCCCGACAGAGGGCCTAATCCGTCACCGCCTTTGAAGATCGCTTCAAGCTCCTCGGCTACGCCCGGCAGAGCTGGAAACTCGCCATGAGCCATCGTCACGCCAAAACCTGCTCCCGAAGCTTTCTCACGCGGCTGCGCCTCGAACTCGGTTGCGGCGGCGGGCGTATAATTGGCGAGTGCGTAGTCTTCGATCAAATAGCGATCTCCCGAATTGAGGGCCGCATAGGGCACGTAGCGCAAGAAGCCCGACAGATTAAGCATGAGGACGCGAGCCTCGCTCGCCTTGAGATCAGCTGCAACCGGCCGGATAAGCAGGTCGTAGAGTCCGGCCAATAGTTTTGGCGCTTGCTCTTCACGAGCCTCAACCGATGCGACCGCGTCATAGACCTGTCTCGCCAGCTCGGTCCGCTTCACCGGCACCAGACGGTGTATGGTCTCGTGCCCCTTGACGGTGACAAAGAGGTGGAGCGCGTTGTCCGTGGCGATCGCCTGGTATAGCGCGACCGGCAGCGCAAACTCGCCGAGCATCTTCTGGAGTTCTGCGCCATGCTTCGCGTTCGATTCGAGTTGCTCCGCCTGTATTGCCTGGCGTTCCGCCTCGACATTGGCGAAGAGCGCCGTCGCTTCGCGCGAAAGTGCTGCGAAGGCCGCATCGAGTTCGCCGTCGAGTATCGCAGCGCGCGCTTGCTCCTTGGTATTTAAGGCTCCCTTTTTTAGGCGGTTGTCGGCAAGCCTTTGAGCTTCCGTAATGGTCTTGCGCGGGCTCTTGAGAAGGGCGTCAAACGCCTTGATAAACTTCTCTTCCGACGCGGTCAGTCGCATCTGCCCTTTTGGCTGTGGCCCTCCTGTCGACCCGCGGGTGGTAAAATCAAAGAGTTCTTCTTCCTTGATCAACGACCCGGCGTATTGCGCCTCGCTATAAGCGCCATCAGCGATCTCCTGATCGGCAACGAGCTGGTAGACCCAGCGCAGACCACGGGCAAGCGATGAGCGCAGATCGGCCGGGAGCTTCTCGTTTCGCAGCCGCAATTCCTGATGTGCATTCACCGCCTGCTTGGCGAAGATGATGGCGGCGCGGTGCTCGCCCTTCATATCGAGTGCACGCGCCAATCCCCAATAGGCTTTGCGGATCGGATCGAGCCGCGTTTCGCCGGCGCCATAGAGCGCTAGTGCGCGGACCGTTTGGGCGATTGCCTCATCGGGGCGGCCAAGGCTTTCGTAGATATTGCCACGATTGACGAGATCAACAGCGATGTCGGGATCGCCTGGACCGCTGATCCGTACCTTCATGTCTATCGCTTTGTCGTAGGCTGCAAGTGCCTCCTGATTGCGGTTGAGCCCGTGAAGTGCCGCGCCAAGATTGTTAAGGACAGTCGCCACCCTGAGGTGATCCCCGAATGCCTTCTTGAGGATCGGCAGTGCGGCTTCGAGCTCGGGCAGTGCCTCATCATTGCGATCGAGTTCGGAAAGGACGTTCCCGATCGCCCCGTGGATCTGGGCCACTTCCGGATGGTCCGTCCCGTAGATTTTTTCGAACATCGGCAGCGCCTTCTTGAGGTTGGCGAGAGCTGGTTCGAAGCGCGATACGGTCTGGTAGACGAGACCCAGATTATAGATCGCATAAGCGACGCTTGGATGATCAGGCCCGAAGCCTTTAATCAGCACCGGCAGAGCCGTGTTCAGGGCGTTCAGCGCTTCGTCATAGCGTCCAACGTTCGGATAGATGGTTCCGAGATTGGCGAGATTGACCGCCACCATGGGATGATCTGCGCCATAGGCTTTGGCTAAGACAGGAAGAGCTTTTTCGTAGTCCTTGACCGCTTCCGCCGATCGCCCGAGACGATCGAGCGTCGAACCCATATTGGCAAGCACGAGGGCCGTCTCGGCATGGTTCTCGCCCGACAGCCGCGCGCGAATACGCAAGGCCTTTTGTTCGGATGCGAGCGCATCATCGAGCCGCCCGAGGCTCTCATAGACAATGCCGAGATTGACATAGAGATTTGCAAGGTCGGCCGTGCCGCCACGATGGCCCAGAATGCCGAGCGAACGCTGATAGCTTTGCAGCGCTTCGTCGTAGCGGCCAATGCGCTCATAGACGATGCCCATATTGCTCGCGAGTTTGGCGACTTCGTCGCTGCTGGCGCCTGTTTCCTTCTCGAAGATGGCAAGCGCCTTCCCATCCTCGGCGAGCGCTTCATCATATTGGCCCAGGTCAGAATGAATTCGCCCGAGCACCATGTGGATATTGCCGACCTTCACATCGCCGGAACCGAGCGATTCCTCGTAGGCCGGCAGCACCTGTTTCAGCGCATCGAGCGCCCGCGCAAGATCGCCTTCGCGACCTCGCTCGGAGAGGACAACGGCCATATTGTAGATGGCAGTCGAATTTCCGGCCTTGCCGGCACGCTCGTACCACAAAATGGCGGTATCGAGATCAGCCGCGACGCCATTCCCGTCGCGATAAGCGTCACCCATTGCGCGCATGGCCGCCGGATCGCCGCTTTCGGCCTGCTGCGAGAGCAACGCCACATCGGTCGGCGAGAGCCGCTGCTGCCTCTCCTCTGCTATCGAGAACGGCGCGCCGGCATACACCAAAGTGATCAGCGCTACGATTAACCACAGCCGTCGCATCGTCCCGTCCCTGAACTAGCCGCAATAGCCGATATTGTCGCCGATTATGGCATTGCTGGGGAGGCCGCGCGAAGACCACTTTCTCAGTAGATCTCTTCCAGAACTGCGGTTGATTCAACCTTTGTGAATGGGCGGCATCAGCCCGTCAACCCTGGTTGGACTGACGTCATGCAGAGGTCGGGCGCTTCCATGTCCGCGATCCGCTCGGAACGCTCGTCAATATTCTACAGCATCGGCGATTAGTCCGCCTACTGATCGTTATGGGCTTGTAATCCATCTCCGATGCGGCACGAAGTTGCGCGGCACGAAGCACGACTTCTTTAGAGGACTCCGACACCGCGGGCGCCGACGCCAACGCCATGATAGCCGAAGCCGACGCCGCCACCCACGCCGATCCAGTCGATGAACAGCGAGGTTTCTTCTCCACTGGCCGGAAGCTTGCCGTCGATCAGCTTGTAGCCATAGACGATATCGTGGCCGTCGATCTTGGGATTGGAGATTTCGACCACGGCAAGCGTATTGTCGGCTTGCCCTGGCTCGTAGACGGAGAGCGTGGCATTCGGAGGATCGTTGGCGAAATTGTCCTTGCCGGCTTTCGAGGTCCACTCTTCGAGATAGGCGGCCATCTTGATATGACCGGCGATCCGCTCCGGCCGGTCGGCAAAAAACAGCGTCTGCGGGCTGACATTGACGAGACGCAGCGTTTTGGCGGCCTCATCCACCTTGAGCCCTTCGGATACCTGCACGAACATCAGCATCGGCTTGGGTTCCTCGGCGCTTGCCACGGCGGCGAAGGCAACGGGCAACGCGGCCGTCACCATGGCCGCGACCGAGATCAATCGCCGGCGCGCCGGGTCTGCAGGCGTGTGGCTTAGATTGCCGTTCATTTTTATCCCTCCCTTTTGATGGTTATCGAGCCTATTCACGGTTTGGGTGGTTTCGTGGCCGCCTGTCCAAGCTTGAAGGTCAGCTTGTCGATCGTGCCGGTGAATTTGAATGGCGTGTCGTAGCGATACTCGAGCAAGGCTACTCCGGTGCGGGTATCCTCGCCGACGTCGAAGGTCTCGTCCTCCGGGAACGTGACAGGCGTGCCGTTTTCCAGCTTGTTCGTCGCGACCTCTTGTCCGTCCACGGAGAGAATGCCCGTGCCGCCACTGCCGATCGTATCGCCATCGAGCTTATAATCGAAGACGATCGTATGCTTGCCGGGTTCAAGCTCGGGGCCTTCCCACATCACCCTCTTGAGGTCGAGCAGGTTATAAAGGAACACCACCTTGCCGCGGCCGATGCCAAACTCGCCCTGGCTTAGAAACAGGGCATAGCCGCCGAAGCGCCCGCCCTGGGTGACGATCACGCCTTCGGCGCCCAATGCACTTTCCGGGATTTCGACCTCGGCGGTGATGGTGAAGGACTTGTTGAGGATACTGGGCGCGGCACTCGCCGGTGTGCCGATCAATCCGCCCGAATAGGTGAACTCCGTTCGCCCCGCCGTGAGGTTGGGTCTTGGCGTGTTCCAACGCGCCAGCGTCGAATTGTCGAGCGGCAGGACATTGTACTTCTTCGCCTCCTCGTAGAACTTCGCCTGCAATTCCTTGACCTTGTCCGGCATCTTGGCGGCAAGATCGTCAGCCTGGGTCGGGTCGTCCTTGACGTTGTAGAGTTCCCATTTGTAGCCGGTGATCACATCCGGCGGCGGGGCACTGCTCAATTCCCAAGGCAGTGTCACAGGTGTCGTGGCCGCCACCCAATCATCGTGATAGATGGCGCGATTGCCGAGCATCTCGAAATACTGCGTCGTATGCCGGGTTGCTGCGTCGGCATTCGCCTTGTCCCACGTATAGGCCATGCTCACGCCTTCGATCGGGTCCTGCGCGATCCCGTTGATCGTCTCGGGTTGCGGAATGCCCGTCGCCTCAAGGATGGTCGGGGCGATGTCGATCACATGGCTGAACTGCCTGCGGATGCCACCGACGTCGGTGATGTGGCCGGGCCATGACATGGCCACGCCCTGGGCTGTGCCGCCAAACTGCGAGGGTACCTGCTTCACCCATTTGAACGGCGTATCCATCGCCCATGCCCAGGGTGCTGCATAATGCGGAAAAGTCCGCTCCGAGCCCCAGAACGGGTACCAGAGATACTGATCCTTGACCGGCACGGCGACGCCGTTGAAGGTCGTGAACTCGTTGGGCGTGCCGTTGATCATGCCCTCGGCACTGGCGCCATTGTCGCCGCCGATATAGATGATCAATGTATTGTCGAGTTCGCCGAGGTCTTCGACAGCCTGGATGACGCGGCCGATCTCATTGTCGGCATAGGCCAAATAGGCCGCATAGACGTCGGCCTGCTTGATGAAGAGCTTCTTCTCTTCCCAACTGAGCGAATCCCATTCCGGCAGTTCTTTCGGCCACGGCGTGAGCTGGGCGTTCTCGGGCATGATGCCGAGCCGCTTCTGGTTGGCGAAGATCGTCTCGCGCAGCTTGTTCCAGCCGTCGTCGAAGAGGTGCATCGCGCTGATCTTGTCCACCCACTCCTTTGTCGGATGATGCGGCGCATGGGTCGCGCCCGGCACGTAGTAGACAAACCATGGCTTGCCGGGAGCGACCTCCTTGAGCGTCTTGATGTGCTGGATGGCCTCGTCGGCCATCGCCGTCTCAAGGTTCCAGCCGGGATTGCCCTGGAAGGGATAGATGGCCGTCGTATTGCGGAACAGGTTCGGCTGCCACTGGCTGGCATCGCCGCCGACGAAGCCATAAAAATAATCGAAGCCCATCCCGTTCGGCCATTGATTGAAGGGCCCTGCCTGGCTCGATTGATAGGAGGGCGTGTTGTGGTCCTTGCCGAACCACGATGTCGCGTATCCATTCTCCCTGAGGATCGTGCCGATGGTGCCTTTTTCGATCGGGATGATCGAATCGTAACCGGGATAACCTGTGGCTATCTCGCCGACCACGCCGAAGCCGACAGAGTGATGATTGCGGCCGGTGATCAACGCCGCCCGCGTCGGGGAGCACAGCGATGTCGAGTGAAAATTCGTATAACGCAATCCGCTATTGGCGATGCGATCCATGGCCGGCGTCGGAATGACCCCGCCGAACGTCCCCGGCGCACCAAAACCCTGGTCGTCCGTCATGATCAGCAGGATATTGGGCGCCCCCTTCGGCGGCACGACGCGCGGCGGCCACCATGGCGTCGACTCGGAAGCCTTTTCCTTGATCACGCCTCCGAAATTCGGATCGGGCGGCGGCAGCTGCTTTCCATCTATTGTAGTCGTGGCTTCCGGCGACCCCAACACGCCGGTTACTTCCTGAGCCATCAAAGTGGTGGATGGAGCAAACCAGAGCAAACTAAACACTGCGATGGTGGCGAACGGCCTGACTGCGCTCATCATTTCGATATCCCATCAAAAGCCGCATGTGGCGGAGATTTTGTAAGTTTATCTTAGATTGCCAGCGCAGCGTTTGACATTTGGCGCCAAATAATAGCTCAATCGCCACTCCCGCACCGCAGTGCATCCTTTGGCGCAATGTCGATCACAATTCCTTTAATTCGTGGCTTTGCCCTTTTTCCTGCGCTCGGCTGGTTTGCACGCCATGGGATCACAGAGGAAGAGGTGCTTAAGAGCGCCAATCTTCCGCCCGATCTCGCCTCATTTCCATTCCGGCCGGTGCCGCTGGTACTTGTTGCTTCCATGCTGTGCGCAGCTGCGCGTCAAGTTGGGCCCGATCTACCATGTCGGATTGTATTCGAAACAGATGATCTAGAGATCGCGATGCTCGGCAAGGTAGCCCTTGGAGCCGGGACGCCGCGAGAAGCGCTCGCGCGGATTATCCCGGCCTTGCCGTTCTACTGCTCACATGAGCAAGTATCGATGGAAAGGAAGGGTGGTGCCACGATTGTGAGGGAGTTCTTCTCTTATCGCTTTGATGCAGAGACCAGGCATTTGTTATTGCAATATGCTGCAGCGATGGTGCACAGAATATGTGGACTTGACCGTGCATCTCCTGAGCGGTTTCTGAGAATCGAACTCCCGCCGCATCCGGATTTTGGTCTGCAACATCTTATCCCGTGGTTCGGTGCCGGTCTTGTCGAGACGCGCTCGCATGGATTTGCGATCACCGTTGAGGATCAGATCATGGATCGGCGGTTCAACAGAATGGCTAGAAGTCGCGTTCAAGGTCGACAGCTTCCCAAGCAGCCCACGTTGCGTGGCGATGGAAGCCTTTCGGCCTCAGTGCGGTCCTTGCTGGTCTCAATGATGGAATGCGGTCAGACACTTTCCATCGAGCGCTTGTCGGCTGCTGCCGGAGCCAGTGTGCGTACGTTTCAACGGCAGCTGAGGGCGGAGCATACGAGCTATTCGGAGCTTCTTGCAGAGATTCGCCACGATGAAGCGCAACGGCGACTCTATCAAACAAACGCGACCATTGCGTCGATTGCAGCCCAACTGGGATATTCCGATCAAGCTTGCTTGACCCGCGCTTTTCGCAGGTGGACCGGCAGCCCACCAAGACATTTTCGGACCCAGTTGTCGCGCTAGCCTTCGCCCTGAGGTCTGCAAAGGGCCAGAAACGGACGTCTTAGCTTTTGAGGATGAGGATTGGAGCCGTTCGCCTAGCGATTTTTTCGGACGGCGCACAGAGCGAGGCGTCCGCAACCACCAGGGGAGCTCGCTGGGGCATCCACGAAGTTGTCACATGGGAACGGAATGGGCGCTTGGCCCCCGCACAGATTGAAGATCGAAGCGCCTAGCCAGCTTCTTTCATCTCGATCCTCGCAGTGGTGGTGCCGTTTTGCCATAGTCGGGATCGCGCCACGCCTTGTCGCCAAGCGCATCGCTCAAGGGATCGAATGCCTCGTCGGCGAAACCGAAATGGAGATGGCGCCGGAAGCCCTCGGCATGGGCAAAGCGTCCCGACAGAGCGCCGACGCCGGCGCTGAACTCTTCCATCTCGCCAACCATCGAGCCCATGCCCTGCGTCGCCTCGAGCCATTCCTGCTGGCTTTTGTGCGCGGCGAGAGCAGCGCCCTTGCGAGTGAGCGTCGTGGCGATGTCGACATAGATTTCGGAATGGACGGTCTCGCGCAACGGCCCTTTCAGGCCATGCGGAACCGCGTGATAGACGACCGTATCGCCGGCCCAGGCGGGCACCGGCGGGTCGCTCACATAATTTGGTGCGGCGCGGATGAAGGTGCCGGTGACTGTGAGCCGCGCAGCATTCATGTGGTCTTCCATGTAGTCCTGGGGCGAATGGGTGAAAATGATAGACGGCTTCACCGCGCGCACGACGGCGGTGATCTTGGCGATGAATTCAGGGCGGTAGAGAATGGCAAGATCGTCGGTAATCGCGCGATGATAGGTGGCGCCTGCAAGCTTCGCTCCGGCGGCCCCTTCCTCGGCCCGGATGCGAATGATATCGGCCAGCGGATGCACCATCGACCCATAGCTGCCATTGGCGAGATTCCAGAAATGTATGTCGAAGCCCTTGTCCTTGAGGAGGAGCAGCGTCCCCGCCATGGTGAACTCGACATCGTCGGGATGGGCGACGATCGCCAGGGCGGCTTGCTTGCTCATAGCGCCACCACCGTTCCCGTCTCAAGCGAGCGCCGCGCCGCATCGGCGGTCGCCACCGCCAGGCGCGCTTGCTCGGGCGTTCCGAGCTTTGGCCTCGCACCCTTCTTCACGCATTCAATCATGTATTCCGCCTGATTGTCATAGCCGTCGCCCGGCTTCGATTTGAGAGGATAGGCCTTGCCCGATTCATGGACGATGAGCGACGAACCGCCACCCATTTCGACGCTGACGCCGCCGGCGCGGAACAGGAATTCGACGACGCCACCCTCGCAAAGTACTTTCAGCGATGCCGTGAACGGATAGCCTTGCGGCATGAACTCGCTGCCCTCGACGATGGCGTCGACGCCGCCGTAATCAACGAGCGCGTGGACGTCGTTCCACAGGCCTGGCCGCATTTCGCGCCCGCGCGCATAGACGGTGTTGGGCGTGCCGAACAGCCAGTTGGTCGTATCGAAATCATGCACGCAGAGATCGAGGACCGCACCGCCGCTGAATGCCGGATCGAGAAACCAGTCGGCCCAGCCCGGCAATTGCGACAATCGCGTCGCCACGCCCGAAATCGGTTTGCCGAGCTTGCCGCTTTCGACGAACTCAACGAGCGCAACATATTCCGGCCAGAAGCGCAGGACTTGCGCCACCATGAGCACGCGGCCCGCCTGTTTCGCCGCAGCAATCATTCCGTCGCAGTCTTTGGCCGTGAGCGCGAAGGGCTTTTCGAGGAGGACATGCTTGCCGGCTTTCAATGCCGCGATCGTCGTCTCGGGATGGAGATGCGTCGGCAGCGTATTGCTGATGATGTCGATCGCCGGATCCTCGATGATTGAGCGATCGTCGGTGGTGGCGCGGGCGCCGACTTCCTTGGCGAGCTTCTCCGCCTTGTCCAAGTTGCGGGATGAGACCGCTGCCACGCTCACCCCTGGGATCTTGGCATAGGCGCGGGCATGGGTGCCCCCCATGAAGCCCGAGCCCAGAATTCCAATTTTCATGGCCAACCTCTATGAGAGGCCAAGCGAGGCAAGCTTGTCGTGCGAGGCCTTCATAGCCCGGTTGACCTCGGCGAGCGGCGGCCAGGGATCGCCCGTAAACTCGATCTCAACGCTCATCGGCCCGGTGAAACCGCCCTTCGCCATGATATCGAGCACGCGCTTGAAATCGACATGGCCTTCGCCGATCGCCGGAAAATCCCACACGCGGCCTTGCCCGCGCATGTCCTTGAGATGGCAGTGGACGAGCTTCGGCAGCGCGAACGGCAGATCGTCCACCGCCTTGACCCCGGCATAGAACTCGACATTCGCCGTATCGTAATTGATCAGCACGTTGGGGCGCCCGATCCGCTTCAGAACCGGGATCGCCGCCGCGCCCGATTTGGTGATCTCACCATGAATTTCGATGCCGAGCCTTATGTCGCGCTTGGCGGCGGCATCGGCGAGCTCATGGATATTGCCCATGAAGGCTTCTTCGTTTTCGTCCTGGCTCGAATGGCCACCGATCGCCGTATTCATGATGTCGATGCCCATGCGCTCGCACAGATCGAGCGCCTTGAGGCCGTCTTTCAGCCCGTCCTTGGTGGTGAGGTCGGAATGGCCCGAAAGCGAGATCGGAACGAGGCCGAGCTTGTTCAGCATCCTTTGAATGCCGCCCAGCGTCTTGGCATCGGCTTCGAGGGGCACATGCTCGGTCCAGCCGCGCACCGCGGTGAGTTCGACGTACTTATAGCCCGCCGCTGCAATCCCTTCGAGCGCCTGTTCGAGACTATAGGTGTGGTATGTGTTGGTGTGTCCGCCAAGGCGGTTCTTCATTGCCATTGCTGTCCTCGCATTTACTCGAAGGGGTAGGGGCCTGCGCTCCGGTTCGGGCCGGAGCGGCACCATCCTCCTAGAAGTGCCAAGCCTTGGCAATGTCCAGCCGGACGGGCATCGTTATGCCCGTTGCGCATGGCGTCGAGTTACACGCAGTATGCACGCGCCCCCGTTTCCACTGGCGTCATATTCGGAGCTATCCAGCGCGCTTACGGTGCTGTGCATATTTTTGATTGCGAGCAGCTCAGAAAATCGCAATAGCAACTGCGCGAGAGTGATCTCCGATGTCCGCCTTGGGCCAAAAGCGGGCATGTGTCGTTCTTTTCCTCACCCCTCCGCGGGTGAGGGGGAAGCGATAATTACTTCTTCCGCACCAATGTGACGCCGTCGCCGATCGGCACCATGGAGAAGTCGACGCGGCTGTCAGAGCGGATCTTCGCATTGAGGGCGCGTAAGGCCGATGTATCGGCATCGGTTTTTGAAGGATCGGCGACGTCGCCGCCCCACAAGACGTTATCGATCATCATGAGGCCGCCTGAGCGCAAGAGCTGGAGGCCGCCCTCATAGTAATGATCGTAATTGTGCTTGTCGGCATCGATGAACATCATGTCGAATTTGCCGGCTTCGCTTTTGGCGAGAAGATCGGCGATGACATCGCGGCCCGGCTTAAGAATGAGCGTGATGCGATCGGCGACGCCCGCCTTCTGCCAGAACTCGCGGCCAATCGCGGTCCATTCCTCGCTCACATCGGATGCGATGAGCTTGCCGTCGGCGGGAAGGGCGCGCGCCATGGCGAGCGCGCTATAGCCGGTGAAAGTACCGATCTCGAGAATGCGCCTGGCACCTGTAAGCTTGACGAGAAGGGCCATGAAGGAGCCCTGTTCGGCGGTGATCTGCATCATCGCCATTGCGAGGCTTGAGGTCCGCTCGCGCAGTTCGCGCATGACCGCCGGCTCGTCATAGGCAATCGTTGCATAATAGGCGTAGAGCCTGTCGTCGAAATTGATGGTTTTGTTCATGGCGGGCGATTTCTGGCTGAGAGACGGCCCGATTGCAAGCCCTGAGGAACCGCACAGCCGCCATCGGATTTGAACATGGGATGACCGTAATCGGGCGGTTTGATCGTCACGTCAATACAGGAGGTCACCATGGCTTATGTCGACGGCTTCATTGTCCCGGTCCCCAAGAAGAAAATGGCGTCCTATCTCGCCATGGCGCGCAAGGCCGCCAAGGTGTGGCGCGAACACGGCGCGCTCCAGCATGTCGAATGTGTCGCCGACGACGTTAAGGTCGGGAAGTACACATCCTTTCCGCGCAGCGTGAAGCTCAAGCCCGGCGAGACGGTGGTGTTTTCGTGGATCGTCTACAAGTCACGCGCCGATCGCGACAAGGTCAATGCCAAGGTGATGAAGGATCCGCGGCTCGCCAAGATGATGTCGGGCAAGGAGATGCCCTTCGACGGCAAGCGCATGATCTATGGCGGGTTCAAGACGAAGGTGGATGCGTAGGGCGCGCTTTTTTACTTCCGTCTCCTCTCGTGGGAGAAGGAAGTTAGTTGCTTTCACCCGCCAAGTGCGATGGTCAGCGCGACAAGGGCGGCACCGAGAACAATCATGGCGCCGCCGGTCAAGAGCGGACGATAGCCGGCAAGGTGGCCAAAGGCATATCCTGTCCCGAACATCATCGCCACGGCGATGACGTTGGAAACGCGCAGGGCGACCATAGCATCGGTTGCAAAGAAGAACGGCAAGACGACCGGGAATGTCGAGACGAAGACCAGAAGAAATACGCCGAGTGCGCCGAGCCAATCGCGTCCATCGAGACGGCCATGCGGCGGGGCCTCCGGCATCTGCGCGAATGCCGTGCGGAGGCGGTCGATTTCCGCGGTCGAAAGCATCTCGGCAAGGAGCGGCGGCGCGGTCTCGGCGATGGCGGCGCGCGCCTCGCCGTCATTGCCGGCGCGGCGCACAGCCATGAAAGCTCGGAAATTCGCGGCTTTTTCAGCGAGGCAACCCATCAGATAAAAGATGCCGTCGATCAGGGCCCAGGCAAGATTGCAGCCGATAGCACCGATCAGCATGGTGCGGACTTCCGCCTCGCCCGCCTCTGCGGCACTAAGCGAGCCGGTGAAAGTCAGCACCATGATAAGGCCGAACAGGACTTCTGCGACCCGTTCGATCGGCGAGAGGATGCGTTTTGAGGACTCGTCTTGCACGGTGCTCAACCTTCGATGATCGGCGGATTCCAGCGGCGGTGAATATCGAGACTCTCCGTCCACCGATCAAAACCCATAGTAACAGTTCAAGGACCACACGACGAGGCGTGACCTCAGGCACCCTTTGCGCTAGGCTCAATCCACGCCCGTGAATACGGGAAAGATTGCAGGACCAGATGAGCGAAGATGGCGCCCCGGTTGCGCCACAGTGGCGCCGGTTTTTTCCTCCGGCGCAGTGGCTCGCTGACTACCAGGCACGCTGGCTCTCCGCCGACGCAATTGCCGGCATTACTCTTGCGGCCTATGCGGTTCCGGTTTCGCTTGCCTATGCAACGCTCGCCGGGCTGCCGCCGCAAGTCGGCATTTACGGCTATCTGCTCGGCGGGCTTGGCTATGCGCTGTTCGGCTCGTCGCGGCAATTGGCGATGGGACCGACCTCGGCCATATCGCTGATGATCGCCAGCGCCGTCGGCGTCATGGCGGCCGGCGATACCGAGCGCTATGCGCAGATCGCGAGCCTTGCGGCCTTCACCGTTGCGGCGCTGTGCTTCATCGCCTGGCTCCTGCGCCTGAGCGTGCTCGTCAAGCTCATCAGCGACAGCGTGCTGGTCGGCTTCAAAGCCGGTGCCGGGCTGACGATCGCGATGACGCAACTCCCAAGCCTGTTCGGCGTGCCAGGCGGCGGGCATAATTTCATCGAGCGGGTGACGACGCTCGTCGGACAATTGCCGATGACACAGGGCCTGGTGCTCGCAATCGGGCTGGTCGCGCTGCTGCTCCTTATCTTCGGAGAGCGCCTGCTTCCCGGGCGGCCTGTGGCACTTGGCGTCGTCGCCTTGTCGATCATCGTGACGACGCTCTTCGCCTTGCAGAGCTTCGGCGTGCCGGTGACCGGTCATATCCCGGCGGGGCTTCCGGAGCTTCGCGGGCCGGCACTGCGCTGGCGCGATGTCGAGGACATCGTGCCGTTGGCGGCGGGCTGCCTGCTGCTTGCCTATATCGAGGGCGTCTCCGCGGCGCGCAGCTTCGCTGCGAAACACAATTACGCGATCGGCGCGCGCCAGGAACTCTTGGGCGTCGGGGCCGCCAATCTCGCAGCCGGGCTCGGCCAAGGCTATCCGGTGGCGGGGGGCCTTTCGCAATCGGCCGTCAATGACAAGGCCGGCGCCCGCAGCCCCCTGGCACTGGTCTTCGCCTCCATCACACTGGCGCTTTGCCTGCTCTTCCTGACCGGCCTCCTCGAAAACCTGCCCAAGGCGGTGCTCGCCGCAGTGGTCTTGACGGCGATCGCCGGACTTTTCGATTTGTCGGCGCTCCTTCACATGTGGCGCGTGAGCCGGATCGACTTCCTGGCGGCTGTCGTCGCACTTGGCGGTGTCCTGCTGTTCGGCATCCTGCAAGGCATCCTGCTCGCGGCCCTGGCTTCGGTTCTCATGTTGCTCGCGGTGGCATCGCGGCCGCATGTCGCCTTTCTCGGCCGGATCCCCGGCACAAGACGCTATGCGGATATGAGCCGGCATCCCGAAAACGAGGAGCCGCCCGGGACGCTTGCCTTCCGCCCCGAGGCCTCGCTCATCTATGTCAATGCCGACGCCGTCCGCGACACGGTCATGGCCCGGCTCGCGGCGGAGGGACGCGCCATCACGCTCGTCGTCTGCGATCTATCGGCGGCAGCGCGCCTCGATCTCGCCGGCGCGCGCATGCTGGCCGAGCTTCGCGACGAACTCGCCAAGCGCAACATCTCGCTGCGCATCATCGGCGCGCTTGGCCGCGTCCGCGACCTCCTCACCGCCGATGATGGGGAGAAATGGCAGGACGCGCTGGAGCGAGGGTCCCTTGATGATCTGCTGATGAGAGCGGATAGTTGATCGCTCCAAGTCAGCATCGGAAGCCCCCATGATCGCCATCACGCCCGTCTATGCCGCATTGCTCGCACTTTTTTTCGTCTTTCTCAGCGTCCGCGTCGTTCTGCAGCGGCGCCAAGCCAAGGTTGCGCTTGGCGATGGCGGCAATCACCAGCTCCTGCGGCGGCTGCGCGTGCATGGAAATTTCGCGGAGTATGTGCCGCTGACGCTTATCCTGATGCTGCTGGCCGAACTGCAGCAGGGACCGTGGTGGCTCATCAATGCGATCGGCGTGCTGCTCATCGTAGGGCGGTCGCTGCATGCCTATGCGGTGAGCCGCGAGCCCGAACCCTTACCGGTGCGGGCGGCCGGAATGATGCTGACGATGTCGGCAATCATTATCGGCGCGGTCGCCAATCTCGGATTGGCGCTGGTGTAGAAGCGAGACAGGCTTCCCCGGGCTCAATCCGTGCTGGCCTGTCTTTCGCGCAGGACCTGCGCATAGACATTGATCACCAAGGCCGCCAAGAGGATCAGGCCGCGGATCAGGATTTTGAGAAAGCTGTCGATCTGGATGTGATCGAGGCCGTTGTTCAAGACGCCAAGGACGAGCAGGCCGATGATGGTATTACCGATGCCGCCGCGACCGCCAAAGAGGCTGGTGCCGCCGACCACTACGGCGGCGATCGCATCGAGCAGGAAGGTGTCGAACTGGTTCTGCTGCGCGGAACCGAAATAGGCGACACCCAGCATGCCGGCAATGCCGGCGCAGACGGCGCAAATGATCATCACCGCGGCAATGATGAGCTTCACATTGACGCCGGAATATTCCGCCGCCTCGCGATTGCCGCCGACCATGTACACATAGCGCCCGAAGCGCGTGTAGGTGAGGACGAGATGCGCGACGAGCAGGAACAGGAGACAGACCACGATCGTCCATCGGATCCCGAAGATCGAGCCCGAGCCCAGCATGGTGATGAAATCGGGATAGGAATAGGCGATCTGGCCGCGCACCAATAAGGCCGAAACGCCATTGGCGATCTGCATCATGGCAAGCGTCATGATGAAGGAGGGAATACCGATCCAGGTGACGCCGAAGGCGGTGATGAGGCCGAAGGCGAGTGCCGTCAGCAAGGTGAGGACAATCGCGATGATGCCCGGCAAGGGAATATTGGCGATGTTCACATAGTCGGGCTGCAATGTGAAATAGGCCATGGTGATGCCGACCGCATTGGCGACGGCGGCAACCGAAAGATCGATCTCGGCGGTCAAGATCACGAAGGTAAGGCCGACGGCGATGATGCCGGTGATCGACACCTGCGACATGATGTTGAAGGTATTGTCGAGGGTGAGGAAGGAGGGGCTGGCGATGGTGAAGAAGACGATCAGCGCAAGTAATGTGAAGACCGGCGCGATATTGCGCAACTGATCGGCTAGAAACCGCTTCAAACGCCCCGAAGCCGGCGCCGGCACCTCACCTGTCGTCATGCCCCAGTCCCTCAAGTCTCCGGCGCTATGCCGCCGCCAGCAGATCCGATTTCTCGATATGGCCGCCGGCGAATTCGCGCGCCACCTGACCCTTCTTCATCACTGTTACACGGTCGGCGAGCGTCAGGATAGTCTCGGGCTCGGTCGACAGAACGAGGATCGCGACACCCTTGTCGCGCAAGGTCTTGAGGATGCGGATCACGTCTTCCTTGGCGCCAACATCCATGCCGCGGGTCGGTTCGGAGAGGATCAATACCTTGGGCAGGTGCGTCAGCCATTTGGCGAGCGCGACCTTCTGCTGATTGCCCCCCGACAATGAACCGAGGAGGGCGGAATTGCGCGGCGGCCTTATCTGCAGGTCCTTGATATGGGCGTCGGTGATGGCGCGTTCCTTGTCGGGCATGAGCCACAGGCGATTGATGCGACCGAGAATGGCGATCGAGACGTTCTTGTAAACGGGCTCGGCACGGAACAGCATCATCCGCCGGTTCTCAGGCAAGTATGCGATGCCGGCGCGGCGCGCCGCGGCGGTCGAGGGAAAGCGCACGGACTTGCCGTCGATCTTCAAGCTGCCGCGACGCACCGGCAGTTTGCCGAACAGCATGCGGGCCAATTCGATCTGGCCGCAGCCCATGAAGCCATAGACGCCGGTGATCTCGCCGGCGCGCAAGTTCATGGAGAAGCTTTCGAGCACGCCGCCGTCGCTCGCATTTTCAACCGTCAGCACAATCGGCTTGGAATCGTCGCTCTTAAGCTCGGCCGCCTCACCCATATGCAATTCAGCCGAGTGGCGGCCGATCATGTAGCCAATGACCTTATGCTTATCGAGATCGGCGACCCTTTCGGTCGCGACCTTGCGGCCATTGCGGAACACAGTGATGCGATCGGAAATATCGATCACGTCGTCCAAGAAATGCGAGATGAAGATGAGGCTGTGACCTTCGGCGCGCAATTTGCGCAACACGCTGAAGAGGCGTGCCACTTCCGGAGGCGAGAGCGCAGAGGTCGGCTCGTCGAGAATGATGATGCGGGCGCCGGAGAAGAGCACGCGCGACAGTTCGACCAATTGCTGGAGGCCGACCGGCAATGAGCCCATGCGGGTGGTGGGATCGATGGCAAGGCCCAGGCTGGCGAGCAGCTTCTTCGCCTCGCGATTCATGCGCCGCCAATCGATGGTGCCGGCGGCAGTGACCGGCTGCGAGCCGAGGAATACGTTTTCGGCGACCGAGAGATCGGCAACGACGGACAATTCCTGGTGCACCATGCCGATCGAATGATGCAACGCATCGCGCGCCGAGGCGAGGCGCACTTCCTTGCCGTCGATCTTCATGACACCTTCGAAATCGGTGTGGACGCCGGCAATAATCTTCATGAGCGTCGATTTGCCGGCGCCGTTTTCGCCGACCAGCCCGTGAATCTCGCCGGCTTCGAGCGTGAAGCTCACATCGCGCAAGGCCGCGACGCCGCCAAAGGATTTGGATACGCCGATAAGTTCGAGCGGGGGCGGCACGCCACCCCCGCTCGCATCAATCACGTCTTCGGCCATCGCAACCGATCAGATGAGGAAGTTCTTCTGCAGCCACAGCATGCCGGGCGCGGTTTCCTTCGTCACGACCGGGCCGTCGGCCAGGATGAAGTCCGGAATGTCCTTGCCGGTCTTCTCGCCGCCGGCAACCGCCGCGACACCAGCCGCAACCGACCAGCCATGGATACGGCAGGAGGGATTGCGCACGGTCGCGAGCATGACGCCGTCGAGCACCGCGTTCACCGCGGGTGGCATGGCATCGACGCCGCCGATGACGATGCCGGTACGGTTCTTGGCCTTCATGACATTGTAGGCGGCGAGCGCCATGTCGTCATTGTGGAAGAAGGCACCGGCGATGTCCGGATTCTGGGTCAGGACCGAGTCCCAGATGCGCGCCACCTTGGTGACGTCCCAATCGGCGGGCTCTTCGTTGATGACCTTCACGTCCGGATAATTGGCGACGATCTGCTTGAAGCCCTTGGCGCGGCCTTGCGCGCCGGAGTGGCCGAGGGCGCCTTGGGTCATCACGACATTGCCCTTGCCGCCGATCGCATTCATGATCTGCTGCGTCACGACCGAGCCCATGAAGATATTGTCGGGCGCGATTTCGGTGTGAATGGCGATGGTGCCGGGAGGCGCGATCAGCGTATCCATGCCGATCACCGGAATGCCGGCATTGATCATCTTGTTGACCGGATCGACGAGCGTACCGATGCCGAAGGGCTGGATCGCCGCGAAGTCCCAGGTCTGGGATGCCATGTTGTCGATCGACGCACGCTGCTTGGTCGCGGACAATTCGCCGTCGAACCAGGTGACCTCGACATTCATGAGGGCGCCCCAGGCTTCGGCAGCCTGCTTGCCCTGCGCGCACCAAGTCGCTTGAAGACCGGCATTGGAGAAGGCGGCCTTAAGCGGCTTCGATGACTTCTTCAATTCCTGGGCGATCGCCGGATCGAAGCCGGCACTCGCCAGCAAGGCACCGGCAAGCGCGGTCGAGCCGACCTTCTTGAATACATCGCGGCGTGTCGCCGCTTCCTTGATCAGTTCATCCAAATTCATTGGGGTTCCTCCACACGTCGTCAAATTCAGGCGGCACACTCCCTGATCCGCCACGGCCTGAAACGCAAATTATGTGTTGATTTTTGCGCAGTGTCGGCGTTCAGTGCCCGGCGCAACATTCGGACGCCTCAGGGCAATTGTCCAGTGGTTTTGTCATACAAATCGATGTTGCGTGGCAGCATTAATTGCTGCAATTGCGAGATGCGCCACTGCTCAAACATTAAGCTCCGGCATGACACTGCGCATGCGGCGAGCAGCATCGATAAGATCTCCGGGCGCCAGGTAGTTTTCCGGATTCACCATCATGTCGCGGGCGAGGAGAAGGGCACGGGCCTCGCAGCTGGCGCGCAATTTCTGATCCTTGATCCAGTCGAGATCGATATTGTGGGCGAGCCCAAGGATGCGGCGGATCATCTTGGCGGCGGCGAAGCCGACAGTGTCCTTCCATAAGGATTGCATATAGGCGTTGCGTTCGGCAGCGAGGCGCTCGGCGCCAAGAGGACCTTGGAAGAGATCGGGCGGATAGGCATCGCCGGTCGGATGCGCGATCCAGTTCGCCCGGAATTTTTGATCGAACAGCGTCCAGATCGTCTCGGTGGTGGCGAGTATCCATTCGCGATAGCGATCGCGGGCACCAGGGCGTTCCTCATGGCCGTCCTGCGAGAAGTAACTCAACAGGAAATTGGCGATGACGGCGCCGGTGTCGAAGCCCATTGGTCCCATGAAAGCGAATTCGGGATCGATCACGCGGGTGTCGCTCTCGGTAAGCATGACCGAGCCCGTATGCAGGTCGCCATGCAGCATGGCTTGCGCCTCGCTCAAGAATTTGAGCTTGAGGCGCGAGATCGCCACTTTCAGATCGCCATCCGCGCGCCATTGCGCGGCGTAGCGGTCGAGCTCGGGGCTCGTCCAGCGGTTGAGCTTGGCAATGCGATAGGGATCGGTGAAGATCAGATCCTCAGTGATCTTGCACAATGCGGTGTTGCCGGCAAAGGCCGCGATCATCGCCTTTTTCTTCTCGGCGGTGAGCGCCAAGTCCGAGGTGAAATAGAGAGAGTTCGCCATGAAGGTCGAGATCGCCTCGGCGAAACGGGGATACTCTTGGGCTGCGATCATGCCGCGGCGCATGATGATATGGGGCTCGAGCAATTCCATGACGATGAGCGCCTGGCTCTCGTCGTAATGGAAAATTTCCGGCGTCAAGCCCGGCGACAGACGCGCCTGTTCGGAGAGCGCCATGTGTTCGAAATGGGCGCGCGACAAGGGCAGAGGCCAGGCCTCACCAACCAGGCGCACATAGGGCAGCGCCTGTTTGACGGCGACGCCCGATTTCGCCCCATAGACCTTGAAGACGAGATTGAGATTGCCGTCGCCGACTTCCTCGATGCGCCACGTCGCGGGATTGCCGCCCAAACGGTCGCGCAGTTGCGCAAGACTTCCCAGATAGGTGCTCAGCGTTTCGGTGGTCTGCGGCTTGTAGCCGGGGGGAAGGGGCAATTTTTCAGGCATGGCGGGTCTCATGCCGCGCGAATGGCGTTCTGTCCAGAGGCGGGAGTTTGATATAGCTTTGGGCTCGGAACCAGCCAGCTATGGGAGGGGTTCATGTATACGAGGCACGCGCTTCGGGAGCTCGGCGTCACGTCCAGCACTTTGTCGGATCAGCAGAAGAAGCAGCTCGACCATGAAGGCTATTTCATTGTCGAAAATGTACTGACCCCCGAAGACTGTGAGAATATGCGCAATGCCTTTGAACGCATCCACGCCGCCGAGAAGGAGCAGGGCGGCCACGAGGTGCATGTGGAGCCAGGCGCGCGGCGCATATCCAATATCTTCAACAAGACCGAAGCTTTCGACAAGTGTCTGTGGATCCCGGAAGTCCTCGCCGCATCGGCCTATCTCCTGGGCGAAATCAAACTGCATGGCGCCAATCTGCGCGATCCGGTGAAGGGATATGGCCATCAGGATCTGCATGTCGACGTGCCGAAGAAATTCGACGACGACTGGTGGGTCGTGAACTCGATGATCATGTTCGACGACATGACGCTCGAGAACGGCCCGACGCGGATCGTTCCGGGATCGCATCACTGGGCGCCGATCAATGTGCCATACGTGAATATCGGCGATTGGGAGCCTCAGCCGCTTTCACCCGATGACGAAGCGCGCGTCCCAAAGGATCTGTCGGCTCCCTATCCCGGCGAATTGCTGGTCCAAGCGCGGAAAGGCTCGGCGATCATCTGCAATTCCTCCATGTGGCATGCGGGAACCTTGAAGAAATCGGACTCGCCGCGGCGCATGCTGCATCTCACATACACGCGCCGCGACTTGCCGCAACAATTGCTGCAACTCGACTATCTGACGCCCGAACTCTATGCGCGCATGAGTCCGGTGAAGCGCTATCTTATGGAAATCGAGCCGCCCAGCCCCGGCGACGGCGTGCTCCGGCAGCCGAAGAAGGATCACAAGGGCTGGTGGAACTGAGACGCGACCGACGGGAATGAAGAGATCGAAGACTTCGCAGCGCGAGTCGCCGGCGCCGCGGCGGTTTGCGGTGCTGGTGTTTCCGGGCTTTCCAATGATGGCCTTTAGCGCGGTCATCGAGCCCTTGCGCGCCGCCAATGCGATTGCCGGGCGCCCGCTTTACGAATGGATCACCGTCGGCAGCGAGGCGGGCACCATCACCGCCTCCAACGGCATCGTCATCGCGCCCGATCATACGGCGCGGAACGCACCCCATGCCGATTTCATCGTGATCTGCTCAGGCGGCGATGCCGACCGGCGCCCGGAGAAGCACCCGCTCGCCTGGATCAGGAAATGTTTGAGCGACGGCGCCCATATCGGAAGCGTGGCGGATGGCGCCTTCTACTTGGCGCGTGCCGGGCTTCTCGACAATCATCAATCGACCTTGCACTGGCAGAGCCAGCCCGCCTTTTCGGAAGCCTTCCCACATCTCGCCCTGGTGCGCTCGATCTATGTGATCGACCGGACGCGGTTTACTTCGGCCGGCGGGATTGGCGCTTTCGACATGATGCTCGACATGCTTACGCGCCATCACGGCGAGGACATGGCAAGGCGCGTCGCCGAATGGTTCGTGCATGACCGTATCCGCTCGTCCACCGATCGCGAGCGATTGCAATTGCGCCTGCGCACCGGCATCCGTGATGAATTGGTGCTCGATGCGGCGGGGCGCATGGAAAGCACGATCGAAGCGGGTGGGGCGATTGCGGCGATCGCCCGCCATCTCGGCGTTTCGATGGGGCGGCTCGAGCGCGCCTTTCGCGCCGAGCTCGATCAGAGCCCCGCCGATTTCTATCGCCAGATGCGGATGCAGCGGGCGCGCGACCTGCTCCAGCACTCGACGATGTCGGTGCGCGAAGTTGGGCTTGCCTGCGGCTATGCCAGTTTTTCGTCCTTTGTGCGAGCGTTCCGGCAGACCTATCGCGAGACGCCAAGGAAGGTGAGGAAGCGCTAACCGCACAGTTGGCACAGAAACCTGCACAGTGGCCGAGATGGGGCTGGCCGAGCATCGCACAATCGCCATTTTCCGCCGAGGTTCCCATGAGCATTGTCGTCTTCGATCCCGACAAAACCGACGATGTCGATTTCGCCGATCGCATGCGACATCCTTCCGCAGCCGATCCCGCCAACAGCATGTGGCTCTCCGATACCGAGCCTTCCGCCGTCAATGCGGTCAAGCTGCGCGCCGAGCGCCTGCAGAAACTGCGTACCTGGATGAAGGCGGCTGACTACGGCGCGATCCTGCTGTTCGATCCCTATAACCAGCGCTATGCGACGGGATCGCGCAACATGTTCGGCTATTTCCTGCGCAATTCGACGCGCTATTTCTTCGTACCGACCGAAGGGCCGATCATCCTTTTCGAATATCCGCAAAGCTATCATGTGAGCATGTGTCTTGAGACCGTCGACGAGGCACGGCCGAGCAAGCTCGTCTGGTCCTCCGTCAATGCGCGCGATGAGGAAACGACAGGCCCCTTCGCCGCCGAGATCGCCGATCTCATGCGCCAATATGGCGGAACATCGAAGAAGATCGGCATGGACCGCTGCAGCCACTTACAGGCCGTGGCGCTGGAGAAGCAGGGGCTCACCGTGCGCGATTGCCAAGGCGAAATCCTCGGCGTCAGGGCGATCAAGACCGATGAAGAGATCAAATGCCTGCAGATCAGCATGACGGGCGCTGAAGCGGCGGTTGCCGCCGTGCGCGATGCGATCAAGCCCGGCATCAGCGAGAACGAGCTTTTCGCCGTCATGTATCATGAAGTGATCCGGCAGGGCGGCGAATTCATCGAAACGCGGCTTTTGACCTCCGGCCAGCGCACCAATCCGTGGTTCAACGAGGCGAGCGGGCGGCGGATCAGGCCCGGCGAACTCGTCGCCTTGGATACCGATACGATCGGCTGCTATGGCTATTATTCCGATTTCTCCCGCACCTTCCGCTGCGGGCCGGGAAAGCCTACCGCCTATCAGAAAGCGCTCTACCGCATGTCTTATGATCAGGTTCAGCATAATATCGCGATCATCAAGCCGGGCTTGAGCTTCCGCGAGATCGCCGAGCGCGCCTGGAAAATCCCGCGGCGTTTCGTCGACCAGCGCTATACGTCGGTGATGCATGGCGTCGGCATGCATGGCGAGACGCCGTTTATCGCCCATGCCATGGATTTCGCGACCTATGGACGCGAAGGGATCCTGCAGCCCGGCATGGTGGTGAGTGTCGAGAGCTATATCGGCGAGAAGAACGGTTCGGAGGGCGTCAAGCTCGAGGAGGAAGTCTTGGTGACCGAGACCGGCATCGAGCGCATCTCGCGCTTTCCGTTCGAGGATGAGTTGCTCGGGGCATGAGGCAGAGCCTCGTCCTCGACCGCAAGAAAGCCGGCCTGCTGCTGGTCGACTTCCAGGAAGAGCAGCGTTCCGATCCGCTCTACAAGGTCGCGGGCTTTGCCAATGTCATCGCCAATGCGAAGGCATTGCTCGACAGCGCGCGGCGGAACAAGCTTTCGATTTTTCATGCCGCTTATAAGCGCGATTTTAAACGCGTGCCGCCGCGGCCCTTCGAGCCCATCGCCAAGGACGGAGCGCCGAGCTTCAGCGATGTCAGCAATCCGGCAACCGAAATCTGTCGTGAAGTGACACCGTTGCCGGGCGAGACGGTGATCATCAAGAACGATGCCAGCGCCTTTTGCGAAGGCGATCTCTTGCCGGCCTTGCGGAAAGCCGGAATCGAATGGCTGATCGTTGCGGGTGTGTGGAGCGAGGCTTGCGTCGCTGCTTCGGTGCGCGACGCCATCGTTTCCGGTTTCCATGTCCTCCTCGTCAAGGATGCCTGCGGCAGCGGCACCGAAGCGATGCATGAGGTAGCAATCCTCAATCTCGCCAACCGGCTTTATGGGGGCGCCGTTGCCGATACGACGCGGGCTTGCGCCTTGATGGCGGGTCAAGCGGCCGAGGCCTGGATGCCGGAGCGCCCGGCCCCAATCCTGTTCGAGTATGAAACGGCGCGGGCCGATTATCAGGCGCTGTGAGCGGCGCACATTTTTTGCATAATTCCGATTATTCGGTGACGCCCGCCAAAGTTACGATTTCATTTGCACGGAAATGAGCGACAATGGCCCGTCATCCCCGTGCGGAATGCCGGTGCGCTGTCCAAGGGAGAGATCGTCATGTCCAGGACTTTGCTTGATAAACGGCTCAGCGCGATGACAGCGCAAGCGGCGGCCGGCCGGCTCAACCGGCGCTCCTTCATGCAGATGGCGATCGCCATGGGCCTTACCATCCCCGCCGCGACGCGGCTGTGGACGCGCGACGTCGCGGCACAGGCGCCAAAGTCGGGCGGGAATTTCCGCGTCGCGCTGGATGATGGAAACACCACCGACAGCCTCGATCCCGCGACATTCCAGTCGCGCTACATGATCACCATGGGTCCGACCTATGGCAATTACCTGACCGAGATCAACAGCGACAACAAGGTGACGGGCGAACTCGCCGAGAGCTGGGATGTATCGTCCGATGCCAAGACCTGGACGCTCAAATTGCGCAAAGGAGTCGAATTCCACAATGGCAAGACTTTCGATGCCAATGACGCGGCAGCCTCGCTCAATTACCACCGCGCGGCCGATTCAAAATCTGGCGCAGCGGCGCTCTTTGCCTCGGTGGAAGAAATCAAGGTCGACGATGCCAATACATTGACGGTGAAGCTTAACTCGGGAAGCGCCGACTTTCCCTATGTGCTCACCGACTATCATTTGGTGATGCTGCCGGCCGACAAGCAGGGGAAAATCGATTGGTCGAGCAAGGTCGGCACCGGCGGCTATATGATCGAAAGCTTCGAGCCCGGGGTGAAGACGGTGCTCAAGAAGTTTCCCAATTACTGGAAAACCGGCCGGGCACATTTTGATTCCGTCGAATTCCTTGCCGTGACCGACGTCAATGCGAGGCAAACGGCGCTGATCAGCGATGCCGTCGATGCAATGATCGAATGCGATTTCAAGACCGTCGACATGCTGATGCAGACACCCGACATCAAGGTCGACGAAATACCGACCGGCACGCATGTGAGCATGCCGATGCATATGGATGTCGCACCCTTCAACAATAACGATGTCCGTATGGCGCTCAAATATGCAATCGACCGCGAGGCGACGATCAAGACGGTGCTGAACGGGCATGGTTCGATCGGCAATGACCATCCGATCGGGCCGGTCATGCCCTATTACAATCCGAACATTCCGCAGACCAGTTACGACCCCGACAAGGCGAAGTATCACCTCAAGAAAGCCGGGATGGAGAATCTCTCGATCGACCTTTCAGCCGCCGATACGGTGATCGTCGGCGCCGTCGACATGGCGGTCTTGTTCGGCGAGACCGCGAAAAAGGCTGGCATCAATGTCAATGTGATACGCGAGCCCAACGACGCCTACTGGGCGAATGTATGGCTGAAGAAGCCGTTCTGCCTTTCAGGCTGGGGACAACGGCCGACACCCGACATCATCTTCACGCTCGGCTATGCGGCGGGCGCGGAATGGAACGATTCGCATTTTAAGGACGAACGCTTCAACAAGCTTCTCGTCGAAGCGCGCGCCGAGCTTGACGATGCCAAGCGCGGAGAAATGTATGGCGAGATGCAGATGATCGTGCATGAGCGGGGCTCGGTGATCGTGCCATTCTTCCGCACCTGGATCTATGCGCGGCGCGCCGATGTGCAAAGCGAGGCGAAACTCACCTCAAGCTGGCCGCTCGACGGCGCGCGGGGCGCCGAGCGCTGGTGGTTTGCCTGAGCGAAGGCGCTCAAGCCTGGCGGCCGATCAATCGGCAGTCACTCAGTGGGCTCGATTGGCTGAACGACGATATCGGGATATTGCGGCAAGCCTATGAGGCGGCCTGCCGCGTCATGCCCGAGGGTGCTGCGTGGCAGGCGATCGCGTGTGGCGAGAGACGGCTTGGGCTCCTGATACATCCAGCGGCCAAAGCCGATAGCCCGCGGCGCGCGATCATCTACTTTCATGGCGGCGGCTGGATCGTCGGCTCGCCCTTGACCCATGCCGATATCTCGGGCGCGCTCAATGCGGCGACGGGGCTTTCCGTCATCTCGGTCGATTATCGCCTGGCACCGGAGCATCCGGCGCCAGCGCCGATCGAGGATGGATTGGTGGCGATCAACCACATGCTTTCGCGTGACCCCGGCCTGTCGTTCGTCTTGTGCGGGGATTCGGCCGGCGCCGCCATCGCGCTTGCAGTGGGCGCCGCAGCGCCATCGGCGATCGGTGCCCGGATTGCAGGGATTGCCGCCTGCTATGGCAGCTATGGACTTCTCGACAGCACATCTCTGAAGCAATTGGGAACGCGCGAAAGCGGGCTCGATGTGGCGTGTCTTTCGCGCATGTGGAAAGCGGCGCATGCATCGGGGGCGAGAAGTCCCTATGCGATCGATGCGGTGAGCCGGGTCGGCGATGCGCCAGTCCATATCCTTGTCGGGGCGCAGGATCCGTTGCGCGACGATTCAATCGCACTCGCAGACGCGCTGCGTTCAGCGAAACGGTTCGCCGGCCTTGATCTCGTCCCTGGCGAGGGCCATGGCTTCCTGCATGGCGGACTCACCGTCCCCTCTGCCCGCGCCGCATTCGGCCGGCTTGCCCAGTGGATCGGTAGTCTCCCCCTCGCTTAAGGGTGCGACGGCGCGGCAATTGCAATGTCGCAGTGCAGCATCTAGAGCGTGCTTCGAGACAAACCACCGTTTGAACGCGCGGAGTTTGCCCATGAAGACCTACTTCGCCCTCATTGAGGGCAGCGATGCCGATGCCGCCATTCTCGAGGCGGCGCACACACTGGCCAAGGCCCGCGAGGGCCATATTGATGTGCTGCATGTCGATCTGACCGCCCTCGACGCCGCCGGCTATGCACCGCAGGCCGATTTCGCGCGCGGGGCTGCAGTCGAGGGCGCGCTCAAATCGCTCGATGCGAGACGGACCGAGTCGGCGAAAGCGGCGCACACGGCGTTCATGACGTTCTGCGCGCGCCACGGCATCGTCGAGACCAGCGAGCCGACCAAGACAAAGGTCGTTACAGCGCATTGGTATCGCGAAAGCTCGGCCGAGATCGAGCGCCTGATCGAGAGCGCACGGCATCACGATCTCATCATTTGCGGGCATCCCTCATCGGGCCATGACTGGCCGCGCCATCTCATCGAACGACTGCTCACCGAAACGGGGCGGTCGCTATTGCTCGTGCCCAAGGCCGCGCGGTTGCGCGAGATCGGCAATGTCACCTTGTGCTGGAAAGAGGACGCGGCATCGGCGCGCGCGCTCACGGCTGCCCTGCCGATCCTGAGGCAGGCGAAGAGCGTCGCCATCGTGACGGTGCGCGAAAGCCCCGCACAGACGGCCAAGAGCGGCCGCGATCTAGCGGCCCAGCTCGGCTGGCACGGCATCGATGCGCGTGCCGAATTGATCTGGGATGGCGGGGCCTCGGCATTCAATCACATCTGCACCGCGGCGGCATCGAACCGTGCAAGCCTCATCGTTATGGGGGCTTACAGCCATTCGCGCGCCCGCGAGCGCCTGTTTGGCGGCTGCACCCAAGCCATGCTCGAGGGCGCCGAGCGGCCGGTCCTGCTGCTCCATTAAGAATTTGCGGGCGCCGGGCGCGGCGGCACTTGATTTACGTCAACGCAGACGGCCTGTGAAGCTGGTGCTAGACTGATGGCTGAGCTAGCCGCGAGGTCTTGCAATGAAGGCTGCCGATATCATGGATGCGCCAGGCCCGTCGGTGTCGCCCGACACAGCGGTGGTCGAGGCGGTGCGCAAAATGATCGAGCATAAGGTCAGCGGATTACCCGTCGTCGATGAGGAAGGCCGATTGGTCGGCATGATCACCGAAGGCGATCTTCTCAGGCGCAGCGAGCTCGGAACCGAGCGCAAGATTACCGGCTTTGCGGCGGTCCAGGCCGGGGCACAGAAGCTCGCGGAAGAATTCGTGCGCGCCCATGCGCAAAAGATTGGCGACGTGATGACCCGGGAGCCGGTGTCGATCGATGAGGAAACGGCAATCGCGGCGATCGTGTCGCTGATCGAAGACCGGCACCTGCATTTGATTCCGGTGGTGCGCAAAGGCGCCCTTATCGGCATGATCGGACGGCCCTGCCTGCTCAGGGCTCTGATCCAGCGCGCTGAAGCGCAAGACGAAAAGCCGATGGATGATGAGAGCATCCGCACCGCATTGATCGCCGTTTATGATCGGGAAGCCTGGGCACCCTTGTCGCAAGTCGACGTCATCGTGCGGAACGGGAATGTCGAATTGCGCGGCAACGTTACCGATCCGACCAAGCGCAAGGCCCTGGTGGTGGCGGCGCAGGCGATCGCCGGGGTCAAATCGGTCAAAGATCAGCTCTCTCCTCAATCCCGCGGCAAGGCGAAGTAGCGGGCGATGGCGAATGATGCAAAAGCACGAGTGGGTACGGAAGAAAGCGTGAAACCGCTTCCGCCGAAGGCTCTACGGCGGGAAACCGACGCGCAGCTCCTCGGCTTCAAGACGACCACCGATATCGCGCCCTTGAGCGGGTTCTTCGGGCAGGACCGCGCCGTCAATGCCATGGAATTCGGCACCAGCATTCGGCAGCCCGGGTACAATCTCTTCGCGTTGGGACCAGCCACGGCGAGCCGGCGACGGGTGGTCAGCGATTTCCTGATCGAGAAAGCCTGCCGAGAGCCGGCACCCGATGACTGGGTCTACGTCAATAATTTCGACGAGCCGCGCCGGCCGCGCGCCATGCGGCTGCCGCCCGGACGCGCCATGCAGTTGCGCGACGACATGAGCGAGCTCGTCAGCGATCTCGCCGCGGCGATCCCGAGCCTTTTCGAATCAGAGGAATACAAGACGCGGCGGCGCGCCGCGGATGAGGTTTTCGAAACCGCGCAGGAAAAGGCCTTCGAAGCGCTTCAGGAAAAGGCAAATGCGCAAAGCGTCGCCATCGTGCGCACGCCGATGGGCTTCGCCTTCGCGCCGACCAAGGATGGCCAGATCGTCAAGCCGGAAGTCTTCAACGAACTGCCCGAAGCCGAGCGCAAGGACGTGCAGGAGAAGATCGGCAAACTGCAGAACGAGTTGAAGGAAGTCCTTGAAATAATGCCGCTCATCGAGCGCGACCGGCGCAAGCGGGTGCGCGAACTCAATGCTGAGATGGCAAAAAGCGTGATCGAGGTCTCGATCAGGGAAGTAACCGATCATTTCAAGGATGTCCCGGCGGTTCTCGAATTCCTCCAGGCGGTGGCGCGCGATCTCGTCGACAATGTCGACATTTTCCTCAAGCAGGATCAGGGACGCGAGGAGAGCATGGTGGCGCCGGCGCCGGTTCCGGCGCGCAACGATCCGCGCTTCCGGCGCTATCTCGTCAATGTCATGGTCTCGTCCGCTCCTTGCGGGGACGAGCCGGGACGCGGCGCGCCGGTCATCCTTGAGGAGAATCCAACCCTCGCCAACCTCGTCGGGCGTGTCGAGCATGTGGCGCAAATGGGCGCGCTCATCACCGATTTCACGCTCATCCAGCCCGGCGCCCTGCACAAGGCCAATGGTGGCTATCTTGTCGTCGATGCGCGCGCCGTCTTGCTGCAAGGATTCACCTGGGAAGCCTTGAAGCGGGCGCTCAAGACCGGCGTCATCAAAATCGAATCGGCCGCCGATCAGATGGGCCTCGCCAGTACCGTGTCGCTCGAACCCGATCCGATCCCGCTTTCCGTCAAGGTGGTGCTGGTGGGCGAAAGACAGCTTTATTACACGCTCGCCGAGTTCGAACCGGACTTTCCGAAGCTCTTCAAGGTTCAGGTCGATTTCGAGGACGAGGCCGAGCGCTCGCCGGAAAATCTCAACCTCTTCGCCCGCTTCATTGCCGCGGTGGTGCGCGACTGGGGCTTGCGGCCTGCCGAGGCCGGCGCTGTCGCACGATTGAGCGATGAGGCCTCGCGGCTTGCCGACGACAATGAGCGCATCTCGCTTCATACCAGCGATCTTGCCGATCTGGTGCGCGAGGCCGATCACTGGGCGGGTGTTGCCAAATCCGACATCATCTTGCGCGAACATGTCGAGCGTGCAGTGACCGAGCGCATCTACCGCGCCGATAGGGTGCGCGAGAAATCGCATGAAATGATCGCGCGCGGCATCGTGCTGGTCGATGTCGATGGCGAGAAGGTCGGCCAGATTAACGGCTTGTCGGTACTGGGCATCGGCGATTTTCGCTTCGGCAAGCCGTCGCGGATCACCGCGCGGGTCAGGCTCGGCGCCGGCAAAGTCATCGACATCGAGCGCGAAGTCGCACTCGGTGGCCCGATCCATTCCAAGGGCGTGCTCATCCTCGCAAGCTTTCTCGCCGCGCGCTATGCGCTGGACGAGCCGCCCTCGCTGTCGGCAAGCCTTGTCTTCGAGCAGAGTTATGGCGGGGTGGAAGGCGACAGCGCGTCGTGCGCGGAACTGTTCTCGCTCATGTCGGCATTGTCCGACGTACCGATCCGGCAGTCATTCGCGGTGACGGGATCGGTCAACCAGATGGGCGAGGTGCAGGCGATCGGCGGCGTCAACGAAAAGATCGAAGGCTTCTTCGATGTCTGCCGGGCGAGCGGTTTTACCGGCAAGCAAGGGGCGATCATTCCGGCATCCAATGTGAAGCATCTGATGCTCAGGCCCGATATCGTGGCAGCGGCCGAAGCCGGATCTTTTCACATCTATGCCATCGGCCATGTCGATCAGGGGATCGAGCTTCTGACCGGGCGCAAGGCCGGGATACGCGGTGCCGACGGGCATTTTGAAGCGGGCACGATCAATGCCCTGGTCGAGGAGCGGCTCCTCCATTATGCGCGCCTGCGCCGCCGCTACGGACTGACCGGCAATTCAGAGTCGATTGCGGAGCAGCGCCGTGACGACCAGGCCTAAAGTGGCGACGATCAGGCGTGTGCTCGTCGGGCTTTCCTCGCCCGACATGCCCACCGCGATGCTCGATCTTGCGACAGAGCTTGCGCATGCCTTCCACGCCGAAGTCGCCGGCCTCTTCGTCGAAGAGGACATGCTTTATCAAGTCGGCGACTATCCTTCGATGCAGGTCGTGGGCCACGGCGGCCGGCCGGAAGCGATCGCTCCGGGGCGGATCGGCGCGGAACTGGCAGCGCAAGCCCGCGCCTGGCGGCGGGCCTTGTCGGCGCGAGCCGAACGGAGCCATGTGACTTGGAGCTTCGAATCCAAGCGCGGCGATGCGCTCACCATCTTGCGCGGTTCGACGCGCGCCGATGATGTTCTATTGATCGGCGGGACGGCGAGCACGATCACGCTCAGGTCACGCATTGCACTGGCGGTCGAAGCGCTCGGCGCGGCGCGCGCCGTGTTGATCATGCCCGAGCGCATAAGGCAGGCGCGAGGACCGGTGGTTGCCTTTGGCGATGGCGAAGACGATGGCCGCCCGGTCGAACTCGCGGCGCGGATCGCGCGTGCCATGGGCGAATCATTACTGATACTCACCCATGGGCGAACTCAGGATGCGGAAGCGCATGGCGGCCAGGCGCGCATTCTGGCACTGGCGAACGAGAATCCCGAGGCGATCGCGATGCTGCTGCGCCGGCTCGAACCTCGCCTCGTCGTGGCACAATCGGCGGGCCCGATCTTCGCCGACGTCGGCATCGCCACGAGCCTGATGCAAGCGGCAGGCGCGCCTTTTCTATTGCTCCGATCCGGCGTGTGAACAGCAACAGCCATCGCCCGTATCTATTGACGGCCCTGCTGCTCGCCGTCGCGGGATTGGGCGTCGCCACCGGTTTCGTGCTGCGCCTCGCCGGACATGGCGAATGGACCGGCCCTGTGTGGGCGGCGGCAACATTGCCGGTGCTGGCCTCTCTGCTCGTCGAAATTGCCGGCAGTCTGAGGCGCGGCGATGTCGGGCTCGACATTGTCGCAGCCCTTTCCATGACGGCGGCCTTGATCTTCGGGGAGTATCTCGCTGCCGCAGTGGTCGCCTTGATGTATGCGGGCGGGCAGTTTCTCGAAAGCTTCGCCGACCGGCGCGCCGGGCGCGAGATGACAGCCCTTCTCGCGCGCGTGCCGCGCAGCGCCATGCGCCATCGCGACGGCGGGCTGGAGGAGGTACCTCTCGATGCAATCGCCGTGGGTGACCGATTGGTGATTCGCAGCGGCGAAGTTGTTCCGGTCGACGGCATCACGCAAGGCGAAGCGCTGCTCGACTATGCAAGCCTCACCGGCGAATCTTTACCCGTTCCGCGCCGGGCGGGCGAAGAAGTGTTGAGCGGCGCCGGCAATCTCGGCCAGGCCTTCGATCTCACCGCGACGCGCCGGGCGGCGGAAAGCACCTTCGCCGGGATTGTCCGCCTCGTCGCGCAGGCGCGATTGGCCAAAGCGCCGATGACGCGGCTTGCCGACCGCTATGCCATATACTTCCTCATCGGCACTGTCGTACTGGCAGGAGCCGCATGGCTCTTCTCCGGCGATCCGATCCGCGGTTTGAGCGTGTTGGTGATCGCAACGCCATGCCCGCTCATTCTCGCCGTGCCGGTGGCGATCGTTTCAGGCCTGTCGCGGGCTGCCGCTTCCGGTATCCTGATCAAGGGCGGGGCTGCGCTCGAGACGATCGCCCGGGTCAAGACCATCATCCTCGACAAGACCGGAACACTCACCGGCGGCGAAGTGCGGCTCGTCGCAACCCATGTGGCGCCCGGTGTCGATGCGGACGAGGCCTTGCGGCTCGCAGCCTCGCTCGACCAGGTTTCGACACACATCATCGCCCAATCGCTTGTCGCGGAAGCGTTGATGCGTAAGCTTCGTCTCGTGCCGCCGCGCGCGGTCGTGGAGTATCCCGGCCAAGGCGTGAGCGGTGAAGTCGAAGGCGCTCAGATGTTGGTCGGCGGATTGGCCTTCGTCGACGGGCGCGCGCGCCATGCGGACGGGCTCGCCTTTGAAAGCGAGATGGCACCGGGCGCGGTATTGGTGGCTTTCGCCATCGAGGGCAGGCTGGTCGCGCTCTTCATCCTCGCCGATCTCATCCGGGCCGGGGCGCGCGATCTTCTCCATGCCTTGAAGCGCAACGGCATCGAACGGGTGGTGATCGCCAGCGGCGATCTGCAGGCGGTGGCCGACCACATTGCCGAGGGCCTGCCGGTCGACCTCGTCAAGGGAGAGATGTTGCCGGAAGAGAAGGTGGCGCTGGTGCTGGCCGAGCGCAATCAAGCGCCGGTGATGATGGTGGGCGATGGCATCAATGATGCGCCGGCGCTCACCGCCGCCAATATCGGCGTGGCGATGGGCGCGAAGGGTGCCGCCGCATCGGCGGAGGCGGCGGACGCCGTGATCCTGCTCGACCGCATCGATCCCTTGCTGCCGGCGATCAGGATTTCACATCGCGCGATCGCCATTGCGCGCCAGAGCGTCGGCGTCGGACTGGGCTTGTCGATCCTCGGGATGATTGTTGCGGCATTCGGCTATCTGACGCCAGTACAAGGGGCGCTCATCCAGGAAGTGATCGACGTCGCGGTCATCCTCAATGCATTGCGGGTATTGAGGGCGAGCTAGCGCCCCCACCCCGATCCTCCCCACGAGAAGGGAAGTATCAAACCTTCGTCCAGCGGGCGTTGCGGTCGGAGGACTTCACGCAAGCCTCGATAAAGGCCATGCCGGCGACGCCGTCGGCGATGCCCGGGAATTCGACGTCCGCCTCGAGCTTGCGGCGTTCCTTCTTGGCCTGGATGGCGCGGGCGACTTCGGTATAGATATTGGCGAAGCCTTCGAGATAGCCTTCAGGATGGCCGGGCGGAACGCGGGTGACGCGGCCAGCCGCCGCATTCGCGCCGGCACCGCTGCGCGTGATGAGGCGCTTCGGCTCGCCGAAGGGTGTGAACCAAAGATAGTTCGGATCGGCCTGCGTCCATTCAAGGCCGCCCTTGGTGCCATAGACGCGCAATTTCAATCCGTTCTCATTGCCGGGCGCAACCTGGCTTGCCCACAACATGCCGCGGCCGCCGCCCTTGAAGCGCAGCATGACATTGGCGTTGTCGTCGACTTTCCGCCCCTTGACGAAAGTCGTGAGATCGGCGGCGAGTTCACTTGCCTTCAAGCCCGACACATAAGTCATGAGCTGATAGGTGTGGGTGCCGATATCGCCGATACAGCCACCGGCGCCGGTCTGTTTCGGATCGGTGCGCCATGAGGCCTGTTTCTGGCCGGTGAGTTCGATCGGGTTGGTGAGCCAGTCCTGCGGGTATTCGCCTTGCACGAGGCGAATTTCGCCAAGATCGCCGGCCTCGACCATGGCCTTGGCCTGGCGGATCATCGGATAGCCGGAATAATTATGGGTGAGTGCGAAGATGACGCCGCGATTCCTGGCGAGCAATTTCTGCAAGGCCTGCGCCTCTTTCAGATTATGCGCCAAGGGCTTGTCACAAATCACATGGATGCCGGCTTCGACGAAGGCCATGGCGGCAGGGATATGGACGTTGTTCGGGGTGACGATCGAAACGACATCGATGCCGTCTTCGCGGGCCGCTTCCTTCTGCGCCATCTCGCGATAGTCGGTATAGATGCGATCCTTGGCGAGGCCCAGTTCGCGGCCGGAAGCGCGCGAGCGCGCCGGCTCGGACGACAAGGCCCCCGCCACGAAATCATACTTGTCGTCCATGCGCGCGGCGAGACGATGCACCGCGCCGATGAAGGCGCCCTTGCCGCCGCCGACCATGCCCAACCGCAACCGGCCGCTTGCCGCATCGCTCCTGCCTTCGATTGCCATGAGAGTTCTCCCTATTTCCCGCCGCATTTCCCCTCCCCTCGATGGGGAGGGGTTAGGGGTGGGGTGACGTCGAGTTTCCAGACCCCCACCCTAAACCTCCCCACAAGGGGGAGGGGAGTACTTGCTATATCCCCAATATCTTCTTGATCTTGCCCTTGTCGCCCGAGCCGGCGACAAAATCGTCGAAGGATTTCTCGGTGACCTTGATGATGTGGCTGGCGATGAAGGGCCCGCCCTCTTCGGCGCCCTGGATCGAATCCTTGAGGCAGCATTCCCATTCGAGCACCGCCCATGAATCATAGTCATAGGCCGCGAGCTTGGAGAACACCGCACCGAAATCGACCTGGCCGTCGCCTAAGGACCGGAAGCGGCCGGCACGCTTAACCCAGGGCTGGAAGCCGGAATAGACGCCCTGCCTGCCGGTCGGGTTGAATTCGGCGTCCTTCACATGGAAGGCGCAGATGCGCTCGTGATAGATGTCGATGAAGTCGAGATAGTCGAGCTGCTGCAGGACGAAATGCGAAGGATCGTAATTGATCTGGCAGCGCTTGTGACCTTTGAGGCGCTCAAGGAACATTTCGAAAGTGGCGCCGTCCATCACGTCTTCGCCCGGATGCAATTCGAAGCCAACATCAACGCCCTGATCTTCGAAAGCATCGAGCAATGGCTTCCAGCGGCGCGCCAGTTCATCGAAGCCTTCCTCGATGAGGCCCGGCGGGCGCGGCGGCCAGGGATAGACGAAGGGCCAAACCAAGGCGCCGGTGAAGGACACATGCGAGTCGAGTCCCAGATTGCGCGAGGCCTTGGCCGCGAGCTTCACCTGTTCGACCGCCCATTTCTGCCGGGCTTTCGGATTGCCGTGCACTTCCTTGGGCGCGAAGGCGTCGAAGGCATCATCGAAGGCCGGGTTGACGGCGACGAGCTGGCCCTGGATGTGGGTCGAGAGCTCGGTGATCGAGACCCCCGCCGCCTTCGCCTTGCCCTTGACCTCGTCGCAATAGGTCTTGGAGGAGGCGGCCTTCTTCAGGTCGAAGATGCGGCCGTCCCAGCTCGGGATCTGCACGCCCTTATAGCCGAGGCTTGCCGCCCATTTGCAGATCGCTTCCCAGGAATTGAAGGGGGCGGCGTCGCCGGTGAATTGCGCCAGAAAGATCGCCGGCCCCTTGATGTTCTTCGCCATGAAGTTCCTCCCGATTTGCTATCTATTTTGTCATCGCCGGACTTGGTCCGGCGATCCATCGCGCCGCATGCACCTTGCTAGCGGATGAGTGGATTGCCGGGACAAGCCCGGCAATGACAAGTTTGATCAAGCACGTCAAATTTAGACGTAACTATTCAACAGATTCTCCAGATACTCCTGCCTCCCGGATTTGGGCTGCGGATCGAGACCCTCCTTCAGCACACGCGCGGCAATCGAGTCCAATGTTTCCTTGCCGTCGAGCATTGCCTTGTTTTTGGGTTCGTCCCATTTGGCATAGCGCGATTTCACGGACCCCGCGAGAGCCCCATCCTCGATCATCTTTGCCGCAATGAGAAGCCCGCGGGCACAGGCATCCATCGAGCCGACATGAGCGTGAAGCAAATCTTCCGGGTCAAGCGACTGGCGCCTGATCTTGGCATCGAAATTAAGACCGCCCGTCGTGAAGCCGCCGGCTTTGAGAACTTCGTAAAGTGCGAGCGCCATTTCCGGAATGTTCATGGCGAATTGGTCGGTGTCCCAGCCCGATTGATAATCGCCGCGATTGATGTCGAGGGAACCGAATATGCCGAGCGCGGCTGCGAGCGCGATCTCATGCTCGAACGTGTGGCCTGCAAGGATCGCATGGTTCTGCTCGATATTGAGCTTCACGTCTTTTTCGAGCCCGTAGGTCTTGAGCAATCCATAAATGCTCGCGACATCGTAGTCGTATTGATGCTTGGTCGGCTCCTGCGGCTTGGGCTCGATCAGGATCGGGCCGTTGAAGCCGATCTTGTGCTTGTAGTCGACGACCATCGCGAGAAACCGGCCGGCCTGTTTGAGTTCCCGGCCGATATCGGTGTTGAGCAGTGTTTCATAGCCCTCGCGACCGCCCCACATGACGTAATTCTCGCCGCCCAAGCGCTTCGTCACATCGAGGCAGTGTTTCACCTGGGCCGCACAATAGGCGAAGACATCGGGATCGGGATTGGTCGCCGCACCCGCCATGAAGCGGCGGTTGGAAAACATGTTGGCCGTGCCCCACAGCAGTTTCACGCCCGACTCCTGCATCTTCTTTTCGAAGATGTCGGCGATCGCCGAGACATTCTTGTTGAATTCGGCGAGGGATTTTCCTTCCGGCGCAATGTCGAGATCATGGAAGGTGAAGAACTTGACGCCTAAGAGCCGTAGCGTCTCGAACATGACATCGGCCTTCATGCGCGCATGCGCCATCTCGTCGCCCGGCCGATGCCAGGGCCGCAAGAAGGTTTCGCCGCCAAAGGGATCGAGGCCAGGCCAGCAGAGCGTGTGCCAATAGCAGACCGCGAAGCGCAACTGCTCTTCCATGGTCTTGCCAAGCACCTTGCGCTTGGGGTCATACCAGCGGAAGGAAAGCGGATTGCGGCTCTCCGGCCCTTCATACTTGATCGGATCTTTAAGCGCGTAAAAACTGGTCATTGGCGGTTGAGCTCCCGGGTCGCTGGATAGATTTGCGCATAGGCCGCATAGGCATCCTGATAGGCGGCGGCGGATTTCTTGTCGGGCGTGACGGTTTTGGCCGTCCTGGGCGGTTTCAGGATCTGCTTGAAGTCGGCCTTGGTCGCGGCAATGAGGCCAAGGCGCGCTGCACCAAAAGCGCCACCGAAATCGCCATCCATCGGAACATCGACGGGAAGGCCGAGAACGGTCGCAATGATCCTTAGCCACAAGGCAGAGCGCGTACCGCCACCGACGGCGGTCACGCGGTTCACTTCGCTGCCCGCCGCACGCAAGGCTTCGAGCGAATCACGGAAGGCGAAGGCGACGCCATCGAGCACCGCATGAGTCAATATTTTCGCATCCGTCTCGTGTCCGAGGCGCATGAAGAGACCGCGGGCGCGGGCATCGGCAATGGGCGTGCGCTCGCCCGAGAGATAGGGAAGATAGAGCACGGGCGAAGGGCCGGAGACCTTGTCGCCGAGCGCGGCTGTCAGTTTCGGAGCCGGTGTCTTGAGCAGGCCTGCAAGCCATTCGAGACTTCCTGCCGCCGAAAGAATTACGCCCATCTGGTGCCAGGCGTTCGGCACCGCGTGGCACATGGCGTGGATGGCGCGTTCCGTATTGGGGCGGAATTTTTCGTTGGAGACGAAGAAGACTCCGGAGGTGCCGATCGACACGAAAGCCGCACCAGGCGTCACCGCACCAATGCCGCAGGCCGATGCCGGATTGTCGCCGCCGCCGCCGGCCACCACCGGGCGCTTGGGCATGCCCCAAGCCTTGGCGATTTCGGGCGTCAGGCGGCCGGTCGCCTCGGTGCCCTCATAAAGCATCGGCATCTGGTCGAGGCGCATCTCTGTTGCGTCGAGAAGCGCCGGCGACCATTTACGCCCCGCAATGTCGAGCCACAATGTGCCGGAGGAATCCGACATGTCGGAAGCATATTCGCCGGTCATGCGGTAGCGCACGTAATCCTTGGGCAGAAGTACTTTTGCGACTTTCGCAAAGACGCGCGGCTCGTGCTTGTGAACCCAGACCAGCTTCGGTGCAGTGAAGCCCGCCATGGCGACATTGCCGGAAATATCGCGGCTCCTCGATTCACGCGCTTCGATCTCCTTGCATTCGGCGAAGGAGCGCGCGTCGTTCCACAGGATCGCCGGGCGCAGGACCTTGCCGGATTTGTCGAGCAATGTCGCGCCGTGCTGCTGGCCGGAAAGGCCGATGCCTTCGACGGCGGCGATCTCTTTCGGCTTCTCGCGCTTGATCGCAAGCACCGCCTTGGTCGCCGCCTTCCACCAGTGTTCGGGATCCTGTTCCGACCAGCCTGGATTGGGGCGCGAAACGGTCAAAGATGCTGTCTTGGTCGCGATGATCTTCTGCTTATCGTCGATCAACACCGCCTTGACGGAGGATGTTCCGATATCGAGCCCGAGATACATGTCAGCCAAACCTCCCATCATTCCTTTTTGTCATCGCCGGATTCATTCCGGCGATCCATTCGGCCACACTCTGCGGCGTCGAAGTGTTTGGCACGGTGGATTGCGGGACAAGCCCGGCAATGACAAGTTTTTTTCATGTTCATCGCACACCACTCACGGAAGATTGTCGCGGACGAAGATTTCTGTACGAATTCGCTCCTGCCCGGCAATCAAGGGCGTATTGTCGGCCTTGGCCATGAGAACACGAATGGCGCTTCTGACTTCATGGCCCGCATCCTGGGCAATGACCGCATCGATCGCGCCCTTGATCAGGCCTTTCCTCGCATCCTCGGTCAGCTCATGGGCAATGAAGACGACTTCGCGGTCGCGCCCGGCTTTCTCAAGCGCGGAAACAATACCGCGCGTGCCGGCGCCGACATTATAGAGGCCGATGAGATTTGGGTGTTCGCGCAATAATTGCGTGGTGATCTCCTCGACGCGCTGCCAGTCGTCGCGTGCTTCGCGGACGGGCAGGATTTCGAGATGCTGGAATTCATGCGCCATGATCTGCTCGAAACCAAATTGGCGCTCGATGTGATCGCGCAAAGCCAAGGAACCGGCGATCAATCCCACCTCGCCATGGCGCGAGCCGAGAAACTTGCCCATGAGACTTGCAGCGGTGCGGCCGGCAGAGGAATTGTCGATGCCGGCATAATGCTGGCGCTTCGAGCCGGGCACGTCGGAGACCAACGTCACGACCATGACGCCGCGCTCCTCGAGCCCGTTGATCGCTTCGCGCACGCCGGCATGGTCGAGCGCTACGACCGCTACGCCGTCATGGGTGTCGCCAATCGAGTCAAGTGTTGCGGCCAAGGCCTCGCCGTCGAAGACATCGGTCAAGAGGAGGTCGATCGAAACGCGTTCGGACGCCATGCGCTCGGCGGCAGCGCGCACTTCTTCGCCGAGCGCCACCATAAAACTGTTATTGCCGGTCGGCAGGATGAAGCAGAAGCGATATTCCCGCGCGCGCGCCAGTCGCGCGGCCAGACGATCCGGCTGGTAATTGAGCTGGCGGATCGCGGTCTGGACCCGATCTATGGTCGCGGGCTTGACCCCGGCGCGGCGGTTGAGCACCCGATCGACCGTGGCGGCACTGACGCCAGCCGTGCGCGCGACATCGTGGATCGTGATCTTTCCCATTTCGGGGCAGTCAAGCTCAGTGCGGCAATCTTGTCAATTTCTGAGGTACGCCCATCAATCGGGTCGCGCCAGTGCCGCCGCGCAGCCTTTGAAGGCGGGAAACCGGTCGGTGATGACATAGATCGGGATGGGCCGCATGACATGCGCAAGCCGTCCCTTTTCCTGAAAAATCGTCCTGAAAGGACCCTTCTTGAGCTCGTCAATGATGGTCGGTGCAATGCCGCCGGCGATATAAACGCCACCCTTGGCCTGCATCATCATCGCGGCATCGCCCGCCAGGCGCGCCAGCCAGATGATGAATTGATCGAGGGCGCGGCGCGCCGCCTTGTCGGCATCATCGCGCGCCGCCGCGATCACCGCTTCCGGCGTGTGCTGCGAGGGTCGTTCGTTGGAGAGTTCGCAGATCGCATTGTACATCCTCAGAATGCCCGGACCGGTAATGGCGTCCTCCGATTCGAACAGGACACCGGGCAGGGTCATGGCTTCGCGCAGGTCGAACTCCTCGCGCGTCACGATGGGCAAGGTGCCATGGCCGAGTTCGCCCGCAACCGCCATCCATCCGCCCTTGGACAAAGGCACGAGAGTCGCCATGCCGAGGCCGGTGCCCGGGCCAAGAACCATCTTGACCGACGGCTTCGCCGGCGGATGACCGCCGATCTGGACGAGGTCTTCGGGTTTCAGATGCGGCAATGACAAGGCGAGCGCCTCGAAGTCATTGAGGATCACGGCACGCTCGGCACCGGTTGCCTCTTTCAGGCTGGCGCGGGTGAAACTCCAGTCGCGGTTGGTGAGGGCGATCGGCTCGTCAGTGACGGGGCCGGCAATGGCAAAGGACAAGGCGCGCACTTTCGGATGCCCCTTGCGATCGAGATATTCGCGCGCCGCGGCCTCGAGCGATGAGAAATCGTCATTCTTGTATTTCTCGATATCGCGGACCTCGACGCCCTCATCGACAAGCGCGAAACGCGAATTGGTGCCGCCGATATCGCCGACGAGCGCAGGAATGGCCATCTCAATTCTTTCAATAGGTCCCCGGACAGCTATTGCTAGCGCACCCGCCGGGATCGTGACAAATGGCGAAAGCGGCCCCTATGATGGGCGAGATCGGCGCGCAACGACGCGCTTCGCAAAGGGGAGGCGTTCAATGACGAGGCTCATGGGGATTTTCTGCGCGCTTTTCTGCCTCTTGGCAGGAAGTGCGCTCGCACAGGAATCGCGCGGAACCGCCGACGAAGCCCAGGCCATGGTCGCCAAGGCGATCGCCGCCTTTGACAAGGACGGCACCGCCGTCTTCGCCGAAATCACCGCTCCCAGCAAGACTTTCATCGATCGCGATCTCTATGTCTTCGTCTTCGACAAGGAAAAGATCGTCGCCCATGGTTTCGATGAAAAGCTCGTAGGCACCAAGGCCGAGTCGCTCGCCGACGTGAACGGCAAGAAGTTCGGCATGGAATTCATCGAAAAGGCAACGCCCGAGGGTGTTTGGGTCGATTATGTCTGGCGCGATCCGATCTCGAACAAGGATGTCGCGAAATCGAGCTGGGTGGTGGCGCACAAGGACTATGTGTTCGGCACGGGGATCTACAAGCCCTGATTCATTCGGCCGGCGCAAGCGCCGGCGTCTTGTTTCCGCGCGCGACATAAGCGAGGTCGCTGCGCAGGCCGGCGCGGTGATAGAGCATAAGTCCGGTTAGGGCCAACCAGACGGACCATGACAGCGCGACTGCTATTGCAGAACCGGTGACGCCATAAGCCGGCGCGAGAATCGAATTGCTGGCGGCGAGCGTGGCAAGCGCCACGCAGCACAAAAGGGCATTGAGCCGCTGCGCCCCGATAATCGTGAGCAGCTGTACGCTGGGGCCGGCCAGTGCGCGCAGGAACTGGCAGAAGACGAGGATTGTGAGCGCCCATTTGGCGGTTGCAAAGTCGGCATGAAACAGGGCGAGGAAATATTGGCCGCCCATGGCGCAAGCGAGCGTTGCGAGGCCTGTGAACACAACGGGGAAAATCGTGGCGCGGCGCAACGTCCTTCCCGCCCCGTCGAGGCCCCGCCTCGCATGGGCATCGGCGAGGTCGGGTGTGGCGACCGTGTGGGCAACCTGGACGCCGAAGCCGACCAGGAGGGCGAGTTTCAAGGCGATGCCGAAGGCCGCGACATCCTCACCGTGCAGGAAAGGCGTGATCATAAGGATGTCGAGATCGGCGAAGAGAGAGGTGAAGAGGGCGACGACGACCAGTGGCAGCGCCTCGGCCCGCCATACCCGGGTCAAGCGCGGCGGCCGCCGGCTTGGGCCTAAAGCCAGAATGTGTCTCAAAATGAGAAACTGGCCGAGGGCAATGATCGCCGTCACTCCGAAATAGGCAGTGATGGCGAGCTCGACCGTCAAGGTTTCCTTAAGCACGATGAGGAGCGCAAGCGCTCCCAGAAACAGCGCCGGCCGGACGAGGGTCTCCGGCACATAGGACAAGGCGAAGGCGCGCACGGCACCGGCGGTCGCGGCATTGAGGGTCAAAAGCGCAAGCATCGGCACCGCAACCCCTGCGATCATGAAGGCGATGCGGTTGTCCTTGTCCGTATCGGGCCACAGCGCGGCGACGATAATGACCGCCAAACCGGCAAGCAGGCTCGTGATCGCCGTATCGCGGGCGGCATTGCGCAGGAAACCCGCCACAAGCATTGGATATTTGCGCTCGCGATAACGCGAGATGAAGCGCGCCGCAAGATTGGGATAGCCCCAGGCTGCGACAAGCGCCAGCACGGCGGCCAGGCTGGTCGCTGAAAAGAACGTGCCGAGCGCTTCCGGCGCGAGCAATCGCGCCAGGATCAACTGGATCAGAAAACCGGTACCGGCGCCGGCCAGACGGATGACGAGCACCAGGGCTGAGGCCGGGATGAAACGCCGCGAGGTCACGTCAAATCGCTCCAAGACAAAAGAGAGTCTGGCGCAAGGATGCGAAATGGATGCCATCTGAATTTCAGAGCTCCGCCAGATAGTTAACAAAGTCTTTAACGGGCGTCGCAACGCGAGCGGCCAAAATGTGGCGCGCGAGTTGCATCGGGTTGGTCGGTTGAGGCCAACCATTTGATGCGGACGGCAAATGACGATTCCAATTATGAACTTGCTCGCGCCAATCGACGGAGACAGCGGGGTCAAGGCGGCAAAGCTTCTGGCTGCGGCCGAGCGCGATGCGCCCAAATCTGCCGGCGGCCTTGTCCGCACGGCACGCCTTGCCGACATGGCTGAAGTCGGACGGCTCTTCACGCGGATCTTTGAGAAATCGGACGGCCCGGCGCCGCAAGCGCTGACCGCTTATCTCGCTGAATTGTTCCTGGATGCTCCGGATCGCGATGCCGAGATCACCTCCAAGGTGCATGTGCGCGGCGACGGGACGGTGAACGGCTTCATCGGGGTACTCCCCTTGCCGCTCAACTATGAAGGCCGTCCCTTGCGCGGTGCGGTCTGCGGCTCACTCATGGTCGATGAGCGCGATGGCGATCCCTTCGCCGGTGCGCGATTGATGCGGAGCTTCCTTTCCGGCCCGCAGGATGTTTCGCTGAGCGAGACCGCCAATGCGGTTTCGGAAGGCATGTGGCGCAAATTGCGCGGGACGGTTCTTCCCTCATACAGTCTTGAGTGGGTGCGCGTGCTGCGTCCTGCGGGATTCGCACTCGATGTCGCGGCGCGGTCAATTCCGGCGCTCGGCACGATGCGCCCCGTTGCGATGCCATTCGATGGTCTGGCGCGCCGCGTTGCGCCCGGCGTGCTGCGCGCGCCCGAAAATCCGAGCGCGCAGGATCGCGAGATCGGCATCAAGGAATTGGCCGAGCTCCTGCCGCGCTTTCTTTCCAAATCGCCAATGCATCCAGTCTGGAGTGCGGCGGCACTGAGACGCATGCTCCAGGATGCTTCGCAGAAATCGCGCTATGGAACTTTCGTCGCACGCGCCGTGACGGTGCGCGGCGGTGCGCCGGTCGGCGCTTTCCTCTATCACGTCGATCGCGGTCGTATCGCCCATGTGCTGCAGATTGTGACACAGCCCGGCCAGACGGGAACGGTACTCGATCGCCTTTTCCTGCATGCCGAAGAGATGGGTGCCGTCGCCGTGCGCGGCCGCACTCAGCCGTTCCTGCTCGACGCGCTGCTCACCCGCAATTGCTTCCATGTGCATCGCGCCTCGAGCCTCGTTCATGCGCGCGATGAAAGTCTGATTGAGCCCTTCCTTTCGGGCCGCGCCTTCTTCAACGGACTGGCCGGCGACAGCTGGACGCGATTGGTCGGTGATGATTTCGCCAACGACGTTACGGGGGCCTAAGCCATGTGCGGCATTGCGGGTTATTTCGGCGATATCACCAGGATCGGCGAGGCTAAGACCATTCTTCGCCGGATGAATGCGGCGATCGGCCACCGCGGGCCGGATGAGCGCGATGTCCATGTCGGGAAGGGCGCGGGTCTCGCCCATACAAGGCTTTCGATCGTTGGCCTTGCCGACGGACAGCAGCCGATGGCGAATGCCGACGGCACTGCCTGGATCAGCTTCAACGGCGAGGTCTTCAACTATGTCGAGCTTCGCAATGAATTGATCGCCAAGGGCCGGCGGTTCCGCACCGGTTCCGACACCGAAGTCATTCTCCAGCTCTATGACGAGATGGGGATCGACTGCGTCGACCGGCTCAATGGCGATTTTGCCTTCGCGATCTGGGACGAGAAGCGGCAGCAGATGATGCTGGCGCGCGACCGCATGGGCGTGCGACCGCTTTTCCACACCGTGTATAAGGGCGTGCTGTTCTTTGCGTCCGAAGTGAAGGCGCTGTTGACGGTTCCCGGCATCGGCGCCGAGATGGACCCGATCGCGCTCGACCAGATCTTCACGTTATGGGCGCCGATCGCGCCGCGCACCTCCTTCAAGGGCATCAATGAATTGCCACCGGCGCATCGCATGATCGTCGACCGGCGCAACAGCGTGATCGAGCCCTATTGGCGCCTGAGCTTTCCCGATCGCGATGAACGCCTCTCGCCGCGCAGTGAAGCGCAAGTCGGGCAAGAATTGCGAGCCCTCCTTGAGGATGCGACGCGCATTCGCCTGCGCGCCGATGTTCCGGTCGGTGCCTATCTTTCGGGCGGCCTTGATTCCTCGATCGTTTCGGCCATGGCACAGCAGCAGGTCAAGGACCGCTTGCGTACCTTCTCGGTGACCTTCGATTCACCCGAACATGACGAAAGCGTCCAGCAGCAGGAAATGGTTGCGGCGCTCGGCACGCAGCATTCGGCGATTGCCTGCCATGACGGCGATATTGCGCGCATCTTCCCGGATGTGGTGCGCGCCACCGAACGCCCGGTGATCCGCACCGCACCGGCACCGCTTTATCTCCTCTCCGATCTCGTCCGGAAGGAAGGCTTCAAGGTGGTCCTCACCGGCGAAGGCGCAGATGAAGTCTTTGCCGGCTATGATATTTTCAAGGAAGCGGCAGTCCGGCGCTTCTGCGCGCGCAATCCCGGTTCGCGCATCCGCCCGCATCTCTTCCGCAAGCTCTATCCTTATTTGCCGGGCTTGAAGCAGCAGAGCCCGGATTATCTCGCCGCCTTCTTCGGTACCGGCCTCGACCGGATCGACGATCCTTTGTTCAGCCACGGTCCGCGCCTGCGCGGTACCGCGGCGGCGAAGATGTTCTATTCGGCCGAATTGCGAGCCGCGCTCAAGGGCTATGACGCGGCAGCCGAACTTGCCGCCAACCTTCCGCCGGAATTCCCGCGCTGGCATCCGCTCCATCAGGCGCAGTATCTCGAAACCGCCTTCCTGTTGCCGGGCTATATCCTGTCGAGCCAGGGTGATCGTATGGCCATGGCGCATGGCGTCGAGGGGCGCTTCCCGTTCCTTGATCATCGGCTCGTTGAATTTGCAGCGCGCATCCCCACGGGCATGAAACTGAAGGGCCTGACAGAGAAACATATCCTGCGCGAGGCGACCAAGGACCTCCTGCCGGCCTCGATCGCCACGCGGACCAAACAGCCCTATCGCGCGCCGGACAGCCAGTCCTTCAATGGCGAAGGGGCGCCCGCCTATATCGCGGCAGCCCTTGCGCCCAACGCGGTTGCGGATTGCGGGCTGTTCAACCCCAGAGCCGTCGCCAAGCTTTACGACAAATGCCAGCGCCAGGGCATATCCGGCTTCCGCGACAACGCCGCCTTCATCGGCGTGCTGTCGAGCCAGCTTTGGTGCCACGCCTTCGCCCAGGGCGGCACGATCCGTGCATCCCACGCCGCCTAACAACAGTTTTTGTGAGGAGTAACCATGTCGCAATCGGTTGAAAAAGAAGTCCGGGACTTCATCCTGGAAAACTTCCTGTTCGGGGATGAGGACCGCATGCCCGAAATGACCGAATCGCTGCTCGAAGCGGATCTTATCGATTCGACCGGCATCCTCGAGCTCGTCGCCCATCTCGAGCAGCATTTCGGATTGCAGATCGCCGATGCCGAGATCGTCCCGGCCAATCTCGATTCGGTGGCCAGCATCTGCGCCTTCGTGACGTCCAAGAGCAAAGCATCGGCGAAGCTCGTCGCCGCTTAGGGAGAGAGCAAGACATGAGGGTCGAAGGGTTTCTGCGCGCCACCGCCAGCCGCAATGCGGGCAAGCTCGCGCTCGTCACCGCCACGAAGCGGATGAGCTATGCCGACCTCGACATGGCGTCCGACCGGCTCGCCGCCTCGCTTGCCGCGCACGGCATTGCGCGCGGCGATCGCGTCATCGTCTTCATGGAGAATGGCTGGGAGGCGGTGACCTCGATCTTCGCCATCCTCAAAGCCGGCGCGGTGTTCAGCCCGATCAATCCTTCGACCAAGGCCGACAAGCTCAGCTATGTGCTGCGCAATTGCCGGGCCCGCGCGATCCTGACCCAGACCAAGCTGGCGGGCATTGCCGCCGAGGCGATCGCGGACGCGCCGAGCGTCGCCTTCACAATCCTTGCCGGCAAGCCGAATGCAACCCTTCCCGCGGCCCTGTCTTTTTCCGATTGTCTCGCCAGCGCGGCACCATTGCCCGACCATCATGGCATCGATGTCGATCTCGCGATGCTGATCTATACGTCGGGTTCGACCGGGCGCCCCAAGGGCGTGATGATGACCCACCGCAATATCGAAGCGGCGGCAACATCGATCACAACTTACGTCGAGAACCGCAGCGACGACATCATCCTCAATGTCCTGCCGCTTGCCTTCGACTACGGCCTCTATCAAATGCTGATGGCGGTGAAGCTCGGCGCGACCCTCGTGCTCGAGAAATCCTTCGCCTTCCCGCAGGCGATCTTCGATCTGATGCGCAAGGAGAAGGTCACCGGCCTGCCCTTGGTGCCGACCATGGCGGCCTTGATCCTGCAGATGAAGGATCTGGCGCCGGCCTCGTTCCCCGCCCTGCGCTACATCACCAACACGGCGGCGGCGCTTCCGCCCGCCCATATTGCACGATTGCGCGAACTCTTTCCCGGTGTCAGGCTCTATTCGATGTATGGCCTCACCGAATGCAAGCGCTGCACCTATCTGCCGCCCGAGCAATTGGACAAGCGCTCCGATTCCGTCGGCATCGCCATTCCCAATACTGAAGCCTATATCGTCGATGATGACGGCAAGCGCGTGAAACCGGGCGAAACCGGCGAACTCGTGATCCGCGGTCCCCATGTCATGCAGGGCTATTGGGAAGACGAAGTCGCCACCGCCAAGGCGCTCCGCCCCGGCTACAATGCCTGGGAGAAAGTACTCCACACCGGCGATCTCTTCCGCTGCGATGAAGAAGGCTTCCTCTATTTCGTCGGGCGCAAGGACGACATCATCAAGACGCGCGGCGAGAAGGTCGCGCCGAAGGAAGTGGAAGCCGTTCTCCATGCCTGCCCGGGCATTGCCGAAGCCGTGGTGGTCGGCGTTGCCGATCCGATCCTCGGCCAGGCGATCCGCGCGATCGTTGTCGCGAGCGATCCGGCGCTTGGCGAGCGCGAGGTGATCCGTCACTGCGCGCAGAATCTCGAAGATTTCATGGTGCCGAAAGCGGTCGAGTTCCGGCAGAGCCTGCCCAAGACCGATACCGGCAAAATCAGCCGCCGCCTGGCGGCCGCATCTCTGGAGGCCGCAGAATGAACGCTCTCGCTCTTGCCAAGACGCCGGAATTTTCGGCGGAAACACTCGCCATCGATCCCAAGGCCGAGACCGAGCGGATCGTCACGGCCCTGCGCAAGCAAGTGCGCCAGACGCTCAAGAAGCGCGGCGTGGTGCTCGGCCTTTCGGGCGGTATCGATTCAAGCGTCTGCGCTGCCCTTGCCGCACGCGCCTTCGGACCCGAGAATGTCTTCACGATCTTCATGCCGGAAAATGATTCCGATCCGGACAGCCTCAGGCTTGGCCGCATGGTGGCCGAGACCTATGGCATTGCAAGTACAGTCGAGAATATCGGCCCGAGCCTTGCCGCCATGGGCTGCTATGATCGGCGCGACGGCTTCATTCGCCAGCTCGTGCCGGCCTACGGCAAGGGCTGGGCATGCAAGGTCGTCATCGGCAATGCGCTCGAGCGCGACGGCTATGCCATTACTTCGCTCGTCGTGCAGTCGCCTGAGGGCAATACCGAACAGCATCGCATGCCGCCGCAAGTCTATCTCGGGATCATCGCTGCTACCAACATGAAGCAGCGCACCCGCAAGCAGCTTGAATACTACCACGCCGACCGCCTCAACTTCGCGGTGATCGGCACGCCGAACCGGCTCGAATATGATCAGGGCTTCTTCGTCAAGAACGGCGACGGGGCGGCGGATGTAAAGCCGATCGCGCATCTCTACAAGTCGCAAGTCTATCAGCTTGCGGCCTATCTGGGCGTGCCGGAAGAAATCCGCCGCAGACCGCCGACCACCGATACTTGGTCATTGGCGCAGACGCAGGAGGAATTCTACTTCTCATTGCCCTATGACCGGATGGATCTGTGCCTCTATGGGCTCAACAATGACGTGCCGGCGCATGAAGTCGCCGCCGCTGCGGGCTTGAACGAGGAACAGGTGCAGCGCGTTTGGCGCGACATTGCGTCCAAGCGCAAGGCGACGCGCTATCTGCATGCAGGGCCATTGCTGGTCGAGCCAGTGCTGATCGGCGAGGGACATTAACTCGTCCATCCTCCCTCCGCCACCGAAGGTGGGGAGGGTGGCGCGAAGCGCCGAGTGGGGCATCTCAACAGCTCCGCTCGCCGATCCTAATTGCTGACACACCCCACCCGTCATGCTAACGCGTGACACTCTCCCCGCGCTAACGCGCGGCGGAGGGAGACTGTTGCAATTGCCAATTCCGATGTGATGCGCGAAGAGGTGTTCCTCTCGGCTTGGGGAAGGACATGGCATGAGCATCCGCATTGGCCTCATCGGTGCCGGCATCATGGGTGCCGATCACGCGCGGATCTTCGCGCGCGATCTGCCCGGTGCCGAGCTTCGGGTGATTTGCGATGCGGATGAGGCGCGCGCAAAGCGCCTGGCGGACAATCTCGGCGTCAAGTATATCGCGAGCGACGGCGAGGCGGTGATCGCGCGGGCCGATATCGACGCCATCGTGATCGCCAGCCCAGACTTCACCCATGCGCCCTTGTCGCTGGCATCCATCCGCGCCGGCAAACCGGCGCTCTGCGAAAAGCCGCTCTCGCAGTCGGCCAAGCAGTGCCTGGAGGTCGTTGCTGCCGAAGCCGCCATCGGCCGGCGCTTCATCCAAGTGGGCTTCATGCGGCGCTTCGATCAATCCTATGTCGAGATGAAAGAGGCGCGCGATGAGGGCGTGATCGGCCGCGCGCTGATGATGCATAATTTCCACCGCAACGTCGAAACGCCGGCTTCCGACTTCACCGGCGCAATGGCGATCACCAATTCCGCGCCGCATGAACTCGACGTCGCGCGCTTCGTGCTCGACACGGATTACCGCAGCATCACGGCCTTCCAGCCGCGCCGCTCCGATGCGCTGGTTGCGCCGGTCGTGATGGTGCTGGAGACGATCGACGGTCAACTCGTGACGATCGAGATCAACAACAATGCATCCTACGGCTATGACGTGCGCGGTGAATTGGTGGGCGAGACGGGCTCGGTGTCGTTGCAGTCGCCCGGCTATAGCCGGCTCGATGCCGGGCTCAAGAATATGGGGCGCTATGACGCCGACTGGCGCGGCCGCTTCGCCGAGGCCTACCGGCGCCAGAATGCGGCATTCCTGAATTTCGTTCGGACACGGGATTTTCCATCGGCGGCATCCGATGGCTGGGACGGCTATGCCGCGGCGGCCATCGCCGAAGCGGGGGTCCGCGCACTGGCCGAGGGCCGCAAGATCGCGGTCGAAATGGCCAAAAAGCCGGCGCTCTACCGGCGCGCATAAGACGCGGGATGACCGCGCGGGCGAACTGGACCCGCCCCGCAACTCTGTGTAGCCTTCCCAATGCAAAAGGAGTCCGGCCATCCTGGCCCAAAGAGACTCCAGAGGGAGAGCAAGATGACTTCATTCCGGAATGCGCCGAGCCGGCGCGATATTCTCACTTTGATGGCGGGCGCCTCGCTCCTGCCGATGAGCGGTTTGCTATCACGCGGCGCACTCGCCGCCGGTCCGATCAAGACGGCGGCGATCTACACCGTGCCGGTCGAGCAGCAATGGGTGAGCCGCATCCACAAGGCGGCCTTGGCCGCGAAGGAGCGCGGCGATATCGAGTATGTGTTTTCGGAAAAGGTGTCCAACACCGATTATGAGCGGGTGATGCGCGAATATTGCGAGGCCGGCCAGCAATTGATCGTTGGCGAGGCCTTCGCGGTCGAGGACGCGGCGCGTGCCGTCGCCAAGGATTATGCCGACCGGGCCTTCCTGATCGGCTCGAGCTTCAAGCCGGATGCGGCGGTGCCCAATTTCGCGGTGTTCGACAATTACATCCAGGATGCCTCCTATCTCACCGGCATGATCGCCGGCGCCATGACCAAGTCCGGCAATATCGGCATGGTTGGCGGCTATCCGATCCCGGAAGTGAACCGGCTGATGAATGCTTTCGTCGCCGGCGTGAAGGAGACGAAGCCCGACGCCAAGTTCCAGGTCGCCTTCATCGGCTCGTGGTTCGATCCGCCCAAAGCCAAGGAAACGGCGCTGGCGCAGATCGATGCCGGTGCTGATCTTCTCTATGCCGAGCGCTTCGGCGTTTCCGATGCGGCGAAGGAGAAGGGCGTATTGGCGGTCGGCAATGTCATCGATACGCAGGCGGACTATCCCGATACCGTCGTTGCTTCCGCCTTGTGGCATTTCGAGCCGACGCTCGATGCGGCCATCGCCAATGTGAAGGGAGGCACCTTCAAGGCCGATGATTACGGCCGCTACTCGTTCATGAAGGAAGGCGGCTGCTCATTGGCACCGCTCGGCACATTCGAAGGCAAAGTACCTGGGGATGTCATGACCAAAGTCAAAGCGCGCGAGGCCGACATCAAGAGCGGCGCCGTCACCACGGTGATCGACGACAACGAACCGAAATCGACTTGAGATAGGCCGGCGTTTGCCTTCTCCCCTCGCGGGAGAAGGCGGGCGCCGCGCAGCGGCGGCCGGATGAGGGGGTGGATTTATGCGGGTGATGTCCGGTTGAACTCAACCGACCCCTCACCCGTTTCGGGCCTTCGGCCCTCGCCACCCTCTCCCGCAAGGGGAGAGGGATAACAAGCGTGAACGGCGACACCGTTCTGCGGCTCGAGGGCATCACCAAGCGTTTTGGTGCGCTCACGGCAAACGACAATGTCTCGATCAGCCTCAATCGCGGCGAGATCGTCGCGCTGTTGGGCGAGAACGGCGCCGGCAAGACGACTTTGATGAACATTCTCTTCGGCCATTACACGGCCGATGAAGGATCGATCCAAGTCTTCAGCAAGCCTCTGCCAGCGGGCGAGCCGCGCGCGGCGATCGCCGCCGGCATCGGCATGGTGCATCAGCATTTCACGCTCGCCGAGAATCTCACCGTCCTCGACAATATCATGCTCGGCACCGAGAACTTGTGGCGCCTGTCGTCGGATCGCGCCGGCGGAAGGCGGCGTATCGAAACGCTCGCCAAGAGTTTCGGGCTCGCGGTTGCACCCGAACGCCGCGTCGGCGATCTTTCGGTCGGCGAGCGCCAGCGCGTCGAAATCCTCAAAGCACTCTATCGCGACGCGCGCATCCTCATTCTTGATGAGCCGACCGCGGTGTTGACACCACAAGAATCGGTGAATCTGTTTGCAACGCTCAAGCAGCTCACCGCCGAAGGATTGTCGATCATCTTCATCTCGCACAAGCTCAATGAGGTGATGACGGCGAGCGACCGCATCTATGTGTTGCGATCAGGACGCATCGTCGCCGAGCGCGAAAAGACCGCGACCAATCGCCGGGAGCTTGCCGAATTGATGGTCGGTCGCCCGGTGCCGGAGCCCAAGGCGGAGCCGCAGGCGCAAGGGCCAGTGCAGGTCGAACTCAGCGATGTCACGGCAAAAGGACTCGATCGCGTTACTCTCGCGATTCATGGCGGGGAGATTCTGGGGCTTGCGGGTGTTTCCGGCAACGGCCAGAGCGAACTCGCCGATCTTTTGAGCGGATTGATCGCGCCGACGAGCGGCACAGTGCGCCTGTTTGGCGAGGCGATCGATCCTTGGACACCCAATCGATTGAGCGAATTGGGAGTGGGGCGTATCCCCGAAGACCGGCATGCGACCGGGCTAATCAGCGGCATGTCGGCGATGGAGAATGCCGTCACCGAGCGTTATCGCGATCAGCCCTTCAGCCGTGCTTCGCTCTTCGACTGGCCGGCGGTGACATGCTTCACCCAGAAGATCATCGCCGATTACGACGTCAAATGTCCCTCGCCGCGCGCCGATGTGCGCACCATGTCGGGCGGCAACATGCAGAAATTGATACTCGGGCGCGTGCTCTCCTCCGACCCACGCTTCATCCTCGCCTGCCAGCCGGTGCGCGGGCTCGATGTCGGGGCGATCGCCTATGTGCATGCGCAATTGATCGCGGCGCGGAAGGCTGGCGCTTCGATCCTCCTCATCTCCGATGATCTCGATGAAATCTTAGGGCTCTCGGATCGCGTGGCGGTGATGTATCGCGGCCAGATATCGGCGCCGGTTGAGCGTGCCTCGGCCACCGTCGAGGGCATCGGCCTCTTGATGGCGGGGCACGGCTTTGCGCATGGATCGGAAGCCCATGCGGCTTGAACCCAGAAGCGCGCCGGCGCCCGTCCTTTCCATCGTCTATCCGGCGCTCGCCATCCTTGCCGCCATGGTCTTCGCCGGAATTCTCGTGGCGCTCGGCGGTGCATCGCCGTTCTCGGTCTTCACGCTCGTACTCAAGGGTGCGGCAGGATCGCAATTTGCGATTGTCGAGACTTTGACGCGCGCGACGCCCCTGATCTTCACCGGTCTTGCAGCCGCCGTCGCCTTCCGGGCCAAGCTCTGGAACATCGGGGCCGAAGCGCAGCTCTATATCGGCGCGGTGATGACGGTAGTACTCGGCACCGGATTGCTGCCCTTACCCTGGCCGATCCTCATCCCGGTTCTCATGATCGCAGCCATGCTCGGCGGCGCCTTGACCCTGATGGGACCGACGCTTCTCAAAGTCCGCTTCGGCGTCGATGAAGTCGTCACCACGCTACTGCTCAACTTCATCGTGATCCTGTTCGTCAGCATGCTGCTCGAAGGCCCACTCAAGGACGCGATGGGCATGGGCTGGCCGCAATCGCCTAAGGTGATCGCGGATGTGCAATTGCCAAGGTTGATCCAGGGCAAGCGGTTGCATTTCGGCTTCATCATCGCGCTCGCCTGCGCCTTGATCGTCTGGTTCATCAACAGCCGCACCACGCATGGCTATGAGATGAAGGCGGTCGGCTACAATCCCCGCGCGGCACGCTTTGCCGGCATGCCGGTCGATCTCGTCATGGTGAAGACGGCGATCCTGTCGGGCGGTATCGCCGGGCTTGCGGGCTTCTCGGAAGTGGCGGGGCTCAAGGGCAATCTCACGCTCGATCTGTCGCCGGGCTTCGGTTATGCGGGCATCGTCGTCGCCATGCTGGCATTGCTGCATCCGATCGGCGTCGTCATCGCCGCCATCTTTGTTGCTGGCGTGTTCGTCGGCGCCGACGCCATGAGCCGCAGCGCCGGGGTGCCGAGCTATATCGCGCAAGTGATGGTCGCGGCCTCGCTGCTCTCCATGGTGGTCGCGGTGATGTTCACGCGTTTCCGCCTGCGCTGGAGATAGGCAGTGGAAGGATTGGAAATCCTGTTCACGGCCTCGCTCTGGGCGGCAGCGATCCGCATTGCCTCGCCGCTCGTCTTTGCGACACTGGGCGAACTCGTCTGCGAGCGGGCCGGCGTCCTCAATCTCGGCATCGAAGGCATCATGACGGTCGGCGCCTTTGCCGGGTGGCTCACCGTCTATATGGGCGGCGACCTGTGGTTCGGGGTGATCGTCGCGGCATTGGCAGGCGCAGCCTTCGGTTTCCTGCATGCGATACTCACGGTGCCGCTCGGACTGTCGCAGCACGTGACCGGCATCGGCATCACACTCCTTGCGACGAGCATGACCTATTACGCCTATCGCCTGGCGTTTCCGGAAGTCACATCGCCGCCCAAGATCGAGCCCTTCGCGGTCTGGCCCGTGCCGGGCTTGAGCGACATACCGTTTCTCGGCGAGGCGCTGTTCCGGCAGACGCCGCTCACCTATCTCGCCTTCATCATGGTCGGCGCGGTTGCGTGGTTTCTTTACAAGACGCCGGGCGGGCTTGCCTTGCGCATGGCAGGCGAGAACCCGGCAGCAGTCGAGGCACAAGGCATCGATGTCATCCGCGTACGGATGGTCGCGGTGATGGCGGGGAGCGCATTGATGGGAATTGGCGGCGCCTTCCTCACCATGTCGGCCTTCAATTCCTTCTATTTCGACATGGTCAATGGCCGCGGCTGGATCTGCATCGCGCTTGTCGTGTTCGGCTCGTGGCGGCCCGGCAAGGCGTTGCTCGGCGCCATCCTGTTCGGCGCGTTCGATGCCTATCAATTGCGCCTGCAGCAACTGGCGGGCGCCTTCGTGCCCTACCAGGTGTTTCTCATGCTGCCCTATATCCTGTCGATCCTGGCGCTGATCGTGATGTCGCGCCGCGCCGCCTATCCGCGGGCCTTGATGGTACCTTATCGCAAGGGAGAGCGGTAGTTGCGGAAGGACTGAACGCCTATCCATCATAAAATAATCCTTGCAAGTGTTTATGATTTGTTCTATGTGTGAGGCGATTGACGTGCCGTGCCTACCGCTGATTGACATCGTGAAGATGAGGCCAGGATCGGGGCCCGAAATCCGATCCGCGACCGGACATGCACAAGGGTGCATCGTCCGCTTTTCCCGTGCGCATGTCACGTTTACCGGAGTGGACGCATTCTGGCAGGCGAGGTTATGCGCGGATTCCTGGCCAGGTGGGAAGAGCGGGCGAGCCCCTTGGGCGTGCCGGGCACTTTTGCCCCTCAACCGGCGCTTCGCGCCACCCTCTCCCCGCTCACGCGGGGCGAGAGAAGAGGAGGAGGGGAGCGGTGAGAAGTGGATGCGTTGACCTCGGCGGCGATCCACCCTATCTCCGGCTCTCAACCCTTCCGGAGCTTCCGTGACCCAAACCGATATCGCGCGCGAAGTTGCGCGGCGGCGCACTTTTGCGATCATCTCGCATCCCGACGCCGGCAAGACGACCCTCACCGAAAAGCTGTTGCTGTTCGGCGGCGCGATCCAATTGGCCGGCCAGGTGCGCGCTAAGGGCGACCGGCGGCGGACGCGCTCCGACTGGATGTCGATCGAACGGGCGCGCGGCATTTCCGTCGTGACCTCGGTCATGACCTTCGAATATGAGGGCCGCGTTTTCAACCTGCTCGATACGCCGGGCCATGAAGACTTTTCCGAAGACACCTATCGCACATTGACCGCCGTCGATGCCGCGGTGATGGTGATCGATGCCGCCAAGGGCATCGAAGCGCGCACCCGCAAGCTCTTCGAGATCTGCCGCTTGCGCGACATCCCGATCATCACCTTCGTCAACAAGATGGATCGCGAGGCACGCGAACCGCTCGACCTGCTCGATGAAATCGAAAAGGCCTTGGCGCTCACCACGGCGCCGATGGTGTGGCCGATCGGGCGCGGGCGCGACTTCGCTGGAACCTATGATCTCATGACGCCCAGGGTGCGGAGGCTCGAGCAGGATCCGGCGGGACTGCCAGTCACAGGACCTGATGACGCAACGCTCGATAATATTCTGCCTGCGGAGCAATTGCGGGGCTGGCGCGAAGAACTCAATCTCGTGCATGAAGCCTGCAATCCTTTCGAGCGCGACGCCTTTCTCGAGGGCCATCTGACGCCGGTCTATTTTGGATCGGCATTGAAGAACTTTGGCGTGCGCGATCTTCTCGATGCGCTCATCGCCTTCGCGCCGCCGCCGCGCGACCAGGCGGCTTCTTCGCGCGTCGTGCATGCGACCGAAGACAAGATGACCGGCATCGTGTTCAAGATCCAGGCGAACATGGATCCCAATCATCGCGACCGCATCGCCTTCATGCGATTGGCGTCGGGGAGATTGACGCGCGGCATGAAGGCAAGAATCGTGCGCACCGGCAAGCCGATGACGCTTTCGGCACCGCAATTCTTCTTCGCTCAGGACCGCTCGATCGCGGATGAAGCCTTTGCCGGCGACGTGGTCGGCATTCCCAATCACGGGCTGTTGCGCATCGGCGATGCATTGACCGAAGGCGAGGAGTTGAACTTCACCGGCATACCGAGCTTTGCACCGGAAATCCTCAGGCGCGTGAAGCTCGCCGATCCGATGAAGGCGAAGAAGCTGCGCTCGGCTTTGGAAGAATTGGCGGAAGAAGGCGTGGTGCAATTGTTCCTGCCGCTCGACGGCTCGCCGGCGATCGTCGGCGTGGTCGGGGCCTTGCAGCTTGATGTGCTCGCCGATCGCCTGGCCAATGAATATGGCGTGCCGATCGAATTCGAGCAGACGCGGTTTGAAGTGATGCGCTGGGTATCGAGCCTGGACCGGAAAGCGCTCGATACATTCTCAGCCGCCAACCGATCGGCCATGGCGAGCGATCTCGACGGGGCGCCAGTGTTCATGGCGCAGTCGCAGTTCAGCCTCGCTTACGCCTTGGAGCGCGCGCCGGAGATCAGCGCCAGCGACATCAAGGCGGTGGGGAAGGCTGAGGGGTAGTGAATCTTCCTCTCCCGCCTGCGGGAGAGGAAAGGGGCCCATTGCGCAGCAATGGGAAAGGTGAGGGGAAGGCCCCCTCATCTCCCCATGTCGCTATCGCGACATGGGTCCCTTCTTCTCCCGGAGGCGGGAGAAGACGAGTTGCCGTCGCTCCGAGATCAGCGTTTCAATTGCGCGGCTTCGCGGGAGAGAACCTCGATCGAGGACCAATCCTTGGCGGCGAGGAGCTTGCGCGGCGCCATCCAGGACCCGCCAATGGTGATGACATTGGGAAGGGCAAGATAGGCCGATGCCGTGCCCGGCGTGATGCCGCCAGTCGGGCAGAAGCGGATCTGCGGCAAGGGCGATGCAAGAGCAGAAAGATAGGATACGCCGCCGGCCGGTTCGGCGGGGAAGAATTTCTGAAAGCGATAGCCGTGTTCGAGAAGAACCATCGCTTCGCTCGCGGTCGCAGCACCGGGCAGAAGTGGGACGGCCGAGTCGGCGGCCGCCTCGAGCAATGTCGCGGTCGCACCCGGCGAGACCGCAAAGGCGCAGCCGAGCTTTTCAACCTGCGTGAGCTGATCGGGATTGAGAACCGTTCCCGCACCGACAACGGCGCCTTCGATCTCGCTTGCAACGGCGCGGATGCAGTCGAGCGCTTTGTCCGTACGCAGCGTAATTTCGAGCACCGGCAAACCGCCCCTGACCAATGCGCGAGCCAGCGGCAAGGCATCGGCGACATCCTCGATGACGAGGACCGGCACGACAGGCGCCAGTTTCAGAATCGATTCAAGCGATTTCTTCGCCATTCACAATGCTCCAAAAATGCTGGCGCCATGATCGGCGCGGCCGACAGCCTTGCGGAACGGTGCGAAGAGTTCACGGCCAACGCCCCAGTCATTGGCGGCGAGATCGAAGGTCTCGGGCTCGCGCACCGACCATTCATCGTCATCGACAAGGACTTCGAGCCGGCCATTGACGGCATCGAGCCGCATGCGGTCGCCATCGCGCAACAATGCGATCGCGCCGCCTTCCGCCGCTTCGGGCGAGACATGAATCGCAGCAGGGACTTTTCCAGAGGCGCCGGACATACGGCCGTCGGTGACGAGGGCGACGCGATGGCCGCGATCCTGGAGCACGCCCAGTGGCGGCATGAGCTTGTGAAGCTCCGGCATGCCATTGGCCTTGGGCCCCTGGAAGCGTACAACCGCGATGACATCGCGATCGAGTTCGCCGGCCTTGAAGGCTTTCTGCAATTCGGCCTGGTCATGGAAGATGCGCACCGGCGCCTCGATGACGAGGCGGTCGGCGGGCACGGCGGAGGTCTTGACGACGGCGCGGCCCAGCTGGCCTTCCAGAACAATCAGACCGCCGGTCGACTGAAACGCATGGGCGCAATCGCGCAACACCGATTGATCGCCGCTCACTTCCGCCGAGTCCTGCCAGGCGAGGTGACCTTGCGCGTCGAGGCGCGGCTCAACGGCATAGCCATCAAGGCCGGTGCCCCAGATCGTCGTAACATCGCCATGCAGGAGACCGGAGGCAAGCAGTTCGCCAATGAGGAAGCCCATGCCACCCGCGGCCTGGAAGTGATTCACATCCGCCTTGCCATTGGGATAGATGCGGGTGAGGAGCGGGACAGCCTGGGAGAGATGGCTCAAGTCGCTCCAGCTGAGCGCAATGCCGGCAGCGGCGGCCATGGCGATCAAGTGGATGGTGTGGTTGGTGGAGCCGCCGGTGGCGAGCAGGCCGACGACGCCATTGACGATGGCGCGCTCATCGATGATGCGGCCGACCGGCGTATAGTTGTTGCCCAACGCAGTGATGGCGAGTGCCCGCGCAGTCGCGACGCGCGTCAGTTCATCGCGAAGCTCCGTGCCGGGATTGATGAAGGTCGCGCCCGGCAGATGCAGCCCCATGATCTCCATCAGCATCTGGTTGGAATTGGCGGTGCCGTAGAAGGTGCAGGTGCCGGGGCTGTGATAGGAGCGTGCCTCGGCTTCGAACAAGGCTTCGCGGCCGACTTTGCCTTCGGCATGCAATTGGCGGATCTTCGACTTCTCGTCATTGGCAAGCCCCGAGCCCATCGGCCCGGCCGGGATGAAGACGGAGGGGAGATGGCCAAAGCTCAGTGCACCGATCAACAGGCCGGGGACGATCTTGTCGCAGACGCCGAGATAGACGGCGGCGTCGAACATCTGGTGCGAGAGCGCAACCGCCGTCGCCATGGCGATCAGGTCGCGCGAGAAGAGCGACAATTCCATGCCGGCTTCGCCTTGCGTGATGCCATCGCACATGGCGGGAACGCCGCCTGCAACCTGCGCGGTGGCGCCGGCAGCGCGAGCGGCTTCGCGGATGATCTCCGGATAGCGCTCAAAGGGCTGATGCGCCGAGAGCATGTCATTGTAGGACGTAACAATCGCGAGATTGGGTCCGGTGCCTTCGCGCAAGGCGTGCTTGTCGGCATGGCCGCAGCCGGCAAAGCCGTGGGCGAGATTGGCGCAGCCCAGGGACTTTCGCTTCGGCATGGCGCTTGCCGCCGCATCGATGCGGTCGAGATAGTGGCGACGCCTGTCGCGGCTGCGCTTGATGATGTCTTCGGTAACGGATGCAACGGTCGCGTTCAGCGCCATGGCGATCCTCCTGTCATGGAGCCCAGTAGAGAGTGACGGGATGGGTCGCTTCAAGCACGGCACGGATCGGCATCTGGGCGACAGGTCCGGGTATCAAGGCTTTTTCGAGGACCTTCATCTTGTCGTCGCCTTCGATGTGAAGGGCGATGAAAGGGCTTGCGAGTAAGACCTTCAATGTGAATGTGAGCCGCGGCTCGCCGGCATCGGGCGCCTGCATGGTGACAATGCGATCCCGCGTCTCGGGATCAAGCGCCTTGGCGAGATTGTCGCCATCAGGAAAGAACGAGGCGGTGTGGCCGTCATCGCCCATGCCGAGCACGACGGCATCGAATGTTGGAAGTTTCGAAGCCGCGGCGACATTTTCAAAGAGCGGCACAAATTGGGCGCGTGCTGCGTTGTTCTTGAGGAGATGTTCGGAAACCAGACGCGCATTGGAGCGATCGCTTGAAATCGGCACCTGGCGCTCATCAACCAATGTGACCGTGACCTTGTCCCAGGCCAGGACCTGGCGGCTCAGATGATCGAACATCAGCTTGGGCGTATTGCCGCCGGAGACAGCGATGGTGGCCGCGCCATTGGCAACCACGCGCCGACGGAGAATATGAGCCAGATCTTCACCGAGGGTCTCGGCGAGCGTCTGGCGGTCGGAGCGGAGCTTGCGCGCGGCGATCATCGGGCGGTGCCATCATCATCATGCCAGGTGCGGCCCTCGCGCTCGATGAGCGCCACCGCGGCAGATGGACCCCAGGTGCCCGATGTATAGGATTTCGGCAGGTCGGGCGAGGCGGCCCAGGCTTCGAGCACCGGGTCGATCCAGTTCCACGCCGCCTCGACCTCATCGCGGCGCATGAAGAGCGTCTGGTTGCCGCGCACCACATCCATCAAGAGGCGCTCATAGGCGTCCGGGTTACGCACGCCGAAGGCCTTGGCAAAGCTCATGTCGAGCGGCACGAGCTGCAAGCGCATGCCGCCGGGACCCGGATCCTTGATCATCAGCCAGAGCCTGACGCCTTCATCGGGCTGGAGGCGGATGACGAGGCGATTCTCGGTGATGGGACCGGCCTGGCCGTCAAAGACCGAATGCGGAATGTGCTTGAAGCCGACGACGATTTCCGAAATCCGCGAACCCAGGCGCTTGCCGGTGCGCAGGAAGAAGGGAACGCCAGCCCAGCGCCAATTCTCGATCTCGGCCTTGATGGCGACGAAGGTTTCGGTCTTGCTCGCCGGCGCGCCCAGCTCTTCGAGATAACCGGGGACGGGACCGTTGCCCGAGGCGCCGGCGCGATACTGACCGCGCACCGTGACATTCGCGGCATTGCCATCGATCTGCTTTAGCGACTTTAGTACTTTCAATTTCTCGTCGCGAACCGCATCGGCATCGATCGAAGTCGGCGGCTCCATCGCGACAAGGCAGAGCAATTGCAAGATGTGGTTCTGCACCATGTCGCGCAGGGCGCCAGCGGTATCGTAGTAACCGGCGCGGCCTTCGACGCCCAAAGTCTCGGCGACGGTGATCTGCACATGATCGATATGAGCAGCATTCCAGACCGGCTCGAACAGGGCATTGGCAAAGCGCAGGGCCATCAGGTTCTGCACCGTCTCCTTGCCGAGATAATGATCGATGCGATAAATATTCTGTTCACGGAAGACCCGGCCGATCGCATCATTGACAGCGCGCGCCGAAGCCAGATCCTTGCCGAGCGGCTTTTCGACGACGACGCGCGATTGCGGCGTCACCAGGCCATGCTGGCCGAGGCGCTCGCACAAGGGACCGAAGAGATCGGGGCCGACGGCCAAATAGAACACGCGAATGCGATCCGGCGCCTGGGCGAGGAGTTTTTCGAGATCGCTCCAGCCATCATCGCGGCTGGCATCGGCGGAGACGTAATCGAGGCGATTGAGGAAGCGATTGCAGACTTCCGGCGTCTGCAGATTTTTCGGAACGTGATCGGCGATCGCCTTCTCGCCAAGGGCGCGAAACTCAACGCGCGACAAAGGCCGGCGCGACACGCCGATGATGCGGGCGCCGGGCGGGATCTGGCCCTGTTCGTCGCGGTGGAAGAGGGCGGGCAATAGTTTGCGGCGCGACAGATCGCCGGTCGCGCCGAAAACCACGAGATCGAAAACGGAAACGGGTATGGTACGAGTCGTCATTGTTCTTTGCTGCACTGCACAAATTTCGGTTCATTACTAGGCGCTGACGCCCGGCCACGCAACCCATAATGCGGAAATGCCTGTAATACTTGACAGATTAGCCACGGAACGGGCTTGAGAGGCCGATGATCCCGCGCCTGCCGATCGATGATGTGCTGCCCGAACTCTGCGCGGCGGTTGCCGGGAATGGCGCCGTTGTGCTGGTGGCGGAACCGGGCGCGGGCAAGACGACGCTGGTGCCCTTGGCATTGCTCGATGCGGGGCTCGCAGGCACGGGCAAGATCGTGATGCTCGAGCCACGGCGGATCGCAGCCAGGGCAGCGGCGCGGCGCATGGCGATGACGCGAGGCGAGCACGCGGGCGAGACGGTCGGCTATGCGGTCAGGCATGAGCGCAAGGTTTCGATGAAGACGCGGATCGAAGTCGTGACCGAGGGCTTGCTGACGCGGCGATTGCAGGCCGATCCGGCGTTGAGCGATGTATCAATCGTGATCTTCGATGAGTTTCACGAACGGACCCTGGATGGCGATCTCGCCTTGGCCCTGACGCTCGATGCGCGGAACGGCTTGCGCCCCGATCTCAAGATATTGGTGATGTCTGCGACGCTCGATGCCGCCCGGCTTTCGGAGTTCCTCGGGGGCGCACCCGTGGTGAAAGCGCCGGGCCGCGTCTTTCCGGTCGAAACTTTTTATGGTGCGCGCGCGATGGCGAAGTCTCTTGCCGAACCGATGGCGCGGACGATCGGTACCGCGCTACGTGAGCAGCCCGGAAGCGTGCTCGGCTTCCTTCCCGGCGAAGGCGAAATCCGGCGCACGGCGGCTCTGCTGTCCGATACATCACTGCCGGCGGGCACCGACATCATGCCGCTTTATGGCGCGATGCCGGCAGAAGCGCAGGACGAGGCGATACGTCCATCGCCAGAAGGGCGGCGCAAAGTGGTGCTGGCAACGACGATTGCGGAGACGAGCCTTACCATCGACGGGATCAGTGCGGTCGTCGATTGCGGTTATAAGCGAAAACCGCGTTTCGATCCGGCGAGCGGCATGACACGGCTCGATACGGTGCGCGTTTCGCTCGCGGCGGCCGAGCAACGGCGCGGGCGCGCCGGGCGCCTGGGGCCGGGCGTGTGCTATCGCCTGTGGCCGGAAGCGGAAGATCGGGCCCTTCAAGCATTCGATCCGCCGGAAATTCTCGAGGCTGATCTCGCCCCATTGGCGCTGGAGCTTGCGGCCTGGGGTGTCAGCGACCTGGCACAATTGGCGTGGCTCGATCCGCCGCCCAAGCCCGCCTTCGCGCAAGCACGCGCGCTTTTGCAGAATCTCGATGCGGTCGATGCGCAAGGTGCGATCACCGAAATGGGCAAGGCGATGGCGCGATTGCCGTTGCATCCCAGGCTTGCACATATGGTCGTCGCGGGAAAGCGGCTCAAGGCTGGGCGGCTTGCCGCCGATCTCGCAGCGCTCCTTTCCGAGCGCGATTTTCTGGAACGCGACAGTGATGCCGATCTTGCCTCGCGCATCGAAGCCTTGCGCGGCGGGCGCGCGCTCGCCAATCGCGGTGCCAAGGAACGGGTGCGCGAGGCGGCGCGGCAGATCCGTGCGATTGCGGATATTGAAAGCGATGCGGAAGAGGCGAGTATTGGTCTCCTCGTGGCACTCGCCTGGCCGGACCGGATTGGCCAAAGACGCGGCGGGCGCGGGCGTTTCCGCATGATGGGCGGCGGCGGCGCGGCGCTGCCTGAGCATGATGCGTTGGCGGGGGAAGAGTTCTTGGCAATCGCCACGACCGACGGCAAATCCGGCGATCAGCGGATCTTTCTTGCCGCAAAACTCGACAAGGCGGAAATACTCGATCATTTCGCAGGCCACATCGAGGCGCAGGACATTATCACGTGGGATTCACGCGCGCGCATGGTGATCGCCAATCGGCAAGAGCGGTTCGGCGCCTTGCTGCTTGAGGACAAGCCCTTGCCGACGCCCGACCCTGAACACGTGGCTGAAGCGATGCTCTCCGGCATTCGCGAAATGGGGCTCACGGCGCTGCCGTGGAGCGAGGGCGACCAGCGATTGCGGGCGCGCGTCGGTTTTCTGCGCCGGCATTTTCCGGATGAGGCGTGGCCCGATCTTTCAGATGACGCACTGCTTGCGTCGCTTGATGAGTGGCTCAAGCCCTATCTCGCCGGCATGATGCGCGCGTCTCATCTCGAACGCCTCGATCTCCATCCAATTCTGTCAGGTCTCATTCCGCCCGCGCTGCGGCGGCGTCTTGATGTCTTGGCGCCGGCGCGCCTTGCGATCCCATCGGGGGCCGAAATCTCGATCGATTATGAGGGAGGCGGCGATCCGGTTGTAAGGGCGCGCTTGCAGGAAATGTTCGGCCTCACCCGCACGCCCAAGGTCGCCGATGGCCGCGTGCCATTACGGCTCGAACTCCTGTCACCGGCAGGGCGGCCGCTTGCCGTGACGCAGAGTCTCGAAACATTCTGGACGAACGCCTATCCGCATGTCAGGGCGGAGATGCGCGGGCGCTATCCGAAACATGTCTGGCCGGAAGACCCGCGGCAAGCGGTGCCGGTCAAGCCGGGGAAGGTGCGATGACGAAGAGACGGGCAGCCGACATCGATATCATTGAAGAGCGATCGATCTATCTCATCACGGTGCGCGACATGCTGCGCCACGCGATGAGCCAATTCGCCAGGGCCGGCATCGCGCATGGTCATGGCACGAATTCGGCGATCGACGAGGCCGCCTTCATCATCCTCGAATCGCTGCGATTGCCGGTCGAGGACATCAATCCGTGGCTCGATGCGCGATTACTGCCGGATGAACGGCGCGCCATCCTCAAGCTCATCGAAGCGCGCATCGAGACGCGCAAGCCCGCCGCCTATTTGCTCGGCCATACCTATATCCAAGGGGTGCGGTTGCGCGCCGATGAGCGGGCGCTGGTGCCGCGCTCCTATATTGGCGAGCTTCTCTTCTCCGAACATTTCGCGGGCGAGGCGCCCTTGCTTGCCGATCCCGGCAGCGTCGAGAGCGTGCTCGATCTCTGCACGGGCTCGGGCTCTTTGGCAATCCTTGCCGCTCTCGCTTTTCCGCAAGCGCGGGTCGATGCGGTCGATGTTTCTGGCGACGCGCTGGCGCTGGCGCGGCTCAATGTTGCTGATCATAGCTTGAAAAGACGAGTCCATCTCAAGAAGGGCGATCTTTTCGCGCCCGTCGGCAAGGCGCGCTACGATCTCATCATCAGCAATCCGCCCTATGTCGATGAAGAGGGCATGGCCGAATTGCCGGAAGAGTATCGCCATGAACCGGCCTTGGCGCTCGATGGCGGCGATCAAGGCATCGCCATCGTGCGGCGGATTCTTGCCGAGGCCGCGAAGCATCTGGAACCGGGCGGCGGACTTCTCTGCGAGGTCGGGCGCTGTCGCGAGGCGCTCGAAACGGCCTACCCCGGTCTCGATTTCCTGTGGATCGATACGGAGGAGAGTTCGGGGGAAGTGTTCTGGGTGACGAAGGAGCAGTTGGAGGGGTAGGGCACCCCACCCGGCGCTTCGCGCCACCCTCCCCGCCTAAGGCGAGGAGGGATATTCAGCCGATCAATGAAAATCGCGGCTTTTGGGAAGCGGAGCGTCCTCGCGGTCGGCGAGGCGGCGCAGTTCACCGCTCAAATCAACGAAGCTTTGCGCCACGACGTGAACCACGAGTCCGGCGCGCTGCAGACTGCCCTTCACGGCGAGAAAGCGCGAGGTCATGACGATGCGCCGATTGGCTTCGAAGATCTTGGGCCAGACGATGATGTTGGCGACGCCGGTTTCGTCTTCGAGCGTCATAAAGACGACGCCCTTTGACGTGCCGGGGCGCTGGCGCACCAGGACCAGGCCGGCGACCGTAATGATCTTGCCCTGACGAAGAGTTTCGCTGCGATGGTCGGCATTGCGCATGACGCCGCGCCTATTGAGATCGCCACGGAAGAAGGAACAGGGATGCGCTTTGAGCGACAGGCCGGTCATCACATAATCCTCAAGCACTTGCTCGCCGGCACGCATGGGCGACAAGGGCACTTGCGGTTCATCGAAGAGTTCATCGCCCAAATGCGCGGCAAAGAGCGGCAAGGCGGGCTCCGGTTTCGCCTTTGATGATTTCTTCCAGATCTGCCCGTCGAGGCGGCCGAGCCGGCGCGCCATCCAGAGTGCGGCGCGACGATCGATATTCAAGGAACCGAAGGCATCGGCCTCGGCAAGACGTTGTACCGTTGCCGCGGAGAGAGCGGCGACCGCCGACAGGCGTTCGATGCTCGCATAGAAATTGCCGCGATTCTCGACGAGACGCGAAATTTCCTCGGCTTGCAGGCCCTTGACCTGATTGAAACCGAGACGCACCGCGAAACCATGTTTTGAACCGGGCGCGGCGGATTCGAGCGTCGAATCCCAGTCGCTGAAATTGACGTCGACTGCACGGATCTCGACGCCATGCTCCTTGGCATCGCGGACCAATTGCGCCGGCTGGTAGAAGCCCATGGGCTGGCTGTTGAGAATGACGGCGCAGAAGACATCGGGATAGTGGCATTTTATCCAGGAGGACACATAGACGAGGAGTGCAAAGCTTGCAGCATGGCTTTCGGGAAAGCCATATTCGCCGAAGCCTTCGATCTGGCTGAAGCAGCGCTCGGCAAATTCGCGCTCATAGCCACGCCTCGTCATGCCCTCGATGAACTTGTCGCGGTAAAGATGGACGGTCCCATTATGGCGGAAGGTTGCCATGGCGCGGCGCAAGCCATCGGCCTCGTCGGGTGAAAATTCAGCCGCGGTGATGGCAATCTGCATCGCCTGTTCCTGGAACAAGGGCACGCCGAGCGTGCGTTTTAATACTTCCTCCAGTTCATTGGCGGGCCCGAATTCAGAGCTTGGCGATGGATAATACGCCTGATCGATGCCGTCGCGCCGGCGCAAATAGGGATGCACCATGTCGCCCTGGATGGGGCCCGGGCGGACGATCGCCACTTCGATGACGAGATCGTAGAATTCGCGCGGTTTCAAACGCGGCAGCATCGACATTTGCGCGCGGCTTTCGACCTGGAAGACACCGATCGAATCGGCGCGGGAGAGCATGTCGTAAACCGCAGGATCGTCCTGCGGCAGATCGGCGAGAGTCGGGAAATGCTGATTATGGTGGGTTTTGAGTAGCGTCAAGGCGCGCTTGATGCAGCTCAGCATGCCGAGCGCCAGAACATCGACCTTCATAAGCCCGAGCGTGTCGATATCGTCCTTGTCCCATTCGATGAAGGTGCGATCGTCCATGGCGGCATTGCCGATGGGGACGGTATCGTCGAGGCGTTCACGCGTGAGCACGAAGCCACCGACATGCTGGGAAAGATGGCGCGGGAAGCCGGTGATCTCGCCGGCCAGTTCGACGGCCTGGCGGATCGCGGCATTGCGCGGATCGAGCCCAGCCTGGCGGATCTGATCGTCGATGATCTCGCCGCCATAGCTGCCCCAAACGGTTTTCGACAGCGCGGCGGTGATGTCGGGGGTTAGCCCCAAGACCTTGCCGACCTCGCCAATGGCGCGGCGCGAGCGATAATGGATGACGGTGGCGCAGATCGCGGCGCGATGGCGGCCATAGCGCTTGTAGATATACTGGATGACTTCCTCGCGGCGCTCATGCTCGAAATCGACATCGATATCGGGCGGCTCGCCGCGGGCCTGCGAAATGAAACGGGCGAAGAGAAGCTGCGTCTTGTTGGGATCGACTTCGGTGATGCCCAGGCAATAGCAGACGGCGCTGTTGGCGGCGGAACCGCGGCCCTGGCAGAGAATGCCGCATTCGCGCGCATAGGCGACGATGTCGTGAACGGTAAGGAAGTAACGCGCAAACTCCAACTTCTCAATGATGGCGAGTTCATCCTGCAAGCGCGTGACGATGTCTTCGGGAAGGCCGCCGGGATATTTGCGCTTCGGATAACGGCGTCTGGCTCCCTGCCAGGTGAGGTCAGTGAGATGTTCCTGCGGCGTCTTGCCCGGCGGGACGGGTTCGTCGGGATATTCATATTTGAGTTCATCGAGCGAGAAGCGACAGGCTTCCACGATCTGAAGACCGCGGGCGATCGCCTGCGGATGAGAGGCGAAGAGCCGCGCCATGTCGTCCGGCGATTTGATATGGCGCTCGGCATTGACCTCAAGCCGGAAGCCCGCCTCGGCAAGCGTGCATTTCTCGCGGATGCAAGTGAGGATATCGACGAGACGGCGACGATCGGGCGTGTGATAGAGCGCATCATTGACGGCGACGAGCGGTGCATCGCATTGCTGGCTTAGTTCGGCGAGAAGGCCCAAACGACGCGGCGCGTCGCCATGGAAGTGATTGCTGGCGCCAAGGAAGACGCGGGTAGGTGCTTTTCGCGCAAGGCTTGCGAGACGCACGGCGAAGTCGTCCTCGAGCGAACGCGGCGGCATTGCGATCAGCATCTGGCCGTCGCTTGCCGCCAGCACATCCTCGAAGCGCAAGTGGCAATCGCCTTTCCTCGCCTTGCGATTGCCAGCGGAGAGAAGCCGGCAGAGGCGGCCATAGGCGGCGCGATCGGTCGGGTAGGCGATCACTTCGAAGCCTTCGAGCGTGACGAGGCGCGTGCCAACAAGGAGGCGGATATCTTTGCGCCTTTTCGCGGCATCGTGAGCGCGCACCACGCCGGCAAAGCTGTTGCGATCAGCAATGCCGATGGCAATCAATCCAAGTTCTCCGGCGCGATCGACCATTTCACCCGGATGCGAGGCACCGCGCAGGAAGGAGAAATTGGTGGCGGCGGCGAGTTCGGCATAGAGGACCATGATGCGCGCTCAGGCAAAGACGCCATGCACGAACCAGCGCGGCAGATCCGTTTCACGATCCTGCACGCCTTCGCGATAGAGCCAGAAGCGATGGCCGGTCTCGTCCTCGACGACATAGTAATCGCGTGCGAGATCGGGATCGGCATTCCTATTGCGCCACCATTCGCCGGCAATGCGCTCCGGCCCGTCGGCCTGCGCGACATTGCGCATGACACCGCGCCAGCGGAAACGCCGCGGCGGCCCTTCGGGGAGAAGGGCCAGGACCTCGGCGACCTCCGGCTTCGGCAGAAGCAGGAAGGGTCTTGAGCCGATGTGAGGCTTTTGCTGTGCGGACGTGTGAGTTTGTGCGGCGAGAGCAATGCCGCCTGCCTGTTCGGGGATGTGGCTGGTGCGCGCCACAAGCCGGCGCGCGCGGTCATTCCCTAAGCGATGCACAAAACTGTCGATGAGCATGGCTTCGCGCTCGGCCGTGTCATGATCGTCGATCTGATCAAGCAGGCTTTCCTGGCGCGCCGTCATGGGTTCGACTTGCGTTGCGCTGAGCGTCAGAGTCTCGAAGCCGAAGCCCGAATCGATATCGCTCGCCAGGCGATCGAGCTTGAGGGCGGCAAGCTTCGTGACATGGGCGGGATCGCGGCTCGGGCGGGCGAGACCCAGATCGAGGCTTGTCACCGCGCCATCGACGCGGAATAGATCGAGCCGCAAATGCCGCGCACCCATGCCGTCGCGGGTGAGCGCCGGCACAAGATCCTGCATCAATCGCGCCATGATGGCGATAATCGCATCCTGATGCGAGACGGGTTCGAGCAATTGCCGGCGCGCGTGATAGAGGGCGGGTGGCATGATGAAGACGAGCGGCTCGGAGGCTAAGCCGAGCGCCTGGTCGAGACGGGTCAGCAGTTGCGCATCGAAGCGGGCGGCAAAGGGAGCGCGCGGGCGATCGATCAGTGTACCGACGGTCTTGAAGCCGAGGCGGCGCAAGGTGGCGCTGGTCTCGGCATCGATGCGCAAGGCTTCGACGGGCAACGGCGAGAGCGCCTGCTTCTCCTCGCCCGGCATAAGAATTATGGGCGGGCCGTGATGGAAGCGCGACAGAGCCCAGGCGGCGCCCGGCGTGTCGGCGAGCGCACAGCGCGTGGTGAGGCCGAATTGAGACAGTCGGCGAGCCAGATCCTTGAGTAGTGCCGCTTCGCCGCCGAAGAGATGGCTCGCACCGGTGACATCGAGAAAGAAGCCGTCGCCGCCCATCGCCTCCGGCCAGGGCGAGGACAGCGGCGTGTAGCGCAAGCCCCATAATGCGAGACGTCGCAAGGCCTCCGCGTCAGCACCCGGGTCGGCTTCGCGGACCTGCACATAGGTGCCGGCCTTGGCGCGGGCATCGGCAAGGCGATCGCCGATCTGGAGATCGAGCGCTTCCGCTATCTCGTTGACGGCGGTGAGGCGTGCGCCGCCGGCCGCATCGACGCTCAGAACGAAAGGCTGATCGGGATCAACCGGTGAGACGCCAGCTGGCAGCGTCTCTTGCGCTTTCAGGAAGCGCAGGATCGGCCAGCGCGGCAGCCAGACGGAAACGATACGCGACATGATTCCACTCCACCAACCATTCGCCGGGCCGGCCATTGCGGCAACGTTCGAGCTTCACGCGCCAGCGCGGCTCAGCGATGAGACCGAAGCGATCGCGCCGGGCGGGGGCCACATCGATCGCCCAGCGCGTCACCGCGACATTGCTGCGCGGCGCTTTGCGAGCGCTCACCAGCACAAGCGGAATGCCGGCGGTCTTGGCGGCAAGCTGCAGGCGCTGGCTATCGTGCAAGTGCAATTCTTCCGTGATCATGGCGATGACGGCAGCGGGGACGCCGGAGCGCAAGGCCGTTTCCATCGCCCAGAGCGATTGCAGGCGATCGCGCGGCGCCACCCAGATCAGGCGCTCGGGATCGAGCCCGAGCGCGGGGAGCCCGTGATAATAGACGTGGCCATGCTCGGCGAGGCTCTGCCCAGCGATCAGGATCAATGGCTTGCGACGGTGGACCCGCCCGAGCAGGGCGAGGCTGAAGCCGAAGGCAGCGGGAAGGGCGGGGAAATCGGCCGCGCGGACTTCGTGCAGGGCGCCTAAAGGCAGGCCGCCTTGCGGCAAATGAGCGTCAATCGCCGGAATGCCGAACGGCAAATTGGCGCGCGCGGCGGGATCGCCTTCGAGAAGCGGCAAAAGACGGCGCAGATCGTCGATCGCGGCGCGATGGGGGGCCGAGGTGGGCATCCGGGGATATTAGAACAAAATAGGAACTCTGTACAGAGGCAACTTCCCCACCCTTACCGTTACCTCGGCGAAAGCTGCGGTCCCTTGAATCATCCCCACCAGCGGCACCGCGTCAGGGGACGCCAGCTTTCGCTGGCTTGACGGTCAGTGTACGGATCACTTTCCGCCGGCTGAGGGACTAAGGGCGGCCAATGCTGTGATAGGTAAAGCCGGCATGGGCGACTTCGTCATGGCGATAGATGTTGCGCAGATCGATGATGACCGGCGACTTCATCACGTCCTTGAGCTGCGCCAGGTCGAGGGCGCGGAACTGCTCCCATTCGGTGACGATCAACAGCGCGTCGGCACCCTTGGCGCAGTCATAGGCATCCGCGCAATAGGTCACCTGGTCGAGGATCTTCTCCGCTTCATGCATGCCCTGCGGATCATAAGCGCGAACAATGGCGCCGCGATCCTGGAGCGCGGCGATGATCGAAAGCGCCGGCGCCTCGCGAATGTCATCGGTGTTAGGCTTGAAGGTGAGGCCCAGGACGGCGATCGTCTTGCCGTGCACCTTACCGTCGAACACCTGCGAGACCTTGCGCGCCATGCCGAGCTTTCTCGCATCATTGACGGAAATGACGGTCTCGATAATGCGCAAGGCCGCACCCGCCTCCTGCGCGGTGCGGGCAAGGGCCAAAGTATCTTTCGGAAAGCAGGAGCCGCCGTAGCCGGGGCCGGCATGGAGAAATTTGGACCCGATGCGCTTGTCGAGACCGATGCCGTGCGCGACTTCCTGGACATTGGCGCCAACCTTCTCGCAAAGATCGGCGATCTCATTGATGAAGGTGATCTTGGTCGCCAGAAACGCATTCGCCGCATATTTGATGAGTTCGGAAGTACGGCGACTGGTGAAGAGCAAGGGCGCTTGGTTCAGATAAAGCGGGCGATAGATCTCGCTCAACACGGCACGCGCACGCTGGCTGTCGGTGCCGACGACGATGCGATCGGGATGCTTGAAATCGTCGATCGCCGCACCTTCGCGCAGGAATTCCGGATTGGAGACGACTTCGAAATCGGCATCGGGCCTGGCGGCGCGAATGGTCGCTTCAACTGCATCGCCGGTGCCGACCGGAACCGTCGACTTGGTGATCACCACGGTGAAGCCATTCATGGCCGCGGCGATCTCGCGCGCCGCATTCTGGACGTAGGACAGATCGGCATGGCCATCGCCCCGCCGCGACGGCGTGCCGACAGCGATGAAGACGGCATCGGCCTCGCGCACCGCAGTGGCGAGATCGGTCGTGAATTTGAGGCGGCCCTGCTTCTGGTTGCTGGAGACGATCGGCTCGAGGCCCGGCTCGAAGATCGGAATCTGATTGGCGTGAAGCGCGTCGATCTTCTTCTGGTCCTTGTCGACGCAAGTGACGATATGGCCGAAATCGGCAAAGCACGCCCCCGATACGAGGCCGACATAGCCGGTACCGACAATAGCAATATGCATATGGTCTAGATCTCCACCTGGGGCGCCGTCCTGGTGTGTAGCCGGTCAGGCCGGCCCGTGTCATCGCCGGCTCTTCAGCCGCCGGCAATGCGCGGCAAGAGATAGATCTCCGTGTCCGGAGGAATGGTCTGTGACCACGTATCGCGATAGATGGTGCCATTGATCGAGACGGCGATACCGCGCTCGATATGGGGCTTCATTCCGGGGTACTCGGCTTCGAGCTTGCGGAACAATTCCCTGATATCGCGCGCCTCGACGTCAACAGCGTCCTTGCCTCCGGAGGCCGACTTGAGCGCCCCCCAGAGGACGACATGCACCATGCTTAGGCCGGGCCTCCTTCGATCGCCTTGAGGATGCGGGGCGGCGACATCGGGATATGCGTCATGCGCACGCCCGCTGCATTAGACACCGCATTGGCGATCGCCGCCAAGGGCGGCACGATCGAGGTTTCACCGACGCCCCTCACACCATAGGGGTGGTTCGGGTTGGGAATCTCGAGGATCACCGTATCGATGAAGGGAAGGTCGGAGCAGACCGGGATGCGATAATCGAGGAAGCCCGGATTCTGGAGGCGGCCGTCCTTGCCGTAAATATACTCCTCGTTGAGCGCCCAGCCGATGCCTTGCGCGGCACCGCCCTGATACTGACCTTCGACATAGGAGGGATGGATCGCCTTGCCGGCGTCCTGGATCACCGTGTAGCGCAGGATCTTGGTTGCGCCGGTTTCCGGATCAACCTCGACATCGCAAATGTGCGTTGCGAAGGAAACGCCCGCACCGTCAGCCACGAATTCATTATGGCCGGCGATGGGACCGCCGGTATTGCCGGCGGCTGCGGCGATCTCCTTGAGAGTCAATGGTGGGAAAGTCCCGGCATTGGCGCCGGCGGGCTTCGCACAGCCATCTTCCCAGATCACCGCATCCTCGGGGATGTCCCACATTTTGGCGGCACGCGCGCATAGCACCTTGATGGCATTGCGCGCGGCAACCACCGTCGCCATGCCGGAGGAGAAGGTAACACGGCTGCCGTCGCTCATGTCGTTGTGACCGAGCGAACTCGTGTCGGCCACGACGCAGCGGACATTCTCGTAAGGAATGCCGAGCTCTTCGGCCGCCATGAGCGACATCGAAGCGCGCGAACCGCCGACATCGATCGTGCCGACCGCAACGACGGCTGTGCCGTCGGGATTGATATTGATCGAGGTACAGGTCTGGCCACCGAAGTTGAACCAGAAACCGCAGGCCATGCCGCGCCCCTGGTTCTTCTTGAGCGGGGCTTTCATATGCGGATGGTTCTTCGCCGCAGCCAGCGTCGGACCGATGCCGATCGGACCATAGACCGGGCCATAGGAAGACTTGGTGCCTTCCTTGGCGGCGTTCTTGATCCGCATTTCGACAGGATCGACACCGATCTTCTTGGCAATCTCGTCGATCACACTTTCGACCGCGAAGGCCGCCATGGGTGCTGAAGGGGCGCGATAGGCCGCGACCTTCGGGCGATTGACCAGGACTTCGAAGCCTACTGACTTAACGTTCTTAAGATCATAGCAGGCAAAGGATGTCATGGCGCCGAGTTCGGCCCACATGCCGTAGAAGGGGCCGCTGGCATAGCGCAATGTCGCCTGGGCCGCGGTGATGGTGCCGTCCTTCTTGGCTCCGATCTTGACATCGATCGATGTCGAGCTGGTCGGGCCGGAGGCGCGGAAGACTTCATCGCGGGTCATGACGAGCTTCACCGGACGATTGGCTTTACGCGACAGAGCGAGCGCCACAGGTTCGGCCCAGATATGAGTCTTGCCGCCGAAGCCGCCGCCGATTTCCGACGCCGTCACGCGCAATTTGGAAATGTCCATGCCAAGCAGTTGCGCACATTGATTGCGGTAGACGAAATGGCCCTGGGTGGTGACCCACATTTCACCCTGACCGTCGGGACCGACATTGGCGAGACAGGCATGCGGCTCGATATAGCCCTGGTGCGTCTGCTCGGTCTTGAAAGTCTTCTCGATGACAACGTCAGCCTCCTTGAAGCCCTGAGCGACATCGCCATGACCGAATTCGGTGCGCTTGGCGATGTTGGACGGCTTCTTCGGCTTGGGCTCGACGCCTTCGGTGAAGATGTCATTGTGGAGTATCGGCGCCGACGGTTTGATCGCCTCATCGACGTCGGTTACATGCGGCAGAATTTCGTAGTCGACCTTGATGAGCTTCAAGGCCTTTCTGGCGGTGTCGGCATCGACTGCGGCGACGGCGGCAACCGCGTGGCCGTCATAGAAGACCTTGTCGCGCGCCATGCAGTTTTCGAGAATGTCGAACATGCCACGATCGCCATTCGTGTGATCGGGCAGATCGGCACTGGTGATGACGGCTTTGACACCCGGCAGTTTCTCGGCCTTCGAGGTGTCGATCTTCTTGATCTTGGCATGGGCATGCGGCGAGCGCAGGACGCGGCCGACGAGTTGGCCCGGCGCGAAGGCGTCAGCACCATATTTGGCGCGGCCCGTAACCTTGTCGACGCCGTCGGGGCGCAGAGGACGCGTTCCGACGAGCTTGAATTTCTGGCCGGTATAGCTGGTATCGAGCGGCATGTGATCAGGCTCCTCTCATTTCCTTGGCGGCAGCCTGCACGGCACGGACGATCTTATCATATCCGGTGCAGCGACAGAGATTGCCGGCGAGACCGAAGCGGATTTCCTCCTCGGTCGGATCGGGGTTCATTTCGAGCAGGTTCTTGGCGGCGATGAGGAAGCCGGGCGTGCAGATGCCGCATTGAAGCGCGGCATTGGAGATGAACAGGCGCTGCAAGGGATGCAGCTTGTCGCCATCCGCCATGCCTTCGATCGTTTCGATCTTGCGGCCCTGCACCTCGGCGCCGAGGACGAGGCAAGAGCAGACGAGCCGGCCATCGAGGATAACACTGCAGGCACCGCAGTCGCCGGTGCCGCAGCCTTCCTTCGCGCCGGTAAGCCCCAAGCGATTGCGCAAGGAGTCGAGCAATGTCTCATCGGCCGGGCAGACGAAGTCAACCTGATCGCCATTGATCGTTGTTGTTACATGGACGCCCGACATTACTTACCTCCTGCGCGCTGATACGCGATTTTGGCAGCGCGGCGGGCGAGCACGCCGGCAACCTTCTGTCTGAATTCGATGGTGCCGCGCTTGTCATCGATCGGCCGGCAGGCGGCCGAGCAGGCGGCAGCAAGATTGCCGAGCGCCTTGTCGTCAAGCTTGCTGCCGATGATCGCCTTGGCGGCGGCATCGACGAGCAGCACGGTCGGGGCCACGGCACCGAGCGAAACGCGGGCCGCTGTAACGACGCCCTTGCCGTCGAGGCTGAGATTGACGCCGGCGCTCACGACCGCGATGTCCATCTCGGTGCGCGGAATGAAGCGCAGATAGGCATCAGCACTGCGCGGCGGGCGCTTGGGAAGCTGGATGCCGGTGATGATCTCGCCCTTGGCAAGCGAGGTGCGACCCGGCCCCACCGGTACTTGCTCGACCGGAATGGTGCGCTTCTTCTTCGGACCTTCGATCACCGCCTTCGCACCGGCCGCAACCATGGCAGGGACGCTGTCGGCGGCGGGGGAAGCATTGCAAAGATTGCCGACGATGGTGCAGCGGCCCTGAACCTGCTTCGAACCAATGAGATTGGCAGCTTCGACCACACCCGGCCAAGCCTTCTTCAAGGCGGCGTTCTCGCCGAGCTTGCAGCACGGTACCGCCGCGCCGATCTCAAAACCCGACGCCGATTTCTTGACCTCGCTCATCGGCTTGATGCGCTTGATGTCGACAACGAGGTCGGGCTCGATGAACCCGCCCTTCATGCGCACCAACAAATCCGTTCCTCCGGCCAGGACAAAGCTCGCGCCGCGCTCCTTTGCGAGCAGCGCGCTCGCTTCTTTCACCGATGCCGGTGTTTCATACCGCATAGAATTCGCTCCACATCATACTGGGCCATCCGGCCAGTGTCCCCCGGCCAGTTGGAATAAGTCTAGCCAACTGCCACGGCCTGTTCCAGACGGGAAATGCATGGATGTCCTGCCTGCGTCACAGCGCAGCGATAGACAGATCGCAGAAGAGCTCGACGGGCTGGCCCTCGAAAACCTCCAAGGCCGTTGGGAATCCGGCCTTTGCGAGCGGATTTTTGCCGGTCGAGATCGCCCATGGCGCATCGAAGGCCGAGGCCAAGGGTTCGATGCCGATGCCGCGATAGGTTCCGTTCCACGGCGGCACGTCGATCCCGCGGTCATGAATCCAAACGAGGCAGTGGGGCAGGAGATCGCGCGGCCAATCGATGGTCAGTTCAAAACCATCATCGAGAAAAGCCCCGCGCAATGGCGATTTCATGCCGGCCAGCAGGACAACGTCATCGACCCTTTGGCCCAAGGGGAGACGGCTTAGATCGACCGTGCCGCCGCGACGCTTCGGTACGGACTCCAAATTTGTGAAGATCTGGCCGGGCTCGCAGGCCATGTGATCGGGCTCGATCAGGGCCGGATAGGTGAAACCCTTCGCAAAAGATGCGCAGAGGGCGAGGCGCGAGGGATGCTCAGGCAGGCGGAGAATCGGGTGAAAGGCAACCGGCACGCGGCCATTGCGACGAATATGAAGCGTTATTGTCGCATGGGCTGATGGATTGCTTGTATCGAGACGAATACAACGCTCAATCCGGCTGATGAGATATTCGTCGGGGAGATCGAGGCTCAACCTGACGCTGGTCGCGTCATGGGTAACAATCCGCCAATCCTGATTGGCGGCCGGACCATGCATCGGCTCATTGACGGGCGTCGTGGTAAGGCTCTCCCAGCCTGGGACCGGATCACGTACCGTGCCGCCACCGCCAAAGGGGAGGCAGAAGAATTCGCCGCCCAAGCGGCGCAAGTGACCGGGAATCGCCGGATCGAGCACTTCGCCCCAAGGTGCCGTCGCCGTGGGGCGGACCCAACGGCCGGAGGGAAGCTTGAATTCGATATCAGTGAAGATTGCGGCGGTCGGATAGACCGTGCCACGTCCATATCCGGTCTCGATATGGACGGCATCGCTCATGAGAGGATCAAGGCCGAGGCGTTGGGTGAATAGCGCGAGACCTTGGACGGATCGAGGTGCACGCCAAGGCCCGGACCTGCCGGGATTTCGATATAGCCCTCATCATCGAGCGTGAATGGCGTCGTCAGGAGTCCATCGACATAGGCGCTGCCGCCAATGAATTCGACGAGATCGACATGCGGCAAGGCGGCGGCAAGCTGCAGATCGGCGGCCACGCCAAGCGCGGTGTTCCAGCCATGACCGACATATTTGACGCCGAATTCATCGGCGAGCCAGGCAATGCGGCGCTGCTCGGAAATGCCGCCGACTTTTGTCGCGTCCGGCTGGACGATGTCGAGGGCCCGCCGCGTCAGCCAGGGCGTGAAGCTCTGGCGGCGGGTCAACACCTCTCCGCCGGCAATCGGCACCGGACTCTGGCGGCGCAATTCGCAGAAATCATCGATCGCATCGGGCCGCAAGGCTTCCTCGAACCAGCCGACCTCGTAATCGGCAAGCATGAGCGCAGTGTTGATCGCCCAGCGCAAACCATTCGGCCAATAGGCATCGCTTGCGCCGGGATCGACGAAAAGCTGGCTGTCTTCGCCGATTGCTTCGCGCGCGGCACGCACGATCGCTTCATCGAGCTTTGCATCGCCGCGCCGGCCAAAGGGGCCCCAGCCGATCTTGAAAGCGCGAAAGCCTTGGCCGCGATAGGAGGCCAATGTTTCAGCGAGCGGCCCCGGCTCGTCCATCAACAGCGAGCAATAGGGTTTGGCGCGCTTCCGATAGGTGCCACCAAGGAGCCTGCCGACCGGCTGATCCAAGGCCTTGCCGAGAATGTCCCACAGCGCGATGTCGATTCCGCTGATCGTGTGGGTGAGCGTTCCGCCGCGCCCCATCCAGAAGGTGTTCTGATGCAACTTCTCCGAGACTCGCTCCGGCTCGAGCGCATTCTCGCCGGCATAGAGGGGTTCCAGAACTTTGAGCGCCGCTTCCACCAAGCCGCCATTGGTGAAGACGCTGCCGAGGCCTGTGATGCCGGCATCGGTGTGAACGACGATCAAGGTGTGAACCGAATCATCCGGCTTGATTTCGGTCGACCAGCCGCCTTTCGGGCTTTCGCCCATCAAGGGGATTGCAGCGATCGAGCGAATGCCAACGAAATCGAGAGCCATAGACGAGACCTGTATCAGAATGTTGCCGAGGCGCCGCCGTCGACCAGCATGATCTGTCCCGTCACATAACGTGAATCATCAGAGCACAGGAAGAAGGCGGGGCCCGCCATATCGGCCGGTTTGGCGAAGCGGCGCAAGGGGATGCGGCCGTATTTCACATAGATGTCGCGAAACCAGTCCGAATCATATTCATGCGAACCGTCTGGCTGGATCGACATGGGCGTGTCGACAAAGCCGGGCGCCAAGGCATTGACCATGATCTCATAGGGAGCGAGGTCGGCAGCAAGTGCCCGGGTGAAATTGACGATGGCGCCCTTCGCGGTGGCATAGGCTATTTGATTGGGCCAGCCGCGCAGGCCCTGGATCGAGGCGATATTGAGGATGCGTTTGCCAGCAACGCCCCTCTTGATCAAGGGCACGAAGGCCATGCACATGCGCACAGCGCCATCCTGGTTGATGCGAATGATCCGGTGATATTCCTCCATCGTCATGGTCTCGATATGGGTGTCGGCGCCGATTGCGGCATTGTTCACGAGAATTTCGCAGCGGCCGTGAAGGTCGTCGACCTTGGCAGCAAGATCGCGCACCGAGACATCGTCGCCAATATCAACGCGCAAAGCCTCAGCCTTGGCACCCTTGTCGTTCAAGCGATGCGCCGCCGCCTTTGCTTCGGCGACCTTGATATCGGCAATGACGACTGTCGCACCTTCCTCGGCCAATCGTTCGGCAATGCCGAAGCCGATGCCTTGCGCACCGCCGGTGACGACGGCGACTCGGCCTGCGAGACGATGCTGGCGGTCTTCGCTCATTCTAATCCTCCTCGAACTCACCCTTGGGCTTCAGGCGCCAAGCGGCAATCAATGCGAAAGCGATCGAAACCAGCAAGACCAACGTGACAAGCGCATTGATCTCAGGTGTGAAGCCGACGCGCATCATGGCCCAGAGCCGTATCGGCAACGTCATCTGGTCGCCGGCGACGAAAGTGGTGATCAAAGTCTCGTCGAAGGACAGGGTCAGTGCCAAGACCGCGCCGGTCATCACCGCGGACGCCAGATGCGGCATCAAGACATAGCGCAAGGTCTGCCAGCGGCCGGCGCCAAGATCGAAAGAGGCTTCGACCAAGGATTTGGGCAAGGCCTGGAGCCTCGTCAGCACAAGCCGGTAAGCGACGGCGAGAACGAAGACCGTGTGGCCGACGATGATGGTGAGGAGCCCGCGATTGATGCCAAGTTCCGCCGAGGAGACGAGCAATGCGAGGCCGGTGACGATCGGCGGCAGGAGAAAGGGAAGGTAGATGACGAGTTCGATGAAGCGGCGGCCAATGGCTCCCTCCCACTCCGTGTAAAGCGCAAGGAGTACGGCGAGAATCGAGGCGACGATGACAGACATCAGCGCGACGAGCGCGGTATTGGAGAGTGCCGAGAGCACGCTGTCATTTGACCACAAGGTGACATACGGGCTGACGCTGAATGTCTCCCATAGAATCTTGCCTTGCCTGATCTGGACGACGGAGAAGAGCACGCCGATGATCAAGGGCGCATAGAGAATGACGAAGACGATGGCGGTCAGGGCGCCGGCGGCCAATTCAGCAACACGTTCTCCGGTGATGCGCATGTTTCAGACTTTCTGCCGGCTCATGGCGATGCCGGCGAGAACGATGCCGGCGAGCGCCGTCAGAAAAAGAACCGCCGCCATGGCCGCACCGAAGGGCCAGTTATAGGCAAGGCCGAATTGCGAGAAGATGACGCGGCCGATGGTGAAGCCGGTGGTGCCGCCGACCATTTGGGGCGTGATGAAATCGCCAAGCGCCAACACGAAGGTGAAGAGCGCACCGGCGATCGTCCCTGGCAGTGACAAGGGCAGCACGATGCGGCGAAAGGTATTCCAGCCGCTCGCACCGAGATCGAGCGAGGCCTGTAGCAGCGAGCGTGGAATGCGCTCGAGCGCTAAGAAAATGGGCAGGATCACGAAGGGCATGTAGATCACCGCCATGGTGATCAACACGGCGCGCTGATTGAAGAGGAAGATCTGGCTTGGCTTTTCGAGAATGCCAATGCCGATCAGCATCTGGCTGATGAGGCCGTTGAGCCCTAGCATCGAGCGCAAAGTATAAAGCTTGACGATGTAGCTCATGAAGAGCGGTACAACCGCAAGCAGAAGCAGAAAGTAGCGACGGCTGCCCTTCTGGCGCCAGATGAACCAGGCGATCGGATAGCCAATGAGTATCGAAACAGCCATGACCCCAAGGCACAGGAGTATCGTTCCGAGGTAGGTGCCGAAATAGGTCCAGTTGCCAAAGAACTCGGCATAGTTCTCGAGCGTCGGCGTATAGTTCATGACGTGCTTTTCGGCGCGGAAGATCGAGATCGTGAGAAAAGCGCCAATCGGTGCGACGACGAGCAGAAGCGGTATGGCAGCGACCGCGGCGAAAATCATCCATTTCGACAGGCGGCCCGGCATGCCGCGCCTCAATCGACAACGATCACGGCATCGGCCGGATCAAAGCTGACCTGCACGCGATCGCCTGCCGACAGCGCCTGGCCGCGGCCGTCGCCCGCCAATCTCACATCGAATTTCGTTTCAGGCGCTGCGACGGCATGAAGGAGGACACGGGTCAGGGCGCCGCCAAACATCACTTCTTCGACATCGGCTGCAATGGAGATGGAGCCCTGGCCCAGGCGCATGGCTTCTGGCCTTATGCCCATCAGTATCTTGCGGCCTGCGGTTGCAGGATTTGCAAGCGGGAGAATGCCCAGCTTGGTCTCGACGCGATCGCCCGAGGCGGCAACGATGCCTTCAATTAGATTATTGTCTCCGAAGAAGCCGGCAACGAAACGCGTCTGCGGGCGATAATAGAGGTCTTTCGGCGTTCCTACCTGCTCGATGCGGCCCTGGCTCATCACCACGATGCGATCCGACATGGTGATGGCTTCATCCTGGTCATGGGTCACGAAAACGAATGTCGTTTCGATGCGCCGCTGAATCTGTTTCAGGAAGACCTGCATTTGGCGCCTCAGGCTTGCGTCCAAGGCGGCGAGCGGCTCGTCGAGCAGGATGAGTTTTGGTTCGCAGACAATGGCGCGGGCCAAGGCGACACGCTGTTTCTGGCCGCCGGACAGTTGCGAGGGATAGCGGTCGCGCAAGGCCGAGAGGCCGACGATCTCCAGCGTCTCATCGACTAGCTTCTTCGCCTCGGGACCGTCGCGATGCTGCACCAACGGCCCGTAACCCGCATTCTGCGCGACCGTCATATGGGGGAAAAGAGCATAGTCCTGGAAGACGGTGTTGAAGGGCCGGCGATTGGCCGGCATGGCGGTGACGTCGGAACCATCGAAAACGATCTTGCCACCGGAAGGTGCGGTGAAGCCCCCGATCAATCGCAGGACGGTCGTCTTGCCCGAACCCGACGGTCCAAGAAGGGTCAGGAATTCGCCATTGGCGATCTCGAGCGACAAAGGGTGCAGCACCATGATCGCGCCGTAGCGCTTGCTGACCTCCTTCAGCTCGAGAGCCATGTCTTCAGTCCGTTCACGCCACCTTGTAGCGCTTGACAATATCCCAATCGACCTCGACGCCAAGACCCGGCTTGGTCGGCAGGGGAATTGTCCCGTCCTTGTCCAGGACCAATTCTTCCTGGGCAAGCTCGCGGCGCAAGCGCTCATGGCAGAGCTGCGGCGGGAGATATTCAATGAAGGCACAGTGATTGGTGACGAAAGCGAGATGCGCCGTGCCAGAGATGGAGATGCCGGTTTTCCAGCAATGCGGCACGATGGTGAGGCCGCGCTGCTTCGCCATGTCGCAGACGATCATCGCTTCGCCGATACCGCCGACGCGGCCGACATCGGGTTGCGCCACATGCACCTTGCCGATATCCATCAATTCTTCGAATTCAAAGCGCGTCGCCAGCCATTCGCCGAAGGCGATCTTCATCGGCGCGGCCTCGGCGAGTTTCGCCATCTCGTGCACATTGTCGGACCACAAGGGAGTCTCGAGGAAGTAAGGCTTGAATTCCGCCCAATCCTTGATCACCGACAGGCAGGTCGCGGCATCCTCCCAGAGATATTGTACATCGACCATCAAGGTAATGTCGGGGCCAATGGTCTTGCGGACGGCTGCGAGGACCTCAGTATGGCGATCATAGCTTTCGCGCATGCCGCCATGGGCATAGGGGCCGTTCATCGTGACTTCGGTCTTCATCGCCGTGAAGCCCAAAGCCTTGGCGCGTTCGGCGGAGGCGCAGAGCGCGTCGCGATATTCCTCGAAGCGATGACCGGCCGGCTGGAGCGAGGCATAGGGCGTGATCGATTTGCGAGTTGCACCGCCCAGGAGCTCATGCACCGGCGCACCGACCGCCTTGCCGCACAGATCCCAAAGCGCCATTTCGACAGCGCTCAAGGCATGGATCACCATGCCGCGGCGCCCGTTCATCGCGGTGCCGAGATAGATGCGCCGCCATAATTCGCCGATCTCGAAGGGATCGGCGCCGATCAGCATGTCCTTGATCGAAAGCCCCATGGTGTGGGTGCCAGGCGCCTCGATACAGGCCTTGGCCATCCAGGGATTGGCATCGCATTCGCCGACGCCCGACACTCCGCCGTCAGTGTGAATGACGACGACGAAACTGTCCTGCGCGGAGGAGGTGAAGCTCGCGTCATAATCCGGCGCAAGCAGGACGTGACAATCGATGCCGGTGATCCTGAGGCGCGGCGGCTGGCTGGTGAGCTGGGGGGAAACGGTGGCAAGTGGCATAAGAATTCCTCGCCGGAACAAGGCCGGGCTTTAGGCCGGGAGTTCGCTTCCCGGCCCCGATTGCTGATGCGGCTAAGACGTCAGGCCGCCTTGATCTCGTTCCAGGTGGCGACGCGCTTTTCGTAATTTTCGGCGGTCTCGAGCCAGGACAGGCGATCGCCATAGGTGAGGCCGGCTGTCTTGTTGACTTCGAGGTTGGTGGTGTTGCCGTAGCCGAGCTTCTCGGTCAGCACCTTGCCGGTCGATTTTTCGAGGCAGGCGTTGATCCAGGCGTGGGCCAAGTCCTTGTCCTTGACGCCGGCGCTCAATTCCCAACAGTCGAGCCAGCCCACCGCACGCTCCTTCGGAATGGTGAGTGCGGCATTGATGCCCTTCTTCTTCAGTGCCGGAACTTGTGGCTCGCCCATGGAGTACATGAGCTTGATGCCGTTCTGGGCAAAGAGATTCACGCCGTCATCGAAGCCGGCATAATAGCTCAACAGCAGTTTCTTCTGCTCGATGAGCTTGGCCTTGACCTTCTCGAAGTCCTCATCGGTAAGCTTGTAGGGATTGGCGACGCCGACGATCAGCGCGCCGAGCGTGATCGAATTGTTGGCATCATCCTGCCACAGCATCTGCTGGGCATATTTCGGATCCCACATCACCTCCCAGGATTCGGGCGCAGTCGGGAATTCGGTCGCATCATAAACAAGCGGCAGAGAACCCCAGGCGAAAGGAATGCCATAACGCTCATCGCCGCGCATCACCGCCTGAACGCTTGCGAATTCCGGCGCAAGATTGGCGAGATTCGGTATCTTGCTCACATCGAAAGCCTGGATCAGCTTGGCATCGACATAACGCGGGAAAAGCGAAGTGTCGAAGGAGACAAGATCGAAATCCGCACCTTGCGAGCCTTGCATCTTGGCGAACATTTCATCCGCCGAACCGGAATAGACGACATTCACGGTAGCACCGGTCGCCTGCTTGAAGGGGTCGAGCCATTCGGGCTCGGCATAGCCTTCCCAAGTCAGAATGCGCAGTTCCTTGTCGGCGGCGCGCAACACCGCCGGTGCCGCGACCGAGGCGCTTGCCAAGGCCGCGGTGCCGATCAGAAATTTCCGGCGATCGATTTCAGGTCTCTTCTTCATGACGTTCCTCCTTGTTTGCTGCTTTCTTCGCAAGGCGCAGCGATTAACACAGACACAGACACTCAAGCCGCTTCATCAAAGCGCAAAACCATGCGGTTGACACGCCCGGTTTCGACGAGGGCAATCGCCTCGTTGATGCGGGAAAATGGCCAGACCTCGGAAACCAGCGATTCGAGATCGAGAAGCCCGTGCTTCACCAGCCGCAGCGCTTTCGGAAAATCGATCATCGGTCGCGTCGAACCATAGCTCGAGCCAATGACGCGATTCTCATCCTGCGCGATCCAATAGGGCGGGAAGCCGGCCATGGCATTCTCGGTCGGCTGGCCGATGAGGACCGTGGTTCCAGCCCGGCATGTCGCCTTGTAGCATTGCTCGGCAATCTCGGTTTGCCCCGTCGCTTCGAAGGTGAAGTCAGCGCCGCCATGGGTGATCTCGCGCACCGCCTGCACCGGATCGACGAGAGAGGCATTGACGAAATGTGTTGCGCCGAATTGGCGCGCTTCGGCTTCCTTCTCGGCGCGCAGATCAACCGCGATGAGCGGCAAGGCATTGCACAGCTTGGCGCCCTGAACGACACTTAAACCCACACCGCCGCAACCGAAGACCGCAACGGAATCACCGGGACGTACTTGTGCGGTATTGAGCGCCGCGCCGATCCCCGCCATGGCGCCGCAGCCCAGGAGGCAAGCCTGTTCGGGCGAGGTCTCGTCTTCGACGCGGATCGCACCATTATGCGGAACGACGGTATATTCGCAGAAGGACGAGACGAGGCTTAAGTGATGGATCGGCGATCCGTCGTCGGCAAAGAAGCGCGTGGTATTGTCCCACATGGTACCGGCAGCGGCGGCACGCGCCACTTCCTCGCACAAGACACTGCGGCCCACGACACAGAATTTGCACTGGCCGCATGACGGCGTGAAGGTGAGCACAACTTTCTCGCCGATGCGCGACTTGGGTACCCCGGGTCCGACGGATTCGATGATACCGCAGGCTTCGTGACCGAGGATGACCGGCTTGGGATGCACCCAGACACCGCGCAAGTAATGGATATCGCTCCGGCAGATGCCGGTGGTGATAAGCTTGACGCGGACTTCCATTTCATGTGGGTCGTCGATGACGACATCGCGCAAATGAAGCACGTCGCCTTCGCCGGGCGTGTCGCAAACGGCGGCTTTGATCTTCTTCTTGGCCATCAGATCATCGTCAGGCCGCCATCGACCGGCAAGACCGCCCCAGTGATGAAGGTGGCTTTGTCGGAAGACAGAAATACCGTCGCGCCGGCGATTTCTTCCGGCTTGGCATAGCGCCCGATCGGATGCAGGCCGGCCAGTACTTTCAGGCCCGCAGCTTCGCCGCCTTCCATGCCGGAGGCATAATTGCGGGTCAGCGGCGTATCAATGACGCCCGGTGCGATCACATTGGCGCGCAAGCCTTGCTTGGCATAATCGGCGGCAATGCAGCGGGCGAGATGATGGAGGCCGGCTTTCGCCACATTGTAAGCGACGTCGCCTTCCCAAGCGACCATGCCGGCAACCGAGCCGATGAAAGTCACTGAAGGATTGGTACCCTTGAGCAGTGCGGGGATCAGACGCTTCGAGAGATGAAAGGCGGCATTCAAATGAATGGCCATCATCTGATCCCAGGTCTCGTCCGTTGTCTCATGCGTCGGCGCTGTCTTGGTAACATCGATGCCGGCCGAGTGAACGAAGATGTCGAGACCGCCCAAGCCGTCAATGACCTCCTTGGCGGCGCGATCGATCTGCTTCGGGTCGGCGAGATTGGCCTGGACGACGATTGCTTTGCGATCGGCGGTTGCAAGCTTATTCGCAGCGGCCTTCGCCTGTTCTGAATGACGCGAGGCGCCAATGGCAATGCTGGCACCTTCTGCTGCCAAAGCTTCGACGATCGCCGCGCCGATGCCGCTCGACCCACCCGTCACATAAGCCCGGCGGCCCTTCAATGATCCACTCACGCGCGCTTTCCCATGCTGTTTTTCATCATCGTGCACTGTATCCGCCGTCGATCGCAATCGCCTGTCCGGTCATGAAGGCGGAAAGATCGGATGCAAGATAGACCGCCAATTCGCCCATCTCCTCGAGCGTACCGGCGCGCGGGATCGCATGCATGCGCCGTTTGGCTTCAAGTGCGGCTTCGGGATTAAGCTCTTGTTGCGCGACCGCGATGGAAAGCGGCGTTTCGACATAGCCAGGGCACATGGCATTCACGCGCACACCCTTGTCGGCAAAGTCGAGGGCTGCCGCCTTAACAAGTCCGATGACCCCCGCCTTGGCTGCGCAATAGGCGGCGCGCTCGCGATGGCCGACCAAGCCATAAGTCGAGGAGATAATGATGACCGAGGCGGACTTTGCGGCCATGAGATGATCGGCAGCAAAGCGCATGGCAAGGAAAGCCGGGCGCATATTGTGATCGATAATGCGCTGGAATTCATCCGGATCGGTGTCGAAAATCGGTGTCCGACCGCCAGCACCGGCGCTGACGACGATCGTGTCGATGCCGCCCATGAACTCGGCTGCGGATTTGGTGATACGCTTCACGTCGTCGACGGAGGTTGCGTCTCCCGCCGCATGGCCCACTTTGCCGAGCTTGCGCAAGCCTTCGGCCGCTTCGCACAAAACGGACTCGCGCCGGCCGGATATGAAGAGTGCTGCGCCTTCGCGCGCCATGGCCTCAGCGCAAGCGAGCCCGATTCCCGTGCCCCCGCCATAGACAATCACGCGTTTGTTCTCTAGCCGGGCCACCACGCCACTCACCATTGCTCAAGTTGTGCTAATTGTATACAAGATGAGCTGAGATGCAAGGATAGGATATGGCAAGCGTTGAACAGGCGGTTACAACCCCCGCTCCCGTGCTTAGCATGGCGCGGTCGCCGAGCCTCGCCGAACAAGCCGCCGATGCTATCGTGACCGGGGTTTCCGCGGGCGCGCTGAAGCCTGGCCAACGTTTGGTCGAGACGGAATTGGCCGGGCTGCTCAAGATGAGCCGCGTGCCGTTGCGCGAGGCACTGAAGATTCTCGAGACGCAAGGTATCGTCGAAAGCATTCCGCATCGCGGGACCCGGGTTGCCACCTTTGATGAAGCGCGCGTCACGCAGATCTGCGAAGCGCGCGTCGCACTCGAGAGGCTTGCACTGCGCGATGCGGCGTCCGTCTACCCTGATAATCCGGGCCTTCTTGAACGCCTCGACCAGATCATTGCCGTCATGGAGCGCGCCGCCGACCGCCTCGAATGGATCGATGTCAGCAAGGCCGATCTGAGCTTTCATCGCGAAATCTGTCGCGCGTCCGGCCACACCATCGTGCAGACCCTGTGGGAGGCTTTGGCACGGCACGTCTTCATTATCTTTGGGCATGAGATCCGCGACGAGCGGGACGCCGAAGCCATGGGGCCACAACACCGGCGGTTGCGCAGCTATCTCGCGGCCGGCGACGGCGAAAGGCTCCACAGTGAGATCGAGCATCACATCATGCGGCTCAGGACGAGGAAATAACGGGCTGGCCCTTGCCAGGATTTAGACTGGTATGGTACTGGTCTGGTCATGGTATTGAAATCGGCTATCCTCACCGATCTCACGTCGAGTGAACACCGCTTCCGGCAGATCGCGCGGATTATCGCCGGTCAAATCGCCAATGGCGAAATGGCCCGCGGCAGCCGGCTTCTGTCGGAACGCGATCTCGGCAAGCATTTCAACGTCAGCCGCGTCACCATCAGGCGAGCCCTGGTCGAGCTTCAGGAACGCGGGCTCATCGAGGCGGAAGGGGCGCGCGGCTGGTTCGTGACCTCAGCCTTGGGCGAACCCAATGCGCTCATGGGCTTCAGCGAAATGGCGCGGGCCCGAGGTCTGACACCGCGCTCGCGTGTCCTAAAGGCGGAAATTCGCACCGCAACGCTGGACGAGGCCGAACGGCTCGGCATCGCGCCAGGCGCGAAGCTCTTCGAGCTCGAGCGCGTCCGACTTCTCGACGATGTGCCGGTGGCGCATGAGTGCAGCCGGGTCGTACTTGATTTGGCGCTGGCGATCGCCAGCGCCGATTTTGAGACGGCATCCCTCTATGACGAATTACGCCAATACGGAGTCGTCGCGCATTCGGCCGACTATGTGTTGCAAGCCAGTGCCGCGGATGACCGCGAAGCGGATGTGTTGGAGGTCAGCATCGGCGCGCCCCTGCTGATTGCGAGCGCGACGGCGCATATGCAGAACGGCAAGGCGATGGAGCTCAGCCACAGCGTGTTCCGCAGCGATCGCTACCGGTTCCGGACGACGCTGTTCAGGTCGGCGTGGAAATGAGCGCCGTGCTTGGAATCGATCTGGGTTTAAGCAGTGCGCGCGCCGCGATCTTCGACCGGCGCGGCAGGCTTCTCGGAAGCGGACGCAACGGCGCCAAAGATACGCAGCATGCGGCGCTCGATAGCATGCCAAAGCGGTGGCTTGCCATGGCGATTGCCGCGGCGCGACAGGCACTCGCGGCCGCCGATCGGCCGCGCATCGATGCGATCGGTATTGGCGCTTTCGGTCCGTGTCCGGTACTTCTGGATCACCGCCTGCGGCCGGTGATGGCCGCAGCGATGTTCAGTTTCTCACAGGATTCGGAGCAGCACCGACAGAGACTGATCAGGAGACACCGCATCGCCGAGTATCAGCTTGGGCCTGACAACACGATTCCGCAGCTCCTGTGGTGGCGGCGGAAATTTCCGGAGGCATTTGCGCGTGCCGCACAGGTTACGGATGTTGCGGGATTCCTCGTTGCAAGCCTGACCGGCCGGGCGGTGATCGATCGAATCACGCTTAATGATTATACTTGCCCAGGCCTCACGCCGCCGGTTGCACTGCCCGATATTCTGCCCGCCGATGCCATGGCGGGTGGCCTGACCGCGAAGATGGCGGCCAAGCTCGATCTTACCGCAGGCACGCCGGTCACGGCCGGAAGCTATGACAGCCATGTCGATATCGCTGCCTCTGGCGCCGTTCATGCCGGCCAAGCCGCGATCCTGCTTGGATCGACGATCGTCATGGGGATGGTTGTCTCTGACAAGTTGAAGGCCGCGAGCGCGGCGCGGCACGGACTTCGTCTGACGCCCCATGTCGGGCGCGGCCAATTGCTCGGCGGCTGGACGTCGGCTTCGGGTAGCCTCATCGACTGGACCGACAGGCTCGTCGGCAGCAGCAGGGCCCCAGACGCTGAGGCCGAGCGCGAACCGGGCATGTTAGTACTTCCATACTTTGCTGGCGAGCGAGCACCGGTTTGGGATTCGCTCGCCCGCGGCGCAATTATCGGCGCGACACTTACGACGACAGCCAATGATTTACGTCGAGCGACGCTCGATGGCGTCGCTCTCTCGACGTTCGATATTGGTCATCGCCTTTTTCAGGAAGGCGGAAAGAAGACGCATATGCGCGCCAATGGCGGCGGCTTGCGCAACACCGTCTGGGCACAGGCAACGGCGGACGCGCTTGGGTGCCGCCTCGATGTCGTTGCGCATGCGGGAGAGAGCATCGGGCCCGCTGCATTGGCCATGCGGGCCCTGGGCCACCCATTCGATCCCGGCATTGCCAGAGCCATTGCGCCCGACAAGCGGCGCCATGCGCGCTACCGGAAACTCTACCGCATCTATCGAGGCCTGTACCCGGCCCTGCGAAATTCCATGCACGAACTTGGCCGCTTGGCCGAAGAAGGAGCTTAAAGCAGAAATGAGTAATGAGATGAGGGCGGCCCGCCTGCATGGCCTGCGCGATCTGCGTGTCGAGAGGATACCGATCCCGGTTCCTGGCGACGGCGAGTTGCTGGTGAAGGTTGAAGCGTGCGGCGTGTGCGCAACGGATTCACGCAAATACGAGATTGGCGTCAATGACGGCGAATATCCCTTTAATGCCGGGCATGAGTGGCTGGGGCGCGTCGCATCAATCGGACCCGGTGTCAGCGGGTGGCGTGCCAATGACCGGCTCTATGGCGATGTCTATGGCGGCTATGCCGATTACGCGATCATTCCGGTCAATCCGATCCCGTGGTCGCGCGGGCCCTTGCGACTTCCCGACGACCTGCCGCAGGAGCGCGCCGTTTTCATCGAACCGCTGGCGGACTGCCTGCACGCGGTACACGACCAGGCGAAACTCGTTGCCGGACAGAGTCTCGTTGTCATCGCCTGTGGCGTGATGGGCCTCAAGATCATCGCCGAAGCCGCGCGGATCGGGGCGCGCGTGCTGGTCGTCGAGCCGCTTCAAGCGCGCCGCGAACTCGCACTTGCCTTCGGCGCCGAGAAGGCGATCGAACCGGACAACTGGGCCGAAGAGGTCAAGGCCTGGGCCGGCGGCAAGGGCGCCGATGCCGTGATCCTCACCATTGGCGATCCCGATCTCGTAGCGCCATCGATCGAAGTCACTGCGCCCGGCGGCTATGTCGTATTGTTTGCGGGCTTTGGCAATCGCTCGAAAGCGACGATCGATGTCAACCGGCTGCATTACAAGGAAATCAGCCTCGTCGGCAGCGAATGGATCGGCACTCCGCCCAATCAGCGCCGCGAGCGCTATGACCAGGCACTCGACCTTCTGATCAATCCCCCTGTGCCTTGGGAAAAACTGGTAACCGCCTATTGCAGTTTCGATGATCTCGAGGCCGCTTTGGTGCGGCGACAGAAATTCACCGGGCTCAAGACCATCTTTCGCACAGGAGACCAGTGATGCGCAGGCCGTGTTTCTTTTCAACCAACGGCAAGGCCGTCGTGGTCGCGATCGATCACGCGCTCTATTCCTGGCCGTGCAAGGGCCTCGAAGACCGCCGCGCCCTGATCAGCACTGTTGCGAGCGCCGGCGCGGATGCGGTGATCGCAAGCTATGGGACGATACGCGACGAGCGCGAGGCCTTCGGCGAGGCGGCACCAATTCTCAAGCTTGATCTCACGACGGTGACGCTCGGCTCATCCTATGAGATCACCGACCATGTGCCGACCTGGACGCTTGAACATGCCATGCGGCTTGGGGTCCGCGCCGTCATGACCTATGTGCAGCTCGGCGCGCCCTTCGAACTCGAGGCGCTGAAGGCCGCGGGACGGATCGCCGCCGACTGCGATCGCCACGGGCTCGACTATATCTGCGAGATCATGCCGATCGAGAGTCCGCGCTTTCCCGACGCCTATGCGCCGGATGCGATCGCTGCATCGTGCCGCACCGGCGCCGAACTTGGCGCGCATGTCATCAAGACGACGATGCCATCACCCGCATCGCGCATTGCGGATAGTACCTCATGCGGCACGCCGATCATTCTTGCCGGCGGCAATTTCGCCAGTGATCGCGAACGCTATCTCGCGGATATTTCCGCCGCGATGGATGCGGGCGCAGCGGGTGTGGCAGTAGGGCGCAATGTCTGGGGCGCGCCCAATCCTGCCGAGGTTGTCAAGCAATTGTGCCGCATCGTGCATGGAACTTCCTAAGAGATGAACCCTTCACCGGCCAAGCGCGATCTCGACGGCAAGGTTGCGATCGTGACCGGGGCGAGCAATGGCATCGGCCGGGCGGTCGCGGCGCAACTTGCGGCGCGCGGCGCAAAGGTTCTGGCGGTGGCGCGCGATATCGGCCGGTTGAAGAGTCTTGAAAGCGAGACGGGAGCGATCCCTTGCGCGATCTCGATCGAAACGGCAGATGCCTGCGCCGAAGTCATAAGCTGTGCCCGCCAGGTCGGCAGTCCCGCCATTCTCGTCAATAGTGCGGGACGGGGCGGCTATCTCGACCGGCCGATCTTTGAACAGACGAGCGAAGATTGGCGATTGACGCTGGCTGTCAATCTCGATGCTTCCTTCGAATTGTCGCGGCATGTCGCGCATGACATCAGGCAATCGGGTTTCGGCCGCATCGTCATGATTTCATCGACGGCAGGCGAAGTCGGAGCACCCGCCATGTCGGCCTATTGTGCATCAAAACATGGTGTCATCGGGCTAGTGCGCTCGATTGCCCACGACATTGCCCCCCATGGCGGGACATGCAATGCTGTTCTGCCCAGTTGGGTCCGCACCGAGATGGCGGAACAGGACGCCTTGAAGGAAGCAGCACAGCGCGGCCTATCTGCTGATGCTGTATGGGCCGAACGGGCGCAACAGAATCCTGCGGGACGGATCCTCGACGTGCAAGAAGTCGCCAATGTCGTTTCGTTTCTCGCCAGCGCCGCCGCCAGCGGCGTCAATGGACAGGCCATTACGGTGTCGATCGGGAGCAATTGGTAGCGATGTCGCTGCGCCCCACAGCTTCCATCTCGCGCAAGCCGCCAGAAGCTCCGGCAAGCGCGGCGCAGACTGTGGTCGAATGCCGCGATGTGTGGAAGTTGTTTGGCGTGCAAGCTCAGCGGGCGCGCGCCGCAATCGCGTCGGAAGGCCTCGGCAAGACGGAACTCCTGCAGCGCTATAATTGCGTCATCGGCGTCGCCGGAGCGAGCTTCACGGTCGAGCGCGGCGAGATTTTCTGCATCATGGGATTGTCGGGTTCCGGCAAATCGACGCTGGTGCGCCTGATCAACGGGTTGATCGAGCCGACATCGGGGTCGATACTCATCGATCGCGAAGAGATCGGCCGCAAGTCTTCTTCCGAACTGCGCCGACTGCGCGCCGAGAAGATCGGCATGGTGTTCCAGAGCTTCGCATTGCTGCCGCATCGCAATGTACTCGACAACGCCGCATTCGGTCTCGAATTGCGCGGCGTCTCGCGCGCCGAGCGCGAGCGCATTGCCATGCGCGTCCTCGAACAGGTCAAGCTTGCGGAATGGGCGGGGCGCAACCCTTCCGAGCTCTCGGGCGGCATGCAGCAGCGCGTCGGGCTGGCGCGCGCACTCGCTGGCGATCCCGAACTGCTTTTGATGGATGAACCTTTCGGCGCGCTCGATCCGCTCATCCGGCGGCAATTGCAGGACCAGTTCCTCAGCCTGTCGCGGGTCATGCGCAAGACCACGGTCTTTATTACTCACGATCTCGACGAAGCGATCCGGCTCGGCACCCGCATTGCCATCATGCGCGACGGACAATTGGTGCAGATCGGCACGCCGGCGGAGATCGTGCGCAAGCCGGCCGACGATTATGTCGCCGATTTCGTCAGCGGATTGTCGCGACTCAAATTGCTCAGGGCCTCGGACATCATGACGCCGATCACCGGGGCTCATGTCAGCGCCGGCCCGCGGGCACGTCCCGACAGCGATCTCGACGAACTGGTCGATCTTGCTTCCGTCCATGACGAGCCGATCCTCATCGAGACAGATGACGGCGTTGTCGTGGGGCTTGTCGACAAGAAGGCATTGCTGCGCGGTATCCAAGGGAAGCCCGGCGATGGTTGACCACTCGCTTGACAGCGCCGCCGCACCCGCGACCGAAGAGCGAGGCTTCGATATGACGGCTGCGCTCATCGGCCCGCTTGCGGCTGCGGCGCGCGGGCTTTGGCTGTTGTTTTCGTTCAGCGCGTTTATCGAATTGGTCGGGCTTGTCCTGCTTTTGCGTGCTCTCTGGCCGCAAGCCGCCGATGCCGAGCCGCGCGGCTCGCTGTGGGGCGGCATCATCCTCTTCCTGCTGACGCGCATCCTGATCGGCTTCACGCTCCGGCCCCTGAGCGACATCGCGCTTCGCCAGCGCTCGATCGCCGCGGCAGAAAAGGCGGTACCGTCGGGAACTAATCTTGCGCTGGCGGTGCCGTTTTTCATTTTCGTCTACGCATTGACGATCTACGGTTTCGTCGCGGAGGAACCTGTCTCGTGGCTCGTGCAGTTCCCGGTCCCCAAGGCGCTCGCACCCGCGGTCGCCAGCGTGATCGATTCCGGCGTCAAATGGATCACCTCGAACTGGAGCGTATTCTTCGACGCGATCACCGTCGGATTGCGCAACTCGCTCAATTTCGTCGAAGTCGTTTTCGTCGATACGCCATGGCCGGTGACTGTGCTCGTGGTGCTGATCCTTGCCCATCGATTGGCCGGTCCGCGCACGACAATCTTCACGGCGGCTTCGCTTGCTTATATCGGTCTTCTGGGCTTGTGGGGAGCCAGCATGAGCACGCTGGCATTGGTTGCAGTTGCGGTCATCATCTGCGTCGCGCTTGGCATCCCGGTCGGCGTATTATGCGCCAAGAGCCCACGATTACACGCACTCGTCGAGCCGGTGCTCGATGTCATGCAGACACTGCCAACCTTCGTCTATCTCATTCCCGCCGTCGCACTTTTCTCGATCGGAAAACCGCCAGGGGTGATTGCGACCGTGATCTTTGCCTTGCCGTCGATGATCCGGTTGACCGAACTCGGCATCCGCCAGGTGCCGGCCAATGTGCGCGAAGCGGCGAATGCGTTTGGCGCGAGCCCATTGCAACTCCTGTTCAAAGTCGAATTGCCATTGGCGGTGCCGTCAATTCGTCTGGGCGTCAACCAGACGATCATGATGAGCCTGTCGATGGTGGTGGTCGCGGCATTGATCGGAGCCGGCGGTCTGGGCGACGGCGTGATGAAGGCCCTGCAGCATTTGCGCACCGGGCAGGGATTTCTTGTCGGTTTTGCGATCGTGCTTTGCGCGATGGTGCTCGACCGTATGGTGCGAGGTGCGGAGGCGGAGCGGCGGAAGAATTAGAGGTCAATGAATTGCCCGCCTTCGGCGATGTTGCCGCGGGAAGGGCCATAACCCGGGTGGAAACGAAGGAGACGTAAATGTTAAGAAAACTCGGATTTGCCGGTGCGCTTGCCGGCTCGCTCTTGGTCACGGGAGGTATGGCCGAAGCGAAAACCAAAGTGGTGATCGGCCAATTGAACTGGCCGGGCTCCACGGCGATCGAAGCCGTACTCGCCGAAATCATGACACGCTATCTCGACGCCGATGTGCAAACCATCGCTGCCGCACAGGAAGCGCTTTATGAAGCCCTCGACAAGGGCGACGGCTCGGTCGACATCGTCGCCGACATGTGGACCGACCATCTGCCAGCGCAGATGAAGGACTATGTGCTGCCGGGCGGCAAGGAAACGATCATCCTCAACAAGACGCCTTATCTCGGAACCGAGGGAATCTTCATTCCGACCTATGTCGCGGAAGAGAATGGCGTCACCAAGCTCTCAGACCTGGCAAAGCCGGAAGTGGCGAAGCTCTTCGACTCGGACGGCAATGGCAAGGGCGAGATCTGGGCCGGCGAAGTCGGCTGGGAATCGACCAACCACACGGCGGTGCGCGCCAAGACCGACGGTTTCGACAAGACAATGGAGCTGACGACAGTCGGGACGCCGGTGATGCTCGCCCAGCTCAAGGATGCGATCGACAATCACAAGGCGGTCGCCTTCTACTACTGGACCCCGGAATGGATTCATGCCGCCTACAAGCTGACCAAGCTCGAGGAGCCGGAATTCACCGGCTACACGACAGAGTCCGCCAAGGGCACCGACCGCTACAATCCGAATGGCTGCTATACTTTCTATCAGCCGCAGGAGCGCAATGACTGGCTCGAAGCCAGCTCGATCAAATGCGGACAGCCGCCGACGCGCGTGAATATTGCGCATTCCAAGGCGCTTGCCGAGCGCGCGCCGAAGGTCTCGCAATTCCTGAAGCAGGTCGCGCTCAATGCCGATGACGTCAATGCCTGGATTCTTGCGATGGAAGTCGACAAGAAGGATATCAACGAGGTCGCCAAGGCCTGGGTCGACGCCAATAAGGACATGATCGAGAAGGAATGGCTCGCCGGAACGCAGTGACGGCGTAGACAGACACAAAGGAGAAGCGCCGGTTCGGCGCTTCTCTTCTTTCCGCGGGGAACCGTTCGATGATTTTCGCCGAATATATCGAGCATGATCCGGCCATGCCGTTCCAGATCTTCCGTAAACTCGGCCATCAGGACTGGACCGGCGAAGGCGACAGGATGATCGCCAATGTTGGACGCACGCAGCGCCTCGGCGGCGAGCCTTTTTATATGTGCTGGTGGGAGATCAAGGGCTTTGCGCGGCTCGATGAATGGGAAGCGCATTTCCGCACGACCGAAGGCCGTCTCTATACCGCCGAGACCCCGGTCTCGCGTGCCATGCGCTTCACGCGCAATGGGCTTTATGATGCGATCATCGGCGACGGGCCGTTGCCAGGCGGATTGCATCTGATCGAGTTCTTCGACGCGCAAGGATCATCGCCGACAGAACTGCGTGATTATTTCCAGAGCCGTGCGGCGAATTCAGCTTCGGGCAGGCTCACTTATCTCATCAATCGCATCGGCTTGCTGGCGCCTGATCCAGGCGGCATGGCGCTGTGGAACTTCTCGGATTATGCGGCGGCCGAGAACTTCATCCGCGCGACGCCGCCTGCTGGCCCGGCGCGCTTCACCCAGGCGGGACTCTATCGCAATTTCGGCGACGAGATCGTCTGAGCCCTGTAGCCCGCCAAGGCCGCACCGACCGCACCGGCTTGGGCTCCGAGCTCTGCCCGCCTGATGTCGAGCTTGCGGGTTTCGGTGCTCCATATGTGCCGGCGAATTTTCCCTTCAAGCCGCTCCCAATAAAAGCCTTTTGAGCTCCCAAGTCCGCCCCCGATGATAAGGGCTTCGGGATCGAGCACGCCGATCGCCATGCCGAGCGCGCTGGCGAGAAGAGCGGTGGCGTCCTCGATCACTTGACGGGCCTGCAGGTCGCCCGCTTCGGCGTTTGCCAGGACATCGCTCGCTTCCGTCACCGCGATGCCGGCCTTTTCGCGATAACGCGTTACCAGCCCTGCACCGCCAGCAATATCTTCGAGAATGACCTCATGCAAATGGCCGCAATCGGGGCAGAGCATTGTCGATGGCGCCGACGCAATGACCAGGGCATGCCCGCGGGCGCCAGCATAGGGCTCGCGCTCGATCACCATGCACGTGCTAATGCCGGTGCCGATATTCACATAGAGAAAGTCGCGGTAGCTGCGGCCGGCGCCGAAATGCGCTTCGGCCAGAGCCGCTGTGCGTACGTCGGATTCGACACTTGCCGGGGCAATTGCAGCGAGTGTCTCGCGCACCGGCAAACCCTGCCAATGGACGCGATGGCGGCTTTTCACCTCGCCACGGCGGTCGACGAGTTCGCAAATCCCCAGGCCGATGGCCGAAACCGACCCGGCACTCGATGAGCTTATGAAATCTCGGGCGTGAGATTCGACTCGCTGCAAGAAACCTTTGCCGCTCTCCTCGCCCTGTGGTGTTTCAACGCGGAGTTCTTCTGCGATGCTGCCGGACGTCACATCGACAATGGCAAAGAGCGTCTTGGTGCCGCCGACATCGATGCCAAGTGCGATGGGCGCCGGGCGGCTCACGGCAAATAGTGCGGTGCCACGCCGAACAATGCCTCAACCGGTGTCGAGCCGACATTATGATACTGATGGGGGGCGCCTGCCGGAACGTAGAAGCCGTCCTTGGGGTGAAGCTCGAACCAGTTCTGCCCCTCCATTTCGGGCGCGAGAATGTTCAGCGAGCCCGACAGGAGATAGAGCCCTTCATCGCCGCCATGGGTCTCGATATCCGAGCACTGGCCCGGCAGCAGCCGCAGGCGGCCGGAGGTCAAATGCTCGGTCGCGCAGTAAAGCCCGACCTGCAATTGCTGATGCGCGCCTTCCAGGCGCCACACCAGGTCGGAATCGCGCAAGACGCGCATCGTGTTGGTAGCGGCAAGCACATCTGCTTCCATCGGCAAACGGCCCAGCCAGTCGTCGCGGCCATAGCGTGATTTCTCGACATAAGGCCTTGTGCGCGCATAGGCGCCGGACGTCCCAGTTGACGGCGGCGGGGCAAAGAATTCGAGCACGCGCACCGGCCCGGTGCCGCCATTAAAGCCGTGATGCCACGTATCCTTGCGAAAGAAGATTGCTTCGCCTTCCTTGGCGATATGGACTTCGCCGGTTTCAGGATTGGCGGATATGTAGGTGCCTTCGAGCACATAGAGCACTTCATCGGCGCCGAAAACGGTGCGGAATTCAGTTGAATGACGGAAGGCGCCGCCCGGCGGCAGGCCGAATACGAGCTCGTGGATCTTGGCAGACGATACATAGATCCAGTCGTCGACCCTCCCTGACTCCTCATCGCCCCAGAGATAGCGGGTGACGCCCGCATAGGGTATGTGGGTCGGGCGATCGAAACTCGGGCGGGGCGAAGACTTATAGGCCATGGCTCTTATCTTGGGCGTTGCGCCTGTCCTCTAGCGCAGTCGGCCCCTGTTGCCCAGAACCCTCGCGGCCAAAATTATAAGCGTGGTTTCAGCCGCGATAGCGGCTCAGCCGCAAGGCTATGCCGGCACAGGCAATGCTCGCCAGGATAAGCAAAGTTGCCAAGGCGTTGATGGTTGGATCGAGCGAGGTTCGGATCATGCCCCAAACCATGGTCGGGAGCGTATTGCCGCTCCCGATGGTGAAGAAAGTGATGACGAAATCATCAAGTGAGATCGACAGCGCGATAAGAGCGGCACCGACCAGGGTCGGCTGGATCACCGGTAGGGTGACGGTGAAGAAGGCGCGGACCGGCGAAGCGCCAAGATCACGCGCGCTGTCAACGATCGCCCAGTTGAAGCTCTGCAATCGGGCATAGACAATCGCCAGGACAAAAGGCTGCACGATGACGAGTTGCCCGAGAACGACGGAGAAAAGGCCCAGGCGAAGGCTTAAGAAGCGGACGAAGTAACTCAACAATGCAATGCCGATGACCAGCGCCGGCAGCATCATCGGCAAGGCGAGGAGATAGAGGATGCGCGAGGCCTTCGCCTGCGGCATGCGCGCCAGGACAAGTGCTGCAAGCGTTCCGGTTGCCACCGATAGGAAGCACACGGCGACCGCCACGATCAGGCTGTTGTGAAGTGCGGGCAGGAAATAGTCCTGGGCGAAGAGCTTGCGGTACCAGTCGAATGTGAGGCCGGTGAGGGGCAGGCTCGTCAAAGCCGACTGGTTGAAGCTGAAGAGCATGACGAGGATGATGGGCAGGACGAGATAGAGGGCCAATGCAACGGCAATTGCGATCCAGATCATGTCCGCTGTGCGGCCGCGCGTCATGGCTGCAAGGTCCGGCGCAAAATCACGCGAACGACAAGAATAAGTATCAAGGTCGCAAACATGGTTGTGAAGGCCATGGCGCTGCCCAAGGGCCAGTTGAAGCCGAAGGAGAACTGGTTTTCGATGAAAGTGCCCATGAGGGCGGCGCCGCCGCCGACAAATCGCGGCGTGACATAGTCGCCGACGGAAATAAGAAAGCTCAAGGTAAAGGCCGTCATCAGGCCGGTCTGGCATTGCGGCAATATGATATCGCGCATCACCGGCCATGGCATGGCGCCGAGATCACGCGCCGCTTCGAGGGCCGAATCCTCAACCGAACGCAGGCTGCCATAGATTGGGAGGACGGCGAAGGGCAGAAGGAAGTAGGTGAGCGTAATGACGACGCCATTGACGCTATAGACCAGCGCATTGACCGGCTCGGCAATGAGGCCAAGCGACAGCATGGCCTTGTTCAACACGCCGTCGGTGCCAAGGATGCTCTTCCAGGCATAGATTTTGACGAGATAGCCGCCGAACAGGGTGATGAGCGTCGTCACAAGAAAGAGATTGGCGAAGCGCCCGAGCTTGAAGCGGATGGCATAGGCGAAGAGAAAGGCAAGAAAGGTCGTGACGAGAGCGATCCCGAAGGCGATGACGAGCGTACCCACCAGAACGTCACCATAGCTCGTGATGGTCTCGACATAATTCTTGAAGGAAAAGGCAGGCCGCATGATGCGCGCCTTGACCGTCCAGAAGCTTACGATGAAGAAATAGATGAGCGGCGCCAAAAAGAGCGAGACGAACACGGCAAGCGCCGGCCACAAGGGCAGCGTTGCCGTCCATCGCCTGCCGAAACCCGCCAGCAAGTCTTCCCCCGTCGCGGCTTGACCGACCTTCGGCGGTTACGTTAGCGTGAAGCAAATAGCCGAACAACAATTGGAATTTCGCTTCGGCTCGAGAAAAGCAGGCGGTCGACCAAGGTCGCTTCGCCATAATAATCACCAGGGAGGATGATGATGACGACTGACACCACAAAACTGTCCGGACTGCTTGCACTGGCGCAGCGCTCAAGCCTGTCGCGGCGCAGCCTGTTGACCGGCATCGCGGCTTTGGGCGGCGCTGCCACGCTTGGCCTTCCAGGCCGGCCCGCTTATGCCGCGACGACCATGACGTGGATGGGATGGCAAGGCTATGAAACGCCGATCAAGGCCGGCACGTTTCTCAAGGACAATGACATCGACTTTCAACCGACCTTCATCGCCTCCAATGAAGAGATCATCAGCAAATTGCAGGCGGGCGGCATCGGCAAGACCGATATCATCACCATGTATTTCGGCTACCTGCCCTTGATGGCCGATGGCGGCCTCCTCGAGCCTGTCGATCCGACAAAGATCGCGCAGTTCGGTGATCTCATCCCGCAATTCACCGGCAATGATGCGATCCGCAAGGACGGACAACTCTATGGTGTGCCGTGGAACTGGGGCTCATTGCCTCTCATGTATGATCCTGCCGCGGTGCCGGCAGCGCCTGAAAGCTGGATGGACCTGATGAAGCCGGAGTTCACCAAGAAGGTGGCCATGGTCGACGATCCGCTCGGCAATCTCCTCATCTGGGGCACCGTCGTGACCGGCAAGCCGATGGGCACATTGCTCACGCGCGATGAGATGAAGAAGGTCATCGACACGCTGATCGAGATCAAGACCAAGCAGGCGCGCGCCTTCTTCGCCTCCTATGGCGACATGGCGGACGCTTTTGCGCGCAACGAAGTGACGGCGAGCGCCATCGGCTGGGAAGCGGTCGCGGTATGGGCCAAGGCGAAGGGCAAGGAGATCAAGTATACGATCCCCAAGGAAGGCACCGGCATGTTCATGGATTGCCTCTGCATCCCGAAGGACAGCCCGCATGTCGATCTCACCTACAAGATGATCAACCACATCGTCTCGCCGGAGCCGCAGAAGATCTTCGCAACCGAGCAAAGCGCCGGCATCACCAACCTCAAGACGGTGCCGATGCTGCCGCCGGAATTGGCGCAGTCCTATAATTACGCCGATCTCGACGGCTTCATGAAGAAGGCGCGCCTGCAGCCGGTGCCGCCTACCGAATATGACGGCACGATCGCCACCTATGATGACTTCCTGGCCGAGTATCAGAGGCTGCAGAAGGCCTAATGACGCCTCAGGGCGCTGGCTTGAGCATTCGGCCAGCGCCTTGGGTTTCAGGTACTTCCGCGCAGATACACATCCAGCGCGGCGATTTCTTTCGCAGTCATGCGCAATCCCAATTTGCTGCGGCGCCAGACAATATCTTCCGCCGTCTCGGCCCATTCGGTGTCGCGCAGGAATTCGACTTCGCGTTCGTAGAGATCGGCGCCAAAGCCAATCCCCAGATCGGCGAGACGCCGAACATCTTGCAGGAGGATGTCGCTGCGCGTGCCATAGAGCCTGACATAGCGCGCGACCTGTGTCTCCGGCAGAAAGGGAAAACGCGCAGCGAGATCGCGACGATAGGCACCGATGCCATCATTGCCGAAATCGCCGCCAGGAAGAATCTCGCTACGAGTCAATCCTTGTTTCGGCCATGGCATGATGCGGCATAATTCACGCATCGCATGTTCGCCGAGACGCCGATGCGTGGTGAGCTTGCCGCCGAAGACGGTCAATAAGGGCGCCGCACCATCCTTGCCATCGATCTCGAAGGAATAGTCGCGCGTCAGCGTCGAGAGATCGCCATCGCGGCCACCGCCGACTTCGAAAAGGGGTCTAACACCGGAATAGCTCCAGACGATCTCGTCACGCGTTACCGGGTTCTTGAGAAACGTGTTCACCTCGGCGAGCATGTAGTCGATCTCCTTGTCCGAGATCGTCACCTTTTCCGGCGCATCGTCCCACGGCTCGTCGGTCGTTCCAATCGAGGTAAAATCGCCCTCATAGGGAAAAGCCTCCATCAAGCGGCCGTCGCGGGTCTGGAGAAAATAGCCATGTTCGCCCGTCCATTGCCGCGGCACGACGAGATGGCTGCCGCGCACCATGCGCAATCTGCGCGAGATCGTGGTCCCGGCGATGCGCCCCGCCACGTCGACAACCCAGGGCCCCGCCGCATTCACCAGTGTTTTCGCGAAAAGATTGGAACTTTCGCCTGTCTTCCGGTTCTCAAGCTTCAAGCGCCAATAGCCATCGACGCGCTCGGCGCTGAGCAGTTTGTGGCGCGAGAGAATATGCGCGCCGTGGCGCTCGGCGCCCAACAGATTGGCGATGACGAGACGCGCATCATCGGCACGGCAATCGGAATAGGCGAAGGCATGGCGATAATCGGGTTTCAACGCATCGCCCGTCGGGTGATGATGGAGATCAATCGCTTCCGAAGCTTCGAGCACGCGGCGGCGCGCGAGATGATCATAGAAGAAGAGCCCAAGCCTGATCATCCAGCGCGGACGCTGCGTTTCGACATAGGGCAGGACGAGGCGCAACGGCCAGACGAGATGCGGGGCCTTGTGCATGAGGATTTCGCGCTCGATCAGGGCATCGCGTACGAGCTTGAAGTCATAGGTTTCGAGATAGCGCAATCCGCCGTGAATGAGTTTCGATGAACGCGATGAGGTGCCTTCGGCGAAATCCTGCATCTCGGCCAGGCCAACAGTGAGACCACGGCCTGCGGCATCGCAGGCAATCGCAGCACCATTGATGCCGCCGCCAATGACGAAGAGGTCGAAGATCGTATCGTTCGTCTTGGCCGTCATTGGCGATCGACCATCATGCGGATCGCGTCCCGCCAGGCGCCGTAGCGCGCTTCGAGCGCTTGATCCGGTACCGCTTCGATTTTGTTTCCCTGCGGGATCAGCTTTCGCAGTTCATCGAGCGACGGCCACAGGCTGGCGCCGAGCCCGGCCATCAACGCGGCGCCGAAGGGCGTGACCGAACCCGCTTGCGCCTGGGCAAGCGGCCGGCCGAGCAGATTTGCCTGAAGCTCCAGGAAATACTTCGCGCGGGTCAATCCGCCATCGATCTTGATGGTCGACCGGTTCTTCACTCCCCCTTCGAGCGCATCGAGAATGGCGCGGATCTGGAAGGCGATCGCTTCGAGCCCGGCTTGTGCGAGGTTTCCGGGCGATGTCGCTTCGCTCAAACCGAGAAAGGCCGCACGCATCGAGGGTTGCCACCAGGGCGAGGCAAGACCCTGGAATGCGGGGATCAGCAAGATGCCATCATCATTGCCGGCTTTTTCCGCGGCGGCGATGACGCCTGCCGCGCTATCCTCGATCGCCAGTCGCGTCGCAAGCCAGTCGACGATCTTGCCGGCATACATGACGAAGCCTTCAAAGGCGTAGCAAGGCTTATCCGTTTGCCAGGCGACGGTGCGGATGATGCCCTTGGCGTCCGTCTCGGGCGGCCTTTCACCTGCATTCACCCACAGGAATGCGCCCGTCCCATAGGTGATCTTGAGTTCGCCCTCGGCAAAGCAGCCATGGCCGAAGAGCGAGGCCTGCTGATCGCCCATCACCCCTCTTATCGGGATTGCAGCGCCAAAGAGCGCGGAATTGATGCTTCCAAAATCGCCTTTGGATGCACGGCATTCGGGAAGCGTCGGCAATGTAAGATCGAATAGCGCGACCAGTTCGGGATCCCAGGCTAAGCGCGCAATGTCGAAGAGCATGGTGCGAGACGCATTGCTCGCATCAGTTGCGTAGGTCGCGCCAACGGTCAGTTTCCAGATGAGCCAAGTATCGACCGTGCCGAAAAGAAGCGAGCCATTCTTCAAGCCGTCCGCGATTTCGGGCCGGTTGCGAAATACCCAGCGCAGCTTAGCAGCGGTGAATGTAGGATCGAGATCGAGCCCGGTTCGCGACCGGATCATCTCTGCCTTGTCACGAAGACTTGCAATTTCCTCGGCGCCGCGGCGATCCTGCCAAATCATTGCCGGCATGACCGGCTTGCCGGTTGCGCGATCCCAGACGATCAGTGTCTCGGTCTGGTTGGCGATGCCGAGTGCCACGATGTCCTGAACGGGACGACCGCATTTTGAAATTACATCGCGAGTGCACGCCACGGCAGTCGCGTAAATCGTTTCGGCATCCTGCTCGACGATACCTGCGGATGGCGATTGCGTTGCGATCGGTTGCACAGCTTCGGCCAGCACGATACCTCGCGCATCGAGCGCGATCGCCTTCACATTGGTTGTGCCCTGGTCGAGGCCAAGGACGATCGGATTGTCGCGGGGCATTGCTTCAGCCGGCAAGTCGCGGGAGGCCGGAAATACCAGAAGGCGGGCGATGCGTCATCGCGGTATTCTACACGTTCCTCTCCCGCGAGCGGGAGAGGAAAGGGGCCCATTGCGAAGCAATGGGAATGGTGAGGGAACCCTTCAAAATCCATCCCCTCATCTCCCCATGTCACTTCGTGCCATGGGTCCCTTCTTCTCCCGCAGGCGGGAGAAGACGTGAGCGCCCCTCGATCAGGTCGCGCTCCTTGGCGATTTCGGCAGCAAGAAAATCGAGAAACACCCGCACACGGGCGGAGGCGCGCAGATCGGGATGGGTCAGCAGCCAGAGATGGCCGCTGAAATCCGTCATCAGATCGGACAGGCGGACGAGACCCGGCCGGCGATCGGCAATGAAACACGGGACATGGCCGACGCCGAGACCCGATTCGATTGCCTCGGCAATCCCCAACACGCTATCGATCTTGTAGACGATGTTTTCCGGCGTGACATGCTCGTGAGCATATTTGACCACCTTCAAATGGCCAAGGCTATCACCGAGCGAAACCCAAGGCCTGCGAAACAGCGCCTCGCGATCTTCCAGGGGGCCATTCGGAAAGTCGCCTGCCAAGCCATAAAGCGCCCAGGCAATGCGGGCGACGCGGCGGCCGACGAGATTGTCGGGCGGCGAATCGGTGGCGCGGATCGCCACATCGGCATCGCGCTGCGAAAGATTGAGGGCGCGATTGCTGACGACAATGTCGAGGCGAATATCGCGGCATTGATCGCGAAAGCGCGCAAACACCGGGGTGAGCAGATGGATCAGGAGCGAGTCGTTCGTTGTGACCCGCAATTCGCCGGCGGGTGTGATCTCCTGACCGGCGAGCCGGCGCTCGAAGCCCGCGACATCGGCATCGAGACGCGTCGCCACCGCGACCATCTCTTCGCCGGCCGGGGTCAAGGCATAGCCGGTGCGATGGCGCTCGAAGAGCTTGACGCCCAGATCCTGTTCGATCTGGCCGAGCCTGCGGAAGATCGTCGAGTGATTGATGGCAAGCGTTGCAGCGGCGGCGGGGAGGCCCTTGGCGTCAGCGATCGCCTTGATCAGGCGGAAATCGTCCCACTGCAATTTCGATTGGGGGCTCACCATGGGAGCGCCGCCAAAATTTGCATGCGGCGCCAGGACGGCGCCGCATGAGATTGTGCAATCAGGCGGTGCGAGCGGCGGGCGCCGGCACTGCAATCCGCGTGGTGCGGAGTGCGAAGGCGCCTTCGCCCACGAGTGCCTGGGTCAAAGCGGCAACGGCCAGGAAGGCCGGATATTCCCAGCCGCCATTCGGGGCGGTGAAGAGCCAGCCATTGCCGGAATGGATGACGAGCGCGCCCAAGAGAATGGGGAGCAGCAATATCGACACGACGCGGGCATGGAAGCCGATGATCAAGGCAACGCCGCCGGCGATTTCGGCGAGCACGATCGGCCAGGCAAAGATCTCCGGCAGGCCAACCTGAGTCAGAAATCCGGCAAAGCCAGGGATCGTGAAGATCGCGAGCTTCAGATAGGCATGGGCAATAAACATGACGCCGAGCGCTACACGCAGCAGGAAGGCGCCATAGGGAGCAAGACGGGTATCGATCATGGGAGGCATCCTCGGTTGATTGAGGGCCCCAAACTCGTGCTTTCATGATTGCAAGTCAAAATGCATGTTTGCAGCAATGATATTGCATCCGCGCAAGGAAATGAAGATGCAATTGGTGGCACTCCCGCTTATTTGCAGGAGCGAACCCAGGAAAGGGGAGTAGTGCCATGTTGAGCCCCGGTCTCCATCACGTCACCGCCATTGCCGGCCCGGCGCAGCGCAATCTCGATTTCTACATGCGCGTTTTGGGCCTCCGGCTCGTCAAGAAGACCGTCAATTTCGACGATCCCGGCACCTATCATTTCTATTTCGGCGACGAAGCCGGCAATCCCGGCACGATCCTCACCTTCTTTCCCTGGCCGCATGCGGCGCCGGGCCGGTCAGGCATCGGCGAGACATTCGAGACGCAGTTCCGCATTCCGGAAGGAGGCGTCGGCTACTGGACGCATCGCTTCGTCACCCATGGCGTTGCCCATGAGGCGCCGGTGAAGCGCTTCGGCCAGACCGTCATCGCCTTCAAGGATCCGGACGGGATGCGGCTTGCGCTCGTCGGCACGCCCGGTATTTCGGGCGAGCCGGCCTGGTCGGGCGGCGGCGTGCCGGATGAATTCGCGATCCGCGGCTTCGACGGCGTGAGTCTCCTGCTTGAAAAGACCGAGAGCACCGCGGCGATCCTCACCGATGTGTTCGGTTACACGCATGTGGGTGATGAGGATTCGGTCGCGCGCTATCGCAGCAACGCGTCGGGTCCCGGCGGAATCATCGATCTGCGCCAGGCCGGCGGCTTCTTGCCGGCTCGGCTTGGTGCGGGCTCGGTGCATCACATCGCGTTCCGCGCGAGTAACGATGAAGCGCAAGCCGCGATGGCCGCAAAGCTTCGACGCGATCACGGCATGCGCGTTACCGAACAGAAGGACCGCAATTATTTCCGCTCGGTCTATTTCCGCGAACCGGGCGGGGTGTTGTTCGAGATCGCAACCGATGTTCCGGGCTTTGCCGTCGATGAACCGATGGCGACGCTCGGGCGCGAACTCAAACTGCCGAAATTCCTCGAAACCCGGCGCGGCGAAATCGAAGCACGCCTGCCGGCGCTCGAGACAGTTTAGTATCAGGAGTCAATCATGAGCTTCATCCATCATTTCGAAGCGGGTCATGATCCAACCGCAACGCCCCTGCTGTTGCTGCATGGAACGGGCGGAAATGAACATGATCTCGTGCCGCTTGGCCGCGAGCTTTCACCCGGCGCAGCCTTGCTGTCGCCGCGCGGCACAGTGCTCGAGAACGGCATGCCGCGATTCTTCCGCCGCTTCGCGGAAGGAATGTTCGACGAGGCCGATGTCGCGTTTCGCAGCCACGAGCTCGCCGATTTCATCGCGACCGCGCGCGAGACGCATCGCCTCAATGCGCCGGTTGCTATTGGCTTTTCCAATGGCGCCAATATCGCGGCAGCACTTCTGTTGTTGCGGCCGGAGGCGCTTTCGGGCGCGATCCTGTTGCGCGCCATGGTGCCTCTGTCCAACCCGCCGAAAGCCGATCTGACGGGAAAGCCTGTATTGATACTGTCGGGAAAGCAGGATCCGATCGTGCCCGCTGACAATGCGGCGCGCCTTGCCGCACTCTTCACTGCCGATGGCGCTGACGTCGATCATCGCGTGCTGCCGGCGGGACACGGACTATCCCAGGCCGATCTCGCCATCGCCAGGGACTGGCTTAACGCTCACACAAAATCGCTTGCGAGGAGTTAGACCCATGCAACTCACCGGACTTCATCATCTGACCGCCGTCACCGCGCAAGCCTCGCGCAATCACAAATTCTATACCGACACGCTCGGCATGCGGCTCGTCAAGAAGACCGTCAACCAGGACGATGTCAGCGCCTATCATCTCTTCTATGCCGACGGCCTCGCTTCGCCAGGGAGCGATCTCACCTTTTTCGACTGGCCGGTGGGGCGGGAGCGGCGCGGCACACATTCGATCTCGCGCACCGGGCTCCGGGTCGCGGGTCAGGCGGCGATCGACTGGTGGCTCAAGCGTTTCAAGGAGTTCGGCGTTGCGCATCAATCGGCAGTCGAGCGCGACGGCCGCGTGACCGTCAATTTCGAGGATTTCGAAGGCCAGCGCCTGATGCTTGTCGATGATGGCGGGGTCGGTGAAGGCAATGCATGGGACAAGAGCCCGGTGCCGGCGGAGTATCAAATTCGCGGACTTGGCCCCGTCATCATGAGCGTGCCGGAACTGAAGCAGACTGATCTCGTCCTGACCCGCGTCATGAACATGACTCCGGAGCGAACCTATGCGCCGGTTCATGGAAGCAACAACGCGACGCATGTCTATCGCATGAAGGGCGAGGGACCGGCGGCCGAGTTGCATGTCGCGGTCGAACCCAATCTGCCGCCGGCGCAACAGGGTGCGGGCGGTGTTCATCACGTCGCCTTCCGGACGCCCGATGCCGACTACCAAGCCTGGGCCGATCGCCTGCGGCAATTGCGCATCCCGTCGAGCGGTCCGGTCGACCGCTTCTATTTCAAGAGCCTCTATTTCCGCGAGCCGAACGGCATCTTGTTCGAGATCGCCAGTGACGGACCGGGCTTCACGGCAGATGAGCCACTCGCCACACTTGGCGAGGGCCTAGCACTGCCGCCTTTCCTCGAACCCCGGCGCAAGGAGATAGAAGCGGGGCTCAAGCCGCTTTAGCGTAGCGAACTTGTCATTGCCGGGCTTGTCCCGGCAATCCATCGTGCAACATGCTCAGCCTACGGAAGATCTGCGTAATGGATCCCCGCAACAAGTGCGGGGATGACAATTGGATCAATCCGAGGTCGCTGGGAGCTCCGGCCCAATTACTTTAGGTTTTTGCGATGCGCACACTCCTCTTTGCGATGCTTCTTGCCATAGTGGTGGCCGTTGGCTTCTCCGCCCTGCGGGCATGGCGGTCTTTGCCGAGGCCGCCTCCCACCTCGACAGAAGTCGTCGAACTCACTCCCGAAAAACGACAGGCGCTCGAGCGGCTTCGTGCAGAGCACAAGTTTCGACCGAATGAGATCGCGCCCTGGCACTACGTGGGCGTTGAAACACCGCAAGAAGAAGCGACCGCCAATGAAGCTGTTCATGGTGTCATCGATGCGGTCCTTGCAAGGCCGGACGGATCATTGCCGGCAAAGATCGTGGCGGCGCTGATCGAAGGAGGAATGAAAAAGGTTGCTCTTCTTGCGACTGAGGATCGTGATCGCGTGCAGGAGTACATGCTGGAGATCTGGTATCTCCTCGGCCTCAAAGGCTCGACGGGACTGTTCGCTTACGGCTCCGCTTTCGCGATCCCACCCGGCTACCAAGAACCACTTCCGAAGGGCTGGGCGTCGCCGACCGAGCCGCGCGTCATGGATTGAGCGATGAATTTTTAGGCGGCGACAGAGACCGCCTATATCCCGAGCAATCCGATCCTATCCAAAGCCCGACAAACAAATAAGGAACATTCTCGACTAGAGGCCCCTGGAGACGCCAGGGATGGCCCGTAGGGGCGCGCGGCGATCTGGCCGGTACCCCCCTAGCTCTAAGAAAAGAAACGGCCCTACGGGGCCTTCCAAGCGGTTCTAGAGGCCAACACGCCTAGGTTGTGATTCCAATCCTTACTCGCTTGATCCGAGATCGAGGACGACGCGGCCGACGATCTTGCCCTGGCGCATCTCATCGAAGATGGCGTTGATGGCAATCAAGGGCGCCTTTCTTATCTTCGCCGTGACGAGACCATTGGCGGCAAAGGCGATCGCCTCGCCAAGATCGAGGCGGGTTCCGACATTGGAGCCCCTGACCGACAATTCGCCATTGACGATGGCCGAGATGGAGGTGCGGATTTCATCCGACTTGCCGCCAGGCAGGCCGATATAGGAGACCGTGCCGGCGGGCCTGAGCATCATCACCGCCTGTTCGAAGGCCTTGGTGGCGATCGCGGTGACGACCGCCGCATGAGCGCCGCCAATCTTCGTTTGGATCGCCTTGGCCGGATCCTCTTCCTTGGCATTGACCATCACTTCGGCGCCGAGCGAGCGGGCGAGTTCGAGCTTGTCGTCGGCAACATCGACGGCGGCGACGCGCAAGCCCATGGCGCGGGCATATTGAACGGCGATATGGCCAAGCCCGCCAATGCCGACGACAGCGAGCCACTGGCCGGGCCGCGCGCCGGTGCGTTTCAGGCCGCGATAGGTGGTGACGCCGGCACAGAGGATGGGCGCCAGTTCGAAAAGATCGGCCGTCTCCGGGATGCGGCCGACGAAGGCCGCCGGTGCGATCATGTATTCGGCATAGCCGCCGGGCTTGGAATAGCCCGTCGCCTCGGCCGCCTTGCAGATGGTCTCCATGCCGGAGAGACAGAATTCGCAATGGCCGCAGGCCGAATACATCCAGGGCACACCGACGATATCGCCGACCTTGAGACTGTCGACGCCCGGGCCGAGCTTCGCGACATGGCCCGTCGCCTCGTGACCCGGAATGAGCGGCAGGTTCGGCAAGGGCGTCCAGTCGCCTTCGACCGCGTGAAGATCGCTGTGGCAGACGCCGCAGGCCCTGACCTTGATCAGGACATCGCCATAGCCGGGTTCCGGCACCGGAATGTCCTCGATCACCAAGGGATGGCCGATCTTGTGCAGCACCGCCGCCTTCATCGTTTTCTTCATCGGCCGTTCCTCCCTGGCTCTATCGGGCCACAGGCATAGCCGCGGGACTGCATGGCAGGCAACAGGCAAGGGGTCTTGTGAGGCCTGTGCCGATGGGGATATGTGGCCCACGAAACTCAAGCGGGGATGCGATGACGGAAACGATCGGCTTTATCGGCCTCGGGCGCATGGGACGGCCCATGGCCGCCAATCTCTGCCGCAAGGGATTTCGCGTCATCGCCTATGATATCAACCCCGCTGCGGTCGCCGAACTCGAGCAATTGCAGGCGAGGGGGGCCAAGAGCGTTGCCGAAGTGGCGCAGCAATCGTCGGTGGTCATCACCATGCTGCCCGATCCCGCGACGGTGCGCCAGGTCGTCGGCGGCGCTGAAGGCGTCATTGCCAATGCCACGGCCGGCACGCTGATTGTCGACATGAGCACGGTCGATCCGGCGGCTACCGATCATGTCGCGAAGCTCGCGCGCGAGAAAGGCATGGGCTTCGTCGATGCGCCGGTCGGACGGCTCGCCGCCCATGCCGAGCGCGGCGAATCCTTGTTCATGGTCGGCGGCTCGGCGGAAGATTTCGCGCGCGCCAAGCCGGCGCTTGAAGCGATGGGCACCACAATCTTCCATTGCGGCGATGTCGGTGCCGGCACGCGCAGCAAGCTCGTCAACAATTACTTGGCGATCATACTTTGCCAGCTCAATGCCGAGGCGCTCGCCTTGTCGCAGCGCTTCGGCCTCGATCTCGAACGCACGCTCGATGTCTTGCACGGTACGACGGCGACCAATGGCCAGCTCAAGATCAATTGGCCGAACAAGGTGCTCAAGGGCGACACCGAGCCGGGCTTCACCATCGATCTTGCGCATAAGGATCTCACCCTCATCATCGAAGCCGCCAATGCCGCGAAAGTGCCGGTGCCGGTGGCGGCAGCAGCGCGCGAGGCCTTCAGCACGGCGCGCTCGCGCGGCTTCGGGGGTCAGGATTTCTCCGCCATGGTCGACGCCTTGTGCGACCTTGCCGGCATCGAGAAGCCACGGTTGCGTAAATCCTCATGAGCTGGCCCGGCGATATTCACGCGGTGCTGACGCGCTTTGGCGTCAGCCAGGTCTGCTATGTGCCCGACAGCGGGCACATGGACCTCATCCGGAGCGCCCATGCCGATCCGGCGATGACCGCCATTCCCTTGACGACGGAAGAGGAGGGGATCGCCATTCTCGGGGGCGCCTGGCTCGGCGGCGCACGCGGCGTGTTATTGATGCAGTCGAGCGGGGTCGGCAATTGCATCAACATGCTGTCGCTGGTGAAGACTTGCGGCTTTCCGTTCCTCACCCTCGTCACGATGCGCGGCGAATGGGGCGAATTCAACCCGTGGCAAGTGCCGATGGGCACGGCAACAGAAGGCGTTTTGAAGGCGATGGACCTCACTGTGATGCGGGTGAGCGCGCCCGATGACGTGAAGCCGACAGTGACGGCGGCGGCCTCGATGGCGTTCGAGGGCGGTGCGGCCTGCGCGGTATTGCTGTCGCAGCGGCTCATCGGAGCGAAGGATTTTGCGAAATGAGCAAAGCCGCACTTCTCGATCGGCGGGTTGTCGTCGCACGGCTTTTGCGCGACCGCGGCGAAACGCTGGTCATCGCTGGCCTCGGCTCGGCGACTTACGATCTTGCGGCGGCGGGAGACGATCCACGCAATTTCTATCTGTGGGGTGCAATGGGCGGCGCCGCGATGATGGGACTCGGGCTTGCGCTTGCACAGCCGCAGCGCCCGGTCGTGGTGCTGACAGGCGATGGCGAAGCGCTCATGGGCCTTGGCGGCTTTGCGACGATTGCCTTGCAGAAGCCGAAGAACCTCTCGGTCGTCATCCTCGATAACGGGCTTTATGGCGAGACTGGCGCGCAGGCGACGCATACCGCCGGTGGCGCGGACTTAGCGAAGATCGCGATGGCGTGCGGGATTGCCGAGACGCGCACGGTCACGACGATGGATGAGGTTGGCTTACTCGCAGAGCGTATCACGCGGATCGGCGAGGGACCCGTGGTTGCGGTCATCAAGATCGATGCGGGCTCGCCACCGCGCGTGCTGCCGTCGCGCGACGGCGCCTGGCTCAAGGGACGCTTCCGGCACGCACTCGGATTGGCGGTTTGATACTTCACTCTTACCCTCTCTCCTTGTGGGAGAGGGCGACGAGGGCCGATAGGCCCGCGGCGGGTGAGGGGTAACGTGCCGAAGTATTAATCGCCAAGAAGTGGAGATGCCCCCTCACCCGGCGCTTCGCTACTGCTCGCGCCGCCCTCTCCCACGAGGGGAGAGGGGACGAGAGTATCAATACCCGCGCGCGGCGATGGGCCATTCGTCGATGACGTCTTCGCCGCGCACCACGACATAGCGGCCATGGAGATTGACCGTCGGATCGCAATGCGGGGTCAATAATTCGATGACCGAACCAAGCTCCGGCATCGGCGCGCCGCCGTCGCGTTCGACAGCGCCATGCTCATCGCCCAGAAAACGATAAGTCGCGCCTTGCGCAATGCCACGCATCGGCACCGCCTTGCCGGAATCGGTGGCGAGCGCCTTGTAGCCAGCGTTGACGATGACGCGGTCGGGGCGATTGGCGGTGACGACCGCCGCTGCGACAAAGAGCGACGGCGAATAGGGATTGCCGTCGCCGGTGACCGGTACCGACCCATAGCAGGAATCAAGAAAGATGAAGGAGCCGACCTGCAATTCATTGAAGAGACCAAGGCGTGCATCGATCCAATGCGTACCAGTGCCGCCGCCGGTGACGATGCCGGGCTTGAGGCCGATCTCGGTCAAGCCGGCAATTAAAGTCTTGAGCCGCGCCGCCTGTTCCTTGACGCGCGCCTCACGCGTCTCGAAGGGCATGACCTGCTGCAGATGGCCCCAATAGGCTTGGACTCCGGCAAAGCGGAGCGAAGGTGCCGCCGCAATCTGGCGCGCCAGTTCGATCGCATCGGCAACCTCGACGCAGCCGGTGCGGCCTATGCCGACATCAAGCTCGACCACGACATTGAGCGTCGCTTTCGCCCGCGCGGCGACATCGGCGAGTTCGGCAACATTGCGCGGGTCGTCGGCGACGACCATGATGTCGGCGCGGCGCAAGAGCAATGCACCGAGCCTTGCCTGCATGTCAGGAGTCGCAAGCGGCGAGGTGACGAGCAGGCCCGGGATGCCGGCCGCCGCCATGGCTTCGGCTTCGGCAATGGTCGCACAACAGGCGCCAAGCGCGCCGGCGGCGACAAGGCGGCGGGCGATGTCTGGCGATTTATGCGATTTCGCGTGCGGCCTGAGCGCGACGCCAGCCTTCTTGGCGGTCGCCACCATGGTCGCGATATTGGCGTCGAGCACATCCAAATCGAGAATGAGCGCCGGAGTCTTGACCTCATCACGCCGCATCGATGCACCTCACATTCCGATCCCGCCGGGCGTCGCACAATTTCACAAGCATCGGCCCTTCCGCGCTCAGCGAACAGCAGTATAGGCGAAGGCCCGGCCATTGGGGAAGCGGGAGGCGATCAGCGATCGGGACCATCGCGCAGATAGACGAACCAGTAGATTCCGCCGACCAGCAAGCCGCCGCCGACGATATTGCCGAGCGTCACCGGTATCAGGCCGAGGAAGAAATCAGGCAAGCGCATCGGGACCGCATCCGGCGGCAGCCAGGATTGCGCGCTTGAACTCGCCTCGATCAGCATGCCGAAGGGCACGAGATACATATTGGCGACCGAATGCTCGAAGCCCGCCACCACGAAGGCCGAGACCGGGAAGATGACGGCGAGAACCTTGTCCGTCGTGCTGTGCGCGCCGAGTGCCAGCCAGACGGCGAGGCAAACCAGGAGATTGCACAGAATTCCGCGAAAGAAAGCTTCGGTAAAGCCGAGCGCCATCTTGTCATGGGCGATGGCAAGTGCTGTGCGCCCGACGGCGCCGTCGCCCAGGTGATACTGCCCGGCGAGGAAGACCAGCACCGCCATGCCGACGGCGCCGATGAAATTGCCGCAATAGACTATGCTCCAGGCGCGGGCGAGGGCGGTGATGCCGACCTTGCGCGAGGCCAGCGCCATGATCATGAGCGCGTTGCCGGTGAAGAGTTCGGCACCGCCCAGGACGATGAGGATGAGGCCGAGGCTGAAAACCATACCGGCGATGAGGCGCGCAACGCCGAAAGGGATCGTGCCATTGGCACCGGCCAATACGGTGGTGGCAAACATCGCACCCAGCGCAATGAAGGCGCCGCCGAGGATTGCCAGCGTAAGAAGCTTGATCGCTGGAAGTTTCGTCTTCTGCGCACCGATCAATTCAGCCTTGCGGGCGATATCGGCGGGCAATAAAGCATCGATGGAATTTCCGGCCGTCTTTTCCTGCATCGCCATCCCCGATAGCCCGCGGCTTCATTGCCGCCAGCCGTGCGTCAGACTCATGACAGGCCATGAGTCCCGGCCCCTTGGCAACAGGCTTGCGACAAAGTCAATATGGATTTCCTCATACGGCAACCCGTTACCAAAGAATGTCGCAGGACTACCAGAACGCCTTCCGGCTCGACGGATCGGTCGCCATCGTGACCGGCGGCGGCAGTGGCATCGGCAAATCCACTTGCCTCGCCATGGCGCAAGCCGGCGCAACAATCGCAGTGGTTGATCGCGACGGTTCGGCTGCCGAAGCCGTGGCGCGCGAGATCACCGGGCAGGGCGGCAGCGCCTCGGCGCATGCAGCGGATGTGAGTGACGAGGCTACGGTCGAGGGTATCTTCGCCGGGATTGCCAACGAAGCCGGACAAATCGACATTCTGGTCAACAATGCCGGCATGGCGATCCGCAAAACTTCCGTCGATCTGCCGCGCGATGAGTGGGAGAAGGTGATCGCGGTCAACATGACGGCTGTGTTCCTGTGCTCGCGCATTGCCGCCCGCCACATGATCGCGCGCGGCAAAGGCGGGTCGATCGTCAATACCGCCTCGATCATGGGGCTATCGGGCGGCGGGCTCTATCCCAATATCTCCTACCAGACGAGCAAGGGTGCGGTCGTCAACATGACGCGGGCCCTGGCGGTCGAATGGGCATCGCACAATATCCGCGTCAATGCCGTGGCACCAACCTATGTGACGACCCCGTTCATCGCGCCCCTGCTGGCGCAGCCTGAACTCATCGCCAAGATCAAGGCGATGACGCCCTTGGGACGATTGGCAGAGCCCGATGAAGTGGCGCTCGCCATTCTCTTTCTCGCCAGCCCCGCCGCCGGCATGGTCACTGGACACACGCTTGCCGTCGATGGCGGCTTTCTCGCGCAATAGCTATAATCGACGACGTTTCAGGGAGGATGAGCATGCCGGATTTCGCGATCATCGACAGCCATGTGCATTTGGCCGACCCGAAGCGCTTCGGCTATGGCTGGACGAAACATGCGCCGTCGCTCAACCGGCAGGTGCTCCCCGACGATCTCATGAAGGCGGCCGCGCCGGTCAAGATCGATCGCTTCGTCTTCGTCGAAGTCGATGTCGACCTGCCGCAGCATTTGGACGAAGCGCAATGGATCGACGGCATCGCCCAGAAAGACAAGCGATTGGCCGGCATGGTCGCGGCCTTGCCGCTCGAAAAGGGCAAGGCGGCGATCAAGCCGGAGCTCGACCGATTGCGGCAGAACAAGAGCTTGCGCGGCGTGCGGCGTCTGATCCAGAACCAGGCCGATCCCGACTTCTGCATCAAGCCGGATTTCATCGACGCATTGAAACTCCTCGGCCCCCATGATCTCGTCTTCGACATCTGCATTTTCCATCATCATCTCCCCAATGCGATCAAGATGGTGAAGCGGTGCCCGGAGGTGCGCTTCGTGCTCGACCATATCGGCAAGCCGGCGATCAAGGCCGGCATTGCCGATCCGTGGCGGCAGCAATTGAAGGAGCTTGCGGCGCTTCCCAATGTCCATTGCAAGATTTCAGGCGTCACGACAGAAGCCGATCACAAGAACTGGACCAAGGAGCAGATCGAGCCTTACATCGCGCATGCCATTGATACTTTCGGTTTCGACCGCGTGATGTATGGCGGCGACTGGCATGTGCTGGAACTCGCCGGCACCTATCCGCAATGGGTCGGGATCGTCGACTGGGTCGTCGAAGGCGCATCGAAGACCGAGAAGCGCAAGCTCTTTCGCGACAATGCCATCGAATTCTACCGGCTCGACAAAACCGAATGAACGCGCCGGTCCCGGCCTGGCAAAGGCGCGGCTACAGCATTGCGGCGATGCGCGAATTGGCACGCGCCGCCTTGCCGAAGCCGATTTTCGACTTTGCCGACGGCGGCGCCGAGGATGAGCGGACACTCAAGCGCAATGAGGCGGTGTTCGGCGAGATCGAGTTATTGCCAACGCCACTCACTGGCGCGGCGTCGCGCGATCTTTCGATAGACTTATTCGGCAAGCGATTGAGCATGCCCTTGGTGATCGGGCCGACGGGGCTTGCCGGTCTGTTCTGGCCGGGCGGCGAATTGGCAAGCGCGCGGGCGGCGCAGGCAGCGGGCATCGCCACCTGCCTCAGCCATGGCTCGGTCTGCACAATCGAAGATCTGGCGGGGACCGGCGTCGCACCGCGCTGGATGCAGGTCTTCATCTTCAAGGATCGCGGCTTCACCCGCGAACTGACCGCGCGGGCACAGGACTCGCGATATGATGCATTGGTCCTCACCATCGACAACCAGATGCTCGGCAATCGCGAGCGCGATATCCGCAACGGCTTCGGCATACCGCCGCGCTTCAGCCCCATGCAATTGGCGGGCATGGCGCTAAAAGCGCCGTGGCTGCTGCGCATGCGCCAGGAATTTCCGCGCATCACTTTCGGCAATTACGCGCGGCCGGGCGAGCCCGCCGATCTTAAAGCGCTGGCCGGGCGCATGGCCTCATTGCTCGATCCCGCGATGTCTTGGGCGGATGTCGACACTCTACGCAAACAATGGCGGGGGCCGCTTATCCTCAAAGGCGTGCTGAATCCGAGCGAAGCCAAGCGTGCGATCGATCACGGCATTGACGGCGTCATCGTTTCCAATCATGGCGGCAGGCAACTCGACGGCGCGGCCTCGGGCCTCGGCGCGTTGCCGGGAGTCGTCGCGGCAGTTGACGGCCGCATCCCGGTGCTCGTCGATGGCGGCATCAGGCGCGGCACCGACATCCTCAAGAGCATCGCACTCGGCGCCTCCGCATGCCTCATGGCACGGCCGCATCTCTGGGGGCTTGCGGTCGCCGGCGAAGCCGGGGTCAGGCATGTGCTCGAAATCTACGCCCGCGAACTCGACCGTGCCATGGGCCTGTGCGGCGTGTCTTCAGTTTCGGCAATCGGCAAACACCTCCTCCTGCAACAAGGACGCATATCGTGATCAAAGACCCGCCGCTTCTCACCGTGAGGCCCGAATTCCCGCGTCCCACCGCCGCGCAACTGACGGCACTCGGCAGCATCCCGACCGGCTATGCCGTCGATGCCATGGAAGGGCGCGGCGCGCTCGACCATCGCATCAAGCCACTCAGCACCCAGAAGAAGCCGATGATCGGCATTGCCATTACTTGCCATTGCGGGCCGGCCGACAATCTCGGGCTCTTTGCGGCGCTTGCCTCGGCGCGGCCGGGCGACATTCTGGTTGCGGCCACCGATGCCTTCACGGCGACGGCGATCACCGGCGATCTGCTTATGGGCATGGCGCGCAATCGCGGTGTGGCCGGCCTTGTCACCGACGGCATGGTACGCGATCTCGTCGGCATATTGGCGGTTGGCGTGCCGGTCTATTGCGCCGGACTCACGCCCAATTCGCCGGTGCGCAACGGGCCCGGCACGGTCGGGTTGCCGGTGGTGTTGGGCGGCGTCGCCATCGATTCGGGCGACGTCATCGTCGGCGATGATGACGGGGTGGTCGTCATCCCGCGCCTGCAGCTCGACCAGGTCATTGCCAAGCTTGCCGATGTGCGCGCCGCCGAGGCCGCACTCGAAGCCAAAGTCAAGGCCGGTCTCGAAATACCGGACTTCATCGAGACGATCCTTGCCTCGAACCGCATCGCGCGGGTCGACTGAATGCCGACAATCGAGAAACAGAGTGCTGCGGAGCTCGACGCCTTGGTGCGCAAGCGCTGGCGCGCCCAGGCGGAGTATGTGAACACGCATTCCGATTTCTATCGCGCGCGAAAGCTCAAGGGCGATCCCGACGAACTCGCCGATCTCGATTTTACCGACAAGGAAAGCTTACGCGAGGATCAGCGGCTCAATCCGCCTTTCGGCAGCTATCTCGCTTCCAAGCCCGAAGCCGTGTCGCGCGTGCATCGCACGTCCGGTTCGACCGGGACCGCGATGAACATCGCCCTGTCGCAATCGGACGCGTTGATCTGGGCCGATGTCGGAGCGCGCGCCATGAAATTGTGCGGCCTCGGCCCCGGCCATCGCGTCGTGCATTGCCTCAACTATCAAATGTGGATGGGCGGCTATACCGATCATGCCGTGCTCGAAGCCACAGGCGCTACCGTCATCCCCTTCGGCGTCGGCGGTACGGAACGATTGATCCCGACCATTCGCGAACTCGGCATCACCGCCATTCACTGCACGCCGTCCTATCCGGCCGTGCTCGAGCGCGTCATCGCCGAGCATTTCCCGGATCTCAAGCCCCGCGATCTCGGGCTCAAGCTTGGACTCTTTGGCGGCGAGGCCGGGCTCGACCAGCCGGCTTTCCGCAAAAGGCTCGAAGACACCTGGGGCTTCCAAGTGCGCAATGCCAATTACGGTGTCTCCGATGTCCTCACCATCATGGCCGGGCAGAGCGCCTATACGCAGGATCTGCACTTCATCGCGGGCGACGTGCTCTATCCCGAACTGATCGACTCCGAGACCGGCAGTCGCAAACCGTTCCAGGCCGGTGAGACCGGCGAACTGGTGCTCACCCACCTGATGCGGGAATGTCAGCCTCTGGTGCGCTTCCGCACCGGCGATGTCGTCACCATCACCGAGACCGGGCCGACTCATGAAGGCGTCACCGCGCCGCGTTTCCGGGTCGTGGGGCGCGCCGACGACATGGTGGTGGTGCGCGGGCTCAACATGTTTCCGGCGATGGTGCAGGGCGTCGTCAATCAGTTCCCCGAACTGTCGGGCGAGTATCGCATCCTGCTCGACACGCCGCCGCCTTATGATGCGCTGCCGCTGCAGGTCGAACTCGCACGTGATGACGCGGAGAGCGGCCTGGCCGATGCGGTCGAAGCGGCAATCAAGAAGCAGCTCGGCGGGACAGCGAGGGTCAGCGTGCTTCCGCCCAACAGCATCCAGCGCAGCGAAGGTAAGAGCCGGCGTGTCATTCGAACCTATTGAGGCCTCCCATGTATGAGACCGTGCTCAGCACTTGCGATGAACAGGGCGTGCGCACCATCACGCTCAACCGCCCGAAGCAGCTCAACGCCATGAACCTGCAATTATTGCGCGACCTGGCAGCAGCCTTTGTCGCGGCGAATGATGATGAGGCGACCAAGGTCATCATCTTCACCGGTGCGGGCCGCGCCTTTTGCGCCGGCGATGATCTCAATGAGCATGTGCATCCAGAAAACGAAGCAGCAGCGCGCAAGCATGTTCGAACCATCCAGCTCGTCACTGAAGCCATTCTCTTCGGCGAAAAGCCGGTGATCGGCGCTATCAATGGCTGGGCGGTGGGTGGCGGCTTCGAATGGGCGATCAATTGCGATTTCCCGATCTGGGCTGAGAGCGCGCGCGCCTTCTTCCCCGAGCTCAAATGGGGAATGTTCGTGACCGGAGGGGTCAGTTCGCTCCTGCCGGCGCTGGCGGGCCTGCAGACTGCGCGCGAGATGATGTTTCTCGGCGAGCGCTATGATGCCAAGACCTTGCTGGAGAAGGGTGTCGCGTGGCGGGTCGTGCCGGATGCGGAACTTATGTCGAAGGCACAGGCAGTTGCCGAAAAGCTTCTCGCGCAATCGCAGCGTTCGGTGCGCGCCATGAAACGGGCGCTCAATGAAGTGGCGCTGGTCGATTTGCGCCGCGCCATCGACATCGAAACCGATATCACGGTTGCAAGCTTTCTCGATCCGGACACGACGGCGCGGATCGCCCAATTCTCAAAGCGCTGAGCGCCTGACGATCAACACCGTCTCGAGGACGCCGACGCGGCTTGAGCTCTTTCGCGTGCGACTCTCTTGAACCGGCGTCGTCATAAAACAGCTCCGAAATCGGCACCAGGCGAACGGCATACCGCAAACTCATCAAACTCATGATGAGACGGCATTTGAGCTGAGGTAAGAAGTACTTGATCGTGCTCTTCCAGAGTTGCCGGCGGTTTTCGGCAGCTTCCCCATAAAGGAGAGCAATATGACAAACATTGATCTATCCCGACGCCAGATCGCAAAAGCTGGTCTTGGCGCGGTGGCTTTGCTTGCTTTCGCAAAAGTTGCCAACGCAGGTGAATGTCCGAGTGACAAGACGACTCTCGATGGTTCCGGGCAGAAAGCTGGAGCAACAATGCCAAAGGGTGTTGTTGACCAGGTGATTGCGATGATCCCCCTCTCGGAAGAGACCGAAGTCGGTGCCGCGGACCGCGTATTCCGGCTCCGGCGGCTGGAAATCCAGCCGGGTGGTGAGGTTCCGTGGCACAGCCATGCCGATCGGCCCGCGATTATCTATGTCGTCCAGGGTTCGGTGACCGAGTATCGCAATACTTGCGAGGTTCCGGTCATTCACGCCGCGGGGACCGCCATTCCTGAGAATCACCTCGTGTCTCACTGGTGGAGGAACACCGGCAACGAAGTGGCTATCCTGCTGTCGGCTGATCTACTCCATTTGGCCGATCCCAATGTTCATATGATGTAGCGCGCGCCGCCGGAGCAATCCGGCGGTTTCTTCTTTTGCGGTGTCGCGAGGACCGTTGGCTCGCTTGCCGACTACGGCTCGCGAGGCTTGCCCAGGAAATCCGCGCCCTTCTTGCGAGCGGGAGTTACGAGCTCCTCTCCTCCACCGCGCCCAGGAGCCAGATAGATGACCTCCCCGTTGGCGCCATGGATGTGAGGAAGGCTATCGTTGTGCGGAAGCGCTGGAGCGGAAATAGCCAACTTGGCTGGGTCTGAGACATCCCCCGGTCGCAAGAGCACGGCGGCAAAGATCGAGCCAATGGCCAGGAGCCAACTTCCACCGATGCGCGTGGGGATAGCGAGCCACGGCCGGTCGAAGGCATGTGCGGCAAGCGCCAGCAATATCGGCACCAATAGGGTAATCGCGGCTCCCGCAATCTCCACAGACGCGCCTGTGTCGGGGCGTACCAGTCCATAGCCGGCGAGCATCCCGATGAAGAATGAAGCCGGCGGCAAAATTAGCTCGCGCCAGCGTCGAGATCCAATCAGCGAAAATCCTGCCAGAAGAAACAGCGCAGGCAGAAGGAAACGATCGAATTCGCTTCGGGGCAAGAACACACCAATCACGAATCCGGCGGCAAAGACGAGCCCGCAAATGGCCAGCCTCCGGCGGCCAAGTAGACCAAGTCCAATGCCCAAAATCGCCAGCGGCAGGAGCCGTTCTGGTGCAGCAATGACGGCCAGGGAGTTCATCGTGAATGTGTTAGATTCACATTGCGCCGTTCACGTGGCAACGAACGGGGCCACAAGGAAATAGAGCCCACACAATGCGATAGCCCCGCCGGCAATTCGGCTTACGGTGCCACCATAAAGTATGCCAACCAAGAGCCCGAAGCCGATGCCGGCCACATGAATCAAGCCGGTCGCCAACACGAACCCGATGCCATAAGCAACGGGATCGGCAGCCGACGGCAGTTCGACACCATGAGCGTGCCCATGGAACAATGCAAACAACCCTACCAGGCCTATCGACACCCAGCCGGCTGGCCGCCACGCTGCCGCAATGGCCAAGCCCAGCACGATCATTGAGAGGGCAATCAGGATTTCAGTAAATGGCAAGGGAATGCCCGTGATCCCGAGGACGCCGCCAACGGCCATGATCAGCGGGAAGGCAACCGGCAGTTCCCAAACCGCGCGACCCCCGATTTGTGCGCCCCAAACACCGACCGCAAACATCGCAAGCAAATGGTCGAGCCCGAATACGGGGTGCTCAAAGCCGCTGAGAAACCCGCCGAGCGGACCTGTCGCGACATGAGCCTCGGTTGGTATTGCCATGATACATGCCAACCCGAATGCGAGCAGGCAAAACTGGAGTCGCACGATCGCTCGATTCATCGCCTCTAAATTCCGATCATATTGATGTGGGTGTTAGACGTAGATGGCGGCTGTTCCGCTCCAATAATGCCAATGGTCTTGACAGCTGGCTACGTTATAACATAACGTTTATGCTCTAAAAAAATGAGATTTTGGTTGCCGATGCGCACTGTCTCTAGAGCCCACGAGGATGACGTGCTGGGCGTTTTGCAAAAGACGCGGAAGCCGCTGTCGGCCTATGGCATCCTGAATGAGTTGGAAGGCTCGTCTATCCGAGCCGCCGTCCAGGTCTACCGTTCACTCGAGAAGCTCATTCGTCAAGGACGGGTGCACCGGATTGCCGGCCGCAATAGCTATGTCAGATGCGAGCATCCTGACCACGAACATCGGCCTGTTTTCTTCGTATGCAAGTCTTGCGGGACGGTAACTGAATTCGATCTTTCGAACGCCTGTGGCGCCTTGAAGGGGGTCGGCCCCGGCTACGAGGTTGAAACGATCAATATTGAGCTCGAGGGCACCTGCAAGGCCTGTGCGGCCGCTCGTGCGGTGGCAGCATGAAAACTTCCTCGCCATTCATGAGACTTGGTGTTGGCCAGCGACTCGCTTGGTGCGGCGGCCTTGTGGTTCTCATCTGGGTTCTGGTTTTATCGGTTGTGCTGTGATGGCGATACCCGCGTTCAAACTCCGCGACGTCACGCTTGGGTATGACGGCCATCCGGCGGTGCATCATCTGAATGGAGAGGTGGCGACAGGCTCGCTTACCGCTATCGTCGGGCCTAATGGCTCCGGAAAGTCGACCCTCCTCAAAGGACTTGTCGGCGCACTCGAACCCCTCGGCGGCACGATCGAACGCGCGGGCTTTCAGACTCATGACATCGCCTATCTGCCGCAAGCAAGCGAGATCGAGCGCAGCTTTCCCGCAACCGTGGACGATCTTGTCACGCTCGGGCTTTGGCGGCGCAAAGGCTTCATCCGCTCGATTCTTGGTGATGATCGAGCTGATGTGAACAAGGCGCTGATGGCGGTGGGGCTTGACGGCTTTCAGTACCGCTCCATCGGCACCCTTTCCGGCGGCCAGTTGCAACGCGCCCTCTTCGCCCGCGTGTTGCTTCAGGACGCCAAGGTTATCTTGCTCGATGAACCGTTTACCGCGATCGACAGCAAGACAGTCGGCGACCTGATTGGCCTCGTGCAACGCTGGCACAGCGAGAAAAAGACGATCGTCGCCGTTCTCCACGATATCGATCTCGTGCGCGATTCATTTCCGGAGACCGTTTTATTGGCGCGCCAACCAGTCGCCTGGGGCAAGACGGTCGATGCGCTCAAGCCTGAGAACCTGCTGAAGGCGCGCCGTCTGAACGAGGCATGGGATGAGTCAGCGCCCTGGTGCGGACCCGGTGCAGCATGACCCTCTACGATTATTTCGTCGCCCCCTTTGCCGATTATGCCTTCATGCGACGGGCGCTCATTGGCGCATCAGTTCTATCCTTGAGCGCCTGCCCGGTTGGAGTCTTTCTCATGCTTCGCCGCATGAGTCTGATGGGCGATGCGATGGCGCATGCCATCCTGCCGGGCGCCGCCGTAGGCTTCCTCTTCGCCGGTCTTGCCATTCTGCCCATGACATTTGGCGGCCTTGCTGCCGGGCTTCTCGTCGCTTTGTTTGCCGGCGCCGTTTCAAGACTCACGATTCAACGCGAAGACGCAAGCCTTGCCGCGTTCTACCTCATATCGCTGGCACTCGGCGTGCTTCTCGTCAGCCTCAAGGGTTCGACCGTCGATCTCATGCACGTGCTCTTCGGCACGGTCCTGGCGCTCAATGACGCAGCGCTGATCCTCATCGGCGTCGTGGCAACATTGACGATTCTGAGCCTCGGCGTCGTATGGCGAGCGCTCGTCGCGGAGTGCCTCGACCCTGTCTTCCTGCGCTCGGTCAGCAAATCGGGTCCGCCCGTGCATTTCATCTTCCTGATGCTCGTCGTCCTCAATCTGGTAAGTGGGTTTCAGGCCCTCGGCACGCTGCTCGCCGTCGGCATCATGATGCTACCCGCCGCGGCAGCACGATTCTGGTTCCGCGACCTCGAACCGATGTGCCTTGCCGCCATGCTGATCGGCATCGTGTCCAGCTATGCGGGCCTGGTCATCTCCTATCATTGGAGCATTGCATCAGGGCCCGCCATCATCCTCACCGCGGGCGTCATTTACATTGCCTCACTGGCGCTCGCCCCCCGCGGAATTCTCGTAAACCGCCTCAGACCCCAACGTCATCGCATTGCATAAAGGAGAAGTACCATGTGCATGTTATACAAGTCCTTGCTTGCCGGAACGATCTTGGTTGCCATCGGCAATCTGGCGCCCGCAACTGCCTTCGCGGCCGACAAAGTCAAGGCAGTCGCGACCTTCTCAATCCTGGGCGACATGGTGAGCAATATTGGAGGCGACCTTGTCGAGGTCACAACGATCGTCGGCCCCAATGCCGATACCCATGTCTATGAGCCAAAGCCCGCCGATGCCACCGCGCTTGCGGGAACGCAGATTTTCTTCGTCAACGGTTTGGGCTTCGAAGGCTGGATGGAGCGGCTGGTTGAATCGACCGGCTTCAAGGGCGAAACCGTCGTAGCCAGTACCGGCATCACGCCGCGCACCATGATGGAGGATGGTGCCGAGGAAACCGATCCGCATGCCTGGCAAAATCTCGCCAACGGCCTCGTTTACGTCAAGAACATCGCCGACGGCCTATGCAAGGTCGACGCCGCCGATTGCGACACGTTCAGGAAGAATGCCGAAGCCTATTCAGCTGAGATCACGGCGCTTGATGCCGATGTGAAGGCGAAGATCGCCGCAGTGCCCGAGGCCAAACGCAAGGTCATCACCACGCATGATGCCTTTGGTTATTTCGGGGCAGCCTATGGAGTGACCTTTATGGCACCCGAAGGCATCAGCACAGAGAGCGAAGCATCGGCGGCGGACGTGGCCAAGCTTATCGAACAGATAAAAAAGGAGGGCGTTACTGCCCTATTCGTCGAGAATATGAGCGATCCGCGCCTGATCGAACAAATCGCCAAGGAGACCGGCGTCAAGGTTGGTGGGTCGCTCTACGCCGACGCCCTGTCGGAAAAGGGTGAAGGCGGCGGGACCTATCTCGACATGTTCAAGCACAACATTTCCCTGCTCGCGCCCGCCATGGCCGGTTCGTGAGACAAGAGTGACCGCAACTGGCGGAGCTTCACTCTTCTTCCCAACTCGATCTCCACGGCGCGTCACAGCGCCGTGGGCAATATCACTGTGAGCGCCTGACGATCAACACCGTCTCGACGATACCGAAGCCCTTGAGCTCGACCGCGACCGGCGCCTCGTAATCCGCCTCAGCACCCAGCGCCCGGCAGGTCGCAAGGCTCATATGGATGCGGCCGGGAACCCCATGGCTCTCAAGGCGGGAGGCAAGATTCACCGTGTCGCCCCAGACATCATAGGAGATCTTGGCGCGGCCGATGACGCCCGCCGTCACCGGTCCGGTGGCAATGCCGATCCGCATGGCGAGCGTGAGGTCATGCCGCCGGCCTACATCGCCCAGAATGTCGAGCATGGCTTCGCCGAGCTTCAAGGCGCGCAAGGCATGGTCGGCGCGGGGCATGGGAACGCCGGCGACCGCCATATAGGCATCACCGATCGTCTTGATCTTTTCCATTCCGAGGTCGAGCGCGGCGCGGTCGATCTGCGTGAAGAGATCATCGAGGAGTGCGACGGTACGCGCGGGCCCAAGCCGATGGGCGAGTTGCGTGAAGCCTTTGAGATCGGCAAAGAGAACGCTCGCCTCATCAAAATTTTCGGCAATCGTAATCCCGGGGTCGTCGCGCAAGCGATCGACGATCATGCCCGGCATCATGTTGCGCAGGAGTGCTTCGGTCTGGGCTTCGGCCAAGCGCGCCAGGCGAAAGGCGTAGAAGACGATCAGGAAGACGATCGCCATGACCGAGATCGCGGAATTGGCATAGAGTTGGTCGAGAAACCAGGTTTCCTCGATATTGATTGCCACATGGGGCGGGAAGAAATACCAGGCGGCGAGATGGCAGCCGAGCGCCAGGAGCGTGATGGCGACGGCAAGCCACAGGCGCTGGAAGCCAAGTATCGCAAGCGCTCCCGCGGCGGCGCCAATATAGTTGAGCTGGATGCCGGAATCGCGCCCCAGGAAAGCGATGAAGTAGAAGATGGTCGAGAAGATTACCGCCGCGAGCCACAGCGCGGCAGCCGACGGCCCGAAGCGGTGGAAGAAGGGCGTGGCGGCGGTGCAGATTGCGGAAACGAAATTGCCGAGCACGACGGGTCGCAGATTGACCGGATCATGCATCGCATAGATGAGCGCGTAAATGAGCGAGGAGAAGGAGGCGAGGTATCCCGTCGCATTGGCGACGATCAAGCCTTGCCGATCGGCGCGACCATAGCCGGCGGTGCCGGCGCGCAAAGCGCGGCCCAGAAGGTTTTGAAGACTGGATTTCTCCGCCACGGCCATGGCCTTCACGAAGTCACAAAATCGGCAGCGACGCTAAAATCGCTAACAAGCCTGCCATTGGGAAGATCATTGTCCTCGAGCTTGGTGGTGATCTGGTCCGGGGAAAGGCCGTAGCCTACCCAGCGCTTGCGCAAGCGCGCACGCAGGGTTTCCACGGGCACCTCGATCATGACCGTCATGTCGAACAAATTGCGCAAACCAGACCAGGGCGTGCGATCGAGCAGAAGATAATTGCCTTCGACGATCAGGATACAAACGCTGCGCGGAATGAGACGCGCGCCGGCGCGGGCGATTTCGAGGTCGCGATCGAAGACCGGCACCGCAACTTCATCCTCCTCATTGCGCTTCAACCGGGCGAGCATGTGATGGAGGCCGGCGACGTCGAATGTATCGGGGGCGCCTTTGCGCGCGCGAAGCCCGCGGGCTTCGAGCACCCGGTCGTCGAAATGATAGCCGTCCATCGGAAGCACCGCCGCGCTATCGGGGCTGTCTTCATTGAGCCGGGCGGCGAGCCATTCGGCAAGCGTCGATTTGCCCGATCCAGGCGCGCCGGCAAGGGCTATCACCACGCGCCCGCGCGAGGCGTGGCTGCGGATCGCGGCGGCGAGTTCAGCGGGGGTTACGGCCGTGTTCATTCCGCGAGTTTGTAGCAGTTCTTCGCAGCCATCCCTAAGGGGCGTCATCAATCCGTCATTGCCGGACCGGTAGCTGCGCCTTCGCCAGCGCAACGGAGTTCCGCCCCATCATGCTCGCCCCGGCTCCCGTCTACATCTTTGATCCCAAGGACAAGCCCGATCTGCCCATCGTCGAGGTGCCGCTCATCGTCGCGACCGAAGAGACCGTCAAGGAATATGGATGCCTGGTCGACGATCCGGCGCGTTTCGATATCGAGATCGTCACCTGGCCCGCTTCGGGCTGGCGGCCTGTCGATGCGGGCACCGGCAATGAAGCGGGCTTCGTCGAAGGCATCTTCAGCGCCGAATGGCGCAGCCATATTCTTTACGGATCGAACGAAGCGGTCGGCGGCCATTATGTTCTCGGATGGTCGGACAAACTGCGTCACGCGGTCAGCGACGCCGAATTACGCGAAACCGTGCTCCTATGGCACATGAACTATCATCCCGATGGCGGGCAGCTTTTCTATCCCTTGGACAATCTGCCTTTCGTGGTACCGGTGGCGCTTCCCGGCGATGATCTCAAGCCCGACAAGGTCATCGCCTTGTGGTGCGACGGGACGCGCGGCCTCTACATCCATCCCAATATCTGGCATGAGGGCATTTTTCCGATCCATGACCGGCAGCGATTCCTCGATCGCCAAGGCCGCGTGCATGCGCGGGTGAGCTGCGACATCGCGCAGGAATTCGGCGTCTATCTGTCGGTGCCGCTTCGCAATCCGTAGAGGGGACGCGCAATCGATCGCGATCAGGCGGCGTCTCGCTGTTGTCCGTGCGGCTTGCCATAGAGTCCGAGATTGGCGTCACCCCAGTCCTTGAGCGCCAGCAGGATCGGTTCCATGCTGCGGCCAAGCGGGGAAAGCGAATATTCAACCTTGGGCGGCACCTGCGCGAAAACCTTGCGATTGATCAGGCCGTCCTCTTCCAATTCCCGCAACTGGTTCGTCAGCATGCGCGGCGTGACATTGCCGATCAAACGCCTGATCTCGTTGAACCGCATGGTGCGAGTGAGCAAATGGAACAGGATGATGCATTTCCATTTGCCGTCGATGAGACCGATCGCTGCCTCGACCGAGCAGCCGGGCGTACAGTCGAAGCGCGAATGCCGAACCTTTGCCAAGGACAGTATCCTTTTTGATAGTATGTGCGCTGCTTGTGCGTATTGTCGAGATCCGATCTTAGGATCAGTTTGAGGCCAAGGACAATTGCCTGGAAGGACCGCACTGATGAGAGCCGTTGGATACAAGACTGCAGGGCCAATCACCCGCGCCAATGCGCTCGAGGATATCGACCTGCCGCGCCCCGCGCCGCAAGAGCACGACATTCTGGTCGAGGTCAAAGCGGTCTCGGTCAATCCGGTCGACACAAAAGTGCGTACCCGCGAGACGCTGGCGCCTGGCGAATGGAAGGTCCTCGGCTGGGATGCGGTCGGACGGGTGGTGGAGACGGGGAACGCCGTCACTGAATTCAAGATCGGTGACGAGGTCTATTATGCGGGCTCCATCGCACGGCCCGGAACCAACAGCCAGTTTCATCTGGTCGATGCCAGGATCGTCGGCCGCAGGCCAAAGACATTGAGCGATGCCGAAGCCGCCGCCTTGCCGCTCACGGCGATCACCGCATGGGAAATGCTGTTCGACCGGCTCGACATCCGACGGCCGGTTCCCGGTGCCGCCAATGCCATCCTCATCATTGGCGGCGCAGGCGGCGTCGGCTCAATCGCCATTCAGCTCGTGCGGGCCTTGAGCGATATGACGGTGATCGCCACGGCTTCGCGATCCGAAACCCGGGACTGGGTGCGAAACCTCGGCGCTCATCACGTCATCGATCATGCAAAGCCGCTCGCCGAAGAAATCAAAGCGCTGGGAATCGGGGAACCGGCTTTCGTGTTTTCGACGACCCAGACCCAGCAGCATCTGGCCGAGATCGTCACGCTGATCGCGCCGCAGGGCCGCTTCGGCCTGATCGACGATCCCAAGATCCTCGACATCATGCCGTTCAAACGAAAATCAGTGTCGGTTCACTGGGAACTCATGTTCACACGGTCCCTCTATTCGACCGCTGATATTCACGAGCAAGGGGCACTCCTCAACGAGGTCGCGCGCCTTGTGGACAATGGCAGGATTCGCACGACCTTGAGCGAAGTCCTGAAGCCGATCAACGCAGCGAACCTCATGCGCGCCCATGCGCTGATCGAAACGGGCCGCGCGAAGGGTAAGGTGGTACTCGAGGGCTTCTAGTCGAACCAGGCGCCAATGCGGCGTCAAATCTTCTGGCATATCGCTAGACGACCCAGAAGAGCGGTGGCTCACGTACTAAAATAGAACTTCAACGCTCGTCGCGTGACTGACATGATCGCGCGCACGTTAGCATAACATCAATATTCACTTCGCGCCGCGCAAGAGTCTGGAGGGGATAGGTCCGTCACGCGATTAGAATCGCCGTCATAGTGGAGACTGGTGTTGTCCCCTCCAGAGACCCACAATGCGACATCGACCTTGGTAGCTTCGCCTTTCTGGAACTCGCGAATTGACTTGCCCCGGAACATGATCCGGACACGATCGCAGAGCCCGATCGTTTCCTCGATTTCCGATGAGGTGAACAGCAAGGCCATCCCGCCCGCCGCAAGTTCGGCGCAGAGCTGATAGATCTCGGCCTTGGCGCCCACGTCCACGCCGCGGGTCGGGTCGTTCAGCAGCAGCACGATCGGGCCAGTTGCCATCCATTTGGCAAGTACGACTTTCTGCTGGTTGCCTCCGCTGAGGTTAACGACGCGTTTGTCGATGCTATCCGTAACGATGTTCAAGCGTTTGACGTAGTCACGGGCCATTCTCCCTTCGGCCTTGAGATCAATGACTCCCAGCGCGAAGAGCAACCGGTCGAGAACGGGCAAGCTTGCATTGTATCGGATCGACCAAGAGGTCAGCAGGCCCTCGTCGCGGCGATTCGCCGGCACCAGGGCGAGCCTCTGTTTGATCGCCTCGAATGGCGAAGCCGGCGCCGGCCGGCCATCGGAGTATGCGATCAATCCGGAGGTTGCTCTGCGAAGGCCGAACAGGACGTCGAAAATTTCATCTATGCCGGAGCCTTCAAGCCCGGCAAATCCCAGGATTTCGCCGGCGCGGAGTTCGAAACTTACGTCCTTTAGGGATGGCTCGGCGGCAAGATTCTTGACGCTGAGGACGGCGGGTGCGTCGCCCGGCAACGGACGGCGGGCAGGGAACGATTCCTCGATCCGCCGGCCAACCATCTGGGTGATTATCTTTGGAATGGTGGTTTCGCCGGTCGCCCAGGTTCCCTGGTATTGGCCATCGCGAATGACAGTGATCCGGTCGCAAATCGAGAATACTTCCTCAAGGCGGTGCGAGACGTAGATGATGGTAAGACCACGATCGCGCAGACCGCGCAGGATTTCGAAAAGCCGCTCAGACTCGTGAGCATTCAGGGCGGAGTTTGGCTCGTCCATGATGATAATGTCGGACTGCTGGTGGAAGGTTCTGGCGATTTCGACGAGTTGCCGCTCTCCAACTGCGAGGGAGCCAACCGTCCGTGACGGATCGAGATGTACGCCCATGTCCGTCAGGACCTGACGGGCCTCCTCGGTCATCTTACGCTTGTCGAGCACGCCGGCCGTCGATATCTCGCGATTTGCGAAGATGTTGGCGGTGATCGAAAGATGCGGGAAAAGTGCAAGTTCCTGGGATACGATGCTGACGCCGGCTTGGCGGGCCTCGAGAGGGGAGTTGAGCGAGACGGGTTCGTTGCGAAGAAATATTTGTCCGCTGTCGGGCTGGTAGATCCCAGCCATGATTTTCATCAGGGTTGATTTGCCGGCGCCGTTTTCGCCGACGAGAGCATGGATCTCACCCTTCGCAATCGCGACCGAGACATTGCGCAACGCATTGACCCCGCCGAACCGCTTGCTGATGTGTTCGACGCGGATCATTTCCGGCTTGCCGGTAGTTGCCGATGCCATCTGGCCGATCGCGATCTGCCTTGCTCTCTCCCTCCCTGTCGGGAGGGAGAGTCGCGTTGATGCTTATACTTACTTGGGAGGCTGCTTCAGATCGTCATAAGGACGCGCGCTTTTGGCCAAATCGGCAAAGTGCTCGGCCATGTACTTTGCGTAGAATGCCTTCTGAACAGCGGCATCAGCCTCCCGCGGCTTGAACTCTTCGACGTTGGCGCCAGTCACGATATCAGTCGGGACCTCCAGCCACCCCGAGATTTTCTGGCCGGACTTGAGTTCTTCGACCAACGCACGAACCGGCAGGTAACCCTGCAGATAGGGCTGCTGACCGGCGGATACGCCGATGAAACCCTTCGAGATCGCCTCAAGGGTCGGTGTTTCGAGATCATATCCAGCCCCGAGCCATCCGTAGCCGCCGCGTTCCTTGACCTGGCCGATATTGGGCGGGTCAAGCGAACACAGGCCCACCATGGCCACTGAATCAGGATTGGCCGTCGCAAGACTGTCCCAGATATTATAGTTTTCGGTGTTGTCGAGCTTCGTGTCCCTGTCTTCCGTCAATGTATAGCCGGCCGGGTCCAAGACAGAGTGGAGACCCTTGGAGCGTGCATCCAATACCGGGTTACCGGGAAAGCACGAGCCGATCACGATCTTCCCGGATTTGACATCCTTGGCAGTCAGTTGTTTCAGAATTTCCTGCCCCAACAGAACACCGGACTTGTATTCATCCTGGCCCACCCACAAGTCGAGCTTGGAGCCGATCGCAATATTGTTGGAAGCGGCAAGAGGGATTCCGGCTTCGGTCGCGGTCTGGATCACCGTGTTCCATGGGTCGCCACCATTCGGGATGAGGGCGATGGCGTCGTACTTTGCCTGAATCGCGGATTCCATGAAGGCGATATGGGTTGGGACGTCGAAACCGGCTTCGCCGAAGACGTCGACCGTGACGCCCAGATCGGCGCCTGCATCCAAGGCGCCTTCCTTGATGGTCTGGGTGAAGTCGTTCAGGCCGTGCAAAACATACGCGATCCTGAGCTTCTTGTCCTGTGCGGCCGTTATGCCGGCCGATATCTGCATCACAGACAGCAACACCGCGGCGATGACGGCGAGTCTGGAAATCAATTTACGTCTCATGCGTGATACTCCTGGGCTACGTTTTCTGTTTTCTTCATCTCGTTCACGTTTCCTGCGTGCTTCAGCGTGTCATGCATTGGTCCTCCCATAAAAACCAAATGGCAAGCGTCTCTCGCAAACCAGTCTCTGTCTTTCCGGTGTCGATCAATTCCTCTCGTTTGCAATCGTTCAGGACGAGCCTAGCTTGGACGGCGTTTGATCAGGTAGTCGAGTGCGACGGCAAGAATGATGACAGACCCGGTCGAGACTGTAGCCCAAGCCGTGTCGATGCCAAGCAGCACCAGGCCGTTCTGGATCAGCCAGACAATTATGGCTCCGACAACCGCACCAATGACCGAACCCGAACCTCCGGTGAGTGCTGTTCCGCCGATGATGGTTGCGGCGATCACGTAGAGTTCCTGTCCTGGCCCGCTCGCCGGATTGCCGCCACGCTGAAAGGCGAGCAGCATGACTGCCGCGACTCCGACAATGAACCCCATCAGCGCCATGACCATGATCCGATAGCGATTGACCCGGATACCGGCATAGTGCGCAGCTTGGCGATTGCTCCCGATGGCCTGGACGCGGCGGCCAAATGCGGTGTGGTTAAACAGGAACCAGCCGAGTATGGCGACGGCGAACATGGCCCACACGCTCATCCAGATACCAAGGAAACGCGAACCCACGACGCTGAAAAACCAACCTGTTTGGTCGTATCCGGACACAGGCGAGCCTCCAGACACGAACAGACCGAGGCCACGGTAGACGCTGAGTGTGCCGAGCGTGATGATGATTGTTGGAATCCGCAGTGCGACCGCGAGAACTCCGTTGACCAGCCCGCAAAGGGTCGCCAGCAAGATCCCGGCAGGGATGATGAGGGCGGGATGAAATCCTTCACGGAACATCACCGACATTGTGACGGATGTGAACATCAGCAGAGCACCGACCGACAGGTCGATATCACCCATTGAAATCACGAAGACCATCCCGACCGCCATGATGCCGATATAGGAAGACTGGCGGAGGACGGAGACCAGATTGTTCTGGGTCATGAAAGTGTCGGTCGTGAGCGTGAGGAACAGGCAGAGTCCGAGCATTGCGGCTACGACTCCGAACCCTTCCATGCCGCTAATCGCGCGCAACGTCGATTTTATCCCACTGCCCGTTGAGCCGAGCGGAACACTTCGGGCCGTGCTCGCGCGGTGCTGCTCCTCGCGGGCCTCGGCATCGCTCATGGATTCCCTCCCATTGGACCGCCGGCCAGACAGTCATTTTTTGGAACAAAGGTCAATTTGAAATATCCCATGTGCATATTCGAGAATCGCGCTTGCCTCCCAAAAGGCGATTCACAAAGGCATGGTCCGGCTTGATCAGTTGCTCGACCAGCGAGCGAACCGCTAGCTTAGCCCTCTCCCCGCGTTCCCGGCGCCGAACGTCGTCTAAGCGGTGGTCGAGGGCGACCTGCCACGCGGACCCGGACTGACACGATTGATGGAGTTACCGGCCGTCTAGGCCGAGCAGCACCGCGCACTCGGCATCGCCCGAGACAACCCAGTCACTTTCCCAAGTCGAAGCAGTCTCCGGCGAATGCCAGGGCTCGTTTCTGGAAACAGAATTTTTCTGCCGGAGGCTTTTGCGGATTCTAACCGCCAATCCTCGCTACCCAGCGCCGAAGAGACTTTAGAAATCTAAAGCGAGTGGCTAACCCTCGGCAATTGCCGAAAGAGTTATGTGCCGCACAAAAAAGCAGTTTTCAAGGAGTGGGTGGTGGAGCCAGGCGGAATCGAACCGCCGACCTCTTGAATGCCATTCAAGCGCTCTCCCAACTGAGCTATGACCCCATTGCGACAGGCCTTGCGGCCCCGTCGGGCGGCGCGGAACCTAGGTCCGCGCCGGTCAACAATCAAGCAAAACTTCCGAAGCCCGCAAGCGGACCTCTTGGCTCAGACCTCTTCTTCGTCTTCCTTGCCGGTGGGCGAGGGACCACCATCCAGGAGGCCCGAAACATCGCCGCCATCTTCTTCCTCTTCCTCGAGAAAGGCGTCGCTATCTTCGGCATCGCCGTCATCGGCTTCCTCGCCGAGATCGACATCCTCGATCGCCGCCGTTTCGTCGTCCTGGCCGGGCTCCTCGACCTCCTCGAGGCTGACCAATTCAACATCCGCGGTCTCCTCGGGATCCTTCTCGACCTCGCGCGGCTTGGGCGCCGGGGCCGGTGCCGGCATGTCGCTCTTGGAGGGGAGCAGCGTCGCGGCGATGAAGGTGACCCCGCATTTGGGGCAGACAATCGGATTCTTCAACAAATCGTAGAACCGCGAGGCGCAGGACGGGCACGTGCGCTTGGTTCCGAGTTCAGGTTTGACCACGGTTAATCCTCTAGGACCGGTTTAATGTTCGGATTTGGGGGCTCCCATGCCACGCGGCAAGGGGCTTGTCAAAACCAAAGGTGACAGGAAGATTGCGGCCGTGTTAGGAGGCGCCACGCTTCCAGACTCACAGAAAGTCACCCCCTTGTCCGGCGATCTTCAGCCCCTGATTTCCCGCAAAACCCAAGGCCTTAAGGGGCGGATTCGCGTGCCCGGCGACAAGTCGATGTCGCACCGCGCCTTGATGCTGGGCGCCATTTCGATCGGCGAAACGCGCATAAGAGGCCTGCTCGAATCCGACGATGTGCTGGCTACGGCACGGGCCATGGACGCGCTCGGAGCCAAGGTGACGACCGGTGCCGATGGCGCCTGGCATGTCAGGGGCGTGGGCGTTGCCGGACTGACCAGTCCCGAAGCGCCACTCGACTTCGGCAATGCCGGAACAGGCGTGAGGCTATGCCTCGGGCTCATGGCCTCGACGCCGCTGACCGCGCGGTGCATTGGCGATGCCTCGCTATCGCGGCGCCCAATGGGCCGGGTCATCGAGCCCCTGGAGAAGATCGGGGCGCGATTCGAGGCCTCCGAAGGCAACCGCCTGCCACTTACCATCCATGGTGCCAAGAACGCAGTTCCGATCACCTACACGCTTCCCGTGCCCTCAGCCCAGGTCAAGTCGGCGGTGCTGCTCGCCGGCCTCAATACGCCCGGCCGCACCACCGTCATCGAGCCGGTCCCGACGCGCGATCATACCGAGCGGATGCTGAAGGCCTTCGGCGCCAGGATTTCGAGCGAAGACCATGCCGATGGCCGGCATATTTCGGTTGAGGGCCAGCATGAACTCAAAGGTCAGGATCTGACCATTCCAGGCGATCCGTCCTCGGCCGCCTTCCCATTGGTTGCAGCACTGATTACCCCCGGCTCGGCCCTCACCATCGAGAATGTGATGCTCAATCCGACCCGGCTTGGGCTCATCGAGACATTGCTGGAAATGGGCGCGCATATCGAAATCCATGACAAGCGCACGTCCGGCGGCGAAGAGGTCGGGGATCTCGCGGTCAAGACCTCGCGGCTCAAGGCGGTCCGGGTTCCGGCCGCTCGCGCGCCCTCGATGATCGATGAATTTCCCGTTCTTGCCGTTGCCGCGGCTTTCGCCGAGGGCTCGACGCGCATGGAGGGCCTCGCCGAATTGCGGGTAAAGGAAAGCGACCGATTGGCGGCCATCCAGGCCGGGCTTACCGCCAATGGCGTATTGTCGCAGGCAGGCCCCGACTGGCTTGAAGTGATGGGGGGCGGGGCGCCCGGCGGCGGCAAGGTCACCACCCATCTCGATCACCGCATCGCCATGTCGTTCCTGGTCATGGGGCTAGGTGCCCGCATCTACACGACCGTCGATGACGGCCGCATGATCGCCACCAGCTTTCCCGACTTTACCGGTCTCATGAACGGGCTCGGGGCGCGGATCTCCTCCTCCGAGGGCAAATGATCATAGCCGTCGACGGGCCGGCGGCGGCGGGCAAAGGCACGCTGGCGCGGGCCCTGGCGGCACATTACGGCTTCCATTTCCTCGATACGGGCTCGCTCTACCGCATGGTGGGGCTCGCGGTACTGACAAGCGGAGCCGATCCGCGCGATCCGGAAGCTGCTACCGCCGCGGCCGAACGGCTCAATCCACAATGCTTCGGTGCCGATTCCTTGCGCGACGAGAAGGTCGGCCAGGCAGCCTCGATCGTCGCCGCAATTCCCTCTGTCCGCGCTGCGCTGCTCGACCTCCAGCGTGCTTTTGCGGCGCGAAAACCAGGTACCGTGCTCGATGGGCGCGACATTGGAACCATCGTGTGTCCCGCGGCTGAAGCGAAAATCTTCGTCACCGCCTCGCCCGAAGAGCGCGCCCGACGCCGAACGCTTGAGCTTGCCGAACGTGGCGAAACCGTCGCCTATGCAGCGGTACTCGCAGATATTCATGAACGCGATCAACGCGACAGAAGCCGCAGCTTTGCGCCGCTGGTGCCCGCCGCAGACGCCTTCATTCTCGACACCAGCACGCTTGACATCGACGCTTCGGTTGCCGCAGCCATCCGCTATGTCGACTCCCGTGTCGCAAAACGTTCAGCTTGAACCGCCATCACTCGGACTAGGCAGGCGCGGAAGCGTCGGCTAGTGTTCCGCTCGCTCTAGGGGAAGCAGGGCGCATGAGCCCGCAAGGACGGTAGTGTTGTCGGCGACGAATTCAGAAACCGATCTTCTGCGGATCGAGGATTTGGGCGTGTCATTCGCGCTGTTGGGCGGGCGAATCGATGCTGTCAAATCCGCAAGCTTCCGGATCAGCCCCGGCAAGGTCACCGCACTGGTCGGCGAATCAGGTTCCGGTAAGTCGGTGATCGCCCAGACCATCATGGGAATCCTGCCGCGCTCAGGCAGCATAACGCGCGGGAAGAT
>JAXMCQ010000008.1:0-172656 GCA_046349315.1 Hyphomicrobiales bacterium | reverse complement strand
TGCTCTACATCATGTTTATCCACACGATTGAGGTGTGGCTGTGGGCGGGCGTCCTTCTGCTGGTCGGTGCTATCGATGCGCTTGAACCTGCCGTCTATTTCTCCCTCACCACCTATGCCACCATTGGCTTTGGCGACATCACCATCGGGCCCGAATGGCGCCTGCTTTCAGCGCTGATCGGCGCCAATGGCCTTATCCTTTTCGGCTGGTCGGTCGCCTATATGGTCGAACTGGTCCGTCGTACCGCATAAGACTTGGAGCCAAGCCTCATGATAACCAAGGAATTCCGCTCCGGCGGCTATGCCTATCTCCCCGGCGTGTTCCAGTATTCCGCTGGTGTCGCGGCGCTTTCCGGCTTCGAGATTGTGCGAGTCGCATTTCGCAAACCGCCACCCTTGCGCGAGGGATTTAGTCGCGCGGAGGAGATCATCAAGGCGGTCGGCCGTCCCGTGACCGCCTTCTGCGCCTGCGAGTTGAGGTCACCGGGGCAATTCTCCGAACCGGCCTTCCGCAGCTTCAATGAATCTTACGTCGAAACTCTCGATCGTTGGGGCCTGATCGTTGAGGGCGCTAATCCCGTGGCCCGCAGCAATGTCTGTCCGGAGATCTCGCCGCCGACCGAACCTGTGATGTATGCCTTCAGCTATGTTGTACCCGCTCAGGCCGTGACAACGCCCACATTCATCATCGCGGGCAGCGGCGAGGTGCCAGAAGGCAAGCCCAACTATCGCGATCATATCGTGAGTCCCGGCGACCTGAGCCCCGCCGGCATGCGCAGCAAGGTGCGCTTCGTGCGCCAGGAAATGGAGCGGCGCATGGCGGGATTCGGTCGAAGCTGGAACGATGTTACTGCAGCACAGGCCTACAGCATTCGCGATTTCCACGATTGCCTGGCGGATGAACTCATCACCTTCGGCGCTGCCGCGCACGGCCTCATCTGGCACTATTGCCGCCCGCCGATCGTCGGTCTCGATTTTGAAATGGATTGCCGCGGGGTGTCGCGCGAGCTTGTCGTCTAGCCGCGCGCCAGGCTCATGAAGTTGCGATAGAGCGTCCGCGCATTGCCGACAAAATTGTCCATCAATGGTTTGGCTTCATCGGCGAGTGCGGCCAGCGCGCCAGGTCCGCGCGTCGCTTCGAGCGCTTTTTCATAGGCCGGCACGCAGCCCCAGGCGGGTATCGTCTCAGGCTCCAATTCGACATGATACTGCATCGACCAGGCCTTCTCGCCGATGCGCATCGACTGGTTGGCGCAGATGTCGGACTTGGCCAGCACCACCGCATCTTCCGGCGCTTGCGCCACCTTCACCGAATGCCATTGCAAGGCCTTTACCTGTTTTGGCAGACCGGCGAGCAGGGGGTCCTTCGTTCCGGCTTCGGTCAACGCGATATCGAGAATGCCGACTTCCGGAGGATTTTGCGGTCCGCATGTGCCGCCCAGGGCATCTGCTAGCAATTGGTGGCCGAGGCACACGCCCAGGAACGGCCGCTTGAGCTCTCGCACCCACTGCCGGATCGCACGCTTTTCAGGCACGAGCCAGGGATGTTCCTCGACATCCCAGACATCCATCGGCCCGCCCATCACCCAGAGCGCATCGTATTTCTCCAGCGCCGGGATTTGCTCGCCCTCGTCGAGTTCGACTGCGTCCCATGAAATGCCGTCTTCCTTGAGGAAGCGGCGGAAGACGCCAGGATGTTCGCAGGCAATGTGCTGGAAGACGAGCAGGCGCATGGGCAGAATCCGGATGGCGGGGCAAGCAGAATGCAGTGCCCGATGTCAGAGAGCAAGCGTTTACAAGCCGAGCACGCGCACCATCAGGTTGGTTGGGAAACCCTTCCAATCAACGCGATCCACCGCATTCCATCCCAGATTTCGGTAATACGAGACTTCTCTGTCATCCGTATAAAGATAGATGCGCGGAATGCTTTTCAGCCGCGCCCATTCCTCGATCGCGCTTACTAGGGCGCGACCTACGCCAATGCGACGAAACTCTGGCGCAACATACAAGCCGGCCAGCCATGGCGAGACGTCGTGAAGGGGATCAATCTCAGACGTAACGAGTAGGCAGGTGCCGGCGGGATGGCCATCGCATGTGGCAATCAAGGCGACTTGCTGGCTTTGGTCTGTGGCGAGTTTCCTGAGTGCCTGTTCCTCTTCCGCGACACTCGTCCCAAGCACGTCCGCAAACTCGCCCGCCCGCCATCGCGCGCAAATGGATATTTCCGCATCTGAAGGGCCAAGGACCTTTGTCTCGATAATGCTCATTCCCTAACACCTCATGCACACCTGCCTCGCGCGGTGCAAGCGACTTGCGATACTGTGGCGCCGCGGCCAAACTGACATGATCGGGCATCACAGGGCAGGGCATCGTGACGGAGACAGACTTAAAGGAACGCATTAAGAAAGCTGTCGATGATAGCTTCGAAGCCCAGCTTTCCTTGACTGCCGATCTCGTGCGCTGCCCCTCGACGCGTGGCAACGAGCACACCGCGCAGGACCTGATGGCGCGTGAAATGCGCGCCCGGGGCCTTGCCGTCGATGTCTTCGCCATGGATGAAGGCCAGATCCGCGCCCATCCTGGAGGCAGTCCGTTCTCGCCCGAACATTCAGCGGCGCCGATCGTCGTCGGAATCCATCGCCCGCGCCGCGAAACCGGCCGTTCGCTCATTCTCCAGGGCCATGTCGATGTCGTGCCGTCCGGCCCTCTCGACATGTGGTCGCATCCGCCCTTCGATCCCGTCATCCGCAATGGCTGGATGTATGGCCGCGGCGCCGGCGACATGAAGGCGGGCTGCATATCGAATCTTGCAGCCCTCGATGCTCTCGCCCGCATTGGCTATCGCCCTGCCGCGACCGTCTATGTGCAGTCGGTCGTCGAGGAGGAATCGACCGGCAACGGCGCTTTGATGACGCACCTTCGCGGTTACAAGGCCGATGCCGCATTGATCCCCGAACCGGGCCGCGAAATGCTCACCCGCGCCAATCTCGGCGTCTTGTGGTTCGAGATTGAGGTGCGCGGCGTCCCCGTCCATGTCGCGTACATGGGGGCAGGCGCCAATGCCATCGATGCGGCCTATCGCGTCATCGGTGCATTGCGGGAGCTGGAGAAGAAGTGGAATGAAGCCGCGCGCTCCGATCCGCATTTCTCCGACATCGATCATCCGCTCAATCTCAATATCGGCAAGATCGAAGGTGGCGACTGGGCCTCTTCGGTCCCGGCTTGGTGCAAGGTCCATTGCCGCATCGCGTTTCTGCCCGGCCGCAAAGCGCGCGAGGCCGCCGCAGAAGTCGAGAAATGCATCGCAGATTTCGCGCGCAAGGATTCATATCTCGCCAATTCCCCGCCGCGCCTCACCTTCAACGGTTTCATGGTCGAGGGTTATGTTCTTGAACCGGGCTCCGATGCCGAACGTGTCCTCGCCGATGCGCATCGCGAGGCGGTCGGAACGCCGCTCGAGGCGCGCGCCGCTACGGCCTATCTCGATGCGCGCGTCTATGCGCTCTATGACGGCGTGCCTGCGCTAACCTATGGCTGCACGGCGGAGAATTATCATGCCTGCGACGAGCGGGTGAATCTGGACTCGCTGCGCAAGACGACACAGGCCATGGCTCTCTTCATTGCCGACTGGTGCGGATTAGAAAGGATCGAGTAGGGGCAATAGACATTCACCATGGCCGCCCTTCAGGCGGCTATCCAGTCTGGTTGGCAGGGTCGAGCCCTGCCATGGAGGAATTGGAATGCTACTGCTTCTCCACCTTCGGCAGCTTGTCGATCTCCATGACCCAGTCTTGCGCCGAGCGTACCCAATACTGAATTGTCGGCGGCAGTTGGTCGCGCTGCCTGATCGCGCCGACGCGAAGCGTGATACTGCGCGCGCCGACGCCCACGGACGTCGAATAGAGCGGTGTTCCGCAATCCCGGCAGAAGGCTTGCAGGCGCTTGTTTCCGCTGTCAGCGACGCGTTCGTAGGTCGTCGGCGTCCCGCGCAACAGCCGGAACTTCTCCTCAGGCGTTGGTACAACGACCCGGAAGGCGGAGCCGCTCAATGTCTGGCAATCCGCGCAATGGCAGATCTCGACCTTCTCGGGATCGATCTCCGCTTCGAACGCGATGTGTCCGCAGTGACACTGTCCGTCAACTCTCATCGCCGCAGCCTAGCACAGGGCCGCGCCGCGATCACCCGAGCCTCAGCGCCCTTACATGCTCGGGCGGCAACACTCCGGCGAGATTGCGCGGATCGTTGATCGGTGCGCCGATCTGCATGGCCACCGGAACTACACCCGCCCAGATCGGCAGGGCGTAGTCTTCTTCGTCGTCCTTGGGCCCGCCGGTCCTGATCTTGGCCGAGGCTTCACTGAGCGGCAGAGATAATACTGTTGTTGCCTTGAACTCTTGCGGGTTCATCGGCCGCAGCATGTCCCATCTCCCGGGGAACAGCGAATCGACGAAGGTCCTTAGCCGCGCCTCCTTCTCGTGCCGATCCTTCACCTTGTGCGCGCGGCCCAGAGCCATCACCGAGCGATAATTCGCCGAATGGTGGAACGCCGAACGTGCCATCACGAAGCCGTCGATGAGCGTAACCGTCACGCAGACATCGGCCTCGTCCACCGTCTCGAGCATCCGGCTCGCCGATGAGCCGTGCCAATACACATGGTCGCCTTCACGCCATTGCAGCGTCGGCGTCACATAAGGCTGGCCGTTGAACACATAGCCGACGCTGCAGATCGGCATCGCGTCGAGAATGCCGTGGATCGTCTCGGCGTCGTAATGGCCGCGCTCATGCAGGCGCTTGACGCGAACCCGTGGACTGGGCGCTGCCGATTGCTTGGAATTGGCCATGACTTGCTCCTGTATTTGCCCGCGCTATAAGAAATGACTGGTTTTGAAGAAATAGCCAGATTCGACAATGTTGGACAAACCACTTCGCAAACGCTCCGGCGATGCGGCCATCGCCGCCGTCGCTCTCGACCCCGCGGCGGAATCCCCGCTTCACGTCCAATTGGCCGGCCAATTGCGCCAGCTCATCCTGTCGCGCCGCCTGCAAGCCGGCGCCCGTCTGCCCTCCAGTCGCCAATTCGCGCAGGAACTCAGCGTCTCGCGCTCGACCGTCGTCACTGCGCTGGATCAGCTCTCAAGCGAAGGCTATTGCGAGGGGCGCCACGGCTCGGGCGTCTATGTCACGGCCGATCTTCCCGAGCATGCGCTTGAGATCGCCGCTTCTCCAGCCGCAGCCCGCAGCGAGCCCACGCCCTCCCATCCCATGCCGGTGCGCCCCTTCCAGGTGGCGGCGCCCGATCTCTCGCTCTTCCCGCATGAGGATTGGGGCCGGCTTGCCTGGAAAATCTGGCGCGCGCCTGATCCCGATCTGCTCGCCACTGCCGATCCGATGGGTTGGCTGCCCTTGCGCCGCGCCATTGCCGATCATCTCGCCGCCGCGCGCGGCCTTGCCTGCCATGCCGGCCAAATCCTCGTCACCAGCGGCATCGGCGAGGCGATCGCCATCACCGCGCAAGCCCTGTTCCGGCGCGGCGACCGCATTTCGGTCGAAGACCCGGGCTACCCTTTGCTCTTGCGTGCCTTGAGCCTTGCCGGCCTTCGCGTCTCGCCGGTGGCGGTCGATGGCAATGGCCTCATGCTTGAGCGGCTGCGCGGCAAGACCTCTGCCGTTGCCGTTACGCCCTCGCGCCATTACCCGCTCGGCATGACCATGCCGGTGCAGCGCCGCCTCGAACTCATCGCTTGGGCGGAATCGGTCGGCGGCTGGATCATCGAGGATGATTACGACAGCGAGTTCCGTTATCGCGGCCGGCCATTGCCGGCGCTGATGAGCCTCGATCCCAACGGCCGCACGCTCTATCTCGGCAGCTTCTCGAAAGTCATCTCGCCGGCCATGCGCCTGAGCTTCCTTGTCGTGCCGGACAGGCTCGCGCAGCGTTTCGCTGCCACCATCGCGCAGCTTGGCGCCAAGGCCTCGCTCATGCCGCAGCCGGTGCTGGCCGAGTTCATGGCGAGCGGCCAGTTCGGCAGCCACATCCGCCGCATGCGCCGCGTCTATGCCCGCCGCCAGGGAGCCCTCATCGAAGCGGCGCGCAAGCATCTTTCGGGCCTAGCCGAGATCGAGCCGCAGGCCGCCGGCATGCACGTCATTGCGCGCCTCACCCTTCCGCACATGACCGATGCTGAAGCCTCGCGCCGCGCCGAAGCTGCAGGCCTCGTGGCACCGGCGCTGTCGAGCTATGCCATGCATGCGCGCCGCGAACGCGGCCTCGTCCTCGGCTATGCGGCCTTCAGCGAGGCGGAAATCGAAAGAGCGGTAATTCGCCTCGCCGTGGCGCTTCGCAGCTAACCCAACTTATACTTCTTCACATAATCCGGCATTGCGATCCCCGGCAGGTTGCGCGGGTCGGACAATGGCGGCTTCGTCTCCGTTACGATCGGAACCACGCCCGCCCAGACCGGCCAATCATAATCCTCCGCATCATCCTTCGGCATGCCTTCCGTCACCTTCGCTGAGGCTTCCGCGATCTTCATCTTCAACACTGTCGTTGCCTTCAACTCCTGTTCGCTTGCCGGCCGCAGCTCCGCCCACCGCCCCGGCAGGATGCGTTCCATGAAATATTCGAGCACCCGCAATTTCTCAGCGCGCTCCGCGACGGCTTCGGTCGTCCCGAACAGCATCGCCGAGCGGTAATTGACCGAATGATTGAAGCCAGATCGCGCCAGCACCAATCCGTCGATATGCGTTACGGTGAGGCACACTTCCGCGCCTTCGGATTTCCTGAGCATCCGGCTCGCCGAGGAGCCATGCCAGAAAACCTCGTCGCCCTCACGCCAATGGATCGTCGGCGTCACCACCGCCGCGCCGTCGAGCACATAGCCAATATGGCAATAGGGCGCCGCATCGAGGATCGCGTGCAAGGTCTCGCGATCATAGCGCGCATATTCATTCAGCCTCTTCGAGCGCGCTCTCTCGCTCGGGGCTTCGTTCTTCCTTGCCATCATCACCTCGTCTTCGGCAGCATTTAGGGCTAATGGCTCATGGCATGACAAATCAAGCGACGCAAACCGCCCATGAGTGGATCGAGGCCAACCGCCAAAACTGGTCTGCCTGGTGCGCAACGATCTGGGATTTCGCCGAGACCGCCTGGCGCGAATACCGCTCCGCCGAATGGTATGTGAAGCGCCTGCGCGCTGAAGGGTTCGACGTGGAGGAGGGCTCGGCCGGCATGCCCACAGCCTTTGCCGCGCACTGGTCAAACGGCAATGGCCCCACCATCATGGCCTATGCCGAATATGATGCGGTGCCCGGCAATTGCCAGGTCGCCGACACTTATCGCGCCCCCCGCAAAGGGCTCTCGCGATTCGCCGGCGGCCACACCGATCCGCATTCGGCACTGGGCATGGGATCGCTCGCCGGCGCGCTTGCTGCCAAGGCGGCCATGGAGAAACACGGCATTACCGGAACCATCCGCTTCATGGGCGAGCCCGCCGAGAAGGTCCGCGGCTCGAAGCCCATCCATGCTGCCGCCGGCTATTATGACGGGCTCGATGCGATCATCTCCTTTCATCCGCACTACATGCTGCCCTATTGCAACACCTGCCGGTGGGATACGCATTGCGGGCCTTATTGGGCGGCGATCTATGAGTTCCTTTGCGAAGCGCCTGAAACGTGGCTCAAGAGCGATGCTGGCGGCAATCCCATCGCCGCGGCGCATACGTCCGCACGTGCACCCGGCGCCAATGACGCCGTCGTTTCGATGTTTCAATTGTCGAAGCAATTGCGCGATCACATGCTGCCGCATACCGGCACCTGGACATTGAACGAAACCATCCTCGCCTCGGGCCAGGCGACTGCCGACAATCTTGCCGCCCAGATGGCATTGATCATGTATGCGGCGCGCGCACCGGACCTCGCCATGTTGCGCAAGATCTATGCAGTGCTCGATCACACCGCCGAAACCGCGGCGCAGCTTGCCCACTGTACGGTGAAGCGCCACTGGGTGTCGAAGTCGAAGCCGGGTCTTGCCAATCACGCCATGGCCGAGCTCACCTATCGCAATCTCGAACTCGCGGGTCCGCCGGTCTTCGGCCCAGATGCCATCGCGGTGGCTCAGCGCCTCCAAGCCGAACTCGACCTCGAGCCGATGGCCTCTCCCTTCGCCGATGAACTCTCAAGGCTCATCGCGCCAAAAGAAGCCGAGGCGCGTATCCGCCGCGAAATTCCGGCCTGGCAGACACACTACACGTCCGACGACTACACCGACATGACCTGGCATGCGCCCACCGCGCGCTTTTATATCGGCCGCGCCAGCCTCAAGGCGCCCGCAGGTTTCGCCTACCCGGAATGGGCGATGAATGCGCTGGGCGGCATTCCAGCGACCATCGACCCGACGGTGACCTGCGCCGCCAAGACGATCGCCGGGACCATTCTCGATCTCATGAGCGATGCAGAGGCACTCGCCGCTGCAAAGCGCGAATTCGCCGCGCGTTTGGAGCGCGAGACCGATCGCAAGCCCTGGTGCGATTATCCTCCGCCGCTCGATTTTCCGTGGCCGGACTATGTCGAGACGCGTCACGGCCGCCAATGGTGGATCCCAGCCACGACAGCTGACCGCGCCTTGGAAAGGGCCTAGCCGTACAACGACTATGAAATCTCATTGCCGGGCTTGTCCCGGCAATCCATGGATCAAACTACCCAGCCTACGGAGCATCGGCACGATGGATCGCCGGACCAAGTCCGGCGATGACACATAGAGCGTGCGCACGCCAAGCTTAGTTTGTGACGAGCAATGGAGCCCAGCTCCTGCCCGCTACATACTCGTGTCCCGCAAGAGCTTTTCGATATCCGCCGGCTGCAGGGGCTTGCTGAAATAGTAGCCCTGGGCTTCGTCGCAGCCATGCTCGCGCAGGAAGCGCAATTGCGAAACGTTCTCAACGCCTTCCGCGATTACCTTCAAATTGAGCTCATGCCCGAGCGAAATCACGGTGATGGCGATGGCATTGTCGCTGCGGTTGTTGGGAATTTCGCGCACGAAGGATTGGTCGAGCTTGAGCCGCGCCACCGGGAAGCTCTTGAGGGCATTCAAGCTCGAATAGCCCATGCCGAAATCGTCGATCGACAATTGCACGCCCATGGTCCGCAATTGCCGCATTGTAGCCGTCGCTAATGGGACGTCCTTGATGATCAGGCTCTCGGTCAGTTCCAGTTCCAGCCACTTGGGTTCGAGATCGGTTTCACCCAGAATCTCGCTGACCCCGCTTGTCCAGTTGCGCTCGGCGAACTGCCTGGCGGAAACATTGACGGACACGCCGATCGGCCGCGTGCCGGCCTTGTGCCAGGACTTCGCCTGCCGGCAGGCCGTGCGCAAGACCCATTCGCCGATCGGCACGATCAATCCGCAGGCTTCAGCGATGGGGATGAATTTCGACGGCGGTAGTTGGCCGAGTGTTGGATGCTGCCAGCGGATCAGTGCTTCGGCAGCAAAGATGCGCCCGGAATCGAGGTCGACCTGTGGCTGGTAGACGAGCGAGAACTCCTGGTTGGCCAGCGCCCGCCGCAAGCCTTCCTGGAGGTCGTATCTCTCCCGCGCCGCGCTGGTGATCTCCGAAGTGAATATTTGACACTTGTTGCGGCCGAGTTCCTTGGCCCGGTACATGGCCGCATCGGCATTCATGAGCAGTTTCTGCGCCGTATCGCCGTCGCCTGGATAGCTGGCAATCCCGATGCTCGCAGTCACATGGCGCATTTGTTCGTCGATCTCGACCGGATCGGCGAGTGAGCGCCTGAGCGCTTCGACTTTCGCGGCGATCGGCTCACGCGAAGGCTTGTGGTCGGCAAACAGGATGACGAATTCATCGCCGCCGATTCGTGAGACGGTGTCGCTGCCGCGCACGGAGCCCGACATGCGATCGGCCAGAACGGTAAGGAGACGATCGCCGGTCGAATGACCGAGCGTATCGTTGATGAGCTTGAGATTGTCGACATCGATGAAGGCGAGGGTTACACCTTGGCCGGTCGTCGCGGCGCGCGCCAGGGCATCGTCGAGGCGCTTCAGCAGCAGCGTGCGGTTCGGCAAACCTGTGAGTGAATCGTGATGCGCCATATGGGCGATGCGCCGGTGGGTCAATTCGCGGTCGATCGCGATCCCTGCCAGGCGCGAGGCCGCATTGATGAGGCCAATCTCGCTCTCGTCGGGTTCGCGCACCGTTCCCGAATAGAGAGCGAAGGTGCCGAGTACTTCGCCGTTATGCGACAGGATTGGTGTCGACCAGCAGCTCCTCAGGCCATGTGAAGTGGCGAGATCGCAGTAGTCGCGCCATAGCGGATCCTTCGCAACGTCGCTAACGACGACCGGCCGGCGATGATAGGCGGCGGTGCCGCAGGATCCGACCTCCGGCCCGATCTTCACGCCGTCGATGATCCGCCAATAGGAGGCCGGCAGGCTGGGAGCGGCGCCATGATGAAGCGTCTGTTGATCCGCATCGAGGAGCAGAATTGAAACTTGGATTCCGTGCAGTTGGGTTTCGGCAAGCTTTGCGAGGTCGAGAAGGATGTCCTGGAGATTAGCATTGCTGGCGATCATCTCCAGAATGCGATTTTGCCCGTTGCGCAGAAGTTCGGCCTGCTTGCGTTCGGTCATGTCGCGCGCGACACCGGCAAGGCCGATGATGGTACCATCGGAATTTCGCAGCGGTATTTTTGTGGTCGACAGCCACTTGACCGCTCCCTCTGAAGTGATGAGGCGCTCCTCGAGATCGATCGCCGGAACACCTGTCTGCATGACCGATTGTTCGCAATCCCAGGTTTGCTGGGCGAACTCGACCGGGTGGATGTCGAAATCGGTGCGGCCGATGAGATCCGCCGCGCTGAAGAAACCGCGATCCGTCGCCAAAGGCTGGTTGACGATCACGAAGCGCGATTTTGTATCCTTGACGAAGAGATAGTCGGGAAGCTTGTCGATCAGTGTACGGATGAGCGTACGCTCGATCTCGCCCGGACCGTCGACATTGAGCCATGCCGATATTTCCTCCTGCGCGCGCTCATTGGCTTCGCTCAACTTGCGCAGCATCCCATCCGGGGTAAGCGGCTCCGGATCGGCGTGCTTTTGGGTCGCATCTGTAGACATCGGGCGTTCCTCGGGACCGCGGTCCGGTCTTGAGTGTCTAGCACCCAGGAATCACCGAATTCTCAACGAAGAAGCCTCGTATTTAACAAGTCGCCGTAGCGAAAAGTCGTGGGAAATCGGGACTTTCCGACCGGGGAGCCTAGAATCCTCACGACTATGGAAAGAGTTCCTTCACGATGACATCGGCGATCGCATCGGCCGGGAGTACAAAATTCGTATTGGGCTCGAGCTGATTGTTGGCGAAGACGACGATTGTCGCACCGCTGTTGGGCTCATAACCGATGAGCGACTGAAAACCCGGTATCGCGCCATTATGTCCAAGCAGCGGGCCGGCAGGGTAGGTGATGCCGAGACCATACTTGGCATGCGCCGACCATGTCTGCTGTTCTACTCGCGTTTCGGGCTTGAGCAGGCTGCCGGTAGCCCAGGCCTTCGCCCAGATCGCCATGTCTTCGAGCGTCGAGATCGCCGATCCCGAGGCCCAAGTGTAGGACGTACTCCACCCGGTGACATCAATGGGCGGCTTGTCCTTGGGCCATGGCACCATCGCATGCGCATTGTCGCCCGCAATGGCGGCGTCATAGGCTTTCTTGCCGTCGACATTGGTGCCGAACAGATACCCGCCCCAATGCGGGTCCGGCAGCCCCGCTTTGTCACGGTCGGGGAGCGTTGAGTTTTTCATGCCGAGCGGCGTCAGGATGCTGTCGGCGATGAAGAGGTTGAGCGGCTTGCCGCTGATCTTTTCGACGAGCAGCCCGAGTATCTCGTAATTGGTGTTCGAGTAATGGAATCCCGCGCCGGGCGGGAAATATGGCTCATGCGCGAGGGACAGCTTGATGAACTCCTCCGGCGACCAGATCTTGTCAGGCTTCGCATCGAGTGTCTCGTTGAAGCCCAGATCCTCCGTCCCGTTATAGAGACCGCTCGTCATGTCGAGGATCTGGCGCACTGTGATATTGCCGCCATTCGGCACGAGGCCGGGCAGGTAGGTTTCGATCGGCTCGTCGAGCTTGAGTTTTCCGTCATCGACGAGGAGGAGGATCGATTGCGCGGTCAGCGTCTTTGTGATGCTGCCGATATGCGTGTGGCCGGTTGGATCGGGTTTTATCGTGTTGCCGTATTCGGCGGTTCCGAATGTCTCGACCCATGTGCCTTTCCCGGGAATGTCGACCAGAACCATCGCGCCCGGCGTCACCCAGTCCTTCATCTTGGCTTCGATCTTGGGCCGCAGTTGCTTTGCGAAGTCCGGTTCATCGGCCGACGATGCCAGGCCGAGGAGCGGGAGGAGGGCGATCATCGCCACGACACGCAGCAACCAGGCAGCCATTTCAAATCTCCAGAACGTCATTGCCCTCATCCTGCATTCCCGGTCTGATTGTGCAACTTCTAGGTTCTCCGTCTCAACATCTAGGTGTTTACTCTTAGAATGTGTTCTAATTATGTTCTAGTCGCCTTGACTTAATCGAGCGAAACACGACATTGCCTTTATGAACGAAATTCCGCGCCCGCTTGCGCAGCCTAAGCCCGCCTTGATCGACCCGTTTGGCCGTCATGTGAGCTATTTGCGCGTCTCGGTCACCGATCGCTGCGATTTCCGCTGTGTCTATTGCATGGCGGAGGACATGACATTTTTGCCGAAAAAGGACCTGCTGACGCTTGAAGAGCTCGATCGCGTTTGTTCCGCCTTCATCGGCAAGGGGGTACGCAAGATCAGGCTTACCGGCGGCGAGCCCTTGGTGCGCCGGAACATCATTTCGCTCGTCGAAAGCCTGTCGCGGCATTTGCACTCAGGCGATCTCGAAGAACTGACCCTGACCACCAATGGCAGCCAATTGGCCCGCTATGCCTCGCAACTCGCCGACCATGGCGTGCGCCGCATCAATGTCTCCGTCGACACCCGCGATCCGGCGAAGTTCAAGGCGATCACCCGCTGGGGCGATTTCGCCAAGGTCGACGCCGGCCTTGCTGCGGCGCGGGCCGCAGGCCTTGCCATCAAGATCAATGCCGTCGCGCTGAAGGGCGTCAACGAGGACGAGATCGAGGACCTGATCCGCTGGGCGCATGGCGAGGGCATGGATCTCACCCTCATCGAAACCATGCCCTTGGGCGATATCGAGGGCGATCGCACCGACCAGTATCTGCCGCTCTCAGTGGTCCGAGCGCGCCTCATGGATCGCTTCACGCTTGAAGAGATCCCTTACAAGACCGGCGGCCCGGCGCGTTACGTTCGGGTTGCCGAAACCGGGGGCCGCTTGGGCTTCATCACGCCGCTCACCCACAATTTCTGTGAAAGCTGCAACCGCGTGCGGCTCACCTGCACCGGCACGCTCTACATGTGCCTGGGCCAGGAAGACGCAGCCGACCTCCGCGGTCCGTTGCGTGCTTCCGAATCCGACCATCTGCTCGATGCCGCCATCGACGAGGCGATTTCCCGCAAGCCGAAGGGCCATGATTTCATTATCGACCGGCGGCACAACAAGCCGGCGCTCTCCCGCCATATGAGCGTAACGGGGGGCTAGCGCATAAGCCGCCAAAGTGTGCGCGCTTTGGCGATAAGCTTATGCGCAGACCTACAATGCGCCAGCTGGCTTGCTCGCATACCGGCCTTCGGGCAGGTAGGACGGGCAACCCTGATGACTCCGACTCACCCGCATGAGACGCTTCGCGCCGGCCTGTTCATGGTCGCGGCGTCCGCCTCCTTCGTCACCAATGATACTTGCGTGAAATTGCTCGCCGGCCAATTGCCGGTCGGCGAGATCGTTGCCATCCGCGGTGCATTTGCGACCATCTTGATCGGCATCATCTGCTGGCGGCAAAATGTCCTCGACAGCCTGCCGCACATTGCAACCCGGCATGTGCTGGGGCGCGCCGCCCTCGATCTCATCGGCACCTTGGCCTTCATCACCGCATTGATGCACATGCCGATCGCCAATCTCACATCAATCATGCAGGCGGTCCCTCTCGTCGTCCTCGGCCTCGCGGCCATCTGGCTCAAGGAACGCGTCGGCTGGCGGCGTACGAGCGCGGTTCTTGTCGGCCTTCTCGGCGTCATCCTGATCGTCAAGCCGGCGCCTTCGACGTTCAATGTCTATGAAGGCATCGCCGTCAGCATCGTCGTGGCGCTCGCCATTCGCGATATCGTCACGCGCCGCATCCCGCGCCATATTCCGTCATTGATCGTCGCCTTCGCCAATGCCCTCTTCGTAACCCTTGGCGGCATCGCCTTGGCGCTCGCCCAGGATTGGGTGCAGCCGCAGACGTGGCACATCCTGCTTCTTGCCGGCTCCGCCCTATTCCTTGCAACGGGCTACATGTGCATGGTCGTCACCTTGCGGCTTGCCGATCTCTCGGCCACTGCGCCCTTCCGCTATTCTATCGTATTGTTCTCGCTCTTGTCGGGTGTGGTGGTCTTCAACGAGATTCCCGATATCTGGGCTTTCGCCGGCATGGCCTTGATCGTCGGTTCCGGACTCTATGCGATCCACCGCGAAACGCGGCTCAGGAGTATCGCCAGAACGCAATCGCCGTAAGCACGATCGCCCAGGCGAGGATGGCGCGCCGCACGACATGCTGCGGCATCCGCCGCGCGAAGCGCGCCATGCCATAGCCGCCGGTCACCGCACCCGCCATCATGATCACCGACGGCAGCCAGCGGATGACGCCGGCCTGCGCGAACAACGCAATGCCGATGATGGTGACGATGGTGATCGTCGCATTGCGTAAGGCGTTGGCCTCGTGGATGTCCTCATGGCCGAACATCGCGTAGATGGCGAGGAGGATGATTCCCATGCCGAGGCCGAAATAGCCACCATACGCATAGACGATGAATTCGAGCAGGAAGCAGAGCCACAGCCACTCCCGCCCGTCGAAGCCATGATGCCGCTCGAGCCAGTTCTTGATGAAGGGTGCCGCCGTGAAACACAGAGTCGCGAAGAGCAGGAGCCACGGCACCGTGGCGCGGAACGAGGCTTCGCCGAGCCAGAGCAGGGAGGCGGAACCGAGCGTCCCGCCGACCGCCGCCAATGGCAGGCGCCATCCAAGCTTGAGATTGGGCCGTCGCAATTCGTGGCGGTATGCGATGAGCCCGGCAATATTGGCCGGCAATAGCGCCACGAAATTCGAGGCATTGGCCTGAAGCTCGCTCATGCCGGCCGCGATGAGCAGCGGAAACGTCATGAATCCGGCGCCGCCAGCGAGCACATTGATCGTTCCGGCCAATACGCCGCCTGCGAAGAGCAGGATCGCTTCGTGCAAATCCATGATGTCGGTCCCCGTCCGCACTCAAGCCTTGGGCGACCTAACCCGCAAGGCAGGTCATCGCATGGCGGCTATGAGGTGGCGGGAGCAGGTTGGCTGGATCGCGCATCCATAAACTGCCAGCGGCAGGGATCGAACCCGCACCTGAACCATTCGGCTCAGGATCGCTGTGGCGATAAGTCTACCAATTCCGTCACGCTGACCTGAGTCGGTTAGCGCAAAGTCGAGGTGATCGCCATACTTCTCGGCATCGTCCTTGGTGATTGAACCTCAGCGTGAGGAAGACCCGTGCTGCCTCAACGCTGCGAGACGGCGCAGCCGCCCTCCAAGCATGGGCCGAAGGGTGCTAAGGGTCGCTGCAAGAATTATTCTCGCTCCAGAACGATATGCCCTAAGTCCGTGGGCACCCGACCGCCGATTTCGACTGGCTTGCTGCGTATAGCGGTACTGGCGCGCGGACAAGAAATATCGACGAGATAAGTGGATCGAAAGGGCGGACCGGTCATTGTCGCTTCGAACTCCCCACTTACCTTCTTGCTGACCAGGTTCTCACTGGAATACCTTGGGTCCGAGGATTTTCGTGGGAGCGATAGCGTCAGATTGCAGTCGCTGAATGCGGTGCCCTGCGCATCTGTCACATTGCCTCTTAGTTGCAGAAGTCCATCACTTGCCACGGGAAGGCAGCCCGAGAGAAGACAAAGGAGCACTATTGCTGAGCGATGCCAATCTAGCGGCATATGATGCGGGCTTTTTCGACTGCGTCTGTTGATGCACCAGTTGCGAAGATTGAAATGAGCAGCGCAGCCCCGGATACGACAATCAGCCGATTTCCCGGAGGGACTTCAGGCGGTGAATCAGTTGGCCACGGCGTCATCGTGTGGCGTAGTTCTTACATTTGTCCGCGACGTTCCGAGGTGGGTTCTTTCTCAGGTAGACATAATAGCCAGTATCTCTGTTGCCGAACCACATTGTCCAAAAATCGCGATCTCCATATGGGTATAACATCCCTCCCAAAACAGGATAGGGTGAATCCTCTGTTCCAAGGACCTGTATTGTACCTGTGATCGAAGCGCCATGAGGCCCTTCCTGATCGATCCTTAGATTAGTCAAAGCGACGCTGCCAAATTCATGTTCTGGACTAGCCTTAAGGATGAACTCTTGTGGCAGTCCGGAAACATTGTCTGGGCGAATATAACCGGACGCCCTCACAACATAATCGCGTGCTGGATCGATGAATTCCCATTCGATGCAAGCTTTGCCGGCCGCGTGGGTCGTCCGCACCGTCGCAAACAGCGAAGCTTGAAGTATCAACACAGTTGCAAGCACATCAATAGGTATAACTCGTGACACTTTGCGCTCCACCGCAAATTACTCCGTTGCGTATTATTCCGGCGCCCGCTAGGGTCGTCAACGTCCCCTCCAATCAAATCACTTTTCGCGTGGATCACCGCTTTAATGGCAATGGAGCGGGTTCATACCCTTCGTCTCCATCACTACCGCAGCGAATGAAACTCGTATCCAGTTCGGGAATCCGGAGCTTGGCTCCGTCCCAAATGGCGGTGAGAGTATATGGTCGCGCATGTGATCCGGCGTCCCAAGCCCGTCCGGCGCCCTCTAGCCTCTCCAGTACTTCGATTTTCAACGTACGGTCGTCGACTGCGTGCAGAGAGCCGATTGGTTCCAGGTCGAACTTCCCTTCGAAGCCTTGCCCAAAAACATAGAAGTGGACTGGCCCGAGAGCTTCGAACTGCAGCCACCTTAGTTCGAGAGATCGCTGCTCCTCCGAAGGGTTGCATACCTCACCCGCCGTCTGTCCGCGCTTCGCTTCAACGAAAAGAGTGCCGCCGCTGGCAGGTGAAGTGAGTATCTGCAGCATCGCAGCAGAGACTCCGTCAGTTACTGTCCTGTTTGGTTTATCGCACCGATAGGCAAACCCAGGCGTAAAATTTGGATTCGATAGAATCTCCAGTCGGTCCGGCGGCAGCAGGCGGACGGGAATCTTCATCTTCAAGTTCTTGCGTCCATCTAACGTGATGGAGAGGACGTCACTCTCTCGTTCTGCGGCGGAGATGCGAACAGGCGTGAACAAGTCGAACGGCTGGTATACGGTCAGCCTCCCGCCGGAATTGCGAAATTCAAACTCGAGCTGGCTGTTCGAGTACGCCTGTAAAGTGCAAGGTCCTCGGACGGGCTTCTCGCCGATCAACCATGAACCCTCAAGATAGTCTTGCGTGGCCTGGTCGAGGCGAACTTCCGCACGCGCCATTTGCACCTGGAGGCCATCGCACAGAAGCACAAACGCAACTGACGTGAACGCTATGGTTACAAGGATAAGTGTTCGCATGGTCCCTGGCTCGAATGAAGATGATTGCAAATACTCTTCGTCTGCTATTTGGCTGTTGCAAGTTGCAGTTCAGTAGCCGGTATGCAACGGGATCGTCGCAGAATGAGCAAGGCTAGATCAGTTGTACTCGGTTCAATCGTCGTAGCTGCGATCCTAGCCTACCTCGTCTACCAGTCACCAATTGGAATGATCTTGTTGTTGGAACTGCGAGGCAGTTGGGGTTCTCCAGAAAAAGCGGCCGAACTGTATGAACGGCACAGGAATGAATTTCAGGAGATAGTCGATACTCTCAACGCACACCCGGCTTTGGCTCCGATCTACCCGAACTATGATCCCGACAATGAGCGGGACAGGCAAATAATTCCTGAGCTGCGGAAGCTGTCTCTTGAAGATCGCAAGGTCTATCACGGCTTGGTCGCGAAGATGCAATCGGTCGGTATCGAGGTGATAGGACAGGCGGGAGAAGGCTTTGATCCGACGACCAACATGCTGGTCACATTTGTCATTTTTAGTTCTGGGATTCTTGATAACGCTACAAGCATAAACATCATCTACCACGATGGACAGAAGCCACTCGCGCAAATCAGGGATTTCTCTTATACTTGCAATCCGCTGGACGCTCCGAACTGGTATGTTTGTGAACCAAAACCGGGACGCGATCATTGAGCAATGTTGTGCCGTGCCCTCTCTCCTCGCGTGGCTGTGCCATAGTGCAACTGGCCACCACTACCCCGCACGTATTTTCCTTTCAGCCTCGCCCTGAGGTGCATCGCGTAACGATGCCTCGAATGGCGCGATTTCACCTGTTACACATGGTTCGAGGCCCGCTGCGCGGGTTCTTCATCATGAAGAGTTCGTCGGTTTTGTGCTGGCGCGTCTGAATGGTTCAAGAGGTTTCTAATTGCTGGTGTCCGTCGCGTGACCGGCATGCTCGGCGCTGTCCGCCGCGACGCCGCCGACCGGCACGTCGACCACGACCGAGCCGTTGCGCTCGAATTGCAATGTGATCTTGAAATGCGAGCCTTCCTTGAGCGGCTTCCGGAGATCGAACAGCATCACATGCAGGCCGCCCGGTGCGAGCGCTTGTTCGCTATGCGCGGCGATCTCGAGTTCATCGACCGGCTGCATCGAGGCGACGCCGTCCGCTTCGGTGGTCTCGTGGATCTGGGCCGCCCGGGCGATGTCCGATGTGATGCCGATCAGCCGGTCAGGCTCACTGCCGTGGTTCATGATGGTGAGATAGACCGCACCAGCCTTGGCGGCGGGCGTTGCCGAGGCCCGAGCATAGGCATCCATCACCATCACGTCACTCGCCATGGCGCCGACGGCGAGCGATAATACCGCCCCGATGGTGAGGAGAAGAGCCACGGCGATTTCGAGAGCGATCCGGCGCATGGCCGGAGGTTCGCTTTCGAACTGGGCACGATTATGCTCGGCGCCGCGCGTCATCGCGTCGCGGGCCTTCGTCGTCCTTGTGCTCTTGGCGTCGCCGGCCGCCGCCGGCCAGCGTGTGTCGATCGAGCTCGTCCTCGCCGTCGACGTATCGCTGAGTGTCAACGACATCGAATATGCGCTTCAGATGAAGGGCATGGCGGCGGCCTTCCGCGACAAGGACGTGATCGACCTGATCCGCCAGCATAAATATGGCGTCGCCGTCACCATGACCCAGTGGAGCGGCACCTATGACGCCGACCAGCCGATCCCCTGGCACCGCTTGACGGACGAGGCGAGCGCACTCGCCCTTGCAGACATGATCAGCGTGGTGCCGCGCCGCGCCATGAGCAATTATACGGGTCTTGGCCATGCCATCGCTTTTGCCTCGGATCTCATCGATTCGAATGAGTTCGTGGGCGATGAACGCAAGATCGATGTCTCGGGCGACGGCCGCAACAATACCGGCCCCGAGCCCTCTCAGATGCGCGAGGCGGCTGCCGCGCGAGACATCACGATCAACGGCCTTGCCATCACCAACAACGATCCTGGCCTTGCCGGCTATTACTCAGCCAATGTCATTGGCGGCCCGGCCGCATTCGTCATCCAGGCCACCGATTTCGAGGCCTTTGCGGAGGCCTTCAGGCGCAAATTGAAACGCGAACTGAGCCCCAAGATCGCCCTTTTCGCGGCCGGGACGGGGCATCAGTGAGGACATTTCTTCCCGCCATGACGCTCGCCATGGCCGCGCTGGTCATGCCGGCGCGGGCGGAGCACCCGGTCGCGATCGAACTTGTCCTCGCCCTCGATTGTTCGGCAAGTGTCGATTCGGCTGAATATGCGCTTCAGCTTGAAGGCTTGGCCGCGGCCTTTCGCGATCCCGAAGTGCTTGCGGCGATCGACGGCCTGAAGCCGCTTGGTGCTGCCATCGCCGTCCTGCAATGGGGTGGGCCCGGCGAGTCGAATCTGTCGGTCCCCTGGGCGGAAATCGCCAGTGCCCGGGACGCCAAGGCCTTCGCCTATCTGATCGGGCTCACCCGGCGCTGGCATTATGCGAGTTCGACCTCGATCGCCACCGCCATGCGCGACGGCGCCCGGATCATCGAAGCCAACGCTTATGACGGCCAGCGTCGGGTGATCGATATTTCCGGCGACGGCGAGGATAATGCCGGTCACGACCTCAGTGCCGTTAGGCAAGCGACCCTGGCCTTGGGCGTCACAATCAATGGCTTGGCAGTCGAGGGCGAAGACGTGGGGCTTGCGCAATATTACGAGGAAAACGTCATCGGCGGCCCCGACGCCTTCATGGAAAAGGCCCACGATTTCGAGGATTTTGCCCGCGCCATCAAGGCCAAATTGCTGCGCGAATTGCGCCCGCTCCAGTCCTAGCCCGTCCGCTGCCGCCGGATAATGCAATCTTCCCTAGGGCGCCGCAACTGACTATGATCCCTTTAGCAACCAGAACAAGAAAACAGGTGAGGGTCGAGGGAGCATGGCAGCCGCCACAAATGGCAGCTTAGCGATGGTTCGCTTTGCTGAAGTTCAGAAGAGCTATGACGGCGAAACGCTGGTCGTAAAGAATCTCAATCTTGATATCGCCAAGGGCGAATTCGTCACCATGCTGGGACCGTCCGGATCAGGCAAGACGACGACGCTCATGATGCTGGCGGGCTTCGAGCCGGCGACCCATGGCGAAATCTTCCTCAAAGGCCGCCCGATCAACAATGTGCCACCGCATAAGCGGGGCATCGGCATGGTGTTCCAGAATTACGCCTTGTTCCCGCACATGACGGTGAACGAGAACCTGGCCTTCCCGTTGCAGGTCCGTGGGCTGGCGAAGCCCGAGATCGAGCAGCGCGTGAAGCGCGTGCTCGAAATGGTCGAACTGCCGCAATTTGGCAATCGCCGGCCGGCCCAGCTTTCCGGCGGCCAGCAGCAGCGCGTCGCGGTGGCGCGCGCGCTCGTCTTCGAGCCCGACCTTGTGCTGATGGACGAACCGCTCGGCGCCCTCGACAAGCAATTGCGCGAGCAGATGCAATACGAGATCAAGCACATCCACGAGAGTCTCGGAGTTACGGTCGTCTACGTGACGCATGACCAGTCCGAGGCGCTCACCATGTCGAACCGGATTGCCGTCTTCAATGATGGCGTCGTACAGCAGCTCTCGACGCCGGATGAGCTTTATGAACGCCCGCGCAATTCCTTTGTGGCGCAGTTCATCGGCGAGAACAACAAGCTGAAAGGTACGGTCCTTGAGGTGGGCTCGAACGATCTTGCTACCGTGCGCATCCATTCCGGCGATATCGTCAAGGCGCTCCTGGTCAATGTGAAGGCCAAGGGCGACCGCACTTTGTTGTCGGTGCGCCCCGAGCGCGTCGAGATCAACCCACAGGGTGGCGACACGGATGTGACCCTGGACGGCGTGGTCGAGGAACTGATCTATCTCGGCGATCATATCCGCACGCGCCTTTCGGTTTGCGGCCATGATGATTTCATCGTGAAGGTTCCCAACAAGGCAATGCATAATGGCCTGGGGAAGGGCAACAAGGTGAAGCTGGGCTGGAGGGCGCAGGATTGCCGGGCTCTTGACTATATCGACTTGCACTAAGGCTCCGAAATGAGGGTGCGATGACCGGCATGCGCACCTTCCTGCCGCGGGCGGTTGCAGTCTTCCTGCTTCTGTTTTCAGCCGCTTCTATTCGCTCGGCTTCGCAGGCCGAGGAGTATCAGGTCGATTTGGCCCTTGTGTTGGCCATCGATTGCTCCTTCAGCGTCGATTCCAACGAGTTTCGTCTCCAGATGGAGGGTCTCGGCCGCGCCTTCCTTCGTAGAGAAATTCAGGAAGCGATCCGCAAGGGCGCGACAGGCCGCATCGCGGTGATGGCCTTGCAATGGTCGGACGAAAACAATCAGATGGTTGTCGTGCCCTGGACGGTCATCTCCAATCCGGATCAGGCCGAGGCCTTGGGAAAAATACTGGCGCGTATGCCACGCCGGCTCGCCGAAGGCGGAACGTCGATCAGCACCGCCTTGCAATATTCCGCGATGCAGTTTGACTTCGCTCCGTCGGCGGAGCGCAACGTGATCGATATCTCGTCGGACGGAAGAAACAACATCGGTCCGCCGGTCAATATGGTCCGCGATCGCATCGTGGCGCGCGGCATCACCATCAACGCGCTCACCATTCTGAACGAATGGCCGACGCTCGATCAGTATTTCGAGCGCAATGTCGTCGGCGGCCAGGCTAATTTCGTCATGCCCGCCAATGACTATGTCTCCTATGCCGAGGCGATCTACAAAAAGCTTCTGCGCGAAATTGTCGGCCCTGGGATTTCCTGATGCGCATTGTTACGGCCGAAGGAGTTCACGACCTGTGTTCGTGGCCGAAGCTCGTCGATGCGCTGGCCAAGGCGCATCGCGGGCCGGCTCCGATGGTCGACCGCTCCGAACTCCACACCACCACGGGCGATATCCGCGACACCTATTTCAATCTTCCCGCCTGGCAGCCGGGCGTGGCGATGGGCACCAAGATCGTGACCGTCTTTCCGGCGAACCCGGATAAGGGGCCATTGCCGGCCGTCCAGGCGGTCTACGCTCTGTTTGATGGGAAAGATGGCCGCCCCTTGCTGATGATCGATGGCACCGCGCTCACCTATCGCAAGACTGCAGCGGACTCCGCACTCGGCTCCAGGCTCCTGTCGCGACCCGATGCTGAAGTTCTGCTGATGGTTGGGGCAGGGGCCTTGGCGCCGTTTCTTGTGGCGGCTCATCGTGCGGTGCGGCCGAAGATCCGCGACGTGTTCGTTTGGAACCGGCGCTCGGAGAAAGCGGAAACCCTGGCCCGCGAGGTTGGTGGCACGCCCGTCACCGACCTCGAATCCGCCGTTCGCCGCGCCGATATCATCTCGACCGCGACAGCCTCGACGGAACCGCTCGTCAAAGGCGCCTGGCTGAAGCCCGGTGCCCATCTCGATCTCGTCGGCGGTTTCACGCCGGAAATGCGTGAATGCGACGACGACGCTGTCACCCGCAGCACGATCTTCGTCGATTCGCGCTGGTTTGCGGTCGACCAGCCGGGCGACCTGGGCGACCCGATCAAGCGCGGCATCATCACGCATGAGGCGGTCCGCGCCGACCTCTTCCAATTGTGCAAGGGGGCCATGACTGGACGCCGGACGGCGGAGGAGATTACCCTCTTCAAGAATGGCGGCGGTTCTCACCTCGATCTCTTCACCGCGCTCCACATCTGGACCGAATTGCAATGAGCCAAACGGGAGAAACGCAGCGGCGGCGGCGTATCGGCGACCGCCGCGGGGCTCCCATTGCCCAGATGCCGTGGAAGCAGCTCGTCAACCCGCTGCCGCCCACCAAACTCATTTCAGACGATGAAGTCGAAGCGCTGCATGAAGCGGCACTGACAATCCTCGAGACGATCGGCATTCGCTGTCAGGTCGCGGAAGCACGCGAGATATTCCGAAAGGCAGGGGCGATCGTCGACGATTCGCTAGCGCAGGTTCGCGTCGGTCGCGACATCATTGAAGCGGCACTCAAATCCGTACCGTCGCAATTCACCATGACGCCGCGCAACAAGGCGCATGAAGTTCGCATCGGCAATGAGTTTCTCACTACCGCCGCGGTGCTGGGGCCGCCTAATTGTTCCGATCTCGAGCGCGGCCGCCGTTCCGGCAAGCTTGCGGATTTCATAGACTTCCTGAAGCTCACTCAGCTCTTCAACCTGGTGCAGATGAATGGCTGGCCGGTGGAGCCGCTCGATATCGAGGTAAAGGATCGCCACCTCGACGCGGCACTGGCAATGCTCACCTATACCGACAAGGTGCCCTATGTCTTCTGCCAGAGCCGGCAGCGCATTCTCGATGTCTTCGAAATGTGCGCGATCGCCCGCGGCGAAACGCTTGAAGAGTTTGGCAAGCGACCCGGCGTCTTCTCGATCATCAATACCAACACGCCGTTGCAGTATGACGTGCCCATGACCATCGGCGTCATGGAGATGGCGCGCTACGGTCAGCCGGTACTTTTGACGCCTTTCATCATTGCGGGCGCTTCCACGCCGGCGACGATTGCCGGGGCCATGGCCATGTGCAATGCCGAAGTTCTGTTCGGATTGGCGCTCGGCCAGTTGATCCGCCCTGGCGCGCCCATCCTTTATGGTTGCGCCGCCAAGAATGTCGACATGAAGACCGGTGCACCCGCCTATGGCCTGGTCGAGGCCTATCGTTGCAAGCAGATCGGCGGCCAGATGGCGCGGCGCTATGGCATTCCCTTGCGCTCGTCGAACTTTTCGTCTTCGAACACGACGGATTTTGCGTCCGGCTATGAATCGCAAGGCTCCGTCTGGTCGGCAATGACGGCAGGCGCCAATCTTCTGATGCATGCCGCCGGCTGGGTCGAGGGCGGGTTGTGCGCCTCATTTGAGAAATTCGTGCTCGACATCGAACTCCTGCAGATGATGGCGCAATATCTGGAACCGGTCCGCATCGATGCCGATACGATCGGGATCGAGGAGATCGCCCAGGTCGGTCCCGGCGGTCATTTCTTCGGAACCGAGCGCACTATTGCCACCTACGCCTCGGCTTTCTATCAACCACTTATCTCATCGACGCAGAATTACGGTGCCTGGCGCGAAGGCGGAGGCCTCGATGCGGCACAGCGTGCCAATCGCATCTATCATCAGGCATTGAAAGAATATGAGCAGCCGGCGATCGATCCGGCGATTGCCGAGGCGCTTTCAGCCTTCGTGGCGCGGCGCAAGGCCGAGGGCGGAGCGCCGATCGAGTAAGCCATGGCGATGACCGCAAGCCAACAGACGGCGCCCCATCACGCGGGGCAGGGACGCATTCTCGCCGGTTATGTTCTGGCCGGCGGCGGTGCTGCGCTGTTCTCGACCAAGGCGATCTTCATCAAGCTCGCCTATATGGAACTGACCGACGCGCCCTTGCTGCTCGCCTTGCGCATGATCTTCGCTTTGCCGGTTTTCGGCGCGATCGGCATCTTCGCTTACCGCCGCATGAAGGCGCAGGGCAAGCCGATGCCCTCGCCGCGGCTCTTCGCCTTTGCCGCGCTGACCGGCTTCATCGGCTATTATCTCGCCTCGCTGCTCGACTTCGAAGGTCTCGTTTATATTACCGCGCAATTGGAGCGGCTCGTCCTCTTTACCTATCCGATTTTTGTGATGCTGCTCGGCTGGGCCTTCTTTGGCGCGCGATTGACGCGCGTCGGATTGTTCGCCGCCTTCGTCACGTATCTGGGCTTAGTCGTCGTCTTCAATGGTGGCATCACCACGGATGCCTATCGCACCGCGATCGGTACGATACTCGTGCTCGGCGCCGCCTTGAGCTTCGCGCTCTATCAATTGCTTGCCAGGAACTTCATCGGCCTGATGGGCTCCACGCTCTTCACTTCCGTTGCGATGTCGGCGGCCTCGCTCGGCAGCATCATTCACTGGTACTTGTTCAGCAAATCCAGCCTGTCAAATTTGTCGCCGCGCTATCTCATGCTGGCCGCCGGAACCGCGGTCTTTGCCACCATCGTGCCGAGCTTCATGACCAATGCCGGCCTGGGCCGCATTGGCGCGCAGTCGACCGCGATGATCTCGACCATCTCGCCCTTGGTAACGATCTATCTCGCCGTCATCTTTCTCGGCGAGCAGTTCACTCTGATCGACGCACTCGGCACCGCGCTGATCATCGGCGGCATCGGGCTCTATAGCTGGTATGATGTCCGCAGGCCGAGGAAGCCGGCTTAGCTCACGCTGTCGGGCAAGGTTTCCTTGCGCTTCGCCATGAAGGCCTTGAGCGATTCATCGAGCGCAGGGTCGAGCGCCGGCGCTTCGTATTCGCGCAACAGCCGCTTCCAGGTCTCGTTCGCGCGCTGTGCCGCATCCTTGCTGCCGGCATCGCGCCACTGCTCGAAGGAGTTGTTGTCGGCAACGCCGGACCGCCAGAAGGCGGTTTCGAAATTGGCTTGCGTATGCGCGCAACCGAGGAAGTGCGAGCCGGGACCGACCTCGCGGATGGCGTCCAGCGCCTGGCCGTTCTCGGAGAAATCAACCCCTTCGGAGAACCGCTGGAACATGGTGAGCTGGTCGGCATCGATGATGAGCTTCTCGTAGCCGGAGGCAAGACCGCCCTCAAGCCAGCCCGCCGCATGCAACACGAAATTGACGCCGCCGAGCAATGTCGGCCACAGCGTATTCGCACTTTCATGCGCGGCCTGCGCATCCGGCAGTTTCGAAGCGCACAAGCCGCCGCCCGAACGGAATGGTACGCCAAGGCGGCGTGCCAATTGCGCCGCGCCGAAGAGAACGAAGGCCGGCTCCGGCGTGCCGAAGGTCGGCGCACCAGACTGCATGGAGATCGACGAAGCGAATGTGCCGAAGACGACCGGCGCACCGGGGCGGCACAATTGCGCGAAGGCCATGCCGACCGAAGCTTCGGCGAGAATCTGCGTGAGCGTACCAACCGCCGTCACCGCCGACATGGCTCCCGACAGGATGAAGGGCGAGATCACGGTTGCCTGGTTGTTGCGCGCATAGACCTTGAGCGCGCCCACCATGGTGCCGTCGAAGACGAGCGGGGAATTGGCGTTGATGAGGTTGATCATCACGCAGTTCTGGTCGACGAAATCATCGCCGAACACCATCTTTGCCATCGTGACGGAGTCTTCGGCGCGCTCAGGCGCCGTCACGGAGCCCATGAAGGGTTTATCGGAATAGCGGATATGGCTGTAGACCATGTCGAGATGGCGCTTCGCCACCGGGATGTCGACCGGCTCGCAGACCGTGCCGCCCGAATGGTGCAGCGACGGCGACATATAGGCGAGCTTCACAAAATTGCGGAAATCCTCGATCGTCGCATAACGGCGACCTTCGTCGATATTGTAGACGAAGGGCGGCCCATAGACCGGCGCGAAGACGGTATTCTTGCCGCCGACCGTGACGTTGTTGGCGGGATTGCGGGCAAACTGCGTGAACTCGCGCGGCGCGGTCTTGAGGAGCGACCGCACCAGTCCTTTGGGAAACCGGACACGGTCGCCTTTGACGTCGGCGCCTGCCTCTTTCCACATGCCCAGCGCTTCGGGATCGTCGCGGAAATCGATGCCGATCTCCTGCAAGACGATGTCGGCATTGTTTTCGATGAGCTCGAGCTGGTCAGCCGAGAAAGGCTCGTAAAGCGGGATGTTGCGCTTGATGAATCCGGCCTGCTTGACGGCAACCCCGGTGCGGGCGGCACGGCGGGCTTCGGCGCCGCCGCGGGCGCGGCGACCGGTAGAGGCGGGCTGGATATCGGACATTTGCGACCTGTTGAGAAAGTCTCACCTAGCCGGGTTCTACGCTCAACAGCTCCGCCGGGCGGTCGGCGAAACGGCCTTTGATGGTCTGGAAGCGACGCCTCAAAACGTCACGCCGAGGCGTTCGAGCCCATGGAAATGGAAGCTGTCGCGATAGCGCGGCGTTTCCGCGAGAGCGAGGCGGGGCAGGCGCTCAAACAGGATCGGAAGGGCAACCTGCATTTCAAGCCGCGCCAAGGGCGCGCCGACGCAGAAATGGATGCCGGCCCCGAAGCTCACATGCGGGCAGGGCTCGCGCCGGGGATCGAAACGGTCGGGATCGGCAAACCGCTCGGGATCGCGATTGGCCGCGCCAAGCAAGAGGCCGATCTGGTCGCCTTGGCGCAATTTCACACCGGCGACCTCGACATCTTCCAGGGCGTAGCGGGTGAAGAGATGGAGCGGCGCATCGTAGCGCAGCAATTCCTCGACGAGCCGCGGGTCACTATCGGCGCGAAGACCACGCTCGAGCAATGCCTTGATGCCGTTGGCGAGCGCGTGAACCGTCGCCTCATGGCCGGCATTGAGAAGCAGGATGGCAGTGGTGACGAGTTCATCGGTCGAAAGCTTCTGGCCATCCTGTTCTGCCGCGATCAGTTGCGTCAGGAGGTCGTCGCGCGGTTCGGCCCTGCGCCGTTTAATATAATCTCGCATGAAACCAGTGAATTCGAGCGTTGCCGCAACAGCCTGCACCTCGATCTCGGCGTCGCGCCGCGCCTGATACATCGCTACCATGCGATGCGACCAGGTCAGGAGTTGCGGCGCCATCTCGCTTGGCACGCCGAGGAGATCGGCAATGACTGCGACGGGAATGGGCGTCGCAAAGCTTTCAAGCAAATCTGTTGTGCCTGAGCCTTCGAATTCGTTGATCAAGGAATGGGCAAGTGCCGCAATACGCGACCGCAAGCTCTCGATGGCGCGCCCCACGAAGGCGCGATTGACGAGGCCGCGAATGCGCGTATGGGCCGGTGGTTCGAGTTCGAGCAGGGAATGCGCCTCGAAGGCGTAGAACGGCGCAAGTTGAGGCGGGATTCCAGGCCAGCCCAGCCGTTCGCGCGAGACCAGATGAGTGATCTGCCGGCCAAAGCGGCGGTCGCGGAGCAATCCGTTGACGTCCTCGTGCCGCGCGAAGCACCAATAGCCATACTCCTCCCAGTAGAAAACCGGCGCGGCGGCGCGAATTTCCCGGTATGCGGGGTAAGGATTGTTGTAAAAGGCCGGATCGCGCGGATCGAGGGAAACGGCCCTGCGGGCAGGGTCGATTTGCATGGCTGCCATCTTGCTATGGCCTCGCCCTCATGATCAAGCGCGGCTAGAAGATGCGCCCCGACGGAGCCTACCTCATGAAAGTCTATATCAGCGTCGATATCGAAGGTGTCGCCGGCATCACCCATTGGGATGAGGCCGAGAAGACGCATCGCGACTATCAGGAATTCCGCGAGCAGATGACGCGCGAAGCGGTGGCAGCGATCGAGGGCGCCGAGGCAGCGGGTGCGACCGAAATCTGGGTCAAGGACGCGCACAGCTCAGGACGCAATCTCATCACCGCCATGCTCCCCGCAAATGTCCGTCTGATCAGGTCCTGGGCCGGTCACCCGCTCTGCATGGTGCAGGAACTCACCGATGATTTCGATGCGGTGATGATGATCGGCTATCACGCAGCCGCGGGCTCCGACGCCAATGCGCTCGCCCACACCTTGTCCCTGCCGCCGCAACTGATCACGCTCAATGGCAAGCCGGCTTCCGAATTCCTCATCCACGCATTGGCCGGCGCCATGCTCGGCGTGCCCACCGTCTTCGTCTCTGGCGATGAAGGCTTGATGGAGGAAATTCGCGCCACCAATTCCCATATCGGCACTTGCGCCGTGAAACGCGGCGTCGGCCAGTCGACCATTTCGATGACGCCGACGGCCGCCTGCGAAGCCATCCGCAACGGCGCGGCGTCGGCCCTGCGAGGCGATCTCAAGAAGTCGCTGCTACCGCTCGCGAAAAACTATGTGCTCGAAATCGCCTATGGCGATCCCGTTACCGCCTATCGCATGGGCTGGTATCCCGGCGCTGAACATGCCGGGCCGCGGCGCATCCGCTTCAAGACGAATGACTATTTTGACGTCCTCAGGATGCTCAATTTCGTGACATGACGGAAAAATCCACCGTATCCATGCGCTTCGTCGCGATGGTGGCGCTGCTGTTTTCGCTCGTCGCCATGTCGATCGATTCGATGCTGCCGGCGCTCGGTCAGATCGCCGCCGACCTCAATGCCTATTCGCCGAACAGCCGCCAGCATGTGCTGACTGCCTTCTTTGCCGGCCTCACTGCCGGACAACTGATCTACGGGCCGATATCGGACATCACCGGACGCAAGCCGGCGATCGTCGCCGGCATCATCCTCTTCGTGGTCGGCGGCCTCATGTGCAGTTTTGCCACCACCTACGAAACCATGATCATCGGCCGTGTCATCCAGGGCTTCGGCGCCGCCGGACCCCGCATCGTTTCCGCCGCCATGGTGCGCGATCTCTATGAGGGCCGCGCCATGGCGCGCGTCATGTCCTTTGTTATGGCGATCTTCATCCTCGTGCCGATCCTTGCGCCGAGCATCGGCCAGGTCATTCTCTTCTTCGGCGACTGGCGCTTGATCTTCCTGGCCCTCGTCGCAACCGCCATTTTGTCGCTGATCTGGATCAGCTTCGGCCAGCGCGAAACGCTGTCACAGGAGCGGCGATCGCCATTTTCGGCAGGACCGATTTTTCAGTCGGCCTATGAATGCATCCGCAATCCCGTGACCATGGGCTACGCTCTCGGCACCGGTTTCATCTTCGGCGCCTTCATCTGCTATCTCGGCACGGCCCAGCAGATATTCCAGGAACAGTATAATCTTGGCCGTCTATTCCCCGTCTTCTTCGGCGTGCTTGCGGCCTCGATCGGGATCGCTTCGATCGTCAACGCACGCCTGGTGATGCGCTTCGGCATGCGCAAACTGTCGAAATTGGCGTTGCGGGGCGCCTGCATTCTCTCTGCAACGTTTCTGGTCGTCGTCATAATCCTTGGCGGCCATCCGCCGTTCTGGATGTTCATGGTCTATATGTTTGTGAACTTCTTCTTCTGCGGCTTGCTGTTCGGCAACTACAACGCGCTCGCCATGGAACCGATGGGCCGCATTGCCGGCGTTGCCTCGGCCATCATCGGCTCGCTCACCTCGCTCGTGGCGCTCGTCTGCGGCACGATCATCGGCCAGCTTTACAACGCAACGCTCATTCCGCTGGTCGCTGGATTTGCCGCGCTCGCCATTTGTGCGCTTTTCGTCACCGAATGGGCAGAGCGCAACCGCCGATCAGCCGCGCATCCGACTGCCTGAGGGATCGAAGAGCGGCTCGCGCTGCGGCCGCGCCGCATAGCGCTTGCCGATGATCTCGATCTCGAAACTCTCATCCGAAACGGCGATCTCCTTCGGCACATAGCCGAGCGCCACCGATTTCTGCACGAAATGCGCATAGCCCCCGGATGTGACCCAGCCGACCACCTTGCCCTGGTGCCAGATAGGTTCATCGCCGATGACATCGACATCGCGCGTATCGACGGTGAAGGCGACGAGCCGCAGCCTGCCGCCGCTCTCGCGTTCCTTCATCGCGGCGTCGCGGCCGATGAATTCGTTCTTCTTCAACGACACGAAGCGCTCAAGCCCGGCTTCGAGCGGACCATAGATCGGGCGATATTCGCGCGCCCACGTGCCCCAGTTCTTCTCAAGCCTGAGCGACAATAGCGCCCGCGTTCCGAAATGCCGAAGCCCGGAGGACTCGCCGGCCTGCACCAATGCGCTGTGCAATGTGGTGAGATAATCCGAGCGCACCCAGATTTCATAGCCGAGATCGCCGGTGAAACTGACCCGCCCGACCTTGGCCGGTATCAGGCCCAGATCCATCTCGCGGAACGCCATGAACGGCATGGCTTCGTTCGAAACGTCGGCATCCGTGATGCGCGACAAGAGCGTGCGCGCCTTGGGGCCGGCGATCGACAGGCCGGTCAGTTCCGTTGTCAATGGCCTCACCGCAACGCTGCCATCGGCCGGGAGATGCGATTGCCACCACCGCATGTGGTACTCTTCCGCAGCACCCGAGCCAAAAATGTAGAAGCGCTCGTCCGCGGCCTTCGCGACGGTGAAATCGCCTATCAACTTGCCTTCGCGGTTCAGCATCGGTGTCAGGGCAAGCTTGCCTTTCGGCGGCATGCGATTGGCGAGGATGGAGGAGAGCCACGTCTCGGCGCCCGAGCCGCTGATCTCATATTTGGCATAGCCGGTAATCTCGGAAATGCCGACGGACTCGCGCACCGCCCGGCATTCCTCGCCGACGATTGGAAAGGCGTTCGAGCGTCGGAAGGTGACCTTCTCGACCGGCTTCTTGCCTTTTGGTGCAAACCACAAAGGGTATTCGAGGCCAAAGCCTGCGCCGAAACAGGCGCCCATCGCCTTGAACCGGTCATAGAGGGGGGAGGTCCGCAAGGGCCGTGCTGCCTGCAATTCCTCATTAGGGAAGGTGATGCGGAAGCGCCTTCCGTAATTCTCGCGCACCTTCTGGTCGGTATAGGCCATGTTGGCCCAAGCGCCGTAGCGCGCGACATCCATCGCCCAGATATCCATGCCGGGATCGCCATCGGCCATCCAATTGGCAAGCGCGAGGCCGACGCCGCCGCCCTGGCTGAAGCCCGCCATCACGCCGCACGCGACCCAGTAATTGCGCAAGCCCCGGATCGGGCCGACGAGGGGATTGCCGTCGGGCGCGAAGGTAAAGGGCCCGTGGATGACGTTCTTGATCCCAGCGCGACCTAACGCCGGATGATGCCGGAAGGCACGCTCGAGATTGCCGGCGATCTGGTCGAGATTGGGCGGCAGCAATTCGGTCGAGAAATCCCACGGCGCGACTTTGGGCGACCACGGCACGCCATTAGGCTCATAGGTGCCGACCAGCATGCCCGAGCGCTCCTGGCGCATATAGAGTTCGCCGTCGAAATCGATGCAGTGGACGATCTCCTTGCCGGTTTCCTTGTTGAAGGCGAGGACCTCGGGCATTTCCTCGGTGATGAGATATTGATGCGCCATGGCGAGGACCGGCAGTTCCAGCCCGGCAAACCGCCCGACCTCGCGCGCCCACAGGCCACCGGCATTGACGACATGCTCGGCCGTGATCGTGGCTTGCTCGGTGATGACCGACCAGCTTCCGTCAGGGTTCTGCACTGTGTCCGTGACCCGGCATTTCTGGATGACTTCGGCGCCGCCGACGCGGGCCGCCTTGGCATAGGCATGCGTCGTGCCGGAAGGATCGAGATGGCCTTCGAGGGGATGCCACATAGCACCGATGAACTGGCTCTCCTCGAGGAGCGGAAAGCGCTTCTTCGCCTCCTTGACCGAGATCAGTTCCGTTGCGACGCCCAGATAGCGGTTTCGCGCATGCGCCATCTTGAGCCAGTCCCAGCGGTCCTTGTTGGACACCAGCATGACGCCGCCGGAAAGATGAACGCCGGTCGCCTGGCCGGAGATCTGCTCGATCTCCTTATAGAGATTGATCGTGTATTCCTGGAGCTTGGCGACGTTGGGATCGCCATTGAGCGTGTGAAAACCCCCGGCCGCGTGCCAGGTCGATCCCGAGGTGAGCACGTCGCGCTCGATCAACACGACATCTTTCCACCCGCGCTTGGTCAGGTGATAGAGTACCGAGGCGCCGACGACGCCGCCGCCTATGACGACCACACGGGCATGAGAACGCATGAAGATATCCTCGGGATGCGGACGGGAGAGCCCTTTGCATAGTCAAGCGCGCGCCCGCCCGCAACTGGTCGCGCGGTGAGACTTTCTCAACAGGCGTTGTCGATGCTTGCGGCTATCGCGTTGGTTGCAGCGATTGTGGCCGCTCGTGCCGACGATCAGGGTGTCGATCTGAAGCTCGTTCTGGCTGTCGATGCCTCGGGGAGCGTCGATGAGAGTGAATTTGCCCTGCAAATGGGCGGCATCGCCGCCGCCTTTCGCGATCCCGCCGTGCGCGAGGCCATCCGTTCGGGGCCGAAGAAGCGCATTGCCGTCAATGTCACCGTCTGGGCGCAGCACGAAGTCCCGAAGGATTCGACCGGCTGGTCAGTTCTCTCGACCGATGCCGACATTGATCGTTTCTCGGCCATGGTGAGCACGTTTCCACGCCGCGTGAATGGCGGAACCGGAATGGGGTCGGGACTTGCCGCCGCATTGCATGAGCTTGAGGCGAGTGGCCTGGAAGCACCGCGTGAGGTCGTCGATATTTCCGGCGATGGTGCCGAAAGTGCGGCGCGCGACTATGTCGTCATGATGCCGCAGGCCCGACAGATGGCGATGGCGATGGGTGTGGTCGTCAATGGCTTGGCCATTCTCGGTGAGGTCGGTGTCGATGAATGGTACCGCAGCAATGTGTTGGTCGGACCGGGCAGCTTCCTGATCGTTGCCAGTGACTATGAGGATTTCGCCGAAGCCATGCGCCGTAAGTTACTGCGCGAGATCACGCACGACGCGCGATTGTCGGAACTACCTCGCTACTTGTCATTGCCGGGCTTGACCCGGCAATCCATTCCTCCGCAACCTCCGGCGCCGCAAATTCGGCACGATGGATCCCCGCAACAAGTGCGGGGATGACAGCGCGCGTGTTACGCCGTCGCACCTTCCGGCTTTCTTGCAAATTCGATCACCGGTTCCATCTTGAGCAAGACGTCATCCGGCAGATGGCACATGATCTTGTGACCCGGCGCCAGTTCCTTGACCGGCGGCAGTTCGGTCTCGCAGATCGCACCGATCTTGCGATGGCAGCGCGTCTGGAACGGGCATCCGGGCGGCGGATTGACGGGCGACGGCAATTCGCCCTTGAGCACGATGTGCTTCTTCTTGACCGACGTATCGGCGATCGGCACGGCCGACAACAGCGCTTCCGTGTAGGGATGATAGGGCGGGGCGAAGACTTGGTCCGTCGTGCCCTGTTCCATAATGCGACCGAGATACATGACGACGATCCGGTCGGCAAGATAGCGCACGACGGAGAGATCATGGCTGATGAACACCATGGTCGTACGTTTCTTGCGCTGAATGTCGGTCAGAAGCGCCGTCACCGCCGCCTGCACGGATACGTCGAGTGCGGAAACCGGCTCGTCGGCAACGACGACGCTGGCATTGCCGCCGAAGGCGCGCGCAATGCCGATGCGCTGTTTCTGGCCGCCCGAGAGCTGGCGCGGTTTGCGGAAGGCGAACTCGCGCGGCAATTTCACGAGATCGAGCAATTCGTAGGTCTTCTGTTCGACTTCCTGGCGCGTCTTGGCGACGCCGAACTTCTTCAGCACGCGGCCTATCTGCGCGCCCACCGAATGGCTGGGATTGAGCGTTTCGAACGGGTTCTGAAACACGATTTGCAGGCTTGAAATAAGACCTGGCTTGCGCTGGCGCACCGGCAATTTGCCGACTTCGACGCCGTTGATCAAAACCTCGCCCGATGTCGAGCTTTCGAGGCCCATCAGCACCTTGGCGAACGTGGTCTTGCCACAGCCCGACTCGCCGACGACGGCTACCGTCTCTGCTTCCCGGGCTTCGAAATCGAGCTTCTCGTTCGCCTTCACATAGCGCGGCGGCTTGCGCGAGAAGAGCGCGCCGATCGAAGTATCGCGGATCTCGTAATACTTCTTCATGTCGCGCACTTGCAGCACCGGCGGGCCTGGCTCGAGAGGCGTCATTTCGACGCCCTTGGGCCGATGCTTGACCCAGTCGATTTCGTCATAGCGCACACAGCGCGCCTCGTGGCCCGGATCGCCCTTGATGTCGAGCATCGGGATTGGCTTGTCGCAGCGCCCGGCGACGAAGAAGTCGCAGCGCGGCCCGAAGGTGCAGCCCGTCGGTCGGTCGCGTGGCAAGGGCAATTGCCCGCGGATCGGCACCAAGGGATGCGCATAGCGGTCGGTGCCGGGCAGCGGAATCGAAGAGAAAAGCCCGCGCGTGTAGGGATGTCGCATATGGTCGAACACCTGCTTGACGCTGCCGAGTTCGACCGACTGGCCGGAATACATCACGCAGATGCGGTCGCAGGTTTCGAGAATGAGGCCGAGATTATGCGAGATATAGATCATCGACGTGCCGAATCGCTTCGAAATGTCCTTGATCAGTTCGACGACGCCGGCTTCGACCGTGACGTCGAGTGCGGTGGTCGGTTCATCGAGGAGTAGCAGCTTCGGATTTGAAAGCAGCGCCATGGCGATCACGACTCGCTGCTGCTGGCCGCCGGACAGTTGATGCGGATAGGAGTTCATGATCCGCCGCGGATCGGGCAGGCGCACGGCATCGAGCACCTCGACCGCCCGCTTGGTGGCCGCTTCCGCCGAGATCGATTCATGATACATCGGCACTTCGATGAGCTGATCGCGGATCAGCATCGAGGGATTGAGCGAGGCCATCGGCTCCTGATAGACCATCGAGATCTGCGAGCCGCGGATCTGCCTGAGCTCTTCCTCGCTCATTGACCGCATGTCGCGGCCGAGAAACTTGATCTCGCCAGCCGTCACCGCGCCGTTCTTGCCCATATACTGCATGATGGCGAGTGCGACCGTCGACTTGCCGCAGCCGGATTCGCCCACGATGCCGACGGCCTCGCCAGGATTGATGGTCAGGTTGAAGTCATAGACGGCAGGAACCTCGCCGGCGCGCGTGTAGTAGGAGATCGAGACGTTCTTGCACTCGAGGACTGGTGTCGCCATCGCTCAATCCCTCAGTGAAATTTCGCGCACGCCGTCGGCGAGCAAGTTGAGTCCGAGCACCAGGGACGAGATCGCGACGGCTGGCCACAGCATCGCGTTGCCGGCCATCGGACCGAAACCGCGCACTTCCGAGATCATCTTGCCCCAGTCGGGATCGGGCGGCGGCAGGCCAAGCCCGAGAAAGCCGAGTGCGGCGATCGCGATGGTGACGTAGCCCATGCGCAGGCAGGCATCGACGATCAGCGGTCCCCGCGCATTGGGCAATAATTCGACGATCATGATGTAGAACGGCTTTTCGCCGCGCACTTCGGCCGCCGCGATATAATCTCGTGTCTTGAGGTCGAGCACGATGCCGCGCACGATACGCATCACTTGCGGTGCGGTACCAAGCATGATGGCGAGGACGATTGTCAGGCCTTTCGCCGCCGTCTTGCTGAAGCCCGCGCTGGCGAGCACCTGGCCCAGCGGGGACTCCGGGCTCAATTGCGAGAGAAGGACGATGTAGAGCACCATTTGTGGGAAGGCGAGGAAGATGTTGCCGATGAAGGATAGAACCTCGTCCCACCAGCCCCCGCGATAGCCGGCCGCGACGCCCATCAGCATGCCGACCACATAGGCGACCACCGTCGCAAGGGTCGACCAGAACAGTACGAGCCGCGACCCGAAGATAAGCCGCGAGAGTATGTCGCGTCCCTTGTCGTCGGTACCGAGCCAGTAGTAGCCGCCGTCCGGTGCCGGCGAGAACATTGGCTTTAGGAGGTCGGGCGCGGATTGGGCGAGAGGGTCGCGGATTGGCAGCACATCGGCGAAGACAGCCATGATCACCCAGAAGGCGACGAGGACAAGGCCGAAAATACCGATCGGGGATTCGCGCAGGAGTCCGATCGCCCGCACAATGCGTTTGATACCGCTCGGGCGCTGGGTAGTGATGGCGGCGTCGGTCATCGCATTCTCCTCACGCGAAGCGGATGCGGGGATTGAGGTAGGTATAGCCGATGTCGGAGATGAACTGGGATATGACGGCCACCACCACGGCAACCATGGCGCCGGCGAGAATCAGGTAGACATCGCCATACTGCGCGGCGTCGACCAGCGCCTTGCCATAGCCGTCATAGGCGAAGAACACCTCGGTGACGACCACGCCCGAAAGCAGATAATTGAGTTGCAGGATCATCACCGTGAAGGGCGCGATCAGGGCATTGCGCAAGGCATGCCGAAGGATGACACGTCGGTACGGCAAGCCCTTGAGAACGGCGGTACGCACATACTGCGAGGACATGACTTCGGCCATCGAGGCCCGGGTCATGCGGGTGTAATACCCGAAATTATAGATGACGAGGGTTGTTACCGGTAGGATCAATTCAATCCACGAGAAGCCGTTCGAGAAGGACGAGGAGCCCGGCAGCCAATTCAGCCAAAAGACGAAGATTGCCACGAGGAAAGTGGCGGAAGCGAATTCCGGAATGGAGGTTGTGAGCACGGAGATGATGGTAATCGTCCGGTCGCGCAGGCTCGCCTCGCGGATCCCCGACAGCACGCCGAGTACCAGAGAGATGGCCACCGTGATGACGAAGACGCAGGCTGCGAGGATCGCCGTGTTGGCCAGCCGCGGCGCCAGAAACTTTAAGACCGGAGCGCTGAATTGCGCCGACTCGTTCCAGTTGCCAGTGAGGAAACCGCCGAGCCAGGTAAGATAGCGTGTGATGAGCGGGCGATTGTAGCCATTGTCCGCAAGCCACGCCAGGCGACCTTCCATGGTCGAGTAGGGGCCAAGAACGCGCATCGCGAGATTGAGCTTGTCGCCTTCGAAGAAGACGAAAAGCATGATCGAGATCACCAGCATGATCAGAATCATCGACGCCAAACGGCGCACTGCCAAAACTAGCATTCCCCCCTCTTGCCCCGGGCTGCTTTTTGTTTGGCATGATCATGAAGCAAGGTGGGGGGGTGCGCAAGCGCACTCTGGAATCGAAATAAAACAGCCCCGCCTTGCGGCGGGGCCGGGATCCCCTCGAAACTCGTAGCGGACGCTTAGATGGCGTCCTTGACTTCCTTGGCGGCGCGGAAGGCAAGCTTCTTGGACGCCTTGATCTTGATCGCTTCGCCGGTCGCCGGGTTGCGGCCCATGCGTGCGGGGCGCTTGCGCACCTGGAAGATGCCGAGACCCGTAACGCGAATCTTGTGGCCCTTCTTGAGATTCTTGACGGTCAGGTCGACGAAGTCGCCAAGAAGCGTGGTGACGGCCTTCTTGGACAGTTCGTGCTTTTCTGCCAGTTCCGCAGCAAGTTTCGACAGCGGCACCGTCACGATCTTGATCTTATCATCAGCCATGTTTCTCTCCATTTGCCGATTCGGCTGGATTCCCGATAGCGCATGTTCCGATTCGATGAAAGTGCCCATTTTTCGGGGCTTTTTCGAATTCCCGAAATCCGCGCCATTTTTGTCGCGGGCAAATACGTCTTTCGCAGCGCCGAAAAGACGCTAAAAAGAGCCCGATTTTGCTGCAATTTTATGGACATCGCGCGAATGTTGGCGTCGCTTCCCATGTATGACTGGCCTGAAATCAGTACCGCCACCGACGCCTGGTGGGCGGGAATCGCGCGCCATGCCGGCTTGAGTTTTCCACTGTCTCGCGTGGCTGACTATGCCGGTTTGTGGCGCCGCGACGACCTCATCTTCAGCCAGACTTGCGGCTATCCCTTCACGCATGGCTTCGCTTCAAGCCTCGAACTCGTCGCGACGCCGCACTATGATGCGGAGGGCTGTGAGGGACCCAATTACTTGAGTTTCGTATTTGCGCGTGAGCGCCCGTCGCGTTTGACGGACCTCGCCGGAACGATCGCCGCGGTGAACATGCCCGACTCGATGTCCGGCATGCTGGCGCTCAAACTCGTCTTCGGGCCATTTGCCAAGGCGGGACGATTCTTTCGCGGCGCGGTAGGGACCGGCAGCCACGTCGCCTCTCTTGCTGCGGTGCGCAGTGGAACTGCGGACGTCTGCGCCATCGATTCTGTGTGCGTCGCACTCGCCCGCCGCTATCGCCCCGACTATCTGGAAGGGTTGGTCGAGATTGCCCGCTCCCCGAGTGTGCCCGGGCTTCCTTATGTAACGTCGGCAACGACCAGTCTGGACTTGCGGCAGAAACTGCGCTTGGCGCTCGTCGCGGCGCTGGATGATCCGGCCCTTGCGGAACCGCGTGCGGCGCTCCTGATTTCAGGCATGAGCATGCTCACGCCGCAAGACTATCGGGTGATCGTCAAGCGCGAGCAGGACTGCGAAGCCCGCGGCGGACTCGATTTGTTGTGAGGGATTCCCGGAATGATTGATCTTTACACCTGGGGCACGCCGAACGGTCGCAAAGTATCGATAGCCCTCGAGGAAATGGCGCTGCCCTATCGCGTCTTCCCCATTGATATCGGCAAGGATGAGCAGTTCAAGCCGGAATTCCTGGCCATCTCGCCCAACAACAAGATACCCGCGATCGTCGACCAGGATACGGGGTCGAGCGTCTTCGAATCGGGCGCGATCCTCATGTATCTCGGCGACAAGACGGGCAAGCTCTATCCCTCCGCGTCCGAGAAACGCATCCGTGTCCATGAATGGCTGATGTGGCAGATGTCATCCATCGGCCCGTTCCTCGGCCGCGCGCATTACTTCCTGAAGTATAATCCCGGGAAGGCGCCCTTTGCGGAAGCCTGGTTCCAGGCGGAAGCGCGCCGGCTCTATGGGGTTCTCGACCGACTGCTCGCCGATCGCGAGTATATGTGCGATGAATACTCCATAGTAGACATTGCGACCTTTCCTTGGATCGCGCGCTTCGAATGGCAGCGGATCGATCTCAACGACTATCCCAATGCCAAGCGCTGGTATCTTCAGATTGCGGCGCGCCCCGCAGTCAAGAAGGGTTTCGCCGTCCCCGATGCCGGCCTGCAAATCCCGATGCCGAGCTAACTCTTCCCCGGCATCAATTCATCCGGGCTCGGCCGGGACTTCTGGAAGGCATCGAGCGCCTCGCAGCGCGTGGCGAGCTCTTCCAGCTTGGGAAAGCGCTTGGCTGGCATGGCCTCTTCAAGTCTCAACCGGATATAGCCGATCAGGCATCCGATCACGACATCGGCCTGCGTGAACTTGGCCCCGAAGTACCAGGGTGACTTGGCATAGCCGTCGAGCATGGTGAGCGCGCCGGCAAGCTGCCCCATACAACGGGCGACCCATTCATGCGCGATGCACGCATGGGCATGAAAGTGCCGTTCATAGACGACGGCCCCACATTTCTCGATGGCACCGGCCGCCAGAACCGTCGCCTGCATGACGCGCCGTCGTTCATCGCCGCCCGCCGGCATGAGTGCCCGCTCCGCACCCACCAACTGGTCGAGATAGTCGAGGATGGCACCGCTATCGATCAACGTCTCATCGCCGTCGATGATGAGGGATGGGATGCGCACCAGCGGATTGATCTCGGCCATGCCCGGCTGGAATACCGATAATCGGTTGCGCTCGAAGGGAATGCCGTAGTGGTGGAGGCTGACTGCCACACGCCTGACGAATGGGGAATCATACTGGCCGACAAGGATCATCCGCTCTCTCCCGCGGCCTTGAGCTTAGCGCTGCGTCCGATCAGTTAGCAATCGCTCCAAGGCGCTTGAGGCTCTTTTCCCGCCCGATCAGGGGAAGCAGCGCGGCAAGCTCCGGCCCATGGTCGAGACCCGTCAGTGCCAGCCGCAAGGGCATGAACAGGCCTTTGCCTTTTCGCCCCGTCGCCGCCTTGATCGCGCCGGTCCAGTCGGCCCAGGTCTTGTCGCCCCAGGGTTCGGGCGGCAATAGCCCCGCCGACGCGGCGACAAACTCGCGATCATCCGGCGAGATGACTGGCGCGATGCTGCCCGTCACAACGTCCCACCACACCCGCGCGTCGGAAAGCAGCGCAAGATTGCCGCGCACCGCGAGCCAGAAGGCTTCAGTGCCGAAACCGAGCCTATCCTTCACCGCCGCATAAGGCAGCGTATGCAGAAGCTTGGCATTGAGGTGACGCAGTTCCGCCTCGTCGAACCGGGCCGGCGCGCGCGACAGTTTGCCGAGATCGAAGCCCTCAATGAGTTCCTGGTAATCGGCGCAAGGGTGGATCGACTCGGATGTGCCGAGCAGGGCCGTGTGGCTCACCACCGCCATGGCTTCGAGGCCCTCATCGCGCAAGGACCGAATTGATAGAGAGCCGAGCCGCTTGGAGAGCCCTTTGCCGTCGGCGCCGATCAGCAGGCTGTGATGCGCGAAATGGGGAACCTTGCCGCGCAAGGCTTCGAAGATCTCGGTTTGAACCGCAGTGTTGACGACGTGGTCCTCGCCACGGATCACATGCGTGATCCCGAGATCAATATCATCGACGACCGACGTGAACGTGTAGAGATAGCTGCCATCGCCGCGCACCAGCACCGGATCGGAGAGAGAAGCGGTATCGATATGCTGCGGACCGCGGACCAGATCGTTCCATTCCACCCGGCGCTGGTCGAGCTTGAACCGCCAATGTGGCTTGCGGCCTTCCGCCTCGAACTTCGCGCGCTCTTCATCGGTGAGCTTCAACGCGGCGCGGTCATAAACCGGCGGCAGCCCGCGCGCGAGCTGGCGCTTACGCCGGCGATCCAATTCGTCCGGGGTCTCGTAGCAGGGATAAAGGCGACCTTCGACTTTGAGCCGCGCGGCAGCCTCGTCATAGCGCGCTGTGCGCGCCGACTGCTGTTCGACCTGGTCGGGATGAATGCCGAGCCATTCCAAGTCCTTCGCGATCGCCGCAGCAAACTCCGGTTTCGAGCGCTCGACATCGGTGTCGTCATAGCGCAACAGGAACTGCCCGGCATTCTTGCGCGCGAAGAGATAGTTGACGATCGCCGTCCTGGCATTGCCGATATGGATGAGGCCAGTCGGCGAGGGCGCAAAGCGCACGAGCGTCATGTCGTCAAATCTCGAAATCCGTTGGTAATCGGATAGCGCCGATCGCGGCCGAAATTGCGCCGCGTGATCTTGACGCCGGGCGCCGCCTGCCGCCGCTTGTACTCGGCGACATAGAGCATGTGCTGCACTCGCCTGACCACCGCTTCCGGATAGCCCAGCTTGACGATTTCGGCGACCGGCAATTCCTCTTCCACGAGATGCGAAAGAATGCCGTCGAGCATGTCGTAAGGCGGCAGGCTGTCCTGGTCGGTCTGGTTCTCGCGCAGTTCTGCGGTAGGAGCCTTGGTGATGATCCGGTCGGGGATCACATGGCCCTGTTGGTTCCGCCATGCCGCGAGCCGATAGACTTGCGTCTTGTAGACGTCCTTGATCGGGTTATAGCCGCCATTCATATCGCCATAAAGCGTCGCATAGCCAACCGACATTTCCGACTTGTTGCCGGTGGTCAGCACCATCGCGCCGAACTTGTTGGAGATCGCCATCAGGATCACGCCGCGCGCGCGCGACTGGATGTTTTCTTCTGTGACATCGCGATTATGCCTGTTGAACAAGGGCTTCAACGCGGAGAGGAAGCCTTCGACCGGCTCCTTGATCGGCACCACGTCATAGCGCACGCCCAGGAGCTTCGCGCAAGCCTCGGCGTCAACGAGACTGTCGCGGCTCGTATAGGCATAGGGCATCATCACGCAATGGACGCGCTCCTTGCCGAGCGCATCGACCGCCATCGCCGCCACCACGGCGGAATCAATGCCGCCGGAGAGGCCGAGCACCACGCCAGGGAAGCGGTTCTTGTCGACATAGTCGTTGAGCCCGAGCACGCAGGCGCGCCAGGTTTCTTCCTCGCCCTCAGGGAGCTTGGCGATTTCGCCCGTAACGATCCGCCAGACGTCGCTGCCACGCCGCCATTCGGTGATGGCGACATCCTCGACGAACATCGGCATCTGGAGAGCGAGCGTGCGATCGGCATTGAGGGCAAAGGACGCGCCGTCGAAGACGAGTTCGTCTTGCCCGCCGATCTGATTGAGATAGGCGAGCGGCAGTCCCGTCTCGGTCACCCTCGCAACGACAAGATTGAGCCGGACATCATCTTTGTTCTGCTCGAAGGGCGAGCCGTTCGGAACGAGCAAGAGTTCAGCGCCGGTCTCGGCCAATGTCTCGCAGGTCTCTTCCGTCCAAATGTCTTCGCAGATCGGAACGCCGATCCGGACCCCCTTGAAATTGATCGGTCCCGGCGCGGGGCCGGCGGCGAAGACGCGCTTCTCGTCGAACACGCCGTAATTCGGGAGATCGTATTTGTAGCGCAGTGTCTCGATCTTGCCGCCGTTCAGGAGCGCGACGGCGTTGTAAAGCTTGCCATCGTCATGCCAGGGGAGGCCGATCAGGATTGCCGGACCGTCGCCGGTCTCCTCGGCCAATTCCTCCGCCGCCCGCTGGCACGCTGCCACTAAAGAGGGCCGCAAGACCAAATCCTCTGGGGGATAGCCGCAAAGATACAGCTCCGGAAAAAGCACGAGATCGGCCTTCGCGGCCGCGGCCTTCTCCCAGGCGGCCCGCGCCTTGTCACGATTGGCCTCAACGGCTCCAACCGTGGGGTTGAGCTGGGCCAGCGCGATGATGAGGCGATCGGTCATGGCTGCCTCATAAAGCAAGGTCTTGATGCCATCAATCGCAGCCGTTGACCGTTTCTGTAAAACTCCGCATGACAGATTTCATGATATTGCATGACTTTATTGCCGCCGCCCCGGCCGAAGCCGTGGCCATCGCCGCCCCCGACCGCCAGCCGTTAACCTATGCCGGACTTTCGACGCAGATCGCCGCTATCGGGCGCGCCCTCGCCAAGGCCGGGATAGCTCCGCAAGACAAGGTGGCGATCGTGCTGCCCAATGGTCCTGATATGGCGAGCGCCTTTCTGGGCGTTGCCTGTGCCGCCGTCGCAGCGCCGCTCAATCCAGCCTATAAGGCTGATGAATTCCGCTTCTACATGAACGACCTCAGGGTCCGCCTCCTGATTCTCGAGGAGGGCGATCAAAGCCCGGCGCGTGCCGTCGCAGCCGAACTCGGCATTCCGGTTCTCGATATCAAGTCGAAGGCAGAAGCGGGCCGCTTTGACATTCCGGGTTCGAACCGCTCGGCGCAGCCGCATCGGCCTGCGCCCGACGATGTCGCACTGGTGCTCCATACCTCGGGTACGACCTCGCGCCCCAAGATTGTTCCCTTGACCCACGCCAATCTCGCATCCTCGGCGAAGAACATAATTGCGACCTTGAATCTCACTGCCGACGACCGCTGCCTCAACATCATGCCCTTGTTCCATATTCATGGGCTTGTCGCCGGCGTCCTTTCGAGCCTTGCGGCGCAAGGCTCGGTCTATTGCGCGCCGGGCTTCAACGCGCTCAGATTTTTCAGCTGGATGGATGAGGCGCATCCGAGCTGGTACACGGCCGTGCCCACCATGCATCAGGCGATCCTTGCTCGCGCGCCGCGCAATGCCGAGATCATCGCCCGCAATCCCTTGCGCTTCATACGCTCAAGTTCGGCTTCGCTTCCGGCACCGGTCCTCCTCGAGCTCGAAGCGGCGCTCAATTGCCGGGTGATCGAAGCTTACTCGATGACCGAGAGCGCGCATCAGATGACCTCCAACCAATTGCCGCCGGGCAACCGCAAGCCGGGCTTCGTCGGTGTCGCGGCCGGTCCGGAAGTCGCGGTCATGGCGCCCGATGGCCGCTTGCTGGGACCGGGGGAGGAGGGCGAGGTTGTCATCCGCGGCCCCAATGTCACGACGGGCTATGAGAGCAACGCGACCGCAAACGAGTCGGCCTTTGCCCATGGCTGGTTCCACACCGGCGATCAGGGCTACTTGGATGAGGATCGCTTCCTCAAGATCACGGGTCGCCTGAAAGAAATCATCAATCGCGGCGGCGAGAAGATAGCACCCGTCGAGGTCGACGAGATCCTGATGGATCATCCGGCCGTGCAGCAGGCGGTCACCTTTGCGATGCCGCATGACAAGCTTGGCGAAGATGTTGCCGCCGCCATCGTGCTGAAGGAAGGGGCGCAAGCCGAAGAGCGCGAGCTTCAGGATTTCGCCGCCAAGCGCCTCGCCGCCTTCAAGGTGCCGCGCCGGATCGTGATCCTCCGTGAAATCCCCAAAGGCGCCACCGGCAAACTGCAGCGCATTGGCCTTGCACAGAAACTCGGCCTCGCATGACCAAGATTTGCGTTTTCGGGGCCGGCGCCATCGGCGGCCTCATTGCCGCGCAACTGGCCCATGCCGGCAAGTCGGATGTCTCGGTGATCGTGCGCGGCGCCAATCTCGAAGCTATCCGCTCCAACGGTCTGATCCTGCGCAAAGGCGGGGAGGAATTCGTCACCCGCCCGCGCGCCGCCGAAAAGGCCACGGAACTTGGGCACCAGGATTTCGTTGTCATTGGTCTCAAAGCCTATGCGCTGACCGGCGTCATCGATTCCCTTATGCCCTTGCTCGGACCCGACACGGCCATTCTCTTCGCCCAGAATGGGCTCCCCTGGTGGTACTTCTATGGCGGCGATGCCGCGCATGGCGGGCGCAAGCTCGAAAGTGTCGATCCCGGCGGCCTCATATGGGAGAAGCTCACACCCCAGCGCGCCATCGGAACCGTCGTCTGGCAGGCTGCCGAACTCGCAGCGCCTGGAATCGTCGTTCACGGCTATGGCGACCGCATGCCGATCGGCGAGCCCTCCGGTGAGCAGACCGCGCGGATCAAGACCCTGAGCACGCTCCTGATCGATGCCGGCTTCAAAAGCCCCGTGCGTCCCAATCTGCGCTCCGAAATCTGGCTCAAATTATGGGGCAATCTCAGCTTCAATCCGGTGAGTGTCTTGACCCGGGGCACCCTGGAACAGCTGGCCGGCGATCCCGAAAGCCGGCGGGTCATCCGAACCATGATGGAGGAGGCCCGCGCGGTCGCCGAGGCTTTCGGCGTAAGCTTCAACATTACCATCGACGAGCGGATCGACATGGCGGCCAAGGTCGGCGCCCACCGGACCTCCATGCTGCAGGACGTCGATGCCGGCCGCCCGACCGAACTCGACGCCCTTTTGGGGGCGGTCATTGAATTGGCGCAAATCGCGGGGATGGCTGTACCGACCCTGCAATTGGTTTATGATCTGACGAAATCCCGCTGCCGGTTCGGCTAGCAACTGTTTCTGACTGGGAGGCATTTTCGAATGCGGCTCGACAACGAACGTCCAAGCGACAACATCGAGGATCGCCGCGGCCAGGGTGGCATGGGCGGCGGTGGAGGCTTCGGCTTCCCGCGCGGCGGCGGCATGCGCGTGCCGATGGGCGGCGGCCGCGGCATCAGCATGAGCACGATCATCATGCTGGTCATCGCCTATTTCGTCATCAAGTTCATTTTCGGCATCGACCTGCTCGATATTTTGAGCGGCGGTGGCGGCGGCTTGCAGCCGGTGCCGCAGCAGCAGGAGCAGGGCCAGACCCAGATCCAGCAGCCCGGCCAGACGACCGGACAGCAGGCCGATGTCACCGGCGACGCCGGCAAGGATTTCGTGGCTCGCGTCCTCGGCTCGACCGAACGCGTGTGGACCGAAGAGTTTCAGAAAATGGGCCGGCAATATCCCCCGCCCAAGCTCGTGCTTTTCACGGGCTTCGTGCAATCGGCCTGCGGCACGGCGCAGTCGGCCATGGGACCGTTCTATTGCCCGCGCGACAGCAAGGTCTATATTGATCTCTCCTTCTACCAGGACATGAAGAACAAGCTCGGTGCGCCGGGTGACTTCGCGCAGGCCTATGTCGTCGCCCATGAGGTCGGCCACCACCTCCAGAATGTCTTCGGCATTGCCGACAAGGTCATGCAGCGGCGCATGCAATTGCCGGAGGCCGAAGCCAACCAGCTCTCCGTCATGATGGAACTGCAGGCTGATTGCTTCGCCGGCGTATGGGCGCGCAAGGCCGATGACAGCCGCAAGATCCTTGAGGAGGGCGATATAGAGGAAGGGCTCAACGCCGCGGCCGCCATCGGCGACGACCGTCTGCAGAAGAAGTCACAAGGCTATGCAGTCCCCGATTCCTTCACGCATGGCACGTCGGAACAGCGCGTGCGCTGGTTCAAGCGCGGCCTGGATACCGGCGACCTCGCCAACTGCGATACGTTCAGCGCGCAGCAGCTTTAGTACTTCAAATACCCTCTCCCCTCGTGGGAGAGGGCGGCACGCGACAACGTGCCGGGTGAGGGGGCTTATCCGCCCCGCAGCCACCCGTAACTTATAGCCGACCCCTCACCCGCCTCGGGCCCGCCCTCTCCCACAAGGGGAGAGGGGATTAGTCAGCTGTTTGATGATACTTACGCCTTCGCCATCTGCTTCTTGATGATGCCGGCGATGATCATCAGGATCGCGCCGCCGATGCCGCCGCCGGCGAGGCTCTGGATGATCGCGCCGATATCCATGCCGCTGCCCGTTGCAGCCGCCGTCGCGTCGGCCACCGCCGGCGCCGCACCGCCCAACAACTTCTGGAGAATCTGCCCGCCGAGGACCCCGCCGACCACCCCGGCGATGGAGTTGCCGGTGCTGCCGAGGTCGTAATCCTTCATCGCCTTGCCGGCCGCGTTGCCGCCGATCGCGCCCGCGATGATCTGAATGATGATGCCAAGCCAGTCCATGATCTTCCCCTTTTCTCCGGCGGCCGATCATTCGACTCACCCGGGTAAAAACCAGTTTACGCCGCGACCGCCCCTGCATAAAGGACACACCGCGACAGATTTGCCGATCCCTGGCCGTCCTCGATTTGACAATCTGGGGCTGGGGGCGCTCATTCAAGGTGGCAACGGGAGCGAATCACGGGACGGCGGCGAGTCTTGGGAAAGGCGGCCCATGACCGGTTATGAGGTATCCGCAATCGACTTGGAGCCGCGGCTAGCAAGCGCCACCGCGGTTGGGTGGCATGCGTCGCCATCGCGGCCGCCTCTGCCATTGCCCGATTCTCGCATCGAGGATGATGCGGTTCTCCCCGAGGACGACGACCCCTGGCTTGAGGACGACGAATTCGACGCTGACGATTCGGATTCATCACCCGCGCGCCCGTTCTGGAATCGCTGACACCGCTTGCCTTTTGCCGCGCGTCGCGCTTGGGTCGCGCCCGATGAAGGATTGCTCCCATGCTTGAGAGGCCAGCGCGGGCTGAACGGCGCCGTCGCCGCCCGGATGCGGGCGACACGCAGGCTTCGCAACGCCGCACCAATTATCGCAAGCTCGTCAACCCGCTTGTCCGCCAGCCGATCTTCAGCGACGACCGCATCGCGGCGATCCACGACACTGCCCTGCGGGTGCTGGAGGATCTGGGCGTCAAGGTCCTGAACGAGGAAGCGCGGCGCATCTTCAAGGCAGGCGGTGCGATTGTCGACGAAGCGACTCTCATGGTTCGCATCGATCGCGGCCTTATCGCCGAAGCCTTGCGTACGGCGCCATCGCAATTCGATCTACTCGGTGCTGGCGAGGATGATCATGTGACGCTCGGCGGCGATCACATCGCCTTCGTCTGCGTCGGCGGTCCGCCGCATATTTCCGATCTCGATCGCGGCAAGCGCAACGGCACGCTCGAAGACACCCGCAACATCATCAAGCTCAACCAGCATTTCGACGTCATCCACATCCAGTCGCCCAATGTCGAGCCGCAGGACGTGCCCTTGAACCTGCGCCATCTGCGCACCACCGAGAGCCAGTTGACCTTGTCGACCAAGCCGCTCTTCGTCTTCTCGCGCGGCACCCCGCAGGTGCGCGACTCGATGGAGATGGTGCGCATCGCCCGCGGCCTCACGGCTGAGGAATTCGCGGGGAAGCCCTATTGCTACACGGTCATCAACACCAATTCGCCGCGCCAGCTCGACATCCCGATGTGCCAGGGCATCATCGATTTCGCGCGCGCCGGCCAGGTTTCCGTCATCACGCCGTTTACCTTGTCGGGCGCGATGGCACCCGTCACCATTCCGGGCGCGCTGACGCTTCAGCATGCCGAGGCGCTGGCCGGCATCACCTTGAGCCAGATGGCGAGGCCCGGCGCGCCAGTGGTCTATGGCTCGTTCACATCGAATGTCGATATGAAGTCGGGATCGCCGGCTTTCGGCACGCCGGAATTCGTGCAAGGCGCTTTCGGCGCCGGCCAGCTCGCGCGGCATATCAATTTGCCATGGCGCGGGTCTTCGGCGACGGCCTCGAACGCGCCGGACGAGCAGGCGGTCTATGAATCCCTGATGTCGGCCTGGGGATCGATCCTCGGCGGCGTCAACATGATGATTCATGCCGCGGGCTGGCTTGAGGGCGGGCTCACCGCCTCGATGGAGAAGTATATTCTCGATATCGAGACCTTGCAGATCTTCGCTGAAATTTTCCAGCCGCTCGATGCGAGCGACCCGGAGCTCGCCTTCGCGGCGATCGCCGAGGTCGAGCCCGGCGGCCATTTCTTTGCCGCCCAGCATACGATGGAACGCTACCAGCGCGCTTTCTATACGCCGCTCGTTTCCGACTGGCGCAATTTCGGCAGCTGGAGCGAGGACGGCAGCAAGACGGCGACCATGCGGGCCAACCGCATCTGGAAAGAAATTCTGAAAAACTTCGAACCGCCGAAGATGGACGCGGGCAGGGCGGATGATCTCTCAGCCTTCGTCGCCCGCCGCACGGCCGAGGGCGGTGCCCTGCCGGAGAGCTAGATGGCTCTCCCTCCCCACCCGGGGGAGGCTAACACTATCTTGTCATTGCCGGGCTCGTCCCGGCAATCCATGGCTCAAACTCATCAGCTTACGGAGTATCGGCACAATGGATCGCCGGAATGAATCCGGCGACGACAAGCGGCGACCATCCTTCGAGGCCCGCCTGTCGGCGGGCACCTCAGGATGAGGTCGATAGGGAGTAAGAGCTATTCCGTACACAGATCGTCCTGCCGGTTTCCCTCCCCCTTGTGGGGAGGGATTAAGGGTGGGGGTCACGCTGGACGTCGAAGATTCCCCCACCCGAAATTTGCTGCCGCAAATTTCGACCTCCCCACAAAGGGGGAGGTTGAAGACGGGGCGACGTTTCGTCGAGTTCTCCGGTGCTCTGCAATCATAAGGAGATTAGTGCGGGCAAGATACACGCAGGCGTAGAAATCGCCGCTGACCCCCACCTAACCGGTTCAATTTTCACTTTTTGTTCTCTGGCTGTCCCCTACCGGGGAGCCCGGCGAGGCCCTCTAGCGGCCATCTGTGGCCCGTCCAGAGGCCTTCTGGTCGGCGACGTTCCTTATTTACCCCAAGGCGCCTCTAGAACTCGCCCGGTGGCGTCGCGCGGCGGCGGGGGTGATTGAAGAATGGCCGCTCGGTCACCCGTGCCCGCACCATGAGCTTGTGATACTCGAGTTCGCGCAGCGCATAGATCTCGACCCAGAGATCGTCCTTCTTCGCGTCGTGATAGGGCCGCTCCAGCATGGCGAGCGCGATATTGCGTTTGGTGGTGGGCGACCAGATTGCCGCCGTCACCCGTCCGACCTCGCGCTTCCTGTTGTGATAGATGAGCGAATGATCGGCCGCGACATTGCCTTCGATATCGAGCCCGACCAATGCCCATTTCGATGTGCCCTTGGTTTTTTCGGCAAGAAGCGCACGCCTGCCGTTGAAATGGCCCTTGTCGAAATCGATCATCCAGTCGAGGCCCATCTCGAAGGGCGACCGCGCGCGCCCTGCGCGAATGGCCTGTTCGGCGGCGATGAAATCCATATTCGTGATGATAAAGCCCGCCTCGATGCGCGCCATGTTGAGCGCGGTGGTGCCGATTGCGCGAATGCCGTAGAGCGCGCCGGCTTCGAAGAGCAAATCCCACAGATCAAGCGCGCGATCGGGCGTCGTCCATAATTCATAGCCGAGATCGCCGGTGAAACCGGTCCGCGAGATGGTGAGCTCGCCACCGCCCGCGAAGGGGAATTGCGCGAGCTGGAAGGGTTTCAGCCTTTCGACACCAGCGAAGCCTGCACGCTTCAACACCGCGAAAGAGCAGGGGCCCTGCAAGGAGAGTGCTGCAATTTCTTCGGTGATCTCGGTGACGGAGACGTCATAGCCAATCGCGCTGTCGAGCAGCCATGGCAAGTGCCGCTCCTGGCAGCACAACAGGAAATCGGTTCCCCCATGGCGGAACAAGGTGCCGTCGTCGAGAAGCTTGCCCTCATCGTCGCACCAGGCCGTGTACTGCACATGGCCGAGTTTGAGCTTGGCGATATTGCGGATCATCACGCGATCGAGATAGGCGACCGGATCCTTCCCGGTGATCCGGTATTTCACCATCGGCGAGAGATCATAGACGCTCGCCTGGTTGCGGATCGCGGTATATTCCATCGAGGCGTCGTCATAGGCGAGCACGGTGGTGTAACCGCCCCACGGCCCCCATTCATTGAGCTTGTTGAGCGTCGAGGTCCGTGCATGGAAGGGCGAGGTGAGGAGGGGTTTGCGGAAATGAAGGCGCGGATCGCTCATGACTTGCCCTCGACCGAGAGGATGCGCTCCGCCGCGTTCCAGCCCGCGGCACCCGAAATGCCACCGCCTGGATGCGAGCCCGCGCTGGCGAGATAAAGCCCGCGCATCGGCGTATCGTACTGCGCCGCACCGATCGCCGGCCTGAGAAACAGCATCTGTTCGACGGCCAATTCGCCATGATGCCAGTTGCCGCCGACGAAGCCATATTGCTGTTCGAGATCTTCAGGGGTCAGGAGTTCGGATGCGGTGACGAGCTTGCCGATGCCCGGCGCATGGCGCTCCAATACGGACATGATCTTGTCCTGGAATTGGGCGCGGCCGGCCTCCCAGCCGCCTTTGAGTTGATAAGGCGCGTATTGCACGATCGCGGACAAGACATGCTGGCCTGATGGCGCGAGCGAGGAATCGAGGGCACTCGGCACAATGAACTCCATCACCGGCTCGATTGAGAATTCGTGATACTTCGCCGGATTGAACGCATTCTCGACGGCGCGCACCGACGGCGCGATGACGAGGCGGCTCTTGAGGTCGGCGCCTCTGAAATCGGGAGCGGCATTGAGCGCGAGATGCAGCTTGGCGGCATTGCCGCGCATGCGGATGTTGCTGACGCGGCGCACGAAACCGGTATCGAGATGGCGGGTGCCGAGGAGATCGAGGAAAGTCGTCTTGGGGTTGACGGCCGAGACGATCAGCTTCGCCCTGATCTCTTCTCCGCCTGCCAGTTTGACGCCAGCGGCGCGATCCTTTTCGACGATGATACTTTCGATCTTTGCACCGGTGCGCGTGTCGACGCCAAGTGCCTTTGCGGCACGGCCCATGGCATCGGCGACGGCGCTCATTCCGCCGCGCGGCAGCGCAATCCCCGCCGGCACGCCATTGGCTGCACCGGCGAGCCGATTATAGAGAAGCAACAGCGAATTCGGCGAACGCGGTCCGAGATGGGTGCCGAGCGTCGCATCGAATGCGATGACGCCCTTCAAGCGCTCGTCGGTCAATTCATCGTCGAGCACGTCGGCGACATTGATGAGGATCAGGCGCAGAAACTCGCGCATCTCGTCGCGACCGAGGGTTTTGATCTTGAGACCGAGACGGCCGAGGGTGAGGAGATCGCGGTTCATCGTGCCGAGGCGCGGCGGCGTCATCTCCTTGAAGGGACCGAGCACTGATGCAAAACGCAGCAATCGCGCGCGCAATTCGCGCCACGCCATTTGCTCGCTGTGATCGATCTTGCCGCCAAGCGTCTCGCCATAGGCGCCGTTCAACTTCAGATGATCGCCCGATTGCGAAAGCGCGGTCGTCGCAATGTTGCTGGCGGCATAGGAAAGCCCATGCGCCTTGAGATCGAGTCCATTTTCGACGCGCCGGTCGAGTAGATACAGAAGATGCGCGACGGGACTGACCTTGAAGCCCGGCGCAAATTCCTTGGTGCGGGCACCACCGCCAAGCGCGGACGCGCCTTCGAGAACCAGCACCTTGAGCCGGCCCTTCGCAAGCCGGGCTGCGGCGGCGAGCCCGTTGGTGCCGCCGCCGATGACGATTGCATCATAGGACGGCATAGGGCTCGCTCATCTTGGCTGGCGACTTAAGATCGCGCAGGATTTCGGCCGCCGCATTGCGCCCCGGTGCGCCCATCACGCCGCCGCCGGGATGGGTGGAGGAACCGCACATCCATAACCCCGCAATCGGCGAGCGGTATTGCGCGGCGCCGGGCACGGGGCGGTTGAACAAGAGCTGGTCGAAGGTGAGCTCACCCTGGAAGATATTGCCTTCGGTGAGGCCTACTTCGTTTTCGAGTTCGCGCGGGGTGCGCACTTCCGCGTGCAAAACGAGGTCCTTGAAGCCCGGTGCATAGTCGTTGATCTGGTTGATGACGGTGCGGCCGAAAGCGTCGCGCTCGGCATCGGTCCATTCGCCGCCTTCAATCTTCGGCGGACAATATTGCACGAAGACGCTCATGAAATGCTTGCCCGGCGGTGCCATGGTCGGGTCGATCATCGTCGGGATCATCGTGTCGAGGAACGGATCGCGCGACCACAAGCCCGCCTTCCAGTCGTCATAGGCCTTCTCCATCCGCTCGATCGAATCGGTGAAATGGAGGTCGCCCTTGATGCAGGGCGAGTCGGCGGGCAGCGCCGGAAAGCGCGGCACGCCGTCGAGCGCGATGTTGACCTTGCCCGACGAGCCGCGGATCTTGAAGTTCTTCACCTGCTTGACGAAAGCGGGCGGCAGTTCCTTCTCATTGACGCATTTAAGGAAGGTGCGCTTCACATCCATGTTGGAAACAACGAGGCGCCCGCGGATTTCCTCGCCGCCGCCGAGCACGACGCCGACGGCCCGGCCATTCTCGACGAGCACATGATCGACGCCCTTGCCGGCGCGGATTTCACCGCCCGCCGCCGCAAGCGACTTCGCCATGGCCTGGGTGATCGCACCCATGCCGCCGCGCGCAAAGCCCCAGGCGCCGATATTGCCGTCGACGTCGCCCATGTAATGATGGAGCAGCACGTAAGCCGAGCCCGGCGACATGGGGCCGAGCGCGGTGCCGATGATGGCTGAAACGGCGAGATAGGCCTTGATGACGTCGGTCTCGAAATACTCGTCGAGATAATCCGAGATGCTCATCGTCCAGAAGCGGACCATCTCGTACATTTCGTTTTCGGTGAGGTCCCAGAACTTGCGGCCGATGAAGAGCAGTTCCTGGAGGTCGCGCGGCTTGAAGGAGGTCGGATCCGGCGGGGTGCGCATGAGCAATGGCCGGATGAAGCGGCAGTGGCGCATGATGTCGCGCGAATAGCGGTCATAGGCTTCTGCATCACGCTTCGAGAAGCGCGCAAATTCTCGCCGGTTGGCTTCATGATTGCGATACATGGCGAGGTAGTCGCCGTCGCGCGTGAAGACGGCACCGCCCTCATAGGGGAGAATTTGAAGCCCGTGCTTCGGTAGTTCGAGATCGCGCATGATCTCGGGCCGCAACAGCGAGGAGACATAGGAGCAGTTGGAATAGGTGAAATTCGGATAGAGCGAGCGCGACACCGCAGCGCCGCCGATCCAGTCGTTCTTCTCGACGACGAGCGTCTTCAATCCCGCCTTGGCGAGGTAGCAGGCGGTGACGAGGCCATTATGCCCGGCTCCGATGACGATGGCGTCATAGGTGGTCATCGTCTTCCTCTCCCGCTTGCGGGAGAGGAAAGGGGCCCATTGCGGTAGCAATGGGAAAGGTGAGGGGAACCTTCGAGATCCACCCCTTCATCTCCCCAAGCCGCTCTCGCGCCATGGGTCCCGTCTTCTCCCGCAGGCGGGAGAAGACGAAAGCGAGCATCTTTCGACATCTCGTTCTACGCCTTAGCGCGGTGTTCGCCCGCCTGTTCTTCAAGGGTGAGGTCGACCGCCGATTCGATCGCCCGCAATGTATCCGCAAGACAGCTCTGGTCGTGTGCTTCGCACATGAACCACGGCTCGCGCGAATCGGGCTCGCAGATGATGCCGAGATCGTGCAGGTGATAGGCCATGCGGTCGTAGAAAGTATAATCCGAGCGTTTCCAGTCGCGGTAATTGCTCGGTGGCGCGGCAGCGAAGAAGAGACCGAACATCGAGGGATGGCCGGAGAAGGAATGGATGATGCCACGCGCATCGAGGATCTTCTTGATGCCGGTCTTCAACGTCTCGCCGTAAGTGGCAAGCGTGGCCAGTGCGGGAGTTTCATCGAGGATTTCAAGGCACTTCTCGGCGGCCGCCAGCGACACCGAATGCGCGGTATAGGTGCCGCCATGTGCGGCGCCGCCATAGCGGAAGGTGCGCATGATGTCCTCGCGGCCAGCGACCGCGGCGATCGGATAGCCATTGGCCATTGCCTTGGCGAAGGTGGTGATATCCGGGGTCACGCCATGCAGTGACTGGACGCCGCCCTTGGCGACGCGGAAGCCGGTCTTCACTTCATCGATGATCAGCAGCACGCCGTATTTGTCGCAAAGCTTGCGTGCCAGCTGGACGAATTCGGTTGTTGCCGAGATCGCGCAGCAATTGCCCATCATCGGCTCGATCAGCATCGCGCCGATATGCTCGCTGTGCTTTTTGAAAATGTCCTCCAGCCGGTTCGCGTCATTCATCGGGGTCAGATAGACGAGGTCCTTGAGCCGCTGCGGAATGCCGCGCGAATAGGGGACGGTCTGTGGATCAAGCCCGCTGCCCGGATCCCACTGATCCATGTTGGACATCCACATCGCGGCATCGAAGAGCCCGTGATAGCCGCCTTCGATGAGGATGTAGCTGTCCTTGCCGGTATAGGCGCGGGCGAGGCGAAGCGCCGCCATGACAGCTTCCGTGCCACTGTTCGAGAACCGTACCAGCTCTACAGCCGGCACCATCTTCGCCATGCGCTCGGCAACCGCGAGCTCGCGCTTGGTCGAAAGCGCAAAGACGCCGCCGACCTCCATGCCCTTGCGCGCGGCTTCATCGACGCGATCATCGGCATAGCCCAGAATCGCCGGACCATAGCCGAGGCGGTAGTCGACATAGCAATTGCCGTCGATGTCCCAGGTGCGGCCGCCCTTGCCGTGATCGACATAGATCGTGCGTTCATCACCCCAGTAACGGAAGGTCGAGGCGACGCCGAGCGGCAGGCGCTTCACGGCCTTCTTGAAGTGGGCATTGGATTGGGTGAGGTCGCGCTGGTTGCGCTTGAGCATGATGCACCGGCTATTTAATGAACGTTCATTCAATATCTGGCAGAGCCGCCCTGAAGCCGTCAACCAGAAACCGGGGAAAGCCGTACAACTCTGCGAGAGGCTACAAATCAGCCTTCCAGGTCAATGGCTTGAAGGGGATCGGGAATTAAATTCCCCGTTGGCGCAATTTCGGCACAGAAATCGCTTCACGCCGCCCAGATTCATGTTGAATAATCCCCGCGCCGATGAATTATCGGCATGATCCTGCAACCCCTCTCACAGGAAACCCCATGACCCGCTCAATCCTTGCCATGGCCGCGGCGACGACCATGCTCTGCGCTGGCCTTGCCGCTCCCGCTCTCGCCGGGACGAACAAACTGCTTTTCCGCGACGGCTTGCCGACCGTCTACGCCAAACGGGCCGAAGCGTTTCGCAACGGCTTTCTCGCGCTCGACAATAATTCCGACGCGGCCAAGGGCGTCTACGACACGGCTGAAATGTGGGGCCCGGACATCCTCAAGCTGCGCGTCTGCTTCTTTGAAGGCAGCAAGGAAACTCGCGCTGCCATCGCCAAGATCGCCAGTGTGTGGGCGAGCAAGGAAATGGGCATCACGCTCGATTTCGGCAAAATGTCGAATCCGCGCATGTGCAATGCCGACACCGGTGGCCGCCCCAATCACATCCGTGTCGGCTTCCGGCAGCCGGGCTATTGGTCGATGGTCGGACAGGGCAGCGTGGTTTACGCCAAGCCCGAAGAGCAATCGATGAATTTCGAGGATTTCGACAAGATCCCCGCAGATCAGCTCGCGACCGCCTGGGACGGCTATGCCAAGGGCACGATCGTCCACGAATTCGGCCACGCGCTTGGTTTCCAGCATGAGCATCAAAGCCCCGCGGGCAACTGCGATGCCGAATATGACTGGGCGCATATCTATGAATACATGGCCGGCCCGCCCAACAACTGGCCCAAGGAACAGGTCGACTACAATATGCGGATGGCGACGCAGCCGACCCTGATGATGACTAATTTCGATCCGGATTCGGTCATGCTCTATGTCTTCCCAGCCGACTTTTACAAGAACGGTGAGCAATCGCCATGCTTCCACGCGCAGCCCAATAACAGTATCTCTCGGGCTGATCGCGTGACCGTCAACTACATGTATCCGAGCGATCCTGAAGTCCGCAAACAGCGTTATGCGCAGAACCGCGCTGCCTTCCAGGCCATCCTCGACAAGAACAAGTCGGCCGACGGGTCAACCAAGGCCGTCCTTCCGGATTATATGGGGACACTCTTCACCCCCAAGCAGTAGGCCTAAGAAACGGCGCCCGGACACACCGGGCGCCGCTTTCGACATCGTTGTCTTTTTACATTGGACGAACGCTCACGATTTCACCCGTGCGGGAATTGAGCGACACCCGGAACACATCGCCATTGCGGCGTGCGGCGTAGGTAAATGTTCGACCCGAGCATTCGATCGTACGTACCCGGTTGAAACCGCTGTCGTCGATGATTGCGCGACCCTCGCCGCAGCTGACACGGCTATAGACCGGCAAGGTCCAATAAGGCTCGAGATACCAGTAGCCGCCATAATAGTAGCGGTAGCGCGAATCCTTATTGCGGCTGCGATGGTGACGGTTGGAATCATACTTCCAGTCGTTCCGCGCCTGGCTGTTCCCACCCATGCGCTTGTTGTCGTCATTGTCGCGAGTCACTTGGCGACGCTTGTCGGAATCGCCTTTCATCTTGCCGGCATTACCCTCATCAGGCCTCTGCATGCGCTCAGGTGAGCCGCCCTGGTCTGGGAAGCAGTCGACGCCAACGCAGTTGTTGTCTTGCATCGCCGGGCGACCATTGTCCGATCCGCCCATGTTATCCGATCCGCCCATGCGGCCCTGCGCTGAAGCGGTAAGGGAAAAAGCCGTCATCAGGGCCAGAATTGACCCTGTGGCGAGATAGCGTGCGGCATGTGTCATTCCAAAACTCCTCGAATTGTCGTTGCATGACAAACGCAACCGAGACGGGCATGTTCCGCATTAAGCAGTTGTAACCAAACGTCGAATTCGGGGGATAAGCGTGTCGGGACGTCGCACGAAACAGGTTGCACTCGATTCCGGATTGACCCTCCACTGCGAGTTTGCAGGCAGTGGACCGCGCGCGCTGATCTTCATTCCGGGCTGGGCGATGAGCAGCGCGGTGTTCGAGCGCCAGCTTGATCACTTCGCACAGTCCGACGTGTTTACCGCCGTCTCCTACGATCCGCGCGGCCAGGGTCGGTCGAGCAAGCCGCTGGACGGACATTACTATGCACAGCGCGGCCGCGATCTCGGTCGCCTCATCGGGGCTCTGGGCTTCAATGAGGTGATATTGGCCGGCTGGTCCTATGGCGTCCTGGATCTGCTCGCTTATGTGCGGGCATTCGGTTTAGGCAGAATTCGCGCAGCAGTCGTCATTGACGGTGCGCCGCGCGGACTCGGAGCCGATCCGGCCAAGGACTGGGTCTGGGAATCGCCGAAGCAGCATATCGAGGGCAATTCTGTCCTGCGTACGCTTGAGACTCGCGCTACCGTCAATCGGGGTCTCGCGGAATGGTGCCTGGAATCGACGGATGAACGCGATCTGAGCTGGCTGCAAGGGATTATGAATGAGACGCCGGACGCCATCGCGGCCCTGATCAATGAGGCGGCGATTTATTCTGATTACGAAGCTGAACTCGTGAGGTTATGCAGCGATCGGCCGGTCCTGATCCTCTGCCGCGAGGAATGGCATGCGGTCGTAACGAACTGGATTGCGGCGCACGCCGTCCCTGCACAATGCGAATTCTTCGGAAAACACATGATGTTTTGGGATCGAGCGCCGCAATTCAACGCGCGCCTGGACCGGTTTTTGGCAGAAAAATAGTGGCGTTGTGCGAAAAAGCACAGCGCGATCATCTGCATTCGGATTTCCTGAGCATGGTCGGCTTCGTTGCTCGCCGATCGGCTCTCGGGTCAGTACCAGGCTTCGAGAGTGGGAGTGACTCCCACCAACTTGGCCGGGCTGCAAAAATGCAGTCCGGCTCTTTTGTCGACGAAAGATCGTGGCGATTGAGTCACGGTCGGAGCAAAAGTTTTTCCGAGTCTTTCGTGCCGCCCGTCTTCATGTTTTCATAATTGCATTCATCGAATCACTTGGGGCACGAGGCTGGGCCATCAGCATGCGGGGGACGCGCGCATGCGAAGGCTTTCGCATGGGATGAGGGGGAGAACGCATGCGTCGGCGACCGATGAGCCGAACGGATCGTCTATTGTTCAGGCAGATACTCGATCAGGCGCGCGTCTTCGCGCAGGTGTGCGAGGAGGGAGAACTTCACGCCTCGCCCCTGCGCCGCGGTTGCGAGGAACTGCTGATCTCGGTCGATACGGTCATGACCGAGCTCGACGAATGGAGGGAGAGATCGCGCGCGGTAAAATAGAAAACCGGAAATTGGCGGTCTGAGCGCCGCACCGCACTGCTCGTCTCCCACTGGTTGACGCCTCATACCAGTTATGGGACGTGTGGCCGCGGAGGTGAGCAAGATGACCAAGATCGCGTTGTTCGGCGCCGGCGGAAAAATGGGCATGAGGCTGGGGGCGAACCTCAAGAACTCAAGCTATTCCGTGGCGCCTGTCGAAGTGAGCGACGCCGGCAAAAAGCGCCTGAAGGACGAACTCGGCTGGGAACCGGTTGACGCCGACAAGGCCTTGGCAGGCGCTGAAATCGTCGTTCTTGCCGTTCCCGACACGGCAATCGGCAAGGTGAGCCAGGGCATCGTCGACAAGCTCAAACCTGGTACGATGGTCGTCATCCTCGATGCCGCCGCGCCCTATGCCGGCCATTTGCCGGAGCGCGACGACATCACCTATTTCGTCACCCATCCTTGCCATCCGCCGATATTCAACGATGAAACTGAGATGAAGGCGAAGCTCGACCGCTTCGGCGGCATCGCCGCCAAGCAGGCGATCGTCTGCTGCCTGATGCAGGGACCGGAAAGCGATTATCGTCGCGGCGAGGATGTGGCCAAGACCATCTGGGCGCCGGTGATGCGCAGCCATCGCCTCACCGTCGATCAGCTTGCATTGCTTGAGCCGGGCTTGGCGGAGACGGTTGTCGCCTCCCTGCTCGATGTGATGCGCGAGGCCATGGACGAGGTCGTCAAGAAGGGAGTGCCGCAGGAGGCAGCACGTGACTTTCTCCTCGGCCACATGAACATTCTGGGCGCGGTGATCTTCAAGGAGCAGCCGGGCGTGTTTTCGGATGCCTGCAACAAGGCGATCCAGTTCGGGAAACCCGTCCTGATGCGCGACGACTGGAAGCGGGTGTTTGATGCCGATGAGATCGCTGCAAGCATCAAGCGCATCACCTGAGGCGATAGGCCGTCTCTTCGTGACATGGCAAACGCCCAGTCTTTCATCACGCTGACTTATCTCATCGAGACGCCGGGCGACCCCGAGAGGCTGGCACAGAAGATCGCGAGCGATCAGTCGACCGGAACTTTCGTGCCCGTGCCGGGCGAAACCGAGGAATTGAAGAACCGCGTCGCCGCGCGCGTCGTTGCCATGCGCAAACTGCCGCCGGTCCGCACGCCGTCTTTTCCCTCCGAGGAAGTTGGGCCGTTCAACCGCGCCGAGGCGGATATCGCCTTTCCCTTCGAAGCGATCGGCACCGATCTCGTCGCCCTTATGACCATTGCCATTGGCGGCGTCTATGCGATCAAGGGATTTACCGGCATTCGCGTCATCGACATGAAGCTTCCCGAGCAATTCGCCCAAGTCTGGCCCGGGCCGCAATTCGGCATCGAGGGATCGCGCCGCCTGACCGGTGTTCACGGGCGCCCGATCATCGGCACCATCATCAAGCCCGCCTTGGGCCTTCGCCCGCCGGAAACGGCGGCGCTCGTCAAGGAGGTGATCGAGGCGGATGTCGATTTCGTCAAGGACGACGAGAAACTCATGTCGCCAGCCTATTCGCCATTGGATGCGCGGCTCAAGGCGATCATGCCGCTGATCCTCGATCGCGAGCAGCGTACAGGCAAAAAGGTCATGTATGCCTGGGGCATCTCGGCGACCGATCCCGACGAGATGATGCGCAATCATGACCTGGTGCTGCAGCATGGCGGCAACTGCGCGGTGATCAACATTAATTCGATCGGCTTTGGCGCCATGGCTTTCCTGCGCAAGCGCTCCGGCCTCGTGCTCCATGCTCATCGCAACGGCTGGGATATACTGACGCGGCATCCGGGCCTCGGCATGGATTTCAAGGTCTACCAGCAGTTCTGGCGGTTGCTTGGCGTCGATCAGTTCCAGATCAACGGTATCCGGATCAAGTATTGGGAGCCCGACGAAAGCTTTGTCGCTTCCTTCAAGGCCCTGCGCACGCCAATGTTTTCTCCGCGCGACTGCCCTTTGCCGGTGGCGGGATCGGGGCAGTGGGGCGGCCAGGCGCCCGATACCTATGAACGCACCGGGCGCACGATCGATCTTCTCTATCTTTGCGGCGGCGGCATCGTCTCGCATCCGGGCGGTGCGGCGGCGGGGGTCCGGGCCGTGCGCCAGGCCTGGGAGGCGGCGGTACAGGGCATTTCGCTTGCTGATTACGCAAAGGAGCATCCCGAACTCGCGCAGTCGATTGCCAAATTCGGCGGGGGCAACGGCGGCGAATGACGCGGCTCGTCTCTTACTGTGGCGACGACTTCACCGGGTCGACTGATGTCATGGAGGCACTGGCCTCGCATGATGTGAGCACGGTGCTGTTCACGCGCATTCCCAGCGCGGCGGAATTTGCACCCTTCGCCGATTACGAGGCCGTCGGCCTTGCCACGACGAGCCGCAGCCAGACGCCGCAATGGATGGACGAGCATCTTCCGCAGGCCTTCGCATGGCTCAAGAGCCTCGAGGCGTGCTTTTGTCACTACAAGGTCTGCTCGACTTTCGACTCGAGTCCGGCGGTCGGGAGCATCGGGCACGCGACCGAAATTGGCCTGCGCGTGTTCGGGCAGAAGCGTGCGACCTTGTGCGTCGGCGCGCCGCAGCTCAAGCGCTATACATTTGCAGGCCACCTCTTTGCGGATTTTCGCGGGACAGTCTATCGCATCGATCGCCATCCGGTGATGAGCGTGCATCCCGTGACGCCGATGGACGAGAGCGATCTATTGATCCATCTCGCCCGCCAGGCGAATGTACCTGCCGACATTCTCGATGTGCATGACCTGACGACGCAGAAGGCGGCCGGCCTCGCGCTCATCAGTCTGCCGCCGGAAAACCTGCCCTTTGTGGTCGGCTCTTCCGGCGTCGAATATGCCCTCATGGCGGCATTGGGAATGCCCAGTTCGGCTTCGTTTCAACCGATCGCACCCGTTGATCGGCTTCTGGTCGTTTCGGGCAGCGTCTCGCCAACGACTGAGAAGCAGATCGCCTTCGCTGCGGCCAATGGCTTCGAGGCATTGGCGGCCGACCCGCTCGAATTGGCGTGCGGGCGAGGCGAAACCATCTTGAATGACGCACGAGCCATACTTGCACGGGGTGGTAGTCCGCTGATCTACACCGCGTCTGGGCCGGCGACCGATCGCGGCGAGGCGTTGAACGCGCTTCCTCAAGGGCGCGTTATGCTGTCTCGCGAATTGGGGCGCCTGGCCAAGACGCTTGTTAGTGAATTTGGATTGAAACGCCTTGTGATCGCCGGCGGCGACACCTCGAGCCATGCCTTGAGCGAGCTCAATATCCACGCTTTGACGACGCGCTATCCCTTGCTCGATACGCCGGGATCGCCAGTGTGCACGGCGCATTCGGCGAGCGTCGAATTTGATGGCCTCGAACTCGCGATGAAGGGCGGCCAGGTGGGCAAGGATGATTACTTCGTTCGTCTCAAGGAAGGAATCCAATAGTCCATTCACCTCATGGTGAGGTGCTTCGCCGAAGGCGAAGCCTCGAACCATGAGCAACCGAACCGATCCCGCGGTCTCGCGTCCTTCGAGGCATCGCTTCGCGATGCGCCTCAGGACGAGGGTAATTCTGAACAGGCTTTCTCTAGCGCCCGCCGGACACATTGAGGATCGCGCCGGTGATGTAGGAGGCGGCCTGCGATAACAGGAAAACCGCCGCTTCCGCGACTTCTTCCGAAGTTCCCGGCCGCTTCATCGGCAGGTTCGGCGCGTAGTCCTGCGCGAATGTTGCGCCGTGGAAGGTTGCATGGATCGGCGTTTCGATGACGCCCGGACGGATGCAGTTGACGCGTACACCTTCAGCAGCGACTTCACGCGCAAGCCCGATGGTGAGTGAATCGACGCCACCTTTAGTGGCCGCATAGGGCACCTCATTGGGAAGTCCGCCGAGTACGGCCGCCATCGACGAGATATTGAGGATGGCACCGCCCTTGCCGCCGCGTGCCGTTGACATGCGCTTGACCGCCTCGCGGCAGCAATAGAGGACGCTGCCGAGATTGACTGCAAGAATGCGCTCGACGGTTGCGGTATCGACCTCGGCAATCGGCTGGCGGGCGAGAATGGTGCCGGCATTGTTGACGAGCGAGGTGATCGTTCCCAACTCGCGATCAACTGCCTCAAACATCGCGACGATCTCGCGCTCGGAACCGACATCGGCGCCGACCACTATCGCCTTGCCGCCTGCCGCATTGATCTGGTTCTTCACGTCTTCGGCCTTGCCAGGCTGCGTGCCGTAATGAACGGCAATCGCATCGCCGCCCCGCGCCAAGGCAAGCGCGATCGCCCTGCCGATACCGCTGCTTGCCCCCGTTACCAGCGCAACGCCCATCTCATATCCTTCATGCTATTCCTTGCAGCCCCGCTTGTACCAGCGCTCGACGTCCCTTATGTGAGCGTCCATCATCTGACCGGCGCGCTCGGGCTCGCGCGCGGCGATGGCTTCATAAATGTTCTCATGATGCTTGAGCGCGCTCGGCAAGGCCTCTGGCGCTGAACGCAAGGATACATGGCGCTGCAGCGCAAGCCAGCCGACGATGGCGCGATGCATGGCGCTGAACACCTGGTTGCCGCCGATCTCCGCGATCGCCAGATGGAAGGCGACATCCGTCGACTCGAACTCATCAAGCGAAGAGAGCGACTGGCGGTTGGCTTCGAGCGCCTGTTCCAGTCGATTGATCTCCTCAGCCGTCGCGACCTCGGCGGCATTGCGCGCGGTGGCCGATTCGATGACGCGTCGCGCTTCCTGGAGCGAGCGCTCGCCGGTGGATGTTGCGAGGAAATGGCGGGCGGATGCGGATATTTGATCGACGAGCCCGTCGATGGTCGGATGTACGACCCGCGCCCGCTCGCCGGCCGAGAGCTGGACGACGCCGGAACGTTCGAGCAGGAGCAGGGCTTCGCGCACCGCCGGCCGGCCGACACCGAACTGCTCCATCAATTCCCGTTCCGGCGGCAATTGATCGCCCTCCGCATAGAGGCCGTTGATGATGGCATCCTCGATCTGGGATGCCACGTCCTCGTGAATTTTCCGCCTTCTGACTAAAGTGAAGGACATAGGCACTTCCTCAATTCTTGCTCGCCTCCGCTGCGGCAGCCTCGGTCTGGGCCGCTCCGGTTGAGCGGGCACGGTAGCGCACCCGCTGCGCGTCGATGAACATCGCGAGCATGATGATAAGCCCCTGTATGACCTTTATCCAGAAGACTGATACTTTCATGAGATTGAGGCCGCGGTCTATGGTGGAGAGCAGCAGCACGCCGCCGAGGGCGCCGATCATCGTGCCGCGCCCGCCCTGGAGACTGACGCCGCCGATCACCGCAGCGGCCATGACGGTGAAAATATAGCCTTCGCCGAGATTGACCTGGATCGAGGCGACGCGCCCGGCGAGCATCCAGCCGCCGAAGGCCGCGAGCATGCCGCTGATGACATAGACCTGGCGCACCCGCTTATCCGCATCGATGCCTGAAGCGATGGCCGCCGCGCGGTTGCCGCCGATCGCATAGAGCTCGCGGCCGAAGCGGCGGTGGTTGAGCACGACGTGGCCGATTACGAAGACGAGGGCTGTTGCCACAACCGCGACCGGTATCTTTATCACGCCGGGAATATCAATCGCCGCGGCATGTCCGAGCCAGTAGAAGATGTCCGCGGGCGGGAAGTTGAGACCACTTGTAGCATTGCCGGCGGTGAAGGCGAGCATCGTGCCGCGCAGGATGAGGAGCATGGCCAGTGTGACGATGAAGTTGTTCATCTTGCCGATGGTGATGAGCAACCCGATAACCCAGCCGATGAGTGCACCCATCAGCAGGATAGTGCAGATCGACAAGTAGGGATTGAGCAGAATGCCGCCGCCCCAATTAGGCGCCATTGCCGGGACGATGAGCCAGATGCCGAAAAGGGCCGCGAGACCAAGTGTAGATTCGGACGAAAGATCGAAATTGCCGGTAATCAGGACGAATGTCTGCCCGACAACGAGGATCCCAAGCACGGCCGCAGCCGAGAGAATATTGGTAATGTTGACCGAAGTCAGGAAGAATTTCGATTGCAGCGCGAAGAACAAGAACACCGCGATCAGAATGAACCAGATCAAGTTCTCGAGCAGAACTGGTACGTAATCGCGTTTCATTGCAGCATCTCCGCAGTCTCGCCTTCGATGGCAGCGAGAAGTTTGACGGTGGTGATTTCGTCGTGCCCCTTCCGGAACTCGCGCACGACGCGGCCGCGATAGAAGACGATAATCCGATCGCAGACGTCCATGAGTTCGCTGAGTTCGTCGGATACGACGCCGACCGCGACGCCGCGCTTGCTTAATTCATCGACGATGCGCAGGATCTCGACCTTCGCCTGCACATCGACGCCTTGCGTCGGCTCATCGAGGAAAAGCACGCGCGGCTCGGTGGCTGCAAGCTTGGCAACGACGACCTTCTGTTGGTTTCCGCCGCTCAGATTCTCGACATGCGTTTCGGGAGACGGAGTCTTTATGCCGAGGCTCTTGATATAGCCATCGACCAGCGCACTCTCTTTCGCCGTATCGATGAGCCCGAGCGCATTCTGGATCTTGCGCAGAACCGAGAGCGTGATGTTGTCCTTGACCGATCGCGATCCGATAATGCCCAGGCCATGCCGATCGCGCGGTAGATAGGCGAGGCGCTGCCGAAGCGCGGCAATCGGGCTATCCGCGACGTAGCGCTTGCCGTCGATGCTGGCCTCGCCGGACCCCATGTCTTCCAGGCCGAAAAGCCCGCGCACCAGCGAGCCTGGACCACTACCTTCCAGCCCGGTCAGCCCAATGACCTCGCCAGCATGAAAAGTGATGCCGATGTCATTATAGTGGCCCGGGCGGTTCAAGTGGCGAAGCTCTAGAACAGGCTTGCCCGGCACTGCCGCACCGCGTCGATAGCGCTCGACATTGGCCCCACTGATCAGACGGATGAGCTCGGGCTGCGTGATATCGCCGATGGCCGCGCTGCCGGTAACCCGGCCATTGCGCATGACAGTCACGCGGTCGGCAACCTCGAATATTTCTTCGAGATAATGCGAGATGTAGATGAACGACGCGCCCTGGCTCCTGAGGCGTTTTACGAAGCCGAAGAGTCTGGCAACATCATGCTTCGGCAGTGGCGCTGTCGGTTCGTCGAGAATGACGACGCTGGCGTCGGCGAACAGGGCGCGGGCGATCTCGATCATCTGCCGCTCGGCAACGCTCGTTTCACCCATCTGCCGCTTGACACCGACGTCGATGCCGAACCGCTGCAGGCGCTCGCTGGCTTCGCGATACATGCGCGGCCAATCGACGAAGCCTGCAAATTTGACGGGAGGGGCGCCGGCAAAGATATTCTCGGCAATGGAAAGCCCGGGCACGTATTTCGCGTGCTGCGAGACGATTGCGATGCCGGCCGCCTTGGCCTGCGCCGTGGTGAGCTTGTCGTAATTCGTGCCGCGAATACGGATCGTGCCGGAATCGGGCGCGTAAAGCCCGGTCAGAACATGCATCAAGGTCGACTTGCCGGCGCCATTCTTGCCGACCAGCGCGTGCACTTCGCCAGCCGCAACCGAGAAGGAAACATCATCGAGCGCTCGCACGCCCGGAAAGTCCTTCACGATCCTGTCGAGTTCGACGACAAGCTTGGGAGCCGTCCCGTTCATCTCTTCACCGATCCGCTGCAAAAGGCGGTGACGCGGCGCATAACCGGCGCCGCGTCGTGATCATGCATGCGGAGGAGGGCGCCGACTACTGGCTGCCCATCTTCTTTTCGATGTTCCCCCACAGACGCTCATCGTCGACATTGGCCTTGCCGACCGAGGTCGTGGCGAGGAACAACTGCAGGCCAACATCGGCCTTCTCGATGCGGGCCGGCGACCACAATGCGCCTTCCTTCTCGATAGTGCCTGGTGCCACCGCTTCGCCCTTAATCTTCTTCTCTATGTAGTCGGCGGCGAGCACGCCGAAATCCGGAATGGGTTGGTTCGACGACTGGTCGAAGGAACCCGCGCGGATCAGGTCGAGCGTACCGAGACAGCCATCAACGCCCGCGAGGTGGATATGCGCCTTGTCTCCGGCCGGCGCATCCTTACCGACTTCCTTAAGCGTCTGCACCGTGCCTGCAGCATAGACGCAATCGGAATGCATGTAGATGCCGTCGAGATCGGCTTCGGTTGAGGCGACGTCGCGCACGATGTCGACACCCTTGGCAGAATCCCAATCGCCAACTTTGGTGATAACTTGGATATCGGGGTATTGCTTCAGCACGTCGTTAAAGCCGCCGCCGCGCAACTGTGCGACGTTCTGGGCGAGATTTCCAGTGATCTCCAGAACCTTGCCCTTCGGCGCACCATACTTGGCCTTCAGGAATTCAACCGTGGCTTCGCCGGACTGTTTGCCAGCGAGATAGTTGTCGGAGAGCACGACCATATCGACTTCGCAGCCCTGTGGGGCGCGGTCGATCGTATAGAAGGGAATATTGGCTTCCTTTGCGGCCTTCACAGCCTGGCAGATGCCTGCCGAGTCGTCGGGAACGGCGACGATCGCCGCAACTTTCTGCGCAATGTAGTCGTTGATGTCGTTGAGCTGCTTCTGCGCATCTCCGCCCGACGTGGTGGTGATGACTTCCCAGCCCTTGGCTTTGCCTGCATTGACCAAACCGGCCTGGATCTGCGCCTGGGCGCCCACGAGGCCCGGTGCGGAATAACCGATGGTGACCTTATCCTGGGCTGCTGCGGAAAGTGTCATTGCAGTGCCGAGCAAGAGGCTCGCGGCAAGCGCGCGCGTCACAAATTTCATGAGATCCTCCCAATTCGCCATTTTCGGCGGGTTGCCGGGTTCATCCCGGGTGTAGAAACTGTAGTTGACTTGACTCGGCTTGGCAATCAGCATGTTACGCAATTAGGTTGTCATACCAAAAATGGAGAGGCAAATGGGAGAGCGTCGCAAGCAAGTGGCGATCGGTGTCGTCGGCTGCGGGTTTTATGCGCAGAACCACCTTCATGCCTGGGCCGATCTGAAGGGCGAAGGCGCTATCCTGACCGCCGTCTGTGATCGGGACGTAACCAAGGCAGAAGCGGCCGGCAAGAAGTTCGGCGTTCCGCATTTCGCCGACATGGCGAAGATGCTGGATGAGACCAGGATCGAACTCGTCGATATCGCGACGCGCATGGACACCCATAAAGAGCTGGCAGCGATAGCCGCTGAGCGTGGCGTTGGCGCGGTCGTCCAGAAGCCCTTTGCACCGACCTGGGAGGAGTGCCTTGCGATCGTCGACAAGGCCCGCAAGCACAATGCCTGGCTGGCGGTTCATGAGAATTTTCGCTTCGCAACGGCAATGCGTAACGTGAAGAAGGCATTAGAGCAGGGGATGATCGGCACGCCGAACTGGGCGCGGCTCTCCTGGCGCACCGGTTTCGATGTCTATCGCGGCCAGCCCTATCTCGCCGAGGAGCAGAAGCTCGTCATCCAGGATGTCGGCATCCATATTCTCGATCTTGCGCGCTACTTCCTGGGTGAAGTCGAATACCTCACCTGCGAGACTCAGAAGCGCAATCCCAAGATTAGAGCCGAAGACACCGCGACCATCATGATGCGGCACAAATCCGGCGCAGTCTCAGTCGTCGAAGCGACCTATGCCGCCAAGCGTGGCAATGATGCTTTCCCCGAGACCATGCTCGAGATTGAAGGCGACGGTGGCTCGCTGCTCGTCACCAAAGGCGAGAAAATGACCGTTACGACGCAGGCGCTCACCTTCGAAGACGCGATTGGCGGCCCGCTATTGTCCTGGACAAGCAGGCCCTGGCACGTTTCGCAGGAAGCCGTGCTCCACACTAACCGGCACATGTTCGAGCGCTTCCGCGATGGCAAAGCGGCCGATACCTCAGGCGAAGATAACCTCAAGACCTACGCCCTGGTTGAAGCGGCTTACGAGGCAGCGAAAACGCACAAGGCCGTGAGGCCGGCAGCTTGAGCTAGCCTTTCAGGCAGTCGGTGATGACCCGCTGGACTGCGGTCCAGTCTCCCTTGGCGCGCAGGATGACAAGGCTGCCAAAGGGGCCCGGTCCGATCGAAATGTCAAAGGCCCCGATCGAACCCCATGTGCCGGGATCGTCATAGACCCGGTAGGTTTTGCCCTCTTTCGCCCGCAAGGGCGGATTGAGCGGATCGCGATCATTGACCTTGTTGTAAATGCACCGCGCGACGGCCTTCGGGCTACCTGTGCCTTCGAATCGCGCGACGGGATAATTCCGTTCCGTCGAAGCGCAGCCCGCAAGCAGCACCAGTGCTGCCATGGGCAATCGCAAGAGGGCTGATCTATCGCGCTTCGGGGAAGGCATTCTCAAGGTGCCCTTGGCGGATTTGCCATGTGTGCGGCCGACCGCAATGCGGACAAACGAGGGTGATCTCCTCCTGCGCCATCTGGTCGAGCGACGACTGCTCGGTCTCGATGCCGGACGGCACGTCCTTATCGGTGATCGGGCAGGTGAAGATGATCTGCGGCAAAAACCCCTCCTGGAAAAAGCCCTTGCGAATCCCGCTTGCGCTTTCTCTGGCTACCTTTTGTGTGTGACATGGGCCCGGTAGCGGCGCAAGAGCGTCACCATGCGCTCCGCAAGACCTGCTTTGACGAATGGCGAAGTCTCGGGCTACTGGTCTCGGCATGAGCCGCTTTGGACTCCGCTAGAAGAATGCCAATCGCCCTCGTCATATTCGACTGCGATGGGGTGCTGATCGACAGCGAGATGCTGAGCTGCGATGCCTTGATCGGGGCCCTCGCAGAGGAGGACGTCGCGGTAGACCGGGCCTTTGTGTTTCGTCATTGCATTGGCCACAGTTTCCCGGAGGTTGTCGCGAAGATTACCAAACTCAATGGCCGTCGCTTGCCGGAGACATTCGCGGAATCCTACCGTTCGGCCCTCTATGCGAGTTTTGAGACGTCTTTGCGTCCAATGGCCGGTGCGGAGGAAATGCTCCGCATGCTCGGCATTCCTTTTTGCGTCGCGACCAGCAGCAGTGCCGAACGGGCAGAGCGCTCGCTCGCCGCAGCAGACCTTGCGAGAATCGGGGCGCCGGTATTCAGCGCCTCCATGGTGGAACGCGGCAAGCCTGCCCCGGATCTGTTTCTCTTCGCGGCAGAGAGAATGGGCGTCTCACCGCGCCATTGCCTCGTTGTCGAAGATAGTAAGCCGGGGATTCTTGCTGCTCGCGCAGCTCGGATGGCGGTTTGGCGGTTCACCGGCGGGAGCCATTTTGAGATGGGCTTCGGAGCAAACGACCCGCCGCTGGCCGATGCGGAATTCGCCAGATGGGACGAGTTCATCACGATGATCCGGCGCCCTGTACCGAAGGCTGCGGACGCTCTATAGGCTGCAACCGGACGAATAACTGCCCGATTGAAATGGCCCGAAGCCCCGATAGCGAAACCAACCGCTTGGATGACGCCGCGCGCGCAGGCTGGCTCTATTACATTGGCGGCAACACCCAGGATGAGGTGGCGGCAAAGCTCGGGGTGTCGCGGCAAACGGCGCAGCGGCTCGTTTCCCTCGCCGTGAGCGCTAAGCTGATCAAGGTGAGGCTCGACCACCCCATTGCCCATTGCCTCGACCTTTCCGCGCGATTGACTGAGCGCTTCGGGTTGCGCTTCTGCGAGGTCGTTCCGGCTGATCCCGCGTCTCCTTCGACATTGCTTGGTGTGGCGGAAGCGGCAGCCGCAGAGCTCGAGCGGCAGTTGACCTCTCAGCATCCCATCATCGTTGCGATGGGTACGGGCCGTACGCTCAAGGCGGCGGTCTCGCATCTACCGCCGATGGATTGCCCGCAACACAAGATCGTCTCGCTCGTGGGCAATATTGCGCCTGACGGATCGGCGTCCTTCTACGACATCATCATGCGCATCGCCGATACGGTGCGTGCTCCGCACTATCCGATGCCGATCCCCGTTATTGCCAGCACCGTAGGCGAAAAAGAACTGTTTCTGGCGCAGAAGCCGGTACGCAATGTCATCGATCTTGCACGCCAAGCCACAGTCGCGATGGTGGGCATCGGTCAACTCGGCGAGAGCGCGCCTCTGTTGCAGGACGGCTTCGTCACCGCCGATGAGATGCGTGGGCTGCTCAAAGCGGGCGCGATCGGCGAGATTGTGGGCTGGGCTTACGATGCTTCCGGCACATATATCCAGGGCCTCACCAACGATCGTGTCGCCAGCATTCGGCCTAATCAGTCTACGGATCGATTGGTCATTGCTGTCGCCATGGGCGACACGAAACGGGCGGCATTGACGGGCGCGCTGCGCGGCCACTTGATCAACGGCCTCATCACCAACGAAGTAATGGCCGAACTTCTGCTCAGGAAATAGGCAGTCCGGACCTTCCGGTTTTCCTTTTTCGTCTCAGCCATTTAACGCGAAAATCGCGCAATCGCGCTGCACTGCAGCGACGATTCCGGCTTGACCGCCCTTATGCACGCTGCGAGTATTTGCCCGTCTGAATAGCAAAAGCTCACACGCAGACGGAAATGGGAGGTCCTTTATGAACGCGTATTTGCGCGCCGCTTTTGGCGTTTCTCTATTTGCCGCGCTGTCGACTCTGCCCGCCGCCGCCGAAACGCTCAACATTGCGACGGTGAACAACGGCGACATGATTCGCATGCAGGGCCTGACCGACGACTTCACGGCGAAGAACCCCGACATCGATCTCGAGTGGGTGACACTTGAAGAAAATGTGTTGCGCCAGAAAGTCACAACCGACATCGCCACCAAAGGTGGCCAATTCGACGTGCTGACCATCGGCACCTATGAAGTTCCAATCTGGGCGAAGAAGGGCTGGCTGGTCCCGCTCGAGAATCTTGGTGCCGACTATGATGTCGACGACCTCCTGCCTGCCATTCGCGGCGGCTTGTCCATGGATGGAAAGCTCTATGCAGCGCCATTCTACGGCGAAAGCTCAATGGTAATGTACCGCAAGGATCTGATGGAAAAGGCCGGACTAACGATGCCGGACGCCCCGACCTGGGAATTCATCGGACAGGCGGCGCGTGCCATGACCGACAAGGCCAATGGCATTTATGGCGTTTGCCTGCGCGGCAAGGCCGGTTGGGGCGAGAATATGGCCTTCCTCACCGCAACGTCGAATTCCTTCGGCGCCCGCTGGTTTGACGAGAATTGGAAACCGCAATTCGACCAGCCTGAATGGAAGAACACGCTCGACTTTTACTTGAAGCTTATGGCGGATGCCGGCCCTCCGGGCGCATCCTCAAACGGCTTCAATGAGAATCTCGCGCTGTTCAATGCCGGCAAATGCGGCATGTGGATCGATGCGACGGTCGCCGCTTCTTTTGTAACCAACCCGAAGGATTCCTCGGTTGCCGATAAGGTCGGATTTGCACTGGCTCCGGATAACGGCCTTGGCAAGCGTGGCAACTGGCTGTGGGCCTGGTCGCTGGCGGTCCCGGCAGGTTCGCAGAAATCCGATGCGGCGCAGAAATTCATCTCCTGGGCAACCGGCAAGGGCTATCTTGATCTGGTTGCGTCCAAGGAGGGCTGGGCCAACGTTCCGCCCGGAACACGGACTTCGCTTTACATGAATCCCGAGTATCAGAAGGTGCCCTTCGCCAAGATGACGCTCGATTCGATCAATGCCGCCGACCCGACGCATCCGACTGTCAAGCCGGTTCCCTATGTCGGCGTGCAGTTCGTGGCCATTCCCGAGTTCCAGGGCCTAGCCACGACAGTTGGCCAGATCTTCTCCGCAGCACTTGCGGGTGAGAAAACGGCCGACGAGGCGCTTGCCGAGGCTCAGGACGCGGCGACGCGTGAGATGACCAAGGCCGGCTATATCAAGTAGGAGACCTCCCAAGCAGACTGGGCTGCCCGGCTTAGTCCGGGCAGTCATTTCCTCGATCGCCGTCCAATGAGGGGCCCGGAACGCCATGGCGACAGAACAAACGCGAGTACTCGGCAGGCTGGCTGTCGCGCCATCAGTAGCGGCCCTGTTCCTCTGGATGATCGTTCCGCTGGGCATGACCATCTGGTTTTCACTGCTCCGCTACAATCTTCTCGACCCCGGCAATGAGAGCTTCGCGGGACTCCTCAACTACCGCTATTTCCTGACCGACCCGGCCTTCTTCCAGGCCATGAGAAACTCGCTGATATTGGTCTTCGCTGTCCTGGTGGTCAGCGTCGTCGGCGGAACAGTGTTCGCGCTTCTCCTCGATCAGCCGATCTTCGGGCGCAACATCGTTCGCCTCATGGTGATTGCGCCGTTCTTCATCATGCCCACGGTCAGCGCGCTGGTCTGGAAGAACATGCTGATGCATCCGGTTTCCGGACTGTTTGCCTGGATCATGCAGTCGGTAGGTCTGCAGCCCATCGACTGGATGGCGCATTTCCCGCTTACCGCTGTTATCATCATGGTGTCCTGGGCTTGGTTGCCCTTCGCCACTCTCATTCTGCTGACGGCCATCCAGTCGCTCGATGAAGAGCAGAAGGAAGCGGCCGAAATGGACGGCACGCCGCCGCTTTCCTACTTTTTCTACATCGTGTTGCCGCATCTGGCCCGGCCGATCACGGTCGTCATCCTCATCGAGACGATCTTTCTGCTGAATGTCTTCGCAGAGATTTACGTAACCGGCACCGGCGGCCCCGCCGGCAATTTGCCCTATCTTGTCTACTTCCAGGGTCTTCTCAACTACGACGTCGGCGGAGCATCCGCCGGCGGCATCGTGGCGGTTGTGCTCGCCAACATCGTGGCCTTCTTCCTGGTCAGGATCGTTGGCCGGAACCTGGAGGGTTGAACGATGGCGCGTGCGGCTTCGATAAGGCGGCGGGCAGTCACTTCGACAGTGGCGTGGATTCTGGGATTTCTGATCTTTTTTCCGATTCTGTGGACCATCCTGACGAGCTTCAAGACCGAACTTGAGGCCTTCTCGGTCCCGCCCAAATTTCTGTTCTTCGACTGGACTCTTGAAAACTACGCGATAGTGCAAGAGCGCTCGAACTACCTGCGCTTTGCGACGAATTCTGTGATCCTATCGCTCGGTTCGACGCTGGTCGCGCTCCTCTTTGCAGTACCAGCAGCCTGGGCGATGGCCTTCGCTCCTGCAAAGCGCACCAAGGATCTGCTGATGTGGATGCTCTCCACCAAGATGATGCCGCCGGTTGGCGCGCTGATACCGGTCTACCTCATCTTCCGCGATGCCGGGCTGCTCGATACCCGCGGCGGCCTGATTGCGGTGCTTTTCCTTCTCAATCTGCCGATCGTTGTCTGGATGCTCTACACCTACTTCAAGGAGATCCCCGGCGAGATCCTTGAAGCCGCGCGCATGGACGGTGCGTCGATGTGGAAAGAATTGGTCTATGTCCTCACCCCGATGGCGGTGCCTGGAATTGCTTCGACCTTGCTGCTGAACTTCATCTTGGCTTGGAACGAGTCGTTCTGGACGCTCAATCTGACAACCAAAGACGCCGCCCCGCTGACCCAGTTCATCGCGTCTTATTCGAGCCCCGAGGGCTTGTTCTGGGCCAAACTCTCGGCCGCTTCGACGATGGCCATCGCGCCCATCCTAGTACTTGGCTGGTTTGCACAGAAGCAACTTGTCCGTGGCCTTACATTCGGAGCGGTGAAATAATGGGCACGATCGAACTGAAGAACGTCCGCAAGGCCTTCGGCGATGTGGTCATCATTCCAAATGCCAGCCTCGCCATCCGCAACGGTGAATTCGTCGTGTTTGTCGGGCCGTCAGGCTGCGGCAAGTCCACGCTCTTGAGGCTCATCGCTGGGCTGGAGGATGCGAGCGCCGGCGAAATCGTGATCGACGGCGTGAACTGCGCCGACGTATCGCCGTCGAAGCGCGGTCTCTCGATGGTGTTCCAGTCCTACGCGCTCTATCCGCATATGAGCGTACGCAACAATATCGCCTTCGGCCTCAAGATGGCCGGAATGCCCAAGAACGAGATCGACGCCAAGGTTGCCAAGGCGGCGGCAACGCTGAATCTCACCGACTATCTCGACCGGAAGCCACGTGCCCTGTCGGGGGGCCAGCGGCAGCGCGTCGCCATCGGCCGCGCCATCGTGCGCCAGCCCAAGGCGTTTCTGTTTGATGAGCCGCTCTCCAATCTCGATGCAGCGCTACGCGTCAATATGCGTATCGAGATCATGCAATTGCATCAGTCGCTGGGTGCTACGATGATCTACGTTACGCACGACCAGGTGGAGGCGATGACCATGGCCGACCGCATCGTTGTGCTCAACAAAGGTAACATCGAGCAGGTAGGATCGCCGCTCGAACTCTACAATAAGCCGGACTCCCTATTCGTCGCAGGCTTCATCGGCTCGCCCAAGATGAACATCATCGAAGGGAATACGATCGGTATCCGGCCCGAACATATCGTTTTGTCGGAGAAGGCAGGCGAGTGGGAGGGTACCGTTATGCTCGCCGAGCACCTGGGCTCGGATACCTTCCTTCATGTTGATGCAGGCAAACGCGGCACCTTGACAGTCCGGGCATCCGGCGAATTTCCGGTCGGACCGGGCGGCCACGTCTGGATGACGCCGGAGAAAAGCCGCTTGCATCGCTTCGACGCGCAGGGAAAGGCCATCAGGCAGTGAAACTCGACGGCAAGGTTGCCGTCGTAACTGGCGGCGCGCGCGGTATTGGTCTCGCCATTGCGCGAGGCTTGGCGGCCGAAGGGGCGCGTATCTGCATTGCAGATATCGATAAGGCGGCACCGGAGGCCGCATCGGCTCTAGGCCGCGACTGCTTCTCATGCCGCCTCGACGTGACGCGCCTGGAATCGATTGATGCCATGGTTGCGGAAGTGAAGAAGCGCGCTGGCCGCATCGACATTCTCGTCAACAATGCCGCGATCTTCGACATGGCGCCCATCGGCGAGATCACCGAGGCAAGTTTCGGCAAGGTCTTCGCTGTGAACGTGAAAGGCCTGCTGTTCACGCTCCAGGCTGTCGCGCGCGAGATGATAGCGGCAGGGCAGGGCGGCAAGGTCATCAATATTGCTTCCCAGGCGGGACGACGCGGCGAACCGCTCGTCGCGGTCTATTGCGCGTCCAAGGCCGCCGTCATCAGCATAACCCAGTCGGCAGGCCTTGCCTTGATCAAGCATAAGATCAATGTGAACGGCATTGCGCCGGGCGTCGTCGACACGCCCATGTGGGACGAAGTCGATGCCCTGTTTGCGAAATATGAGGGCCGCCCGCCCGGCGAAAAGAAGCGCCTGGTTGGCGAAGCGGTACCGTTCGGCCGGATGGGCAAGCCCGAGGATCATGTCGGCGCCGCGGTTTTTCTCGCCTCGGCTGACAGCGATTACGTCGTCGCCCAGACACTCAATGTCGATGGCGGCAATTGGATGAGCTGAAAAGGAAAAAGAAGATGTATATGGAAAAGATGAAGCTCGACGGGCGCGTGGCGGTTGTGACGGGCGGCGGTCAGGGCATCGGCTTTGCCTGCGCGCAGGCCTTGGGCGAAGCAGGAGCCACCGTGGTTGTCGCCGAAATGATGCCGGATCGGGTCAAGTCGAGCGTCGCGGCGTTGGAGAAGCTCGGTCTCAAGGCGAGCGGCATTACACTTGATGTCACGAAGTCGAAGGATGTCGACAAGGCCGCGGCCGAGGTCATGAAGAAGCATGGCCGCGTCGACATTCTGGTCAACAATGCCGGTGTTGCGAAGAGCGATGTCCGTGCCGAGGACACATCGGACGAGCATTGGCGCTTCCATATGGACGTCAATGTCGATGGTGTCTTCTGGTGCTGCCGGGCCTTCGGTCGCGAGATGCTGAAGCAGGGCAAGGGCGCGATCGTCAATATCGGCTCGATGTCGGGCTATATCGTCAACAAGCCGCAGCCGCAGTCCTTCTACAACGCATCCAAGGCGGCGGTGCATCACATGACGCGGTCGCTTGCCGCTGAGTGGGCAAAGCGCGGCGTACGCGTCAATGCTGTCGCTCCCACCTATATCGAGACGCCGCTTACATCATTCGGGATCAAAGAGAACCCTGAAATGTACAAGACCTGGCTGGAAATGACGCCAATGGGCCGCGTCGGCCAACCGGACGAGATCGCCTCAGTTGTGCAATTCCTTGCGTCCGATGCGGCGAGCCTTGTTACCGGCACGATCGTGCTGGCCGACGGTGGTTACACCTGCTGGTAGCTTTTCGCGGGTGACGTGTAGGCGAGATAGCCGCGCTGGATGGCGATCTGATCGGCGATATACTTGGCGTCGTGCCAAACCCCCCAGATGAAGGTCGATCCTCTGCGCGACTGCCAGGGAAGTCCAAGGAAATAGATTCCAGGCTCCGTCGAAACGCCGCGCTGGTGCTTCGGTTTCCCCTTCGGATCGAATGCATCGACGCGCAGCCAGCCGTAATCTGACGTGAAGCCCGTCGCCCATATGATCGAAGTGATGCCGGCATCGGCAAGATTGAGGTCAAGGATGGGGTGGGCCATGCATTCGGGATCCGGGCCGATTATCTTGGCCTCCGGCTCTTCGGGTAGATCGAGTCCGTGCCGTGCGACAAAGGCATCGGCCTCCTCAAGTACCGAAAGATAGTTTGCGTCCCCATTCGCGATGTTCTTCGCAAGATCGGGCGCGAAGCGCATCACGCCATTCTTAAAACTTTCCGCACGGCCCATGAGCAACATGCCTTGTGCGGCGAGATTCCTGAAATCGACGGTCTTGCCGCCATAGGCGCCGCTGACCGCAATCGTCACATGTTCGCGGCCTTCGGCTGGCGCGGCCATATCCCATTTGCCTAGCACGCCCAGCCACCATACGAAGTCGCGTCCGCGATAGCGCCGCGGCGGACGATCATGCGGACCGACCGAGAGGTAAACCTGTCGGCCCGAGCGCATGAGTTCATCGGCGATCTGTGCGCCGGATGACCCGGCACCGATCACCAGCACCGCACCGGCGGGGAGCTGCGAAGGGTTGCGATAGGCGGTCGAGTGCATCTGCAGGACCCCGGCATTCTCCGGCACCATCGAAGGGATGGCGGGATGCTGAAATGCGCCTGTCGCGGCGACCACATACCGCGCTTCGATATCACCCTTTGACGTTTCGACATGGAAGCCGGGCCGGCCCGGATTCTTGGTGACCGATTTCACCTCCACGCCGCAGCGGATAGGGCCGCAGAATTTCCCGGCATAGGCGACAAAATAGTCGGCGACGGTCTCCTTGGTGGGGAAGGCATCGGGATCGGTGCCGGAAAATTCCAGGCTTGGAAATCGGTCATGCCAGGCGGGGCCATTGGCGACGAGCGAGTCCCAACGCTCTGAGCGCCAGCGCTCAGCGATCCGTCCTCGCTCCAGGACAAGATGCGGGATGCCGGCCCTGGTCAGATGCTCGCTCATGGCCACGCCGGCCTGCCCGGCACCGACAACAAGCACTTCCACTTTCTCAGGCGCCATTTTTCAAGCGTCCTCGCATTTCTCGAACGTCCTTATTCAGCTAGAAGCTAACCGCACATATGAAAGCCCGCCTCCGAAAGGTCAAACGCCATGCGATTCAAGAACAAGCGAATTCTCGTGACCGGGTCGACGCGCGGCATTGGCCGGGCGACCGCCAAGGCGTTTGCGGAGGAGGGGGCGCATGTCGTCGTCCATGGCAGGGCCGCTGAGGCTGCAGAGATTGCAGCCGGCGAGGTAGGTGGTGTTGCAGGCTTTGGTTTCGACGTCAGTTCCGCCGTAGGCTGCGAAAGCCTAGTGGCCGCGTCAATGAAAACATTGGGTGGCCTCGATATCCTCGTGAACAATGCGGGCATCTGGTACAGCGCCAGGACTGAGGATTTTGACGAGGACGCATATGACAGGATGATGGACGCCAATGTGAAAAGCGTCTTCTTCTGCACCAAGGCCTCTTTACCCGAGCTTCGTCTGAACGGAGGCGCCATTGTGAATCTTGCTTCTGAATCCGGAGTGATGGGCCAATATGGCGCCGTTGTTTACTGCGCCACGAAGGCGGCAATCCTCAACATGACACGCGCCATGGCGCTCGAATACGCGCCCGATGTGCGCGTCAACTGCGTTTCGCCGGGAACGGTCGATACCGACATGGTCCGGCTGGATGCGGCGCGTGCTGACGACCCCGCGAGAAGGCTGGCTGCCATGGCCGACTATGCCCCTTTGCGGCGAATGGCCAAGCCCGAGGAGGTTGCCTCCGGCATTCTTTATCTTGCGTCGCCTGACGCGGCCTATGTCACCGGCACATCGCTTTCGATTGACGGCGGGACGACCGCCGGCCATTGAGCTGCTATGCTGTTACGATGATAATAGCGATAGAACACAATAGGAGCCCGCATGCCCGATCCCGTCCGCCTGAAAGAACTTAACGACCGCATCGCGATCATTCGCGACAACATCGCCGAACTGACGGAGCAGGCTGCAGCATTCTCCGGCGCTGCCGACGAAGAGCGAAATGCCGATCGCATCGCCGACCAGCAGGCGTTGCTGGACAGGCTTATCGCCGAGCGCGATTCGCTCAAATAGCGCCTAGGCGTGTTGAAATGAACGCAGCGGGGCGCAGCTGTCGCCGACAACGAGAGCCGGATTGAACACGACATTCCGGCCCGCCTCGTAGGATGTCCCCTTGATGCGGTCGACGAGCATGCGAAAGGCCTCGTTTGTCATTTCGAGCACCGGATGTTCGGTGCGCGTGAGCTGCGGCCGCAGGCCTCCAATGCCTGCAATGTTATCGGTGGAAGCAACCGAGATATCGGCGGGGCAACGCAATCCAAGATCGGCAATAGCGCGCATCACCCCCAAAGCCATGACGCCATTGGCAACATAAAGTGCGGTCGGCCGGTCGGGCGAGCGAAGCAGGTCGCGCGCCACCGAATAGGCAACCTCCTCGCGAAATTCGCCGGATCGGACATGGGCGGGCAGGGGAGTGAGGCCCCGTGCCGCCATGGACTCGAGCATCCCTTCATATCGACCTTTTCCTGTCGAGATATGGAGCGGCCCGGTAATCGAGCCGATGCGGGTGTGCCCGAGATCAATCAGGTAAGTCGTGGCCTGCCGCGCCGCCGACCGGTTGTCGATCGTGACCGTGTCGATTGTCGGATCGTCGACCGATCGGCCCAAGAGCACCACGGGCGGACCCTCACGGAGTGTTCCCGGACGGTAGTCGGCCGCTGCTGCAACCGGGACGAGAATAGCACCGTCGCATCCCAGCGAGCGGATCCGCTCGAGAACACGGGTTTCCGTGTCCGGATTTTCGTCGCTGTTGAAAACGACGATAGCGTATCCCCATGCTGCGGCGGCCGCTTCGGCGGCCCAGACAATCCGGGCATAGAAGGGATTGGCGAGGTCCGCGACGGCGAGCGCGATGAGCTGCGTGCGTCCGCGGCTGAGATTGCGCGCAACTTGAGATGGCGCATACCGCAATTTACTGATGGCGTTGAGAACCCGTCCGCGCAATTCCGGGCTGACATAGGCTGAATCATTGATGACCGCCGATACGGTCGCAACCGAAACGCCGGCCGCCTTGGCTACATCACGAATAGTCGCCATAAGTCTCTCTGCCGAAACGGTTCGCCAACTTTGCGCATGGGGAATCTGATTGTCCAGCGCCATTTATCGGCGGATTTCACTTGCGCTCGGGCCTCTAATCCGCAAATCTTCCGAACCGGTTAGCTGCGCCACATGTCATGGCGCCGGCCGAATATGGGAGCGAACAAACATGAACAAGCTTTTGTGCGGTATCCTTGCCGCAAGCTTTGCAGTGACCGCTGGTGCGGCCCTGGCCCAGGACAAACCTCTGATCGGGCTGGTCTCGATCAGTGCCACCGAGGCCAATAATGCCCGCTACATCCAGGGGGCCACCAAGGCAGCCGACGAACTTGGATTCCAGATCAATGTCATCGATGCGGCAGGCAGCGCCGACCAGGCCAATGCCGCGATCCAGAACTTCGCCCAGCTTGGCGCCTACGCGATCGTTGACATGGTGTTTCCATGGTCATCAATCGGCGCAGGCCTCGCTGCGGCTGGTGGCGCAAACATTCCGGTCGTGACCTGGGGCGGCGGGCTAGGCGGCACCGTTGCCGCAACCAATGGCTCGGGAGGGCCAATGGTGGTGCCGGTCAACGAACTCATGATCAAGAACATGGATGGCAAAGGCTCGCTCCTCGAACTGACCTATCGTACCGGCGAAGTGTGCCGGAACCGCGAGGTCGAACTCGACAAGGCGCTCGAAAAATATCCGGATATCAAGGTCACCAAAAACGAAGTCCGCATCCCCGGCTATTTCGAGGATGGCGCGCAATATGCCAATGCCTGGCTCGCGAGCCATCCTGCCGGAGCTGAAAGCCTGGCCATCTGGGGATGCTGGGATGATCCCTCGATCGGCGCCATCGGTTCGCTGCGCGCGCAGAACCGTGACGACGTGAAGGTCTATGGCGTGAACGGCAATGCCCAGGCGCTCGAGAACATCAAAAACGGCTTCATGACCGCAACGGCATGGCAAGACAGCTTCACCGAAGGCTATAATATGGTGAAGATGCTCAAGGAGATCAAAGACGCCGGCAGTTCCTGGCAGCCGAAAGCGGTTGAAGTACCGGCCGTGCTCGTCACCAGGGACACTGTCGAAGCGTTCATCAAAGAGCATCCTGACGCGATCAAGTAGGATGGCCTGTTGAACGGGAGCCATGTACGCGACCGGCAAATCGAAGCGGGGGCGACAAAAGCGCCCCCGTTTGTTGCGGCGCGCGAAATCACCAAGAACTTTGGCGGTGCCCACGCGCTGAAAGGCGTGTCCCTCGACATCGTGCCAGGTGAAGTGCACGGGTTGGTCGGCGCGAATGGCGCAGGCAAGTCAACCCTCATTCGCATTCTCGCAGGGCTGGTGCAGCCCGACGCCGGCACGATCGAGGTCGATGGCCGTCCCGTCACCATCGAAACGCCGCACCGGGCGACCGAACTCGGCATGAATTTCATCCACCAGGAATTGGCCTTTATTCCCGGCATGACTGTCCTTCAGAATATCATGCTAGGGATCCCGAAGCGCTCGCGCTTTGGCCTGGTCGATTGGCGCGCCATTGCGAAGGATGTTGTCCCGATTGCCGCCCGCGTCGGTATCACCGCGCCGCTTGGCGCGAATGTGAAGGGCTTATCCACCGCCGAGAACTGGCTGATTAACATTTGCCGCGCGCTGGTTCGCAAGGCACGGTTAATCGTCATGGACGAGCCGACGGCCTCGCTCTCGGCAAGCGAGAGCGAGAGGCTCTACGCGATCGTGCGAGATCTCTCGGCCTCGGGGGTGTCAGTCCTCTATGTTTCGCATCGCCTCCACGAGATTCTCGACCTTTGTGATCGCGTCACTGTCTTCCGCGATGGGCGCTCTATCCGTGAGTTCGAGCGTCGCGGCCTCACACGTCAGGCCCTTGTCGAAGCAATCGTTGGTGGCAAGCCTGTGGAGCAGCAGCCAACCCGTCGCACGGCCACGGGGCGAAAGGTCGCTTTGCACGTCGAGAATCTGGCGCGCCTTCCGCGCGTCCGTGGCGTCTCCTTCGACCTGCATGAAGGCGAGGTCCTCGGCCTCGGTGGCCTTGTCGGTGCCGGGCGCACCGAACTCGTACGCCTGATCTATGGCGCGGATCAACCTGACACTGGAACCATGCTTCTCGGTGGCGCGTCCTTCGCGCCGAAGACCCCGCACGCCGCGGTCAATTCCGGCCTGGGCCTAGTGCCGGAAGAGCGGCGCGCCGAAGGCCTCGTCCTCAGCAAGAGTGTGGCCTTCAATGTTAGTCTTGCGAATCTGAAGCGCATCGTAGTGAGCCCGGCGCTGCCGCTCATCAATAATGCGGCGCGCAACAGCCTTACCCTCGAAACGATCCGCGCCCTCTCGATCAAGACCCAAAGCGTCGATACGCCGGTAGGGCGCTTGAGCGGAGGCAACCAGCAGAAGGTGGTAATTGGCCGCTGGATCGCATCTGCTCCGCGCGTCCTCATCCTCGACGAACCGACACGCGGTGTCGATATCGGAGCACGCATCGAAATTCACCGTCTCATCCGCGGTCTCGCCGAGAAGGGCATGGCAGTCCTCGTGATCTCGTCGGAGCCGGAAGAATTGCCCGACGTGTGCGACCGTGTGCTTGTGATGGCCGAGGGACGGATCGTGCGCGAACTTGCTGGCAATGCGGTCACGCGAAGCAGCATCGTCGAGGCGAGCTATGCTGAACACCATCATTCCAAACGGTTGGCGACATGAATGATATTTCGATCGGCAGCAGGCGTCTTAGTCCGAGGACGAAGGCTGCTCTCGGCATGTTTGCGCGTTACGGTACGATCATCGGCCTCCTGGCGATGATCATCGCCTTTTCGCTCCTTTCGCCGCGTGCCTTCCCAACGATCAACAACTTCACGAATGTGCTCAATCAGGCCTCCCTTGCCATGATCATCGCCGGCGGCCTTACGCTCGCCGTGACAGTCGGTGAACTCGACCTCTCCATTGGCTTCGCCGCAAGCCTACACGGCATCCTGATCACCGGATTCATCGTTCATGACGGCATGCCGATACCCGTTGCCATTCTTCTCGTATTGGCGCTGGGTGCGCTGATCGGCCTCATCAACGGCTTCATCGTCACCAAGATGCGCGTCAATTCGGTGATCGCCACGCTGGGCGTCGGCACCATTATCACCGGCTGCGCCTTCGCCTATTCGGCAGGCGTTCCGATCGTGGCCGGTGTCCCGGAGGCCTTTCTTCAGCTCTCGCTGGGCCGTTGGCTATTCGGCATCCCCAACAACATCGTCATCATGGCGATCGTGCTTGGCGGCCTCTGGGTTCTGGTCGAGCGGACAAGCATCGGGCAGCAGATACAGGCGGTCGGCGGCAATTCGGCAGCGGCCCGTCTTGCGGGCATCAGCGTCGATCGCATAAAGACATTGGGCTTCGTCATTTCCGGCGTGTGTGCGGCATTGACCGGCATCCTGCTCGCCTCCCGCCTCGGCAGCGGCACGACGAGTGCTGCGGACGCCTATCTGCTCACGGCCTTTGCCGCGGTGTTCCTCGGTTCGGCCACGCTTCGCGATGGTGAATTTCATATCCTGGGAACTCTGGTCGGCGCGCTGATCATCGCCTTTGGCTTCAATGGCCTTAATATTTTTGGCGCCCCGACCTATAGTCAATACGTCTTTCAAGGCGCGATCCTGATCGTCGCCGTCGGTCTTTCAAGCCTGGGCCGCGTGCTCGCCGAACGCTAGAGGAAATTTGCGTGAGTAATATTTGGGATCTCTTCGTCATAGAATATGCGCGCTCGCACCAGCAGCCTTGGGTTGACCTCGTCAGCGGCATGTTTGAGGATGGGCGCGTCGATCTGCCGTTCTCCTTCATGCTGGCCAAGCGCGGCGATCGCAATGTCCTGATCGATGTGGGGTTTATGCAGGATGAGCACAGCTCCGGCTTTTCGCGAAAATTCGGCATTCCGAACTGGATCTCGCCGGTCCGCATGCTCTCGGAAATCGGCGTCGCGGCAGAGGCGGTCACCGATATCGTTATCACGCATGCCCATTTCGATCACATGGGTTCAATCGCCGAGTTTCCCAATGCGCAGATCATCATCCAAAAAAGCGAATTGCTGAGCTGGTATGAGGCGATCGCACTGCCGCCCCGCTTCGGATATCTGACCGCCATCATCGATCCCGACAATCTGCGAACCGCGCTCGAGGCCTCGATCGAGCATCGGGTAACGCTGGTCGAAGGCGACAAGGACAATGTTCTGCCGGGGATCCATGTCCGCCTCGGTTCGGGCCACACCCTCGGCCAGCAATTCGTGATCGTCGAAACGGCGCGCGGGCGCCTGGTGGTTTCAGGTGACTGCGTCTATTCGCGTCAACAGCTGACAGGCCGCACCAATGACGGCGTCTACATGCCGCTCAACAATGCAACGGGGAGCGTCTGGGAGCAGCTCAAGACCCTCGACAAGCTGAACAACGAAATCGGCGGCGACCAGCAGAAGCTCATCGTCCTGCACGACATCGATCGCTGGGCGGGATTGCCCGTGGCCAAGGAAGTGGAAGGCTATAAGATCGTGAAGGCTGGCTGAGGCCAATGGTGCTCTTTGCACCCAGATAACGACCGGTTAGGCTGATCTGCTTGAAGCGTGAGGGAGAGGGTGCATGTGGCGGGAGATCGTTCCGGACGAGCGGATCGAGGTCAAGGTCGGCGACTATCAAGTCATTGCCTATAGTTTCGGCAACGGATCGGAGACCGTCTTCTGCCTCAATGGCGGCCCGGGCTTGCCTTGCGACTATCTCCGCGATTCCCACTCATGTCTCATCGATCACGGTTATCGCGTCGTGGCCTTCGATCAATTGGGCACTGGAGCTTCGGACCGGCCGACCGATGCTTCCCTGTGGACCATAACCCGTTATGTCACGGAGACGGAAGCGGTTCGGCAGGCATTGGGCCTCGGTCGCGTGCATCTCCTCGGCCACAGTTGGGGCGGATGGCTCGGCGTCGAATATGCACTCACGCATCCGGAGGCGTTGAAGACTCTTGTTCTGGAAGACACAGCCGCGGACATTCCGCACCTGATCTCCGAACTCGAGCGCCTGCGCGCGGCTCTCGGACCCGAAACCGTGGCAATGATGCAGCGCCATGAGGCGGAAGGCACTCTCAACCATCCCGAATACCAGGCAGCAATCACGATCTTGAATTACCGCCATGTCTGCCGACTCGCCGACTGGCCGGCACCCTTGCGGCGTTCGCTCGACAACTGGCAAATGGCTCCCTACGAGGCCATTCAGGGACCGAACGAGTTTCTTTACGTCGGCAATCTCAAGGACTGGAACCGCATCCCGGACATGCCACAAATTAAAGCGCCGGTGCTGATCACGACCGGCCAGCATGATGAATTGACCCCGGCTTGCGCGCTGAAGATGAAGCTCGCACTTCGAAATGCGGAACTGCACGTCTTTCCCAATTCGAGCCACATGCCCTTCTACGAAGAGCCCGCGAGCTATTATACTGTTCTCTTGAATTTCCTCGCCAAGCACAAGGGCGCGTGAGACGCAGGTGGACCGCTTCCGCTTCGTCCTTTACCGGCCGTTGCAGTTGTTGCCGGTCTTGCTCGGCATCAGCATCATAACTTTCGTTTTGATCCGCTCGATCCCGGGCGACCCGGCGCGCGTGTTGCTCGGAACCAAGTCGACGCCCGAAGCCATTGCTAGGATCAGAGCGCAATTCGGCCTGGATGAGCCTTTGTGGGTTCAGTATCTCTACTTTCTCAAGAACCTGTTCAAAGGCGAGATGGGGACTTCGATCCTCTACCGGATCGACGTCGTGCGTCTGATCGGCGAACGGATCGGCCCTACTTTGTTTTTGGTCGTGGGCAGCGTCGTCCTGGCGGTTGCTATCGCTATACCGCTTGCGACAATCGCCGCGCGAAGGCGGGGGAAACTCGTCGATCACGCAATCCGGATCGTATCGACGGCTGGCCTCGGCTTTCCCGCTTTCTGGCTCGGCATCATGCTGATCATACTGTTCAGCGTGAAGCTCGATCTCTTCCCGGTTTCGGGCTTTGGCGACACCATCGTCGACCGACTGCATCACATGGTGCTGCCTTGCCTGACTGTCGCGCTGGCGCTCTCAGCGGTGCTCACGCGAAACCTGCGGGCCAGCATGATCGCGGAACTATCCGCTGATCATGCGACAGCGGCGCGCGCCCGCGGGCTCCCAGAGGGCATGGTGTTCTGGCGCCATGTGCTGCCAAACTCGCTCGTTCCGACGATCAATCTTCTCGCCGTCAATATCGGTTGGCTGATTGGCGGCAGTGTCGTGGTAGAGACCGTATTCTCCTTGCCCGGCATGGGCCAGCTTCTGGTGCGCGGCATCTTCACGCGCGACTACATGGTGGTCCAGGGCGTAGCGATGGCCTTTGCCTGCGCCGCCGTGCTGATCAATTTCCTCGCCGACATCCTCACCGTCGCGGCCGATCCGCGAGTGAAGGTATGAAGGCGAACTCGCTCTCGCTCGCCATGCCAGCGCGCCTGCCGGCGCCGCTCGTTCTGGGTCTCTGCATTGTCTGTGCCGCCGTGATACTCGCTGCTTTCGCCCCCTTCATCGCGCCTTTCGATCCCATCCTCCAAGACACGACGAACACGCTCAAGCCGCCGAGCCGCGAACACCTTTTCGGCACCGATAATTTCGGCCGCGACGTCTTCTCGCGCGTCATCTGGGGCACACGCGTCGATCTCCAGATGGGATTGATCGGCGTTTTCTTCCCCTTCATCATCGGCAACACGATCGGTGCGTTCTCGGGATATATGGGAGGCATTGTCGACACGATCTTCATGCGGATTGTCGACATCGTGCTTGCCTTTCCGTTTCTCGTCTTGATGCTCGCCATCATCGCCATACTTGGGCCTGGTATCGGCAGCTTTTACATCGCCATGGCCCTTGTTGGCTGGGTTTCCTATGCGCGCCTGATCCGCACCCAAACCTTGGTGCTCAAGCACAGCGATTTCGTGACGGCAGCGAGGAGCCTGGGCTTCAGCCACAGCCGCATTATGTTTCGTCATATTGTGCCGAACGCACTTGTCGCTTCGATCGTATTCTCGATGTCGGATGTCGTGCTGGTGATCCTCAACGGTGCTGCGGTGAGCTATCTGGGGCTCGGTGTGCAGCCGCCGACGGCCGAATGGGGCATCATGATCGCCGAAGGGCAGAATTTCATCACCACCGCTTGGTGGATCACGACATTCCCTGGCCTCGCCATCGTGGTCCTTGCCTTCGGCTTCAGCATGATGGCCGACGGGCTCGGCGAAGTGCTGGGTGTGCGGGAATGAGCGCGCCTCTCCTTGACGTTCGCGATCTCAGTATCGAGGCGAGCAAAGATGGCCAAAGGCTCGGTATCGTGGACCGGGTCTCGTTCAGCCTCGCGACCGGAGAGATACTTGGCCTCGTGGGCGAGAGCGGTTCGGGCAAGACAGTCACTTGCCGGGCCCTGATGCGCTTGTTTCCAACAGCGAGCCTCAGGATCACCGGGGGCGCGATTGAGTTTGCCGGCCGTAATCTCGTCACTGCTCCCGAGCGAGAGATGCGTGAAATCCGTGGCGGCCGCATCGGTATGATCTTTCAGAATCCCGCGAGCCATCTCGATCCAGTCATGCGGATTGGAAGACAGATCAGCGAGAGCCTTGTGCTTCACCTGAAACTCTCGCCGAGCGAGGCAAAGGGCCAGGCGATCGAATTGCTGCGGCAGGTCGGCATCCCCGACCCGCAACGCCGGGTGAATGATTATCCGCATCAGTTTTCCGGCGGCATGCGCCAGCGCGCCATGATTGCCCTGGCACTCGCCTGCGCTCCGGACCTGCTGATCGCGGATGAACCGACAACGGCGCTCGATGTCACCGTGCAGGCGCAGATCCTACGTCTACTATTGCAACTGCGCGACAAGCGCGGCTTGTCGATCATTCTCATCACGCACGACTTGGGCGTCGTAGCGCAAACCTGCGATTCAATAGCTGTCATGTATGGCGGGCGCATCTGCGAACGAGGACCGAAACGCGACGTGCTTGCAGAGCCATTCCATCCTTATACGTCCCGTTTAATCGCCTGCCAGCCATCGGCGAGCGACGATTCCGGTCTGCTGCCGAGCATACAGGGCCAACCGCCGCTACCCTCGGCCTGGCCCGCTGGCTGCCGCTTTCATCCCCGCTGCGATCGCGCGATCAGTCTTTGCCAAAGCAGCGCGCCCGAGCTTGCGTCAGTGCGTGGCGGTCATGTCGCGGCCTGCCATGTGACCGCGCCCTCTGCTCGGACCGATGAGGCGGCATGACGGCGCTTCTCGAAGTTGCGGGACTGGAAGTCGCTTTCGCGGCCGGTGGATTCGCGTGGCGCGGCAAAACGGCGCGTCAGGTCAAGGCCGTGAACGGCGTCTCCTTCGCGCTCAATGCCGGCGAGACATTGGGGCTTGTCGGGGAATCGGGCTGCGGCAAGACCACGTTGGCGCGAGCCATACTAGCGTTGACCGAAAGGACCGCTGGCGAGTTACTCTTCGAGGGCGAACCCGTCGAACGAACTTCACTCGGCCGCCTCAGGCGCGAGAGCGCAATGATTTTCCAGGATCCGTTCAACGCACTCAACCCGCGCATGGAAGTCGGAGACACGATTGCCGAGGTCCTGCGCGTTCATCGCAAAGTGCCCCCGGACAGGATTGCGGCCCGCGTCGAGGAATTGCTCGTCCTCGTCGGTCTGTCGAGTGAGCACGCGCGGCGCAAACCCGCCACTTTGTCGGGTGGGCAGTGCCAGCGGGTCGGCATAGCGCGCGCACTTGCCGTCGAGCCCAAACTTATCGTTGCCGATGAATGCGTTTCGGCGCTTGATGTCTCCATTCAGGCGCAGATCATCAATCTACTCATCGACGTTCGCGCACGGATGCGGCTTGCAATGATATTTATTGCCCATGACCTCGCCGTCGTACGCCGCCTCTGCGATCGGGTCTGTGTCATGTATCTCGGCCGCATCGTTGAGGAGGGGGCAACTGCCGACGTCTTCTCCGCGCCGAAGCACCCCTATACTCAGGCGCTGATCCGCGCCATTCCGGCGATCGATCCGGCCCGCGGATTGCCGCCAAACATGCTTTCGGGCGAACCGCCGAGCCCGCTTGACCTGCCGCTAGGCTGTGCTTTCCATCCGCGCTGTTCCCAGGCGATGGGTGTCTGCAAAACAGGCAATGCCCCAATGCTGCGTCCAACCGGCAAGCAGCGGGCGGCTTGCTTGCTCTACGATGGAGTGAGACACTGACCAGAATGGGAAAACACAACAACCAGGAGAGGTTTTATGAGGAAGCATTTTCGGACGACGGTGTCGGCGGTCGCATTACTGGCCGCCTTGACTTTGGCGGGCGTTGCGGCTGAAGCCGCCGGCACGCTTACCATCGGTCGCCGCGAGGACGGCACGACCTTCGACCCCATCAAGAGCGCGCAAAATGTCGACTTCTGGGTATTCTCGAACGTCTATGATGTCCTTGTCCGGGTCGACAAATCGGGCACCAAGCTTGAACCGGGCCTGGCTGAAAGCTGGGAAGTTTCGCCCGACGGTCTCGTCTACACCTTCAAAATGCGCGATGCCAAATTCGAGGACGGCTCGCCGATCACGGCCGGGGATGCAGCCTTCACCTTGACGCGCATTCGCGACAATCCGGGCTCGCTCTGGGCCGACACCTACAAGGTGATCAAGACCGCAGAAGCGAAGGACGACAAGACCCTCGTCGTGACCCTCAACCAGCCGACCGCACCGTTTCTGGCGACGCTCGCCATGCCGGGCGTTTCGGTCATTTCAAAAAGGGCTCTCGAGGCGGTTGGTGAAGAAGCCTACACGGAGAAGCCGATGGCGTCGGGCGCATTTAGCCTCGTCGAATGGAAACGCGGCGATCGTGTCATCCTCAAAAAGAATCCGAATTTCTGGCAAGCCGATCGTGTGAAACTTGACGGAGTGGAGTGGATTTCGCTCGTCGATGACAATACGCGTATGCTGAAACTGCAAGCCGGCGAGATCGACTGCTCGATCTTCGTACCTTTCTCGAAAGTGGCTGAGTTGAAACAGGATGCCAATCTCAACATCATGCTCGATCCTTCGACGCGCGAGGATCATCTCCTGATCAATCACGAGCATCCGCCCTTCGACAAGAGGGCGGTTCGCGAAGCGCTCGATTACGCGATCGACAAGCAGGCCATCGTCGATACGGTGACCTTCGGCGTCGGCAAGGTCGCCAATTCCTACATTCCTGAAGGCGCCCTCTATCACAATGCCGATAACCTCCAGCGCGCTTATGATCCGGAGAAAGCCAAGCAATTGCTCAAGGACGCGGGTGCCGAGGGCCTGACGATCAATCATGTCGTCAATGCAGGCGACACTGTGGATGAGCAGATCGCTATCCTGTTGCAGCAGCAATTGGCCAAGGCAGGCATTACGTTGAACCTGCAGAAGATGGATCCGAGCCAGACCTGGCAGACCGAAGTGGACGGGAACTTCGACACGGCGGTCAATTACTGGACCAATGACATCATCGACCCCGACCAGAAGACGACCTTCGTTCTCGGTCACGATGCCAACATGAACTACATGACCCGTTACAAGAACGACAAGGTGAAAGTGCTTGTGGCGGCGGCGCGCATCGAGGCTGATCCCGTCAAACGCGAGGCGATGTACAAAGAGATTCAAACCATCGCCAAAGACGACGTCCACTGGATCGATCTCTATTACAGCCCCTATATCAACGGCTGTCGCAAGAATGTGACGGACTTCTATCAGAACCCGCTCGGCCGCTTCTTCCTTGAAGACACGGCGAAGAACTGAAGCAGCCATCGCCATGGCCGGGGACACTGTCTCCGGCCACGTCCTGCCGGCGTGTGCGCCTAGAGCGGAATTATATTGGGTGGAATCGAATTGGGATTCCCAAATCATCCATAATTCATAATCTGATTCAAGCTGGTTACTGGATCGGAGGCCAGCATGGATGACCAAACCCTATCCCAGGGAAATGCGCCTGAGGGCGGCCAGGTTTGTGAAAGCGGGTCAGAGCCGCAATGCGGTTGCCAAGCGGCTGGGGGTGAGCGTTTCGTGTGTCGTGAAATGGCTATTGCGGCATGAGGCGACGGGGAGCGTGAAACCCGGCCTGGTTGGCGGCCATCGGCCTCGCAAGATTATAGGCGAACATCGCGACTGGGTCGCGGCTGGCGGGGATGTGACGCTTCAGGACCTTGCTGATGGCCTTGCCGCACGCGGGATCAAGGTCGACTACCGCACCATGTGGAACTTCGTGCGTGACCGATGGCGCAAATATCAGAGCCGGATCGATATCAGACGGTTGGTCTTCATCGATGAGGCGTGGACCAAGACCAACATGGCTCCGCCGCGTGGCTGGGGCGCAAAAGTCAAGCGGCTGGTGGCTCGGGTGCCACACGGCCACTGGACTACGCAAACCTTCCTTGCCGCCTTGCGCTCGGATGCCATCACGGCGCCATGCCTGTTCGATGGTCCGATCAATGGCGAGAGCTTCCTGCGCTACGTCGAGCAGTTCCTATTGCCAACATTGAAGTCGGGCGATGTAGTCGTCATGGACAATCTCGGCAGCCACAAGGCCGATGCCATCAGGCAGGTAATCAGATCCGCTGGCGCGAGGCTCATCTACCTGCCGCCCTACAGTCCCGATCTCAACCCCGTCGAACAGGCCATCTCGAAGCTCAAGCACGCCCTGCGAAAGGCCAAGGAACGATCCGTCGAACAGGTCTGCGACCGCATCGGTGAAATCCTCAAAACCTCCTCCTCAACCGATTGCAGAAGCTACTTCGTCAACGCCGGATATTGTTCCGTCTAAAGTCATTACGCTCTAGTTTCCGCTTTTCGCCAGATCAATTATTCGGGCACCGCTGTCAGCTCCAAGACCGTGTCTATGGGCGGGCATATCTTGTAACCAAGTCATAATTGGCGCGCTTCCGTAAGAAATGAAACGCACCGCGAGTCTGGTGGCATTCCGACGCCTGAGGAAATGCCCGTTCAGCGTAAAGGTAATTCTGCAAATGGGACGCCCTCCATCTTCTACGGTGACGACTCCTTCGCGGCAGTCGAGCACCAAGCCGAAGAGGACGACGGTCCCAATCAGACGTGTACCAGGCGCACAGGCTGGCCAAAAGTTCACAGACAAGGCCAACGTGCCACCTTCTAAGGTGCGAGACACGTCCAGGAGCCTGTAGCGACCGAGTTCGATACCCTCCAAGGCGAGCGGTGCAACCGTACGTAGGGGGGCTGTAGAAAGACTACCGCAGCGCTCAAGTGCCATACGCAGGGCAAACCGGTTCTGCATCATGTTGGCGGGCAGAGGGGTCAGTGAGTAGTAGCCTTGGAGTTCCTCCAGTTGTCCCTGACCGGCCATTTGTTGCAGAGCCTCGAACACCTCTCCCGGCACAGGAGCAGCTAAGGCCGTACGCATGTACCAAAGGCCTGCATGGATTATAGCGGCTATTCTGCGCTTCTCTACCTCCTCTAGCATCAATGGCCAATCAACTTCATGGGTAGATAGCGCTGCAAATCCGTCAATAATCCAGTCCGCATTGCACTCACGCGACCAGCGGAGCCCGTGTATGATAGCTATGATTAGATTATCGGTGGCAGACGGGACGTGAACGGAAATTCCCCGCCACGTGAACTTGCCGGCCCGGGCCCAGAGACACTCGTCGTCGCCAACAAGTCGATTAATATTATTCGAGAAATGGTGTAGATCAATTTCGCTTTTGCCTTTTGACATCGACCATGCATGGTGACTTGCGATTTTGTCGATGTTGCGCCACTTGCGTTGCCAAGCGCCCCGAAGCTCCCAGCCTTCCGCTACCAGACGATCGTAGGCTTCGTCCATGTGGGAAATCGGCACGAGCAGATCAATGTCGCGCACGAGTCTTTCGCGGGCATCTCTGTCGTTGGAAGCAACCCTTGCCGCTCCCTTCATGAAGAGCATCGGAATTCCCCCAGCAGAGAGGGATCTTAGACTTTTCACCGCGCCCACTAGGCACATCTGGCTCTGCGAATAGAGGAATTTCTGGATGCCCCGGATCCGGGGTGAGATATCGGCATTGGGTTCCAGCCAATCAATCCTCCGTGAAACCGTGCCAAGCAGTCGCACCTCATTCCATGGAGTTTCATCAAGTGCGTAGCCGCGCCGCCATTCCTTCCACGCGGCACTGGCCATATCAGGGGGGGCCAATGCTGCCTTGACGAGCAGATCGAGAGGTCCGACCGGCAGAGTCGGAATCTGAGACTTTGTGAAGTTAGACAAAGCTGAAGGCGTCTATTCGAGCAAATTATGTTACTTCGGTGGGAGTAGCCGGCCTTACCGGCCAACCAGCACTCTCGTCCACCTCATGGACGGGATCAATACCGATGAGGTCGGCAAGATCGGTGAAGACACCAAACACCGGTGCCGCAAATGACACTGCCGTGAATCGATTAAGAGGCTTTGCGTAGTCGGCCGATATCCCTTCTGCCGCGATGATGAGCTTCTGCTCTGCCAGCTCACGGATCAGCTTCGCCACCATTTCGCGCTCTGCTTCGGGAAGATCCGCTGCGAGTTCGTCGCAGGCTGAATTAGGCGTCCTCGGAACGTCGAAGGCGTGCCATACCGAAGCGGCACAACCGTGCATGCTGAAGTAGATGCCTCTGTCGACATCGATTAGCACAGTCTCACTGTCGAAGGTTTCCGCCTCGATGTCGGTGTTCAAAACATAGGCAACGTCGGATCTAAACTGTGTCATTCTTCTCTAGTCTCCCTTCGGCGGTGCGCTCATTCTCGCGCCTCTTTATGGCTTCCCGCGCGGCCAGCAGCAGGCTCCGGCCACGCTTTGCACTCATAGTCAGAGATCTGCTGTGAAGGCGCCGTTGTAACACGAGTGCACCCGATAGTGCAAAGACGAGGCCTTCCCGCCGCGCACGGTCCATCCAATCGAGCCAGTGACCGCCGTCGACGGCCGCAAAAAGTCCGACCCGCTGGAATGAAGCAGCTCGGATTGCGGTGGCGCCGCTAATCCAGCCCGTCTGCCTCACCCGCGGTACGAAGCGTGCCGCAGAGCTAGTTGTTTCTCCAGCGCAGACGAACTCTTCCATGTCGCCTACCACCGCATGCGCTTCCTCATCACGGCAAAGCATAGAGATTTGGGCTTGCATGGCGCCCGGCGTCCACAGGTCATCGGCATCGAGAAACGCGAGAACGTCGCCACGCGCATGGGCTACGCCGGTATTGCAGGCAGGCCCAGGTCCACCATTGCACTGAGCAATGACCCGGACGTTGGAAAAACCACGGGCGACCTCTGCCGTGTCATCAGTTGATCCATCGTCGACAACGATCACCTCAAGGGCGGGGAGGAACTGGCGCATCACGCTTTCGAGCGAAGTGGATAGGGTTAGCGCTGCGTTGTATGCGGGAATCACGACCGAGTAAGACAGCTTCATTCAGCGAACCCCTTCTCTAACTTATCCCGGCGAAGAAAAATCTGTTTGTACAGCTCGGGCAGATCTTCACCCCGCTTTAGCTTATTACGCGCTGCCCATTTGAGTGTGGCGCGCATGAACTCACGTTGTACCTCAGCTGTGTTAAGCGTCACGTTCGAATTGTGGCGGCGGTAATAGGCAGCTACTTCATCATCAAGCACAAGCTTGAAACCGCTGTCCAAACACCGCAACAGATAGTCGGTATCACACCCTTGACGGTAACTCTCATCGAACCGACCGACCTTATCAAAGACATGCGGCCGGTACATTGCCGACTGTAGATAAGGACCTCGGATGATCTTGGTCCGGCTCCCCTCCCTGGGTCTGAGCAATGAGTCATCGAATTCGGTGAACATCTCCACGCGACCGTAGAGCATGTCTATCGACAGATCTTCGCATAGTAGGGTGCGCTGCCTCGCCAGCCGCCCGGCAACAGAGGCGTCGTCCGCGTCCATAAATGCCACAAACTCGCAGCTTTCGCGGAGATTCGTGAGTCCCGTATTACGGGCCGCAGCAATGCCCTTTCGCGGGTTCTGCAAGAGCCGTATCTCCGCATTGCTCAATGCAAGACGTTCCACGATAGCGCGCGTCCCATCGGTGGAACCGTCGTCTATAACGATAATGTCCAGAGCGATCTTTTCTCGTTCCTGAAGCAGGCTGCCTATCGCTACGACGATGAATCGCTCCGCATTGTAAGCGGGCATGATCACGCTAGTCAGCACTGGAGGTCTCCCGAAATAGATGATTTCCGATGGCGTCGGCTATTTCGCGCGGATCTTCGGACAAGCGTACTTTGAAAGCGCGTAGGCGGCGGCTCAGTTGTGCGAAGAACCGGAAACCCTCGCGCGTGTCGCCTTGCAGCTGAAGCACCGCGGAAGGGGCAAGCGCTAGGGCAGCGTTGGCAGCTGACAGCGGTTCGATGTACGTCCTGTTAAGGCGAGCCACTTCAGGCACGAGAATGCAACGAATGGAAAGACGCTTGACAAATCCGCCAGGTTGTAGGGTTTCGGCGTCGAACTCGTGCTTGCCGTGCCAATTAACCGCCGTCGAGCCTATAGCAGTCGGATCAATACCCACTCGACGCAGCCCCTCTGAATCCTGCTTGAAGACGCGGAACACAGCATGAGCGGTGAGGTCTTCCCCCTGCTCGAGCAAAACGTAATCGTCCCCGGCACTCTGCAGCCCATTAAGCAAGCCGGCCATGGTGGTGCCTGATTTGCCCGAACCGCTTGCTCCCACAATTAACGCACCCGCACCCGCTATACCAAGCGTCGCCGCATGAGTGAGCCTCATTCCCACATGAGCATAGGCCCAATGAAGAAAGAGACGCAGCGGAGAGCCCGTTTCCCAAGGAGGGACCGCCATTGGATAGGGAAGAGAGTGAACGCCTGCCCTCAGCAGCGGATCATAGAGTTGCCAAGAGGGTGCCTCGTGATGATAAAAGCCTCGCAGGCCAGCTTGTTCCAACGTTCCTTCTAATTCTCGAGACGTTAGGCCCCGAGACACGTCCCATACGGTAGGCGCCTCCCAATCTCGGCATGTGGCATCGAGAAGGAATATCTCCATCCTGTTGCGCTGAAGCACATCGCCCGTCCGGAGTGCTAGACGTTTCTGACAGAGATCAGGCAGTGCCGGCTCCGAAGACCAACAATCCACATCCAGAAACGGCATTGGAAATTTCCAATGCGATAGACCACCTCGCGGAAAATGCCGAGCAGCAGCTATGCGCTGTTGCGCATAGAGCACCAGCGTATCTTGCCGAATGACGGCACCGGGATATGTCATTTCTTCGAACTTTTGCCCAATTAGCTCGCAGTTATCTCGCGGCCCCATAGCTGCGAAAAAATAGCCGCTGCCAGTACTGCTCGTCTACAGCATTGCTCAAGTGAACGATTTCCGCCAGCATGCTGGATGCCTTGGCAGTGAAGTTGGCGACGTTGACTGATTAACGCCGGATAAGCTAGCCACCGATTTCAGCCTAGGCGGTTGGCACCTTTGTTGCGAGCTTCGCGAAGAGTCGGCCCAAAAGGACGAACCTTAAGCCGGCTGCCGGTTCTCACGAATTGTGCATTGCCATAGAGCCAGAATTCTTTACTTCGGCACCGCGCGCCGATCATCCTGTAGTAAGCGGCTGTGCCAGGGTCGGTGAAGCTATCGACCTGCCATCAGGTGATGCCCTGCATGAAATCATCGCCCAGTACTCCCCTCGAAATTCGCCCTTCAGGAAATCAATCACCGAGGTTTTCAAGACTCGAGTGCCACAACCACGATGGATGAGTTTAGAAGGCTTTACGAAGAACGGCCTCAGAAGCTGTCGGGTCTGCCACGGTGCCTATTCGAGAAACGTGGGCTCTCGCGCTTGCTTTCTCTCGCCTTCGCGAGCTGACATGGTGCTGACACGACTAGCGTCTCAACGCCAGTTACAAGACGGGTGCCCTTTAGCCAGCGCAATTAGGAGCTTATGGTGGGCGATACTGGACTCGAACCAGTGACCCCTGCGATGTGAACACAGTGCTCTACCAATCGCCGCTTACGCGGCTTACGGCGAAGCCAATCTTCTCAACAGGTTACAAAGATAGGCTTCTGAACTGAGCTAATCAAGAACTCTAATTTCTCGCCCCAACTGTGCCAGATTTGTGCCAAGCGCCAAACTGAAACAGCCCAACAATTCAATGCTTAACCGCAGGCCGGAGGTAGGTACCCCCCTGGGTGGGGGACCGGGGGTGGCCTTCGGATCAGTGAATGGCACCTCGAATTTTACTAACAGAAATTCCCAGTTAGAATTGTATCGCGGTGCGTTGCTGCAAATTGCGCCATCGCAGTCGTGCTATATGGAATACCCGTTCCGCCTCTTCTGGGGTAAGTGATTGAAACACCGGCGATGGATTTGGGCTTTAGTGACCGGCCTTGTATTGGCTGCCCTCGCCAGTCTTTTTTCCCTCACTCCCGTCGCTGACCGTCTCGAGAATCACTACGCCCTGGGACTGCTCTACGGTGTACGAGGGCCAGTTAAAGCGCCATCCGGGGTTGCCATCGCAGCCGTCGACACGCAAACTTTGAATTGGCTTCGCGACTTGGATGCGAGTTCGGGCAGCGAAATCCTGGCAGGCTGTATCTCACCGGAGTCGGCTGACGAACTACATCAGATCAGGGGCCCTGGATCGCTACCCCGGTCAGTGCATGCGTGCCTCTTATCCAAGCTCAGGCTGCTCGGCTTTGGCCCTGTCGCCTTCGATATCCTTTTTGCAGTGAACGGCGAAAGAGACGATGACGAAAGGTTCGCTTCCGCGCTGAAGGAGCATGGAAAGGCAATTCTTCTCATCGGCTTTGAGCGTGCGGTTGTCAGAGATGGCATTTCCGAGATCCTTGTCGAACGGGAGAAGCCTCCGGCTGAACTTTTTCGGGACAGTGCGGCAGCAATCGCTGCCTTCGTTGTTCCCCGGGGTGGTGGTCCGACCTATGCCTACTGGCCGAAAGTTCCCGGCTTCCCCACGACAAGCTCGCTGCCGGAAGAGCTGATCAAATTAAGTCGCCCCAAAGCACCCTCAGTCGCCAAGGGCGATAGCAAACGACCTCGCTATCTCTGGCTCTATGGTCCTCCGGGGACAATCCAGACTATTTCCCTTCCCGATTTTCTCGTGGGAGGCGTGCACGCCAGCGAATCCGGGCAGAGTACTGCAATAATTGTCGGTGCATCCGATCCATCCGCCACAAACTATCCCGACACATTTCCGTCTTTCTTTCAAAGCGAAAGCGATGCCGGCATCAGCGGTGTGGAGCTTGCTGCTACGGCCTATCTCAATCTCCTTCACGGTCACCGGCTGATGCGACTGTCGCCCTACGCTGAGCTCATCTTGATCGTACTCGCTGCCGTCGGTCTTGGGATGCTTGCAAGGTTGGCGCCACGGCCCGCTTTGATCATAATACCCCTCATTGGGGCAAGCTACATTGCGATCGCAGTTGTAGCCTTTTCTCAAGGAAGATACTTCCTCCCGATCGCCACACTAGTTTTCTTCACATTGCCTCTGGCAATTCTGACTGCAGTTCTTATCCGCTACCAACTTGCCAGGACGCTCATAATGCGTTTGGCGCCTCTTCCTGTGGCAAGACGACTACTCACCCGCTCATCCGATGAACGTGATGTTGCGACTTCCATCGAAGCAACGGTGGCTTTCTTCGATCTGATTGGTTCTACGTCCATCGGTGAAAGGCTAAGTCCCATCGACTTCAGTGCCATGCTCAATACCTATCACGAGATTATTGTTTCTGAGGTTGGAAAGCGCGGTGGATTTGTCAGTGCGTTTTCAGGAGATGGCGCGATGGTTGTATTCACGCATGCCGATGCTGGTCCCGATCATGCGACCAGAGCTTGCCAATCGGCTCTGGGGGTTATTGCGGCGGTGCGCTCACAAAACAAGAATTACGCAGCAAAGGACTTCCCGCTCTTGGCCCTTCGCATCGGTGTCAATAGTGGAGCAGTAGCGGAAGCCGAGATCGGCTCTCATGACCGGTTCAATTTCTCAGTCGTGGGTGATGTTGTGAATATGGCTTCTCGTCTCGAGCAGCTTGGCAAGAAGCTTTTTCCCTCTGAGAAGGACGTCGTGCTGGTTGGTGAGGCAACAAATCGTCAGGTGTCAGATCCTGATCTTTCTTTCGCGAATTGCGGTCAGCAAATCATTGCAGGAAGAGAACACACTGAACGGGTTTATCGACTGAAAGTAGAAGGAAACTTGCTGTCCCCATGAGATGACTTGGCGTAATCGATTGCGTCTGGTAGAGTAACGCACAATTGGTGGTGGGCCATGACACGGGGGCTGTTTGGCATTGGGAGGGCGCTCATTGCGTCTGCCTGGTTAATCTGGATCGCATTCCCAACGGCGGCTCAAGACCGTTCGTACTGCGCTGGGGGAAATCCTAACGCGTCTGCCGTTTTCATCGATTCTAGCAGCACTGGAGTGGTTGTAGTAACCACTGACGGACAGCAAATTGGCGCAGCAAGAAACCTCCTGTTGTGTCCCGGTGATGAGGTTCGCACGGGCGTAACGGGTCGCGTCACAATCAGGTTCGATCAGAAACGAACCGTGGTGCGATTGGACGGCAATAGCAGGACGCAAATTCTTTCCGGTGGCACTGGCCAGGCGGACGTAAGCCTTACGTCTGGCATGTTGTATTTTTTGAGTTCGGTTCGTCAGAAGTTTCGGGTTGATACACCTTATATCGTTGCCGGTATTGAGGGGACTGAAGCATTGGTGGCCGTTCAGCCCAATCAAGCACTGGCAATCACGTCGGTACGAGAAGGCATCGTGAAAGCCTATGACACTCTACGGGGACCGTCACACGCGGAGAAAGTTAAGCCTGGTGAAGCCGCTTTCCGGTCCAGCTCGGTTCCTTTTCAAGTTGCGCCACTCGATGCAGTCCCCGCGCAGTTCCGCGGTTTGTTGATAGTCTCGGATTCTGCTGTCGATTGGGCGATCTATTACCCACCCATCTTAACTGTGAAGGACACGCACAGCGCCGCGGTTCGAGATGCAATTGTCTTGCTTACATCCGGCGATTATGACCGCGCAGCAAAGCGCCTCGATGGGGCAGGGAAGGCCAATGTGGCCGCTACCGCAGCACTCCGAACGATCATTGCGGTGAGCCGGAACCGTCTAGAAGAAGCGAAGAGAATGTCAAATATTGCGCTTCGAGCTGGACCATCCTTTGCTCCCGGCTATATCGCCGCTTCCTATGTTGATCAGGCCGAAGGTAACTTGGGTGAGGCGCTTGATTTCGCGCGGGAGGCTGCAGCTATCGCTCCTGAAGATGCCTATGTCTTGGCCAGACTGGCCGAACTGTTAATGATCATTGGTGATCGGCCAAGGGCACTGGAAACGGCAGAGGCCTCGCTTGCGATCAGGCGAACCTCATTGGCATTGTTCGTCATCGGCATCGCTCGTCTGGCGGCCTGGCAATATGATCGTGCCGAGGATGCGTTTCGGGCGGGCATTGCTCTCGACCCTCAATCGCCGCTGCCAAGATTGGGGCTTGGTCTGGCATTCATCAAGCGGGCCATACATCCGCAGGAACATGGGAAATTGAGCGAGCCGTTGCGCATGATCCAAACAAGCGGCCCTCAGAAACTGGCTGGGACGCGGGTACTACCAGGAAAGGTCTATCTAGAAGGCGATTGATCAATTCGATATTGCCAAATCGTTGAACCCTGAGGACCCCACATCCTACCTGTTTTCAGCGATTCAACTCTATTCGGAGAACCAACCCTATCCCGGCGTTGAATGAGTTGCAGCAGGCTGACGAATACGGAAACGCCCGCCGTGTCATTCGATCTGTCTGGGGCTTGAACAGATTCTGCAACTCGGGGCGCTGCGCTAGGTCAGATCTATGATGTTCTAAGTTTTGATCAATTGGCTGTTTCCAGGGTACTGGTGCCACGGAGATAGCGCCAACCAACCCCGGTGCACACCGTTTTCTGGCAGACGTTTATCGGGCGATCCCAGGCTACGAGATCTCACAAAGCAGCGAATTGCTCGTATCTCAACTATTGAGCCCCCCATCAAACACGCCTGTGCAACCTCAGCTCGCGGAATCGGACTTGGGTTTGCTCGATACATCTGGACCAGCCCGAGTGACATTTGCTGAGTTCAGCCCATTTTTTGAATCAGACGGTCTTAGCTTCGACGCCTCAGGAGCGTTGGGAACCCAAAAAAGCTTGGGCGATGAATTCACCACAACCGGCCTCTACAGAAACGCGTCAATCAGCGTTGGGCAGTTCCACTTTCAGTCAGATGGCTACCGAGAGAACAATGAAATCGAAACGGACATCATAAACGGCATTGGTACATTCGCCCTATCACCGGAATTCACACTGTTTGGCGAGTATCGATATCGAAATAGCGAAGGAGGCGATATCCCGCTTGATTTCGACATAGGTGATTTCGATGACAGCGTGCTATCTGATTTCAAGCGCAAACTCGCTCGCGGTGGATTTCATGCGCAGCTCAGTCCGCAATCCGACCTTATCGGTGTCTATACATGGGGCAAACTAGGGCTCGGAAGCAGTGTCGATGACGACTTTTCACCTAAAATCACTACTACGACGGATGTTGCTTCTCATGGCGCGCAAATTCAGAATATTTGGCAGAGTGATACGCTTCGGAATATAACAGGAGTTCATTACGTCTCCGCCGAGACGGATACGCTCCTGACGATCGAGGGCATTTTCGAGCTTCCTGAATCGTTTAGTACGGAATACTTCAACGCTTACTCATACTTGTACATAAATGCTCCAACCGCGGTCACGTGGACGATCGGCGGTTCTGTGGCTGGCTACAAAGAAGATACGCCGGGTGGCGCCGACATTGAAAAATTTCTACCGAAGCTTGGTGTAAGAGCGGAGATAGCCGACGGGCTCAGTGTTCGAGCCGCATATTTTCGAAGCCTAAAGCCCAGCTTAGTGAACGAGCAAGTGATAGAGCCAACAGCCATCGCTGGATTCAATCAGTATTTTGATACGTCAAACGCCGCAGTCATTGATTCTGTGGGCGCCGCCCTTGATTTGCAACTTACTAAGACTCTAATGGTCGGGGCAGAGGGAGTTGGAAGAAAGATAGCAGTGCCAGTTGGACTCGCGCCAGACGAGGAGATCAATGAGCGCACCTATCGAGGGTATGCCTATATGACTTTGTCAGACAAATGGGCATTGGCAAGTGCGATTATGTACGAAGATATTTGGTCGAAAGGCGGATTTGACTTCGAGTCGTGGCAAACGACGTCAGTTCCGGTGACTGTTAGCTACTTCGATGAGTCTGGTTGGTTTGGCTCAATTGGCATCGAATTTGTCGACCACAGCGTCAAGAACTTCGGTCTAGGTGGGTCGGATATGTTTAGTCCCGTAAACGCAACGCTAGGATACCGGCTTCCCAACAATCGTGGTGTCATGACGATTGAGGCGCAAAATCTCTTGGACGAAGAATTCAATTTCCAGAACCGCACCTTAAGACCAGATATAACTGCTGGTCCCCGTTATGCGCCCGACTTAACAATTCTGGCACGTGGGACGTTCAGTTTTTAGTCGCAATAAGAAGAGTACAATTGGTGTCGTTGTATTTCTGTGCAACGACTGCGATTATGATATAGTGCAGTGGCGTCAACTACGATTTGATAGGGGGAGAACATGTTCCGGAGAGCTTTGGTTGTATTTATTGCGACCCTGGTTGCGTGCGCTACAGTCGAGGCCGAGGACGTCATGACTGTCGAACAGTTCACCAATCAGCTGTTGGAAAAGTATGGGAAGGATGGTGAGATTGCAGCCGCCACTGTCTATGGATTTGCTAAAAAAGATAATGACTACGTGGCGCTGAGCCACCATTTCCCTCCTCCAGACGGCAGCATTGGTGACGATACTCCTCCCATTTCAATTCTGTCAAAGCAGTTCTACGATTTTACCAATACCCCCTGCTCACCCGTGTTCTTTCCGACACCCCCTCAGGGCAATATTAAGTATATGTGGTGCGTGGAGCCCGTCGTTATTGACAATGTGCCTTATGAGTTGAGGCGCGACCTTTATGCCTATGAAGGAAGCTGGAAGTATAAGAAATACAAAGAGTACTTTGATTGCGAAAATGATCAGGATTACAACGTAATAAAACAGTATCCACAAGTAAAAGCGAAGTGCCCCCCCAGATAGGTTATTCCCTGAAATGTGTGAAATAGCGCAGTTGCGCCTTCGTGATCGTCGCGGAAGCCTATGGCTTCTTTGATTGATAGGCGGATTAGTATAGACCGAATTGGTGGCGACATCAGGGTGGTCGTTTCCCGCCAACCCCTCGCGACGTAAGTATTACGGACCCCGAGCTTACACAGCAATGAAACGATTGATCCATCGCCTTCCGGTGCGCACGGGTTCCCAGGGGAGTGGGAAGAGGGATGGCCTTCCGAGAAGTGAACCGGACCTCGGAAATTGCTAATAGAAATTCCCAATCGTATTAAGGCGCCAATTTCTATAGCAAACAATTCGGTCGTCGGTGTAGCATAGCGCTGGGTAAAGAATGGACGGCCTCTTTGAATTCGGACATTTTAGCGAGAAGGCCTGTATTGCGATGGGCAGGGAGCAAAAGAAAGCTCCTCCCCTATCTTGGCCAATATTGGAATGATGGTTACAAAAGATATCTAGAGCCGTTTGCGGGCTCGGCTTGTCTATTTTTTTACCTTCAGCCTAAAGTGGGGCTGTTGAATGATATAAACGCTGTCATTATTGATTTTTATAGATTCCTTCGGAAGGATTACAAGCAGCTTTATGAACTTGTCTCTACGTTTCCTCGATCATCCGACTTTTACTATTTAGTTCGTCCGATTGCTCTGTCTCTAACCGACAAAACGCTACGGTCGGCGCTATTTTATTACTTGAATAGAAATTGTTTTAACGGGCTATTCAGAACGAACCGGACAGGCGCTTTCAACGTGCCTTTCTCTAGTTCCAGAACGGGTTCTTTGCCAACTCTGTTGGAGCTGAAATCGGCTGCAGTGGCATTGAGAAAAGCTGATTTGTTATGCGTTGATTTTGCCGACTTCGTCGGGCGTAACGTGCATCGTGGGGATTTCGTCTATCTAGACCCGCCCTACGCAATTGAGAACGAGAGAATATTCTCGCAGTACGGGACCGCTACCTTTGGTCAAAGCGATCTCAGGCGGTTAAGCGACACACTTAGTGTGATCGATAGCAGAGGCGGTAGTTTTGTAATGAGTTACGCGGATTCGGCCAGCGCGAGGAAACTGTTTTCCGGCTGGCGGATCGATGATGTGAGTGTCTCTCGAACGATCGCAAGCTTTGCTCCAAATCGGCGTGTAGTTAGCGAACTAATCATAACCAACATCAAAACATAAATGTCGATTAGACCTCTAAGCTTAGCGATCGTAAGCGATCTCCATATTGGGTCGAAGGCTTGCACCCCGGACTTGCGGGGGCAACCTATAAGCGGTCGTCGTACGTTTTTGGATCAGTTTTCTGAATTCATCAAAACGAATGCCATCGCCGCTGACTTCCTGGTGCTGCCAGGTGACATGAGCGAAATCGCCGATCCACATGAATTTGACAAAGCCTCCAATTTGGTCGAGGCGGTGGCATCAGAACTGAAGGTGAAGTCGGACAGCGTTTTTTTTGTTCCCGGCAATCATGATGTGGACTGGTCAGTACTTAAGCAAGAAGTTGACGGCAAGGCGCAGCCAATTCATCCCGTCCGTTGGGGTCAGCGCTACGACGGAATTAGAAATTCTGCAAACGTGTTCGCCAAATCGCTGTCCTGCGGTACCGGCACATACTTTGAACAACCCCATTTCGCATATTGGCAAAAGCCCGAAGTGGTATGCGTGGGCTACAACTCATCGTGGCACGACAAGCCCGGCCAACAGCATACAGGCAACATAAATCTGGATGACCTAGCCCAGCTCTCATCTCGATTCGATGAACTCAGGTTGCAGGATTTCCACGGCGTTAAGATTTTTTTGGTTCACCATCATGTTCTACAGTACGCGCAGGTGTTGTGGGAGGATGTGAGCATAGCACAGAACGCTGAGGCGTTACTTGACGTGCTGGAAAAGTTTAAGTTCGACTTACTGGTTCATGGTCATCGGCACATTCCAAGATTTCAGATTCTAAAGCGCAACGATCTTCACCCGGAACATTCAGCAGAGCCATAGACTCTGAGATGGCGGGCATGATCGCGAATCAATTCCATCTACTCCGTATCGAAGGTAGAGACGACGCCAAACACGTCTATGGAACGTGCACCAGCTGGGCGTACGTTCAAGCGGCCGGCTGGCACGCAAGCTACAGTAAATCAATCAATGGCAAGGTGCAGTCTCTTGGTTCAGTTGGCTCCGGCATCTCACACAAGAAGCCGTTTGGCCATTACTTGGGTTTAGAGGGCCTCAAGGCGCTTTTGCGAGCTCCAATCAGTGAGCGGCTGACTGGCCACGGAATGAGTGTCGCTTTAAGCGAGCTGTCAGCCGTCATGCCACAACTCAAATATATTACCGAAGAGTTGTTGGACGAGGCGCTTTCAGACCTTGGAGGGGAGTTGGGATTCGAACACTTTCGCCCCGCATCTGCGGACGCCGGGCTATTCCTAAGGAGAAACCGAGCATGACGGCGGCGGAGCGCTCCAATATTACTCGGTACTTTGAGGTTAACAACGCACGCAACCAAACTCGTGATGAAGTTGTTTCTAGCTTCGTTCCACCTCCCGCCTTTCGGCGTCTACTATCTCCTAAAAACCATGTCATTTTAGGTTCACGAGGTTCCGGCAAAACCGCTCTGACGAAGATGGTTAGTCACAGTCACCTCTCAATGTTCACTAGCAAGATTGCTCAGGAGGTCATCGAGACAAAGAGATTTATTGGATTATACGTCCCCTCTCGCTTAAGTTGGCTGGGTTCACAGATCGACAGGTTGTCCAGTCAAAAGGAAAGTCTCGAGCAATTTGTTTGGAAGTTGAATCTCGCCACGGCTTTTGCGTTGCTAGATGCAGTCGAAAGCTGCCTTCGCGTCTACATCACTGATCCGTCGAAGCGCGTAAGCCGAGAGGCCGACTTGTGCCATGAGATTAGCTCGCAGTGGAACCTGTCCTCGGGAACTATCCTTAGCCTAGCTGACATTCGGGCGCTCCTGACAAAGCTCGATTACGAAAAAAAGGGCGCGCTTACAGCCTTTCGTCTGGGCCTCGCAGATGCGACTTCGACGTACGCGATTGGGCTGATGTTCCACAATGAACTTTTTGACCCTCTTCGCCGTGCAATTAGCGCAGTCGAAGAAGCACTCGATCTCAATGCGAGCACAACTTGGCTAGTTTGTTTGGACGAAATCGAGTTTCTGGAGGAAGATCACCACCGTCTCCTGAATAGTCACATGAGGGCCGACTCTGGCAACATGTACCTGAAGTGCACCACATTGCCTTATAGGCACTACACTCTAGAAACCACGACGGAAGTCCCTATAGTTGAGAAGCACGATTTTGAGTATGTCTATCTGGACAGGGAGCGCACTGATCATATTCACTTGGATTTGATACCAGTTTTCTTCTCACAAATTTATGACCGGCGGATGCGCGCTAGCGGTTGGAGTAAGACGGAGAGGAAAACGCTTAACTATTTGCTGGGCAGCTCCGACCTCCTCGACGAGAAGGCTTACAACTGGTCGGAGGACTCAATTGAGATGAGATTGTTACAGTCGTTCGCAAACACGCATACGATAGCGCGTGCTAAAAGATTGCTCGCCCGAGATCATACAAAACGTCATTTCAAGGATCAGATAGGTCGAAAGATCGCACCGGCGCTTATACTCAGGCACGCTGTTGGCGCGATGGGAGGGCGTGAGGAGTCGGGTATCTACTCCGGTGCGGCGATGGTCTCTCGCTGCGCGGACGCAAATCCAAGGATGTTTATCCATCTCCTCAATCGAATGCTGTTCGAGACAATATCAGGAATATCCTATAGCAACGCAGATCAAACCCTAAAGCCCGTTCCAAAGCATGTTCAGAATCGGATATTACTCGAGTATTCGCGCAGCGAGCTTGAGAAATTGAGGTCGGAGGAAAATGGGTCCCTACTTTACAACATGATTTCATCGCTAGGCACCTATATGCACGGGCTATTGCATGACCGGCCCCTCGGCACCGATAACATCTCCTCATTTACTTGGGAATTTGGAACAGACCAGACGCTCGACAAAGCGATACGGTCAGCGGTGGGGATCGGATGCGTATTTCCGTCAATCAATCCGAAAAATCCCGACAGGCTGCCCGATTTCAAAGGGACCTTCCATATTGGGTTCAAGTTCGCGCCAACCTTTCAAATATTGCCTCGAAAGGGTAAGTCGATTCCTTTGGAGAGTATTCTCAACACAGATGACAAAGAAGAGCGCCAACTCGGGTTGTTTCTGAGAGGTTAGGGATATGTTGTTCAGAGGACTGAAGAATGGCGGCTCATCAGATACGTATGACATAGGGATCGTAGCAACGGGCTTTGAGAGCCGTTGTACTTTTGCGCTTAAAGAGCTTGGAAGACGACGATTTGATGAGCTGTATGTGATCGGTTTTGAGGAACGCCGCGTTGAGGAAAGTAGGATAAAGGCAGATGCGTTCTTCTCGTTACTCGATCCCACCGAAATGCTTATATGCAGCTCCAGCGACGCTAGCTTTGCTGCCAAAATTCTGGGCGAACGTCTTTCGGCACATCCCCACCCACGGATTTTTGTGGACTATTCATCAATGCCACGCGCTTGGTACGGAGCCATCTTAAACTACCTCCGATCGACCCAGCTTTGCAGTAACGCCATATTGGATCTTTCCTACACTCCGGGTTTGCACGAGGGGGAGAAGACGCCCGTGGAAGTTAAGGGGATTACGACTATCCCTGGATTTGAAGGGGTGTCGAGTGGAAGTGCTCGGACGGCCACTGTGTTCTCTTTGGGATTTGACAAGTGGTTGCCCTATGCGGCGTTGGAAAGGGTTCAACCGAATGAGATATTTTGCGTGGTGGCAGAGCCGGGAGGAGTTCCTGAATACACAGGCAGGGCTTTGACAATCAACAAGCACCTGTTCGAGGAGCTGGGTATCGTCCCCTTCGCAATTGATATACGAGATGTGGAGCAATATTTCACTTTTTTAACCGAACTCATCGCTCTCAAGTTGCACCAGACTTGTGACGTGGCGCTGGTAGGTATGGGACCAAAACCGCACACTTTAGGTATGTGCCTAGCCGCCATTCGATTTCAGGAGGCTGCGGTAGTTCAGGTGGAGCGTCGGGCAACGTCGGTTGAAGATATCAAACCGATAGGCGAGCGCATTACTACTCAGGTCATGTTTGAATCATCCTAGTGCGGGACCATTCTCAGGCGATTCGCTGTTAGCTCTTAGTAACGAGCCCCAATGCTGGATAGTCACTGAAGTGTTTTCATAGCTTGCTTGCCGTCCACTGCCCTAAGGGGCTGACCTATCGGACTTCTTCTCGCTAGGGCTGGCTATTTTGTAACCACTCCGAGCCTAGTTGTTGGGCCTTCTCGACGTCTTCGGCAGGAAGTGCAAGATTCAGTGAATCGCGCATTTTCGCTTCTTTGTTGCCATAAGTCGCCGCCAGGCCGGACCACGCTAAAGCATGAAGTCCGTCGCCTCTTTTAAGATAAACCTCAGCGAGCTTGAATTGAACGTTTTTGCGATCGTAGGTCCACGCTATGCTCTCCAACAATTCGGTTGCCCTCTTAAAGTGTTGGGGCACCCCATCACCAGATGTGTACATTAAGGCGAGCTGGTATTTAGCCTCCTCGCTCCCAATGCCGGCAGCTATCGCAAAGTACTCTGCAGCTTTATGCGGACTCTTTGGAGGGCGAGGCCCCTTTCCTGATTCGCAGGTAAGATCGAACGTTTCGTTCTCCGGACTTTGATGGAGCATCATGCCGAGCATGAACGCGGCTTCATTCCTTTCTTGCAGCGGCAGATGCACGTCCGAGACGATGCCCCGTAGGTAAAACGTTGACTTGAACCAATTTCGTTCGCATTCGTAAAAGTGCTTGCCGAGTATCCACCGTGCGTCGACATTATTCTGCTTCGCCGCCATCCCAAGAAGCCGCACACCTTCACTTTGATCCACAGGCACTATTATACCATTATCCGATTGGCCGAAGTAGTACATCAGTCCAAGCGTCACTTGCGCAGACGGATCGCCCCCTTCAGCCGCTCTCTGTGGTAATAGGTGGAAATACCAGTACCACGTAGATCATATTGCACAGGAGATGATTGCTTTTTGTTCGCTGGGAGAGGCTTATCGAGAGAGCGGCATAAGGGATCTTCATTTTCACGATTTGTTATGCGTTGATTTTGTCGACTTCGTCGGGCGTAACGTTGGACTCTTGTCCGATCCAACTGTTAAGAATTCGTTGATGCTGAGCGTGGGAATAGCGAAACAGCATTCGCACATCTCGATGTCCGCTTAGGAGAGCAACCTCCGGCATTGCCAGCCCCAGCTCGAAAAATCGACTGATGGCCTCGTGCCTGAGATCGTGAAAATGAAGATCCCTTATGCCCGCTCTCTCGATAAGCCTCTCCCAAGCGAGGCGAAAAGCATTGGGAGTGAGGTCAAATATCCGCTCTGAGTCCTTCGCCTTAGCCCCGAGAGCCTGTTTCAGGTGAGTTAGCACCTCAATTGCGTGAACTGATAGAGGGACGACTCTAGAATGCCCATTCTTGGGCTTAGGAAGGCTCAGGAGACGCTTCGCTAGATTGAGCTGCATCCAGGTAGCCCGCAGCAAATCCGACCTTCTGAGGCCCGTTTCTAGGGCGAGGAGAATGATAGGAACGACAAGTGGATTTCTGGTCTCTTTGGCAGCTTGCAGAATGCGTTCAAGTTCTCCGATCTCCAACCGTCGTTCCCGACGATTGCAAGGGCAGGGAAGTGAGACGCCAGCAACAGGATTGTTTCTGATCGGCAACTCCCACTCACCCCGTGCCACCTCGAATATGTGATGGAGAGTGGAAAACTCTCTCTTAAGTGTCGTAGCCTTGATGGTCTGGAGCCGTTGGTCTCGATACTTCGCAAAATCCGCTGACGCGATTTCACTCAGTTTCTTGTGACAGAGGGGATGTCGAAGGAATGCGTTGAGCACAATCTTTTCATCCGCGTGGCCACGTTTCCGGATAGACACTGTGTCGCGATAACGTTCCACCAGTGATGTGAGCGTGTGCCTCTGCAGTTCTCGGTGATCTTTTGGGAGTTCGCGCCTGTCTGCTGCGAGTTCGACCTCACGGGCCCACTCCTCGGCATTGCTTCGCCTCAGGAAGCTACGGTTGATTGACTGGGTTCCTGCACGCCTGATCTGGACGTGCCATTTGTTTCCCCGCTTGCGGATCGTCGCCATGTTTCTCCTCGCTGTGCCCAAATTGTGCCAGCTGAGAAGTTTGGCTTTGTAGGGTGTGCCTGCAGACTCTTAAGCTATTGATGTTGTTCGCTTAAGATGGTGGGCGATACTGGACTCGAACCAGTGACCCCTGCGATGTGAACACAGTGCTCTACCAACTGAGCTAATCGCCCTGACCAGGATCGACTGCCCTATAGCGAGCGCCGCCCCTCTTCGTCAATGAGCGAGGAGTTCGTTGATCGCCGGCCACAATTCGTCGAAATGCGAGACCACCCGGTCGGGGCCGAATTCTCCGACCGGTCGCGGCGTATAGCCGAATGTGACCCCAATGACCGGTACCCCGGCGGCGCGCGCCGTCTTGATGTCGGTCTCACTGTCACCGACCATGACCGAGCGCAGATGCGAGCCGCCGAGCCGCCGCAGGGTCTCGCGATAGGGCGCCGGGTCGGGCTTGGCGATGCCGATCGTATCAGGCCCGATGATCGCACCGAAATAATGCGAGGCGTCGAGCGCATCGAGCAATTGCACCGACAAGCCTTCGAGTTTGTTGGTACACACGCCGAGCGCGATGCCCTCCTTCTGGCACCGCTCGAGAAGCGCGCGCGCGCCCGGAAACAATCTGCTGGCGGTGGCGATATTCGCAGCATAATGCGTAACAAAACGCTCATAAAGCGGCTCCATCGCGCCATCGGGAACCGGCTCGCCGGTCGCCTCGAAACCCCTGGCGATCAATGCGCGTGCGCCATGCCCGATGAAGCCCCGCACCTGTGCCGGGCCGATCGGCGGCCTGCCATGCAGGCGAAGCACATGGTTCGTCGCCTCCATGAGGTCGGGGGCCGTTTCGGCAAGGGTTCCGTCGAGGTCGAAGATCACGGCGCGGTCTGGCATGCATTTCCCGGGGGGTTGGAGCCTTTGTAGGCCTGACGGAGCCATGCTAAGAGGCCGCCAAACAGCCATCGGAGGCCGATCATGGACGTTCGCAAGGGACAGGCTCTGCGCGACATACTCAAGGACAAGTCGCTGCTCAAGGACAAATGCTATATCGCCGGCAAGTGGGTCGGCGGCGACAAGACGATCGATGTAACCAACCCAGCCACTGGCGGGGTCATCGTCGCGGTTCCAAAGCTCGGCGCCGCCGAAACGCGCCAGGCCATCGAGTCCGCTGAAAAGGCGCAGAAACTCTGGGCCGCCAAGACCGCCAAGGAGCGCTCGGTCATCCTGCGGAAATGGCACAATCTCATGATGGAGCACCAGGAGGACCTGGCGCAGATCATGACGGCGGAGCAGGGCAAGCCGCTGGTCGAAAGCCGCGGCGAAGTCGCCTATGGCGCATCCTTCATCGAATTCTTCGCCGAAGAGGCCAAACGCATCTATGGCGAAACCATTCCCTCGCCATGGCCCACCTCGCGCATCGTCGTCATCCGCCAGCCGGTCGGCGTTGTCGCCGCCATCACGCCGTGGAACTTCCCCAATGCGATGATCACCCGCAAGGCCGGCCCCGCGCTGGCTGCAGGCTGCGCCTTCGTCTGCAAGCCGGCCAGCGAAACCCCGCTTTCGGCACTGGCCTTGGGCGAACTCGCCGAGCGCGCCGGCATTCCCGCCGGCGTTTTCAGCGTCATCACCGGCGGTGCGAGGGATATCGGCGGCGAGATGACCTCGAGCCCGATCGTTCGCGCCTTGACCTTCACTGGCTCGACTGAAATCGGCAAATTGCTGATGGCACAATGCGCTTCCACCATCAAGAAGGTCGGCCTCGAACTCGGCGGCAATGCGCCCTTTATCGTCTTCGATGATGCCGATCTCGATGCCGCGGTGGCCGGCGCCATGGCGTCGAAATATCGCAATGCAGGCCAGACCTGTGTCTGCGCCAATCGCCTGCTGGTCCAAGAAGGCGTCTATGACGCCTTTGCTGAAAAGCTCGCTGCGGCGGTCAAGAATCTCAAAGTCGGCGACGGTGCCGAGCAAGGCGTCACTACCGGCCCGCTTATCAACGGTGCTGCAGTGGACAAGGTGCGCGAGCATATCGAAGACGCCGTGAAGAAGGGCGCAACCATTATCGCGGGTGGCAGGCCGCATGCGCTTGGCGGCACCTTCTTCGAGCCGACAATCCTGCGCGATGTGACGTCGAAGATGCTCGTCGCAACCGAAGAAACTTTCGGGCCTGTGGCACCGCTCTTTAAGTTCAAGACGGAAGAGGACGCGATCGCCATGGCCAACGCAACTGAATTTGGCCTCGCCTGTTACTTCTACACGCGCGACATCGGCCGCATCTGGCGCGTCGCCGAAGGTCTCGAATATGGCATGGTCGGCATCAACGAGGGCATCATCTCGACGGAAGTCGCACCCTTCGGCGGCGTCAAGGAGTCTGGGATCGGCCGCGAGGGCTCGAGCCACGGTGTCGAGGAATATGTCGAGATCAAGTACATGCTGATGGGCGGCCTCGGCCGGTGACCCCTGACGAGCAAAAAAAAGCCGTCGCGCACGCGGCGATCGAGTATGTGCGCGACGGTATGCGCTTGGGGCTTGGCACGGGTTCGACAGCGAAGCATTTCGTCGATGTGGTCGGTGAGAAAGTGAAATCCGGCTGGAAGCTCACCTGTGTTCCGACCTCGGAAGCAACGCGCGTCCAGGCCCAGGGGCTCGGCATCACCGTGTCTACGCTCGATCAGACGCCGCAGCTTGATCTTGACGTCGATGGTGCGGATGAGATCGATGGCGATCTGAACCTCATCAAGGGCGGTGGCGGCGCGTTGCTGCGCGAAAAGATCGTCGCCAGTTCGGCGGCGAAAATGGTCGTGATTGTCGATGCCTCGAAGCGCGTCGAACGGCTTGGCAGATTTCCCTTGCCGGTGGAGGTCGTGCCTTTCGGCGTTAAGGCGACGGCCTTCAAGATCGAAAGCGCCTGTAAATCGCTCGGGATCAACCCCGCCATCGTGATCCGCGTGCGTGACGGCAAGCCCTTTGTCACCGATAATGGCAATCTCATTCTCGATTGTGCCTGTGGCCGGATCGACAAGCCTGCAAGCCTCTCCGTCGCACTCTCGGTCATTCCAGGCGTCGTAGAACACGGTCTCTTCATCGGCATGGCATCCGTCGCGTTGCTGGGGAGCGACGCCGGCGTATCGGTGCTGACCCGTAAATCCTCATGACGACATTCGACTACGATCTCTTTGTCATTGGCGCCGGCTCTGGCGGGGTCCGAGCGGCGCGTGTCGCGGCCCGCCATGGCGCCAAGGCTGCAGTCGCCGAAGAGTACAGGGTAGGGGGCACTTGCGTCATCCGTGGCTGCGTGCCGAAGAAGCTCCTGGTCTACGCGTCCAAATATGCCGAGGAATTCGAAGACGCCGTCGGCTTTGGCTGGACAAGCGAGAAGGTCTCCTTCGATTGGCCGACGCTGATTGCCAACAAGGACAAGGAAATCGAGCGCCTCAGCCGCGCCTATATCCGCAATCTGGAATCGGCCGGCGCCGAACTCATCATGGGCCGCGCCGTACTCGAAGATCGCCACACCATCCGCTTGGGTGAGCGTCGTATCACCGCCCGCTTCATTCTCATCGCAACCGGCGCCACGAGTTTCGTGCCGCGCCATTTGCCGGGCCATGAATTGGCGATAACCTCGAACGAGGCGTTCAATCTTGAGAAACTTCCTTCGCGCATCTGCATCGTCGGCGGCGGCTATATTGCGGTCGAATTTGCCGGCATCTTTTCAGGCCTCGGCGTCGAAACGATCCTGATCTATCGCGGCGAAAAGATCTTGCGCGGCTTTGACGAAGACCTGCGCGATCACCTGAGCGCCGAGATGCAGAAGAAGGGCATCGAAATCAGGACGAGGGCCGATGTTGCGCGCATCCAGCGCTCCGGCGATGGCGTGCGCGTTACATTGGAAGACGGTACGGCCTTCGGGGCAGGCCATATAATGTTCGCGACCGGCCGCATTCCGAACGTCATGGATCTGGGCCTCGAAAAGGTGGGGGTCGAACTCACCCCTCATTACGCCGTCAAGGTCGATGCCTATTCCAAGAGCAGCGTCGACAATATCTATGCGGTCGGCGACGTCACTAACCGCGTCAATCTCACACCCGTCGCCATTCGCGAGGGCCAGGCCTTTGCCGACACGGTCTTCGGCGGCAAGGACATACGCGTTGACCATGCCAACATCCCGACCGCGGTCTTCTCTCAGCCGGAAATCGGAACGGTCGGGCTCACCGAGGAACTGGCGCGCCAGGGCTGCCGCGTTGTCGATATCTACAAGGCGAATTTCAAGCCGATGCAGCACACGCTTTCAGGCCGCGAGGAGCGCATGCTGATGAAGCTGGTGGTCGATGGCGAAACCGACCGGGTTCTCGGTTGCCACATTTGCGGCCCGGGCGCCGCCGAAATGGCCCAACTCCTTGGCATTGCCGTGAAGATGGGGGCGACCAAGGCCGATTTCGATGCCACCATGGCCGTCCACCCGACGGCGGCCGAGGAACTGGTGACTATGCGCGAGAAATGGCGCGGGTAAAGGCTGTCCGGTCCCTTGAGGAATAAAGCGGATTGCCCCGGCGTATTCGTTGCGTAGTAGGATATTCATGACGGGACGGGCCTCGGACAGCATCGCGGCCGAAATCGCGCAAAACGTGGCGCCGCTGCGGCGGTTTGCGCGCGCAATATGCGGCGATCCGACCCTTGCCGATGATCTGGTACAGGACACTGTGGAACGCGCGCTCGGTAAACTTCACCTCTATGATCCTTCGCGGCCTCTGAAGGCTTGGCTCTTTGCCATCCTACGCAACCTCTACGTGTCGGAACTGCGCCGGGTCGGGCGGAGCAGGGTGATCAAGACGGTGGACGATATGCCTCCCGCCGAGCAGGCCGTCGACGGCGGTCAGGAATCGCAGGTCGGCATCCGCAATATCGCCCATGCCTTGGGTCGCCTGCCGGAACCCAATCGCGAGGTTATCCTGCTCGTCGCCCTGGAGGATATGAGCTATCGCGACTGCGCCGAGATTCTGGGCGTACCTGTTGGAACCGTGATGTCACGCCTTTCCCGCGGCCGCGTCGCCTTGCGCGACCTGCTCGAAGGCCGCGACAGGCCCCCCTTGAGGCGTGTGAAATGACGCGCGAAGCCCCCCGTGACATCGAGGATTGGGCGCTCCACGCCTATGTTGACGGCGAAGTACCGGCTGACCTACGCGCCGAAATCGAAATGCGGATGGCTCAGGATCCGGAACTCGCAGCGATTGTCGAGGAGTGGCGCAAGCAGAAGCGGCTTATCCGGGAATTCTACGCCCCGGTGCTCAGCGAGCCCTTGCCGCCGCAATTGACCTCCATCCACAAGCAGTCTGTGCCACGGCGTGTTCATCCGCTCGCGGCGATGGCTGCCGCCATCACCTTGTTGCTTCTCGGTAGCATTGCCGGCTGGTTCGCGGCGCATCGCGCTATCTCGCTTGAAGGCGACGCCACGCTCGTGGCCGAGGCGCTCACTGCCCACAAAATCTACACGGCCGAAGTCCGTCATCCTGTCGAGGTCGGCGCGAGCGAGAGTGATCACCTCGCGACTTGGCTCTCCAAGCGGATCGGTCATTCCTTCAAGATTCCTGACCTCTCCGCCGAAGGCTACACCTTGCTAGGCGGCAGGTTGCTTGCGGCCGCCGGCCAGCCCGCCGCGCAGCTTATGTATGAGGATCAGTCCAAACGCCGGATCACGCTGTTTCTCGTTGCCAATAGCGGGAATTCCGAAACGGCAATCAGGATCGAGCAGAACGGCCCGCTGAGCGCCTGCTATTGGCTCGACGGACCTTTGGGCTTTGCGGTCGCCGGTGAACTCGACCGCGATCAGATGATGGCGCTCGCTCACGAAGTCTACCGCCAGTTCGAGAGCTAAGCCGCCTCTCTCCCGAGCCGCTGGGGCCCGGATATTAGCCAGGCGGCCTTGCATCCCCATATGGGCTATAAAGCCGTTCGGTCCGGCAGAGTCGGGCCCGAGCTCCGATATGGAATTTTGGATCCCGCATGACCGACATCCCACATGATGCTGTCGCGTCCCCTGACGTGCAGACCACCTCAGACATTGCCGACCTTATCACCCAATTTCGCGCATTCGTTGCTGCGCTCTGGTCGTCGCCCGGCCGGCGCAACCTGACGCTCCTCACCATTGGCATTGTTAGCGTTATCTGCCTGACGGCCGGTGGGCAGGTAATGTTGAATGCTTGGAATGGACCCTTCTACGAGGCTGTCGAAAAGCGTGATCTTGCCGCCTTCACGCATCAATTGATGGTCTTCTTCTTGATCGCCGGCGGCCTCCTTGTCCTGAATGTCGCGCAAGCTTGGCTGCGCGAAATGATCAAGGTTCAATCGCGCGAATGGCTGACCAAAGACCTGATCTCCGCTTGGATGACGCCGGGGCGCGCCGCGCGCTTGGCCCATGCTGGCGAGATCGGCATCAACCCCGATCAGCGTATCCACGAAGACGCGCGCCGTCTGACCGAGCTTTCGGCGGAATTCGGCATCGGACTGTTCCAGTCCACTTTGCTGCTCGTCAGCTTCATCGGCGTCTTGTGGAGCCTGTCGAGCGGCATCGCGCTCTACATCGGCGGACAGAGTTACACGATCCCGGGTTACATGGTCTGGGCAGCGCTCATTTATGCTGCCACCGGCTCCTGGCTCACCTGGGTGGTGGGTCGCCCACTCGTCGGATTCAATTCGCAGCGTTTTGCCCGCGAGGCCGATCTGCGGTTTTCCCTCGTCCAGGCGAATGAACATGCCGATAGCATTGCGCTCGACCGGCGCGAGACGAAAGAGCAGGGGCGTCTCGATACGGAACTCGATCGCGTCCTTGCCATGATGCGGGCGATTGTGGGAGCGACCGCCAAGCTCACCTGGGTCACCGCCGGCTATGGCTGGATCAGCATTGTGGCCCCAATCGTTATCGCCGCGCCTGGATATTTCGGAGGCCAACTCTCATTCGGCGAATTGATGATGGCGGTCGGCGCCTTCTTTCAGGTCAATCAGTCCTTACGCTGGTTCGTCGACAATTTTGCCAATATCGCCGAGTGGCGCGCGATCCTTCACCGTGTCATGAAGTTCCGCGAAGTGCTCCTGACCTTCGAAAGCAAGCTCGAGGCCGGGCCCAAGATCGAATACGTGCCGAGTCCCTCGGGAAAGCTTGCACTTGATAAGGTCGCTGTCGCTGCCGACACCGGCGAAGAGGCAATTGTCGACTGGCCAAAGGCCGATGTCGGCCCTGGCGATCGCGTGCTGGTTCTCGACCAGACGAAATCGGGCAAGAGCCCATTGCTTTCCGCGCTTGCTGGTCTGTGGCCTTTCGGAACGGGACGTCTGGAGATTCCAAGCGACGAAAAGGCGATGTTCCTGAAAGCCCGGCCTTATATGTTGCAGGGAACCTTGCGGGAGGTGCTCACCTATCCGCATCCGGCCGGAGAATTCGCCGACGCCGAAGAACGCGCCGCGCTTCAGCGTGTCGGCCTGTCGCGTTTGGTGGAATCGCTCGACAAGACCATGCGATGGGAGCAGGTGCTGAACGCCGACGAGCAGGCGCGGCTTGCCATCGCGCACTTGATATTGCATCGCCCGCGCTGGGTTTTCTGCGATGGCAATCCGAACATAGTCGATGACGACGATAATGATGTCGTGAGTTCGATCTTCGAGACCGAACTTGCCGACACCGCGCTGGTCAGCGTTGCCCGGCGGCGTGGCCGCGATGGTCTGTGTCGGCAGGTCGTGCATTTGACCGGCGCGCAGGAGAAGGGCTGATTTCATTTATATTACAAAACATTGTTTATATGACAAAAGGGCTTGACACGGCATCGGGCACATTTAGGCTCTAACTCGGTGAGCGCTCTATAACCTGCCAAATACAATCGGCAGACCTGGGCTCGCCACCATGGGAGGTTCCAGACATGCGTGGACTGCCGATTGGCTGCCATAGACGTCCCGTCGACGGATGTCGCGCGGCCCGAGCGGTGTTCCATTTCCTCCCGTGAATCTTTTTATCTCAGCTCGTCGCGCTTGATGGACGAACCGCTTTTATCAAAATGTGGAGTTACGCATGAAAAAGCTAATGATGGGAGCGACCGCCCTGGCGATCGCGTGTGTGATCGGTGCATCGGCCGATGCACAAGAGAAGAAGCAGCTTGCCTTCGTCGTGAACGGCGCTTCCGACTTCTGGAAACTCGCCGAGGCTGGCGTGAAGAAGGCGCAGGCCGAACTGCCGAACTACGAACTTTCACTCAAGTATCCCGAGCAGGCCGCCGCCGCGATCCAGCAGCGCCTGATGGATGACCTCGTCGCGGCCGGCGTCGATGCCATCATGGTCAGCGCCGTTGATCCCAAGACCTCGACGGAAGCCCTGAACCGCATCGGCTCGCAGGTACCGCTGTTCACGACCGACTCTGACGCGCCCGACTCGAACCGCATTGCCTATATCGGCAGCTCGAACACCGATGCCGGCAAGCAGGCGGGCGAGATCGCGCTGAAGGCGCTGCCCAATGGCGCGAAATGCATGGGCTTCGTCGGTCTCCCCGGTGCCGATAATGCCCGCGAGCGCATCGAAGGCATGAAGGAAGCGATCAAGGGCTCGAAGATCGAACTCGTCGACGTCCGCGGCGACGACATCGACCAGACACGCGCCAAGCGCAACGTCGAAGACACGCTTGCCGCCAATCCCGACATCAACTGCATGGTGGGCTTCTACTCATACAACCCGCCGCGCATCTATGAAGTGCTGAAGGAAGCCGGCAAGCTCGGCCAGATCACCGTCATCGCCTTCGACGAAGATCCGATCACGCTCGGCGCTATTCGCGAAGGCTCCTTCGCGGGCACCGTCGTGCAGCAGCCCTATGAGTGGGGCTACGAAGGCATGAAGTTGATGGCCAAGTATCTCGAGGGCGACAAGTCCGTCGTTCCCGACAACAAGCTGATCATCGTTCCGACCAAGATCATCGACAAGGGCAATGTCGATGCGTTCGAGGCGGAACTGAAGGCCCGTATTAGCGGCGGCTGAGAATGACGCGGGCCGGCGCGAGAAATTTGCGCCGGCCCATTTTCTTGCCCGGCCGGGCTCTTGAGCCCATAATCGGCCAAATGGGTGAAGGGCGCGGGTAGGGGTCCGTGGCTGAGGCGTTTCTCGAACTCAAGGGCATCGTAAAGACCTATCCCGGCGTGGTCGCGCTCGACCGGGTGAGCTTTGCCGTGCGCGAAGGCGAGATCATCGGCCTCATCGGCGAGAATGGCGCCGGTAAATCCACCCTCATGAAGATCATGGGCGGTGTCGTAGCGCCCACCGACGGAACCATCGTCATCAAGGGTGAGGAACGGCCCCGGTTGACGGTTGCCGAAGCGATATCCGCCGGCATCGCCTTCGTCCATCAGGAACTCAATCTTTTCGATAATCTCGACGTCGCTGCCAATGTCATGATCGGTCGTGAGCCCTTATGGGGCGGTCCGCTCAAACTGGTCGATCGCACGGCGCTGAACGAGGCCGTGGCGCCTATCCTCAAGCGTCTCGGCGCCGATTTCGGCCCTGAACGGCCAGTCTCCGAGCTTTCAATCGCCCAGATGCAATTGGTCGAGATTGCCAAGGCGCTGTCCCTCGATGCCCGCCTTATCATCATGGACGAGCCGACCTCGAGCCTAACGATCACTGAGACCCAGCGCCTGCTCCAAGTGATTGCCGATCTCAAAGCGGCCGGCGTCAGCATCATCTTCATCTCGCATCGCTTGAATGAAGTCGAGAAATGCGCCGATCGCGTCGTGGTCCTGCGTGATGGCCGCGTGGTCGGCGAGCTCGATCGCGGCCATATCCGCCACGACGCCATGATCCGCCTGATGATCGGCCGCGACCTCAAGGCACTCTATATCCCGCCCGCCGCGCCGCCGCAGGAGCCGGTCCTTGAAATCGAGAATGTGCGCACCGGCACTTATCCCCAGCATGCGGTCAGCCTTGCCGTGCGCCGCGGCGAGATATTGGGCCTCGCAGGCCTCGTCGGTTCGGGGCGGACCGAACTGGCGCGCGTCGTCTTCGGTGTCGACAAATCGCATGGTGGCACCATCAAGCTTGCCGGAGAACCCGCCAGGATCGCATCGCCGCGCGATGCCATCGACCGCGGCATCTATCTCGTGCCCGAAGACCGCAAGCGCGCAGGCCTCCTTCTCGACATGTCGATCGCCGGCAATATCTCGCTCCCCGATCTGCCACGCTATGCCAAAGCTCACCTCGTGAATGAGGACCGCGAGACCGAGAATGCGGAAACGCATCGCGCCGCGCTCAATATCCGCACGCCCAATGTCACCAACCAGGTCCAGGCCTTGTCGGGCGGCAATCAGCAGAAGGTCGTGCTGGCCAAGTGGCTTTCCATGCGTCCGCGCGCCATCATCTTCGATGAGCCGACCCGCGGCATCGATGTCGGTGCCAAGAGTGAGATTTACGCCCTGATGCGCGAGCTCGCCGACAAGGGCGTGGCCGTCCTGATGATCTCGAGCGACATGGAAGAAGTCGTGGGCGTGAGCGACCGGATCGCGGTCATGCATGAAGGCAGCATCTCGGGCTTTCTCGAACGCTCGCAATTCAGCGAGGCGAATGTTTTGAAACTGGCGGTTGGCGCAAGCCTCAATTGAGATGGGACGGCAATGCTGAAGAAAGATCTGGGCCTTTTTCTCCTGATCCTCGTCGTGGGTGCTGCCGTGGCGGCGATCAACCCGCGCTTCCTGTCGCCGATCAATATCTCGAACACCGCCAATCTCATCGGCTTGTTCGGCATTTTCTCGCTTGCTCAGGCCTTCGTCATCATCACCGGCGGCATTGAGCTGTCTGTTGGCTCGATCATCGCCTTGCTCGGCGTCGTCTTCGTTGATCTCATCTCCAATGCCGGCGTGCCCTGGGGCTTTGCACTTCTGATCGTCATCGGCATCGGCCTCTTGATGGGCCTCGTCCACGGCCTGCTCATTACCCGCGTCGGCATCCAGCCCTTCGTCGTGACCCTCTGCGGCCTCTTGATCTATCGCGGCATCGCCCGCTTCTATACGGAAGATGCCACCGCCGGCTTCGCCTTCGGCCAGAACTTTCCGACGCTTGAATGGCTCACCACCGGGCGCACCGAGGGCATCCCGCACAGCCTTGTCGCCTTCGTCATCGTCGCCATCATCTCCGCCATCGTCCTGCACCGCTCGGTCTTCGGCCGCTATCTCTTCGCAGTCGGCAAGAACGAGGAGGCGGCGCGCTATTCCGGCATCAATACCAAGCGTGTGACCGTTGCCGCCTATATGATCTGCTGCGGCCTCACTGCTTTCGCGGCGGTCTTCATCGCCATGTATACGCGCTCGATCTCGCCGTCCTCGCACGGCAATTTCTACGAGCTCTACGCGATCGCCGCGGCGGTTCTCGGCGGCTGCTCGTTGCGCGGCGGCGAGGGCTCGATCATCGGCGTCGTGCTCGGCACCATCCTGCTTCAGGTCTTGCAGAACCTCGTCAATCTTCTCGGCATTCCGAGTTCGCTCAATTTCGCGGTCATGGGCGGCGTCATCCTGATCGGCGTCATCGCCGACCAGCAGCTGGTGCGCTATCGCAACCGCTCGGCGCAGACCAAGAAGCAACTGGTGCCCAAGCCCGCGGAATAGGCGCCCTCAGGCTTTCGTCACCGCCGTCAGGTTCATCGTCACCAAGACTCCGGGCTTCGGCAATTCGCTGACCGCGACGACCGTGCGGGCGGGGCGGTGGTCGCCCATCATCGCCACATAGGCCTCGTTCATGCCTTCGAAATCCGCCATGTGTTTGAGGAACACGGTCACATGCGTCACGTGATCGAGATCGGAACCCGCCGCCGCCAGCATCACCTTGAAGGATGAAAGGATCTGGCGGGTCTGTGCGCCGATATCCGGTCCGGCAACCTTCCCCGTTGCCGGATCGACGCCCGCCGTTCCGCCGATCCAGATATGCTCGCCGACCTTGGCCACATGATGATAGGGCCCGATCGGCGTCGGAGTGCCCGCCGGCGTGAAGGTCTCGACGCGCGGCATCCGTGCTACCCCAAAACCTCGAAATGCGCTTCCGTGGTGATCCCGTTATTGATCGGCAGCATGTCCTGCGGGCAGGCCGAAAAGGCGACGATCGCGTCCATTTCGGCGCGAAACACCACATAGTCGCCTTTCTTGCACAGGCAATTGCCCCATTCGAGGGCACCATCCTGGCGCCACGGGATGTTCATGAAGGTGTTGAGCGAAGGCGGCGTATAGGGGATGGTGATGCCGAGTTCTGCAAGCCCGCCATGCAGATTGTCGCGGCAATTGTCGTGATAAGCCGTGCAGCCAAGGAGTCCGTAGCGTTCATTGTCGCATGGCGCGATCAACGTGTCGTGCCGGCCGGGCGAGGTGTCCTCGACGAGGGTCAGGATCGGCCGCCGCCGGTTGGTGATCATGGCATCGCCGACCACCGGATAAAGCCGGCTCCAGAAGGCCCGGCAATGTTCCATCCCCATATATTCGCGGAAATCCCCGGCATTGAAAGCCCAGGTATCGACCACCTGGTTGCCATGCGTATTAATGACTTTGATCGATTGGCCCCTGCCGACCCGCGCCGCCTTGCCGCGCCGTGCCGGAATGGTTTGAAGACTGCCCATTGCTTTTTCCCTGCTTTGACCGCGCCGATTTAATACGTGACGCAAAGCCCGAAAGCCAGCTAGCTTGCCGCGCCTTCGGAGGAAAAACATGAAGCCCAAGAAAGACCCCCGCTTCCAGCCTGTCGATGCCACGGTCACCCCGCGCTTTGCCGGCATCGCCACCTTCATGCGCACCCAGCGCTACGAGATTTCGCCAGAGCTCGACATCGCGCTCGTCGGCGTGCCCTTCGATATCGGCGTCAACTATCGCGCCGGCGCGCGACAGGGTCCGGCTTCGGTGCGCGAAGCCTCCCGCCTGATCCGCCGCATCCATCCCACCTCCGGCATCGCGCCCTATGATCTTTGCAACGTCGCCGACATTGGCGACGCGCCCGTCAACCCGATCGATTTCGCGAAATCGATCGACATGATCGAGGCGTTCTACACGAAGATTCACAAGGCCGGCATCCTGCCGATCTCGATCGGCGGCGATCACACCGTGCCCTTGCCCATTCTGCGCGCCATCGCCAAGGACGGCCCGGTCGGCATTGTCCAAATCGATTCACATGCCGATACGCTCGATACGCTCGCCGATACCAAGATCAATCACGCAACGACCTTCCGGCGCGGCGTCGAGGAAGGCCTGATCGATCCCAACCGCACCATCCAGATCGGTCTGCGCGGGTCGCGCTTCTCGCCCGACGATATCAGATGGGGCGAGGACAAGGGCTTTACTTGCGTGACCTATGACAAGTTCGAGGAGAAGGGCCGCGACTGGCTGATCAAGAAGATCAATCAGGTCACCGGCAAGGGCCCGGTCTACATCACCATCGATATTGACGGGCTCGATCCCGCCTGGGCGATCGGCACCGGCGTGCCGGAGATCGGCGGCCTCACCCCGCGCGATGCCCAGGTGATCCTGCGCTCGCTCCAGGGCAAGCACCTGGTTGGCGGCGATATCTGCGAAGTCGCACCTTGTTATGATCCATCGGGCATCACGTCCGTCACAGCTGCGAACTTGATGTGGGAAATGCTTTGCGTCATCGCCGACTCCCGGGCGTCGAGAAGGAAGTAAGACTCGCCCAGTAGAAAAAACCGTCATGCCAGCGAAAGCTGGCATCCCCTGAATCGCTTCAGCAACGGAAACGCGTCAGCGGACCCCAGCTTTCGCTGGGGTGACGGCTAAGGTTGCCGTTCTTCCCGCGCTTTCACCTCAAGCGCCGCTTCGTCCACCGGCGGGGATTTCGCGCGCGCCGCGTTGCGTGCTTCGATCGACCTGATCGCCAGGACCACCGCTTCGTTGAACGGCGCAGCGACGCCCAACACTTTTGCCTCTTTCACCAATGCGCCGTTCAGCGCGTCGATCTCGGTGCGCCGGCCTTCCTCCACATGCTGCAGCATCGATGGCCGGTTGTACCGCTCCCATGCATGATCGAGCACATGCGCGCGCGCATCATCGACCGGCAGCGTGATGCCCTTCGCCGCAACGACGTCCAGCACCTCATCGAGCACGCGCTCCAATAGCTCCCGTGCTGCCGGAACCCGTGCGATCTCGCCCGGCCGCAAGCCGGTCATCGCGCTCACCGGATTGATCGCCGCATTGAGCACGAACTTCATCCAGATATGGCCCATCACATTGTCGCTGACCGTCACCGATAATCCCGCCTCGCGCAAAAGTCGCGCAATTCCCTCGACTCGCGCCGATAGGCTCCCATCGATCTCGCCGATCACCGTCTCGCCGATATTGGAATGAAGCACATGGCCGGGCTTGATGCGTGCCGCGCTGTTGTAGGTGGTGCCGGCAATCACCCGCGCTGCGCCCAGCACCGCACTGAGGACTTCGACATTGCCGATGCCATTCTGCAGGGTCAGCGCCGCACCATTCTTCCCGAGCACGCGCTTCACGACCTTCGCGGCTTCCTCGGTCGCATTGCTGTCGACGAGAATCACCGCAAAATCGGCCTTCCCGATATTGTCCGCATTGGTCGTCGCCGGAAGCCGCAACGTCATCGATCCGTCCGGCGCCTCGACATGAACTCCGCCCACTTCGATCGCCTCGATATGCGTGCGATCCCTATCGAACAACACCACCTCGGCCCCGGCGCGTGCGAAGCGGCTGCCGAAGACCGACCCCATTGCGCCCGCGCCGATCATTGCAACCCGCATCGCAGCCCCCGGTATTCGCCGCTATGTCCCTTGCGGATGCGGGCCGCGCCTCCCGCCCGACTCGATCGCCGCAAGCGCCTGTTCGAGCAACGCCTTCACGCGCGCCGCGCCGTCCTCGTTCATGGCGGAAGGGTCGAGATAGAGATCGAGCCCCGGCATATGCTCGCTGAAGAGCTTGTGCGTCACGCCTTCATCGCCGAGCACGCCATCGACCACATAGGGCACGACCGGATGAGCGATGCCCTTCATGCGGATCGGCGCGAGCGCATGCCCGCTCAGCATGTCGCGCACCAGCGCATAGGTTTCGTAGCTGAGGATGACTTGTCCTGGCTCGGCGATCGATTGCAGGCGCGCCGCAAGGTTCGCTTCAGCGCCGATGATCGTATAGTCCATGCGGTCGGCGCTCCCGAAATTGCCGACATTGCAGAAGCCGGTATTGATGCCCATCCGCACCCGGAACGGCTTTTCCGTGCCTTCGCTCCTCCAGCGTGCATTGAGTTCGGCAATCTTGCCTTGCATGGCGAGCGCCATGCGCAGACAGGCGCGCGCATCTTCCACGACACCCTTTGTTTCGGGATCGCCGAAGAAGATCAGGATTGCATCGCCGATGAATTTGTCGACGGTGCCGCCATGTTCTGCGGCGATCTTCGACATCTCCGTGAAGTACTCGTTGAGGAGAACGGTGATCTCCTCCGGTTCGAGTTCTTCCGTTGTAGCTGTGAAGTCCTTGATGTCCGAGAAGAAGATCGTGAGTTTCTTGCGCTCGGTCTGGATGGTCACGTCCTTCTCGCCGGCGAATATGCTCTTGTAGAGTTGCGGGGAGAGATAGCGTGAGATCTTGAGCGAGACCGAGGCGAGGAAGGCGTTGTTACTCTCAAGCTCTTTGTTCATCGCGGAGATGAGCTTGCCCTGGCGGTACTGCCAGAACACGAAACCCAGGCCGACCAGCGCCATCGCCACGAAATAGCCGAGCAGCCACTTGAAGGAGAGAATGTTGGCGGCGATCGGCTGGTCGATGATAATCTCCTGGATGCCGCGCACATCGCCGACCTTCCAGTCGTGCTTCGGACTGTCGGGGCGCGCATTGTGGCAGGCGACGCAGGCCTCCGTCATCAACACGGGCGCAATGAGGCGAACCTGGCCGTGGAAATTGGCCCAGGTGACGTCGCTGATTTTCTGGTCGGGGTTCTGGCGCAATTTGGCGAGTGCGTTGGTCTCGAAGGCATCGAGCGGGTGCGGCTCGCGCCCCTTGAAGGGGTAATCCGAGACGAAGCGATAGGTAATGTCGCCCTGCTGCTCGCTGATGACTTTGCCGAGTTCGAGGGATAGCGTCGCCGGGATGGGAATGGCGCCATCGACATCGTGGTAATTGTGGATCACTTGCGTCTTGTCGGGCGAGGCGAGGACGCGGGCCACGACATTCTTGGCGTAATAGGCGCGCACGCTGCTGATGACCGAGTTGAGATTCGCGGACTGGTTGAGCAAGGATTGCTCGGAAAGGTTGCGCAGATCGGTCCACACCACCAGCGGCAGGCCGACCAGAAGCGCCAGGACTGCGATCACCACGGCCCAGCCGGGGAGCGTCGAACCTTCATTCTTCTTGGTATCAGGCATATCCGTCTCTCGGGTTTGCGGGGACTGGAGGGTATCCGACTGAAGCTGAACATTCATGAACGGTAACCCTCCTTTCGTTCGTCGTATGTTCCAATCTAGTAAGACCAAAAGCAGATGTCAAGGACTAATTGTCAAACTCCGTCAGTATTAGCATCCGTCACCCCAGCGAAAGCTGGGGTCTCCTGAATCATTTCCGCGTGGAAGCGCCTCAGGGGATGCCAGCTTTCGCTGGCATGACGGTTTGAGTGGCGGAGACTTGCCGAATCTAACCCGCTCTTTCTCCCTCGCGCTTTCACTGTTACAAGGCGCGCGATTTCCAAAAAAAGCTGATTTGTCCCGTCATGAACGACAAGACCGAAACGTCCGCCCGCGACTATCGCGAGACCTTGTTCCTGCCTAAGACTGCCTTCCCGATGAAGGCTGGCCTGCCGCAGAAGGAGCCGGAGCTCCTCAAGCGCTGGCAGGAGATGGGCCTCTACAAGCGCCTGCGCGCCGAGAGTAAAGGCAAGCCTCTCTTCGTGCTGCATGACGGGCCGCCCTATGCCAATGGCAACATCCATATCGGCCACGCGCTCAACAAGATCCTGAAGGACATCGTCACCAAGTCGCGCCAGATGATGGGCTTCGATTCCAATTACGTGCCGGGCTGGGACTGTCACGGCCTGCCGATCGAATGGAAGATCGAGGAACAGTATCGCGCCAAGGGCAAGAACAAGGACGCGGTGCCGATCAACGAGTTTCGTAAGGAATGCCGCGACTTTGCCGCGCACTGGATGAAGGTGCAGCGCGAGGAGTTCGAACGCTTAGGGGTAATCGGTGACTGGGACGGCCGCTATGCGACGATGGATTTCCCCTCGGAAGCATTGATCGTCCGTGAGCTGATGAAATTCGCAAGCTCCGGCCAGCTCTATCGCGGCTCCAAGCCCGTGATGTGGTCGGTCGTCGAGAAGACGGCGCTCGCCGAAGCCGAGATCGGTATCAGGACTACATCCGACACGATCTACGTCAGTTTCCGGTAACAGATGTTTCCACCGCAGGCTGGCTAAGTGTCGACTTTGACTCTGCTGGTCAACTTGCATCGCCTCGTGCGGCAGAGACGAAAGCAATTGGTCAGCAACTCTCGCAGTGCTGCTGTATTATCTGGACGACCACGCCATGGACGATTCCGGGCAACCGCGCGATCCAGCTATTCGCCGAAGATCACCTACGGGCTCTATCAGGTTACGGACTCAGCAAGCGATAATTGGCTCAAGGTCGGTGACAAGCTGATCCTGGCCGAAAAACTCGCCGAAGAAACGATGAAGTCGGCGCGGGTCGTAAGCTACACCAAGATCGCTGAAGTAACGGCACAGGATCTTTAGTGGCATCGTTTGCGCTCATCCGCTCAAATCGCTCGGCTATGACTTCAAGGTTCCGCTCCTCGCTGGCAATCATGTCACCGATGATGCCGGCACCGGCTTCGTTCACACCGCCCCCGGTCATGGCACGGACGATTTCGAGATCTGGGAAGCGGTCACGCCAACTCAATCGTGAGGGCATCAAGACGGCCATCCCTTTCACCGTCGATGCGGACGGCTTCTTCACCGCCAAGCGCCGGGCTTTGAAGGCAAGCGAGTTCTCAATGACAAGGGCGAGAAGGGCGACGCGCCAACGAGGCAGTCATAGAAGCGCTTAAGACGGCCAAGAAATCACTTGGTTACGATTTCAAGGTTCCGCTCCTCGCTGGCGATCATGTCACCGACGATGCCGGCACAGGCTTTGTGCACACGGCACCGGGCCACGGCACCGACGACTTCGAGATCTGGGAAGCAAGTCATGCCCAGCTGAATCGTGAAGGCATCAAGACCGCTATACCCTTCACCGTCGATGCCGACGGCTTCTTCACCGCCGAAGCGCCGGGCTTTGAAGGCAAGCGCGTTCTCAATGATAAGGGCGAGAAGGGCGACGCCAACGAGGCAGTCATAGAAGCGCTTAAGACGGCCAAGATGCTAGTGGCCCGCGGTCGCCTGAAGCATCAATACCCGCATTCCTGGCGCTCGAAGAAGCCGATCATCTTCCGCAACACCCCGCAATGGTTCATCTCCATGGGCGATGGCGAGCCGGAAGGATTGCGCGCCAAGGCGCTCGCCGCCATCGACGTCACCGAATTCTTCCCCGCCGCGGGCCAGAACCGGTTGCGCGGCATGATCGAGCAGCGGCCCGATTGGGTGATCTCGCGCCAGCGCACCTGGGGCGTGCCGATCGCCGTCTTCGTCAACAAGGCGACCGGCGAAGTCCTGAAAGACGAAGCGGTCAACAACCGCATCGTCGAAGCCTTCGCCAAGGAAGGTGCGGATGCCTGGTTCGCTCCCAATGCCGCCGAACGCTTCCTCGGCCGAAAATCGTACGACTGGGAGAAGATCGACGACATTCTCGACGTCTGGTTTGAATCGGGCTGCACGCATGCCTTTGTGCTCGAGCAGCGGCCCGATCTCAAATGGCCGGCCGATGTCTATCTCGAAGGTTCCGACCAGCATCGCGGCTGGTTCCATTCCTCATTGCTCGAATCTTGCGGCACGAGGGGGCGAGCGCCTTACAACCAGGTCATCACCCACGGCTTCACCATGGCCGAGGACGGCCGCAAAATGTCGAAGTCGCTCGGCAACCAGACTTTTCCGCAGGACGTCATCAAGCAGTCGGGCGCCGATATCCTTCGCCTCTGGGTCGCGTCTTCGGATTATGCCGATGATCAGCGCATCGGCCCGGAGATCCTCAAGAACAATGTCGAGGCCTATCGCAAGCTCCGCAACACCATGCGCTATATCTTGGGCGCGCTCGAAGGCCTGAAGGACTGGGAACAGGTCTACGGCCCCGACATGCCGGAGCTTGAGCGATACATCCTGCACAAATTGCACGAACTCGATGCGACCATCCGCAAGGCTTACGAGGTCTATGACTACAAGCGCATCTATGCGGCCCTGACCCATTTCATGACCTCGGACCTGTCGGCCTTCTATTTCGATATCCGCAAGGACTCGCTTTACTGCGATGCCTGGTCGTCATTGCGCCGGCGCTCCTGCCGCACCGTGATGGACCAGCTCTTCCATTGCCTGACGACCTGGTGGGCGCCGATCATGAGCTTCACCATGGAAGAGGTCTGGCTGTCGCGCTTCGGCGGCGAGGGATCTTCCGTGCACGTCATGCCCTTTGCCAAGACGCCCGATGAATGGGCCGATCCCGATCTCGCCGCGAAGTGGGAGAAGCTCAGGGACGTGCGGAGCGTCATCACCGGCGCGCTTGAGATCGAGCGACAGGTGAAGAAGACGATCGGCTCGGCGCTTGAAGCCGCACCCGAAGTGTATGTCTCGAACCCCGATTATCTGGCAGCACTTGCGGATGTCGACTTGGCTGAGATCTCGATCACCTCCGATGCCCGCCTGATCGAGGGTGAGGGGCCGGCCGATGCCTTCCGCCTCGATGGCGTGAAGGGCGTCGCCGTTGTCTTCAAGCCGGCGCAGGGCAAGAAATGCGCCCGCTCCTGGAAGATCAGCCCGGAGGTCGGCAGCGACCCGGAATTCCTGGATATCACCCCGCGCGATGCCGAGGCTGTGCGCGAATGGGACAAGCGTTTCGGGCGCAGCGCGTGAGGCGCGGCCCATACCTCTGGGGCCATCTGTCGGTCCTGGCGATCTCTTTCGCCGCGATCGCCTTTGCCCTCGACCAATGCCTCAAATGGTGGCTGCTGCGTGTCTTCGACATTGCCGCAAAGGCACCCGTGTCCATTTTGCCGTTTTTCGACGTGGTACTCGCCTGGAACCGCGGCATCTCCTATGGCTGGCTGACGAGTCACGCCCATCAGGCGCAATGGGTGCTGATCGGCGTCAGCATCGTCGTTTCGGCAATTCTCTGGGTCTGGAGCGCCCGTACCGATCGCCCGGTCACGGCCTCGGCCTTGGGTCTCGTCATCGGCGGGGCCCTGGCTAATGCACTGGACCGCGCCCTTTATGGCGCTGTTGCCGATTTCTTCCATTTTCACGTTGGCGATTTCAGCTGGTACATCTTTAACCTCGCCGATGTCGCCATCGTTGCCGGGGCGGCGCTGTTGTTCTATGAGTCTATCGCCACGGCAGGCCGCCGATAAGGCCACGGAATTGCCCGATTGATTGGCCAAGAATGCGAATAATCAAGCGGAAATGAGGGGATAAGCACGTCATGAAAGAGATGAGGGGAACCGCCCTGAGTCTGGTCGTGCTGTTGGTTTTGGGGGCCTGCACGGAGACGCAATTCGCCGACACGCTTGGTGTCGGCAAGGCTTCCCCGGATGAAGGCGAGGTGCGGGTTAACCAGGCGCTTTCTATGCCGCCAGATCTGCAGTTGAAGCAGCCGACGGGCGAAATCACCGAATATGGCACGCCGAACAAGGCTGCTGCCGTTACGACCAAGACCCGTGCGGTTTCAGCCGCTCCTGCCGATGCCGAAGAGACTGCAACGGACGAGCCGGTCATGACCGCCTCGGTCGACCCGGTCGCGCCGCCGAAGACAGTGAAGACGGCCGAAGCAGCGCCGACGGCCACCCAACCTGCGTCAACCGAGCCGCCGAAGCAGCCAACGCTCGACGACGCCTATGCCCGCTACGGCATTTCCAAGACCTATCCCAATGGCAAGCCCAAGCCGACAGGCGTGCTCTATGACGAGCTCAGCAAGGCGCAGGCCGCCGCTAAGCGTGCCAATGATCCGAAATATGGCACCATTTGGAACATAGGCGATATGTTCGGCAGCGATTGAGGCTGCCGCGGCATTACCGAAAGTTCAGTGGACGCGCGCGCTCTCTTGCGCGATTCAATGTCGCTCGCCGCGCAAGCATGAGGTCAGAATGTCCGCAATGCGCAGATTGTTACTTGCAACGGCCTTTGGCCTGAGTCTCGCCTTTGCCGGGCCGGTAGTGGCCCAGCCGATCATCAAGAATGTTTCGACCTTCACGCTTGCCAATGGCATGCAAGTCGTCGTCATTCCCGATCATCGCGCCCCGGTCGTAACCCACATGGTCTATTACAAGGCGGGCTCCGCCGATGAGCCGGTAGGCGAGGCGGGTATTGCGCATTTCCTCGAACACTTGATGTTTAAAGGCACACCGGAACATCCGGCCGGCGAGTTGGATCGCCTGATCCGCACCCACGGCGGCGACGGCAATGCCTTCACCACGCGCGACTACACCGGCTATTTCCAGCGCATCCCCAGGGAACAGCTCGATCTGATGATGGAGCTCGAGTCTGACCGTATGCAGAACCTCGTCCTCAAGGACGAAGCCGTTTTGCCCGAGCGCGATGTCATCCTTGAGGAACGCCGCGAGCGCATCGACAATGATCCCTCGAGCCTCCTTGCCGAGCAACTCGATTCCATTCTCTATCATGCCCATCCCTATCAGAAGCCGGTCATCGGCTGGATGGACGAGATGAAGACTCTCGATCGCCAGGATGCGATTGATTTCTATCGGACCTTCTACACGCCGGGCAATGCGGTGCTCGTCGTTGCCGGCGACGTCACTGCCGAGGACGTGAAGGCCCTCGCCGAAAAGCATTACGGCGTGCTGAAGAACTCCTTCGTTCCGAAACCTCGCTTTCGCACGCCCGAACCCGAACCGATCGCCGCGCGCCGTGTCACCTTGAAGGACGATCGCACCGCATCGCCGATGCTGCAGCGGGAATATCTCGCGCCTTCCTATGGAACAGACTCGAGTGGAGAGGCTGAAGCGCTCGATCTCCTTGCCGAGATCATGGGTGGCGGCTCCACCAGCCGGCTTTACCGCAAGCTCGTCGTGGACGATCGCATCGCTGCCTATGTCGGCGCCTGGTATTCGGGCGACGGTCTCGATAGCGGCTCGTTCTCGGTCTATGGCGCACCGACGCAGACGAGCGACATTTCGCGCGTCGAGGCAGGCATTGACACCGTCATCGATGAAGTCGTCAAGAATGGCGTGACGTCCGAAGAACTCACGCGCGCCAAGAATCGCCTCGTCGCCGCATCCATCTACGCGCTCGACAGCCAGGCAACGCTGGCGCGCAGTTTCGGCGAGGCATTGACCACCGGCCAGACTGTCGAGGATGTGCTCGAATGGCCGCAGCGCATCGAGGCCGTCACCGCGGAGCAGGTAAAGGCCGCCGCCCAACATATTCTCGATCAGCGCCGCTCGGCCACTGGTGTTCTGCTCCCGGGCGATCATCCGATGGGCGGAGTAACGCCCAATCCCGCGACGCTTGACAGCGCCACCCAGCATTGAGGGTTCGATCCATGTCCCGTTTGATACTTGGCCTCCGCTGCATCGTCATTGTCGTTGCGCTCCAAATGGTGGCGATGGTTCTTCCGGCTCGCGCGATCGAAATCCAGGAGGTGACGAGTCCCGGCGGGATCAAGGCCTGGCTTGTCCAAAGCCCCACCGTTCCGCTAATCGCCATGAACTTCGCCTTCGAGGGCGGCGCAGCTCTCGATCCGCCGGGCAAGGAAGGGCTTGCGAATTTTCTGACCGGCATGCTCGATGAAGGCGCGGGCGATCTCGACTCCAAGACTTTTCAAGCAAAGGCGAGTGACCTGGCGATGAAGATGTCGTTCAGTTCCGATCTCGATTCCTTCGAGGGCTCGTTTCAGACGCTCTCACGCAATCGCGACGAGGCCTTCAAGCTTTTGAAGCTAGCGATTACCTCGCCGCGCTTCGACGATGAACCGATGGAACGCGTGCGCGGGCAGTTCCTGGTCAGCGCGCGTTCCGACCTCGAGGATCCCGAGACGATGGCCTCGCGCGCCTGGATGAAGCGCGCCTTTGGTGATCACCCCTATGGCCGGGAAGCCGACGGCACGCCCGCTTCAATCGCCAAGATCACCACTCAAGACTTGCGGGATGCCCACTCGAAGCTCTTCACCCGCAAAGGGCTGACCATTGCCGTGGTCGGCGATATCGATCCCGAGACGCTGAAGAAGCTACTCGACGACACATTCGGCGCATTGCCGGATCATGGGCCCGCGGCTGCGCCGCGCGAGGCGCTGGGAGCGCCCGGGCCGGCCCTGGAAATCATCGACCAGGACATGCCGCAAAGCATCATCATCTTCGGCGGTCCCGGCATTAAGCGTGACGATCCCGAATTCATCCCGGCCTATATCATGACCCAGATCCTCGGCGGCGGCAGCTTCGGCTCGCGGCTGACGGATGAAGTGCGCGAACAACGCGGCCTCACCTATGGTGTCGGTCTCAGCCTCTATCCGCTCGATGAAGCGGGTGTCGTCCTCGGCAGTCTCGGCACGCGCAATGAAAAGGCCGGCGAGGCGCTTGACGTCGTCAAGTCGGTGATGAAGCGTTTCGCCGACGAGGGCCCGACGCAGCGTGAACTTGACGAGGCCAAGACCTATCTCACCGGCTCCTATGCGCTTCGCTTCGATTCCAACGCCAAGATCGCCAGCCAGCTTCTGGCGATCCAGCAGGACAATCTCGGAATCGACTATGTCAACAAGCGCAACGCCATGATCGATGCAGTCACGCTGGATCAGGTGAAGGCCCAGGCAAAGCGCCTGATCGATCCCGCTAACATGATCGTCACCGTCGTCGGCCGCCCCAAGGGCATCGGCGCCGCGCAAAGCGCGAACTAAATTCTCCCACGAGGGGAGAACGGAAGAGCACCTCTCCCCGCCCGCCGGAATCGGCTATCCTCGCCGGCCATGCGTATCCGCAAGCTTTCGGAAGGAACCGTCAACCGCATCGCCGCCGGCGAGGTGGTCGAGCGTGGTGCTTCCGTCGTCAAGGAACTCGTCGAGAATGCCATCGACGCGGGCGCGACCGCCATCGATGTCATCTTTCGCGACGGTGGCCGCACATTGATCCGCATCACCGATGACGGCCACGGCATGTCGCCGGAGGAATTGGATCTCGCGGTCGAGCGCCATGCGACCTCGAAATTGAAGGACAACGAATTGATCGAGATCGCCACGCTGGGCTTTCGCGGCGAGGCTCTGCCGTCGATCGGTGCTGTAAGCCGCATGCGCATTGCAAGCCGCGCGCAAGGGACAAGCGAAGCCCACGCGATCAGGCTTGCCGGCGGGCGCAAGGAAGAGGTGCAGCCGGCGGCTCTCGCCCGCGGGACCGATATCGAAGTTCGCGACCTATTCTTCGCCGTGCCGGCCCGACTCAAATTTCTCAAATCGCCACGCGCCGAGACGGCGGAGGCGGTCGAGACAGTCAAGCGTCTGGCGCTTGCGCATCCCGAGATCGCCTTTTCCTTTGCGAGCGATGATCGCCGACTCCTCGATCTGCCCGCGGCCACCGATCCTGCCGAGCGGGTTTCCCGCATCATGGGGCCGGACTTTGTGGCCAATGCGGTTCGGATCGATGCCATGCGGGAAGGGGTCGCCCTTCAAGGCTGGGCGAGCCTTCCCACCTACCATCGCGCCCAGGCCGGCCATCAGTATCTTTTCGTCAATGGCCGTCCGGTGCGCGACAAATTGATCGCCGGTGCGGTCAAGGGCGCCTATGCCGACCTCCTGATGCGCTCTCGCTTCCCCGCCGTCGTCCTTTTCATCTCCTGCGCGCCGCAATTCGTCGACGTCAATGTTCACCCCGCCAAGGCGGAAGTCCGCTTTCGCGATTCGGGATTGGTCCGTGGACTGATCGTCGGCGCCATTCGCGAGGCCTTAGGCGCGGGCGCGCGACGCACCTCGTCATCCCTTGCCGCGACCATGCGGCCGGCGCCACCGCCAACGCGGAGTGAGATCGCAATGGGATTTGCCGCATCTGCGCCGCAAGGATTTGCCGAGTCTCAGGCCGCATTCCTGCTCGATGGCGCGTTGAGCGCGGCCGCGGCCGGTCCACTGCCGGACGACTTGGCCGATCATCCCTTGGGCGTGGCGCGCGCGCAGTTTCACCAGAACTATATCGTGAGCCAGACCGGCGACGGCATCGTCATCGTCGATCAGCATGCCGCACATGAACGCATCGTCTATGAGAAGCTCAAGCGTGAATATGCGGGGAGGGCGATCGCCACGCAGCCCTTGCTGGTACCCGAAGTGGTCGAACTCGATGCCGCTTCGGCGGAGCGCCTTGCCGACGCCGCCGAACTCCTGGCCCGCGCCGGCCTGGTGATCGACCGTTTCGGCGACAGCACCATCCTGGTGCGCGAGATTCCGAGCGCGTTGGCGGGCGGCCGCGTCGCCGCCATGCTGCGCGATCTAGCTGATGAGCTTGCCGCCTTCGACAGTGCCGAGACTGTCGATGAGCGCATCAATCATCTCCTCGCGACAATCGCCTGCCACCACTCGGTGCGCTCCGGCCGTGTGCTCAAGCCCGAGGAGATGAACGCGCTTCTGCGTGAGATGGAGCGCACACCCAATTCCGGGCAATGCAATCACGGCCGGCCGACGTATGTGCGCTTCACCATGGACGACATCGAGCGCTTGTTCGGACGGAAATAGGGAATGCTATTTCTTGGCTCTTGCGATTGCGTCCATGATCATGCCTTCGGCCTCATCGGCATCGCCCCAGCCCAAGAGCTTCACCCATTTGCCTGTCTCCAGGTCCTTGTAATGGGTGAAGAAGTGCTCGATCTGCTGCGTCGTGATTTCCGGCAGGTCCTTGTAGCTGTGGACCGACTCGTAGCGCCGCGTTAGGCGCGGCACCGGCACGGCGACGATCTTCTCATCGCCGCCCGCCTCGTCCTGCATCCTGAGCACGCCGACCGGGCGGACCGCCACGACGGCACCCGGCACGATGCCGCGCTGGTTGGCGATGAGCACGTCGCAAGGATCGCCGTCGAGCGACAAGGTGTGCGGGATGAAGCCGTAATTGCCGGGATAGCGCATGGATGTATAGAGGAAGCGGTCGACGACCAATGTGCCGGCTTCCTTGTCGAGTTCATACTTGATCGGCTCGCCGCCGACCGGGACTTCAACGATGACGTTAACTTCCTTGGGTGGATTGCGGCCGATCGGGATCGCGTCGATGCGCATGGGGCTTTCCTCTGCGATAAGGGCGTGTCAGCTTGATGCCATGATACGGACGGCGGCGCTATTCATCTTCTTGTGGGGGGTCATGCCGGCAATGGCGGGCGAACCGTCGAGCGCCTATACGGCCTTCGATCTTGCCAAATGCACCCAGATCTCAGCCCCCGACGAATATGTTTTCGAAGGCTCGTGGGTCTGCCCCGGCTATGATGGCGTCGATGTTTTTCAGTCGGGGGCAGATGCCCGCAGCTACGCCGCCTTCGGGAAAGACCCGGCCGAGCACTGCGCGGCGAAGAAGACTTTCAATCCCTTCAACACGGCCTTGAGCCCGATCGAATGGCGCCTCGCTGACGGCAAACCTTTTGCCGCGATCGAACGCTGGTCGATTGCCGATGACCAGGGCGGCCAGGCCGGAACCTGGCTCGTGGTCACGGCACTGCGCGGTGATGATTCGTGTCCGGTGCATTATGTCGCGGGCTCGTATCCGGACGCCAATGCACAGGCGCGCCGCGCCGCCGATGATCTCGCGCGCGATTTCGATTGCGAGAACGATGTGCCGACTGTCGATTCCAAGATCGGCCCCCCGCCGATCGCGATGGTGTCGTGCAGGGAACTGAGCGAGGATTAGGCAAGTATCACCCTCCCCCTTGTGGGGAGGGGCAGGGGTGGGGGTCGTACTGTCTCTCAGCATTATTCGAGTAAACTTCGGGGCAGTCCAAAGCCCCCCACCCTTAATCCCTCCCCACGAGGGGGAGGGAAATTCTCTAAGCCGCGCTGTCGGCTTCCTTGGCGCGGCTGACGCGTTTCCGCTCATGCGGATCGAGGATCGCCTTGCGCAGGCGGATCGACTGCGGCGTCACTTCGACGAGTTCATCCTCGCCGATATAGGCGAGCGCCTTTTCCAGCGACATGCGGATCGGCGGGATCAGCAATACCGCGTCATCCTTGCCCGATGCGCGGACATTGGTGAGCTTCTTGCCCTTCAGCACATTGAGCTCGAGATCGTTTCCGCGCGTATGCTCGCCGACGATCATCCCGGCATAGACCTTGGTACCGGGATCGATGAACATCGGCCCGCGATCCTGCAGGTTGAAGATCGCATAGGCGACGGCCTCGCCTTCGGCATTGGACAATAATGCGCCGGTGTGTCGGGTCGGGATATCGCCCATATAGGGCGCGTAGCCGTGGAACAGGCGGTTGAACACGGCGGTGCCGCGGGTATCCGACATCAAGTCCGATTGATAGCCGATGAGGCCGCGGGTCGGCGCATGGAAGACGAGGCGCTGCCGGCCGGTGCCGGAGGGGCGCATGTCGCGCAATTCGGCGCGCCGCTCGGCAAGCTTTTGCACGACGACGCCGGTATAGGCTTCATCGACGTCGATGATGACCTCTTCAACTGGCTCCATCTTCTGTCCCGTCGCCTCGTCGATGCGGAAGACGACGCGCGGACGGCCGACTGTGAGTTCGAAGCCTTCGCGGCGCATGGTTTCGATCAGGATGCCCAATTGCAATTCGCCGCGGCCCGCCACTTCGAAAGCATCGGTTTCGGTCTCGGACGGCGTCACCTTCAAGGCGACATTGCCTTCGGCCTCGCGCAACAGGCGATCGCGAATGACGCGGCTTTGCACCTTGTCGCCTTCGCGGCCGGCCAATGGACCATCATTGATGCGGAAGGTCATGGTCAAGGTTGGCGGGTCGATCGGTTGCGCGAGGATGGGTTCGGCGACGAGCGGATCGCAGATCGTGTCGGCGACGGTGGCGATGGGAAGTCCGGCGATCGCAATGATGTCGCCGGCAACGCCTTCCTCGATCGGCTGGCGCTCAAGCCCGCGGAACGCGAGGACTTTGGAGACGCGGCCCTGTTCGACGAGGGTACCGTCGCGGCCGAGCGCCTTGACCGTCTGGTTCGGCTTGATGGAGCCTGAACGGATACGGCCGGTCAGCACGCGACCCAGATAGGGATTGGCCTCGAGCGTCGTCACCAGCATGCGGAAAGGACCTTCCTCGACGATCGGCGGCGCGAAATGCTTGACCACGAGATCGAAGAGCGGTGCCATGGAATCCTGCGGACCTTCCGGCTTCACCGCCATCCAGCCTTGCTTGGCGGAGCCGTAAAGGATCGGGAAGTCGAGCTGCTCGTCGGTCGCATCGAGTGCGGCGAAGAGATCGAAGACCTCGTTGACGACTTCGACGTGGCGCTCGTCGGGCCGGTCGATCTTGTTGATGACGACGATCGGCTTGAGACCGATCTTGAGCGCCTTGCCGAGCACGAATTTGGTCTGCGGCATCGGGCCTTCGGCGGCATCGACGAGCAATACTGCGCCGTCGACCATGTTGAGGATGCGCTCGACCTCGCCGCCGAAATCGGCATGGCCCGGCGTGTCGACGATATTGATGCGGGTGTCGTTCCAGACGAGCGACGTCACCTTGGCGAGGATGGTGATGCCGCGCTCGCGCTCGAGGTCGTTCGAATCCATGGCGCGCTCGGCGATCTTCTGGTTGTCGCGGAAGGCGCCCGACTGGGCGAGCAGCCGGTCGATCATGGTGGTTTTGCCATGATCGACGTGGGCAATGATGGCTATGTTGCGGAGTTCCATGGGAGAGGGACCGCCTCGGAAATTAAGGGTTTAGGGGGTTGGCGCGGGGTTTAGCACGGCCCGGCCGGAATGAAAGGGGAATTCTGCCGGCGCGACACCATGCTCCGGTCAGTCGCGGGCCTGGTAAAACCTGACCTGCGTCTCGCCATAGTCCCGCTGGCTGAGCAATGTCAGCGTTTCCGGCGCCAGGATCTCGGCACCTTCGGCTTCTTCCACGACCACAACGGCGCCCGGCACCAGCCAGCCGCCTTGCGCCAGCGAGGCAAGCGCCTTGCTCGCCAGGCCCTTGCCATAGGGCGGATCGGCAAAAACGAGGTCGAATCCCGGCTGCGGCGCACAAGGCCCAAGCCGCGTCGCATCGCGCCGCCAGATCTTGACCTGGCCGATCACGCCGAGCGCATCGGCATTGCGCCGGATAAGCCCGCGTGCTTCGGCGGAATCATCCACAAACTGGCAGAATCGGGCGCCGCGAGAGACTGCCTCGAGCCCTAGGGCGCCGGTGCCGGCGAAGAGATCGAGCACCCGCGCGCCGTCGAGCGTGAACCCCTCGATGCCATGCGCCAGGATGTTGAAGATCGCCTCGCGCACCCGGTCGGATGTAGGCCGTGTCTCGCGGCCCGCCGGGCTCGCCAGACTATGGCCTTTGAACCTTCCCCCGACGATGCGCATGCGCGTGTCCCGCCTCGATCTTTCCCCCGAGCTGGTCGCGCAGCACATTGGGCGGCACTTCCTGTAGCCCGCCGCGCGGGAGATCGCCAAGCTGAAACGGCCCGAAAGCGACCCGGATCAGGCGGTTGACCCTTAGTCCCAGATAGTCGCAAACCTTCTTCACCTCGCGGTTCTTGCCCTCGCGGATGGCAACAGTGAGCCAGGCATTGTCGCCCTGGATCTTGTCAATCACCGCATCGATCGACCCGTATTTGACGCCCTCGATCGTGACACCGTCCTTGAGCCTCGCCAGCACCTCCGGATCGGGCTTGCCGAAAACGCGTACCCGGTAACGCCTGATCCAGCCATTGGCCGGCAGTTCCAGCTGGCGCTCCAGTTCGCCGTCATTGGTAAGAAGGAGAAGTCCTTCGGTATTGAGGTCGAGCCGGCCGATCGAGACGACGCGTGGCAATTGCTCTCGCAGCTTCTCGAAGACGGTCGGGCGGCCTTGCGGGTCCTTGTGGCTGACCACCAGGCCTGAGGGCTTGTGATAGCGCCACAGCCGCGCCCGTTCGGGGGCGGGAAGAGGCACGCCGTCGATGGTCACGGTATCTGCCGGACCGACATTGACGGCGGGCGAGGCGAGCGCTTTGCCGTTGAGCTGTACCCGGCCTTCCTCGATCAGCCTTTCGGCATCACGGCGCGAACAAATGCCGGCCCTTGCAATCACCTTGGCTATGCGTTCACCCTCGAATGCGCTCATCTTGACCGGCCTCGCTTCACCGTTCATCTGAACCACGATGCCGTTCAAACTGCCAGAGCCGATCTTGCTTGCGCTCGCCGAAGCCGAAGCCGCGGGAAAGCGTGGCGAGGTGCCGGTCGGCTGCGTCATAGCCAACCGTGCCGGCGCGATTATTGCCGCCACCGGCAACCGAACGCTCGCCGACCATGATCCGACTGCCCATGCCGAAGTGCTAGCGATCCGCGAGGCTGCCCGTAAGCTGGGAAGCGAGCGACTGACCGATTGCGATCTCTATGTGACGCTCGAGCCCTGTGCGATGTGTGCGGCCGCCATTTCCTTTGCCCGGATTGGCCGGCTCTATTTCGGCGCCGCGGATGAGAAGATGGGCGCCGTCGAAAACGGCCCGCGCTTTTTTCAGCAGCTGACCTGCCATCACCGACCTGAAATCTATGGCGGCATCGGCGCCGAACCGGCCCGCGCTCTGCTGATTCAGTTCTTCAGGGACCGCCGCTAAGCGATTCGAGAAACTCGATTTTTTCTTCTCCCTCCCCAAAGTTGGGGAGGGACAGAACCTAAGCAATCTTCTTGATGCGGCTTTCGAGTGCGCGCTTGAGCCATTCCTTGGCGGGCTCGGCGGCATCGAATAGTTCCTGTGAGCGAAAGAACTGGTTGCCTTTGAACTGGTCGACCGGCGGTTCGACATAGATGTCGGGCGGCGAAACCGAGCGCCTCAGCCGCGCGATCTGGTGGAACATGATGAACATCGAGCCCAGCGCCAGTTCCCGGTTGGTCGGGTGAATGCGCCCGGTCGAGCGCGGCCGTCCCGTAACGTCGACCGCCACGACGAGATCGCACCCGGCTCGCACATGATCGAAGGGTACCGGATTGCATACGCCGCCGTCGACATGAATGCGCCCGTCGATCTTAGGCCCGGAAATCACGCCGGGGATGGCGATCGAGGCGGCAATCGCCTGCACCATCGGTCCCTCGGTAATCACCCGCTCTTCCAGGCGCTCGAAATCGGTGGTGATGACCTTGAACGGAATGAGCGTGTCTTCAACCCGCTTGGCGACGCCTTCCGGAAAGGCGAGGCTCACCAGCTTCTCGCCCTGGATATGGACCGAACTTAAACCTTTGAGCGAAAGGAGATCGCCAAGCCGGGATTTCTTCGCCCCGAACACGTAGCGCATGGCAACGATCTTGTTGACGAGGAGGCGCTGGGTGTGGGCGCGCAACTCCCGCGCCGGAATGCCTGACGCGTAGGCGGCACCGATCAATGCGCCCATGCTGCAGCCGGCGATGACCGACGGCCTGATGCCGATCTCGTCAAAGGCTTCAAGGATCGGGATATGGGCGAGGCCGCGCGCACTGCCGCCGCCGAGCGCCAAACCGATGCGCGGCTCGCTCAAGCGCCGGCCCTCTTGGCAAAGGCCCAACCGGTTTCGGCCAAGGGTTCAACCTGGCTTCCCATCGCCGCCGCATGCGCATTGGCGGCGGTGCCGTCGCGCACCCGGCCGGCTATCCCTTGAAGGATCGCCGCAATCCGGAAGAAGTTATAGGCGAGATAGACGTCGAGACTCTCGATCCCCTTTCGACCTGTTCGGCGGCAATAGGCGTCGACATAGGCACCAAACGTCGGAAGTCCCGGTTCGCCCTCATGTCCTTTGAGCGTGCCGACGCCGGCGCCGCTTTGCGAGAGCGGCATGTGCCATTGCATGAGGTGATAGGTAAAATCCGCCACAGGATCTCCGAGCGTCGATAATTCCCAGTCGAGGACCGCGATAATCCGCGGCTGGTGCAAATCTATGATGCAATTGTCAAGGCGGAAGTCGCCGTGGATGATCGCCGCAGGCTGATCAGGCGGGCAGGCTCCCGGCAACCATTGAATTAACCTTTCCATGGCTGCGATATGACGGGTCTCCGATGCACGATACTGCTCCGACCAGCGCTTGATCTGGCGCGCAACATAGCCTTGCGGCCGGCCATAATCGCCAAGCCCGAGGCTCGTTGGGTTGAAACTGTGCAATCGCGCGATGGTTTCGTTGAGCGAACCGAAAAGCGCCGCGCGGTCCTTCCCGTCGAGGCCCGGCGCCCACGGATACCAGAACACCCGCCCCGGCACATAGGCCATTACGTAGAACATGCTGCCGATGACGGTCTCATCGGCGCAAATATGGAACGGTGTCGGGACAGGAAAGCCTGCCGAGGACAGAGCCGAAATGACCCGAAACTCGCGATCAACCGCGTGGGCCGAGGCGAGCAGTTTTCCGGGCGGCTTGCGCCTCAAAACATAGCTCGCCGATGGCGTCGTCAGCTTGTAGGTCGGATTGGACTGGCCGCCCTTGAACTGCTCGATCTGCAGCGGTCCGGCAAAACCATCGACATGCGACTTGAGATAGTCGGCCAGTCGTTCGGGTTCGATGTGATGCGCTGGTGATACGGGCCGCGTGCCCGCAAAGGCCTGCTGGCGGTCGAGCGGCTCGCTCAAGTTGCAGCACCAAGATCGAGCTTCATGCCCACATGTGAGGGGGTAAAACCGAGACTGCGATAGAAGGCGTCGGCCGGGCCGCGTGATGCGTGATGCGTGAGTTGTACGAGGCGAACGCCCTTCTGCCGCGCATCCGCGATGGCCCAGGCGAACATGCGGCGGCCGATGCCCTTGCGGCGCAAATCCTCTGCGACCCTCACGCCCTCAATCTGCAGTCGCGTACCACCCGAATAAGTAAGCCCGGGGATGAGCGTGAGCTGCATGCAGCCGACGATCTTGCCGGCCTGGTCTGCGACGATCTGCCGATTGTTCGGATCGCGTGAAATGACCTCGAAGGCATTCCACACACTTTCCGGCACCCGGCCATTTGTCGGTTCGCGCGTTGCCCCGAGCGAGTCTGCGGCGAGAAGAGCCATGATCGCCGGCACGTCCTCACGCCGGGCATCGCGAAACGTCAGCGCGGTCATTGCCGGCCGAATTCCCGCAGGAAGGGGAGGAGCTGCGCCAGCGTCTGGTCCGGATTTTCCTCGGGGATGAAATGGCCCGAGTCGATGCTGGCACCGCGCAAATTCGTGCACCAGGCCCCCCAGACTTTCAGCGGATCGTCGGCCTCGACATCGTCGCCGCCCTGCTTGGTGGCCGGGATGCCGGCATCGCCCCACAACACGAGCGCCGGGCATTCGATCTTTCGGTTTGCGGCGCGATCGGCCTCGTCCGCCTTGAGATCATAGGTCTGGCCGGCGCGATAGTCGTTGCAAGTCGCATGCACATGTTCGGGCGTTGCATAATGCAGGCGATATTCGGCAAGCGCCGCAGGATCGAAGGCGGAGAGGTCATGCGCCTTGGTCCAGCTTGCGATTGTGTAGTCGAGATAGGCGGCCGGGTTCGGCTCGATCAGCATTTCCGGCAACGGCTTGGGCTGCGCCAGGAAGAGCCAGTGATAGGTTTTCATCGCCAGCGCGACGGTGAAATTGTGCCACATGTCGTAGGTCGGGACGATGTCGAGGATCGCAAGGCACTGCACGGTGTCCGGCGCGTCGAGCGCCATGCGGTAGCAAACGCGCGCTCCGCGATCGTGCCCCACGACGGCAAAGCGGCGATGGCCAAGGCTCGCCATAAGCTGGCGCATGTCGCCGGCCATGGCGCGCTTGGAATAGGCGAAATTCTCCGGATCGTTTTCCGGACAGGATGAGAAACCATAGCCGCGAAGGTCCGGAATGACGCAGGTGAACTGCGCCATGAGTTGCGGCGCTATCCGGTGCCACATGGCGTGGGTTTGCGGGAACCCGTGCAGCAATAGGAGCGGCGGCCCGATGCCGCCGACCCGCGCAAATATTTCGGTGTTGCCGGCCTGGAACCTTAACTCGCGGGTATTGGGGAATAGAGCGCTCATCGGGCCAGTCTAGAACATCTCAGCTCGGGATTGAACCTCAACGACATTTGTCATTGCCGGACTTGTTCCGGCAATCCATTGAGCCATACATTGCGGCAGCTAAGAATCGGCACAGTGGATCGCCGGAACGAGTCCGGCGATGACAATAGAAACCCTCACTCCGACGGAATCGCGAAAATCCGCTGAGCCGCGGTGACGTCGCGCAGCATTTGCGGGCCGAGATCTTGCAAGGGCTGGCCGCAAAGGGCCTGGAAGGTTTCCGAGACCAGCACGTCACGGCCCATGGTTTTGGTTAGTTCCATCAGCCTACTGGTGTGGTTGACCGCCGGCCCGATCGCCGTGAAGTCGAGCCTGAGCCGGCTACCGATATTGCCATAGGCGATATCGCCCGCATGCAATGCCATGCCGAAGCTGAGCGGTGATAATTCGCGCTCAACACGTTCGAAATTGAGGGTCGCAATCCGCACGCGTGCTTCCCGCGCCGCCGCCAAAGCCTCGCAGCAGCGCGGCCCCAATTCGCGCCCGTCTGCCGGAAAGATCGCCAGCAATCCGTCGCCGATGAATTTCAGGACCTCGCCGCCATTCTCTTCGATCGGCCCGACGATCGCGTCAAAGAATTCGTTGAGCGTTTCGAGAACGACCGGGATGGGCTGCGCGTCCGAATAGCGGGTGAAACCGCGCAGGTCCGCCATGAGGATCGCCGCAGGTATGATTTCTGACGCGCCGCGGTCGATCGCGCCGTTGAAGACCTTCTCGCCGCTGCGCCGCCCGATATAGGTGTTGAGGAGATCGATGGCGATGGTGCGCAGCACGTGGCGCTCGGCATAGGGGCCGAGTTGCGACGTTGCTTGCTCCAGGGCCGCAATGTGATCGTCGCCAAAGCCGGTAGGCGCCTGCGTTGCATAGGAGATGAGCGCAGAGCGGGTTCTGTCGATGAAAGGGAATGGCACGGCGAGATAGTCGGTGGCGCCGGCCTCGCGCAGTTCTTCGAGCAAGGGGAAGTCCGGTGCGGGAACATCGAGGCGACGTCGAAAGAGCTGATCCGTTTCATCGACAACGCGCACCGGGCTGTTCTCATAAGCGCCCGACTCCTGCACGTAGCGCCGCGTCTGGTCGGTCACCTGAACATCACCGGCCGTCCAGATGACCTGGGCTCCGGTCATTTCCGGATGCAAGACTTCGAGCGCAAGCGATGAACGCCACAAGGGGATGCCGGCCTCGTAGAGAAAGCCGCAATAGGCCTCGTGCAGATCGCGCATTTTGCGATGCTGCGCTGCCGCCGTGACCAGCCATGGTCCGAGGCGTCCGATAAGAGACGCGACATCAGCCATGACGGGCGATGGCGCGCCAGCCGATATCGCGGCGGCAGAAGCCTTCCGGCCAGTCAATGGCATCGACGGCCGCATAGGCACGCCGTTGCGCCTGCGCCACCGTGCTGCCGCGCGCTGTCACATTGAGCACGCGCCCGCCGGTCGCGATCAATTGTTCGCCGCGCAATGACGTCCCAGCGTGGAAAATCTCGACGCCTTCCTGCGCGCGCGCCGCATCGAGTCCGCGAATCTCGCTGCCCTGCACGACATCGCCCGGATAGCCACGCGCCGCCATGACGACGGTGAGTGCAGTATCCTCGTGCCAGCGCACCGAAATATTGTCGAGCGTGCCGTCGCAGGCCGCGAGCATGAGGGTCAGGATGTCGTCCTTGAGCCGCATCAGCAGAACCTGCGTTTCGGGATCGCCGAAGCGCACATTGTATTCGATGAGCTTGGGGCCTGATTTCGTCAGCATCAATCCGGCATAGAGAACGCCCACATAGGGCGCGCCCATACTCGCCAGCGCCTTGACGGTTGGCGCGATGATCGCATCGAACGCAATCTGGCACAGCTCTGCCGTCATGACTGGTGCGGGCGAATAGGCACCCATGCCGCCGGTATTGGGACCCGTATCCTTCTCGCCGACGCGCTTGTGGTCCTGCGCGGTGCCGAGCGGCACGGCATTGACGCCGTCGCAGAGCGCAAAGAAGCTTGCCTCTTCGCCCTCGAGAAAATCCTCAATCACGCATTCGGCGGCACCGAAGCGGCCTTCGAAGATTTCCTCGACGGCCTGCCGTGCTTCTTCGTCCGTCATCGCCACCGTGACGCCCTTGCCGGCGGCAAGACCATCCGCCTTGATGACGATCGGCGCGGGATGCTGCTTCAAATAGGCGAGTGCGTCCTCGCGTTTGGCGAAGCGTCCATAAGCGGCAGTCGGGATGCCAAAGCGGGCGCAAAGATCCTTGGTGAATCCCTTGGAGCCCTCGAGCTGGGCTGCGGCCTTGGACGGTCCGAAGACCTTGATCCCCGCCATCTTCAAATCATCGGCAAGACCCGCAACCAGCGGCGCCTCAGGGCCGACCACCACGAGTTTGATCTGAGCCATGCGGCAGAAATCGATGATTGCCTGATGATCCTTGATGTCGAGTGCCACCAGCTCGGCGATCTCGCCGATGCCTGGATTGCCCGGCGCGCAATAGAAATGGCCGAGAAGGGGGCTTGCCGAGATGGCCCAGGCGAGGGCGTGTTCGCGTCCGCCCGAGCCGATGAGGAGTACGTTCATGAAGTCACCGGAGCCTGACCTAGAATATGCGCGAAAAGCACCAAAGGCCCGCGCATTGTCAAGGATTTACAATCCCTAATACCAACTCTGGAGAATTGACATGAAGCGCTGGCGTGGCAAGTGTGCATCATGGCCGATACCCAATTCGATCCCGAAACCGGCGAGATTCTGAGCAATAAGCCCAATCTCTCCGAACTATCCGTTTCCGAACTCGCATTCGCCTTGAAGCGCACGCTCGAGGACCGCTTTGGCCATGTCCGGGTGAGGGGCGAGATTTCGGGCTTCAGAGGCCCGCATTCCTCAGGGCACTGCTACTTTTCGATCAAGGATGAGGGCGCAAAGCTCGACGCCGTCATCTGGCGCGGCTCCTTCGGACGCCTCCGGGCGAAGCTGCAAGAGGGGCTTGAGGTGATCGCCACCGGCAAGGTCACCTCCTATCCGCAGAAATCCGGCTACCAGATCATCATTGAGGCAATCGAGCCGGCCGGCATCGGCGCGCTCATGGCACTGCTCGAAGAGCGCAAAAGACTGCTCACTGCCGAAGGCCTGTTCGATGCCGCCCGCAAGAAGCCGATACCATTCCTCCCGGGCGTGATCGGTGTCGTCACGTCGCCGACCGGCGCCGTCATTCGCGATATCCTGCATCGCTTGAGCGATCGTTTCCCGCGTCGCGTTCTGGTTTGGCCGGTCCGGGTTCAGGGCGAGACGAGCGCCGCCGAGGTTGCCGCCGCCATCGCCGGCTTCAATGCCATGGCAGTTGACGGGCCGTTGCCGCGGCCCGACGTGATCATCGTCGCGAGGGGCGGCGGAAGCCTCGAGGACTTGTGGGGCTTCAACGAGGAAATCGTCGTTCGCGCCGCCGCGGCGAGTGCCATTCCATTGATTTCCGCCGTCGGTCACGAGACCGATACGACATTGATCGATTTTGCCGCCGATCTGCGCTGTCCGACGCCCACCGCCGCCGCCGAGCGCGCCGTGCCGGTGCGTTCCGAGCTTCTGGCCAACCTATCAACTCTCTCGGGCCGGCATCTGCGCGCCATGGCCCGGGCCGTGTCCGACCGCCGGAACCGCCTGCGCGCCGCCGGACGCGCCTTGCCGAGGCCAGATGATGTTCTGGCCTTGGCGCGCCAACGCCTCGATGCGGCAGGCGGCCGCCTCGTCCAGGCGTTGCGCGCCAACAGCCACGCCCATCGCTTGGGCCTTGAGCGGCTGAAAGGCCGGATTAGCGCCGCGCCGATCCAGCGCCGATTGGAGGACCAGCGCCGCCGCCTCGATGACCAGGCCTTGCGCGCGCCTCGCGCCATGCACCGGCTGCTCGACCGCCGCCGCGCCGAGCTCACAGCCCAAACTCGCCTCTTCGAATCCCTGTCTTACAAAGCCGTCCTGAAGCGCGGCTATGCGATCATCCGCGACACGTCCGCCAAGCTCATCCCCGCCGTTGCCGCGACTCGCCCGGGCCAATCCGTCGCCATCGAATTCCATGATGGCAAAAGGGCCGCCACGCTCGAAGGCGGGGAGAAAATGCCGCCACGCCAGGGTTCGCTCTTCTAAAAGTTGCAATCCGACGCTATGTAGGGCCGATGAACCGCCACGACCCCGTATTCCCCCGCGCCCGCGAGGCGCGCATCCGCTATCTCGACGCCGATTTTCAGGTGTTGGAGGAGGGCGATTACGTGCGCTGTGCGGTCACCGGCCAGCCGATCAAGCTCGACGATCTGCGCTATTGGAGCGTCGACCGCCAGGAGGCCTATCTCGATGCGGCCGCCTCCTTCCAGGCCTATCTCGACCGATTTAGATAGGAATTGCCCTTAAGTTCCCTCCGGGACCGGGCAATTGACTTGTCGTGGCACTGCGCCTAACGCCAGTGCAAAATCCCTTCAATTTTCGCCGTTTGTGGAGCGTTTCAATGAAGACCGCAGCATCGACCTGGACCCCTGAAAGCTGGCGCAGCAAGCCGGCCCAGCAGCTGCCGGCCTATGAGGATATGAAGCGCCTTGCCGATGTCGAGACGCAGCTGGCGGGCTATCCGCCACTGGTTTTTGCAGGCGAGGCGAGGAAGCTGAAGCGCAAGCTCGCCCGCGTCTCCGAAGGCAAGGGTTTCCTGCTCCAGGGCGGCGATTGTGCGGAGAGCTTTGCCGAACACTCGGCCGACAATATCCGCGATTTCTTCCGCGTCTTCCTGCAGATGGCGGTGGTTCTGACCTTTGCTGGCAGCCAGCCGGTGGTGAAGGTCGGGCGCATTGCCGGCCAGTTTGCCAAGCCGCGTTCATCCCCCTTCGAGACTGTCAATGGCGAGGAACTGCCGATCTATCGCGGCGACATCGTCAATGATGCAGCCCCCGCCCTTGCCGGCCGCAAGCCCGATCCGGAACGCCAGATCATGGCCTACCGGCAATCGGCGGCAACGCTCAATTTGCTGCGCGCCTTCGCGCAAGGCGGTTACGCCAATCTCGAGCATGTCCACAAATGGACGCTTGGTTTCCTCAAAGATTCGCCGGCCTGGTCGCGTTACCACGCACTTGCCGACCGGATCACCGAGGCGATGGGCTTCATGCGCGCCTGCGGCATCAATCCCGACACCGCGCCGCAACTGCGCTCCACCGATTTCTTTACGAGCCACGAGGCCTTGCTGCTCGGCTATGAACAGGCATTGACCCGCGTCGATTCAACATCCGGCGACTGGTACGCAACCTCCGGCCACATGCTGTGGATCGGCGATCGCACCCGCCAGCCCGATCATGCGCATGTCGAGTTCCTGCGCGGCGTCAAGAACCCGATCGGCATGAAATGCGGCCCGACCCTGAAGCCGGAAGAATTGATCCGCTTGATCGACATTCTGAACCCCGAGAACGAGCCGGGCCGCCTCACGCTCATTTCGCGCTTCGGCGCCGACAAGGTCGAGAAGCATCTCCCCGAGCTTGTGCGCGCCGTGACTCGCGAAGGGCGCCATGTCGTGTGGTGCTGCGATCCGATGCATGGCAATACCATCAAGGCGGCGTCGGGCTACAAGACGCGGCCCTTCGATGCGATCCTCTCCGAAGTGCGCCGCTTCATGGGCGTGCACCAGGCCGAAGGCACCCATGCCGGCGGCATCCATGTCGAGATGACCGGCAAGGATGTGACCGAATGCACCGGCGGCGTCCGCGCGCTTTCCGATGTCGATCTCAACGACCGCTATCACACCTTCTGCGATCCGCGCCTCAACGCCGCCCAGGCTTTGGAACTGGCTTTCCTGGTCGCCGAGGAACTCAAGAAGGAACAGGCGCTACGCCCGCGCGTCGCCGACGACGACGAGGCGGCGGAGGCTGCGGAGTAAACTTTAGGCTGCAGGTCTCAATTCGATATGGAGCTCACGGCCCATGGCGCGGGCTGCCCGCTCGATCTGATCTAAGCGCGAGTCGTGATCGAGATTGAGAAGCCGATCGATCTGCGGCGGATGTACTTTGAGACGACGGGCAAGATCGGCCTTTCGCGTTCCGGTCTGACGCATCACCCGGTAAAGCTCAAGCTTGGCCCAAAGCAAAGCCGGGAGCGCCACACTCTTCTGGCGCTGCTTGACAGCGGATGGTTGTGGCACATCTTCACCATCGCTGATCCGGCCCTGGATGGCGGTGGCTATTGCATCGACGGCGCGCAATAGGGCGTCGGCCATATCATCACCGAAGGTTGCAACTTCCGGGAAATCCGGCGCGGTGACCAATAGCGTGCCATTCGTGTCGCGGGTTACCTTGACGGGGTAGCTCAGCATTCAGTCATCCTTCAATCCGAGATCCTTGAGGATCTTTAGCCACAGGCCCTTGCCCAACTCTTTGCTTCCGCCATGCATCGGCAAGACCGACTTGCGATCGCCGCGCCGGACGAGGAGGTGGCCGCCTTTACCTGGCTCAAAGCTGCAACCATGACGCGTGAGATAACGCTTCGCCTGGCTGCTGTTCATTCATCGAGGGTGCAACATAAATGTTGCTAACGCAACAGAAATGTTGCGTCGCGACGGTGACCTGTACTCTTAAGCCACCCCCGGCAGATGCTGGGCGAGCCAGGTTTCGGTGAGCGGTTCGCCGGTCTTCTTGCGCAAATAGACCCGCATTTCGACCGGATCCGGGCCATCCGCCTTGAGGTCAAAGATCACCCGCCATTTGTCGGTGGTGTTAACCCGCAAGGCATAGGCATTCAGGACTTCGCCGCGCGACACCGAGACGACCGGCTCGATCGGATCGCCGGACACGAATGAAGCAAGCTCGCCGCCTTCGAAATCGACCGCGTATTTGATGAGCCCGAGCTTGTCGACTTCGGCCGGCCTTCCGCCGCGCCCGCGCCGGCTCGCCACGACCTGGCCGATCTTCGGCAGGAACGGCGCATCCTTGGTCCAATAGACGCGATAGCGATAATCGAGCGCGTCGCCGGCGCGCACCGGTTTGGCCGGCACCCAATAGGCAACGATATTGTCGTGGATCTCGGCATCCGTCGGGATTTCCACAAGCTGTACCGCGCCTTCGCCCCAATCATCCAGCGGTTCGACCCACACGCTCGGGCGCCGCTCGTAAAAGACGCCGTCGTCTTCATAATCGGCAAAACTGCGATCACGCTGCAAAAGGCCGAAGCCTTTGGGGGCGCGGTCGCTGAAGCTGCTGGTCATCACCCGGTTGGGATTGTTCAGGGGCCGCCACAATCGCTCGCCATTGCCGGTCCACAAGGCGAGCCCGTCGGAATCATGCACCTCGGGGCGCCAGTCGGGCGCACCGGCGCGATTCAATTCCGAATACCAGAACATGCTGGTGAGCGGTGCAATGCCGAGCCGCTTGATGTCGCTGCGCGCGAAGAGCCGTGCCTCGACCTCGGTCGTGACGATGCCTTCCTTGCGGCAGTGAATGCGATAGGCGCCGGTGACGCTCGGCCCGTCCAGCGTCGCATAAACATTGACCGCCGGCCCGTCGCGCTCGACGAAGAACTCGGTAAAGCGCGGGAATTCCTCAGGGCTGGGCAACGCGGTGTCGATGGCGATGCCGCGCGCCGAAAGCCCATATTGTTCGAGCTCGCCTGATGAGCGGAAATAGCTGGCACCCTGGAAGGCAAGCCAGTCGCCGATCTTGTGCGGGTTGAGAATGCGGAACCCGGCAAAGCCCACATCATGCGGCAGTGTCTTGGCGAAGGCCGCCTTTGGCCCGAAGGTGAAGAGGTCGGCGGTGTAGATGACCTCGCGCGCCGCGCCCTGGTCGACGAGGAAGACGCGCACCGGTTCCTTCGCGAATTTATGCGGATGGAACAGCCGGATCGGCGTCTCGCTATCGCCCCAGATTGTCTGCTCGGGGCGATAATTGATCTCGATCGCCTGTTCGAAATCGATCTTGTCGAGCGTCTGCGCCGCGGGAACGGCGGCCGGGCGATAGGGCTCGCCGGCGAGCGCCTTGGCGCGCGCGGTGAGCGCGGCAAAATCGAACGGCTCCGGCGCCGCCAGTTCGAGCGCCAAAGCCTCGGCGTTGAGCGCTGCAAGGATGAGCGGCGAGGCGGTGATTGCGCCAAGGGCCTGGCGCCGGGTCATTTTGAAGGTCATGGCGCCCCTGTTGGATAGAAGTTGGGGCGAGTTTGTGGCGGGGAGGGCGGGTTATGAACCGGCGGGAACTTTCCGCTCGACCGCATGCGCCGAAACCGGCCTTGCACATTCGACGCGATTGCGGCCTTGCGCCTTTGCCTTGTAGAGCGCCGCATCGGCTTGTTCGAAGAGCGTTGTCTTGGCTTGGCGGGGGGTGGGCTCGATGGTTGCAACGCCGATTGACACCGTGATGCAGCCCTCCGGACTTCCGACATGGCGCCAGCCCTGATGCTCGACGATCTGGCGCACGCGTTCGGCCACTTGCAGCGCCCCCTCGGCCGAGGTGCCTGGCAAAACGATTGCAAATTCCTCTCCGCCATAGCGCGCGACCATGTCGCCCGGCCGGAAGACGGTTTCGGTGAGAAGGTGGCCGACCTTGGCGAGGCATTCATCGCCGGGCTTGTGGCCATAGTGATCGTTGAAGCGCTTGAAATGATCGATGTCGAGGAGTGCCAGCGAAATTGGCTCGCGATAGCGGATCGACCGGTTCCATTCGCGCTCCAGCGTCTCATCGAATGCCCGGCGGTTGCCGAGCCCCGTCAGTGCGTCGGTCGCAGCGAGCCCCCGCAATTCATCGCGCGCCTTATAGAGCGATTTTTCGAGTTCGCTGCGTTCGGCGAGCGCCGTTGCGATCGGGATACTCATGAACACGGCAACGCTCAGGAAGAGTTGCAAGGCAAAGATCCGCTCTGCCATGTCGTTACCTGTGATTAGTGCGAAGGGGCCGTGTCCGGCGATCGTCAATGCCATGGCGATCGCCGCCATGATGGCGCAATTGAGCGCAACGCCGGCGGGACCGAGGCGGAAAGCGGCAAAGGCCAGAACGGCGTAGGGAAGGAAAGAGAGCGGATATTTCGTCTGCCAGAAGACGAGGCCGGTGACGATGGCGGTCAGCAAGATGATCGCCGCGTTCGGGGCGACATAGTCCCCATGAAACAATTGCTGCCAGTCGGATTGGCGCAGGAACAAAATCAGCGGAACGACCAGCGCAATGCCAAGCGCATCGGCCGTAAACCAGTGCAGATAGACATGGGTGGCATTCGCCCCGAATGCGAAATTGACGAGCGCCGCGCCGGCCGGCGCAACCAGGGCGGGGGCCAGGATGACGCCGAAGAGGAAGAAGCGGGTGACATATTTCCGCTCCGTTAGAACGATCGAGCCTTCAGGCTCGCCGCCGCGGATCAGCACCGCGGCGAGCAGCGCCTCGAGCATGTTCGCTGCGGTGAATCCGAGGCCGAGCCATAACCCGTCACCGCTCAGCAGATTGGCGGAGAGGTTGGCGACCGCGCCGGCGCCGATGAGCCACGGCCATGTGCGCGTTCGGGTGGACAGGAGAAGGCCGAGGATGATCGCATTGGAAAACCATACCGGTGACACGTGTTCAGCACCACGCGCGATCTCCATGGCGGCAAGATTGGCCGCAAAGGTGATGATCGCGACCAGGATTGCCTTCCCCGCGGTCCGAGCCAAGCTTCCGATATCTGCCCCTTGCATGGCTTGGCATTTCGATCTTGGCTCGCAAATAGGCGGTTAAATTCGCTTCGCGATTGCAAGAGAGGGTTGCCGGCCTGTTTCGTCGATGCGCGGCTATCGAATAGAATTTTAGCAAGCCTTCAGGTGGTGAGAATGGCCCGCACCAGGCTGAGGCCTACCCACAAACCGGCGATAGACAAAACGACCGAGCCGGCGACGTAGAGCGCCGCCAATGTCGGCTCGCCGCGCTGGTAGATCGCCACCGCATCGAGCGAGAAGGCGGAGAATGTCGTGAAGCCGCCAAGCACGCCGGTGGCCAGGAAGAGGCGCAAGGAGGTAGGCAGGTCGGCTTTCATCATGAAGGCGCCGGCGACAAGTCCCATAAAGAACGAACCGACGATGTTGATGATCATGGTTCCGAGCGAATAGTCGGCGCCGGGAAGCCTCAGCGCGATCGTGTTCACCACGTAACGCAATGTGCCGCCGATGCCGGCGCCGAGGAAAACGATGAGATAGTTCATCGGCGCAGACTAGCCTTGGGCCTCGGAGGCGTCAAAACCGTCCACCGCGCACAAATTAGGGCGTTGGGCGCCCGAAGCGCCGGGTTTCGAGATAGATGTGGACGAACATGGCGGTGAGAACGATCGCGCCGCCGGCCAGAGTCGCCAGTGCGGGGGTTTCGCCGAAGACGATCCACACCCAAAGCGGCGTCAGGGGTACTTCGAGTGCTGCGAGCAGTGTCGCCTCGGCTGCCGGCACGCGCCGTGAGCCGATCGCATAGAGCGCAAGGCCCGAGGCATTCTGGAACAGGCCGAAGGCGGCGCAGAGCCAGAAATCATTGGCGCTGATGCTTAAGGGTGCGGCAAAGGCAAACACCGCCGCTGAGCAGATCCAGGCTGAAAGCCCGACGGCGGGAATCATCGGCACATCCTGGTGTTTGCGCATGATGATGGTCATCGTCCCCATGCCGAGCGCCATGAAGACGGCAAGGAACTTGCCGAACAATCCATCCATCAGCGCGGCACCGCTGATCGCCTCGGTGAAGCTGCCGCCGAGCATGACGGCGACGCCGACCAATGCGGCAAGGCTCGCGAGCATCGTGTGCAAGGCCGGCCGCTCGCCGATCGTTGCCCAGGCGAGCGCCGCGGTCACGAAAGGGACGGTGGCATAGATGACCAGAGCGTCAGCGATCGATGTATATTGCAAGGCGCCGATGCCGGTGATCATGCTCACCGCCGATGCAACGGCGGCAGCGAAGGCCGGCCAGCGCAAATGGCGCAGAATTGCGAAGCCGCGCCGCCCCTCGACGTAAAAGAAGAACGCCATCACGGCGGTCCCTGAGAACAATCCGCGCCAGAACAGCATGGTCGCAAGATCCGTCTCGATCGAGCGCACGAACAGCCCGCCGCTCGACCAGCATAAGGCGGCGAGCGCCACCATGATCAGGCCGGCGCGCTTGTACCGGGCTTCGGCTGTGATCATGCCCGGCGTGCCCTGATGAGATTAAGCGTATTGGCGCCAAGGATGAGCGCGGCGCCGAGCACGGTCAGCGCATCGATCCCTTCGCCATAGAGCCAGTAGCCGAGGAGCGCGCTCGCCGGCACGCGTAGGAAGTCCATCGGCGTCACGATGGTGGTATCGGCAAGTTGGATCGCGCTCGACAGGCAGTAATGTGAGAACGTGCCGGCCACGCCCAGCACCGCGACCCACACCCAGTTCTGCGGCTCCGGCCACTGCCAGACCATCATCGCGGGAACCGCGCCGATCAGCGTCTGGATCGCGAACATGTAGAAGATGACGGTCAGGGGACTATCGGTGCGGGTCAAGAACTTCGTGAGCGTGATCGACACCGAAAAGCCGAGCGCGGATGACAACGCAAAGAGATGGCCCGCATCGATCGCTTCGACGCCCGGCCTGACGATCGCGATGATGCCGGCAAAGCCGAGCGCGATCGCGGTAATCTTTGCAAAAGTGAGATGCTCGCCGAGAAAGGCGAAGGCGAGGACCGCCACCCAGATCGGCAGGGTGAATTCGATCGAGATCACCTGGGCGAGCGGGATCAGAACCAAGGCCGAGAACCAGGCATATTGCGCGCCGTAATGGACGACATTGCGGATGAGATGGAGGCCAAACCTTTCGGTGCGCCCGGTGATCCCGCCGGTCGCCATCACGAAGGGCAGGAGCAGGATCACCGCCATCGAACTGCGAAACATCATCAGCACGAAGATCGGCACATCGCGGCCGACTTCGCGTCCCGCCACCGTCATGGCGAGCGTTGCGATGAGCCAGCCGGCCATCCACAAGGCGGCCTTGAATACGGGTGACATGCGGGGTGAAACGCGAATCCTTCGGGGCGCGGTGAGCTTAAGTGGCCGGAAACCACAAGGCAAAGCGACGCCCGGCAGGGCTGCCATGCGGCCTTGACGGGACGTTGCGCTTGCGGCAAAAGCCCCGCCATGACCATCGCCCGTAAACCCGCCGCTTGCATTTGCGGCATTATTATCAGCTAGCCGACACACCGCTGGCAGGGCGCCGCTTTATTTAATTCAACTCAACGAAGCGATCCCCGGGCCGGCAAGCCCTTGGGATGACGCATGACGTTGAAGCTCTACAACACGCTGACCCGGACGAAGGAGGAGTTCAAACCCCTCGATCGCCAGAACGTGCGCATGTATGTCTGCGGGCCGACCGTCTATGACTACGCCCATATCGGCAATGCGCGCCCCGTCATCGTCTTCGACGTATTGTTCCGCTTGCTCCGGCATGTCTACGGCGCGGATCACGTCACCTATGTCCGCAACATCACCGACATCGACGACAAGATCAATGCCCGCGCCCGCGAGGAAGGCACATCGATCCGTGATCTGACGGAACGCACCTATAGCCAGTTCCGCAAAGACATTGCCGCGCTCGGCGTGCTCGAGCCGACTTACGAGCCCCGCGCCACCGAAACCATCCCCGAGATGATCACCATCATCGAGCGCTTGATCGCGTCGGGCCACGCCTACGCAGCCGAGGGTCATGTGCTCTTCGCCGTGCCCTCGATGAAGGATTACGGCCAGCTCTCGCGTCGCCCGCTCGATGAGATGATTGCCGGCGCCCGTGTCGATGTCGCGCCCTATAAGCGCGACGCGATGGACTTCGTCTTGTGGAAGCCGTCGGACGCCGAGACGCCGGGCTGGGACAGTCCGTGGGGCAGGGGAAGGCCCGGCTGGCACATCGAATGCTCGGCCATGAGCTGGAAGCATCTGGGCGAGGTCTTCGACATCCATGGCGGCGGCATCGATCTCGTCTTCCCGCATCACGAGAACGAGCTCGCCCAAACACGTTGTGCCTTCGGTCACGATGTCATGGCCAATATCTGGATGCATAACGGGTTCCTGCAGGTCGAAGGACAGAAAATGTCCAAGAGCCTTGGAAATTTCGTGACGATCAATGAGGTTCTCGAGGGCTGGAATGGGTATGCCTGGCCGGGGGAGGCGGTCCGATTCAATATGTTGCGTTCGCACTACCGGCAGCCGATCGATTGGACGTATGAGGGTTTGGATGAGTCTCATAAGACGCTGTGGGACTGGAGCGACCGACTGGGGTCTGTGCCTTCCTCGCAAGATGTTCCCGGAGAGATACTTGAGGCGTTGGCGGACGATCTGAATACGCCACATGCATTTGCTGTACTTCACAAGCTGCATGCCGACGGCAAGTTAGAACAATTGCGCTCAGCTTTGACATTGCTCGGAATCACGGCCGGCCGAGAAAGACTTCAACGCATATCCGTTGGGGTCGGTTCTGCAGCCGGCGTCGGCACCGCCGTCGCTGTCGCAGAGACGCAGACTGTGAGTGAGCTTATCGAGCAGCGCAATGAAGCTCGTCGATCCAAAAACTGGGCCGAGAGCGACCGCATCCGCGACGAACTTATCGCCATGGGCATCTTATTGAAGGACAACAAGGACGGCACGACATCCTGGGAGGTCAAGCGATGACAACTGATCGCCGCGCGTATCCCAATAATTTCGTCATCCCGGCGAAAGCCGGGACCCATTTCACCACCTCACGGCACCTTGCCGTGACCGGACACGCGGCAACATGGATCCCGGCTTTCGCCGGGATGACGGAGTACAAATCCCCATGACCGATCCCACCCCCGATCCAAAAAAGAAGTCCTGGCACGACCAGGTGCCGTTTCCGCGGCACTGGCGCGCCTATGTCGCGCTCAAGATCGCCGTCCTGGCACTCGCCGTATACTTCGTTCTGCGCTTCATGGGGTTCCTGTGATGGCCCGCGAGCGCCTCTATCTCTTCGACACCACCTTGCGCGACGGCCAGCAGACGCCGGGCATCGACTTCTCGCTCGACGACAAGCTCGTCATCATGAACATGCTCGACCAGCTCAGCATCGATTATGTCGAGGGCGGCTATCCTGGCGCCAACCCGACCGACACCGCGCTCTTCGCCGAAACGCGCCCGCTCAAGGCCACCTTCACCGCCTTCGGCATGGTGAAGCGCGCCGGCCGTTCCGCCGCCAATGATCCGGGCTTGCAGGAACTCCTGCGCGCCAAGGCCAAGGCCATCTGCTTCGTCGCCAAATCCTGGGACTATCACGTCCGCGTCGCGCTGCAGGTGACGAACGAAGATAACCTGGAGAGCATCAGGGACTCGATCGCCGTTGCGAAATCTGCCGGCCGCGAAGTATTGCTCGACTGCGAGCACTTCTTCGACGGCTACAAATCCAATCCTGCCTATGCGTTCGAAGTGGCAAAGGCGGCCTATGCGTCAGGCGCGCGCTGGGTGGTTCTCTGCGATACCAATGGCGGCACACTCCCGCATGAAGTATCCGAAATCGTCCGTGCCGTGACGAAGGCCGTGCCCGGCAGCCATCTCGGCATCCATGCCCATAACGACACCGAACAGGCGGTCGCCAATTCGCTGGCCGCCGTCGAAGCCGGCGTGCGTCAGATCCAGGGCACGCTCAACGGCATTGGCGAGCGCTGCGGCAATGCCAATCTCGTCTCGCTCATCCCGACGCTTGTGCTCAAGCCTGCGTTTGCGGAGCGTTTCGAAACCGGCATTGACTCGGCCAAGCTCGGCCACCTGACCGCGATCTCCCGCGCCTTCGACGAATTGCTCAACCGCAGCCCCAATGCGCAGGCGCCCTATGTCGGCAAGAGCGCCTTTGCCACCAAGGCCGGCATTCATGCTTCCGCGATCGTCAAGGAGCCCGAGACTTACGAGCACGTGCCGCCGGAGACGGTCGGCAATCGCCGCCGCATGCTGGTCTCGGATCAGGCCGGAAAATCCAATCTCATCGCCGAGCTCGGCCGCATCGGCCTTTCCGTCAACAAGGATGACACCCGTCTCGATGCGTTGTTGCGCGAGGTGAAGGAACGCGAGCAGCAGGGCTATGCCTATGACGGCGCTGATGCGTCCTTCGAACTGCTGGCGCGGCGCACGCTCGGCACCGTGCCGCATTTCTTCGATGTCCTGTCCTTCCGCGTCATTGTCGAGGACCGTCACAATCGCGACGGGCAGCGCGAGACGGTCTCCGAAGCCGTGGTGAAGGTGAAGGTCGATGGCGAAACCTTTATCAATGCGGGCGAAGGCAATGGCCCGGTCAATGCGCTCGACGTCGCTTTGCGCAAGGATCTCGGTAAGTATCAGCGCTATATCGACGATCTCGAACTCGCCGATTTCAAGGTGCGTATCCTCAATGGCGGAACGGGAGCCACAACCCGCGTTCTGGTCGAAAGCCGCGATGGAGAGGGAAACCGCTGGTCGACAGTCGGCGTCTCGCCCAACATCGTCGAAGCCTCCTTCGAGGCGCTCTCCGACTCGATCGTCTTCAAGCTGCTGAGAGAAGGTGTCGCATGATTTCCCTCCCCCTTGTGGGGAGGGCTAGGGTGGGGGTCGGCAAGATCACCCCCCAAGCGCCATGCATCCCGTTCATGCGCTCCATGTGGTGCGATTCATTGTGCATTGCACAAGTGCGGTCTAACTAGCTCAACCCATGTCGATGCTAAGCGAAAAGGCCACGATGCACGGCCTGTCCGAGAGCCACAAAGGGATCCTCGCCTGCGGCCTGGCCCATCTCGTCTGGGGCGGCATGGCGCTCTACTTCTGGCAGATCCGCGACGTGTCGCCGGGTGAGATTGCCGCCAATCGCGGGCTTTGGGCCTTGCCGATTGCGGCAATGGTCTTGCTCGCCATGGGTCAGTTCACCTCGACCTGGAGGCTTCTCGCCAATCCGAAGGTCGTGGTGACGCTTGCCTTCACGAGCTTTCTCATCGTCTTCAATTGGGGCGTCTATGTCTGGACGATCGAAGCGCATCGCACGGTTGAATCGAGCCTCGGCTATTACATCAATCCGCTGATGAACGTGATCGCCGGCTACCTCTTCCTGGGCGAGCGTTTCAGCAAAGCGCAGCTCGTGGCGATCGCCCTCGCGGCCGTTGCCGTGGCAATTCAGACGGTAAGCGCCGGCGTCTTCCCGTGGATCGGCATTCTGCTCGGCTCCACCTTCTGCATGTATGGCTACATTCGTAAGACGGTTCCGGTTGGTCCTGTGCAGGGCTTTTTCATCGAGACGCTTCTCATCGCTGGACCGGCCTTGGCCTATATGGTCTGGATCGGCCAGTCGGGACACGCCTATTTCCTCACCTCAGCCTTCTACACGCTGATGCTGATGGGCTGCGGCCTGATGACGGCGACCGCGCTCTTGCTCTTCGCGGTGGCGGTCAAGCGCATCCGCTATTCGACCGCCGGCCTCATGCAATATATTTCGCCGACGCTCGTCTTCCTGACAGCCGTCTTTGTCTTCCATGAACCGATGGACGGCTGGAAGCTTCTGTCCTTCGTGATCATCTGGATCGCGCTCGCGATCTACACGATCTCGGCCTTGCGCGAAGACCGCCTGCGCCGCCAGCCCTTGCAGGATCCGTCTTCTGCGTAACGAACCTTCTCCCCTTGCGGGAGAAAGCGTGACGCGTTTTACCTTTCCTCGTCCTGAGGTGGCCGCGCAGCGGCCCTCGAAGGACGCTCACCTGCACTCTATTCCCGGTCGCTCATGGTTCGAGGCCCGCTGCGCGGGCACCTCACCATGAGGGTCACGTATAGGGCTTTTCCCCGCTCTCTAAAGCGCAGCCAGTCCAGCCCGTGCCACCTGCGCATCCTGCGGTGACGACATCCCCGATACGCCGATGCCGCCGATGATCGCGCCATTGCGCTCGATCGGCAGCCCGCCTTCGAGCGGCATGACATGCGTCATCGACAGCATGCGCAGGCCGATCCCGCCATTGGCGATCGCTTCTTCAAAGGCCCGCGTTGGCCGCTTGAAGAGCGCCGCGGTGCGCGCCTTGGCCGGGCCGATTTCGACGCTGCCGGTTTGCGTATTGTCCATGCGATGGAACATCACCAGCAAGCCGGCCGTGTCGACGATCGCGATTACCATCGGCCAGCCATTGGCCCGCGCTTCCGCTTCCGCCGCCTCCATCACGCGGCGCGCCTCTTCCAATGTGATCGAGGGGCCGTAGGGCAGGGGTCCTTGCGGCTTGTTATCGCTCATCGCGCGTCTCCCGTGAAAAGTTAGCCTGCGTTCAGCTTCGTGCGATTATCAGCTAAGCGCAGTATGGGAAAGCTGCTTTTCCCCAATTATGCCCGGGACCGAGGGGCGGCCGGGCCGACCGCGCTCGAGGAGGAACTCATGTCCAAATATCGCAGTGCCCTGCCGCAACTTTCTGGCCGTCCGTTTCTGACCGATGGCGGCCTCGAGACGACACTCATCTTTCTGGATGGAATGGATCTTCCCTGCTTTGCGTCCTTCCCGCTCCTCGACACGAAGGAAGGGCGCGCGCGCCTCAAGAAATACTTTGAACCCTACCTGCAATCGGCGAAGGATCACGGTGTCGGCTTCATCCTTGGTACCCCGACCTGGCGTGCCAATACTGACTGGGGCGACAAGCTCGACTACGCGCAAGCCGATCTCGACCGCATCAATCGCGATTCCGTCGATTTTGCCATGGAGTTGCGCAGGGCCTATGAGACGCCGTCTTGTCCGATCGTTATCGAGGGCGCTTTGGGACCGCGCGGCGACGGCTATCGTCCCGATGCGCTCATGAGCGTTGAGGAGGCAGCCCGGTATCACCGGCCGCAAATCGAGGCCTTTCGCGACGCCGGCGCGGACATCGCCAGTGCCTTCACCATGAACTACTTCGAGGAGGCCGCCGGCATCGCAATCGCAGCGAAGGCCGCCGGCATGCCGGTAGCGATCTCATTCACGGTCGAGACCGACGGCAAATTGCCGACCGGTGAGACTTTGCGTTCGGCGGTCGAGCGACTCGATAAGCTCACCGATAGCGCGCCTGCCTATTACATGATCAACTGCGCGCATCCGGAGCATTTCAATGATGTGCTCGAAAAAGGTGCATGGCTCGAGCGCATTCGCGGCATCCGCGCCAATTCCTCGAACAAGAGCCACGCCGAACTCGATGCATCGACCGAACTCGATATCGGCGATATTCCGGGACTTGCAGATCACTATCGTGATTTGCAGAAGCGTCTGCCGAAGCTCGCCGTCATGGGCGGCTGCTGCGGCACCGATCACCGTCATATCGCGGCAATCTCGGACGCCTGCCTCGCGGCGTGAATCGATCCGCACACAGATTTATTTCCCTCTCCCCTTGCGGGAGAGGACGCCCCGGACTTGACCCGGGGCGGGTGAGGGGTAGAACCACCACGCACTGTCATCCCGGCGAAAGCCGGGACCCATCTTTCACCGTTATGGGTCGCCAACAGCCTTCACGCGGATAGTTGGGTCCCGGCTTTCGCCGGGATGACGAAAATAAGAGGCACCATAATATTTGAAGCCACCCGATTTTTACGATTGACGAAGTTCATTCTATGTTCTATTGAGCGGGAATGAACTGGGAATTGGCCATCGAAAGCAAGCGCGTGCCACTGTTGGCCGTGGTGTTGGCGCTGTTTGCCAAGATCGGGCTCGCCGAAGGCGTTTCGATCGAGAGGATATCCAAGCCGCTCCACCGGTTCATCCTCAGCCAATTGCGGACAGCGGAATCAGCGGTGAGACGGCTCATCGTCGCCGCGGCACGTGACATCGTGCTCGAGCATAAGCCTCGGCGTCCGGCCTCAGGGAAGCCCAAGACCCCTCGTGAAAATAAGGCCGAAGCCAAGCCTAAACGCAAACGCCGGCCCTTGTTCAACCTCTTCGACGCGCTCAGGCGCCAGGGCCGGCGGTTCAAGAAGAAGCTCCGTGGCCCTGAACCGCGCATCCGCGTTCTCGGTGATCCTCTGTCTCCCTGGGAGCGGATGATGCGCGAATTCGGTCGGCCGCAAGTTCCTCCGCCGGCGCCTGTTGTCGAAGAGAAGGTCGATGACGGCATGGTCAGTGCCAGGCACCTGGTCCGCCGGCTCCTAGCCGTTTTGGACGCGGTTCAGGACATTCCGCGCCACGCCATGCGGCTTGCCCGCTGGGACGCCAAACCCTTCGACGAGCGCCGTCCAGAGCGCTCGGGCCCGTTGCGCTCCGGGCGCCCACCCGGATACCGCCAGCGGAACATCCACGAAGTTGACCAGATCCTCAAAGACTGCGACTGGCTCGCACGCCTCGGCAACCCGCCGCGCGACGACTCGTCGTAGGGCGTATTCCTCCGCATACTGACTTATTTCCACGTACCCCTCATCGCCCTTACCCCTCTCCCCTCGCGGGAGAGGGCGACGAGGGCCGTAAGGCCCGAGGGGGCGTTGCCGCTCGTCCCTCGGCCGTCACTTTGCTCTACCCCCCTCATCCGCCCTGCGGGCACCTTCTCCCCGCGCTCGCGAGGAGAAGGAAGGCTGGCATGACGCTTCGTGTATGGATCAAATCTCAATACCTGTTGACGGGCTAACCCACCAGGGCGATACCTCGCAGGACAACTGCCGCCCTAAAGCGTCTTGCGCACCGGCTCGAGCGGCACTTTTCCGCGGCTCGTCGATTGCCGGTGCCGGAAGGCCGGGACGACATCCGCCGCGGTCTTCACCACGTCCATTTTGAATTCGAGTTCCGGCCGGATGAAGTTCTCATCCCGCATGTGATTGAACAAGGTCACGAGCGGATCCCAATAGGCGTTGATGTTGCACAGGATGATCGGCTTGTTGTGCCGGTCGAGCTGCGCCCAGGTGGTGATCTCGACCAGTTCCTCAAGCGTGCCGATGCCGCCCGGCAACGCGACGAACCCGTCCGAGCGCTCGAACATCGTCATCTTGCGCTCATGCATATTGGCGGTGACGATCAATTCATTGACCTCGGAGAGCATCCGCTCGCGGGTCACCAGGAACTCCGGAATGATGCCTGTCACATGCCCGCCGGCCTTGAGCGTGGCGCGTGCCACCTCGCCCATCAATCCCAGGCTGCCGCCGCCATAGACCAGGCCGATCCCGTCTTCGGCCATGGCTTGTCCGAGTTCCCGGGCGGCTTCGACATAAGCAGCATTGCGGCCCGGCCCCGAACCGCAATAAACGCAGAGATTGTATTTCGGCTTCATCTTCACCTTTCCGGTACAAAAGCGGGATCGCCCCGGCATGGCGGCCTTTGCACATTGTTTCAAGCAGCATTATGAAGGTCATGGACGGGATTCGTGGAGGCAATGACAAATTTCCGCCCAAAGCGGCTGTTTACACAGGCTTGGACGGCAGAACATGAAAAATAACCCAGTAGCAATATTTACCGGCTTGGCAGTCGCAGCCGCAGTTGGCCTTGGCGCAATCATCTATTCGCGCCAGCCCACCACTGTGGCGGAAAAGCCCCCGGAACCCGCGGTAACCCAGCCCGCGACGCCGGAAAAACCGGCCGATGCGACGGCGGAGAAGAAGCCCGAAGCGGCTCCGGCCCAGCCCGACCAGACCGTCAAAACCGAGACCCCGGCACCGGAAACGGCTCCCGCTCCCGAAACCAAGGCTCCCGAGACGGCCCCGGCGCCCGAGACCGCCAAGGCGCCGGAACCGGCAAAACAGCCTGACGCGAAGACCGAGGCCGCGGCCAAGCCCACTTTTGACACGGTGCGCGTCGAATCGGATGGCGGCACGCTTGCCGCCGGCCAGGCGACGCCCGGTGCCGATGTGACATTGAAGCGCAATGGCGAGGTGGTCGGCAAAGCCCAGGCCAATGCCGATGGCGATTGGGTCGTGGTGACCGAAGCGCCCTTGCCCAAGGGGGCGAGCGAATTGTCGGTCGAGCAGAAGACCGCCGATTCGGGCCAGACTGTCATGTCTGACCAGTCGATCGCCGTGGTTGTTCCCGCCACCCCCAATGAAAAGGCCATGGTCGCCCTGGTCGAGCCCGGCATGCCGACCCAGGTGATCCAGAAGGCTGAACCCACTACGACCGCCGAAGCGACGCCTGCCAACCCGGCGGCGACGGCTGAAACCGAAGCGAAATCCACCGCCGAAACTGCCCAGCAGCCGGCTGCCGAGAAGCCCGCAGCCGACTCCACCGCCGAAACTGCCCAGCAGCCGGCTGCCGAGAAGCCCGCAGCCGACTCCACCGCCGAAACTGCCCAGCAGCCGGCTGTCGAGAAGCCCGCAGCCGACGCCACCACGGCCAGCGGCGAAACTGAGCCTCCCGCCGAGAAGGCGCCTGAGGCAGCCCCTGAAACCAAGACCGCTTTGGCCGAGCCGTCGAAGATGGAAGAACCCGCTGCTCAAGCGCCGGCAACCGAACAGCCATCCACCCAGCAACCGGCCGTCGAACAGCCAGCGGTCGAACAACCCGCAGTCGAGACGCCCGCCGCCAAGCCAGGCGCACCGGTCTCGCTCGATGCCGTGGACTACAATTCGACCGGCGATATCGTCTTCTCCGGCAGTGCCGCACCGGGCTCAGCCGTGCGTGTCTATGTCGACAATTCTGCCGTTGGCGATGCTGCTGCAGATCAGTCGGGGCATTGGACCTTCGCCGGCACCCAGAAGATCGCACCGGGCGGCCATTCCTTGCGCGTCGATCAGATCGATGCCGGGGGCAAGGTCCTGTCGCGCGTCGAGCTACCCTTCGTACGCGAGGAGGCCGAGCGCGTTGCTGAGATGAACACGCCCGAGACGCAGCCCGCGCAGCAGAAGACGGCCGAGGTCGAACAGCCTGCGCCGGAAGCGACTGTGACGGCCGAGACTCAAGCGCCGAAGCCCACGACTTCCGAAACCACGGAAGCCGCCGCGACTGCCGATACGCAACTGGCGCCCAAGCCTGAAACCGCGGCCCCGGCGACCCAGCCCGAGACGGAAGTCGCCAAGGCCGGGCAGGGCGAAGAGGTCGCCAAGACCGAAACGCCTTCTGTGACTCCGACCGAGCAACCGGCGGCCACGGAACAGCCTGCGACAAAGATCGAAGAACCGGCCGTCGCTGCTCAAGGCGAGGCGACGACACAAGCTGATACGACGCAGCAAGCGGCGACCGCCGAGCCAGCTCAGATCGAGGAAAAATCGACCGCCGCCGAAGGCGCTGCGATCGCGACGAATGAGCAGGCCCAGCCGGCTCAATCGAAGAAAGGCCGCATCATCATCCAGCCGGGCAACAACCTCTGGAAACTGTCGCGCGTGATCTACGGCAAGGGCATTTCCTACACCGTGATCTACGAAGCCAATAAGGGCCAGATTCGCGATCCCGACCTGATCTATCCTGGTCAGATTTTCGCGACTCCGAATGCCGTTCCGCCCGAGACGATCGATCCCAAGCGGAAAAAGCCCTTGTCAGCCGAAGAGGGCGGCACCACCGTTCAGTGACATTCGAGCCTCAAAAAGGGGCGGGCGCGCCGGCTGATGGCGAGCAGTGGCGAATTCTGCGCCAGTTGCTCCCTTATCTTTGGCCGAAGGATCGCCCCGACCTGCGGTTTCGCGTCGCCATCGCCATGCTGGCGCTGGTGCTCTCGAAGATCGTTACCGTCGCGACGCCCTATGCCTTCAAATATGCAACCGACGCGCTGACCAAGGTGGGCGGCGCTGCGGCTGTCGCCTTCGCGGTGCCCTTCTTCTTCATTCTCGCCTATGGCATCGGCCGCGTCGGCATGGTCGGCCTTGCCCAGATCCGTGATGCGATCTTCGCCAAGGTCGGACAGCGCGCGGTGCGCCAATTGGCCGTGCAGACCTTCCGCCACCTTCATGCCTTGTCGCTCAAATTCCACCTGGAGCGGCGCACCGGCGGTCTCTCCCGCATCATTTCGCGCGGCACCGCCGGCATCGACACGGTCCTGCGCTTCTCGCTGTTCAACACTTTCCCCACCGCGCTCGAAATTCTCCTCGTTTGCGGCGTGCTGGCTTGGTCTTTCAATTGGCTCTACGCATTGGTCGTCCTGGCGACCATCGTGCTCTATATCGGCTTCACCTACGCGGCCACCGAATGGCGCATCAATCTGCGCCGCACGATGAACGCGGCCGATACCGACGCCAGCACCAAGGCGATCGACAGCCTTCTCAACTTCGAGACCGTCAAGTACTTCGGCAATGAGGAGCATGAGGCGCGCCGTTATGAGCGCTCCATGGAGTTGTATGAAGGCGCGGCGGTGAAGACCTGGGTGTCGCTGGCCGTGCTCAATGCCGGGCAGGCCGCGATTTTCACCGTTGGCCTCACGGTCTGCATGGCGATGTCGGCTATGGCGGTCTGGCGCGGCGAGGCGACCGTCGGCGATCTCGTGATGATCAACGCGTTGATGATCCAGCTTTACATGCCGTTGAATTTCATCGGCTCGTCCTATCGCGAGATCAAGCAGGGCTTGATCGATGTCGAGGAAATGTTCCGCCTCCTCGCGGTCAATGCCGACATCAAGGACAGGCCGGGGGCCGAGCCCTTGCACGTCTCCAAAGGCGACATTGTTTTCGATAACGTGTCCTTCGCTTACGATCCCGAGCGGCAGGTGATCCACGACCTGACTTTGCGAGTGCCGAGTGGCAACACGGTAGCGATTGTCGGCCCCTCGGGTGCGGGCAAATCGACGATCCCGCGCTTGCTCTACCGCTTCTATGAGCCGGACAAGGGCCGCATTTTGATCGACGGGCAAGATATCGCCGAGGTTACGCAAGTATCTTTGCGTGCCGCCATCGGCATGGTCCCGCAGGATACCGTGCTCTTCAACGATACCATTCGCTACAACATCCGCTATGGCCGACCGGATGCGACCGACGAGGAAGTCGAGACCGCAGCGAAGCTTGCGCAGATTCATGACTTCATCATGCAATTGCCGCGTGGCTATGACTCGCTCGTCGGCGAGCGTGGGCTGAAGCTTTCCGGCGGCGAGAAGCAGCGCGTGTCGATCGCTCGCACCATCCTGAAGGGTCCGCCGATCCTGGTGCTCGACGAGGCGACATCGGCGCTCGACAGCTTTACGGAGCAGGAAATCCAGGCGGCACTCCGCCAGGTCTCGCGCAACCGCACGACGCTCATCATCGCTCATCGTCTGTCGACGGTCGTCGATGCCGATGAGATCATCGTGCTGGAGGCCGGCCGTATCGTCGAGCGCGGCGGTCACGCGGCCTTGCTGGCCGAGGATGGCATCTATGCCGCCATGTGGAACCGCCAGCGTGCGGTCGACGAGGCGCGCCGCCGCCTCGATGAAGCCGATCGCGAGGCCGAAGAGCTGCTGCCTCAGACCCAGGTCGAGGCGTGGAGCAAACGCGCCGCCGGCTACGTGCCTTAAGCGCACTTTAACGTTACCCGAAAAATTTGTCTCGAATTTGAGAGAATCGGCGGCCGGAATGCCCGTCGGTTTAGCTTCGTTTACGGCTCACGATCATGATGAACTCACCACGGGGACTTCGTGGGGAGAGCCGGCCGGTGGGGATTGGCCGGACGCGGGATGCGGGCGCGGAGCCGTCAAACGGCTCCGCCCCGCAACACGGATTCGGGGAGTGGCGACATTCGCGGCTTTCTCTGCCGCGTTGGGGGGCGGGAGCACATGATGGCGCGGATGCGGGTCTCAGCGGCCAACATCCGCGCCGCATTGCTTTTGGAAGCCTAGCGACTGCTTCTGGTCAGTTCACCCTAACCATGGCCGGTTCTGCTGGTGTCCGCGTGCTTTGCAAAGCCGCAATCACCCGCTAGAGGAGTGAGCATGTCGGTCTTGAACAGCGTCACCTCTGTCTTCACGCCCATCCATCGCGATGGCTGGAAATTTGTCGCCATCTTTGCCGCAGTTACCCTGGTCCTCTTCTGGCTGGGCGTGGATTTCCTCGGTTGGATCTGCGTCATAGCCACGGCCTGGTGCGCCTATTTCTTCCGTGATCCCGAGCGCGTAACGCCGCTGCGTGCTGGCCTGGTGATTTCGCCGGCCGACGGCCGGGTGAGCGCAATCGAGCGCGTCGTGCCGCCGCCCGAACTCGAATTGCCGCGCGAGCCGCTGACCCGCATTTCCGTCTTCATGAATGTGTTCGACGTGCATGTGAACCGCTCGCCGGTCGATGCCCGCATCGCCCATATTTCCTATGTGCCGGGCGCGTTCCTCAATGCCGAACTCGACAAGGCGAGCGAGGACAATGAGCGCCAGGCCTTCACGCTTGAACTCGCCGATGGCCGCAAATTGGGTGTCGTCCAGATTGCCGGTCTCGTGGCGCGCCGCATCATTCGCTTCGTCGAGCCGGGCGATTGGGTCCAGGCTGGCCAGCGCATCGGCCTGATCCGCTTCGGAAGCCGCGTCGATGTATACCTGCCGCCGAACTGCTTTGCCCTGGTGAGCGTTGGCCAACGCGCGATTGCCGGTGAAACGGTGCTCGCCGATCTCGGCAGCGACGAACAGGGCCGCGCCGGCCGGCGGAGCTAGGAGCCCGCCATGCCGAACCTGTCCGATCTCGACGAGGAACGCTTCGACGGCGATCGCCGCAGACAGCGTCTGCACCGTTTCAAACAGGTGCCGATCCGCTTCCTGCTGCCGAACTTCATCACGCTTCTGGCTCTATGCAGCGGACTCACAGCCATCCGTCTTGGCGTCGAAGGCCGTTATGAATTGGCTGTTGTTGCCGTCATCGTGGCAATCGTACTCGATGCGGTGGACGGCCGCCTTGCGCGGCTCTTGAAGGGTACGTCGCGCTTCGGGGCCGAACTTGATTCCCTTGCCGACTTCGTCAATTTCGGCGTCGCGCCCGCCGTGCTGATTTATATGTGGTCGCTGAATGGCTTGCGCAGCATCGGTTGGATCGTGGCTTTGGGCCTCGCCATTTGCTGTGCCTTGCGACTCGCGCGGTTTAACGTTGCGATTGACGATCCGGATAAGCCGGCCTGGATGATGAGCTACTTCACAGGCGCGCCTGCACCTGCCGGGGCGGGCCTTGCGCTCGCGCCGATGTATCTCGGCTTCCTCGGTATCGTGTCCGACGGCCACGACATCATGTGGCTGGTCTTGCCCTATATCGTTGCGGTCGCCGTGCTGATGGTGAGCCGCATCCCGACATTCTCGGGCAAGACGCTCGGTTCGCGCGTCAGCCGCGAATATGTCCTGCCGCTGCTTGGCCTCGCGGCGATTGCCGTCGTCTGCCTCTTCACCTTCACCTGGCAAATGCTGACCGTGCTCAGCATCCTCTATATCGCGATGATCCCGGTCGGCATCCGGTCATACCGGCGCGACAAGGCCGCCTACGAAGCGCGGCTTTCCGCCAAGAGCGAAGCTCAAAGTACCTGATCGAGATCGGCGCAGATGTCCGCGGCATCCTCGATGCCGACCGAGAAGCGGAATACGCCGTCGCCGGCAAAGGCGCGATAGCGCGCCAATGCCTCTCCTTCGAGCCGGAATGACGAGCGCATGATGTCGGCGGTCGGAATCCAGTAGACGAGACTGCGATGATGGCCGAGCGAAACGGCATAGTGAACGACCTGCAGTCGCTCTACCATACGCTTGGCCAAGGCCGGTCCGTCCGCAACCGTGAACGTCATCATGCCTGAGAAATTCGCCATTTGCCGCTTGGCGAGTTCGTGCTGCGGGTGCGACGGGAGGCCGGGATAGAAGACGCGCTCCACGTGCGGATGGTTTTCGAGAAAGCCTGCGACCTCGAGAGCGGTTTCCTGATGCGCCTTCATGCGGATCGGCAAGGTCGCCGCGCCGCGCAGAATGAGCCACGCGTTGAAGGGCGAGAGCACGCCGCCATAATGGACGACGGATTCAAGATTGA
>JAXMCQ010000007.1:0-213806 GCA_046349315.1 Hyphomicrobiales bacterium | reverse complement strand
CGCTCACCAATTTATTTGACGCAACGGCATGCAATGTAAAGAGTTTGCCGGAAAGCCCCGCCATGGCAGCGATGCAACAGTCGCCGGCTTACACGGAATGGCCGCAACGGGGCCGCATTTCGCCACGGTTGCGCAAGGTTTTTGCCGGATGGAACCGGCATATTCATCCCGCGTTTGCGATATCAGAATAGTCAGCGGGGTTTAAGACAATGATCAGCACGCTTTCGCGCCGTCATTTTCTCCGTGCCGGGACAATCGCCGCGGCCGCCGCCCTGGCGCCAGGTCTCGTTTCGCAGGCGATTGCCAACCAGTTCGATGCCAACGACCCCTACCCGATCGACCCTTCGGATTTGAGCAAGGTCGATCCCGAATTCTATCGCCAGATCGTTCCGTTCCACGAAGCTGAATGGCCGGGCACGATCATCGTCGATACGCAGGCGCGCCATCTCTACCTCGTGCTCGAAGGCCGCCGCGCCATCCGCTATGGCGTCGGGGTCGGCCGCGACGGCTTTGCCTGGTCGGGCGAAGCGGAAGTGGGCCGCAAGAAGATGTGGCCGAAATGGACGCCGCCCGCAGACATGGTGGCGCGTGATCCTGAAGCCGCGAAATGGGCGAACGGCATGCCGGGCGGGCCGGACAATCCTTTGGGTGCGCGGGCGCTATATCTCTTCGCCGGCGGTGCCGACACGCTCTATCGCATCCACGGTACCAACCAGCCATGGACGATCGGCAAGAACATGTCGTCGGGCTGCATCCGCATGCTCAACGAGGATGTCGCCGATCTCTACCGGCGCGTGCCGATCGGCTCGCGCGTGCTCGTCGTCAACGGGCTGAGGCCGAGCGAGATGGAGGTCTCGTCCTACTAGGACGGGTTGGCGACGGTCAGGCGCTGCTGCTGGGCGTTGCCATTGGCGAGCTTGTGCTCGTCGTCCTCATCGATCAGCGTCTTCTGGCCGTCGAGATCGGCGATGTGAAGCGCGATGCGTTCCTTGCGCTCTTCTTCGACCGCGAGAAGCTGGCTGAACATCTTGCGCATCGCCTGCTTGCGTTCGGTCGCCTCGGCCTCGATGCGCTGTTCTTCTTCCTCGCGCATCATCTGGAGGTATTCCATCATCTTTTCGCTGTGCGCGAGCATGCGCTGCAGATTCTCGCGGTCACGCTCCTGCTCACTCAGCAGTGTACTGATCACTGCCTGGGCGGACTCAACCGATGTTCTGGCCATTCGAAAACTTCCTTTGTCCAACCGTCCCGCCGGCCGCTCCTATCCCCAAGGGATAAGTCATTTCCTAACGGACTCGCCCTCTTTGAGAGCAAGGGGCGTGCCACCAAACCGGTGTTCCGGTTCGGCACAGCGCACCTCGATCATCCACTACTTTCAGGCGGTTGTTCGGTTCAACGGAAATCAGGCCCGGCCATTGTGAAACTGCGGTCAAGGTTACCGCGCCGTATCATCCTTGCACGGAAGAACTCAGCGTTTTGGCGAAGCCTTGCGCGGCCGCGCCGAAGCGGCAGCCTTGGGCTTGGCGGGCGTCTTAACGGCAGCACGCTTCGCCGGCGGAGGCGCATCGCCGGGAACCACTTCCGCAAGGGCGACGCGTTCAGTGGCCTTCAACCAGTGGTCGACTTCGCGGCCGCTGGGACAACCCTCTTCGAGCCAGATCAAATACGCGATTTCGCGAATCTTCTGATCGCGGTCGCCGCCAGACGCGGCCATAGCCATGCTCATGCTCTTGCCTCCTCGCTGCCGTCCCCCACAGGGCCAGCATATGCCGATCTTGTTGCAGTGCAACAAGTTCATGACAAGGCAATGACCGGGCGCACTGCTGACGCGATCCGACGGGTGAATGGCGCATGAAGGATGCATTCGCCGCGACGCCCACTGCCGCGGTCTAGAAGCCCCACCCCCGCATGACGTTCACTATCGAAGGAGCTTGAACATGACACCGGCATCCCCAGCGCCCGCATTGCCGCCGAAAGCGACGAGACCCCGCTGCTCCGCCATCGCCACATCGCCCTGCGCCGGACGCGCCGCCAATTGCGCGAACTCGATGATTACATGCTGCGCGATATCGGCCTGACGCGCGGCGATCTCACCTTCATGGCCGCCGACAACTGGGTTCAGCGCACCGACCTCAAGCCGTAGTTTGTCAGCCACGCCCGAATCGCTGCTTCAGGACCGCGACGGGCTTGTAGGCCGCCTCACTGTCCAGAACACCGAAGGCGCGGGCGGCGAAGGGGCGGCTCGGGACGACGAGGGTCGGTTCAATCCATCGGCCAAGCTTAGCCGAGTAACGGCTCCTGTCTGCCAGAAAATTTCCTTGGGGGTCTTGCAATTCCTGCAAATAGAACATATATTGAAACGATGTGAAAGGGGAGAAAGATGCTGATACCTGGCTGATCGATTTCTGGCGATACTTCGGCACTGCGCACCGCCCCTCCTGTTCCGGGCTTGGCGGCCCTTAGGCAGCCTTGCGACAGAAACGTAGCGATCACGGATGTGGAGATTGAAGAAGCGCCCTTGGAGCCTGCCGCGGCGTAGGCGCGGTAAACGGTAGCTCGGCACGCCGAAATAGCGGCAGGCGCCGGTCTTCGCGGAACCACACGCTCAGCGTGCCACGCCGTGAGCTCGTAGCGATGCGACTTCGATGGCGGTCGAATCGAGTTTGGGAGGGGAAGAAGCGTGTTCCATACCGGTAAACCGGGATGCAGGCGGGTTCCGGGCAATCCTACTATTGGGCCAAATCACCGGGCCGCCGCACTAGGTCGCCGCTTTAGCGACCTTATTTGTTCCCGCCGCAACAGCCGATAGTTTCCTTCGAGAGACAAACTGAGATATCCCCGGTCGCAAGCACTTGAAGCTGCTGACGAATTTCTCCTTATGTGTCGGTTCTGGTATCTCTCGCAGCTCCCTTTTTCGGCGTAGACGTCATCGAGCGTCCTTGGCGTCGATATCTACGGACGCACTTCATTACCTCAACGAGCCATCCCCTCTCTTCAGTCCCGCGTCTCGCAGAAACAGCGTCTCCTGCCAGCGATCCAGAACTGCCTCCCTAGGCCGGATCACACCATTCTCGACGATGGAGATGCGCCCCGCGGAAGGAATTCGATGAAGCAGGATATTCGAACCTATCCAGCCCGCGCGTCTCGCGGTTGCCGCAAGAGGTTTTCGCTCTTCTATTATTTCGCGGACGAAGAAGTGCCGCGGAACCACAACTAAGTTTGCAACACTCAATCTGGCTCGATCGTAGCTAAGGAGAAAAAGACTCGGACTGTTGTTTGCCTTTAAGCGCTTGCATTTCGCGTGGAATGCTCCGTCAATAACTTTCGCGCCAAACTTTCCCTTTTTGCTCTTGAGTTCGTATTCCTCATTGCAGGAGGCACAGGAAAAATCGGCAAGAGGCCTGTTGCTCTCAAACTGAGACAGTTTGGCATTCCCACAATTTGGGCAGAACGCCCAGTCTCGGACCCATCGTTCGGTCCATACCCGCGCACTTTGCGAGGGACTATCAAAGGGTGCTTGTTCCTCTTCAAACCTAGTTTCATCATATAGGCCAACCCGGAAGCGGTAGACGACCCAAGATGAGCCCCGATCAACTGGCGGGCAAGCGTCAGTTCGCAATTTAGTTCAAAGCCAGATCTACCACCAACGGCGCGTGGTCGGAGCCGACGCGGCCGGCGGCGAGCGCAGAGATCGTGGTGAAGTCCGCTGTCGCCAACACATTGTCGATGAGGACGAATGGGAACAGCCGGTGCATCGGCCAGGAGAGTGCCCAGGTCACATGCCGGCGCAGGCCAAAGGGCCTCTGCGGTGAGCTTGCTGAGCTTCCACGACCAGGGCGACAGATTGAAATCACCGGCAATGACATAGGCGCCCTTGGTGCGCGGCAGATAATCGATGAGCCAATCGATATTGGCGGCCTGGTCAATCGGGTCGAAGGGCCAGCCGAGGTGCACGCCGTAAATGCGGAAGGGTCGCTTGCCCATCGTCGCGAAGTCGGCCCAGATCACGGGTGGATTACCGCCCTGCTCGCCTTCGCCGATCGAGCCGACTTCGGTCCAAGGGAGGCGCGAGGCCATCGCCAGATCGCAGCGCGGGATCTGCATGCATGTGTGCTGGTGGGGCATCGTCGCGCGCAAGGCATCAAGCAGCGGCTGATGATAGGGGCGGAATTCCTGAAAGACGATGACATCCGGCTGCTGCTTCAGGATCTCGTCGCGCATCCGATCGATATCGTTGTTGCGCCCCCAGATGTTCATGGTCATGAGCCGCAGATGCGGTGCGGACGCGTCCACGGCCTTTGGTGCTGAGTAGAGGAAGGGGACTGCGCCGAGCGCGAGGTTGAGTGCGAGGCCGGCGATGGCGGTCAAGCGCAGAGCGCGCGAGCGGACGATCCACACCGCAAGCGACAGCACCAGCGCGCCGGTGACCAGGAACAGCCGGAAGTGGTTGAAGAGTTCGAAAGCGGGAATGAATGGCGCCGTCATGCCGGCGAGCGTCGCGGCCCACAGTCCGAGACAGGCAAGCCAGAGCGCGGCTTTGAGGAGGGTCAACATGGGGGGTTGAAGTGGTGGTACAAACTCAATTGTCATCCCCGCACTTGTTGCGGGGATCCATTGCGAAGCCCCGTTGACATCTCAATTCATGGCGCCGTGGATTGCCGGGACAAGCCCGGCAATGACAAAATCGTTCGGGCAAGTATCAAATCCAGCAATGACAAGACTTGCGACAGTCTCACACATCCAGTTCCGCTTCGGGCACGAATTCGGCGCGTTCGGAAATGAATTTGAAGCGCTCTTCGGGCTTGTTGCCCATGAGCTGCTCGACGACCTTGGCGGTCGTGGCGCGTTCGCTCTCAAGCAAGGTGACACGCAGGAGCGAGCGCTTCTTGGGATCCATGGTGGTTTCCTTGAGCTGGCTCGCCAGCATCTCGCCCAAGCCCTTGAAGCGGCCGATCTCGACCTTGCCGCGGCCTGAGAATTCGCTCTTCAGCAATTCATCGCGATGCTTGTCGTCGCGCGCATAGGCAACCTTGCCACCCTGCGAGAGCTTGTAGAGCGGTGGCACCGCCAGGTAGAGGTGGCCCTCTTCGATGAGCTGCGGCATCTGGCGGTAGAAGAAGGTGATGAGCAGGCTCGCAATATGCGCGCCGTCGACATCGGCATCGGTCATCACGATGATCTTTTCGTAGCGCAGATCCTCTTCGCGATAGCTCGCGCCGGTGCCGCAGCCGAGCGCCTGGATGAGGTCGGCCAATTGCTGGTTCTGGGCGAGCTTGTCCTTGCCGGCACTGGCGACGTTCAGGATCTTGCCACGCAAAGGAAGGATCGCCTGCGTCTCGCGGTTGCGGCCCGATTTTGCCGAGCCGCCGGCTGAATCGCCTTCGACGATGAAGAGCTCTGAACCCTCGGCGCCCGAAGCCGAGCAATCGGCAAGCTTGCCCGGCAGGCGCAATTTGCGGACCGCGGTCTTGCGGCCAACTTCCTTTTCCTGGCGGCGGCGAATGCGTTCATCGGCGCGCTCGACGATCCAGTCGAGCAAGCGGTCGGCCTGGGCCGGATGGCCAGTTAGCCAATGATCGAAATGGTCGCGCAATGCGTTTTCGACGATGCGGGCTGCTTCGGCGGTCGCCAGCTTTTCCTTGGTCTGGCCCTGGAATTCCGGCTCGCGGATGAAGACGGAGAGCAGCACGCCGGCATTCGTCATCACATCGTCGCCGGTGATGATACCGGCGCGCTTATTGCCGGCGAGTTCTGCGTAGCTTTTCAGCGAGCGCAGGAGCGCGGTGCGCAAGCCCTGTTCATGGGTGCCGCCTTCGATCGTCGGGATGGTGTTGCAGTATGACGACACGAAGCCATCATCGCCGGCAAACCAGGCGATCGCCCATTCCACCGAGCCGTGGCCGCCGGGCTTTGTTACTTTGCCGGCAAAGATTTCATCGGCAACGCGCGGCTTGCCTTCCAGGCGCTCTTCGAGAAAGTCCTTCAAGCCGCCCGGGAAATGGAGCACCGCGTTTTCAGGCGTGTCCTTGTCCTTGATGCGCGAAGGATCGCAATGCCAGCGGATCTCTACGCCGCCGAAAAGATAGGCTTTTGAGCGCGCCATGCGGAATAGGCGGTTAGCGCTAAATTCGGCGGTCTTGCCGAAAATCTGCGGATCGGGATGAAAGCGCACCAACGTGCCGCGGCGGTTGTTGGTCTTGCCAAGCTTTTCGATTTTTCCCGTCGGCTTGCCGCGCTTGTAGGACTGGCGGAACAGTTGCTGGCCTCGCGCCACCTCGACGACGAGATCATCGGACAGCGCGTTGACGACCGAGACGCCGACGCCGTGCAGGCCGCCGGATGTCTCATAGACCTTCGAGTCGAATTTGCCGCCCGCATGCAGCGTCGTCATGATGACTTCAAGGGCGGATTTGTCCTTGAATTTGGGATGCGGATCGACCGGGATGCCGCGGCCATTGTCAGTGACGGTCAGATAGCCGTCCTTGCCGTATTCGACCTCGATCCAGGAGGCATGACCGGCGACCGCCTCGTCCATGCAATTGTCGATCACCTCGGCGAAGAGATGATGCAATGCCTTCTCGTCGGTGCCGCCGATATACATGCCGGGGCGGCGGCGGACGGGCTCGAGACCTTCGAGGACCTCAATGTCGGCGGCAGTATAGCTTTCCTCGGCCGCGCCCTTTCCCTTCATCGCCCGCGCCTTGGCAGCGGCCGGCGCCATCTCAGCCTCGAGCTTGTCGAAGAGGTCGCGGACTTTCGGCTTCGGCATGAAATCCCCATACGAATCAGACGTGAACGGCAGAAGCCTACCTAACCCGAATTGAGATTATGGAGAAAGCAGCCGTCAGAACGGCATGTAGACACGCGGAAAATCGGGCCAAAAAACGGCTGGCCCCGCCGGTGATGTGCCGCGCGGGGCCGTTTGATTTCGGTGCCTTAAGCACCGGAGGTCCGGGTCAACCCGGACCTATGTTTTTGCCCTGTCCCAGCCAATGGCGGGAACTCAGGCGGGAATGGTCTTCAACTTGCGTGTTGATTGTGCTGTGCGGGCAGCCTCAATGGCCTTCAGCCCGACAGCGGCGCATAACCCGGTGGTTCCAATTTCATAACCTCCTTTGCGCTGTCAAAGACAAGAGTGCGCCCGCATCGGCAGGTGGTCAAATCACGAAAAAGGTCAAGCTTATTGCTGCTTTTTCGGTGCGACGGTTAGGTCCGGCGAAACCTCGAGCGAGCCTCCGTCCACATTGGTTCCGTCGCGCGAAAAGATGAAGCATTTGGCGGCTGCGGCGCGCTCCTTCTTGTCGCAAGCGGCGAGCGCTTCCTTCTCCGCCTCCTCAATCGAACCTGCCTCCCAGGAGCGAGCCCAAGGCCCCTTCAAACTCAGGGCAAAGGCCTTGTGGCTAGGCTTCTCTGCCAGTCCTTGAAGGGCTGCCCAAGCATCGGCATCGAGGGTTAGATCACGCAGTGGAAGCGGCTGCTGCAACTTGGCGGTATCGGCGCGCGCGGCTTGCGCGAATTGCAGCGCCAGAGGCAGCATGGTGCCGTTCTGATCGATGATGATGCAGGCGCCCTCCCCGCCAGCCTTGTCGCATTCGGCAAGGGCCGCGCGTACCGCAACAAGCGCGCTCGCATAGCCCGTCTGGGCTGAAAACTGGCCGCTTGGCCCCGCGGCAAAGGCCTTTTCACCAGGTGCGCTCTGATAGGCGCCATAGGCCTTCAATTGCTCTTCATTGAGGGGCGTGAGCGGCGGCTCAAAGGCCGAGGCTGTTGTCGCCCCAAGGCCCAAAGCGACAACAAACAGGAGAAATGTCTTCTTCAACATGCCCAAATCCCTCCACGAAGGCCGTCAGGCTTCCCCGGTAATTCCGGCGGGAACGTGGCGGATGGGCAACAGCCATCGTCGCTCGAATCGTGCATACTCATTGCATGAGAGATGGGGGGCGGCGGGCTACTTCAATAACCTCCCAAGCGTACCAAACTAGAGGGGCTCCTCAGGGCGGCAAGATTAGCCGCCCGTTTTCTTTTGCAGACCCTCTCATGACGCAAATTTAACCGGTTTTATTAGGGTTTCAGCGCATTTGCCGCAGTTTCTGGGTTTGACTTTGCCGGAGTTGACACTATGTTCCCGGCTTAGTCTGGCGCCCCCGATAGCCGCCGAGCCATTGCGGGCATGCCTTTTCTTTCCATCGGCAGAACGGTTTTTCACAGCGAGATGTCATTCGCAGAGCTCGGATTGAGCCCCAAGGTCCTCGACGCTGTCGCCGCGGCGGGTTTTTCGTCTCCTACCGCCATTCAGGCGCAGGCCATTCCCCATGCGCTCGAGCGCAAGGATGTGCTCGGCCTTGCACAGACCGGTTCCGGCAAGACGGCGGCCTTCGTGCTGCCGATGCTCACGCTCCTCGAAAAGGGCCGCGCTCGCGCGCGCATGCCGCGCACGCTCATCCTCGAACCGACTCGTGAACTTGCGGTGCAGGTGCGCGATGCCTTCGAAACGCTCGGCAAGAACCATCGCCTCACCGTCGCATTGTTGATCGGCGGCGTGTCATTCGACGACCAGGCTGCGAAGATCGATCGCGGCGCCGACGTGGTGATCGCGACGCCAGGCCGCCTGCTCGATCATTTCGAGCGCGGCAAGTTGTTGCTCACCGGCGTCGAACTGCTCGTCATCGACGAGGCCGACCGGATGCTCGACATGGGCTTCATTCCCGATATCGAGCGCATCTGCAAGACGCTCCCCTTCACGCGGCAGACACTGTTCTTCTCGGCAACCATGCCGCCGGAGATCCAGCGCATCACCGGCCAATTCCTCCATAATCCCGAACGCGTCGAAGCGACGCCGCTTTCCTCGACGGTGGCGAGCCTCGAACAATGGGTCGTCAAAGCGCCACATGATGCCAAGGACAAGCGCGAGACATTGCGCCAGCTCATGCGCTCGCAAACCAACATCAAGAACGCCATCGTCTTCGCCAACCGCAAGACGACGGTTGCGCTACTCGAAACATCCCTGAAACGTCATGGCTTCAATGCGTCGGCGCTGCATGGTGACATGGACCAGACGGCGCGGCTCAAGACACTATCGGCGTTCCGTGCCGGCGAAGTCACCCATCTCATCGCTTCCGACGTCGCGGCGCGCGGCCTCGACATTCCGGAAGTGAGCCACGTCTTCAATTACGACGTTCCCATCCATGCGGAAGACTACGTGCATCGCGTAGGCCGGACGGGGCGCGCCGGCCGCGAGGGTCATGCCTTCACGATGGTCAGCAAACTCGATACCAAGCATCTCAAGGCTATCGAGCAATTGATCAAGAAGGAGATCGCCTGGTTTGGCGATATGCCCAAGGAAGAGCCCGCCGAAGCGCATGAGGAGCGCCCGAAGCGCCATCCAGCACGGCACACGGCGAAGTCAGAGCGCCAAGCGAAGCCCGAGCGATCAGCAAAACCGGAGCGCGAACCGAAGCCGGAGCGCGAGCGGTCGGCCAAGCCCGAGCGCGATCGGTCGGAAAAGCCGCAACGCCCGCACCGTCCCGAACCAAGGCATCTTCCGGACGCGCCCGATACGGGCGGTTTCCATTCGGGCAACATGCCGGCGTTTCTGGCAAGACCGGTTCGTTCGGCCTAACGCTTTTTCTGCGGTTTCGTGGATTTGAGCGCGACCGCAAAGGCCTTGCGGCACCAATCCGTCATTTCATCGGGATCATCGAGACAGCGTTCCGGGGCGCGCCAATAGGACATGACGGTGCGCGGATTGCGCTTGGTTTGATAGGTAAACGGCGACAGACCCTCGGCCTTGAAGTAGCCTTCTGTCGTCTCGTCCGCCTTCAGGTAGAGCACTTCATCAGCGATAAGTGCAAACATCAATCCGTCGCGAAAGACTCCTGCACCGCCGAACATGCGACGACCGTAATCGGGCCGAAGCCCGCCATTTGTTCGGTGATGAAATCCAGAAATTCGGCGCTGGTGCTCAAGCGCCGGCGGGTACGGCTTCAGGAGCAGCCGGCTTGATCTGAACAGATTCCCCGCAGCCGCATGCCGAAGTCTGGTTCGGATTGTTGAACACGAAACCGGACTTGAGCGCATTGGTCTGGAAATCCATCTCGGTCCCAAGCAGGAACATGATGGCCTTGGCATCGATCAGAACCTTGACGCCCTTATCCTCGACAACCTCGTCGAAGGGCTTCTGCTGCTCGGCCCATTCCATCGTGTATTCCATGCCGGCGCAGCCGCCATTCTTGACGCCGACCCGCAATCCGATGACCGGCTTATCCGCCTTCGCCATGATCTGGCGAACGCGCTCGGCGGCAGCATCAGTAAGGGTCACTACCTTGGGACGGGGACGAAGAGTGGCAGCCATGGCTTCCTACCAGACATTGAGCGCGACGCGCGCTTCATCCGACATACGCGACTGATCCCACGGGGGATCGAAAACGATCTTCACCTCGACCGAGGCAACACCCGCAACCGTGCTCACGGCGTTCTCGACCCAGCCGGGCATGTCTCCGGCAACCGGGCAGCCCGGGGCCGTCAAAGTCATCTCGATCCTGACATTGCGGTCATCATCGATGTCGACCTGATAGATAAGGCCGAGTTCATAGATGTCGACTGGGATTTCGGGGTCGTAGACGGTCTTGAGCGCCGCGACGATATCATTGGTCATCCGGTCGAGTTCGTCGGCCGGAATGGCTGTAGCCGACGCGCCCATCGGCAAGGATGGCGGCGCTTCGGGGGCGGGCTGATGGTCTTGCGCTTCGGTCACAGGAATATCCTTTGAGCTGAGATAAGCGCTTCGGCAAGCTTATCAACTTCCTCGCGGGTATTGTACATGGCGAAGGAGGCACGGCAGGTTGCCGTCACGCCAAAAAACGTCAGCAGTGGCTGGGTGCAATGGGTACCGGCTCTGACCGCCACCCCTGCCCGGTCGATGACGGTTGCGACGTCATGGGCATGGGCGCCTTCCATGTTGAAGGAGACGATGGCGCCCTTTTCGCGCGCGCGGCCGAAAATGCGCAGCGAGTTGATCTCGGAAAGGCGCGCCATGGCGTAGTCGCGCAGATCGGCCTCATGGGCGGCGATGCCGGCAAAGCCTATCGAGCGGATATAGTCGAGGGCGGCACCAAGCCCGATCGCCTGGACGATGGCGGGAGTCCCCGCCTCAAAGCGATGCGGCGGCTCGGCATAGGTGATCTTGTCGAGGGTGACCTCGCCGATCATTTCACCGCCGCCCTGGTAGGGCGGCATGCGGCGCAGATGCTCCATCTTGCCATAGAGCACGCCAATGCCGGTCGGCCCATAGGTCTTGTGGCCGGTAAAGGCGTAGAAATCGCAATCGAGGTCCTGGACATCGACCGGCATGTGCACAGCGGCCTGGCTGCCATCGACCAATACCGGAATGCCTCGCGCATGGGCGATGCGGATGATTTCCTTCACCGGAACGATGGTGCCTAGCGCATTCGACATCTGGGTGATGGCGACAATCTTCGTGCGCGGCGAGAGGAGTTTCTCGAACTCTTCGATGAGGAAATTGCCGTCCTGATCGATCGGCGCCCATTTGATGACGGCACCGCTGCGCTCGCGATGGAAATGCCACGGGACGATGTTGGAATGGTGTTCCATGATCGAGAGCACGATCTCATCGCCCTCGCCCAACACCATGCCGCCGAAGCTTTGCGCCACGAGGTTGATGGCCTCGGTCGCGTTGCGGGTGAAGATCAACTGGTCCTTGGACGGCGCATTGAGAAAACGTCGAACGCTTTCGCGTGCATCTTCATAGGCTTGCGTGGCGGCGTTCGAGAGGAAGTGAAGCCCACGGTGAACATTGGCATATTCTTCCGTGTAGCTCTTCATGACGGCATCAAGAACCGCCTTGGGTTTCTGCGCCGACGCCGCGTTATCCAAATAAACGAGCGGCTTGCCATAGACCTCGCGCGACAGAATCGGGAAATCGCGGCGGATGGCGGCGACGTCAAAGGCCGGCGCGATCATCCTCTCCATGGCGGTCATGCAACACCCCCACGACTGGAAAGCCAGCCAGCAGCGATGTCGCTCAGCGCGACGCGGATCTGGTCATTGCCGATCGTCTCGAAGGCCTCCTCAACAAAGGCAGCCACCAGCATCGCCTTTGCCTTGCGCTCGGGGATTCCGCGCGAGCGAAGATAGAAAATCTGAGTGTGATCGAGATCGCCCGAGGTTGCGCCATGCCCGCACACGACATCGTCGGCGAAAATCTCAAGCTCGGGCTTGGCATCGAACTCGGCAGTCTCGGAAAGCAGCAGGGCATGGCTCGACTGCTTGCCGTCGGTCTTCTGGGCGCCCGGATCGACGATCACCTTGCCCTGGAAGATGCCGCGCGCGTGATCGTCCATTACACATTTGAAGATCTCGCGGCTGGTGCAATGCGGCTTCGCATGCCTCACCACGAGGCGCGTATCGGCATGCTGGCGGTCGCCAAGCAGATAGGCGCCGGCAATGCGTGCATCGGCATGCTCGCCGGCGAAGGTGTAGCGCGCATTCTGGCGATTGAGTTTGGCGCCGGCGGTCAGCGTGAAATCACGCAAAATGGCGCGGCCCTGAAGCGTGACATCGCGATCAGCAAGGTGAATGGCTTCGGGAGCATGACGCTCCAGCGTAATGCGATCAAGCCTGGCGCCCTCGCCCAAGGAAATCGCGACGGCGCTGCTGGCGAGATACGAACCCTCGCCCAGAAATGTCTCGATCAAGGTCGCGGATGCACCGGCACCGATCTCGATCGCGACGCACGTCGCGATGGTACGCGGATCACCAGCCGTTGCGAGAAACACCAATTCGATCGGCATGTCGATATTGGCGCCGGGCTTGACCGAGAGCGTCAGACCATCCTTGGCGAAGGCAGCATTCATGGACACCACCGGTTCGTCGGAAGTGGGAACAACCGGGAGCCCGGTTTTCACCATGACATCGCCCGAAGCCGGAAACCGCGACTCGTTGGCAGCGAATTCACCATTTACGAAAACGAGGCGCGCCGCGACGGCTTTCGCAACCGGAGACGAATCGCGAAGCCTCGCTACGTCCTTGGACGAAGCTGCGATCTTGCCCATCGGCGGATAGGGCTTGTCGATCAGCGTGCGCAGATTTGTCCAGCGCCAATCCTCCATGCGCGCATGGGGCAGCGTGATGCCCCCCAGAGCGAGCTCGGCCGGCGTCAGATTGACCGCAATGTTCATGCGGCGTCCTTCTCGAACTCAGCGTAGCCGCGCTCCTCGAGCTCGTGGGCAAGATTCTTGCCGCCGGACTTCACGATCCGGCCCTGTGAGAGCACATGCACGACGTCCGGCACGATGTAATCGAGCAGCCGCTGATAATGCGTGATGACGATCATGGCGCGATCGGGCGAGCGCAGCGAATTGACACCGTCGGCGACGATCCGCAAGGCATCGATATCGAGGCCGGAATCGGTTTCATCGAGTATGCAAAGACTAGGCTCGAGCACCGCCATCTGGAGAATCTCGGCGCGCTTCTTCTCACCGCCCGAGAAGCCGACATTGACGGCGCGCTTCAGCATGTCCTGGGACACGCCGAGCTTGGCGGCCCGCGCCTTGACGAGGCGCATGAAATCGGGTGTCGACAATTCCTTCTCGCCGCGCGCCTTGCGCTGTGCGTTCAGCGCAACTTTCAGGAACTGCATGGTGGCGACGCCTGGTATCTCGATCGGATACTGGAAGGCGAGGAACACACCGTCTGCCGCGCGCTTATCCGGCTCCATCGCCAGGAGATCCTGGCCCTTATAGGTCACCGAGCCTTGCGTGACGATATAGCCCTCGCGGCCGGAGAGGACGTAGGACAGCGTCGATTTGCCGGAGCCGTTCGGACCCATGATGGCATGCACTTCGCCTGCATTAACGGAGAGGTTCAAGCCATTGAGAATCATGCGATCCTCATGTTCGAGCTTGACGTGCAGGTTTTTGATTTCAAGCATAGACACGTTCTTCACCATTATCAGTTGCGGGATCCGCGAGGGCTACGGATCAACCAACACTTCCTTCCAAGCTTATGCCGATCAGCTTCTGCGTTTCGGCCATGAATTCCATCGGCAATTGCTGCAGCACATCGCGAACAAAGCCGTTGACGATGAGCGCCACCGCCTCTTCCTCCGAAAGCCCTCGCGACATGCAGTAGAACATCTGATCGTCTGAAATCTTTGACGTCGTCGCCTCATGTTCGAACTTGGCGGTCGAGGTCTTGGATTCGATGTAGGGCACGGTATGCGCGCCGCACTTGTCGCCGATCAGCAATGAATCGCACTGCGTGAAATTGCGGGCATTTGTGGCCTTGCGATGCGCCGAGACGAGGCCACGATAGGTGTTGTCGGAGCGTCCGGCCGCAATGCCCTTGGAGATGATGCGGCTCGATGTATTTCTGCCGAGATGGATCATCTTGGTGCCGGAATCGACCTGCTGGCGGCCATTCGAAATGGCAATCGAATAGAACTCGCCACGCGAATTGTCGCCGCGCAGGATGCAGCTGGGATATTTCCAGGTGATGGCCGAACCCGTCTCGACCTGCGTCCAGGAAATCTTGGCGTTGCGGCCACGGCAATCGCCGCGCTTGGTCACGAAATTATAGACGCCGCCCTTGCCTTCCTTGTCGCCCGGATACCAGTTCTGCACCGTCGAATATTTGATCTCGGCATCTTCGAGCGCGATCAACTCGACAACCGCGGCATGGAGCTGGTTCTCATCGCGCGTCGGCGCCGTGCAGCCTTCGAGATAGGACACATAGGCGCCGCGATCGGCGATGATCAAAGTGCGCTCGAACTGGCCAGTGTTGCGTTCATTGATGCGGAAATAGGTGGAAAGCTCCATCGGGCAGCGCGTATTCGGCGGCACATAGACGAAGGAACCGTCCGAGAAGACCGCAGAATTGAGCGCGGCATAGAAATTGTCCCCTTGCGGGACCACGGATCCAAGATACTTCTGCACCAGTTCAGGATGCTCGCGAACGGCTTCCGACATGGAACAGAAGATCACGCCGGCCTTGGCGAGTTCGTCCTTGAATGTCGTGACGACGGAGACGGAATCGAACACGGCATCGATGGCGACGCGTCCCGCACTTTCGCCACCACCTTCCGAGTCGAGTTCGCTGCTTTCGCCCTGGCGGCGAACGCCAGCAAGGATTTCTTGCTCTTTCAGCGGAATGCCGAGCTTGGCATAGGTCTCAAGCAGCTTCGGATCGATCTCGTCGAGGCTTTTCGGCGCGGCCATGCTTTTTGGCGCCGAATAGTAATGCAGATTCTGGAAATCGATCTTCGGATAGTGGACGCGCGCCCAGGTCGGCTCGGTCATTTCGATCCAACGGCGATAGGCGCCCAAGCGCCATTGGAGCATCCATTCCGGTTCGCGCTTCTTCTCGGAGATGAAATGGACTGTCGATTCGTTGAGCCCCTTGGGCGCAAGATCGGATTCGATATCGGTCGTGAAGCCGTATTTGTACTTGTCGACGTCGATATCTTTTACGAGTTCAATTGTATCGGTATCTGCCATGGCACTTCTCTATGCGGCTGCCTTCGACTGCTGCCGCGCCAGTATCCGGCGCCAGACGGCGCCGAAACGTTCGATGTCTTCAGATGTGGTGTTCCAGCCGAGGCTCACGCGGATCGCGCCCGCGGCGATCTCCGGTGCAACGCCCATCGCGGCGAGAACATGCGACTTCGACACCTTGCCGGAGGAGCAAGCCGATCCGGATGAGACCGCGATGCCTTCGAGGTCGAAGGCCATCACCAGCGTCTCGGCCAGCATGCCCGGACGGGCCAAACAGGTCGTATTGGGCAAGCGATCGACATCCTTGCCGATCAACACGGCGCCTTCGAGCAGTGATTCCAGATCATCGCGCAAAGCTCTGATATTCTGCGGCTTTTCCTGAATAGCTGCGGCGAAGCCGGCAATCGTTGGAACATTCTCCGTGCCGGCACGGCGCCGCAACTCCTGGGCGCCGCCCTGAATAAGAGGAGAGAGTGGAAGCCCGTCGCGCAGAACCAAGGCGCCGCAGCCCAAAGGGCCACCCAGTTTGTGAGCGGAAATACTGAGGAGATCGACACCCAGCAGTCCGAAATTGACCGGCACCTTGCCAAGAGCTTGCACCGCATCGCAATGAACAAGAGCGCCGTGACGCGCGGCAAGGGCTACAACTTCGCGGACCGGCTGGATCACGCCCGTCTCGTTATTGGCGAGCATCACACTAACGAGGGCTGGAGAGCCGGGGAGCGCGGCTTCGAGGGCCGCGAGATCGACAATGCCCGCGGATGTCACCGGAATGATTTCGACCGCCTTGCCACTCGCCTTGGCGGCTTCCAACACTGACGGGTGTTCGATTGCGGAAACGAGAAGGCGCTCCACGCGGGCGCCCTTCAATGCGAGGTTGTTGGCCTCGCTGCCACCGCTCGTGAACACGACCATGCCCGGCAACGTGCCGACCGCTTCGGCGATAATGTCGCGTGCATCATCGAGGTGCCGTCGCGCGGCCCGACCTTCCGCGTGAACGGAGGAGGCGTTACCGCCCTCGTCCATCGCCGCGAGCATCGCCTGACGCGCTGCAGAATGCAGCGGGCTCGTGGCGTTATGGTCGAGATAGCTGCGCATGGCGTGTCAGGCCGTCTTCCTGACGTAGCGCTCTTTCGTCTGCTTGATCGATGCAGCAAGCGCGAGGTTGCGCTTCGAGACGACGTCGTCGAGCGTCACTGAAGAAAGGAAGTACATCATCTGGCGACCCAGCGAGGACCACAGATCGTGCGCACAGCAGCGCTCGCCGCGCACGCAGCCATCGACCGCGTCGCCATCGCAGCGTGTGACCCGCAAGGGCTCGTCCGCAGCGGTGATGATCTCCGCCATGCTGATGAGGTCCGACGCCCGCGCCAGGCGATAGCCGCCGCCCGGCCCGCGCGCGCTTTCGACGAGGCCAGAGCGCCTGAGCTTCGCGAAGAGCTGCTCGAGATATTCCTGGCTGATGTCCTGGCGCTCGGCGATTGCCGCAAGGGACACCGGACCGCCGGACGTATCCTGGGCGATGTCGATCATCGCCATCACGGCATACCGTCCCTTGGTGCTCATTTTCATGTCTGACTTCCCGTTTTGGATGCATCAAACGCTTGCAAACGCACCCTGCAACCGTGCTAAGAGCAGCCGCTCAATTCGCTCAGAGCCTATCACAGTCTTGAATAATTCTAATTCGCGTATATATGAAATCCGACTACGCAAGTCAACAATTAGTCCGGATTCGCATATCTACAAGGGCAATTCCGGCCATAGCGATCACAGCCGCGACCTAGGACACCAACTACCTTATGCCTGAAGTCATCTTTAACGGCCCCGCCGGCCGCCTTGAGGCGCGCTACCATCACGCGAAGCCGCCCGGATCGCCGATCGCCATCCTGCTGCATCCGCATTCGACCTTCGGCGGCACGATGAACAACCCGATCGTGCACTCGCTCTACCACATGTTCGCCAATCGCGGCTTCTCGGTCCTGCGTTTCAACTTCCGCGGCGTGGGGCGCAGCCAGGGCACGTTCGAGAATGGCGCCGGCGAATTGTCCGATGCCGCCTCGGCGCTCGACTGGCTGCAATCCTATAATCGCGAAGCCAAGATCTGCTGGATCGCCGGCGTCTCGTTCGGCTCCTGGATTTCCATGCAATTGCTGATGCGGCGTCCGGAAATCTCCGGCTTCATCTCGGTTGCGCCGCTCGCCAAGCATTACGACTTCTCGTTCCTGGCGCCCTGCCCGGCTTCCGGGCTGTTCATCAATGGCGAGAAGGACACCGTCACGGCGCCTGAGGCGGTGCACAGCCTGGTGTCGAAACTCAAGACGCAAAAAGGCATCGTCATCGAGCACAAGGTCATTCCCGGCGCCAACCACTTCTTCCAGGACAAGATCGAGGAACTGACCAAAGTCTGTTCGGTCTACCTCGACAAGCGATTGGCGCGGGAGCGCTAGACCCTATTTGTCGGTCGGCTTGTATTCGAGAAGGTCGCCCGGCTGACAGTCGAGCGCCTCGCAAATACTCTCCAGCGTTTCGAAGCGCACGCCCCTCACCTTTCCCGATTTGAGCAGCGAAACATTCTGCTCCGTAATGCCGATGCGTTCGGCAAGTTCGCGCGAACGCATTTTGCGCTTGGCCAGCATGACATCCAGATTGACGATGATCGGCATGGGCTAGACGAACTGCCGGTTTTCTTCGGCAACGCGCCCTGCTTCCAACAAGACCTGCCCAATCATCCGGACCAAGCCACCGAACAGGAGCAGGATGATGTCGCTCGATGAAATCGAGATTGCCAGTTGCCGGTTTCCATCTCCGAGATGCCAGCTGAACAGCACCGATGCCGTGCATCGGACAATAAACGCCGTCGCGGCGAGAGCAATGAGCCACACTCCGACGCGACGCAAACGTTCCCCCGCCCCGGGAGGGAAGGCGTCGCCTCGTTGGTAGAGCGCAAAGAACGTATACAACTCCCATAAAGCGATGGTGAGGATGATCACCGGGATGAGGCCCAAGACAGCGCCGAGCCAAAGTTGTGTTGAGTTCACTCCTTGCGCCGAAACTCCGGGAAGCATTTCTCGCAGCGCCTGCTGAGCCGTTCCCGGATCGAGCCACAGGCCGGCATAGGCAGCGACAATCGCAATCAACGCGACAAGGGTGGAGCGGCTCATCCATGTGGCCGTGCGCGACAGTGCCTGAGTCGATGCCACGCCTGGTCTCTCTCTTATTAACATTTTACGGCCATATTTTATCGTTATACGATAAATTCATCGCACGAGGTTGTAAATGGCTGTTAGTCTTTATTGGTATTCGAAGCGCGGGGCCATAATTGCTGGCGCTATTGGCATGCTGTTCATTTGCGCTGCGTGTTCGGATTCGTCCAAACGTGAAATGACGAGGATCACCGGGGAAACGATCCGCAATGCCTGCGGAAATTGGGAACGGTGCACGGTCAAATGTGAGACCCCTGATCCCTACACGGGCGCGTGCCCGACAAACACGATAACCGGCTCAAAGGACGACTAGAGCGCGTACGGAAAATTCCACCTAGACACTTTTTCGATTGACTGAGTTCGTTTTCTGTTCTATTGGGCCTTAATGGACTGGGAATTGGCCATCGAAAGCAAGCGCGTGCCACTGTTGGCGGTGGTGTTGGCGGCGTTCGCCAAGATCGGGCTTAGCGAAGGCGTTTCGATCGACAGGATATCGAAGCCGCTCCACCGCTCCGTGCTCCAGATCCTGCGGTCGGCGGAATCAGCCGTTCGGCGGCTCATCGTCGCCGCGGCGCGTAACATCGTACTCGAACATAAGCCCCGGCGTCCGGCCTCAGGCAAGCCAAAGACCCCTCGTGAAAATAACGCCGAAGCCAAGCCTGAGCGCAAGCGCCGGCCCTTGTTCAACCTCTTCGATGCGCTCAGGCGCCAGGGCCGCCGGTTCAGGAAGAAGCGCCGTGGCCCTGAGCCGCGCATCCGCGTTCTCGGTGATCCTCTCTCTCCCTGGGAGCGGATGATGCGCGAATTCGGTCGGCCGCAAGCTCCGCCGCCGGGGCCGGTTGTCGAAGAGAAAGCCGACGACGGCATGGTCAGTGCCAGGCACCTGGTCCGCCGGCTCCTCGCCGTTCTGGACGCGGTTCAGGACATCCCGCGCCACGCCCTGCGGCTCGCCCGTTGGGACGCCCGTCCCTTCGACGAACGCCGGCCTGAGCGCTCGGGCCCATTGCGCTCCGGGCGTCCACCCGGATACCGCCAACGGAACATCCACGAGGTCGACCAGATCCTCAAGGACTGCGACTGGCTCGCGCGCCTCGGCAACCCGCCGCGCGACGACACGTCGTAGGCGCATTCCTCCGTATACTGAATTGATCCTATACCCCTATCCTTCGAGGCGCGCCTTCGCGCGCACCTCAGGACGAGGGGTATATTTGTGCGCTTCATTACCCTCCTTCCCCTCTCCTCCGTGGAGAGGGCGGCATGCGCGAGCATGCCGGGTGAGGGGCATTTCAAACTCACAAAGGTCCGTGTCGCGGCACGTTATCCCTCGGGCCTTCGGCTCGTCGCCCTCTCCCACAAGGGGAGAGGGAAAACCAAAGCGTTCGCGCCAGCTTTCCAGCCTTCGCCCTTTATTTGTCATCGCCGGATTCATTCCGGCGATCCATTGTGCCGATATTCCGTGAACTGAGTTGGTTGAGCGATGGATTGCCGGGACAAGCCCGGCAATGACAAGAATTTGCAAGCTCTCCTCCTCCCATCCAGACTGGATGGCTGCCGCAAGGGCGACCATGGTGGAGACATATGGCCGTCCTCAGGTTTGTGGGACTGGGCCGCCGTAATAACCGCCCTGCTCCCCTATCGTGGTTGAACGAGAACGCCACCGGACATTTCTGCCGGCACGCGGGTGGTACCCGGGAAGCTGATCGGCAATTTCAAGAGACAGCGCACCGCAAGATAGGCCCAGGCTTCGGCCTCCATCGCGTCGCCATCGAAGCGAGCTTCTTCAGCAGCGCGGGTGGTCGCAATCGCGTTCCGCAGCGCCGCCATGATGGCCGGGTTCTTCCGGCCGCCGCCACAGATGATCCATCGCGCCGGCGGCTCGGGAAACCAGCCCGCCGCGAGAGCGATTGTCCGGGCGGTGACAGCTACGAGCGTCGCAGCGCCATCTTCGACCGAAAGGCCAGTCAGATCGACACCGGCAAAGGAATTTCGATCGAGAGACTTTGGTGGCGGCTCCTCGAAATATGAGTCGCCGAGGTACTGGGCCACGACCCCTTCATTGATCCTTCCGCCCGATGCAAGACGACCATCCATGTCCGAGGTTATGCCCGTGTGGCGGAGCGCCCAATCGTCAAGCAAGGCATTGCCAGGCCCCGTATCGAAGGCGAGGAGTTCGCCATTTCTGCCTATCCACGTGACGTTGGCGACGCCGCCAATATTGACGAAAGCAACTGGGCGCTCGGCTATGGAGGCGGCAAGAGCACGATGATAAACCGGCACCAACGGCGCGCCCTGGCCGCCCGCTGCGACATCGTCTGCGCGCATGTCGAACATCACCGGCACACCGGTTCGCTCAGCGAGCAACCGGCCATCACCAAGCTGAACAGTCAAATGACGTTCGGGACGATGCAGAACCGTCTGGCCGTGAAAACCGATGAGGTCGATATCGGCCGCGCTCAGCCGGTTCTCCGCGCAAAATCTCCGGACAGCCGTAGCATGCCATTCCGTCAGCGCTCGCTCGATATCGCCGAGATTGCCTGGCCGTTCCTCCCGAGATCTGATTTGGACCGCGTCGCGCAGCGCCATTGCGAGCGAGGCTCTTTGATCGCTCGTATAGGCATAAGTGCGAGCCGGACCGCGCTCCACTCGGTCCTCGCCGTCGGTCTTGAGGAGCGCAACGTCAATGCCATCGAGCGACGTTCCCGACATCAATCCAATGGCGGTATAGAATTTTGACACGTCAGCAACCCCACGCTAAGAGCCGCCGCCAGTGCTGTCACAGGTCTGGTCAATGAGCAAGTTTGCGTCCGATTTCCTATCGATCCTTTCAGAGCGCGGATACATCCATCAGTGCTCTGACGCGGAGGGACTCGACGCTCTCGCCTCGCGCAACGGAATCGTGACCTATATTGGGTTCGACTGCACGGCGCCGTCGCTCCATATCGGCTCTTTAGTGCAGATCATGCTGCTCTATTGGGCTCAGCAGACGGGGCAAAAGCCTATCGCGCTCATGGGCGGGGGTACCACGCGGGTCGGCGATCCTTCGGGTCGAGACGAAAGCCGAAGGCTGCTTACGCTCGAAGAGATCGAAGCCAACAAGCAAGGCATTCAGCAGGTTTTCTCCAAGTTCCTGAAGTTTGGAAATGCAGGCAAGGATGCGATCTTCGTCGACAATGCCGAATGGCTGACGAAGCTCAACTACATCGACATGCTGCGCGAGATCGGGCGGCATTTCTCGGTCAATCGCATGCTGGCCATGGATTCGGTGAAGCTGCGGCTTGAGCGTGAGCATGAACTCTCGTTCATCGAGTTCAATTACATGATCCTGCAGGCCTACGATTTCGTCGAGCTGGCACGGCGCTATGGCACAAACCTGCAGATGGGCGGGTCCGACCAGTGGGGCAATATCGTCACCGGCATCGACCTCGGCCGGCGCATGGGAACGCCACAGCTCTACGCATTGACGACACCGCTGATTACGACATCATCTGGCGCCAAAATGGGCAAGACCGCGCAAGGGGCGATCTGGCTCAATGCGGAAATGCTCAGCCCCTACGACTATTGGCAATTCTGGCGGAACACCGAAGATGCTGATGTCGGGCGCTTTCTCAAGCTCTTCACAATCCTTCCATTGAGTGAGATCGCGCGCATCTCCGCTCTAGCGGGCTCGGAGATCAACGAGGCAAAGAAGATTCTTGCGAGCGAGGCGACCGCCCTCCTCCATGGCCGCGAAGCGGCGGAGGCGGCGGCCGAAACGTCCCGGCGCACATTTGAAACCGGCGAGATTGCCGGCGGCTTGCCGACGATTTCAATCGACCTTGATAAGGGCACTGGGCTCCTCGCCGCCGCGGTACTGGCAGGATTTGCAGGCTCGAACGGCGAGGCTCGCCGTCACGTCCAGGGTGGCGCAATCCGCATCAATGACACTCCCGTTTCGGACGATCGGCTGACACTAACGCGCCAAATGCTGAATGCGGATGGGGTGATCAAGCTCTCAATGGGAAAGAAGAAGCACGTCCTGCTGAAGCCCGTCTAGTTTGCCTTGGGCCTCGCCGCGCTGTTGCCCACATCATTGGGCGATCCGTATTCGAAGAAGCGGCGGAAAATTCCCGGAGCGATCGCCGACACCGGATTGACCTGGAATTTCGGGTTCGAGATTGCTCCGCCCAAGGCATAGGTCAGGCCGAACAAGCCATCGCCCACCAGGATGTCGCCGATGATCGGAATGTCTCCCGGCACGCGATTGAGCGCGCATGCCGGAATGATCGTCCCATCAATATCCATGGCGCCGTCGGCACGCCTGATCAGCCCGTCTGCCGTCGCACACATTTGCGGGCCCTTCACGACCGCATCGCCGATCCGGATGAACCTGTTGTCGGCCGTAAATGGCAAGGTCAGCTTGCTGAAGGCGACACCGGCCTTTCGCGGGCCTGAGGATTTCTTGGGCTTGCCTTTGCGGTCCAGTTCGGCGAGCGCGGCCTCATCGCGGACTTCGAAATCGCGGATGATCAGACGGCCGCTGCGCAAGGTACCACCCGGGCCATTGTTCATTTTCGCTTCGAAGTCGAGTGCACCGCCGGCTATCTTGGAATAGAGATTGGCGGCGCGCAGGGCTGCGCCGGCATCGCGGCCGGCCACTCGCAATTCCCTGGTATCCCCGTCCGGTGTGATCTTGAAGACTACAGGATTGCCGCTGATGAACGTGCCCTGCACATTGGCTTGCTGAATGACTCCCTTGGTGGCCGAAATCTGGCCGGTGACATCGGTCAGGATTTCGCCACGCTGGGCATAGACGCGATTAAGATCGATCTTGATGCTGTAAGACTGTTTGGGCTTGTCGTCGTCATCTCCGCCCTTGCCGCCGAATATCGAGCGCAGCAAAGGCCGGGCGTCGAAGCTGCGGCCGCTCAACGAAATGGCCAAACCATCGTCATTCTGGTTGAGTGTCACCCCGAAGCGATTTTCATCGGAAAGAACGACAACGGGAAATCTCGCCTCCGAAACAGCACCCTTGCGGTTGAGATCAAGCTCGCCACTGACGGAAATGTCGGAAGACTTGAGTTCGAAATCGCGGATCGCTCCACCCTTATCGTTCTTCTCGTAGACGAAAGAGGCGGTCGTCTTCGCCTTGGGCCCACGCGCCCAGCCGATCGCATCGAGTTTCAGAGCGGCCTTGGAGAGGTCGGCGTTGATGCTGAGTTTCGTTACCTTTCCCGAAATATCGGGCAAGACGACCCTGACCGATACGGGGCCTTGGATGAAATCATTGATCGCTCCGGCAAACTTGGCGCGCTGCTCATCGGTTAGATTCGCCTCGAGCACTGCGCTCGCATCTCCCTCGCCGGCAAGCTGCCGGGTCACCTGCAGTTCCACAGGGATGCCGGCAAGACGCGCTGTGCCACCTGCGGTGAGAGTATCGCCCGCGACCTCAAGCGTGATTGTTCCCTTCTCAAGATTGAGGTCGTTGAGAGCATTCTTGAAGCTCGCGTCTGTAAGCTGGGCCGTTGCGGCGACTATCACCTGTTCCTTGCTGCCACCCTTGGGGATTTTGACGGTCAAATCGAGATCGACCGTAGCATTGCCATTGAGCCTGTCTTTCTCAAGCTTGGTCTTTTGCAGGAGATTGAGTGCCGGAAAATCCATATAGCCCAGCACCGTCGATGCCGGAGCTGTGGCGCGCACCAAATATTGCGTGGTGGTTACGGGTGCCAGCAGATCGGTCGCCACCATGCTTGCCGAAGCAAGGTCGAGCTTTTGATTATCGCCCCAAGATATCGATGCGCCGTCAAGCTTCAGGTCGAAACGATCGCCTTGGGCCAGTCCGGCACCGGTAGCAGCCCGGATTTCCGGCAGATCCTTGAAGTAGCGGGTCGTCACATCGCTCAGCGAAAACTTAAGATTGATCGCCTCGTTCCGCATCCTCCCTTGAGCAACGGCCTGAGCCAATTCATCGGGGGCAAGATCGACGGTGAAGTCGGCTTCGGAGACACGACCTGCCACAACATTTTCCGTAACCCATTTGCGGGTCTTAGGCGTGATCATCGGTGGCCAAAGCCGTTTCAAAACATCGGACGGCACGTCCTGCGCGCGACCAGCCAGGCGCATGCCCACCGAGCGCTCTCCGCCGGTGAAGGTCCCGCGCAATCGCACACCGGCGGGACCTGCGACGACCAGGAGATCGTTTACATCGAGCCGCGCTTCGCCGACTGAGGCCACTCCCTCAAAATCGATACGGTCGATGGGGATCACCTGTTTGAGAGTCCCGTCAGGATCGATGCTCACGTTTCGGGCCTTCAGCGCAAGCTTCAGGGCCTGAAGCTTGCCATCGCCAGAGCGTTCCGGATCGATGCGGCCAGTGAGATCTGCCCGCGAACCCCCGATAAGCACCGATGAATTATTGATCACGATGCCACCGGTGGTCGGGTCGAAGTCCAGCCTGACAGAACCTTCATCGATAAGGATCGGCTCGGAAATATAACCCGGCAACCCAACCCGGCCAGCTGCCGCCGAGAGTTCCGCCGAGGCGTTAATGATCGTGCCGTCGGATTGGAGTTCCACCTCGGCGTGCCCCGAAAGCGGCAACTGAACCTGCGCGAACTTCGACAATGCGAAAATCTGATCGGCGATGTTGGCGGGGACGAGATCGAATATCCGCGCGTTCACCGTATAGATCTTGGATTTGGACTGGTAGGAGGTCGAGATTTCCGCACGCCAAGGATCGCCATCACCGCTGGCGATCGTGAGCTCGGAAAGGAGCGCAAAACCGAACGGCATCCGCTGAAACGATAGATTTGCCTTCGGAGCGTGCCAATTGACGAGGTTCACTTCGTCGTAGAGCTGGATATCGGCGTCGGTCACCTGAACGGATTCAATGTTGGCCAAGGCCGAAGACTGCTTGCCGGCGCCCGACAATTCCTGGGCCAGGAGATCAATAATCGCCGACGCCGAAGTCTCCGGAACGATGTCTTCCGGCCCTTGCATCTGGTCAGATTTACCTGAGATCGTTTCCGGCGGTTCCGCTTCGGGCAGGCCAGCAGCGTGCGCTGCGGTCTCACCGAAGCCAAGCTGGAATCCGCCATTCGCCGAGCGCTTGAGGAGAATGCGTGGCCCTATCAGCTCGAGCCGCCTGGGCACTATGCTGGCGCTCAGTAAAGCGGATGCGTCGAGGCCGATCGCCGCGCGGGGCGCACGCGCTATGACGGCGCCAGAGGAATCGACGACTTCAACATTGCGCAGCCGAACATGCGGCATGCCGGTCTTGCGGTCCCGCTCGATGACGGCGTCGGAAAGATGAACCTCGAGGCCGTCGAGGCTCTTGTTAATCTCGGTGCGAATGCGGTCGTTCAGAAAGCTGATCGATACCGGGCCGACCGAAAGACGCCACAAGAAGGCGCCGAGGACGATCCCGACCACCACAAGAAGCGTAAGCAGCGATATCGCCACTATTTTCGTTAGTCGCCGGCGCAATCCCAGTCCTTTTACAGTGGCGGTGGGGGCCACGAATTGGCACGCCAAGGCCGCAAGAATCGACCATAGCCAGCTGTTCCAATACCATAGGTAAGGCCAGCCGTCCCAGACCGGGCTAGAGATAGAGGGTCAAACGCGGCCAAAGCATGGCACTAAGCAGCCGACAAAGGCCCGATAACATTACTGACCATGTTCTGGAAATATACCACCCCCTTCTCATGTCGCGGGGACAAGGGGCCGGGGCTGTAGTCGCCTGAAGCGTAATTGCGGTGCGTTTCGAGGCAGATCTCAAAATCCTCGCGGACCACGGCAAGATTACGGGCAATCGTGTCGGCCCGCGCTGCCGCCGTCGCTTCGGAGGTGTCGGCAAAGTAGAAATGATAGATGAGCTCGGTGCGATTTTCATCAAGCGGGTTGATCCGCGAGGTGTTCATCCCGCCATCGAACAGCGACAACGTCCAGTTGGGCCACATCCAGAGCCACTTGCCGCGATAGAACAAGCCTTCGCGCGGCGGCGCGCTCATGCGGACCATGCCGTCATGGGCAGTGGTCTTGAACTGCTCGAAGTCGATGGCCGCGAAGAAGTTCGGGTGGATGCCCGGGATGTGGTAACCCTCGACAAAGTTGTCCGTGTAGATCTTCCAATTGGCGTCGAAGCTCATACGCTCGACCTGAACGGCTTTGTAAGACTCGATCGGCTCGTCGCGCAATTCGTCGATAACATCGCCAAGCTGTGTTTCAAGCGAGGTCGCGGGGTCAATGGCGACGAAGACCAGCCCTCGCCATTCAGCCAAGGCTATTTCCTCGAGACGCCAATCCTCCAGGCGGAAGTCAGTATCTTCGCCAAACCAGGGCACGTTCATGAGACGGCCGTCATCGGCCCATACCCATTGATGATACGGACACCGGATTGTGGGGCAGCGCCCGGTCCCCTCGGCCAGGAGACGCGCACCGCGATGGCGGCAAAGATTGCGAAACGCCCTGAGCTTTCCGTCCTTGCCACGGATCGCAAAGACCTTGTGCCCGGCAATTTCGATCGCCGAATAGGCGCCACGTTGCGCCAGTTCCGAAGCCGGCCCAAGCAATTGCCAAGTTTTGGGGAAGAGCCGGGTGCGTTCGCGCTCATAGACTGCAGGATCGACGTAGTAACGCGAATCGAGATTGAGCATCGGCGACATCCGGAGAAGATTACTGGGTCACAAGGCAGAGAATGGCCGAGCCTGCGCGCGGCGTCCAGCGCATAGCAACGCTGATCGAAGTCAATCGATGTCCTCGACGGCCTCGGGTCCACCACCATGGACCCGCTGCGCCAGCGAAGCCTGGATAAATTGGTCGATATCCCCGTCAAGAACCACGCCCGGCGATGTGCTTGTGGTGCCGGTTCGGAGGTCTTTCACCAACTGATAGGGCTGCAGGACGTAAGAGCGGATCTGGTGGCCCCAGCCGATATCGGTCTTCTTGGCGTTCGCGGCGTCAATCTTCTCTTGCTGCTTCTGCAGCTCGAGCTCGTACAGGCGCGCTTTCAGCATCTTCCAGGCGGTTGAACGGTTCTTGTGCTGTGACCGCTCGCTCTGGCAGGCCACTACGATGCCGGTCGGGATATGGGTGATGCGGACCGCGGAATCGGTCGTGTTGATATGCTGGCCGCCCGCACCGGACGCGCGGTAGGTGTCGATCTTGCACTCGCTCTCATTGACCTGGATGTCGATCTCGTCATCGACCACCGGGTAAACCCAGATGGATGCAAACGAGGTGTGCCGCCGGGCATTCGAATCGAAGGGCGAGATTCGCACGAGCCTGTGAACGCCGGATTCGGTCTTCAGCCAGCCATAGGCATTGTGCCCCTTAACCTGCATGGTGGCGGATTTGATGCCCGCTTCTTCGCCGGGGTGTTCGTCCAGGATATCGACAGAATAGCCGTGGCGCTCCCCCCAACGCACGTACATGCGCATTAGCATCCGAGCCCAGTCCTGGCTCTCCGTGCCCCCTGCTCCGGCATTGATTTGGAGGAAGGTGTCATTGGCGTCGGCTTCGCCGGAGAGCAATGTTTCAAGCTCGTGCTCTGCTACTTCGTCCCTTAGAGCAGTGAGTGCCGCTTCGGCCTCGGCAACAATGGCAGCGTCACCCTCCGCCTCACCGAGATCAATCATGTCGACATTGTCGGAGATCGAGCGTTCGAGTCTCAGAACCAGGTTGATCCGATTGTCGAGATCCTGGCGGCGGCGCATGACTTCCTGCGCCTTCTGCGGATCATTCCACAGCGAAGGGTCCTCAGCGCGAGCGTTTAGTTCGGCGAGCTTCTTTTGGGCTGCATCCCAGTCAAAGATGCCTCCTCAGCAGTCCAATAGACTGCTTCATATTGTCGACGACGTCGGTAATCTCGGCGCGCATGTCCTATCCAGCAATTGAGCGGGGTCTAAGGCGTCAATAAAGGCCGCCGGTACCGGTCGTCAATCCGCCTTCGATCACCGCCTCGCTCCCTGCATCCTGGCGCGGCGCGGCTTCGGCACTTGCGGCAACACCCTCACCAATAATCTTGGTCGACTCAGGCACTTCGTCGCCGGGCTTGAAAGCCTCGAGGATGACGCCCGCCTCGCCGAAGAGATCGCGCTGCCCGGTCTTGACGTTGATCGGCATGAGCTCGATGCCTTTCGGCACGCGAAATGGCGTCGCAGGCTTATCTTTCAAGGCGAGTTGCATGAAATCGGCAACGATAGGTGCCGCCAATTCGCCGCCGGTGCGCCCCTTGCCCATGGGCTTGGGATTGTCATAGCCGACATAAACGCCGACCGTCAGATCAGGCGTGAAGCCAATAAACCAGGCGTCCCGCTCTTCGTTCGAGGTTCCGGTCTTCCCGGCAACCGGCTTCCCGACTGCCAGAAGCTTCTTGCCGGTGCCGCGTTCCACAACGCCTTCGAGCATGGAGGTGATCTGATAAGCAGTGTACGGATTCATGACTTCCGGACGATCATCAAAGAGTTCCGGTTCGGCCTGATCGTGCCAGCTATCGGCCGTGCAAACCGAACAATCGCGCGTGTCATGCCGGAAGACTGTCTTGCCGTACCGATCCTGAACACGGTCGATCAAGGTCGGCTCAATCTTCTTTCCACCGTTGTCGAGCATACTGTAGGCTGTGGTCATCTTTAGAAGGGTCGTTTCGCCGGCACCAAGCGCCATAGCAAGCTGATTGGGCAAGCTGTCGTAGATACCGAGGCGCCGCGCCAAATCGGCGATTTTGCTCATGCCGAGGTCGTGAGCCAGGCGAACGGTCATCACGTTCCTGGAGAGTTCAATGCCACGCCGGAGGGTCGAGGGACCGAAATACTTATTCTGGTAATTCTTTGGTTTCCAGGTTTCGCCGCTTGGCATTTTGAATTCGATCGGCGCGTCAAGCACAACGCTTGACGGCGTGTAGCCATTGTCGAGCGCCGCGGCATAGACAAACGGCTTGAAAGAAGAGCCCGGTTGCCTCAGTGCCTGGACGGCGCGATTGAACTGACTCTTGCCGTACGAAAATCCTCCGACCATCGCCAGTACGCGACCCGTGTGAGGATCCATCGCGACCATGGCGCCCTCGACATCCGGCATTTGAACCAGATGCCACTGGGTCTTGTCCTTGCTTGGTGCGACGTAGATGACATCGCCGATGGCCAGAATATCGCTAGCCGCTTTGACCTGGGGGCCGAGCGCTGTGCCGTCCTGATATTTGCGGGCCCAGGACAGAAGGGCCAAGGGGACTAAAGCCTTCTCCCGGGTATCTTCAAGCGCCCCAGAGCCAAGCTTCTTCGGCTGCAGGCCAATCACAGCGCCCGTGTCATTCGTCTCGAGCACGACAGCCAGCCGCCACGGCGCAATATCCGACGGCACGTTCATCTTGCCGAGGACATCGCCCCAATCGCCAGTGGTATCGATCTGCTTGATCGGACCGCGAAAGCCGCGCTTGCGATCGAACTGGATCAAGCCGCGGGCCAAGGCTTGGCGTGCATAAATCTGGAGCTTGGGATCGAGCGTGGTTTTGACCGACAGGCCGCCCTTCAGGAGACGGCTCTCGCCGTAGAGGGCAACAAGCTCGCGACGAACTTCTTCGCTAAACGACTCAGCAGCGAACTGCTGCGCGCCCAGTGGCCGTGTCGATACTTTTAAAGGTTGGGCCTGCGCCTCCTTCATCTCTGGCTCAGTGATGTAGCCGTTGGCAAACATCTGACCGAGAACCCAGTTTCGCCGCTCGATGGCGCGCGCGGTGTTTCGGAACGGATGGTAGTTGTTCGGGCCCTTAGGCAGGGCGGCAAGATAGGCCATCTCCGCTAGCGACAAATCGCTTAGCGATTTGCCGAAATAGTTCAGCGATGCGGCGGCGATGCCGTATGAGTTGAAGCCAAAGAAGATCTCGTTGAGGTAGAGTTCGAGAATCTTGTCCTTGCTGAAGGTTCTTTCGATCCTCTGGACGACCAGAGCTTCGCGCAGCTTCCGTTCGATCGATTTCTCATTGCCGAGGAGGAAGTTCTTCGCAACTTGCTGGGTGATTGTCGATGCGCCGACAATTTGGCCTTTGCCGGTCAGCTTGACCTGAAGATAGCGATAGCCGGCAACAGCAATGCCCTGCCAATCGAGTCCGCCGTGTTCGAAAAAGGTCTTATCTTCGGCCGAGACAAACGCCCGCACGAGCCGTTGTGGCACGGCCGCTATGGGAACGAACTGGCGCCGCTGGTCGTAATATTCCGCAAGAAGCGACCCGTCGGAGGCGTATATCCGGGTCATGACGGGAGGCTCGTACTGGGCAAGCTGGGTATAGTCCGGCAGGTCCTTCGACGTCTGCCAGACCACATAGGCTAACCCTCCGGCGAGGGCGAGAAAGATCACCGTCCCGCAGGTAAACAGCCAGCCCAGAAATCTCAGCATTTCGCCCCGTTCGCCATCATCAAGATGCGGTACTCGCGTCCGGTCAGTGCCCTAAGCCAAATCGCGCCGCCCGGCAAATTCGGCTACGCGGGGATTGTGGCAGGCTAGCGGCGAGGAACCTAAACTATTGGCGCTGCGCGATTTCCGTCGCCATGTAGCCGTCAATGGCCGTGACCAGCGAAGTCGAGACTTTTGCGCGCCAAGCGTCGCTGTTTAACAGCTTTTCGTCCGCATCGCTGGATAGATAGCCCAGCTCCAGCAGCACAGAGGGGATGTCAGGCGCCTTCAAGACGACAAAGCCTGCCGAGCGCACGGGGCGGCCGGTCATCAATGTGACGGAGTTCAGTTCACGGACCGCCTTTTTGGCGAAGAACATCGAATGATTCTTCGTCTCGCGTTGCGTCAGGTCGATCAGGATATCGTTGACCTCCTCGCTGCCGCCCAGGTCCACCCCGCCAATGACGTCGGCGAGGTTCTCCTTCCGGGCCAGTGCCTCTGCCTCAGCATCGGAAGCCTTCTCCGAAAGCGTGTAGACGGTCGCTCCCCGGGCGGTTGGCCCCCTAACCTTGTCGGCATGAACAGCCACAAACAGATCGGCCTGGGCCTTCCGCGCAATTCTCACGCGCTCCTTCAAGGTTACAAAACTGTCGGTGTCCCGTGTCATCACGACATCATAGCGCCCCGTGGCGCGCAACCTGTCCCGGAGGACCAAAGCGAAAGCGAGGACAACATCTTTTTCTTTGGTCTTCCCCACGCCTATGGCTCCTGGATCAATGCCACCGTGACCCGGATCGATGACGATAACACGCCTGCCGTTCTCCGCCTTAGCCTGAGGCTCATCATCGGGAGACAACACAATCCTCGCACTCCCCGGCTTGGGCCGCGGCAACGGAATTGGCTGTTTCAGAAAACTTGCCCCCGTGAATGGAAGGGCTTCGGGTGCCTCGTCGACCGCTTCCACTGCCGGTTCTATTGACGCACCCGTATTGGCGTAAGCAGCCATGTCGGCCTTGGCAGTTTCCACTTGTTCGGCGAGGTGGGTTTTCAGAAAAGTTGCCTGGTCGGTGGGCACAATATCGACGACAATTCGGGCAGGTTGATCTCCTTGCGGCGTTATCAGGAAAGATTTCTGAATGAGAACTGGCCCGGCAACATCCAAAACGAACCGCGACTGACCTTTATCGAGCTTCCCGTACCGGTATTCGCGGATAAGACCCCGCACTTGCTCCCCAATTCCGGGCGGCAATTGGAAGTTAATCTCCGGCATGTCGATGACGACCCGATATGGATTCGCCAGCACATACACGTTGTAGCCAACCGGAGCGGTCAGATCGGCGACAAACCTACTGCGGGTCGTATCGCCGCTTACGCGGGCGCCAGTTGCCTTCGGAGTTTCAGCAATCGCCGCAAGATCATGAAAAACAATGAGAAAACAGAAGAGCATCGACAGTCGTGCGACGGCCACTCCAAGTCTCCGGAGAATTCCGTTCCGTCGTTTGATGCCCTTCACGTCCCGCATGTCCTCAGCCCTGCAAGCTGGCAGGCTAGCCGCTGCGTGGTTAACCGGAGGTTTCGCTTTGGTGACTTGCCAAGCCTCCTGCAGTCCCCTAAATCAGACGCGTCACCGTCACGTTAGATTTTGAGCGGCTGCTCCAATCAATGTTCGGTGCATGAAATTCCGCTTCGGGAAGAGCGTCCGGAAGAACGAAGCTCGCTCGGCCCTGATGCGTTCCGGGAAGGGACTTCCAGTTGGAGTCCGCTGCTCCGTGCGGAAGATATCCGCGAATCGCAGCACCTAATCACCGCTTCGGCTCGACCGGGGCAAATGGAAACCAGAGGCATGTCCATCGCGGCGGCACCACAGCAAAATCAGTCTCTTGCGAGAGGTTTCGCGGCTGTGACGCGAGTAACCGCAGGTCGCGCGACTGACATGCCTCACACGCGCAGGTTGGCCCGCAGACGCTCAGTACAACGTGCATCCGGAGCCGGGGTAAGATTGCCGATGCCGCCAAGCCGCGCCAAGGAACGAATAAAATGGGCAGCAAGATGCTCATCGATGCCACGCATCCTGAGGAAACCCGGGTTGTCGTGTCACGAGGCGACCGTATCGAGGAATTTGACTACGAGAGCGCCAGCCGCAAACAGCTGAAAGGCAATATTTATCTTGCCAAGGTGACGCGCGTAGAGCCGTCCCTGCAAGCTGCTTTTGTGGACTATGGCGGGAACCGACACGGATTTCTGGCCTTTAGCGAAATCCATCCTGACTATTATCAAATTCCCGTTGCCGACCGCCAGGCACTCCTCCAACAAGAGGAGGAGTATGCTCATCGCGAGGCTGAGGAAGAAAACGGCGATGACGCCGATCAGGAGCCTTCTCCTCCGGAGCCGGCTCAGGCCAGTTCCGGTCCCGAACCGGCCGGAGAACAAACGACACGGCAAGAAGCTCAGCGGCTAACCGGGAGCGAAGAGACCGGAAGCGACGAACGTCCAAGCGGTGAAGCTGTTGGCGGCGGCATCGAAACGGTCGAGGAGGACTCCGAAGGCCAGCGGATCGAATCGGTCGGAGCCGAGGACGCACTCGAGGAGGTCCCCCAGCGGCCTCGCCGCCCTCCGCGGCGCAATTACAAGATCCAGGAGGTGATCAAGCGTCGCCAAGTCATTCTGGTTCAGGTTGTCAAGGAAGAGCGTGGCAATAAGGGCGCCGCGCTGACCACCTATCTTTCGCTTGCCGGACGCTATTGCGTCCTGATGCCCAACACGGCGCGTGGCGGGGGTATCTCGCGCAAGATCACCGATGCCGGTGATCGCCGCCGCCTCAAGGAAGTGGCACGCGATATCGAAGTGCCGGAAGGAATGGGCCTTATCGTTCGCACTGCCGGGGCACAGCGGACGAAGACGGAGATCAAGCGCGATTTCGACTACCTGATTCGACTTTGGGAGAATGTCCGCGACCTGACTCTCAGTTCGCAGGCCCCTGCCCTCGTCTACGAAGAAGGGAGCCTGATCAAGCGCGCGATCCGGGATCTCTACACGAAGGACGTTGAAGAGGTTCTGGTCGAGGGCGAGGACGCATATCGCGAGGCCAAGGACTTCATGAAGATGCTCATGCCGAGCCATGCTCGGAATGTGAAGCTCTACAAGGACGCCCGGCCGCTCTTCTCACGCCATCAGGTTGAATCCCAACTCGACACGCTATTCTCCCCGACCGTCACGTTGCAGTCTGGCGGTTACATGGTGATCAACCAGACCGAAGCGCTGGTTTCGATCGACATCAACTCCGGCAAGGCGACCCGCGAGCACAATATCGAGGACACCGCCTACAAGACCAATCTTGAGGCGTCCGACGAAATCGCGCGGCAATTGCGATTGCGCGATCTCGCCGGTCTGATCGTCATCGACTTCATCGATATGGAGGAAAAGCGCAACAATCGCGGCGTCGAACGGCGATTGAAAGAGGCGCTCAAGCATGACCGGGCGCGCATCCAGGTCGGCCGGATAAGTCACTTCGGCCTGCTTGAGATGTCACGTCAGCGCTTGCGGCCCGGGCTGCTTGAAGGCTCTACGAAGGTGTGTCCGACATGCGAGGGCCGCGGGATCGTCCGCTCAATTTCATCTTGCGCCTTGTCGGTCCTGCGCGCGATCGAGGAAAATCTCATCAGCCGCAAGCCGGAAAATCTCACCGTCAAGTGCCATCCCGAGGTGGCCTTCTACGTCCTCAACGAGAAGCGGGATCATCTGCTCGCGATCGAGACCAATTACGGGATTTCCATCTTCCTGTCGCCGAGCCATGAGGTGAAATCCTCGCAGGCAACGATCGAACGAGGCGCTGAGCGCGCCCTACCGGCAAAGCGGCCGGTGGCAGCTCCGGTCATGATCGACTCCGCCTATAGCGAGGTGGAAGCAGTCGAAGACGTGGCGGCGTCTGAGAGCGAGGAAATTGCCGAACAATCTTCCGGCGACGCCGGCGAGCAGCGTAGCGGCGATGACCATGAAGACGGCGGCCGCCGGCGGCGGCGGCGGCGTGGACGACGGGGTGGCCGGCGCGGTCGCGAAGGTGGCGAGCATGGGATGGAGCGAGACCGGCCTAGCGAAGTGCCTGGTCTCGGCGAGCAGCCGATGATCGACGACGATTCAGAGATCGAAGGTGCCGTCGACGGAGAAGCCCCCCGCGAGGTCGACGCCGATAGCGAGCAGTCGCGCGGCGAGCATCGCGACCGACATGGCCGTGGCCGTGGCCGACGTGATCGTGGCTCGCGGCATGAACGTGGAGAACGGCGGCAACGCGAGGATTTGTCGTCAGTGGAGGATTTGTCAGGTTCGCCCAGTTCACCGCAAGCGCAAGTGGCAGAAATCCGGATGGTGGAAGCTGAGTCGATCGCGTCCCCTCCCCCTCGTGAGCCAGTTGAGGCAGAGGCTGCAGAAGCGCCCGCACCTTCGTTGCGAGATGCCGACGCGCCGACGCGAAAATGGCAGCCGCCCAGCGCCACCGTCAGCGAGGCTCCCGCTCAGCCCAAAGCCGGATGGTGGCGTCGGAAAACTTCCTAGCCCAGACAACATCCATCACGGCGGATCGATCAGCATCACGTGATCCAGTCGCCGTGGTCGGAGCCTCAAACTCGCCTCATTTGGACGGAAATGAGGGACGATGTTCATCAATGATACGCGCGGAACGGGGATGCGGCAGGCCATGCGCCGGATAGCGGGTCCCCTCGTCAATTCTGCGCGTCGATGGCTGTTGGCAATAATGATTGTCGCGGTCTCGCAAATGCCATCGGTTGCGTCGGCTCAGGAAGCGGCACCGAAGCTCATCCGAGATGCTGAAATTGAAGGCTTGATGCGGCTCTACTCGAAGCCGATCTTCCAGGCTGCCGGGCTCAGCCCGGGCGCCGTCAAGGTGTATATCATCAACGATCAGCGCATAAATGCGTTCGTCGCCGGCGGCCAGCGCATCTTCATCAATACAGGCCTCCTTACGCAAGCCAGTACACCTAACGAGGTTATCGGCGTGCTTGCGCATGAAACGGGTCATATAGCGGGTGGCCATTTGGCCCGCATGGGCCAGGAAATCGATCGCCAGAGCACCACGGTGATCATCGGCATGCTGCTCGGCGCCGCCGCGATGGCCGGCGGCTTGGCAACCGGTGAGGGAGATGCAGTGCGCGCGGGCCAAGGCATCATGGGTGGCTCCGGGACAATGGCGCAGCGTTTGGTACTTAACTATGCGCGCGCCATGGAGTCTTCGGCGGACCAGGCCGGACTCAAATTTCTGACCGCGACCGGACAGTCGGCGGCGGGAATGCTTTCCCTGTTCCAAACGCTTTTTAACCGATCGATCGCCTCGGCACAGTTTGTGGATCCGTATGTCCTTACCCATCCCATGCCGCTGGAGCGTATCCGCAACCTTGAGGTTGCGGCAAAGGCGAGTCCCTACTTCAACAAGAAAGATTCACCGGAACTGGTGATGCGTCACCAGTTGATGCAGGCAAAGCTCACGGGATTTTTGACCCCATATCTTGTCTTTCAGAAATATCCGACCTCCGACACGAGCATGCCGGCGCGCTATGCCCGCGCGATCGTTATGTTCCGCCAGGGCGATACTCGCAATGCGCTTCCCGTAATCGACAGTCTGATCGCGGATCTGCCCAAGAATCCGTATTTTTGGGAGCTCAAGGGCCAGGCGCTTCTCGAAGGCGGCAACCCCGCCAAGGCCATTGCGCCGCTGACACAAGCGGTCAAGCTCCTGCCGTCAAACGGGCTGATCAAGATCATGCTGGCCCAAGCGCTCATCGGAACCGAGACACCGACGAATGCGCAGGCTGCGCTCAAAACATTACGTGAGGCGGCGAAGACTGAGAATGACGTGCCATCTGTCTACAAGCTTACGGCTATGGCCTATGGGCAACTCGGCGACATTCCTCGTGCCGAACTCGCAACTGCGGAGTCGGCCTATTTGCAAGGCGACAGAAAGCTGGCAATTGAGAAAGCCCAGATCGCAGCGAAGACATTCAAGCGTGGATCGCCGGAATGGCTTCGCGCGAATGATATCTTGAATTACACTCGTAAGAAATGACAAGCCCCCCGGCTCAGTGTGCCGACATCCCGTTTGCTGGGCCAACCAGAGTAGGAAGATGATTATGCGACGGCTCATTCGTCTATTCGCCATTTGCTTCGCCATCACGACGGCCGCGCTTTCCGCCTATGCGGCCGGATTCAACGATGAGCAGAGGAACGAGATCGGCGGCATCATTCGGGAATACCTCCTCAACAATCCCGAACTCCTGAGAGAGGTCTCGCAGGAACTGGAGAAAAAGGAAGCTGCGGAGGACGGCGCTCGGCAGAAGGTTGCGCTGAAGGATAACGCCGATCAGATATACCGCTCATCACTCGACCTTGTTGCGGGCAACCCGGATGGCAAAGTCACGATGGTTGAGTTTTTCGATTACAATTGCGGCTACTGCAAGCGAGCGATGCCGGACGTCATGCGCATGGTCGAAGAAGACAAAGACCTGAGACTCGTCATGAAGGAGTTCCCCATCCTCGGCCCTGGCTCGCAGGTCGCGGCAAAGGCTGCCCTCGCCTCCAAGAAACAGGGCAAGTATTGGGATTTCCATTTGGCCATGCTTGGGCATGACGGCCATGTCGAGACGGATACGGTCATGGAAATCGCCAAGTCGGTTGGGCTTGATGTCGAAAAGCTGAAGGCGGACATGCAATCAGAGGAAATCAGCGCCATTCTCGACGCCAATATGTCGCTCGCCCAGAAACTGGGAATCCAGGGTACGCCGGCCTTTATCATCGATGAGACGCTGATCCCGGGGGCGATCGGTTTCGAAGGCCTTTCGGCATCGGTGAAGCAGGTGCGCGACCAGGGCGGCTGCAAGCTTTGCTGAACGCCTGCGCATCTTTCGCACCGGTCTTTGACCGCTTATAAGCGAGCGAAAGGCCGCGAGTCGGCCTCCGGCCCAGGGAGCGTGGATGAAGCCAGTTTTCGTGCTTAACGGTCCGAATCTGAACATGCTCGGACTTCGCGAGCCGGAAACCTATGGGAGGGAGATGCTGGAAGACATCCAGCGCCTTTGTATCGCCGCAGGCAAACGGCTTGGGTTTGCCGTCGAGTTCCGCCAATCCAACATCGAGGGCGAACTTGTCTCGTCGATTCAGGAGGCGCGGTCATCAGCCTGTGGGATCGTGATCAATGCTGCTGCCTACACTCACACCTCCGTGGCCATCCACGACGCCTTGCGAGCAAGCGACCTTCCGGTCATTGAGGTCCATTTGACCAATGTTTACAAGCGCGAGCCCTTTCGACACAAAAGCTACGTCTCCGGGGTCGCCGTTGGCGTGATCTGCGGCTTCGGCAGCCATGGGTATGAATTGGCCATCGAGGCCCTGTCACGCATCGTTACACAAACAAGCAAGAACTGAGAGATGCCAGCAAAGAAGCCATCAGCCACAGGCGCAGAAACAGAGCGCCCGGAACTATCGCTCATCCGGAGCCTCGCGGATATCTTAACGGACACAGGGCTCACTGAAATCGAGCTCGAGCAGAAAGGTACGCGCGTTCGGGTATCGCGCTCGGTCGGGCTCAGTGCCGCCGTTGCACTGCCGCAAAGCATTCCCGCCGCAGTAGCGGCACCTGCTCCAGCAAGCACGGCGCCGTCGCCCGCAGCTGCGGATGCGGCTGCGCATCCCGGCACCGTCAAGTCGCCGATGGTCGGCACGGCCTATCTCGCACCGGCACCGGGCGCCAACGCATTCATCGAGGAAGGCACGGAAGTTAAGCAAGGACAGACGCTGCTCATCATCGAAGCCATGAAAACCATGAACCAGATTCCGGCGCCCAGAAGCGGCAAAGTCGTCCGCATTCTCATCACAAACGGACAGCCGGTGGAGTATGGTGAACCGCTCGTGGTGATCGAGTAATCATGTTCGACAAAGTCCTGATTGCCAATCGCGGCGAGATTGCCTTGCGGGTCATGCGGGCCTGCCGCGAACTCGGTATTCAGACGGTTGCAGTCCACTCCACGGCCGACGAGGAGGCGATGCATGTCCGCCTCGCGGATGAGAGCGTATGTATCGGCCCGCCGCCAGCGCGCGACAGCTATCTCAACATTCCGGCGATCGTCTCGGCCTGCGAGATCACCGGAGCAGAGGCCGTCCATCCCGGTTACGGCTTTCTCTCCGAGAATGCGCGTTTCGCTGAGATCCTGACCGAGCATGGCATCAAATTCATCGGGCCTAGCGCCGAACACATCCGGGTCATGGGCGACAAGATCGAAGCGAAGCGCACCGCGAAGGCGTTGGGCATCCCTGTCGTGCCAGGCTCCGAAGGCGGCATCGCCGATCTAGCCCAAGCCCGAACCATCGCCAGGGATATCGGCTATCCTGTGCTCATCAAGGCGACGGCCGGCGGCGGTGGCCGCGGCATGAAGGTGGCTCATTCGGAGGCCGACCTCGAAACGGCCCTGGCGACGGCACAGGCCGAGGCAAAGGCCGCGTTCGGCAATGATGAAGTCTATATCGAGAAATATCTCTCCACTCCCCGGCATATCGAGATCCAGGTCCTCGGCGACGGTCAGGGCCGCGCCGTTCATCTTGGCGAGCGCGATTGTTCGTTGCAGCGCCGGCATCAGAAAGTCTGGGAAGAAGCCCATTCCCCGGCTCTCAATTCTGTCCAGCGCGAAGAGATTGGTGGCCGTGTCGCGCAGGCCATGCGTGACCTCGGCTATGAAGGGGTCGGGACGGTCGAGTTTCTCTATGAGAACGGGCAGTTCTACTTCATCGAAATGAACACGCGGCTGCAAGTCGAGCATCCTGTCACGGAAATGCTCACTGGTCTCGATCTCGTTCAGGAGCAGATCAGCATCGCCTCGGGTTCAACGTTGAAATACGCGCAGAGCGACATTTCCTTCAGCGGCCATGCCATCGAGTGCCGAATCAATGCCGAAAATCCGCGTACCTTCGCGCCCTCGCCAGGTCGGGTCGATGCCGTGCATGTGCCCGGCGGATTGGGCGTACGCATCGATTCGGCAATCTATGCCGGCTATCGCATTCCGCCTTATTACGACAGCCTGATCGGCAAGCTGATCGTGTTTGGCAAGACGCGCACTGAGTGCCTGATGCGGCTGCGCCGAGCCTTGTCCGAATATGTCATTGAGGGAGTCGAGACGACAATCCCCCTCTTCCAGCGGTTAGTTGGCGAGGCGGATATCATCGATGGGCATTACGATATTCACTGGCTCGAGCATTTCCTCAACCGCCCGTCGCCATGAGCGCAACGATCACCCCGCAAATACTGCTCAAAGCATATGCCGCCGGAATATTTCCGATGGCGGAAAGCGCGGAGGACAACGCGCTCTACTGGATTGAGCCGGAGGAGCGTGGAACAATTCCACTCGATGGTCTCGTCATCTCTCGCTCGCTGCGCAAGCGAGTCAGGCGGCAGGAATTCACGATCCGCATCGACACGGCATTTCCCGAAGTTATTGCAGGCTGCGCCGCACGCTACCCCGGTCGCGGCTCGACCTGGATCAATGGGCGGATCAGGTCGCTTTATAGCCAGCTCTTCAAGATGGGCTGCTGCCACACCGTCGAGGCCTGGGTCGGGGATCAACTGGTCGGCGGGCTCTATGGAGTCCGGATCGGTGCGGTGTTCTTCGGCGAAAGCATGTTTTCCTTACAGAGCGATGCGAGCAAAGTAGCGCTGGTCCATCTTGTCGCGAGATTGAATGCTGGCGGCTTTCGTCTGCTCGATGCTCAATTCATGAACCCACATCTCGCGCGTCTCGGCGCGGTTCCGCTTACCCGTCTTGAATATCACGAGGTGCTGGAACCGGCCCTCGCGGCTGATGCGGACTTCTTCAAATTCGCACAAGATAGCGATCCCGAAATAGTCTTGGCCCGCGCACAAGGGAAGGTTCCGGCCTAATCGTCCGGCGTATCCCCTTGCTCCTCGCCAGCAGGTGCAGCGTCGGGCGCTGCCTCGATGATGGGTGGTGGTGCATTGGGGTCGCGGCATCCCGTCAGCCAGACATCAAAGACAGCGTGTTCCACACCGCTTAAGCCGGGGCTTTCGGCAAACATCCAACCAGTGAACACGCGTTTTCGGCTCTGATCGGTCTCCAATTCGTCGACTTCAACGAAGGACGTGGTCTTGGGTTCTTCGGTCGCCGGTCGCGAGTAACAGACGCGCGGCCTGACGAGAAAGCCACCAAACTTCGCTTCCTGCCCGATCTGAACTTCGAATGTCGTTGTGACGCCGGTGATCTTATCAAGGCCGGCAAACATAGCGATCGGATTGGAAATCCGCTCGGCGTTAGCTGATCCGGCTTGGGACATGACAATACAAATCGCCAGCGCAGCCGGACGTGTCCAGCCGGCAGAACAGATTGGGATCACTGCGGCGCGGTCTCAGGCGTAGGCTCGCCGCCTGACGGGGCAGTTTCGCCACCCGATGGCGTCGTTTCTCCCCCAGCAGGAGTCTTGCTGCCTTCGGTCGTTGTCTCATCGCCCTTCTTGTCGAACATCGCCTGGCTTATAAGCGACCAAATATCGACGGCCCCTTGTGTATAAGCGATGCGGCCGCCCTCGGTTAGCTTCGTATCCGATCCACCCGGCTCAAGCGCGATGAAATTGGACCCCAGAAGTCCTTCGGAGGTGATTTTCGCGGTCGTGTCGTCACTCAGCGAAATCTTGGGGTCGATCGCCATGGTGATGACCGCCTGATAGTTCTCAGCATTCAGGGACTGCGCGGTGACGGTACCGATCTTAATCCCCGCGAGCCGCACGTCGGTCCCGGTGTTCACGCCCGCGGCATTGTCGAATTCCGCACTCACCGTATATCCGCCGGTGCCTTCGGCCTTGCCGGATGTCTGGTAGGCATAGACGAAGAAAATCGCCGCGATCAAGATGACTGCGGCGCCAATCGCTGTTTCAACCGTCGAATTGTTGTTCATACCTTAGGTCCGAAGAATCGGGCTCCCGATCAGCCGCGCTTAGCCGACAAAACCCGCAAAATGTGGCGGCAAAGGGCCCGCATTATTCGGGTGTCCAAGCCTGATAGTCGGCAGCGACCGGCTTAGGCTTCCCAAATCCGACAATGCTGCCCGGGGGCCGGTAAGCCTCCGCCGTCCCCGTCAAATTGGGCTGATGGGGAAGCTGCCACTCGCGCGGCTGGTAGGCGCCCTTGGTCGGCGGCGTATCGACCTTGTAGTGCATCCAGCCGTGCCAGCCCGGCGGGATCGCCGATGCCTCAGCATATCCATTGTAGATGACCCAGCGATGCTCGCGGATCGACGCCGGAATGGCCGAGGGGGCCCGGTAATAGCGATTGCCAAATTCGTCTTCCCCGACGAATTGACCCTTTCGCCAAGTCCAGAATCGCGTCCCTAAGGTTTCGCCATTCCACCAAGTGAAAAACTGCAGCAAAAACTTCATATCCTACTCAGTCCTTATGACAGGGCTGGATTTCGCGCGGACTATGGCCGAAGCTAGGGGGAAGGTCCAGACAGACATGAATCACTGGGCCGCTGTGACCAGGACGGGAATGGTCTCATCGTCCTGTTTGGCGCGCGCATAGATCCGAACGGCTGACGTTTGTTCGAGCAAGGTGAGGAACTCGTCTGTCTCTTCCTGGGTAGGCGGTGTCGGGCTTGGGACCGCGTAAAGGTGCATGCCGCGCCGCAACCTCTCTCGCGTAAGGCTCAACAGGTAGACCGGCTCCGCAACGTCCGCGGCGACGACTTCGTAATCGGACTTCCACAGGCGTAAAACAAGCCGGTAAGATTCCGGATCCTTTGACGGCTGTATCCACGTCAGAAGTGATCGCAACCCCTCATGTAGAATCGGCCGTGGGGCAAGCTGGTCGAGCGTCGCCTCCGGATTGAGGTAAGGCAGACCGTCCTTCCAATGCCATTTGGGCTGCAGGCGCCAGCCGTGCTCATCGAGTACGGTGGCGAGTGCCGCGGGACCACCCAACCATTGCAGGGTGAATTCCTCTTCGGGCTTTCCCGCAAGATCAATTCGGCGCCTCGGCAGCTTTGTCCATCCCGTCTCTTGCCATTCAGCGATGCTCTCGCGGTGAACGACGTGACGAGGCGCATAGAGCTCAATGGCGTGCGCGAAGCCTGCTCCGATGTGAGCCGCTCCAGCCAAGGTGAGAGCGGCGAGCGCAATTGCCGCGAGACCGGCCGGCGCAATCCGGCGCGGCGGAATGGCTTCGAGCACAACGCCAAAGGCGGCTGTCACAATGGCTCCGAACAGGAATCCACCAAGAACATCCGACAGCCAGTGGACGCCCAGATAAAGCCGCGAATAGGCAATAGCGACGACGGCAAGCCCACAGACCGCAAATACGAGCGATCGTCCCCACCTGCCCATGGAATGGCTGACGAGCACCGCCAAAACGCCCAACGTGACCGTCGCGACGGCGGTGTGGCCTGATGGGAAGGCATAGGATGTTGCATCCGGATAGAGTTCGAAGGGCCTTGCCTTCTGAATTCCGAACTTGAGAACAAACACGAATATCCGAGCGGAAGCCAGAGCCGCGACAACGGCCAGCCCGGCGCGCCACGACCTGCGGATAAACAGCCAGCCTGCCATGGCCAGCCCGAGCGCCGTCATGACCGGCCAGTCACCGAGCATGGTAATACCGACCATGATGTCGTCGGCCGGCGCATTGCGTAGCTCGCGCATCAGCTTGTTGACGGAGAGGTCGGTGTTGAGAAAGGCGCCGCTCGCAAACACCCCGATGGTCATGTCGACAAGAGCGATGAGCGCGGCAACGGCAACCACGGCGAAGACGACGACAAGCAGGGAGCGCGGATTCTCAGGTGCTACCGCACGACCGAACCGTCGCCAGAAGGGACTGGACCTACGCTTCGCCCATGCCGATATCCTGGCCAGCCCTCGGCCAATGAGCGGCGATACCCCAGCAACGCCAAGCCTGATCAGCCATCCCGCAATTGCGAGAACAACCAATAGAATAAGGAGCACGACCACCAGGCGGCCGCTCAATTCGCCTGCGAGCGCCAGCCCCTGCCCGAGCAGAATGCCGGGAAACACATGCGCGGCTCCCCAAACAATACCCGAGGAAATATTGACTGTGGCAAAAAAGAGCTGGCCCATTCCGAACATGCCGACGATGCCGGGCACGACCGCCTTGACGCCCGGCACAAACCGACCGATGGCGATCGACTTGCCGCCGTGCTGGCGGACGAAGTCCTCACCCCGCGCGACGAGTGCCGGGTAGCGATTGAGCGGCCACATGGTCTTGAGCCGCTCGCCGAATAGTCTTCCCGCCCAGTAGGAAAGCTGGTCGCCCAGAATGGCGCCAACAACGGTCGCCACAAAGATCGGCCAGAATTCAAGATGACCGGTCCCAACCAGCATGCCCGCGCCAACCAGCACGGCAGTCGAGGGCACGAACAACCCTATGATGAGAAGTGCTTCGCCGAAGGCGATGAGGAAGACGATCAGGATTGCCCAGGTCGGGTTCTGGGCAAAATAGTCAAGATAGGGCTGGATGGTTTCCATGAGCCACGAATTGCCGGCGGCGAGTTAGGTTCGAATTGAGGCTAGGGTTGGGCACCCGAGCGCTCATAGTCTTTAACGGGCGATCCCATACGGCATATGTCGGTTGGGAGGGGTATCTGGTCATAAGGGTCGCGCGACGGGTCCAACCGGCACAGCTTTAGCGACCGCTGCGGCAAGGCCACCGGCGTCGCAGCTTGCAAGACCAGCGCCGCGGGCAGGTCTGCCATCCAATCGTCATGTCCTTCCCAGTTCATCGCCTGCGACGAGGACGTGGAGATCCCGACGTAAATCGCCGCAATCAGCGTCAGTTTGTTCGTTAAAAACCGTAGCATGGCGCAATTCTAGCCAACTACGTGCAACACTTCCATTAAAGGTTGGGCTCAAACGGTCAGAACCCCTTGGCGTCCCGCATTTTGCTCCGCCATAGTGGCCCGATGCGGGGGGAAACAATAGAAGCGACTCAGCCGGGCAATGCCGGCTTTGCGACATGGGCCGGATTCGGCGCCCTCTGTCTCGGCATGTTCATGGCGATTCTGGATGTCCAGGTCGTCGTAACGTCGCTTTCGATCATCCAGGCTGCGCTCGATATCGGCGCCGACCGCATGAGCTGGGTGCAGACGTCCTACCTCATTGCCGAGATTATCGCGATCCCACTGACAGCGCTGCTCACGCGCGTCTTTTCGATGAGGCTTTTGTTCGCCGGCGCTACCATCCTGTTCACGGTTGCATCGATCGCCTGCGCAATGAGCTTCGATTTCACATCGATGATCATCGCTCGGAGTGTCCAGGGCTTTGCTGGCGGCATCCTGATACCCTTGGTGTTCGCCGCGGTGTTCCTGCTCTTTCCGAAATCGCAAGAGGCCGTAGCAACGACAACCGGCGGCATGCTCGCGGTGCTCGCACCAACACTTGGTCCCCTCGCCGGTGGCTGGATTACCGAGAATCTTTCCTGGCACTGGTTGTTTCTGATCAACGTCATTCCCGGAATTGCGGCGCTGATCGTCGGACTTGTGTGTCTTCCGCGGGCGGCGACGGCGCTCAGGGAGTTGCGGCATCTCGACTGGTCTTCCCTGCTCGCGCTCGCGGCCGGCCTCGCAGCCTTTCAGATCGGACTCAAGAACGCGCCGAAAGAAGGTTGGGATTCCATATACGTTTTGCCCTGCCTCGCCCTATTCGTCGCCTTGGCGGCGTTCTTCATTGTGCGTGGCTTAAGAAACGAGCATCCGATCGTCGAGCTTCGGCTTTTCAGTGACCGTACATTTCTGACCGGCTGCATCATGAGTTTTGTACTGGGGGCGGGCCTATTCGGTTCAGTCTATTTGCTCCCGGTTTTTCTCGCTTTCGTGCGCGGCCACGGGCCCCTGGCGATCGGCATCATCATGTTGGTGACGGGTGTCACCCAGATGATCAGCGCGCCATTGGCCGTGCAGCTCGAGAAGCGAACTGACGAGCGATGGTTGGCAGGGTTCGCTTTTGCGATCTTCGCCATCGGTCTGTGGATGTCATCGCGATCAACGATCGATACCGATTATGATCAGATGTTCTGGCCTCAGGTAGTTCGCGGCGTCGGTGTAACATTGTGCTTGCTAGCGCCAACACGCCTGGCACTCGGGCACCTGCCAACATCAAGGGTGAATGACGGGTCGAGCCTCTTCAATCTCATGCGCAATCTGGGCGGCGCAATCGGCATAGCGCTGGTCGACACCGTGCTGTTCACGCGCACACCAGATTATGCGGAATCGCTGCTGGATCGACTGAAGGCAGGCGATCAAGAGGCCGCTCGCATCACAGGAATTTCGATCGAGGACACCAATTTCGAAGACCCCGTCGGCTTGATGACAATCATGGGCGATATCGAGGTCGGCGCCCTCACGCTAGCAGCAAATGATGCCTGGATGTTGCTCGCGATCATCACCTTTGCGGCGATTGCAGCACTCCTGCTTTCGCCCCGAAAATCCCCTTGAGCGGCGCCCAAGAATCGGCCGAAACTACCCTTGGCCGCAGTTTCGTTATTTAGTCGCGACCACCGCTTGGACACAAGATATTGTGGTAAGGGTTTATTAACACACTAGGTGTTGACTGCGTTTACTGGCTGGGTGTAGTTTGAGTCTAAGGGCTGGGGGCTAGAGCCGGCAGGCAGAATCCCTGCTGTTTGTTAGTGAATTTCAAATCGATCTGTAGAGAGTTGACCGGGGGATTTGGGTCTTTCGGACGTGGTCTTGCGTCCCGATCCAAGCCATCGCGGGGAGAGTTTTGTCGCGTGCATCGGGGTCAAGCCGCGCGGGCAGCGCGGGATAAGAAGGGAACAAAGAAAAATGCGCATTGAACGTCGGTACACAAAAGAAGGTCAGGACCCGTATCACGCGATCGAATTCCGGCTCGGGATCAGCGAAATCCGGAATCCGGATGGCTCGGTCGTCTTTCGGCTTGAAAACATTGAGGTGCCTGCAAGCTGGAGCCAGGTCGCCTGCGACATCCTGGCTCAGAAATATTTCCGCAAAGCGGGCGTGCCGACCGCCCTCAAGCGCGTTGAGGAAGAAACCGTGCCGTCGTGGCTTTGGCGCTCTGCGGGCGATGACGAAGCCCTGGCTGCCATTCCCGAGGCGCAACGTTATTCCGGCGAAAGGAACTCGAAGCAAGTATTTGACCGGCTCGCAGGTACCTGGACCTACTGGGGCTGGAAGGGCGGTTATTTCGACACCGAAAATGACGCCAGAGCCTTCTACGACGAGCTTTGCTTCATGCTTGCCACGCAGAAATGCGCTCCCAACTCCCCGCAATGGTTCAACACCGGTTTGCACTGGGCCTATGGCATCGATGGGCCTGGCCAGGGACACTACTATGTAGATTTCGAAACGGGGAAACTCGTCAAGTCGAAGTCGGCTTACGAGCATCCGCAGCCTCATGCCTGTTTCATCCAGTCGATCGAGGATGATCTCGTTAATGACGGCGGCATCATGGACCTTTGGGTCCGCGAGGCGCGCCTCTTCAAATACGGCTCCGGCACCGGGACAAATTTTTCGCGCCTGCGCGGCGAGAACGAGAGGCTTTCAGGCGGTGGCAAGTCATCCGGCCTGATGAGCTTCCTGAAGATCGGCGATCGCGCAGCCGGCGCCATCAAGTCTGGCGGTACCACGCGGCGCGCTGCGAAAATGGTGGTGGTCGATATCGATCACCCGGATGTTGAGGATTACATCGACTGGAAGGTGAAGGAAGAACAGAAGGTCGCCGCTCTTGTGACCGGCTCGAAGGTCGTCCGCCGGCATCTCACCGCCATTATGAAGGCCTGCGTCAATTGCGAAGGCCCCAATGGCGATTGCTTCGAAATCGAGAAGAACCCTGCCCTCAAGCGAGCCGTCAAAGACGCGCGCCGTAATATGGTGCCTGACAACTACATCAAACGCGTGATCCAGTTCGCCCGGCAGGGTTACACCGAGATGGTGTTTGATGCCTATGACACCGACTGGGATGGCGAGGCGTATCGGACCGTTTCGGGTCAGAATTCCAACAATTCGGTGCGCGTCACCGACGATTTCCTGAAGTCGGTCGAACTCAATGGCGATTGGAGCCTGACGGCCCGCTTGTCGAACAAGACCGTCAAGACAGTCAAGGCGCGGGCCTTGTGGGACAAGGTGGGCTATGCGGCCTGGGCATCGGCCGATCCCGGCATCCAGTTCCACACGACGATCAATGATTGGCATACGTGCCCGGCCTCAGGCGAGATCCGCGCGTCGAATCCATGCTCCGAATACATGTTTCTCGACGACACTGCGTGCAATCTCGCCTCGCTGAACCTTCTGCAGTTCCGCGATTCCGCAACCGGCCGGTTCGATGTGGAATCCTTTGAGCACGCCGTCCGCCTTTGGACGCTGGTGCTCGAGATCTCGGTGCTCATGGCGCAGTTCCCGTCCAAGGAGATTGCCAAGCTCTCCTACGATTTCCGTACACTGGGACTGGGTTTCGCCAATATCGGCGGCCTCTTGATGACGGCCGGCATTCCCTATGACAGCCATGAGGGCCGCGCGATCTGCGGTGCAATTTCGGCGATCATGACAGGGATCAGCTACGCGACATCTGCCGAGATGGCGGAGGCGCTTGGGCCTTTCCCGGGCTATGCAAAAAACCGGGAACACATGTTGCGCGTCATCCGCAACCATCGGCGTGCTGCCTATGGCGCGGCGGTCGGGTATGAGGATATCAGAACTGCGCCTGTCCCGCTCGATGATGCTGGCTGCCCGGATGCAGCGCTTATCATCCATGCAAGGCAGGCCTGGGACAAGGCACTCTCGCTCGGCGAAAAGCACGGCTATCGCAATGCCCAATCAACGGTCATCGCGCCGACTGGCACGATTGGTCTCGTCATGGATTGCGATACGACCGGCATCGAGCCCGACTTCGCGCTGGTCAAGTTCAAGAAGCTCGCCGGCGGCGGGTATTTCAAGATCATCAACCAGGCTGTTCCGGAAGCCTTGCGCACGCTCGGCTACGACCCGGACCAAATCGAGGCGATCATCGGCTATGCGGTCGGGCATGGTACGCTGGCCGACGCTCCAGCCCTCAACCACGCGCAATTGCGTGCCAAGGGCTTCGGGGATGCGGAGATCGCCAAGGTCGAGCAATCGCTCGCTTCTGCCTTCGACATCAAGTTCGTCTTCAACAAGTGGACACTTGGCGAGGACTTCTGCCGGAATGTGCTTAAGCTCAGCGATGCCGACCTGGTGGATCTCGGTTTCGACATGTTGGCGGCGCTTGGGTTCTCCAAGGCTGATGTCGAGCGGGCCAATGTTCATGTTTGCGGGGCAATGACGCTTGAAGGGGCGCCGGGGCTTCGAAGCGAGCACTTGCCCGTTTTTGACTGCGCCAATCCATGTGGTCGGCTCGGCAAGCGCTTTCTCTCCGTCGACAGCCATATCCGTATGATGGCGGCAAGCCAGCCCTTCATCTCAGGCGCAATCTCCAAGACGATCAACATGCCGAACGAGGCAACCGTCGAGGACTGCACGGCGGCCTATATGCTCTCATGGAAGCTCGCCTTGAAGGCCAACGCCCTTTATCGCGACGGATCGAAGCTGTCGCAGCCCTTGTCAGCGCAGCTCATCTCCGAGGATGAAGCCGACGATCTGGACGCAGTCGACGCGCTCATGGCTCGGCCGCAGGTCCAGCGCGTCGAGAAGATCGTCGAAAAGATTGTCGAGGTGGTGGTTCGCGATCGTGAGCGCGAAAGGCTGCCGGAACGCCGCAAGGGCTACATCCAAAAGGCAATTGTTGGTGGCCACAAGGTCTATCTCCATACCGGCGAATATGAAGACGGCCGTTTGGGCGAAATCTTCATAGACATGCACAAGGAAGGTGCTGCGCTGCGCGCGATGATGAACAATTTCGCCATCGCGGTGTCCGTCGGCCTGCAGTACGGCGTGCCGCTCGAGGAATTCGTGGAAGCCTTCACCTTCACCCGCTTCGAGCCGGCAGGCATGGTCCAGGGCAATGACTCGATCAAGAATGCGACCTCCATTCTCGATTACGTCTTTCGCGAACTCGCTGTGTCCTATCTCGGCCGCAACGACCTCGCCCATGTCGAGCCGTCCGATATCGGCTTCGATGCGTTGGGCAAGGGCGTCGGCGACGATGAAGCGCCAAAAACTCCTGCTCCGGTACCGGCTTCGCGCCTGATGTCGACCGGCTTCGTTCGCAGCCAGAAACTGTCGAATGTCGTGGTCATGCACGGGACATCGGTCCCAACATCTCCAGCACACGCTCTGCAGATGCGGGCCGCGGAAAGTTATGGCACCTCGGCGCTGGCGATCAGCGAAGTCCATGTGCATGCGCGTCATGAACAGCATGCTCACAGCCATTCTCCTGCGCTCGATCGGCGTGCCGAGGCCCGGATGAAAGGATACGAAGGCGAAAGCTGTTCCGAATGCGGAAACTTCACGATGGTGAGGAACGGGACTTGCCTGAAATGCGACACCTGCGGCTCGACGAGCGGTTGTTCGTAGGCCGAGAATGGCCTCTAGGCGGCGCGGGATTCTCCGCCGCATGACTGGAAAGCCGGCGCTCGCGCCGGCTTTTTTCGATTTCAGTGGATATGTGTCGGACTCGCAACGCTTGCCGATTTGTCCCATGGAGTGCCAAAATACCCTCTGAATCCGGCATGATCCGTAGACTGATCATACGGGATTCATCGCGATTCAAATGGGCTCGCAGCGAATTTTGTCAAATTTATCAGTGTTCTGATGATAAGTCGCCCACAAACCCGTTTACGGTTCGTTAGCCGCCGTGAGGCTACATACAAGATGTTGACGGCATATTGCCGAATCACACAAACGGGTACACAAGTCGTTTCGATGACGGCTAGGCAAGTTACGTTTTACGACGGCGCCGGCCGGCAAAGTGAGGCTTACCTGCGTTGTGGGGCTCTCAACTAACCAGGAGATAGATTATGGCTGCTAAGAAAGCTGCTAAGAAGTCGACGAAGAAAGCGGCTAAGAAGACCGCTAAGAAGGCGAAGAAGAAGTAACCTTCTCCGACTTAAGGCTTCAGGACTGAACCCCGGCTGGCTTGTCCGCCGGGGTCAGTTCTTTTATGGGTCTTGCGTGCACCAAACCGGGCAGCCGCTTCAAGATAAAGACCCAGCACCAGCGCATTCAAAATATGCCAGACGAAATGCGTACCGATTGGAACCGCTTGGCACACGACGCGGTCGGCGGTGCGAAATGCCAAAGAAAACGCAAGAATGATCGCCGCTGTGGTCAAATGGAATGCAGCCTCATGATTCCGGGACCCTAGCACCAAGGCCATCGCGAGCGCCGCGACCAAGGCTGGCAGATAGCCAATTGAACCATTCAACAAATCCGGCGGCGTTAGAGCTGCCAATCCCACGTTAGCTGCGAGCAACGCTCCCAGGAGCAGCAGCGTCGGGAACCATGGCAAGCCGACGAAGCGGCGAAGCGCAAAGGCAAAATAAGCGTAGATAAAGACCGTGATCGGGATGACGTCGGCCAGCATCGACCAACGATTGGCGAATGTGTGGAACAGGAGGCTGCCGACACCAATGATCGCAACGAGCCAGGCGAGTGCCCACACCGCCCAATCGCTACGCTCGCGCCGGGCGAGCACCAACCCATAGGCGGCCGCAATCAAGAAAGCCAAATTGCTAACGGCGTTCAGCGGCTCGGCGAAGAGCCCTGGAGCCAGCCGCTCGCAGTAAGCATCAATCGGCGCCGCCCAGTCCACTGTGGAAGACCCCTAAGCGGGCGCGCCAGCCTCCGGCGAACGCGCCCCGCCGGTGCTATTGATAGACATAGACGCGGGAGCCGACCTTCACACGATCATAAAGATCCATCACGTCAGTGTTCATCATACGGATGCAGCCGGATGACACAGCCCCGCCAATCGAGGCCGCATTGTTGGTTCCATGAATGCGGAACATGGTGCCGCCAATATACATCGCGCGTGCACCGAGCGGATTGTCAGGGCCGCCCTCCATGAATTCGGGGATGATATGTCCCTTGGCCGCCTCGCGCGCGATCATTTGCTGCGGCGGGCGCCATGATGGCCATTCCTTCTTCATCACGATCTTGGAATTTCCGCTCCACTGAAAGCCTTCCTTGCCGACCCCGACGTCGTAGCGCAGCGCCTTGCCGTCAGGCAGCACGTAATAGAGCGCCCGCTCCGGCGTCCTGACAATGATAGTGCCGGGTGAGAATTTCGTTTCGTTCCATGGCACCGTCATACGCGTCTGGCGGTCGAGACCGCCTCCAGTACCCCCTGATACAATGGCGACGCGCCGTTGATACCGGGGCTTTTTTTGGAACATGCAGTTGAAGAAGTTGCTGCACCCAGCCTGGCTGTAGCGAGTCCGGGCGTTTGATTGCGCCGCCTGCCTTTGTTGCAGTTGGTATTGCTTCTTCTTGGCCTGGACAGTTTGGGGCGTCTGTGGAGCCGGCTTTTTCACCTGTTTCTTAACAGGCTTCTTGGGCTTCTTCGGCAAAGGTTCATCATATGCAGATGAGAAATTGGCTTTCGCAGTGGGGGCCGTCATAATTTCGACCCCCAGAATGGTGCCAAATGTCATCAGAATTAGAGCTGCGACGGTCAATCTCTTCTGCATGTGTCCCTGTTCCCCGAACCTGCCCCGGAATCTCTCGCGGCGGACCATAGCGGCGGGGTTGGGCCTCGGCAACGGTTTGGCATGACACAATTCCGTCACTTCCAGTGGCGGGCGGGTCAGGCTAAAACACGGAGTTCACTCGATTATCCAATACGTAATGTCCGCCCATCCGGGCAAGCAATGAGGATGTATAATGCACTTCAGACAGACGGCCGCGGCCTTCTCGTTCCTGGCAGTTTTCAGTTTTGCGACCTTCGCCGAAGCAGCGGATGAACCGCCTGTCGTCCAGGCGATTTTCCGTACCTGGGAGCAGCAGTTCCAAGCCAAACCGACATTCCAAAAACTGGACACGGATGGTGCCGGAAACATCACGATCGATGGCCTGACCGCAAAGATAGCATCGCAAGATCCGAGCCAACCCGGCACGCTCACCATCGATATCGGCAAGATGCAGCTCGCCGGCGTCGCCGACCAGGGTGGCGGCATATTCGAGATCGCCTCGACCAAATACGACAATCTGGTCGTCACTTTCTCAGCGCCGGACGGCACGACCTTCACCGTGAAGATGCCGGAAAGCTCGGTCGACGGCTGGTATGTTACGACGCTCGGACCTTCGCCGACGCCGAAGGAAATAATGCGCGCCTCGATGAACGTGGCGCGCCATATGAATTCCGGCAAAATCACTGTCGAAGCCTCCGGTCAGACATTCACCGTCGATGGCTATGATTCGACCTGGGACGGCGATCCGGCGACGGGGGCTGGCAAGTTTGATGTGAAAATTTCGAACATCATGATCCCCGCCCAGGCGATCGCTTCGATCGATCCGACCGGCGAGTTGAAAAAGCTTGGCTACAATGATCTCTCGTTCAACGCCGGCGGCACGGGCAACTTGGCCGTCACGGGCGATACCTTGGGCTTCGATGCCGATATCTATCTCGAGGGTCGCGATGCCGGCACGCTTAGAACGACTTTCGCGGCCGCAAATGTGCCAATTGCCGTCTATGCGGAATTCGCCAATCCGGGGGCCAAGAAGGAACCGGATTTCAACAAGCTGATGCCGCAGCTCATGGGCGTCACGGTCAGCAAATTGCAGTTCCGCTTCGAGGACGGCTCATTGACTAAGCGCCTGCTGCCGATTCTCGCGAAGCAGCAGAATATGGATGAAACAGGGTTCGTCGCAAGCGCTGGCGCGATGCTTCAGATCACCTTGGCGCAGCTTAAGAACCAGCCGTTCACCGACAGCGTGGTGAGCGCGGTGACGAACTTCCTGAAGGAACCTAAATCGATCACACTCTCGATGCAGCCGCCGCAGCCCATCGCGGTACAGCAGCTCATGTCGATGAATCCTGCGGATCCGGGAGCGGCAATCACCTCGCTCGGCGTGAAGGTCATGGCCAACGACTGAAATCGCTTATACGGGTTCGGCGCGGCTCTTGCCGCGCCGAAGCTCACGTCTTCGGCAGATCCAGTCGAATGTGTAGCTCACGCAATTGCTTTGGCATCACCTCGCTCGGTGCACCCATAAGCAGGTCTTCGGCCTGCTGATTCATGGGGAATAGGACGACCTCGCGAAGGTTCTGTTCGCCACAGAGAAGCATCACGATGCGGTCGACGCCTGGGGCAATGCCGCCATGCGGTGGGGCACCGTACTGGAAGGCCCGGTACATGCCGCCGAACTTCGATAACAGCACATCTTCCGAATAGCCGGCGATCTCGAAGGCCCGCTTCATGATATCCGGGCGATGGTTGCGGATCGCGCCCGACGACAATTCGATGCCGTTGCAGACGATGTCGTATTGATAGGCGAGGATGTCGAGGGGGTCCTTGCCGTTCAGCGCCTCGAGCCCGCCTTGCGGCATCGAAAACGGGTTGTGGGAGAAATCGACCTTCTTCTCTTCCTCGTTCCATTCGAACATTGGAAAGTCGACGATCCAACAGAACTCAAAACGGTCGTCGATGATCAGCCCCAATTCTGATCCGACACGCGTTCTCGCTTCTCCGGCGAATTTGTAAAATTTCTCGGGCCGGCCGGCGACAAAGAACGCGGCATCGCCGACCCCAAGGCCCAATTGGTCCCGAATAGCACTGGTCCGCTCCGGGCCGATATTCTTGGCGATCGGGCCAGCGCCGCCCTCCTCGCCTTCGCGCCAGAAGACATAGCCAAGACCTGGCTGACCCTGCTGCTGAGCCCAGGCATTCATGCGGTCGCAAAAGGCGCGCGATCCGCCTTTCGGCGCCGGAACCGCCCACACTTCAACCTTCGGGTCGCCGGCGATCATATTGGCGAAGACCTTGAAGCCGGAACTCGCGAAATGCTGTGTCACAGCTTGCATCTTCAGCGGATTGCGGAGATCGGGCTTGTCCGTTCCGTATTTCCGGATGGCGTCCCGGAAGGCGATCTTCGGAAATTTTGCCGTTACGGGCTTACCCTCGCCGAACTCGGTGAAGACGCCTCGCAATACGGGTTCGACCGCTGCAAAAACATCGTCCTGGGTGACGAAGCTCATCTCGATATCGAGTTGGTAGAATTCGCCCGGGCTTCTGTCGGCGCGCGCATCTTCGTCACGGAAGCACGGGGCTATCTGAAAATAGCGATCGAACCCCGACATCATGATGAGCTGCTTGAACTGCTGCGGGGCCTGCGGCAGCGCATAGAACTTGCCCGGATGGATGCGTGACGGGACCAGGAAGTCCCGAGCCCCTTCTGGTGATGATGCCGTCAGAATCGGCGTCTGGAATTCAAAGAAGCCCTGCTCCTTCATCCGGCGGCGCAGGGAATCGATGATGGCGCCGCGCTTGATGATGTTATGATGAATGCGATCGCGGCGGAGATCGAGAAAGCGGTATCGGAGGCGGATGTCCTCCGGATACTCGGTGTCGCCGAATACCGGAAGCGGTAGTTCCTTCGCTTCCGAAAGGACCTCGATGCCGGTTGCGAACACCTCGATCAGGCCCGTGGGAAGCTCGTGATTCTCTGTCCCTGCCGGGCGCGGTCTCACCTTGCCATCGACGCGAATGACCCATTCCGATCTGACGCGCTCGGCTACCTTGAATGCGGGTGAATCAGGGTCTGCAACAATCTGGGTCACGCCGTAATGGTCGCGCAGGTCAATAAACAGCACGCCGCCATGATCGCGTACACGATGCACCCAGCCCGACAGACGCACATCATCGCCCGCCTGTTCCTTGCGCAAGGCGCCGCAGGTGTGGCTTCGATATGCGTGCATTTTGTCCTCTCAATCGTCAGCAAATGGCGCCGGAAAAGCGCATGGGGGGCCACAATTGTCAAGTTTGGCGAGCCCTCCCCCTCCAATGGAGATCGGCAGGTCTGCAGCGGCTTTAGTTGCCTGCAGGCCGCCTGGCGGCTAGTTCCGGCCCATGTTGCCGACACTGCGCTCCCTCCTTCCCCTTTTCTTTGCCGAGGGACTGCTCTTGGCCGGCGGCGGTGTCATCGCGACCATTCTTTCGCTTTCGGGGGTGCGGGCGGGTTTTGACCCGACCATGGTCGGACTGATCGGAACGGGCTATTTTGCCGGCTACCTTGTCGGCTGCTTCATCAATCCGCGCCTAGTCAAGTCGGTCGGGCACATCCGCGTCTTTGCCGCCTACTCCGCCATAGCCGGGTCCAGCACCCTGCTCTTCTATCTCTTCGTCGAACCCACAGTGTGGATTGCGGTGCGCGCATTGGCAGGATTCTGCTTCTCAGGCCTGTTCATGGTCATGGAAGGCTGGATCAACGGAGCGTCGACAAACCAGACACGGGCACGAATCTTCTCCATCTTCCGCATGGTCGACATGACGTTCGTTGCCGCCGGCCAATTCCTGATGCCCGTCATCGGAATCGAAGGTTTCGCTATCTACGCCCTTATCAGCATTGTGACTTGTATATCGGTCGTCCCGGTAGCACTCGGCGATCGGTCTAATCCGAAATCACCCGAGGACATGGTCCTCAATCTTCCGGCAATATGGAGGATATCGCCCTTGGCGTGCGGCGGATGCCTGTTCATTGGTCTCACCAATACGGCGTTCCGCCTGATCGCGCCGATCTATGTCGCAGATATCGGTTTCAGTCTCTCGAAGGTGGCAAGCTTCATTAGTATCGCGATTATCGCCTCCGCGCTGATGCAGTTCCCCCTCGGCTGGCTGTCGGACCGTCTTGATCGCCGCGTTGCCGTGATGCTCGCCTCGGGGGGTGCGATACTGGCAGCGATCACCCTGGCCTTCGCGCCCCCGAACATCCCCTGGCTCCCCTTTGCCGGATCCTTTGTCTATGGCGGATTGTCCCTGCCGCTCTATCCATTGCTCGCTGCCCATGCCAATGACCGGGCGCATGCCGGACAGTATGTGGTAGTGGCCGCAGGCCTTTCGACCTTCTTTTCTGCCGGCGCTATCGCTGGTCCTCTCATCGCCAGCGAACTTCTCTTCCTTTTTGGAGCCCATGGTCTGTTCGGCTTTTTGGCCGTTACACAGCTTGGACTTTTGGGTCTAGCTTCCTATCGCTATATTGCTGGTCGCCGTAACCGAGCATGATTGGCCCGCCGGAGGCATTTGGTGTCGCGAGCAGGCTCTTCTAAGCCATTGTTTAATATACATTATTTATGTGACAACGCATTCCGGCGCTAATTGTTGACGGCGCGGGCGGACTCGCGCAACTGTGCCCCCTATCACCATGGACATTATCACCACGACACCAGCGCTGCGGGCGCTCTGCACCGAACTCGCGAAAGATAGTTTCATCGCTGTCGATACTGAGTTCATGCGCGAGCAGACCTACTGGCCGGAATTGTGCCTAGTCCAACTGGCTGGGACGAAGCGGGAGGCCATTGTCGATCCCCTCGCGGCAGAGATTGATCTCGAGCCATTTTTTGCCCTCATGGCCAATCCGTCGGTAATGAAGGTCTTCCACGCCGCGCGCCAGGACGTCGAGATCGTGTTCCATCGCAGCGGAATCATTCCGACGCCTCTCTTCGATACGCAGATCGCTGCCATGGTCTGCGGATTCGGAGACCAGGTCAGCTACGAGCAGATTGTGCGAAAGCTTGCGAAGGCGCAGATCGACAAATCATCCCGTTTCACCGATTGGGCGCGCCGGCCACTGTCCGACAAGCAGTTGTCCTACGCACTGTCGGATGTCACACACTTGCGGACTGTGTTCGAAAAGCTGAAGACTGAGCTCGACACATCTGGCCGCGAGCCCTGGCTGGAAGAGGAAATGGCGATCCTTTCCTCGCCGGAAACCTATATCCTCAATCCCGCCGACGCTTGGCGGCGCATCAAATTAAGGCTTCGCTCGCGCAAACAACTGGCCGTGCTGATGAGCGTGACGGCATGGCGTGAGCGCGAAGCGCAATCGCGCAACGTTCCGCGTAGCCGGGTCATCAAGGATGACGCGCTCGCCGAGATAGCCACTCAAACTCCGACTACGCAGGATGCTCTCGCCGAATTGCGGGCGCTTCCGAAAGGCTACGCCAAGTCACGGATTGGTGATGCCATTCTTGTTGCCGTCAAGGCTGGACTTGAGGTCGATCATAGGAGCCTGCCGCAGCCCGATGGGCGCCCCGAGGAATTGACCGAAAGCGCGCAAGCGGCGGCGGAAATATTGAAACTCGCGCTCAAGATTGTCAGCGAAAAAGAGGGGATCGCGCCCAAGCTCATCGCCTCGTCCGCCGACATAGAAGCGATTGCCGCCGATGACGCTGCTCCCGTGCCGCTGATGTCCGGATGGCGCCGTGGGCTCTTTGGTGATGTAGCCCTTGAATTGAAATCCGGCCGCGCCGTGATCGGGTTCAAAAAAGGGCGCGCGCAGATCTTGCGTGATGCTGGCAAGCCCGAGCTTGAGGCAGCTGAATAGCGCTACTCGATATTTATTCTTGCCGTCCGACCCATCAGGCTGGCCAGCGCTACGGTGCGCTTCTCGACGCGCTCGCCCATCAAATCCTGAAGCTTCCGCGGAATGCTGAGAACGAGCGTCTTGTTCGTTTCGAGGCTAAGCCCGATCTTGGGCAGAAGCCGCGGCATTGCTGCCGAGAGACTATAGGCCAAGCGAAATGCGGAGCTCAGGATTTGAGCCCGCTGCAAGGCATCGTCGTCGACAAGGCGCGCCAGCCGGCTGGAGGGGCCTTGTTCGTCGTCGATCGGTCCCTCGTAACGGTAATAGACCGTGAGACCCAGGAAGACGCGCCCGGGATGATCGATCCCCGTAAAGGCCGCCTGCGAAATCATCCCCAATGACCGCTCGGCCCGATAGTCCGGATGGGCGCGCCAACCAATGTCGGCGAGGAGGCAGGCGGCAAGGCGCAAGCGCTTCTGCTCGGGATTTTCTGTAAGGCCGCCTGATTGAAAGAGACCGCTCGTCCAATCGCACAGTTCGAGTTCGTGTTCCGGCGATCGCGCATAGCGCCGGCAGAAGTCCCAGCACCCCGCGAGCAACGGATCCAACTCAGCCTTGCGCTTTGGCAATTTCGAATAAAGCAGGCCCTCGCGGACGCCAAGTACAGAAATAATGACGCTCTTGGCTTTGGCGCGCGAAAGGAGCCGCTCGAGCACCAGCGCGCCAAACGGCAAGGTGTCGGAGCGACTGCGCGAGACAGCCTTTATGTCCTTGAGCGATGAGGCTGAGAGCCCTGATACGAGGTCGGCTACCGACCGCGCCTGCTCACGGCTAATCGTGTAATAGTGCAATACGTGCAGCGGATAGTGTGTTTGCGCCATATGCAAGCGCGCCAAATTGCGCCACGTACCGCCAACTGCGTAGAAATTCCGTCCCTTGAGACGCTCTATAACCGGCGTGCTGTCGAGGTATTCATCGACCAGTTTCCGTGCCGTGGAAATCGACCCGCCGGACATGTCGATGAGCCGCAATGGACCGATGGGCAAGGTCACGCCGTTGCGAATCTTGCCCTTCTCGATGTCGATGAGTTCAAGGCTACCGCCGCCCAAGTCACCGGCCACGCCGTCTGCGTCGGTGATGCCGGCCAATAGTCCCAAGGCCGCGTAGCGCGCTTCCTCCTTGCCGGAAAGGATATTGATGTGGACACCAAGCGCCGCTTCTGCCCTGTCGATGAACTCATCCCCATTCTTTGCTTCGCGTGCGGCAGCGGTTGCGACGGCAAAGACCTCCTTGACGCCAATCTGCGCGGCAAGGGCCCGAAATCGCCTCAGGGCAGCAAGGGCGCGCGTAACGCCCTCCTCGCTCAGGCGTCCAGTCAGAGCCACACCCTTGCCAAGACCGCAGAGGATCTTCTCGTTGAATACGGGCGTAGGCGCGCGACGCAACCCGTCGTAAACGACGAGGCGGACCGAATTCGACCCAATGTCTACGACTGCGACCGGCCTGTACTTCGGAGCTTGTGTACCGAATCCCTTCTGCCTCTTCACTTCCTCGCCTTAATCTTCTTGAGCACCGACGGTTCGGGGATATGTGGAGGTACCTTGTCCTTCAGAGAGCTGCCGCGTCCGGAGAGCGATGGGTTGTCCATGAAATACTGGTGAGCATTGAAGGGTTCCTCGTCGGGACTCGGTGCGATGCGGACCGCCCGCCCGTCGGAGCCTAGCTCCCAACTCTGCTGGTTATCGCGCAGATTGGCCATCATGATCTGGTCAAGGATCTGCTCATGCACGGTCGGGTTCTCGATCGGAATGAGCGTCTCCACGCGCCGGTGGAGATTGCGCGGCATCCAGTCGGCCGAGCTGATGTAGACGCGCGCCAGCGGATGCGGCAATCCATGCCCCGCACCGAAACAGACAATCCGGCTGTGCTCCAGGAAGCGGCCAATGATGCTCTTGACCCTGATGTTGTCAGAGAGACCAGGCACGCCGGGTCGCAGGCAGCAAATGCCCCGCACGACGAGATCGATCTTCACGCCCGCCTGGCTGGCACGGTAAAGCGCATCGATGATACCGGCATCGACGAGAGAATTGAGCTTCGCCCAGATCTGCGCTGGTCGACCTTCGCGCGCATGGGCAATCTCATCCTCAATATGGGTCAGGAGGCGCGCCTTCAGATACATGGGCGAGAGCGCGATCTTCTCGAGGTCCTCAGGCTGCGCATAGCCTGAAATATAGTTGAACAGGCGCGTCGCATCGCGGCAAAGCGCCGGATCGCAGGTGAAGAAGGAAAGGTCGGTATACACCTTGGCGGTCACCGGGTGGTAATTGCCGGTGCCGAGATGCACGTATGTCCGCATACCGCCGGCTTCGCGGCGGACGACCATAGCAACCTTGGCATGCGTCTTCAGCTCGATGAATCCGAAGACGACTTGTGCCCCTGCTCGCTCGAGGTCCCGCGCCCACTGGATATTGGCTTCTTCGTCAAAGCGCGCCTTGAGCTCAACAAGTGCGGTGACTGATTTTCCGGCCTCGGCCGCCTTGGCGAGCGCCGCGACGATCGGACTATTGCTGGAGGTGCGATAAAGCGTCTGCTTGATGGCAACGACATCGGGATCACTCGCCGCCTGGCGGACGAACTGGACGACGACATCGAAAGATTCGTATGGATGATGGACAACAATGTCCTTCTGGCGGATGGCCGCAAAGCAATCACCGCCATGATCACGGATGCGCTCCGGGAAACGCGCGACGAAAGGCTTGAACTTCAGATCGTTACGATCATCCAAGATGAGTTGCTTGGTGTCCGCATAGCCGATCAAACCGCCGCAGGTGACCATGACATCGTCGGGCACGTCGAGCTGATCGGCCATGAAGAGGCGCAGGAATTCCGGACATGCGGCATCGACCTCCATGCGGATCACAGTGCCGCGGCGCCGCCGCTTAAGCGCGCTTTCGAACAAGCGCACCAGATCTTCGGCCTCTTCTTCGATTTCGATGTCGCTGTCGCGAATGATCCGGAACAGACCTTGTCCCAACAGGTCATATCCGGGGAATAGTCGTAGGATGAACAGACCTAACATCTGCTCGAGCGAGATGAACCGAGCGCCGCTTTCCTCGCCGGGCGGGAGTTGGATAAAGCGCTCAAGTTGCTGCGGAATGGGCAGCAAGGCGTTCATTGTCCCGCCGTCGCTCCGCCGCTTCAACTGGACCGCGATGGTGAAGCCACGGTTCGGAATGAAGGGAAAGGGATGTGCGGGATCAATGGCAATCGGCGTAACGACCGGAAAGATGTAGTCGAGGAAATGCTGGTCGAGCCATTTGCGATCGGCAGCCGACAGTCGCTCGTTCTGAACGAGAACGATGCCGTTCTGCCCAAGCTCCTCGCGCAGTTGCAGCCAGCGGGTATCCTGCTCGGCCATTAGCTCTTGGGCGAGCCGCCTCACCTGGTCGAGTTGTTCGGCGGGCGTCAGGCCGTCCTGACTCAGTTCATGCAGTCCTTCGCGCATCTGGCCGACGAGACCAGCCACTCGCACCATGAAGAACTCGTCGAGATTGTTTCCCGAAATCGACAAGAACCGAAGGCGCTCGAGCAGAGGGTGATGCGGATTGCGGGCTTCCTCCAACACACGCATATTGAAAAAGAGCCACGACAATTCGCGGTTTATGAAACGTCGTGGATCATCGAGCGCGGGGGTTGCCGAAGGCGCCACGGGCGTGGACATTTCATTCATGGGCGAGCCTAAGAATAAAGTTCAGTTTCAGATAAATAGCTCATGTGACTAATCTATGAAGAGTTATCACAGGGCGTCATCAGACGGTAAATCCGCCCCGAAGAGCTCTGCAAGGGTCTGGCCGGCTATGGCGCGCGTGGCGCCCGTGTGCAGCTCCAGCGCTCGTTCGTCGATCGCCGCAACAATCTTCCGCGCATCACCGAGAGACCGCGGCATGCGCGTCATCAAATAAGCAACCAGCGCTTCGTCGATAGCGCATTGCCGGTCCGCAAAAAGCTTTACCAGCACCCCGCGCAGCAACTCGTCTTCTGCGGGCTGGATATGAATGGCCGGCGCAGCCGAAAGACGTGATATGAGATCCGGTAAGGTTAATCCCCATAAGGCCGGTGGCGTCCGCGCCGCGATCAAAACGTGCCCCCGATTTTCACGTGCAGCGTTCAGAAGGTGGAACAGTGCCGGCTGTTCAATCTCGGCGTCCGCTGCGCATTCTAGCGCCACGCGACCCCCTTCAGGCATGAGATGGGGAACGTCTCTTTCAGTGAGCGCGGACACCGGCAGCGTCGTGGCCTGCGAACGTTGCCGCCATATCTCGAGAAGATGCGATTTCCCGACCCCCGAAGGGCCAACAAGAATTGCAGTTGCCGATGGCCAGCGCGGCCAGGCTGCAATGAAATCGAATGCAAGCTGGTTGGATGGTGCAACCAGGAAATCCTCTGGTCCATAGGCCGGCGACGGCGCGATATCGAATATCAGTTGTCGCGGCGGTTGCGCGCTCATTTGCGTTTTGCGACTCGCGGCTTCTGGACGGACTCAACGTCCTTCACTTTGTCGGCACCAGCGAGATAGAGCGGGCTCACGAGATACTGCGCTAGCGCGAAGCGGATCAACACGCCTGCGGCCGCTGCAAGTGGCACAGCCATGAGCAATCCGACGAATCCAAACAGATAACCGAAGGCGAAGAGCGCGAACATCAACCATACAGGATGCAGCCCCACGCTATCGCCGACGAGTTTGGGAGAGAGAAAGTTTCCTTCGATGAACTGGCCGAGCACGAATATCCCCGCAATAATCGCGATCTGCATCCAATCCGGCCAGAACTGCACAACCGCCATGCCAATCGCTGCCACGCCTCCGGTAATGGCTCCGACGAATGGGATGAAACTCAGCATCCCCGTGACGATGCCAATCAGCATGCCGAAGCTCAATCCAGCAAGTGACAACGAGATCGCATAGAAGGCTCCGAGCAGAAGACACACGGTTCCTTGTCCGCGAATGAAGCCCGCCATGGCCTCATTGATCTCGCGCGCCAATCTGCGGATGGTCTCGGCATGCGCCCGCGGCAGCCAGCTGTCGACGCGCGCCACCATACGGTCCCAGTCGTTCAAGAGATAAAACGCAACGACGGGTGTCACGAGCAGGAGCGAGACGAGATTGACCAGCGCCAAGCCGCCCGACCAGATCGATGCGATGACCGTTGCAAGCCAGCCTGCGATCTTTCCGGCGAAGTCTCCGACCTGCGAGCCCAATTCAGGTTTGGGATGCGTAAATAGATTCTTGAGCCATGCGGGAGCCAACTCATTGAAGCGGGCCACAAGCTCTGAGACATAATGCGGCAGGGTGGTGGCGAGTTTTGCTATCTGCTCGCCAAGCATCGGCAGGAAGACGACAAGTGCTACCACCAGCGCGACGACGCTGGCCAGCACGATGATCAGAGTTGCGGCGAGCCGCGGAAGGCCCAGGCGCTCGAGTGCATCGGCAACGGGATCCAGGAAATAGGCGAGTACCAGCCCGGCGAGGAACGGCAGCAGGATCTCGCTGAAAAGCCAAAGGCCGCCAATCAAAATGGCTAGCGCGATAACCCAGAACTGCATCTGCGCGCGCAGGGTCATGGTGCTAGCGATCCTCTTCCTTGTCGTTCGCCATATGGCGTAGCCACTCCTGCATGTAAAGCGCGCCCGATGCGATGGTGAGGCCCGCAACGATCGGGGAGCCGACGAGGAGGATGAAGTCCCAGCCGAGGCCAAAGCCCAGATTGGCGAGAACGGCGCCTGCCAGCGCGATCTGGAAAGCCGTGTTTGCCTTACTGACGAACAGGGGCCGCATGCGCAGGGGTTTACCCATGAGGAGCGCCAGGATAACCGCCCCGACAATCAAGACATCGCGCGATACGACCATGATTACCAGCCAGGCCGGCAAATCGCGCTGGAAGCCGAGGGTCACATAAATCGAGACAAGCAGCGCCTTGTCGGCGAGCGGATCGAGATAGGCGCCAAGCTCTGTCTTGAGGTCGTAGCGCCTAGCGATGTAGCCATCGACGCCGTCGCTCACTCCTGCCGTAACGAAGGCGAGGAAGCCTAGCAAGTACTCCTCGGACACAAGCAGCCACACTGTCAGCGGGACCAGCAAGATACGGGCAATCGTGATGATATTGGGCAGGCTCATGGCCGCGGTCCACTGCCCCGATCGCTATCTCGGCTGGAGGACCCAGGTGCCGCGGATTCGGTCCAGCCTTAGGTTCGATGCATAGAGCGAGTTGCGAAGGTCATCGAGCGAGCTGCCGAACATCAATTTGATCATCGCGCCATTGCGGGCGAAGGTCGAGACGTCGACGCCAAGCACACCATCGACCGACAATATCCGCTGGCGGATCGCGTTCCATTCATCGGCACTGCGGAACGGGACAGCGACCGGCAACGCTTGCGCCGACGCCACCTTCTGGGCGGCGCGCTGCGCTTCGGCTTCGGCCTTCGCCTGCGCGGCCATCTTGAGCTTCACTGACCGCCAGTGATCGAGGAGTGCGTTGTGAAAGCTGTGGGCCGCCATGGCAGCCGAAGCTTCGATACCGCCTTCTTCGGCCTGGTAATTCTCGTCGAAAGCGACTTTGCCAAGGGGCGTTTCCCCCGTCATCATCGCATGGATCGCGGTCTCGCCGGAAGGTTCGGCGATGGCAACAAGAATGGCCTTGGCCTCGTAGCGGATCATGATCGATTCAAGCTTCACCGGGTCCATGGCGAGGGCCTCTTCGGGCGTGATCGCCTGACTGTCCTGGAGGTCTCCAAGCGGGACAATCAATGGCACGATCGCCTGCTCGGCCTTGAGATCGAGCCACGCCTTTCGCCAGATATTGTCTTCCCAGACGATCGTGCCTTCGGGCGACTTCCAGACCGGCAGGACTACGATTGGCGGCGCCTGCTGTTCGACGACCGGCAGCCCGTGCTCGGCGAAAACCGCGCGCACTTTGTTGGGAAGGAAGCGTACTGTCAGTTTGCCGATATAACGCCCAGGTGCCGAATGCTCTTCCTCGATCGACAGCGAGCGCAGCATGCGGCCAATTTGTTGAGGGGTAAGCTCGGCCAGCTTCCCGACCGCCTCGGCGGAGCCCAGACGCTCTGCGAGGATCGGGAAAGCCTTAACCTGGGCTTCGATAATCGCCTTGGTCTTCGCTGTCGTAGCGTCCTTGTCGGTCACGTCCACGTCTACGCCGGTTACCGTGTAAAGGCCGGTTTCGACAACCGCGGCAGCCGCGGGCACCGAAATAACGCAGACGGCGGCCGACAGAACCGCGAGGACCACCGCAAGCGCGGCTCCGAACGAGCGGCTTAACATTCCCAACTTCACCCCTTGAGCCATCCTGCGGATATCGCCATAGCCGCTTTATTCACTGCGCGCTTCGGGCTATTGACGCCGTCAATTCGGGATAACCACAGACAATTCGGGCAAACTAACGGCATGGCTGGGCAGAAACAAGACGGACATAATGGCGTGTCCTACGCCGACGCCGGGGTCGATATTACGGCTGGAAATGACTTGGTCGCGGCCATCAAACCCCTCGCGCGATCGACGGCCCGGACGGGCACCGATTCGGCCTTGGGCGGCTTCGGCGGGCTCTTCGACCTCAAAGCCTGCGGTTATCGCGATCCGGTTCTCGTAGCGGCAAATGACGGCGTCGGGACAAAGCTCAGGATCGCCATCGACATTGGGATTCATGACACCGTCGGCATCGACCTCGTGGCCATGTCGGTCAACGACTTGGTTGTCCAGGGTGCGGAGCCGCTGTTTTTCCTCGACTATTTTGCGACCGGAAAACTCGACGTCGCTGCGGCGACAGCGGTCATCGCCGGCATAGCCGAAGGGTGCCGGCAAGCCGGATGTGCGCTGATCGGCGGCGAGACGGCGGAAATGCCCGGCATGTATGCGGGCGACGACTACGATCTCGCCGGTTTTGCAGTCGGTGCAGTAGAACGCGACAAGATCCTGCCGCGGAAGGATATCGAACCCGGCGACGTTGTGCTCGGCCTGGCATCCTCCGGTCCGCATTCCAATGGCTATTCGCTGATCCGCAAACTGGTTGGGCTAAGCGGCGCCAGTTATTCCGAGCCTGCCCCGTTCGCACCCGAGGGCACGTTGGGTCAGATACTCCTTACGCCGACAAAAATTTACGTGCGCAGTCTGCTTGCAGCGCTCAAGGCGAGCCATGGCATCAAGGGATTGGCTCACATTACTGGTGGCGGTTTCCTCGAGAACATCCCGCGCGTGCTGCCGCCGGCGGTCGCAGCCGAAATTCGCCTCGATGCAGTACCGTGCCCGCCGGTATTCGGCTGGCTTGGCCGGGTTGGCAACATCTCCGAACGCGAGATGCTCCGGACCTTCAATTGCGGCGTGGGAATGGTCATAATCGTTTCGGCAGACGATGCCACCCATGTCTCGGAGATCCTGCGGCAATTCGGAGAAACCGTCGTCACGCTGGGAGTAATCACGCCGCGTGTCGGCGATGAAGCGCAAGTTAGGCCACGCGGCCGATTGAACCTCGCATGAGCGAGCGCAAACGCGTCGCCATCCTGATTTCAGGCCGCGGCTCCAACATGAAGGCGATGGTGGAGGCGTCTCAGAATCCCGCCTATCCCGCGGAGATTGCGCTCGTCCTATCGAACCGTCCTTCGACAGCAGGCCTCGCTTTCGCCGAAGCCGCCGGCATTCAAACCTCAGTCATCGACCACAAGAAGTACGGCACGCGGGAAAACTTCGACGCGGCGATCGACGCGAAACTTCGCGAGTCAAAGATCGAGTTCGTCGCGCTGGCAGGCTTCATGCGGATCATGACGGCCGGTTTCGTCGATGATTGGCGGGACCGGATGATCAACATCCACCCTTCCCTTCTGCCATCCTACAAAGGGCTTCACACACACGAGCGGGCATTGGCTGATGGCGTGAAAATCCATGGCTGCACATCGCATTTCGTGCGCCACGACGTCGATGCTGGCCCGATTATTGCGCAGGCCGCCGTCCCGGTTCTAGAAGGTGATACGCCCGAGACGCTCAGTGCCCGGGTTCTCATGGCCGAGCACCAGCTCTACCCACATGCGCTAAGGCTCGTCGCTTCAGGACAAGCCCGCGTGAAAAATGAAAGCGTTACAATCACCGGCCCGTCAAGAGCCGCCGCGCCACTGATCAACCCGCCGATCACGTGAGCGGATCGACAGCATAGTCCTCGCGCATTTCCTTCTTCATCAGCTTTTCCCAATCGGCCATTAAATAACGGCGCCGCTTGGGATAGCGGTCAGGCAACGCATAGGATTCGGCAATCCGGTCGGTGCGAAAGCTGCGAAAAGCTTCGCGCAGTTCGCACCAGCCGATCAGAAGGCGTTTGCGGTCGTAATAGGCGAGTGCGATCGGCCAGATGGTGCGCCGTGTCTCCGCTTCGACCAAATCGACGTAATGGACGAAGAGCTTGCGCTCCTCTCGGATCGCTGTCCGCAAATGCGACTCATCGACGGGTGTCTGGTCGTCTCCGAAAGGCGCCGGGACCAGCAGGCTCGAATCATAGAGATAGGGCTTGAGGCCCTGGGGGAGGACAGTGCCGATCTTCGCTACCGAGTCGCGAGCCGCACGCTGCAGCTTGGCATCGCCAAAGCGGCTGACCCAGCGCAGGCCTAGCATAAGCGATTCGAGTTCCTCGGCCGTGAACATCAATGGCGGAAGATCGAAACCCTCGCCCATGACATAGCCCATGCCGGCCTCGCCGCGGATGGGCACGCCCTGTGCCATGAGGGAGGATATGTCGCGGTAGATGGTGCGCAGCGAGACTTCGAGTTCTGCTGCCATGCGGTCGCCCGTCACTGGACGCCGGTTACGGCGAAGGATCTGAATGAGTTGGAGAAGGCGGTCTGCGCGGCGCATAGCTGCCTTCTAGTCTAGTCCTGCTGACACCATCCTGTCAGCAGGCTGGCAGCAGATGTCCTAGATGAACTGGCCCGCGACGACCGCCATAGGCGCAAGGGTCGCCAAGGCCAGGCCGACGGCGAGGAGCGCCAGCCAGGGGGAGGATATGTTGTTGCTGCGGTCAGCCATGGCGGCGGAGTGTGAGGCGATTCTCATGACAGTAAAACGATTCTTTTCAACCACTTGGGCAATTCCCCTCATGATCTGATTCATCGCTTTAATTCCATTGCTGCGGAAAGGTTCCATGGAGGAGTCTTATGCCATGTCGTGGATGATCGGCACCTGACAGGCCGATTCATCCAGCGTTCACGTCGAACTGCTTGCGCGCCGCTTCCACCCGTTCCCTGTTGCGGATGGCCCATTGGCCAAGTTCGGCAACCGGAACCAGCAAATCCCGGCCGAGATCGGTGAGTTCGTAATCCACCCGCGGCGGAATTGTCGGGGTCACGGTGCGGGTCACGAACCCATCCCGCTCCAGGCCACGCAAGGTCGTGGTGAGCATTTTCTGCGAAATTCCAAAGAGTTGCTTACGCAATTCACTGAAGCGTAGCGAACCGCCACCCAGGCGGGTGACGACGAGAACGGTCCATTTGTCGCCGACCCTGCTGAGAATTTCGCCGACGGGGCGGCAGTCGCCGGGGAGGTGCTTGTTACTAGGTTTCATCAAGGTGCGTGCGTTTCGAAAAGGTGCCGTCTTGCGGGAAGACGAGGCGGTTACTCATATGGTGTTGGTCACCAACGGATACCATGAGGAACCGAAATGTACAAAATCGCTGTCCTGGTCGGGAGCCTAAGGCGCGAATCAATCAACCTGAAATTCGCCAAGGCCCTTTCCAAGCTGGGAGGCAACCAATTCGACTTCCATTTCGTCGAATTGGGCGACCTGCCGATCTACAACGAGGATCTGTGGGAGAACCCGCCCCCTTCGGTGCTGCGGCTCAAAAAGGACATCGCGGCCGCGGACGCCGTTCTCTTCGTCACTCCGGAATATAACCGCTCGATCCCGCCGGTGCTCAAGAACGCGATCGACTGGGGCACACGGCCCTGGGGCCAGAATTGCTGGGCCGGAAAGCCTGGCTCGGTGATCGGCACAACTCCCGGCAATGTGGGGACGGCGGTAGCGCAGGCGCATCTCAGGAGCGTGCTGACCATCCTCGATGTCATCCTGCTTGGCCAGCCCGAGATCTATTTCGTCGCCAAGCCCGGCCTCATCAATGACGAGTTCGAGGTTACCGACGACCAGACGCGCGAGTTCCTGCAGGGCTATCTCGCCAAATTCGCAGGCTGGATCGCCCAAACCCTGCCTAAGCAGCAGCAGAAAGCGGCCTGATCCACACGCGATTGTCGTGGAAGGCGCCGCCGGCGGCGGGGGCGGGCTGATCGCATCCGGTCAAGGTGTTGATCCCCTGCCCGTCCTCGAAGGCCTCGTTCGGCCAGATCGATTCGGCGATCAACACGCCGCGACGGACGCCCTCGAAGGCCTTTGCATGTAGCGTGACTTCGCCGCGCGCACTGCCAAGCTTCACCTTCGCGCCATCGGCAATGGCAAGAGCCTGCATGTCGTCGGGATGAACGAAAACCGTGGGGCGCCCCTCGCGCTTTCGCGATGACGGCGTTTCGTTGAAGGACGAGTTGAGAAAGGTGCGCGCCGGACTGGTGGCCAGACGGAACGGGTAGGTTTCGTTCGCCTCTTCGATGGCATTCCAGTAGTCCGGAAATTCCGGCATCTGATCGATGGGCCCGTATGGCCCGAGCCCCTGCTTGAAACGAACGTTCTTCCAGTCCGGTTTGAAGTGATACTTCCCGTCCGGATGAGCGAAACCGTTCAAGAAATGCGCGGTCTCGAATTCCGGCTGGACGTCGACCCAGTTATTCTCTTCGAGGACGGCGAGTTCGGGCCGGTTCGAATCCTTGAGCGTGACGTCGATTAATTCGTTCGGCGTCATGTGGAAGCCGCGATGCTCGGCGCCGACCCGGGCCGCAAGATCGCAGATCACCTCGTGATTGTTGCGGCATTCGCCCGGCGGCTCGACGAGCTTGCGGCCAAGCATGATGTGCTGATGGCCGCCGCCTTGATAGAGGTCGTCGTGCTCCAAGAACATCGTGGCGGGAAGAACGATATCGGCGAGCTGCGCCGTCTCGGTCATGAACTGCTCATGCACGCAGACGAAGAGATCCTCGCGCGCCAGGCCCTGTTTCACCTTGGTCTGGTCGGGCGCGACAGAGGCGGGATTGGTGTTTTGCACGATCATCGCCTTGACCGGCGGACCGCCGCCGAGATCGTAAGGATCGTTGAGGAGCACAGGGCCGATGCGGCTCTGGTCCATGACGCGGATCGAGGGATCGCGCAGATCGAGCCCTTCGATGACCGTCTTGTTCCAGCGGTACATGCCGCTGTTGGAATGAAGGGCACCCGCCCCTTCATACTGCCAGAGGCCGGCGACGGCGGCGATCGAGGTCACCGCATGCATATTGACCGACCCGTTGCGTGAGCGCGTGAAACCATAGCCGATGCGCAGATAGGTGCGTTTCGTCTCGCCGATCACCTTAGCGAAGGACTCGATCTCGGCAGCGGGGCAACCGCAAAGGGCGGCCGCCCATTCGGGCGTGCGCGACTTGAGGTGCGCTTCGAATTCGCGCGGGCAATCGGTGTATTTCTCAAGATAGGGCCAGTCGGCATAGCCGTCGCGGAAGAGCACATGCATGACGGCGCAGGCAAGCGCGCCATCGGTGCCGGGCCGGATCAGCATCTTGATGTCGGCCTGCTTCATGGTGCCGGTGTCATAGACATCGACGCAGGCGATCTTGGCGCCACGATTGCGCCTGGCGATCGCCGCATGGGTCATGACATTGACCTGCGTGTTCACGGGGTTTCCGCCCCAGATCACGATGAGGTCGGACTTCTGCATCTCGCGCGGATCGGAGCCGGCGACGCGGCCGCAGCCGGCGAGATAGCCCGGCCAGGAGAGTGCGACACAGAAGGTGTCGTACATGCCGGAATATTTCTTGGCATGACGCAGGCGGTTGATGCCGTCGCGCATGACGAGGCCCATGGTGCCGGCATAGTAATAGGGCCAGACGGCCTCGGCGCCATATTGCGCTTCGGCTTTCAGGAACGCCTCGGCGGTTTCGGCCATCGCGTCTTCCCAGGAGAGGCGCTGCCATTCGCCGGAGCCCTTCGGGCCTTTGCGCTTCAAGGGATGAAGCACGCGATCCGGGTGATGAATCCGCTCGGCATAGCGCGCGACCTTTTCGCAGATGACGCCGAGCGTGTAGCTGTTCTCCTTCGAGCCCCGGACGCGGCCGATGGTGTTAGCATCGAGGAGTTCGACCTCGAGCGCGCAGGTCGAGGGGCAGTCATGCGGGCAGACCGAAATGCCGGTCTTGATATTCGGGCGAATGTTCATTTCCGCTTTCTACCGTATAAGTTCTCGAGCCGATAGCGGTCCGGTATGAAGAGCGGGCCGACCGATCGACCCTGCTTGGCGAAGCGCTCGGCGGCCTCCTGGCAAATGATGTAATAGGTGGCCGCCTTCCTATCGTCATCATCCTCGAAGGTGATGTTCATGGGCTCATCCTTGATGCCATCGCGCTTCATTTCGGCGTGCAGTTGCTCGATTATCCGGATGGTCTCCCAGCGCCGATCCTCGAAGGTGGCGAAGAGCTTGCGGCAGTGGGTGTCGGGCCACTGGTGCAGGCAGGCTTGGGCGCGGCGGCATTTGAGATCGGGGCATTTCTCAAGCGGGATTTTGCGACGTCGCATCGGCTTGATCTCCTGTTTTGAGGCATGGGGAGAGCGGCGATGACTTCGCCGGGCCATGAAGGCGGGGGAGAGAGCGGAGCAAGGGCTCCACGCAATCCAGGTCAGTTCCTACAGGGCGCAAAGCCCTGCTCCGCTCGCGGCGATTTTGGCCCCCGTTTCGCCCTTCGGCACCCCCATCCGCGAGGATAAGGACCTAACTGCTTGCGCGCCGGGATCGTAGTGTCCCGGGGTCTAGCCGGAGGCTCCCGGGACAGGAGGACCGTTATTTCCTCCCGGCGCGGGCGCCGCACTTCGATCCCACATTGACGAGACGGTCTAGACAACGCCTCCCCCATAGAACCGAACGGAACATAAATAGAACAATAGGAATCGAGAGTCAAGAGGGGAAGGAAAAGAAATGCGGGGGCTGTTTATTCTATGAAGCCAGCAGTCGGCTGGAAGACCGAATGGCCTAAATTCATGTGATCTGCGACCAATGGCAAATTGTAGCAAAACCCCTTTGCCCTGAAATGCTTGGCAACATGATCGGGCTTCCAAGGGCTTCTCATTGTGCCTAGTCATTCGGCAACGGTCGCCCAAGAAATTTTGTGTCCTTCAACTGAGGTTGGGCACGGAGCGACAGAGCCATCTTAGCGGTCATAAAAATCGTTATGTTGAAGAAGTGGCAGCTTACAAATCGCGGATTTCCAAGAACCACCAAACCACTCATTGGATCGCCCTCGTTAATCACTACAAAATTACAATCAACAAACATTGGATTCTCAAAATGAGTGGCGCCCTGCAAAAAAACTACTGACGGCCCACGTAGGTGGCATCGATCAAAACTTTTATTTGCATGAGCAAACAAGGTTGGATCGTAGAAGGCATTCAAGTCAATTACTTGCTCGGTAAAGTGACCCGCGAGCGGATTGATTGTGACGGGCTTGCTCGCAAGTGCAGAATTCAGGGCAGCTCTTGAACGAAGGTCCCTAGCCTTAGCAAACAAATACATGAAGGCAGCGACGATCATGATGCCGCCGAGAATAGCTGCGGCCAAGCCAAGGTTCCCCCATGGCTCAAGCCAAGCTGTGGTCTTTGCGGCCCACGTCACAAGGCCGCCCCCTGCAATAAACGCGAGTATGTTTGGCCAAGCTGAACCAACCCAACTGGCCAGCGTGATGGCTGTATCTGTTTTGAAAAGGCGGTCCCAGCGCTTGCCCATGACGGAGTCATATATCACGCCGCGTCAGCATATGAAGGGATACATCCGCGTAGATTGGGTGGCTAACAGTTGGAAACTTATTCGTCCGACAATCGGCCACTATCAGTTCAGTGCCGAGAACAGAGAAACTCAAATCGGCGGGACACGGATTCCGGCTTTCGCCGGGATGACGGGTTCGGACGCAGCGCGCTCCCCTCACCTTTCCCGTTGCTTCGCAACGGGCCCCTTTCCTCTCCCGCAAGGCGGGAGAGGAAGTTCAAGTCGTCGCCACTCCTTCCTTCTCCTCCAGTGCGGAGGTGCCTGCAGGGCGGATGAGGGGCAGTTTCAGCGAGGGTCGTTTGCCCTCACCCGGTGCTTCGCACCACCCTCTCCCTGCGAGGCGAGGTGGGAATAAAGCCTCCTCAGCCGGTGCTTCGCACCGCCCTCTCCCGCGCGATGCGCGGGCGAGGGAGGCCGCTTGACATGCAAGCATTCACTTGCCTATAAACAGGCAAGCGATTACTTGCATATTGGCATGACGAAGCGCGACGATTCCGATGCATTGTTCAAGGCTCTCGCCGATCCGACGCGCCGGCGGCTGCTCGACCTCTTACACGCCCATGATGGCCGCACGCTTAATGAACTCTGCGAACACATGGACATGACGCGGCAGGGCGTGACGCAGCATCTCGCCCTCCTTGAAGCCGCAAACCTCGTCACCACGCTGCGGCGCGGGCGGGAAAAATTGCATTTCCTCAATCCCGTGCCGTTGCAGGACATCTATGAACGCTGGATCGCGAAATTCGAAAAACCGCGGCTCAAAGCAATTGCTGCGCTCAAACGACGACTGGAGAAACCCGATGGCTAGATCGACTTTCGTTTACGTCACCTATATCCGCACGACGCCGGAGAAGTTATGGGCGGCGCTGACCGACCCGGAGTTCATGAAACAATACTGGTTTGGCTGCCATTGCGAGAGCCCGTGGAAAGCCGGCTCGGCTTGGAAGCTCGTCTATCCTGATGGCAGTGTCGCCGATCAAGGCGAGATCGTCGAGGCGGAACCGACCCGGCGCCTGGTGATCCGGTGGGAGAATCAAAAGCCGGAACTGAAAGCGGAAGGCCCATCGCTCTGCACCATCGAGGTGGAGCCGAGCGGCACAGCGGTGAAGGTCTCGATCACGCACACGATCGAACGCGAGCCCTCGAAGCTGATCGAGGCGGTCTCGGGCGGGTGGCCGAAGGTCATATCCAATCTCAAGTCGCTACTCGAAACCGGCTCTGCCGTTCTCAAGGACCCCTATCCCGCCAAAGGCGCTTGAGCTTCAACGTCACAAACCTGACATTTGGGCTGGGCAGCGTCGCCCGAAAGAGAGGGTTTAAGGATGCCGGATAAAATGTCGGAGCGAGTTGCCGCCGAGCTTGAAGACAGTCTCGATGAAGAACTCGAGCTCGAAATCGACGATGAACGGCTGGGTGAATTGATCGAAATCGGCGATCATCAGCCGGGCGAAGGCGAGATCGACCGAAAAGTCTATTACAAGACGCTGTTCCAATTACAGCGCGAGCTCATCAAATTGCAAGACTGGGTGGCGGCGACCAAGGCGAAGGTGGTCGTCATCTTCGAGGGCCGCGATTCAGCCGGCAAGGGCGGCGCCATCAAGCGCATCACGCAGCGGCTCAATCCGCGTATATGCAGGGTCGTCGCGCTCTCAGCACCCAGCGAGCGCGAAAAGTCCCAATGGTATTTCCAGCGCTATGTGCCGCATCTGCCGGCGGGCGGGGAAATCGTGCTGTTCGACCGGAGCTGGTACAACCGGGCGGGTGTCGAGCGCGTGATGGGCTTCTGCAGCGAGGCCGATGTCGAGGAATTCTTCCGCGCGGTGCCGGAATTCGAGCGCATGCTGGTGCGCTCCGGTATCATTCTCATCAAATACTGGTTCTCGATCACCGATGAGGAGCAGCAGTTCCGCTTCACCATGCGGATCACCGATCCCCTGAAGCAGTGGAAGCTCTCGCCGATGGATGTCGAATCGCGGCGGCGCTGGGAGGACTACACGATGGCGAAAGAGGACATGCTGGAGCATACGCATATCCCGGAAGCGCCGTGGTGGATCGTCGAGGCGGTCGACAAGAAGCGGGCGCGGCTCAACTGCATCGCCCATCTGCTGAGCCAGATCCCCTATCACGAGATCGAGCGGCCGCCCGTGGTATTGCCGAAGCGGGTGCATAATCCGGATTATCTCAGGGGACCGATCCCCAAGGAGATGTATGTCCCGGCGAAGTATTGAGGCGGCGATCGGGGCACCGGTCGCCTGGTGAGCCGGATCGGTTCGCGGGAGGTCTTGTCATTAAGCTGCTACAAGGCATGCGCACCATGCCAAAGAGCGTGAAACAGCGCAGATGTCTCCAAGCGATTGAGCGGCTTGCGCCTCCCGGCGGAGATAGTCATGGACAGAGACGTGAGAGAAATGCGACAGCTCTTCGGTGCGAAACTCGCTGTAACGGAGGCATTGACCGCCCGCGGCGTTGCTCTTGACGCCCAAGCGCGTGAGGCGATCGGCTGGACGCTCATCTCCCTGATCGAAGGTGATGGCGTCGATGCCAAGGCAGCGGTTGAGATCGTGATCCGGGCGCATTTGCCGCATCGGACGGAAGTTGCCTAACTCAACAGAGCTTAGTCGGCGTTATTGTTGTCTCGCTTCGAGCACCGATTTGATGTTGCCGCGGTGGACCTCCTCGTAGGGTTCAAACCACTTGATCCAGCCGGCCTCGAGCGGGCCGGCAATCAAATCGCGCAAAGGCTTGGTCTGTAATTCCGGTTCGCTCGCAACCCGCTTCAAGAGGCGGACATATTGCTGGGTGGCCCGAATGAGCCCCTTGCCATAGCCACCGGCGGCGACGATGTCGGGATCGCCGTGATTGGGCAGGATATGCGCCGGATCGAGCGACCATAATTTGTCGAGATCGGCCAAGTGCGCATCGAACTCACCGGGCTCGGCGACATAGGTGATCGTGTCCTCAAGCGTGTCGCCGGCAAAGAGGATGCGTTCATGGCCGAGCCAGATCACGGTAGCATCGGAGCTGTGGATGTTGGCCTCGATGAGATCGATATGGAGGCCGCCGACATGGATGTGGGCGTGGCCCTCGAAGAGATCGGTCGGCAGAACGAGCGGCTTGATCGGCGGCGCCCCATGATGCGTGCCGGCCTCGATCGCGGCGCGGTTCGCCTCCATCAAGGCGGCGGTGCGGCGATTGGCGATGATCGGGCAATCGGCGAAGGCCTGCGTTCCCGCGATATGGTCGAGATGCCAGTGGCTCAGGACCACGATGAAGCGCGTGACGCCCTGCTCTTCCAAATGCTTGCGGATGAAGGCGGCGTGTTCAACCGAGACGTGCGTGTCGTAGATCAAGGCCTCATCGCCATCGACTATGGCGTAGCTCGCGATGCCAAGCGAGATGGCGCCGTCATCGACCCAGTTTGGGCCTTCGGCGTAGCGATGACCGGCGATCCGGCCGTCATAAAAGGCATAGATGTGCGGAAAGGGCCGCAATATGCGCAGGTGGTCGAGCTTCATCGTCAGGCCGCCATTTCGGCGCGGTGCGCGGCGGCGAGTTCGGCCATGCTGGTGAAGCGGAAATCATAGGTCGGCATGACGCCCGGATTCATCGTGGCGCCAAAGCCTTCCTTGTCGAAGCGGCGGAAGATCCAGCAATTGTGCAAGCCCTGGTCATTGGCCGGGCGATGATCGTGGAACAGGCTCTCGGCGGTGTGGAGGATGTCCTTCTTCTCAAGCCCAAGCGTCTTCAGCTTGTCGAGCATGTAATCGAAATTGCGTGCCGCCGGCTTGTAGGAGCCGATGTCCTCGGCGGTATAAACGGCATCGAAGGTGACGCCGAGCTTCTTGTTGCTGTGGGCGAAGCTGGCATTATCGACATTGGAGAGAATGACGAGCTTGTAGTGCTTTTTCAGATAGGCGAGCGCCTCGGCCGAATCCGGAAATGCCGGCCAGTCCTTGATCGAATTACCATAGGCCAAGCACTCGTCCCAGGATTGCGGCACGCCCCATTCCTCGGCGAGGCGCTTATAGACGACGGCGAGAAGCTCGCTGTAGCGCTTGGCCGGCGTCTCGTGCTGCTGCGATGATTCATGGCGGGCATGGGCTTCGAGGATTTGATCGCGGGTGAGCGATTGCTTCACTTTCGCGGTGAGCGGCTTCAAGGCCGCGACCATGCCCGACTCCCAATCGATGAGCGTGCCGTAGCAGTCGAAGGTGAGCGCTTTGAATTGAGTGAGTTTCATGGGATGTCCTCGCTTGTCGGTTACCTCATGCTGAGGTGCCCGCGAAGCGGGCCTCGAAGCACGAGCTGCCATCCTTCGAGGCACCGCCTTACGGCGGTGCGCCTCAGGATGAGGTTGGTTATGGCTTCAGAACTTCCATCTGGATCGGGCCTTCGGCACGGCCGTGGATGAACTGGTCGACATATTCATTGCCGCTGTTGTCGATCGATTTCGCCGGCCCGTGCCAGATGATCTCGCCCTTGTAGATCATGGCAATGTCGTCGGCGATTTTCCGCGCCGAGGACATGTCGTGGGTGATCGAGATCGTGGTCGATCCCAAGCGCTTGACGCTGTCGACGATGAGATTGTTGATGACATCGGCCATGATCGGATCAAGGCCGGTGGTCGGCTCGTCGAAGAAGATGATCTCGGGATCGGCGGCGATGGCGCGGGCAAGGCCGACGCGCTTCTGCATGCCGCCAGAAAGCTCCGCGGGGTAGAGCTGGCCGACCTCGGGTCCGAGACCTACCTGCGCCATCTTCTCGATGGCGATGTCCTTGGCCTTGTCGCGCGACATGTTGCGGCCTTGGATCAAGCCGAAAGCGACATTCTGCCAGACGGGAAGCGAATCGAAGAGTGCCGCACCCTGGAAGAGCATGCCGAAGCGCGAGAGATATTTGTCGCGCGCTGCGCCTTTCAGGCCGACGACCTCCTCGCCGGCAACCTTTATCGAGCCCGAATCGGGACGGATGATGCCGAGGATGGACTTGATCATGACCGACTTGCCGGTGCCCGAGCCGCCGATGACGACAAGCGAGCGGCCCTTGTCGACCGAGACACTAAGACCGTTCAGCACATGCTTCTTGCCGAAAGCCTTGCGCACGTCGGAGAGGACGATGTGAGGTTCCTGGGCCATCGTCTCAATCCGAAAAGAGGAAGGATGTGAGGGCGAAATTCGCGGCAAGGATCAGGATCGCTGAACTCACCACCGCATTGGTGGTGGCGCGGCCGACGCCTTGCGCGCCGCCCTTGGAATTAAAGCCGTGATAGCAGCCCATGATGGCGATGATGAAACCGAAGACGGCTGCCTTGATCAGGCCCGAACTGACATCGTCGAACTGAAGGTTTGTCACCGTGTTCTTGATATAGGCGTAGGAGTTGAAGCCGAGCGATCGGGTGCCGACGATATAACCGCCCATGATACCGATCGTGTCGCCGATCGCGACGAGGATCGGCAGCGAGATCACCGCGGCGAGGACGCGCGGCCCCACGAGATATTTGAACGGGTTGGTGGCGAGCGTGACCAGCGCATCGATCTGCTCGGTGACCCGCATGGTGCCGAGTTCGGCGGCAATCGATGCACCGACGCGGCCCGCGACCATGAGGCCGCCAAGCACGGGGCCGAGTTCGCGGGTGATGCCCAAGGCGACGATGAAGGCGACCGCCTGTTCGGCGTTGAGGCGCGACGAGCCCAGATAGATCTGGAGAGCCAGCGCGCCGCCAGTGAAGAAGGCGGTAAGCCCCACGACGAGCAGCGAGTTGTAGCCGATGGCAAAGATCTGCTGAAAAATCTGGCGCACGTAATAGGTGGGCGTCAGCCCCTGAACCAGCGCGTCCTTGATGAAGATCGCAACGCGTCCCGTCTCGGCGAGCAGGACTAGGACGACACGGCCGAGATTGGCGAGGAAATTCACTGAGAGCGATGTCCGGAGATTGTTGATTCTAGACCCGAGTATAGCCGCGCATAACGCTGCCCCAAACGGGTGAGGAGTTCATAGGAAATCGTGCCAGCCCACTGTGCCGCTTCGTCGATGGCAATATTGGGGCCGATGAGTTCTGCTTTTGTGCCCCGCACTACGCTTTCGCGCGGCAGATCGGTGACATCGAGCGCCATCATGTCCATCGACACGCGGCCGACCACAGGACAGCGGCGGCCGGCAACGAGAGCATAGGCCAGTCCGTTCGAGGTCGAGGTACTTAGGGCGCGCGGCACGCCATCCTTGTAGCCGGCCCCGATGACGGCGATGCGCGATGGGCGCTCTGCCCGCCACGTCGCGCCGTATCCCACTGTCTCGCCTGCCGGGATGTCGCGTGTCTGCAGGACGGCCGCTTCGAGGACGGCAACGGGCAGCATCGGGTTAGGCTGGCCGGGCAGCGGATTGCCGCCGTAAAGCGCGATGCCAGGGCGGACGAGATCATGGGTGTAGCCCGGCCCTAAGAAAATGCCGCTCGAATTCGCAAAGCTCGCGCGGATGCCCGGCAATCGCGCGCGCACCGCATCGAAGGCCTGCTTCTGATGGAGGTTCAAAGGGTGTTCGGGTTCATCCGAACAGGCCAGATGGCTCATCAGCAAGGTGATGTTGAGGCCTTCCATGGTGCGGGCGTCGTTGAGGAGGCCGTCGAGCGCATCGGATGAAAAGCCGAGACGGTTGATGCCGGTATCGACATGCAGGGCACATGGCAGTTTGCGGCCGTATATGCGCCCGAATGCGGCCCATTCGCGCGCCTCGTCATGGGCGATGAGCGCCGGGCGCAAATCCTCGCTGGCATAATACTCGGCTTGGCCGGGAAACAGGCCATCGAGCACGTAAATGATAGCCTCGCGCGGCAATAGCGCGCGCAATTCACCGCCTTCCATCGGCCTCGCGACGAAAAACGTGCGGCAGCCAGCCGCCCATAATGCGCGTGCAACAGGGCCGACGCCCAGGCCATAGGCATCGCCCTTAATGGCGGCACCGCATTCAGCGGGCGCGGCCTTGGCAGCAAGACGGCGCCAGTTTTCCTGAATGGCATCCAGACGCACGGTCAGCACGGCGCCGGCAATCGCTTCCGGCGGCCCGGCGGCGGCAGCGCTGATCAAGCCGAAATTGGCCGCGGCATTCCCCTGCATGGCTTTGGGCATAGGGTATGCGGGGAGAAATTTCCACCCCACCCGTCCTCTCTGGCGCAAAGGAAGAAAACTTTAAGTCAGTTTCCTGACGTCAGCCTTGTCACAACTGTCTTGAGCGTCTCGGGATTGCGGGCCATGGCGAGGTGCGGGGCATCGATCGCGATGCACTGGCCATTGGCGTCGGAACATACGCAGCTTTCCCAGGCCAGGATGCCGTCGCGCTTGCTGTAAATGGCCGTCCAGGGCACCGGCAGTGGTGCCGAGACGCGCTCAAGATCCATGCTGCGGCTGTAGAATGGGGTGAGCGCGTGAAAGAGCGGTTCAAGCCGCGTGGCGGTAGGCAACCGCACAGGCGCGGCAATGGTCAGGAGATGGCGAATGCGCTCAGGTGTTTGGTGCGCCAGGTCGCGGGCAAGCAGGCCACCCAGACTAATGCCGATCACATTCACCGGGACGCCGGTTTCATCGTGAATTTCCGACAGGCGCCGGCTCAACTGGTTGAGGATGCCGGGCGTAGGCCCCCAATTGACGCCAAGTCCCCAGCCGTGGGCGCGAAATCCGCAAGTGTTCAGGAAGGCGCGCAAGGGCGCGGTAAAGCTGTCATTGGTGAGAAATGCCGGGATGACGAGGACGGGCGCGCCCTGGCCCCCGGGCAGCGTTTCGCGGCTCGGGCACTTGGGGCGGTAGATGGCGAATTCCCAGAACTCGCCAGCCAGCGCAGCCCACGACGGCCGGGTCAGCGTCTGGCCGGAATTGTCAAATGCGGTTTTCAGCACTGCAAACTCGTTCGATTCCAGGTTGTAGATAGGGAAGTTTGCGGCGCGTCGCAATCAGCCAGGCGCGAACGTCTTGGCGCGGCGATAGGCGGCGTCGAGCCCCTGCCCGATTGCCTTGGACAGGTTTGAATCGCGCAAGGCGAGCATGCCGGCGGCAGTGGTTCCGGCATAGGCGATCATCGCCTCGACATGCTCGGCCGGCGATCGATCGGAGCCGTCAAGCAGGACGCCCGCGGCGTGGAAGAGCTGGCGGACGGCGCGGTCAGCGATCGCCTTCGGAACGCCACGACCAATGGCATCGGCGATCATGCTGTCGGCGAAGAAGGCGACGAAGCCCGGAACCGGGCCGGTGAGCGCGGTGAAATAATCGATCTCGTCTTCATTTCCGATTTCGTCGGTCTTGCCGCAGGCCTCGAAAAGCGCGCGGGCCGTGGTGCGGTCCGCTTCAGTGACAGCAGGCGATGCGCACCAGGGCGAATAGGCGAGGTTTAATTCGGCAGCGGGGCTCGACATGGCGCGGATGATGCGGCGGGCGCCCGTTTGCTTTGCCATCTGCGCGATGGTGACCCCGGCCATGACGGAGAGCAGCAATCTGTCGTCCGCCTCGAGCGCGACCTCCGGGAAAAGCGCCGGCGGTACAGCGAGAAGAATGGTGTCGCAGGCGGCGAGTTCGCTCATGTCAGTGGTGATGTTGACTTTCGGCCATTGGGCGAAAGGGCCGCGCGCGCCGGAGCGATTGGCGATCCAGAGCCGATCCGGGCTGATCGTGCCGCTCTTCAGAAGCGCATGCGCGATGGCCGAGCCAAGCTGGCCGGTACCGCCGATGATGCCGAAAGCGGTTAGAGCGGTCATGGAGCCGGCCCCTTCGGCGAGGCAGAAACATCCTCCGAGGCGACAAGGGCTTTGCGCAGCGAGGCCTTCAGCCTTTCAAAAACAGCAGAATCATCAAATGTCTCCTCTCCGAGCACGGCCTCAGGAGAACGATCCAATCGCCTGCATTGCGCGATAGCCTCGCGCGCAGCAGCGAGATCTCCCAATTCAGCGTGGCAGATCGCGCGAAAGCAATACATCAATGGCGGTATCTGCGCAGTCGAGCGCATGCGCCGAAAGCACTCGACGGCTTCTTCATACTTGCCAGCCAACGCCAAGGCGGCGGCGCGAACATCCCAGAACCAATCATAGGCGTAAGGATCGCGCAGCAAGGCCTCATCGATCTTCTGCAGCGCAGCGTCGAAGCGACACATGCGGATCATCCAGGAAGCATGGACGGCGTTCATGTAGGCGTCGTTGGGATTGAGCATGTAGGAGCGCTCATGATAATGGCCGGCGTCGCCGAGGCGGCCGAACCTCGTAAGCACCAGCGCCATTGCGTAATTGGCCCACGGTTCATCAGGATCAAGCGCCAGGGCGCGCCGTGCCGATTCCATCGCCTGGTCGAGATGTTCGCGGCGGCCGTCCTTGCCGTGCTGGAAGCAATAGGTATCGCTGCGCATCGCATGCGCGATCGCGAAATCGGGATCGAGTTCGATGGCCTTGTCGATAAACGGGATGCACTCGAAACTGGTATCGTAATTGATGAAAAGCTCCCGCCCTCGAAGATAGCAATCATAGGCAGTGAGGCTATTGGTCGGACGGGCGCGAATTCGCGTCGCGAGAACACTCTGGCTGACACCTGCCACGCGTGCGGCGATCGCCCGACTGATCTCGTCCTGAATGGCGAATACATCGGTCAGTTCGCGGCCGTAGCGATCGGCCCAGACATGGGCACCCGATCCAGCGTCGATCAACTGAGCGGTAACCCGAACACGATTGCCGGCCTTGCGAACGCTGCCTTCGACAACGAAGGCAACGCCGAGACGTTTCGCCACGTCCGTGATGTCGCGCGCTTGCCCGCGGAACTGGAACGATGAGTTCCGGGCGGTGACCTGCAATTCCCTGAACTTCGAAAGCTCGGTGATGATGTCTTCGGTGATGCCATCGCTGAAATAGGCTTGTTCGGGGTCGCCGCTCATATTGTCGAAGGGCAAGACCGCAATCGATGTTCGCTTGCCGGCCGAGACAGGGAGATCGGGGGACCCAGCGGCAGTCGCAGCCTCTTGCGTCACTACGCGATAGACCCTGACCGGCACGGCGATGTTCTTCAGTTCGCGCTCGCCCAGGTCTTCAAAAGCTTGCGCAATCTTGCCGCGGATCTGTCTGTGCACAGTGTCGGAAATGCAAATGCCGCCAGCCTCAGCCAAGCTTTCGAGCCGCGCCGCGACGTTGACACCGTCACCATAAAGATCGCCGTCTTCGGCGATCACATCCCCGAGATTGATCCCGATTCGCAGAACAATATTCAAACCGGCCGATGGCGCTGAATTGGCTTCAAGCATGGCGCGCTGGAGCTCGACTGCACAATTGACGGCATTAACGGCGCTGGCAAATTCAATCAGAGCGCCATCACCCATAAGCTTGACAACACGCCCGCCAAACCGGGCGATGGCTGGTTGCATTATGGTTTCGCGGCGCTGCTTGAGGATCGCGTGTGTGCCTGCCTCATCAGCCTCCATCAGGCTGCTGTAGCCAACAACATCGGTCACGAGAATTGCGGCGAGCCGGCGTTCCACGCATGAGCCTCCAGGATGAGTAGAAAGCTACCCGGATCGCGTGATCAAATCCATGCGGGTACACTGGTATATCTTACGATGGTTAGAGAGGCCCCCTCACTCGGCGCGATTGCGCTACCCTACCTAGTGGTGCGGCGCGAGGAAACTTCTACTGGAACTGCTCGGGCATATAGTCGGCCTTCACCAGGTTCTGGAACTTGGTGAGCGTCGCGTCGAACTGCAGTTCAACGATGCCTGTCGGGCCGTGGCGCTGTTTGCCGATGATCACCTCGGCAATGCCAGTGACGCGATTCATCTGCTCCTGCCAGTCGAAATGTTCCTGGGTGTTGGGCCGCGGCTCCTTGCGGCCCAAATAATATTCCTCGCGGTAGATGAAGAGCACGACGTCGGCGTCCTGCTCGATGGATCCCGATTCGCGCAAATCCGCCAATTGCGGGCGCTTGTCGTCGCGGTTCTCGACCTGACGCGACAATTGCGAGAGCGCGACGATAGGGACGTGCAATTCCTTGGCGAGCGCCTTGAGGCCGACGGTGATTTCGGAAACTTCCTGCACCCTGCCCTCGGAGGCACGTTTGGCGGAACCGACGAGCAATTGCAGGTAGTCGATAACAAGCAAGCCAAGGCCGCGCTGCCGCTTCAGGCGACGGGCGCGTGCTGCGACCTGGCCGATGCTCAAACCGCCCGTCGCGTCGATATAGAGCGGCAATGACTGCAATTCGCGGCTGACCTCGACGATCTTGTGGAACTCTTCTTCGGAAATCTTGCCACGCCGGATGCGTTCCGACGAAATGCCAGACTGTTCGGCGACGATACGCGTCGCCAATTGCTCGGCCGACATTTCGAGCGAAAAGAGACCGACCACGCCGCCGTCGAGCACCTTCAGCGAGCCGTCCGTCTGGTGCTCAGCCTTATAGTGCTTGGCAACATGGTAGGAGATGTTGGTCGCTAGCGCCGATTTGCCCATGGCGGGACGGCCGGCGACGATGATGAGATCGGAGGCTTGAAGGCCGCCCATCTTCTCGTCGAGATCACGCAGACCTGAGGAGATGCCGGACAAGCCGCCGTCGCGCTGATAAGCGTTGGCGGCCATGTCAACCGCATCGGTGAGCGCGCGGGCAAAATTCTGGAAGCCCTGGCCGTAGGTGTTGGATTCAGCGATCGAATAGAGCGATTGCTCGGCATGCTCGATCAGATCGCGCGCGGAGAGATCCACGGGCGTATCGTAGGATTCATTGACGATGTCGGTGCCAATATTGATGAGCTTGCGGCGCTGGGCGAGTTCGAATATTGCGCGCCCATATTCCTCGGCATTGATGATGGTGCTGGCGGCGGCGGCAAGGCGCGCCAGATAGGCGGTGCCGCCGATTTCCTGCAAGGTCTCGTCGCGTTCGAAGAAGGTTTTAAGGGTCACAGGCGAGGCAAGCTTGCCGGCGCGGATAAGCGTCGCTGCCGCTTCGTAAATGCGCGCATGCACGGCCTCAAAGAAGTGTTCGGGCTGCAGGAAGCCGGACACACGATCGCAAGCGTCATTATTGACGAGGATCGCGCCTAGCAGCGCCTGTTCGGCTTCGATGTTGTGCGGGGGAGCCCGATAGGACTCGTCCTTGGGTTCCGGTTCGAGCGCACGGAGAGCAGCAGTGGCCATGGGTCTGTGATAGCGAATGCCTTCAATTAGAGGCGAATCGTTTGATCATTATGCCCGTAATCCACAGCGCCGCCAAAAGCGGTCAGCAGCGATCTCATTAGATGCATTAATGTGCAGCCGCATTCTGCTGATTCAATTGGCTTTTCAGGCGTGAAGCCGCACACGCAGAGCCTCCCGTAACGGAAGCGCGCATAATGCGCCTGCGGGCGGTTACTCTGCCGAGATTGAGCGGAAGCGCGGGGTCTTGGTGTCGATCTCGCGCAGGCGATCTTCTTCGGCGAGCATGTAGTTGCGGCTCAGGGGCAGGACATGCTGGTTGCGTGCAAACTGGATCTGGAAATTGTTCATGCCGGAATAGCGGAAGGCGGTCTCGGACGCGGCAAGGTAGAACTCCCACATGCGGCAGAAGCGCTCGTCATAGATCGCCTTGGCCCGATCGCGATGCGCAGCGAAGCGATTGCCCCATTCACGCAAGGTCATCGCATAATGAAGGCGCAGGATCTCGATATCGGTGATGTAGAGGCCCTGTTTCTCGATATGCGGGATGACTTCCGAGAGCGCCGGGATGTAGCCGCCGGGAAAAATGTATTTCTTGATCCAGGAACTGGTGGCGCCAGGACCGTCCGAGCGGTTGATCGAATGCAAGACCGCGATGCCGTCATCGGTGAGGAGACTGCGGCATTTGCGGAAGAATTCCTTGTAGTGGCCGACGCCGACATGCTCGAACATGCCGACCGAGACGATGCGGTCGAAGCGTTCATTCAAATGGCGATAGTCGAGCAGCCGGAAATCGGCGCGATCGGCGATGCCGCGCTGGCGGGCGCGCTCGTTGGAGAGCTTATGCTGCTCTTCGGAAAGCGTGACACCTGTCACCTGAGCCCCGCATGTCTCGGCGATATAGAGGCCGAGGCCGCCCCAGCCCGAGCCGATATCGAGGACCTTCATGCCCGGCTTGATGTTGAGCTTGGCGGCGAGGTGGCGCTTCTTGGCAAGCTGTGCATCTTCGAGCGACTGATCGGGAGATTCGAAATAGGCGCAGGAATATTGCCGGTCGCGATCGAGAAAGAGATCGTAAAGCGCGCCAGAGAGATCGTAGTGGTGGGCGACGTTCTTCTGTGCCTTGCCAACCGGGTTGTACTGGTCGAGGCGCTTCAGCGCGATGCGTGCCTGGTAGAATAATTGAAAGACCTTAGGGCTTGGCCGGCCCTCGAGATTCTTCAGGAGCAGTTCAAGCACCTCGTAGATGGTGCCCTGCTCCAGCTCGAGGCCACTCGCCATATAGGCTTCGCCCAGATAGCGATCCGGGTCGAAAGCGATCTTCTTCTCCCATTGCGGGTCGGTGATACGGAAAGCCAGCTGCGTTCCGGTGCCGTCGCCATAGGCATAGGTCTTGCCGGCCGCGTCAGTGACCTTCAGCGAACCCGTCTTGACCACGTAATTCAATACACGATCGAATAGTGGAAACATCACTGCACTCTCGGCATGCCCAATACGGCTCCCCGCAGCCGCAAGCATCCCGCCCCGTCCGAATATTAACAAAATTTAAGCATGATCCGGGCCGGCCTGCAATAATGCCCGGCATGGGACTGTTAACAGCCGCGTCATGGCAGATGCGCGAAAGGAAATGGGCCGCGCTTTTCGGTCTTCTCCCGCTTGCGGGAGAAGACGGGGACCCACGGCGCAGAGCGTCGTGGGGTGAGGGCAGGATCGTGCTACCTACCCCCCTCACCTTTCCCATTGCTCCGCAATGGGCCCCTTTCCTTTTCCGCAAGCGGGAGAGGATAACTACTACTTCTCTTCGGTTGCGGTCGCAGCTTCGGCGGCGGCTTCCTCTTCGAAGAGCTGTTCGGCGGCCATGCGGGCTTCCTCGCGGTCGGAGACGGGTCCAGTAAGAACCTCACCGCGCGCCTGGGCATCGGCCTCGTCAGCCGAGCGGGCGACGTTCACGGTTACCTTCACTACAACTTCAGGATGAAGGGCGATACGAACTGCGTACACACCGATCGTCTTGATCGGGGTGTCAAGCAGGACCTGGTTGCGCGACACCGTGGTGCCACCGGCACTTGCAGCATCGGCAATGTCACGGGTCGAGACCGAGCCGTAAAGCTGGCCCGATTCGCCAGCCTGGCGAAGGATGACGAAGCTCTTGCCTTCGAGCTTCGAGGACATGCCAGCAGCGCCGGAGCGACGCTCGGCATTGCGGGCTTCGAGCGTGGCGCGATCGCGTTCGAAGCGCGCCTTATTGTCGGCGCTGGCGCGCAGCGCTTTGTGAAGCGGCAGCAGGTAGTTGCGCGCATAGCCGTCCTTCACCTTGACGACATCGCCCATGGCGCCGAGCTTCTCGACGCGCTCAAGCAGAATCACTTCCATTTCACTTCTCCATTGCTGTCCCCGATCCCTTGCAGGGATGGGTTAGGGACGGCCGAGGCCATCCCAACGGTTTACTTCAGGACGTAGGGCAAGAGACCGAGGAACCGCGCCCGCTTGATCGCCTGGGCGAGTTCGCGCTGCTTCTTGGCGGAAACCGCCGTGATGCGCGACGGAACGATCTTGCCGCGCTCGGAAATGTAGCGCTGCAGAAGGCGCACATCCTTGTAGTCGATCTTCGGCGCATTCTCGCCCGTGAACGGGCAGCTCTTGCGGCGACGGAAAAACGGGCGACGCGCGCCGCCAGCTTGCTGTGCAGACATTATGCGCCCTCCACTGCCGGAGCGGTCTCGCTGTCGCGCCGACCGCGCCCGAAGCCACCACCGCGTCCACCGCGATCGCCGCCAAAGCCGCCGCCACCGCGATCGCGATCGCCGAAGCCAAATCCACCGCGGTCGCCGAAGCCATCGCGCTCATCGCGCTCGCGGCGGCGCATCATGGCGGAAGGACCTTCCTCGAATTTCTCGACGCGAATCGTCATGAAACGGATCACGTCTTCATTGATCGACATTTGGCGCTCCATCTCGGTGATGGCGGCCGGGGGCGCGTCAATGTTCAACAGGGTGTAGTGGGCCTTGCGGTTCTTCTTGATCCGGAAAGTGAGCGACTTGACGCCCCAATATTCGGTCTTGCCAACCGTGCCACCACCCGACGTGATGACATTCTTGAACTGATCGGTCAGGGCATCGACCTGCGTATTCGATGCGTCCTGGCGCGTCAGGAACACGTGCTCGTAAAGCGGCATTGCTGATTTTGGCCTTTCTGTTTCCAATTCCAAGAGCATCCGGCGCAGAGCCTCCTTCGAACCTCGGAAAGGCTCGAAAGACCGGTCGACGAAAGAGCGGAGACACGGGAAGACGGAGCCTAGACCCCTGCCCGGTAAACCGGGCCTTCCGTTCAGCCCCCAGCCGGGTGCCGTTTGGGCGAGGCGCTTATGGCGGAAAGCAGCAGGTTTGGCAAGCGCAAGGCGAGGCACCCAGCTGGGCGCCTACCTTACGCAGGTCGTTTGAGCCTATTTCGCGCAGTTGATGAACTTAAAGCCGTCGCAAAACTGCTGGTCGCACACGGCGCCAGAGCCGATCAGGCGGGTGGGCTGGCTTGCGCCGATATCCGGCGCCATGGCGAAACCGGTAGCCGCGGCATAGCCCTTGCTCTTGCAATAGGCGTTGGCGGCCATCGAGCCGCAGCCAGTTGCCCAGTTGAAGCACCAATCAAGCCGATTGCCCTGAATCTTCGGCTTGTTGAAGGTCATCTTGTCCGGCGTGCTGGTCTTGCAGGTGATGTGGCTGAAGCCGTCGCAAAAGCCCTGGTCGCAAACGGCGCCGGTCCCGATTAGCCGGGTGGGTTGGCTGGCGCCAATATCAGGCGCGATCGCAAAAGCGCTCGACTCCTCAAAGCCCTTGATCTTGCACCAGGCGTCCGCCGCCTGCTTTCCGCAGCCCATGCTCCAGTCATAACACCAATCCAGGCGATTACCGCCCTGCTTCGGCTTTGCGAAGTCCTGCTCGACGGCCGCTGCGGGTATCGTCCCAAGTGCGAGCACCGCGCCCAGCGCGGCAGCGCTGAGGGTTATTTTGCCAATCATGTGCGCCTCCATAGCCCCTTCGATGCCGGCCCTTTGCCGGCCTGTCGGTCCAAAACCTGGCAAATCGCGAGTGAACCCGCCGTGAACCGCCTCAGCCGGGCGTCAACCATAAGGTGAGAAGCGGGTGCGATGCTGCCTTAGACGGCGTGAGCGCCGACAATTGTAAACGATTCCTCAACGGAGGATTATAACACCCACCTCATTATCGCGGCGCTGAGTCGGGACCTGCCTTTTGTGCTATAGAATTGGTCCTGCTTCGGCAGTGCGGATGGCCAAGAGTGAGAATTGGGCGCGGCGATGGCTAAAACGGTTTTCACCGATCAACAGGTTATTGCGCAAATCAACAGCGGTTATAAGTGGACCGGCCAATCGCTCACCTACGGCTTTCCAACGTCGGCAAGCTGGTTCCCCTATGCCGAGAAGACCGGGTTTACGGCGCTGTCCACGGCACAGCAGGCGATGGCTACGCTTGCCATCCAGCTTTGGGACGACCTGATCTCCCCAGACTTCACGCTGGCAGCCGATGGATCGACCGCCAATGTGAAGTATATGAACACCACGACGAATATCGGCTATGCGCAGGCCTATTATCCGTCGGGAACGGCCGGCGGTTCGGTGTGGTTCAATCCCACCTATGGACCGACTTCGGGCACCAACAACCTGGTGCCCCCAACCATCGGCCAATGGGGCTTCCAGTCTTACATCCATGAGACCGGGCACGCCTTAGGCCTCAGTCATCCCGGCGCCTATAATGGCGGCGCGCCCACCTACGCGACCGATGCCGAATACGCGCAGGATTCGCTGCAATACACGGTCATGTCGTATTTCACGGCGAACAACACGGGCGCCGACTGGGTGGCGAGCGACAACAGGAGCTATTACGCGCAAACGCCGATGATCGACGACATTATGGTCATCCAGGCCATTTATGGCGCCGAGACGACGACGCGTACCGGCGATACCGTCTACGGCTTCAATTCCAACGCCGACCGCATCGTCTACAACTTCACGAGCAATCCGCATCCGATTCTTGCCATCTGGGATAGCGGGGGCATCGATACGCTCGATCTTTCCGGCTTTAGCACAGCGTCGGTGATTTCACTCATCCCCGGCACGTTCTCCAATTGCGATGCGATGACCAGCAATATCGCGATTGCGCGCAATTGCTGGATCGAAAACGCGGTCGGCGGCAGCGGCAATGACCAGATTACCGGCAACGACCTCGCTAACAAGCTCGTTGGCGGCGCCGGCAATGACACGATCAACGGCGGTCTCGGCAACGACACCCTGATCGGCGGCCTCGGCAGCGACACGCTGTCGGGCGGCGACGGCGACGACATCATCTATTACGACGCCACCGACACCATGGCGAACGTCAATGGCGGTGCGGGCTTCGATTCGCTGCTGTTTGCCGGCGTCTGGCAAGCGATCAATCTTGCGCTCTACGGCTTCGAGCAATCGCTTGTGCTTATTAGCGATACGGGCAGCCAAGCTTGGAGCACCAAGACCGATGTGTACGATCTTTCCGGCACCCTGATCCGGACTGAGACCCAGAACGACAATGGTACCTCTAGTGTCGTCGAGTATGACGCTTACAATCAGTATGATTGGACGACCCGCACCCGTAGCTACGATGCCTCAGGCGCACTTACTGGCGAAGTCGTCGTTGCCGATAGCGGCAGTCCTCCGCCTCCCGCCAATCTCGCGCCCACCGATCTTGCGCTTTCGGCGGCCAGCATTATCGAAGGCGCGGCCAACGGCTCGGTCATCGGCAGCATCTCGGCGACCGATCCAACGCCCGGCGACACCTTCACCTATACGCTTCTCAACAACGCGGGCGGCCGGTTCGGCCTTAGTGGTACGCAGCTCGTGGTCGCTAATGGCGCCCTGCTCGACTACGAGACGGCGACCTCCCACGTCGTAACCTTGCAGGTCACCGACTCGGCGGGGAACACCTACCAGGAGAATTTCACGATCGGCATCACCAACAACACCGCCGACGACGTTGCGCCGTCCGAGTGGACGACGGTGACGAAGACTGGCACGAATTCGAACGATTCAATCACTGGAACCACTGGCAAAGACTGGATCCAGGGGCTGGGCGGCAGCGATACGATCAGCGGCGGCGACAACAACGACAAACTCGAGGGCGGCACCGGCAATGACACGCTCAACGGCAATGCCGGCAATGACTATCTGCTGGGCGGCGACGATAACGACACGCTTAATGGCGGGGCGGGGGCGGACAGACTCGACGGCGGCAATGGCACCGATACGCTTTCTTATGCCGGCTCGACGGCCGTGAACATCAACCTCGGGACGGGGGCGGTGAGCGGCGGTGATGCGGCGGGCGATCTCATCTTCAATTTCGAGAATATTCTGGGTTCGAGCAACGCCGACATTTTAACTGGGTCGACCGGAGCCAATGTGATCGATGGCGGGTCGGGCAACGACTCGATCTTCGGCGGCGACGGCAACGACCGGCTCATAGGCAATACCGGATTCGATACGCTCGACGGCGGCCTGGGCCAGGATACGTTTGTCCTGTCGCGGACGTCCTCGAGCCGCGACACGATTCAAGATTACGTTTCTGCCGACGATACGATCGAGATTTCGCGGTCGCAGTTCGGCGGCGGCCTCTCGGCAGGTGTACTCAGCGCGTCGCAATTTGTTACCAACACAACCGGAGCGGCAGGCGACAGCAATGACCGCTTCATTTTTAACACGGCCAATAGCACGCTCTATTTCGACAGTGACGGTACCGGGCGGAACTCCGCCGTAGCGATTGCGGTATTTACGGGAACCGCGCCCGGCCTGACGGCTGCCGACTTCCTCATCGTGTGATATCCGGCGCCACGCCGGCATCGCGATCATTCAAATGAATCGCAACGAGACCGTATAATTCTAACCATCTGCAACGGCTCGACTTGCGGATCAACCTGGCATCAGGCAGGATTCTTCTCATGTAATGGCCCTCGCGGCCGTATGTGAGGAGTATCGCCATGCCGAAGTATAAAGCGTTTGTTGCCGCAGCAGTGCTCGCCGGAGCGGCTCTGGGCCTTCCCGCTGTGGGTTCCGCGGCCGAGTATGAGTATTACATCGCGTCCCAAGACGCGCCATTGTGGCTGCCGCCGGCACCCTATCCCTATATGGACGCACCGCCGGCCGTCTATGCGCCCAACTACTACCTTAATGGGCCGGGCGCTACGGCTCACATCGAATGGTGCCTGGCGCGCTATCACAGCTACAATCCCGATACGAACATGTATCTGGGCTATGACGGCAATTACCACCGTTGCCGCGGGCCGGCGATCTAAACCAAGACCGCAGGAGTCTCAAAGTCTTGGCGTATCAGGGCGTCGCCAAGAGCGGCGGCTGCTTCCATTCGCCCGAAATCGCCTGGGGCTCCGGCAAGTAAATCCGCAGCACGACGAAGAAGCGGCCATCCGGCGCGGGAAGCCAGTTGGTTTCCAAGCCCGCACCCGGCGAGTCCTTCTGCAGATAGAGCGTTATACCTCCGTCAGCATCGCGCTTGAGATCCGGCAGCATCGGCGAATTGATGAGATAGCGATCGATCGGATTTGCCACCAGCAATTGCCCAGGCAGATCATACATCGTGATCGACCAGAAGGCCCTGGCGGGCGGCAGCTTGTCCTTGTCGAAATGCAATGTGTAGCGGCCGGACTTCGCATCCAGCGGCGCACCCGATGAATCGGTCTCATAACCTCCATAGAGAGCCTCGGCGACCGTATTGCCGTAGATCCCAACCTGCGCACCGACGGCACGGTTGAGATAGTTGTTCTTCATCTCGGCGCGCGAGCCGAAGAGATCGGCCGACGTCTCGCTCGCCGCACGGGCGGCATCGATCTGCTTCTGCCCTTCCGCCATGCCGGCCTTGAGCGCCGCGACCATGTCTGGCTCCAGCATCTCCTCGATCAAGGGGAGCCCGGGCTTGACGCCAATCTGCTCGAAGCGGGCGCGCAAGTCCTTTTCGCTCGGATCAACCGGGCAATACTGCAGGACGAAATCGAGGATGTTGAAGAAGTCGAGCGAATTCCGCTCCTCTTCGGGCGTTATTGCCTTGAGAAACTCGATATCCGGCGCAGGTGCGGGCGGGTCTGTCTTGGCAAAGCTCGAAAGCATCTCAAGCCCATAGCCCGCCTGGATCTTTTCGACATTGGCAAGATCGGCGGGATTGAAAAGCTGCGTGCGATAGAGCGCGAAGACGAATTGCGTCTCCGCGCGGATCACCTTGTCGATGCCGGGAGGCGCAGTGCCGCTCCAGTCGGGTCCTGCGATCAGGAACTTGCCACCGTTATTCCCGGTCGTGCGGGTGCCGAGATAGGCGAAGTTGAACGTATAAAGATCGACAAGCTGGACCGAGTAATAACGGTCCCTTTCGATGGGTGGCAAGGTGAGCACAACGGGTTCGGTGCGCAGATCGAGCCAGGCGAAGGAATATGGCGTGTCGGAATTGGGCGTCTGCACGGCCTTGTCGGCCGGGGTATACACGCGGGCGGTGTTGTAGATGTGGTTCGGCGGCCCTTTGTATTCGGGGCTCCTGCGATCGATGAAATAGGCCGACATCACGCGGTAGTTGTCGACCATCGGGAAGCCGTAGACATAGGCCTCCGCCGCAATGGCCTGCGCATCCTTTGGCGTTTGCGCTTGGCCGGAGGTCAGCCCCGCAAAGGTCACGGCAAGGAGGGCGAGTATCAGTGACGCAAGACGCATGGCCGATCCTCCCAAATGCAAGCTGGAAAACTAAAGCACGATTGCGACGGTAAACCCGTCATAGCCTTTTGCACCGACCGTCTGGAGGGTCGTCGCGCTTACACGGGCATCCTTGGCCAGACGCTCGTGAAGCTTTCGAACGCCGATGACATGTTCATCCTGGCTCCCGGCATCGGCAAGGGCGCCTTTGCGCACCACATTGTCGACGACGACCAAGGTTCCCGGATGCGCCATCTGAATGGCCCAGTCGAAATAAAGCGGAATGCGCTTCTTGTCAGCATCGATGAAGATGAAATCGAAAGGCGGCCCGCGCTCGGCAATCATTGCCGGCATGGTGACGTGAGCCTTGCCGAAGCGCAGCTCGATGACGCCGTCAAGACTGGCACGGGCAAAATTCTCGCGCGCGACGTGGGCATGATGCTGATCGGCCTCGAGCGTCACGATCCGCCCGCCTTCGGGCAAGGCGCCGGCGAGCCAGATCGTCGAATAGCCGCCCAGCGTTCCGACTTCGAGAATGCGCCGCGCCTTAACGGCACGGGCGAGGATCTGCAGAAACTTGCCCTGGCCAGGAGAAACCGAAATCGGCGGCAATCCGGCCGCGGCGCTCGCTGCCAATGTCTCTTCCAAAAGGCGGTTATGGCCGATGAGCGTGCCGTCGATAAAGGTCTCTACATCTGTCCAGATTTTATCAGGCATCGGACTCATTTCCGGTCGTAGGGGTTCTTGCCACCGCGCAAGCTGAAGCGGATCGGCGTTCCCCACAAGTCGAAGTCCTTGCGCAGGCCGTTCATCAAATAGCGCAAATAGCTCTCCGGCATTTGCTTGAGCTGATTGCCAAAGAGCGCAAATGTCGGCGGGCGCGTTTCAGCCTGCGTCGCGTAGCGCAGTTTGATCCGGCGGCCGGAAGGTGCCGGCGGCGGGTTGCGTTCGACGGTCGCTTCGAGCCAGCGGTTGAGCGGCGAAGTCGGGATGCGCGCATTCCAGATTTCGACAGCTTTGAAAACCGCCTTCATCAGCTTGTCGAGACCGCGATTGCGTTCGGATGAGAGTGTCACGACGGTGACCCCTTTGATCTCCGGCAGCACGTCCTCAAGCTGGCTTTCGACCTGGCGGAGACGCTTCTGCTTGTCCTCCACCAAATCCCATTTGCTCAAGGCAAGCACGACGGCCCTGCCCTCTTTGGCGACGAGATCGCATAGTGTCAGATCCTGGCGTTCGATCTCAAGCGAGGCGTCGATCAGGACGACGACGCAATCGGCAAAGCGGATGGCCCGCAATGCGTCGGCGACGGCGAGTTTCTCGACCTTGCCCGTCACCCGCGATTTGCGGCGGATACCCGCGGTATCCCACAGCTTGATGGCGCGGCCCTGCCAAGACCAGTCGGTGGCTATCGCATCGCGCGTAATTCCGGCTTCCGGTCCAGTGAGCACGCGCTCCTCGCCAAGCAGCGCATTCACCAGCGTTGATTTTCCCGCATTAGGCTGGCCGATGATGGCAAGCCGCAAGGGACGCGCCGCAATATCATCCTCGGCCCTCTCTTCCGCCGCTTCCTCCGACACCTCCGCTTCGGTTTTTCCGACATAGGGTCGGAGCGCGTCATAGAGTGCGTCGAGGCCTTCGCCATGCTCGGCGGAGATGGCGACAGGCTCGCCCAATCCCAATTCATAGGCTTCGAAGACGCCAGGGCTCGCGGCTTTGCTCTCCGCCTTGTTTGCCACCACGATCACGGGCTTGCCGGACCGGCGCAAGCGCTGGGCAAAGTCGCGATCGACAGGAGTCACGCCGGCGCGCGCATCGATGACGAAGAGAGCCACGTCGGCGTCCTTGATCGCGCGTTCCGATTGGCCGCTCATGCGGTCTTCGAGGCTGCCGCGTGGCGCCTCGTCCAAGCCAGCGGTGTCAAACACCTTGAATTCGAGATCGGCAATCCGGCCAAGCCCCTCGCGCCGGTCGCGCGTGACGCCGGGCTGATTGTCAACAAGGGCAATCTTGCGGCCGACCAGGCGGTTGAACAAGGTCGATTTGCCGACGTTCGGCCGTCCGAGGATTGCAACCGTCGCGGTCATCGGCCGGCCCTAGCGCAGGGCCGACAATTTACCGTCGTCATCGAGGATATAGACCATGCCACCGGCGACGACCGGCGCAATGTAGTAGGCACCCCCCTGCTCGCTCGTCGCGAGGACCTGCCCGGTCTGCGGCGAGAGGCTGGCAAGCTTGCCATCCGCGCTCACCGCCAAAAGCCGCCCGCCGGCGAGAACAGGACCGGCCCAGCTCTTTCCGGGCAGGGTTTGGGTCCACTTCACCGCGCCATTGCGGCGTGAGACCGCGGTCATCACCTTGTTGTTGGTAATCACGAAGACGTAGTCGCCGGCGACCCAAGGCGTCTGCGTTCCCGACATTTCCTCGGCCCATTGCCGCTCGCCATTGGCGAGCGAGATGGCCGCAAGCTTGCCCGCGTTGGAAATCGCGAAGACCTGGTTGCCGTCAATAACCGGCCGGCCGCCGACCGCACCGATATTGGCCGCTGCCGTCACCGGGTCCGACGACGCAAGAGAGTCGGCCCAGGCCGGAAAGCCGTCACGGGTATTGTAGGCCATGACATCGCCGGTGGTAGTCGGAATGACGATGACATCCTTGGCAACGGCCGGACTGGTGCTGCCAATAATCGATACGCGCTGACCGGTGCCCTCAGTGCGCCAGACCTCGCTGCCGTCACTGGTCCGCAACGCTATGACCTCGTTACCGACGCCAGTGAAATACATCACATCGTCCGTAACGGTCGGCGCGGCGCGCAGCGAGACATTGATCTTCTTGCGCCAGGCGATCGTGCCCGTTCTTGCATCGAGGGCGACCGCCTCGCCAAAGCCGGTGGTGGCATAAATTCGGCTGCCGTCGGACGCGAGGCCTCCACCTATGATGCCGTCCGGATCGGCTTTTTCGGGCACCAGGGAAACGCTCCAAGCCCGGCTGCCGCCCGACGTGATGGCATTCACGCGGGTCGCGGCATCAAGCACATAGACTGTACCCCCAACCACAATCGGGCTCGCCACAAGACGGCCATCGCTGCTCGATCCTTCGCCGGCGCTCACCGACCAAGCGCGCGCCAATGAGGCGCCGGCCGCAAGATTGCCCGGGGCGTTGGAAGCTGACCCGCCGGGCTGCAACCAACTGCTGTTGTCGACCGCCGCAGGAACAACGACAGGTTCGCTCGCGCCTTCAGCCGACGGAGTCGGAGTTTGTGTCGTGGTCAGTATGTTTTCGCGCTGGCCGGGTAGCTTCGTATCTTTCTCGCCGGTGACGCCTTCGAGAAGCTGCGATGCCGAAGAACAGGCGCCCAGTCCGAGGGCGAGAGCAATGGCGAGTGCGCTGGTTCGTTTCGAGGTTATCATTGCTGAGTTTGCTGCGCCGGTTTGGTGCCAAGCAGAGGAGTTACAAGCTGCACGAGCATCTGGGCGCGCTGGCGTATGGACGGCGCTGCGGTAATATCGGCAACAATCTCATTGGCATGGCGGTCGGCCAGCGCATAGTCGCCAGTGCGATAGGCAGAGAGTGCCAGAATTTCGTGAATGGCATTGCGCCATGCGCTCTTCTCGGCATCGAGACCGGAGAGACGGGTCGCAAGTTCATTGGGCGGCAACGTATCCACGAGGAGATAAGCCGCTCTCACTCGCGCTGCGTCCTGCATGCCAGAGCCGATCTTCGGATCGGCGGCGATCGCATCATAGATCTTGACGGCTTCCGCACTCTTTCCCGACTTGCCCAAGGCCGCGGCTTCCGCCATGCGCGCCAGATCGCCGAAGCCCTGGTGCCCGATGCTTTCGGCGAGCGGGATAGCGTCCGAGGTCTTGCCCGCCTCGATATCGGCAATGACCTTGCTGTAAGTCTCGGCCGCCTGTTCCGATTGCCGGACTTGCCAATATTGCCAGCCTTTGACGCCTGCAACGACCGCGATCAGGGCCAGGCAGGCCGCAATGATGAGGTTGCCGTAACGCGCCCATATCTTCTTGAACTGATCCTGGCGGACTTCCTCATCCACCTCACGGAACAGGGATTCCTCGCTCACGCGGCGCGCTCCTCAAATCGGCAGTCAAACCCTCAGAACAGCGCGGTAAGTCAGCCGGTTGGCCAAATCAAGGCAATTCTGGAAAGGAAGCAGGAATTGACGTCTATGGACGACGAATCACGACACCCTAAACGTCGTGATCATGCCGGTATCGATGCGCTCAGCAATGGTCGAGTGCAAGGCCCAATCCCCGGGATTTTCGAAGCGAACGGCCAGCTTTGCCTTGGCTTTCGGCGCGATGACGACGGTGTCGCGCCAAGGCTCGCCGGCGAGCAGTTTGCCCGCCCGTTCTATCTCGCGCCAGACGTGGCCGTGGATGTGAAGCGGCTGGGCGAAGGCAGTGCGATTATCGACGTCGAAGATGACGACCTCGCCCGCTTTGAACACCTGCCAGGGCTCGGCGGCCATGCCGGCCGTTCCATTCAGCGCCCAAGCCATTTTCCTTTCCAGCAGGGCACGGATGTCGAGCTTCTCGCCCTGATAGATCGCCGACTTAAGACCGCCCTTAGCGCCACCCTCGATGATGAATGGCAGGACCCGCGCAGATTTGAGGTCGATATCGGTGGGGAGAGGATTGAGAGGAAGCATGAAATCTTCCGGGATGGCGACCTTGCCGGCTCCGGTGCGTGCGAGATAGGCGATCTCGACCACATCTTCAAAAAGATCGAGGGCCAATGTCACTTCATCCTCGGTCTCACCAAGGAGGAGATCGGCACGCTGGCCGGGCGCCAGCAGGAGCGGACCGGTGCCGACATTGCGCAACTTGACGGGCTGGCCGTCGAGCGCGGCGATGAGCGGATCGGCGCCCTTGAACTGAATGCCGATGGTACGGACGTTCGCGGTGTTCAACATGCGCAGGCGTGCGATCTTATTGCGCGGAACGTCGATGCGCGGGCGATAACCGCCATTCACCGTGAACCAATTGCCGAGACGGCCCTGGGCGATTGCCTCTTCGAGATCGTCGAAATCATCGTCGATCTTGCCCTCATCATCGAGCTTCCAGTCATCGAGGATGATCGGCACTTCGTTGAGGTTAGACGGCGGTACCCGTTCCTCGACAATGAACATGGCATAGAGCCCCATCTCGCGCTGGCGCGAGACGTCGGCGATGGGACCAAGCCAGAACGTGCCGGCATCGGGCGGCGTGAAGCGGCATTCGAAGGCATTCGCCTCGCCAGGCGCAATCCGAAGGCTCATCATTCCCGCCGGCCCACGCACACCATGCCAATGCAGCGCCAGTTCGCGGTCGAGTTCATTGACGAAGCGCGCAACGAACTCCTCGCCCTGCCGCGCCCGTAAGATCGGCTGCGGCCAGGTTTTTCCGTAGCTCCACAAGGCTGTCTTGGGTTGACCCGAATCGAGGACCTGGCCTTCGAGCTTCATGGCGCGGATTTCGGTGGCGCCATTGCTCGCCTGCGCAAAGGCAAATCGTTGAGTGGCGATACCGGCTGCCGCCAGACTGAGAAATCCGCGCCGCGATATCATAGCCGTCGCACGTTCAGTCCTTGACCTCGTAGGTGTGTTCGTCGCCCGGAAAATTCCGTGCACGGACATCCTCGGCATAGGAGCGAATGGCGCCCTCGATGGCGGCGCCGATCTTACCGAACTCTTTCACGAACTTCGGTACGCGGGGCGCCAAGCCGAGCATATCCTCCATGACAAGGATCTGGCCGTCGCATTGCGAGGAAGCACCAATCCCGATGGTCGGTATCGGGATCGCCTTGGTGATCTTTGCCGCGAGCGGTTCGGTGATTGCCTCGAGCACCACCGCGAAGGCCCCCGCTTCGCTCACCATGCGCGCATCCTCCTCGATCGCCGCCCATTGATCGCGGCTGCGGCCTTGCGTGCGGAAGCCGCCCAGCACATTGATCGACTGCGGCGTCAAACCGATATGCGACATTACGGGAATGCCGCGCTCGGTAAGAAAGTGGATCGTCTCGGCCATACGCCGGCCGCCTTCGAGCTTGATCGCGCCGCACTGGGTTTCCTTGATCACTTTCGCGGCATTGTGGAAGGCGTGGCTTGGGCTCTCTTCATAGGAGCCAAACGGCATGTCGACGACGACGAGCGCGCGCTTGGCGCCGCGCATGACGGCGCGGCCGTGCATGATCATGAGTTCGAGCGGCACCGGCAATGTCGACTCGAAGCCATGCATCACCATGCCGAGCGAGTCTCCCACCAGGAGAAAGTCGACATATTTGTCGGCGATGGCGGCTGTGTGGGCGTGATAGGCGGTGAGCGCCACGATCGGCTCGCCGCCCTTGCGCTTGGCTATGTCGGGCGCCGTCAGTCGCTTTGCAGCGGCATGAATGGACATGGCGTCAATGCTCCTTCTACGGCGCGAACGGCCCCGCCTTAAAACTGACGGAAAATAGCCCTTTGACACCTGCCGTCAATGCCGCCAAGACGGCACGGGGACCTCAGGACAGCGCATGAGCGGACATCACGAAAGTCTGACTTCAGAAGAGATCGTCAAGCCGCCGTCGGAGAAATCCTTCGGCATCACTTTCGCGGTCGTGTTTGGGCTCATCGCCGCCTGGCTTTACTGGCGCAAGCACGTGCCGATTTACTCCGTGCTGGCCGTGGCGGCGGCAATATTCTTCCTTGCAGCCGGATTTCTGGCGCCACAAACCCTGCGTCCCATTAACCTGATCTGGCTAAAATTTGGCCTCCTCCTCCATAAGATCGTGAACCCAATCATCATGGGGCTGCTATTCTTCCTGGTGTTCACTCCGATGGGATACATCATGCGCCGCAGTGGCAAGGATCTGCTCAGCCTGAAGCGGGATGGTGCCGCGGAAAGCTACTGGGTGCCGCGCGAGACCTCGACCGAGGTCGAAGCCTCGATGAAAAATCAATTCTAGTCGACCGGCTGCTGCATGCGCATTCTCGGGATTTCCGCCTACTATCACGACAGCGCCGCGGCGCTCATCGTCGATGGACGCATCGTCGCCGCCGCACAGGAAGAGCGCTTCACGCGCAAGAAGCACGATCCGCATTTTCCTCGCCTCGCCATCGCATCATGCCTCGCGCAAGGTGGGATTACGCTCGACGAGTGCGACCATGTCGTCTTTTACGAGAAGCCGTTCGTCAAATTCGAGCGCCTGGTCGAAACCTATCTCGCCTTCGCGCCGCGCGGCTATGCATCCTTCGCGAAGGCGATGCCGTTGTGGCTCAAGGAGAAGCTGTTCCTCCGCAAGCTGTTAGTCGGGGAACTCAAGCAGGACGCGCCCCACGTGAAATGGGCTGACCGCCTGCTCTTTGCCGAACATCACCAGAGCCATGCCGCGAGCGCCTTTTATCCCTCGCCGTTTTCAGAGGCGGCGATCCTCACAATGGACGGGGTCGGCGAGTGGACGACGACGTCGACCGGAATGGGTCGCGGCGGCACGATCACGCTCGATCGCGAGATCAAGTTTCCACATTCGCTCGGCCTGCTCTATTCCGCCTTCACCTACTATACAGGCTTCAAGGTCAATTCCGGCGAGTATAAGGTCATGGGCCTTGCGCCCTATGGCCGGCCGCGCTTCACGCAAACCATTCTCGACAAGCTGATCGACGTGAAAGAGGACGGCACTTTCCGTCTCGACCTTTCCTATTTCGATTATTGCACCGGCCTGCGCATGACCAATGACAGTTTCAGCGCACTATTCGGTCTGCCGGTACGCAAGCCCGATCAATTGCTGACGCAGGACCATATGGATCTGGCCGCGTCGATCCAGGAGGTGACCGAGATCGTCATGCGGCGTATGGCGAAGAACCTCGCCAAGGATTACGGCACGAAGAACCTGTGCCTTGCGGGCGGTGTGGCGCTTAATTGCGTCGCGAATGGCAAGATCCTCAAAGACGGCCATTTCGAGAATATCTGGATTCAACCGGCGGCGGGCGATGCCGGCGGCGCATTGGGAGCGGCGCTTGCTGCCTGGCACATGCATTTCGGCAAGCCGCGCGAGACGCCGGCGCGACCCGATGCCATGCAAGGCGCCTATCTCGGACCGAGCTACACGGCCGATGAGATCAAGGTGGCGCTAGAGAAGTCGGGGGCGCGCTTCACGCGGCTTACTGAGGATGAGTTGATCGCGCGGACGGCCCGTGCGCTCGCCGACGGCAAGGCGATCGGCTGGTTCCAGGGCCGCATGGAGTTCGGGCCGCGGGCGCTCGGCGGGCGCTCCATCCTTGGCGACGCACGCTCGCCCAGCATGCAGAAGCTGCTCAATCTGAAAGTAAAGTATCGTGAATCCTTCCGGCCCTTCGCGCCATCTGTCTTGCGCGAGAAAGTGTCGGACTGGTTCGATCTTGACTGCGACAGCCCTTACATGCTGCTCGTCGCGGGCGTGCGCGAAGACCGGCGCCGTGCCATGAGCGCTGAGGAAGACGCGCTGTTCGGCATTGATAAGCTCAATATCGTGCGCTCCGAAATTCCGGCCGCCACCCATGTCGACTATTCGGCGCGCGTACAAACCGTGCATCGCGAGACCAATCCGCGCTACCACGCCTTAATCGAGTCCTTCGAGCGACTGACCGGCTGTCCGGTCATCGTCAATACTAGTTTCAATGTGCGCGGCGAGCCGATCGTCTGCACGCCGGCTGACGCTTTCCGTTGCTTCATGGGTACCGATATCGAGGTGCTCACCGTCGGTGATTTCTGGCTCGAGAAGGCGGACCAGGACCCGTCGCTCAAGCTCAATTACAAGGACACGTTCGAACTCGACTGATCAGGTCACCACCGGCACGCCTAGAATGTAGGGGTGGAAGCCGAAGAGGAACACCAGATAGAGCACGATGCCCACCACGATCGCGATGATGTCGGAGCGCAGTCGCGGCTCGTAATGCGGAACTTTGCCGCGCGCCGTCGAGACGATGATGTCGACGACAGCGAGAAGTAGGATGCTGCCGAAGAGCCAGATATCAGCTCTTTCGCCATTGGCGAGCAGATGCCCTATTGCCCAGAGCGCGATGCCGATCGACATGGGCTGCTTCACCCAGAGCTTGATATTGCCCTTGCCGTGCGAGGCGCCGACAAGGATGAAGCCGATCAGCACCAGCAGCATCGTCACATGCTTTGCCCAGGCGGGTGGCGCGTAGACGAGGCCGTCCTCAGGAGCTGCTCGTGCGACCGACCAGCCATAGATCATCAATGCGAGGCCGATCAGCGAGATGACCGAGTAGATACCCTTCCAGGGACCGTCGCCGATCCGGGCTACGATCTGCCCGCGCCTGGCGGGAGCGAGCATGCTAAAGAAATGCATGCCCAACAGGATAATGATACCGATGATGAGATAGCTCATGGCGGGTTCCTCCGGAGCTTCTGAACTTCGCAGATTTTGGCCGCCGCACCAACCCGCCGCGATGTCGCGTCCTTATATGTTGACGATGCGAGGCATCTCGGCTGTGCTGGTCAAAATAGGAGCCTACCGATGATTCTCATCGGCCAGTATGATTCGCCCTTCGTGCGTCGCGTCGGCATTGCGCTAACGCTCTATGAACTAGACTTCGAGCACTGGCCGTGGTCGATATTCGGCGATGCCGAAAAACTCCAGGCCTACAATCCCTTGATCCGCGTGCCGACGCTCGTCCTCGATACGGGCGAAGCACTGATCGAGAGCCATATCATTCTCGACTATCTCGACAGCCTCGTTCCGGCGGATCGCAGGATGTTTCCGGCGACGGAGCCGGCGCGACACCAAGCGCTGCGGATCGCCGCACTGGCGACGGGGCTCGGCGACAAGGCGGTCAGTCTCTTCTACGAGAAGCGACTTCATAGCGAGATCTCGGATGTATGGGTCAAGCGCTGCCGCTCACAGATCGCTGCCGTTCTGTCGGTCCTCGAGAAGGAGCGGGCCGAGCGGAAGACCGACTACTGGTTTGGTACCGAGATCGGTCATGCCGATATAGCCGTTGGTTGCGTTCTGCGTTTCGTGAAGGACGTGCATCGCGACCTCTTCGACGTGAAGGCCTATCCGGTGCTTGAGAGACAATCCACGCAACTCGAGACCCTGCCCGCCTTCAAGACGATCAGCCAAGCTTTCGTACCGCCCACCTAAGATCGGTCCAGATTTCGTACCGCTGTCGGCGCCCTTCTGTGCTATGTTTTGCGCATGAGCGGCTATGGCCAATTCTGCGCGGTCGCGCGCGCCCAAGAGGTGGTGGGCGGGCGCTGGACGCTGCTCGTGGTGCGCGAGATACTGTGCGGCAGCCGGCGGTTCAACGACATCAGGCGCGGAATCCCGCGCATTTCGCGGACGGTACTGTCCGAAAGATTGCAGGCCCTGATGGAGATTGGCGCGGTCAGGCATGTCGGGACGGAGTACGAATTGACGGAAGCCGGCAAGGAGCTTGCGGCACTCGTCCAGGCTTCGGCCGTCTGGGCGCAAAGATGGCTGCCGCGCCATGCAAAGTCCGAAGACCTCGATCTTGAGCCGGTTCTCATCGACATGCAGAGGCGCGTGCGCGACGCAGCCCTCCCCAAAGACCCTCTCGTGCTGCGCATCGCGATCACCAAATACAAGCCCCGCTTCCTCTTGCTCTCAGCCGGGCAGTCGGCGTTCTGCACGCACAATCCCGGATTTCCCGAGCCGATCACGTTGGGCGGACCCTTATACGCGCTTGTCGGCTGGTGGCGGGGCGATGCGACTTTCGCGCAAGCCCAGCATAGTGGTCTCACTCTGTCGGGGCCGAAAGAGCTGGTTCGGGACTTCCCCGGCTGGTTCGAGCGCTACGTCTTTGCAGATATCGCGCCGGCAGCGAGGGCCGCCGCATGAGCATCAGGATCGTCCGCCTCGGTTCGCCGCGTCACGCGAAGGAAGGTCTACGCATCGGAACGGTGCGCCGCCTGCCGCGGGGCGTGCGCAAAGAGGACTATGCTTCGGGCAACTGGTTCGATGTGTGGTATCCCGAACTCTCACCGAGCGCTGAACTCGTCAAGAAGGCGCAGACTGCGGAGAATGCGGCGGACTGGGCGAAATTCGAAAAGGCCTTTCGTTCAGAAATGAACAGGCCTGAGCCAAACCGAACCCTCGATCTCCTGGCAGCGCTGTCGCATCAGACCGATTTCTCGGTGGGGTGCTATTGCGCCGACGAGGCGAGTTGCCATCGCTCGATCCTGCGCCACTTGTTGGCCGAGCGCGGGGCGGCCATCGACGGTTGATCCCGTCGGTCCGAAATTCGGACCGGTTCTGATCCCGCGAGTGGGCTAAGGAAAAATCCGCATTGTGACGGAGACGCCCATGGCACTTGCATCGAACATCCTGGAGCGGATCGGCAATACCGCGCTCCTCGAATTGCGCCGGATCCGGCCAGCGAACGGGGTTCGCCTCCTCATCAAGATTGAGAGCGAAAACCCGACGGGCTCGATGAAGGACCGCATGGCGCTCGCAATCATCAGGGCGGCAGAAGCCGATGGGCGATTGAGGTCGGGGGACTCCGTCGTCGAATATACGGGCGGCAGTACTGGTGTTTCGCTGGCACTGGTTTGCGCGGTGAAGGGCTATCCGCTCGATATCGTAACGTCAGATGCCTTCGCGCGCGAAAAGCTCCTGCATATGGAGGCATTGGGGGCGCGGCTTCACATCATCAAAAGCGAGTCGGGGCGCATGACGGAGAAGCTCACCCGCGACATGATCGCCGCTGCGGGTGAGATCGCCACGCAAAAGGGCAGCTTCTGGGCCGACCAGATGAACAATCGCGACCAGCTTGCGGCGTATCACGCGATGGCCGATGAAATCCTTCGCGATACCGCAGGGCGCATCGATGCCTTCGTGCAAAGCGTCGGCACTGCCGCATCCTTGCGCGGAATTTCCGAAGCGCTGCGGCCAGGCGGCGGTGGAATTCAGATCGTCGCAGTCGAACCGGCGGAGTCGGCCGTGCTTTCCGGCGGGCCGTCAGGCGCCCACAAGATCGACGGTATCGGCGCCGGCTATGTCGTGCCGTTGTGGCGGGCCGATCTCGCCGATCGCATCGAACGCGTTTCGACCGATGAAGCCATGACCATGGCACAAGGGCTGGCGCGCGAAGAGGGTCTGTTCGGCGGAACCTCGACCGGCGCCAATGTCGTGGCGGCGCTGAGAGTGGCCGAGACGTTGCCCGCAGGCAGCACGATCGTCACGATGATGTGCGACACCGGCATGAAGTACCTGAGCAAGGGTTAGGCGCAGGGCGCGGCTAGAACGACCACGCCCTGCCAAATCGTGCTAGTTCCGGATGAACTCCAGCAGATCGCGATTGATCACATCGGCATTGATCGTGCACATGCCGTGCGAAAAGCCCTCATAGACTTTAAGCGTCGCATCCGGCAGCAGCTTCGAGGACAGCAGTGCTGAATCGGCGATCGGCACGATCTGATCGTCAGATCCATGCATGACGAAAACCGGTATATCGATCGATTTGAGGTCCTCGGTGAAATCGGTTTCCGAGAACGCCTTGATGCAATCATAATGCGGCTTGATGCCGCCCATCATGCCCTGGCGCCACCAATTGGCGCGGATCGACTCGATCACGGGATGCCCCTTCCGGTTGAAGCCGTAGAAAGGAATGGGCACGTTCCAATAGAATTCAGCGCGATTGGCGGCGAGTTGGGCGCGGAAATCGTCGAAGACTTCGATCGGCAAGCCGCCCGGGTTCTTGGCCGACTTGACCATGATCGGGGGAACGGCACCGATGAGCGCCACCTTGCTGGCCCTGCCCTTCCCGTTCCTCGCGATATAACGGGTAACTTCGCCGCCGCCGGTCGAATGACCGACATGGATGGCGTCCTGAAGATCGAGCCCGAGGACCAGAGCGGCAACATCATCGGCATAGGTGTCCATCTCGTTGCCGGTGGCCGTCTGGGTCGAGCGGCCATGGCCGCGTCGATCATGTGCGATGACCCGGTAACCCTGGTGCAGAAAGAACAGCAATTGTGCATCCCAGTCGTCCGCGCTCAATGGCCAACCGTGATGAAAGATGATCGGCTGCCCCTGCCCCCAATCCTTGTAATAGATCTCAGCGCCGTCCTTCGCGGTTATGTATCCCATAAGCTATCCTTTCGTTACCAATGATGTGCGGATGATGACCAGCTCTGCGGCGGGCCAGGGCTTCGGGTTGCGAGAGCTAGCTTGAGCCAATCTCAATCGGATGAACAGTGCCGACAGGTCGGGGGCGCCATTCGCAATCGTGAGGTGAATGGGTTGAGGACAATCGATCCCGACGATAGCCTAGCTCGACGTAAAAAGAGGACCGCAAGCATGGAAACGCTCGATATCCGCGCCGATGAGATGAAGGGCCTAATGGCGGACGCCATGGTACTCGTCGAAGATTACTGGGCATCGCTGGAAGAGCGCCCTTCTTATCCTCGAACCAGCGCCGCGCAGACCACGGCTTTGTTCAGTCGGCCCTGGCCGGAGGATGGACGCGGGCGCGACGTCCTTAGCGACTTCGCGCGGATTGTCGAGCACTCCCGCCCCTCGACTGGACGATTTTTTGGCTATGTGGTCGGCTCCGGCGAGCCTATCGGCGCGATTGGCGATCTTTTCGCTTCTGCTCTCAACCAAAACGTGACCTCGTGGCGATCCGCCCCTGCCGCCGCGACGATCGAGCAGAGCGTCATCGGATGGATTGCCGATGCAATCGGTTGCCCCGGCTTCACGGGCAGTTTGTGTGGCGGTGGTTCGGCGGCCAATATCATGGCACTTGCCATGGCGCGCGAGGCAAAATTGCCGGCCAATGAAGACGGAGCGCGGCCAGGCATCGTCTATGCGTCGGAACAGGCTCATATGTCGATCGGCAAGGCCGTCGCCATGCTCGGGCTTGGGCGGCGGAACCTCAAACTCGTCGCGGTCGACGAGGCGTTTCGTATGCGCCCTGATGCGCTGTCGGCTGCGATCACCGAAGACCGGGAGGCCGGCCGAACGCCGATTGCCATCGTGGCGAGCGCCGGGGCGGTCGCGACCGGTGCGATCGACCCGCTTCCCGAGATCGCTGAAATTGCAAAGCGAGAGAAGCTCTGGCTGCATGTCGATGGCGCTTTTGGCGTGCTCGCGGCGATCGCGGCGCCCGACCAGTTTGCCGGATTGAATGCTGCGGACTCGCTGTCGCTCGATGCCCATAAGTGGCTCTACCAGCCGATCGACTGCGGATGCATGCTGCATCGGCATCCCGACATCGCGCGCCAGACCTACTCCCACAGCGGCGACTATGTGAAGGTCTTCAATGCCAACCCGCTTGAGACCTTCTCGTTCTTTGACGAGTCGCCGGAACTCACCCGGCGGTTTCGCGCCCTGAAGCTCTGGATGTCGCTGCAATATCACGGACGGCGCGCATTCCGCGCATCGATCCGCCGCGATCTCGATCATGCCCAATTGCTGGGTGAACTGATCCGCGCACAGCCCGAACTCGAACTTCTCGCACCCATTCCGCTGAGCGCGGTGTGCTTTCGCCATCGCGACAAGGACAACGCGGCGATCCTGCAGCGGATCAACGCGCGGGGCCGCGTCTACCTCTCCAACGCCACGATTGGCGGCGCCTTTGCATTGCGCGCCTGCTTCGTCAATCATCGCACCCGCCGCGCGGACGTGCATGGCATTGTTTCAGAGACTTTGGCCGCGGCAGAAGAGGTCGGTGCCTAGGGCCTAGCAATTGGGGCCAGAGAACCCGTTCAGTATCTCGCCTCCAGCGTGAGCAGAAGCTCATCCAATTGCGCGAACTGCTCGGGTATCCCTCCCTCCATCCCTTCGATGGCATCGTCGAGAGCCTGTTTCGAGGGGTAGAGTTCGTGCAGGACTAACAGCGTCTTCCCGCCTTTTTCCTCAAGCGTCACAGTGGTGATAGGCGCGTCATCACCCTCCTCATTGGTCCAGACAATCCGCGAGTTCGGTATTACTTCAATGTACTTGCCGAAGAAAGCCGCGGAGTTGGCGGCATCCTGCCCGAACTCAACACGGTATTTTCCCCCGGTGCGAACATCCATCGCGCAGGACAGCATAGGCACGCCCATCGACTTCGGTGCCCACCAGCGCATGAACAGTTCGGGTTTGGTCCAGGCTTCAAACACGATGTGCGCCGGCGCGTCGAAGGTTCGCGTGACGACCAGTTCGCGGTCTGACTTTCGCTCCACTGTCGTGCGGTTATCCCTTTCTGCGTCCATCGGCCTTCTCCTTCCGTTTCAATTCCTCGACGACCTTGTCCAATTCATCGAAGCGCGCGCTCCAGAGTTGGCGATGTTTTTCGATCCATGCCGCCTCCTCCTCCAGTCCACGCAGGCCGAGTCTGCAGGTCCGCACGCGCCCGATCTTCTCCGTCGTGACGAGCCCTGCCCGCTCCAGGACGCTGACATGCTTTTTCATGCCGGTCAGCGTCATGTGGAACTTCTCGGCAAGGTCCGAGATCGAAGCGTCTGCACGTCCGAGTTGTTCCAGAACGCCGCGCCGTGTGGTGTCCGAGAGCGCGGCGAAGGAGGCATCGAAGCGGGCCTGATAATACTGAACCATTCAGTTCAGTATTAACATCTGAATTGGCGGCGTGCAACATCAAGATAGGCGCGCTAGCCCGGCATGCTGACATTTCTCGAATGGGGACTGATGCTACACTGCCGGCAACGCGTCTAAGTCGACTGACCAGGGTAAGGCAATGGCAAAAGCGAAGAAGGGCAATATCAGGATCGGCGTCGGCGGCTGGACCTTCGAGCCGTGGCGCGGAGCGTTCTATCCGGACAAGCATCCGCAGAAGCGCGAGCTCGAATATGCAAGCCGCCACCTCACCTCGATCGAGATCAACGGCACGTTCTACGGATCGCAAAAGCCGGAGAGCTTCGCCAAATGGCATGACGAGACGCCTGATGATTTTGTATTTACGCTCAAGGCGCCGCGCTTTGCCACCAACCGCCGGGTGCTCGCCGAAGCCGGTTCGTCAATCGAGCGCTTCTTCAAGAGCGGGGTGCTGGAGCTCAAGAACAAGCTCGGCCCGGTCAATTGGCAGTTCGCCATGACCAAGAAGCTCGATCTTGAGGATTTTGAGAAGTTCCTGAAGCTGTTGCCCGCCTCGGTCGAGGGCCGCAAGATCCTGCATGCCGTGGAAGTCAGGCACGAAAGCTTTCAGAGCCCGGACTTCATTGCGCTGGCGAGGGCGCATGGCGTGGCCATCATCTTGGCAGCCGACGGCGATTATCCCCAGATCGCCGATGCGACGGCACCTTTCGTCTATGCGCGGATCATGGGCACCAAGGAAAAGGAGAAGCTCGGCTATCCGAAAAGCGCGCTCGATCTTTGGGCGACGCGCGCCAAAGCCTGGGCGGAAGGCAAGAAGGTCGAGGGGCTGAAGGTCATAGAGAGCAAGGCAGCGATACCAGCGCCACGCGATGTCTATCTCTATGTGATCAGCGGCCACAAGGAGAAGAACCCGGCTGCGGCCATGGCGCTGATCGAGCGGGTGACGTGAAGAGGTGCCAATACTGCGGCTTGCCTAAGCGCCGCGCAGATTGGCCTGGGCTATGACGCTGCCCGGCGGAACGCTACGGGTGAGCCAGACACTGCCGCCGATTACGGAATCGCGGCCAACTGTGATGCGGCCCAGGATCGTCGCGCCGGAATAGATTACGACATTGTCTTCGATGATCGGATGGCGGGCTTGGCCCTTGACGAGGTTTCCCGCTTCATCGGCCGGGAAGTTCTTGGCACCCAATGTCACCGCCTGATAGAGCCTGACCAAGTTCCCGACGATCGCCGTCTCGCCGATGACGACACCGGTGCCGTGATCGATGAAGAACCCCTCCCCGATCTGCGCCGCCGGATGAATGTCGATGCCGGTCCGGGCGTGGGCGATATCGGCGAAGAGCCGCGCCAGGAACCGACCGCCGAGCGTGTAAATCGCATGCGCGATGCGATGGTAGATCGTGGCGACGGTGCCGCGATAGCACAGCAGCACTTCGGCAATGCTGGTCGCCGCCGGATCGCCGCGCAGGGCCGCATGAAGATCGCTGACGATCAGATTGCGAATTGGCGGTAGCTGTTCGGCAAAGGCAACCGCGATCTCCTCGGCGCGGACCGCCCTGTCGCCGCCAGCCTCCGCCTCATCGAATTGCAGGCCAAGCCGAAGCTGCTCGGAGAGGAGCGTCAGTGCCCAGTCGAGCTTGCCCGCAACGACCGTGTCGATATCGTGCTCGCCCGGCACGATGCGGCTGAAGTGGCTGGGAAACAGGACGGTGCAAAGATCATCGAGAATCTGCTGGGCAGTGGCGCGCGAGGGCAATTCGCGGACATGGCCCTTATGGCGGATATTGTGGGAGAGTTCGCGCGAATGGCGAAGCCCTGCGATCACCCGGCCGAGGTCGCGCCCGACCGGCCTTTCTTCGAGAGAGCAAACGAGACCGAGATTGGTGCGCATCTTACCCGTTCCACGGCAAAGGATGTCCCCGCCCAGTCGTAAGTCAGCCGCGCGGCGGAGGCGTTTGAATTAAACTTAAGTGTCGGGTTAGTTTTGTTGACCCTGGTAACTCCGACGGGTTGAAAGCCAAACGCTTTCCGGCTATATTACTGGATATATCTGGAGCCGACACCATGGATACATCGCAGAAGCGCGCAATCCGTAACTATCGATCTAGGCTCGGCGAGCGGGGTTTGGCACGATTCGAGGTGTTGGGTCGCGAAGGTGATCGCGATCTCATTCGCGCTTTAGCCCGCCGCTTGGCAGAAAACGGTCCCGAGGCTTCAGAGCTCCGTGCGGCCATGAGCAAGTCCGTCGCTGGGGAACCCCCGAAGCAAGGTGGCATCCTGGCTGCCCTACGGCGATCTCCCCTGGTTGGCGCAAATCTCGAACTGAAACGCCCGCGTATCAAGGCGCGCAAGATCGACATCTGATGCGCTATCTGCTCGATACCAACATCATTAGCAACGTTACGAAACCGGCGCCTTCCGCCTCCCTTCTGGATTGGATGGCGAAACAGAGAGACGAAGACCTTTTCATCGCATCACTGACGCTCGCCGAAATCCGCAAAGGGATCCTGGAGAAACCGGCCGGCAAGCGGCGCGATGAGTTGGAGGCTTGGTTCCATGGGCCGGAAGGCCCGCAAAGGCTCTTTGCCGGCCAAATTCTTCCGTTCGACGAGAATGCGGGGCTCATCTGGGCCAGATTAATGGCCGACGCCAAAGCGCGTGGCCGGCCGCGCAGCGCGCTTGATACGATTATCGCTGCAGTTGCCGAAGCCAATGACTGTATTGTCGTGACGAACAATGAGAGGGATTTCGGTGGAGTAGAGACGATCAACCCTCTTCGGCCGTAGGATTCTTCAATTTCGCGAGTCGCGCATATTTATCATGTGCTTCTCTCGGAATGTATCGCTGCTTTAGAACTTCGAATTCATCGTTTCCAAAGTCGATCGCACGGATGGGGTCAATACCCGAAAGCAGCCTTTCCCGAATAATTGCGATTCGCGCCATTGTGAATTCTGGGAAAATTCTGAGCCATTCCCCTATCACTTCGCCTTCGCGTATGGCCACGTACCCATCAATGTCTTTTCGCCAACTAACCTTTTGATCGGGTATGAAATGCAGGTCATGATCGTTTGATAGATCCTGAGGCGTGATACAAATAAGATCATCACCTTGCCGAATTACAGAATGAAGAACCAAATCCGGCCACTGGAGCCACCACCCCACAACTGCTTTTGATTTCTTCTCTGGATCGTTCGCAACGTACCACCACACGTTTGAGTGACAATCCTGCGATTTGAGACCCATTCGGCGAAGCAACGAATCCGGCGCGCGTCGCACTCGAATGATTTCGCCAGTTAACAATTCTTCGCAAAGCAAACGCTCGCGCTCAGAGGTAGGAAACTCCCATTTCTTACCTTCGGCCAGCATGTGTTCCCTTAACGCTGCCTGGCGTATTTTGGCTTGTCCCATCCAGCTATCGTGCGAAGTTGCTTCTACTCCCATTCGATGGTCCCGGGCGGTTTCGAGGTCACGTCATAGACCACCCTGCTGACGCCTCGCACTTCGTTGATGATGCGGGTCGCGACATGGGCGAGGAAGCTGTGGTCGAAAGGATAGCTCTCGGCCGTCATACCGTCGGTCGAGGTCACCGCGCGCAGAGCCAGTACCTGATCGTAAGTGCGCCCGTCGCCCATGACTCCGACGGTGCGAACCGGAAGCAAGACCGCGAAGGCCTGCCAGATCGCATCATAGAGGCCGGCCTTCCTGATCTCGTCGAGATAGATCGCATCGGCCTTGCGCAATATGTCGAGTTTCGAGGGCGTGATCTCACCCGGAATGCGGATGGCAAGCCCCGGCCCCGGAAAAGGATGGCGGCCGACAAAATGTTCGGGAAGCCCGAGTTCGCGGCCGAGCGCCCGCACCTCGTCCTTGAACAATTCGCGCAACGGCTCGACGAGCTTCATGTTCATCCGCTCTGGCAGGCCGCCAACATTGTGATGCGACTTGATAGTGACGGAAGGCCCGCCAGTGAAGGAAACGCTTTCGATCACGTCGGGATAGAGCGTGCCTTGGGCCAAGAAGGCGGCGCCGCCGATCTTCTTCGCTTCGCGCTCGAACACTTCGATGAACAATCGGCCGATGGTCTTGCGCTTCTGTTCGGGATCGGTGACGCCATCGAGCGCCTCGAGGAAGATGTCGGAAGCATCGACATGGACGAGCGGGATATTGTGCTGGCCGCGGAACAACCGCACCACTTCATCCGCCTCGCCCTGGCGCATCAAGCCGTGATCTACAAAGATGCAGGTCAATTGCTCGCCGACCGCCTCGTGGATCAGCACCGCGGTGACCGCTGAATCGACGCCGCCCGAAAGCCCGCAGATCACCCGGTCGAAGCCGACCTTCTGCTTGATCTTGTGGATCGCCTCGTCGCGGAAGGAGGCCATCGACCAGTCGCCCTTGCAGCCGCAGATCTCGCGCACAAAATTGCGGAGCAGCCTCGCTCCGTCCGGCGTGTGGACCACTTCCATGTGAAACTGCGTACCGTAGATCTGGCGCTTCTCGTCGGCGATTGCGGCGAAAGGCGCCCCATCGCTCACCGCCATGACCCGGAAGCCCGGCGGAATGGCGCTGATGCGGTCGCCATGGCTCATCCAGACCTGGTGGCGCTCGCCCAGCTGCCAGACACCGTCGAAGAGCGGGTTCGGCGCCTTCACCTCGACATAGGCGCGGCCGAATTCGCGATGATCGGAAGGCTCGACCTTGCCGCCGAGCTGGTCGCAGATCGCCTGCTCGCCATAGCAGATGCCGAGGATCGGGAGACCGCGGGCATAGACGGCGTCGGGCGCCTTGGGGGAGGCCTGTTCATGGACGCTGGCCGGGCCGCCCGACAGGATGATGCCCTTGAGTCCGGGCCAGGACAGTGCCTTGTCGGCCGACTGGAACGGGACGATTTCCGAATAGACGCCGGCCTCGCGGACGCGGCGGGCAATGAGCTGGGTGAACTGGGAGCCGAAATCGACGATCAAAATACGGTCTTGCATGGCGAGCCAATAAAGGAGACGCCCCGAATCGGCAAGCGGCGGCGTCAAGGAAGCGATAAGATGCGCAGGCTAAGGTGCCCGCGCCAAACAAACAGGAGCCTGTGACATGAGTGATCTCGTCGTGATCGAATTCCCATCGGAAGCCAAGGCCGAAGAGGTGAGGACCAAGCTTCTCGCCATGCAGAAGGATTATCTGATCGACCTTGGCGATGCGGTCATCGCCACCAAGCAGGCGGACGGCAAAGTCAAGCTCAACCAGTTGTTTCATCCGACCAGCGCCGGCGCGGCAATGGGCACCTTGTGGGGTGCGCTTGTCGGCATGATCTTCCTGATGCCGCTCGCCGGTGCAGCCATCGGCGCGGCGTCGGGTGCCTTGTCGGGTGCCCTCACCGACGTCGGCATCGACGACAAATTCATGAAAGAGGTCGCGGCCAGCCTCGACGGCGGCAATGCCGCGCTCTTCATCCTCATCCGCAAGATGACCACCGACAAGGTGCTCGAGGATTTGAAGGGCGTGGGCGGCAAGGTTTTGCGCACCTCCTACGATCACGAGAAGGAAGCCGCGCTGCAGGCGGCGCTCAACAACGTGCAGGCGGCAACGCCGGCTTCATAGGCCGTCAGGCGGTCATTCCATTGTCATTGCCTGCTGCTTGTCTGGGGGCTCGCATGCGAGTCCGCATGCGCTCCCAACAAGAGGCCATGCCCATGAACCGTGTGATCGGATACAAATGCATCTTTGCAAGCAAGGAGCAGAGTTGGAGATTTGCGCTGGCCCTGGCCAAGCAGCCGGGCATGGCGGAGCTTTCCGTCGACAGTGCCGACGCGGCCGAAACCTTACTCGACATGTTCGGCGATGCGACCGAAGTTCTGTTCGACACAGCAACCGGCGAAGTCAATTTTCTGTTCGGCTTTGCCGAACTTGAAGATGAGGACGAAGAAGAAGACGAAGAGGGCAAGCCCTCCGAGGATGACGAGTCCGAGGAAGACGACGCCGAGCGCAACGCGGCTTAATCCGCCCCGGTTTCACGAGGTTCCGGAACCGGCGCTGAGGGACGTCGCGACATAGAGCATGCTCCTAACTTGTCATTGCCGGACTCGTTCCGGCAATCCATCATGCCGACTAATCGGATGCTGGAGCATCGGCACAGTGGATCCCCGCAACAAGTGCGGGGATGACAAGGAATTGTGACATGCGTTCGCCGTCATGCCGCCTCTTGCTACGGTGACGGGGTGTCACAGTCCTAAGCCGGATAGCGCCGCATGCCGGGCCTGATCTTGCCGGCATTGCCGAGTTCGAGGATGTAGCCGAAGTCCTTCTCGGTATCGAGATAGTAGTGTTCGTCATCATCGCAGCGCCCGCTCTGGATCACCGGATAGCCGCGCGCGGTAAAATCGGCCGCTGCCTTTTTGGTATCGGCATAGAAGAGCTTGATGTGATGCAGGCCTTCGCCGTGCTTGTCGAGAAACTCGTCATAGATCGAATAGCCGCTCACCGGCTGGATCAGTTCGACCTGGGTGTCGCCGCTCCAGGCGCAGGCGATGAGGCAGGAATGGGTCGCGGGCTTGCCGCGATAGATGTAGTCGTTCACCGTCGAGGGGTTGAAATCCCAGATGTCCCATGGGCCGATCTTGAACACGTCCCAATGCCGCTTCAATGCGGTGTCGAGATCGCGGACGATCGTCGCCACTTGCATGGTGGCGCCCTCCTCGAATTTTCGCATGGTTTTTCTCTCCCATTTTATGGCCGGCCGGGAGCGAGCCTGAACAGCGCTTGCGATTGAGTCAATGCAAACTGCTTCATTGCGGCCAAAGGCGTGTATTCTCTTTCCTGTGGCATCGCTGGCACGCGAGGAGGAGTGAAGCATCTCGAATTTCCGGGTGTCGGCAAAGTCGCCCAGCGCGACGATGCGTATGGCTACACGCCCCTGTAGCTAGCTACGTGAAGATCCCGCCGAGATGGCTTGAAGCGCATACATCACTATAGGTAAGCTGCATCTGCATTTCGTGAGAGGCAGCCCATGACCACGCCACTGCAAACCCAATACACCGTATTGAACGAGAGGCGCCTGCATTTCGGCAGGATGTTCTGGCAGAACATTGCCTTTCACATCATCGGGGTGTTGCTGGTGTTTTATCTGCTGATCCAGATGAAAGTGGATCGGCCGGCCCTCGTCGTCGCGCTTGTCGTGATCGGTCTCGCAACATTGCTGATGAGCTTCATCGCACATCGCCTCCAGCGTCTTGAAGTCATCTATGAAAACCATCTTGCGGCGATCGAAACGACCTGGCTCGCGGCGGGCGAAGCCGGCATTCAACGTCCGCCGGTATCGGGCCGCTTCAGTTCTCGGCTGATCGTCATTTGGGCCTTGGCTCTCGTCGGCCTGATCTTCATTCTGCTGGGACTTGCCGGGGCACCGTTCTCTCTTTTCGGCTGATCAGCGTCGTCGCCTTCTTCAGCCCATCGCGCGTTCTGCGCGCCAGGGCCTCTTCGTTGGCTGCCAGACTCGATCCCCAGAAGGCTTCCAAGCTCGGCCCTGCCTTGAGGCGCCTGTCACGAAACAGAAACCCCCAGACCTCATGAAACCAGACGCGCCGGCCCATTTGATAATACCAGCGATGGGCATGCCTAATCCTTCCGTCGGCCACTGTCAGCAGACGCCAAAGCGACTTTGGCCGGGTCTGCATGATGAACTCGATGGCCTTCACCCAGAGGAAGACGCGCCAGGCCGGGACATGCCGCGTTGCCAGAACCTGATGCTTGTAGTCCCACTTGGACTGATCCGTTTGAATAACGGTGCGGTCCCTCGCCAATGCGAAGAAGGGCGTCCAGCGATGCGGCGTCACATAGACGCTCTGAATCTGATCGGGATCGTAGGCAAGCAATTGGCGCAACTGGAGCCAATAGTCCCTGTCCCTCTCCTCCTCGAAGCCGACAACCCAGGTCGCCATCGATAGAATCCCGTGTTGGCGCATCAGGCGAATGGCCTCGCGATCGGTCGTGGTCGAGCCGCCCTTGCGGATCTTGGCCAAAACGGCCGCGTCGGTATTTTCCATCCCCATCAGGAAGCGTTCGACACCGGCTTCCTTGTAGAGATGCAAGTGGTCGGCATCGCGAACGATGTCGTCCGCCCGGGTCGATCCGACCAACGTGACCGAAACCTTCTCGGCGATCAGCGCTTCCAGAAATCGCCTCCACATCTTCTTCGACGCTGTCGGGTTTTCATCCGCGAAGTTGAAGACTTCGACACCCTTCTCGCGATGCAGCCGGGCGATCTCGGCGGCAAACCGCTCGGGATTGCGATGACGCCACTGCGTCCAGAAACCACGCTGGCCGCAATAATTGCAAGGATGCGGGCATCCCCTCGAAAACTGCACGACGACGGCACGCTTGCGGCCCCAGTAGGTGTAATCCGGGAAGTCGATCAGCTCCCAGCCAATCCGCCAGTCGTCCAAATCGGCGAGCATTTCACGCGGGGCCGTCTTTCTCGGAACACCATTTTCGCGAAAGGCTATGCCCTTGACCGCGGCAAGCGGGCTGTCATCGGCAAGAGCACGGACCAGTTCACGGCAAGTTTCCTCGGCTTCGCCACAGACAATGAAATCGATCTCTTTCCCGGCAGCTAGAATATCATGCCAGTGATACGTCGGAAAAACGCCACCATAGATCACGCGAATGGCCGGCAGGAGGGCGCGTGCCCTCTTCGCGATAGCAAGCGTGATCGGATGCGCCGAGGTTGAACCCGAATGTCCCAGCAGCAGAAGATCGGGCGCGTGAGCGGCTATCCGGCGGGCAATCTCGTCGACCGAGAGCGGACCGAACTCGGCATCCAGCAATGCAACGTCGTGGCCATCATCGATCAGCGGACCGCCGAGCGAAAGAAGGCCCAACGGCGGCAAATGGTCATCCGGAATACGGCTGCCAATCGCCGGATGCGGTGGATTGACGATCAGGATTCGCAAGGTTTGCGCTCGGGCCTTCGTTCAGAACTCGAATCTTCTAGAGTCAGCACGTTCCCGATACTAAGTGGACGACGGCTTCACAGGCAAACGCGGGATCATTTTCATTGTCGACACGTTTGCCTTGACAATGAGCCGGCGCCGCGGCCGATGAAATCTCACGAAGGAGCCGCATGATGACCATCACCATTACGGCCTTTGAACATTCCCCCGATGGCGGCAAGGGATTGGCGCGCGACACCCGCGTCCGCTGGGCGCTTGAAGAAGTGGGCCAGCCTTACGAGGTTCGTCCCGTTTCGTTTCGCGCCCTGAAGGAGCCCGCACATCTGGCGCTCAATCCTTTCGGCCAGATTCCGACCTATGAGGAAGGCAAGCTCGCCTTGTTCGAAACCGGTTCGATCGTCTTCCATATTGCCGAGCGCCATCCAGGCCTGCTGCCGGACGAGGCACATGCGCGGGCGCGCGCGATCACATGGATGTTTGCCGCGACCAACACGGTCGAGCCGCCTATTCTCGAGTTTGCGAACGCCAGGCTTTTGGAGAGCGACAAGCCATGGAGCAAGGAACGGTTGCCATTGGTTGCGGATCGCGTCCGCGCCCGGCTCAAGCAACTCTCGGTTCGGCTTGGCGATGCCGACTGGCTCGATGGCGCATTCAGCGCGGGCGACCTGCTGATGGTGTCGGTCCTGCTCAGGCTGAGACCGTCCGGTATCCTGAGTGAGTTCCCGAACCTCGCCGCCTATGTCGCGCGGGGAGAAGCGCGGCCCGCCTATCAGCGAGCCTACGCCGCGCAACTGGCGCTCAACACCAGCAAGCCTGCCTAGCCTTTCGGCAATGGGATGAACTCGCTCTCGCCGGGGACCGGCTTAAAGCGGCCGGTCTTCCAGGCTTCCTTCGCCTCCTCGATGCGCTCTATGCGCGAGGAGACAAAGTTCCACCAGATATAGCGCGGGCCTTCCATCGCCGTGCCGCCCAAGAACATCAGGCGTGAGCGGCGCTTTGCCTTCACCGTGATGCGATCGCCGGGCCGGAAGACGAGGAGGCGCGGACCTTCGAAGCTCTGGCCCGAGATTTCGACTTCGCCATCGACGACATAGATCGCGCGCTCGTCATGATCGGGATCGAGCGGAGCGGATGCGCCCTCCTCCAATACGACCTCGGCATAAAGCCAGTCGGAGAGCATGCCGACCGGCGAGGATTTGCCGAAGGCGTGGCCGGCGATGACCCTTGCCCAGATGCCGGGCGTTTCGACAACGGGAAGGCTGGCCGAGTCAAAATGCTGGAATGACGGATCGGTCTCTTCATGCGCGGCGGGAAGCGCGATCCAGCTCTGGATGCCATACATGCCCTGGCCGGTCTGGCGCGCGGTTGCGGGCGTGCGCTCGGAATGGGCGATGCCGCGCCCGGCGGTCATCAGGTTCATGGCGCCGGGGGTAATCTCCAGCGCATTGCCCTCGCTGTCCCTATGCATGATACGGCCGTCGAAGAGATAGGTGACGGTGGCGAGCCCGATATGCGGATGCGGGCGGACATCCATGCCCTGCCCGGCGATGAACTGCACGGGGCCGAACTGGTCGAAGAAGATGAACGGCCCGACCATCTGGCGCTCGGCATGTGGGAGTGCGCGGCGCACTTCGAAGCCGCCCAGATCGCGGGCGCGCGGGACGATGACAAGGTCCAGCGCGTCACAGGATTGCTTGTCGCCCATGATCGGGTCTTGGGAGGGGAGCCAGCTCATGGAGTATAGTTGCGCCGGGAGGTGGAGAGATCAAGGCCGACTATCTATGATTGTATTTCTTTGCACGCAAAGATAGAAATCGACGCTAACCCCCTCCTAACCGGTTCAGTTTTCACTTTTTGTTCTCTTGGCTACCGAGGTACCAGCCAATCCCTCCATGCCTCTCTACGGCCGTCCTCGTGGCTTCCAGGGGCATCCTGGATCTGGGATGTTCCCTGCCCGTTCGAGGCTTGCTCCGCTGGCTGTCATGCAGGCCTGGATGGTGGTAAGGGGAGTCCGGCAACCAGTGAGGGAAGCTCCTGATGGAGGGTTCTGACGTCGGAGAGCGCCAGCGGTCATCCGCCGGCGATGACGTCAGCCGCCTCATCCAGCGCACCGCGCTCAAGGACCGCGCCGCCTTCGACCAGCTCTATGCCCGCACCGCTGCGAAACTCTACGGCGTGTGCCTGCGTATCTTGAACGACAGGAGCGAAGCCGAAGACGCGCTGCAGGACGTCTTCATCAAGATTTGGAGGAAGGCCGACAGCTATGCCGTTTCCGAGCTGAGTCCGATCACCTGGCTGGTGGCGGTGGCGCGGCATCAGGCGATCGACCGAATCCGCAAAGGCAGGCCGCGCACCGCGGAGCTTGATGAGGCCATCAATGTTCCCGACGAGCGGCAGGCCGATCCGGAATCACTGGCCATTGCGACGGGCCAGAAGCAGAAGATCGACGGCTGCCTCGGCGAACTTGAACCGGATCGCGCCGCGGCGGTGCGCGGTGCCTATCTGGACGGCTTGAGCTATGCGGAGCTGGCACAGCGCCATGCCGTGCCATTAAACACCATGAGAACCTGGTTGCGCCGCAGTCTCATGAAACTGAAGGATTGCCTGCGACGATGACGGCCCCCGACGAATTGACAGGCGACGACGCGCTGGCCGCGGAATATGTCCTGGGCGTTCTGCCGGAGGATGAGCGGCAAGCCGTCTCCGATCGTATCGCGAAGGACAGAGGCTTCGCGCAACTCGTCGAAGCCTGGGAAGCCTGGCTTGCGCCGATAGCGGAGCGCTATGCGGAGGCATCACCGCCAGCCGCCGTCAAAGCTTCGCTCGACCGGCGCTTGTTCGATGATGGGGCGCAAACGCGGCCAGCATTCTGGCAGAACCTGACGGTCTGGCGGACGATCGCCGGTGCGCTTGCAGCTATTCTCCTGCTTATCGCAATCCCGGTGCTTCGCTCGGCTTTCATTCCGGAAGCACCGCAGCTCGTTGCCCTGCTCTCGGCCGATGGCAGCAGTGTCAGATACCTCGCGGTCTACGAACCAAAGACCGCTTCAGTCGCCCTCTCGCGGCTCGGAACTGCGCAGCAGGGTGACCGCGATTTCGAGCTGTGGGTGATCAACAAGGACAAGGCGCCCGTTTCCATGGGCGTCATCCCGTCGGGCGAGACGATCAAGGTTTCGCTCAGCGATGCGCTCCGCCAACAAATCCAGGCGGGCGCCACTCTCGCGATCAGCGACGAGCCGAAAGGCGGCTCGCCAACCGGGCAACCGACTGGGTCTGTCCTTGCAGTGGGCGAACTCAAGACCATCTGACGAAAAAATCTTCCGGCGCCTGAAACTCTCCGCTCCTCCCCCTCGTAGCTGCGCTCACCTGGTTCGATCGAACCAAGGATCCATGCAGTCCCCAAGGAGACAGGACATGATGAAACGCAGCCTTCCCGCCGCCATCACGCTCGCAGCGCTCATGCTCGGCGGAGCGATCGCCTATGCCGACAACCCCATGGTCGGCGGCGCAGCGATGTATCCCAACAAGACCATCGTCGAAAACGCGATGAATTCCAAGGATCACACGACGCTGGTTGCAGCGGTCAAGGCGGCAGGCCTTGTCGAGACCTTGCAAGGCGCCGGTCCCTTCACCGTCTTCGCGCCGACCAATGAAGCTTTCGCCAAATTGCCGCCCGGCACGGTCGAAATGCTGGTGAAGCCCGAGAACAAGGACAAGCTCACCAAGATCCTCACCTGCCATGTGGTGGGGGCCAAGGCGTTCTCGAAGGACGTGATGAAGATGGTCGACGACGATGGCGGCATGCATACGATTCCGACGCTCGGCGGCTGCAATCTCGTTGCGTCTTACAAGGACGGCATGATCATGCTGAAAGACGAGAACGGGACCGTGGCAACCGTCACGATCGCCGATGTCGAGCAGTCAAACGGCGTGATCCACGTGATCGACGCGGTACTGCTGCCCAAGATGTAAGCTGTCGCCACGCGCGTCCTCGTGACCGGTCACGGGGACGCGCGGCCTGCGTCGCCGCTGTCTGACATACAGGCGAAACTGCTTGGATGCGGGCCTTGAGACCGAACCGATTCCCACCGCCGAATAAGCTTGCTTGTCACGACCTTCGGGCGCACGGTGGCCCATGCGACCCGTGCAAACCAATTGAACACAAAACAGTCGTTCCTCCGGGATACTTCGTTGGGCTTGAGCCAGTGGCGCGCGCTGAGAGCTTTTAGAAGCACAACCGAAGAATTTGTACCGCTCGCCAAGCAGGTGCGGATCGACTCGGAAGTATTGGGGCAGCTTATCAAGTTCGGGTTGGCGGAGTCAGGTCCTACGGCGCTCGGCTTTGATTCGGAGTACGGGCCTACAGGCTACCGACTCTCGGCGCTCGGTCGGCAAGTGCTTGAGCGCGGCCCTTGGGCAACACGCCGCGAAACTCAGAAGATTCAATGAGCATGATCGGGAACGGTGGCTTTGAGCAACACGACTATTCGGTCGTCGTCAAATGCCATGTCCGGCTTGCTGGAAAGTGGCGATGGGAGATTTATCGCGCCGGAAGAAAGACCCCCATTCGCAGGTCGGAGTATGATTTTGCGACAATCGTCAAAGCCCATCGGGACGGACGAGATGCCCTGCACGTCCTGCTCAGGGAGCTGAAGCTAGTCTAACGCCGGCAGATTAGCGGCCCCATCAAATGTGGCCCACCTCGCGACGGATGCGGGGCTAAACAGGACGCGGTCTGTTATTCGGCCCCTCAGGCCGCGGCTTGGGCTTAGGCATCGGAATCAGCCCTTCACGCTGGGCCTTCTTGCGCGCCAGTTTGCGCGCCCGGCGAATCGCCTCGGCTTTTTCGCGAGCCTTGCGCTCGGAGGGTTTCTCATAGGCGCCGCGCAGTTTGATTTCGCGGAAAATGCCTTCGCGCTGCATCTTCTTCTTCAGGACGCGAAGCGCTTGATCGACGTTATTGTCTCTAACGATGACTTGCATATGGAACCGTTGTTTTCCTGCATCAGCGATTAAGTCAACCGGATGTTCAAGTCACCGGATCGGTCTTAGCGGTTTTCTTTGAACGCTTCGCCACGGGTTCCGCCTTCGGCGGTTCTGCGGCTTCGCGTGCCAGGCGCAATGCCCGCAGCTTTGCCGTCTTGGCATCGCGTGCGACCTTCTCCTGCTCGACGATGCCGCGCACCGTCGTCGTCAAAAGGTCGTGGCGGTGTTCGCGCTGCTGGCGCGTGTTCGTCGAAGTCTTGGCGTTATCGGGCACGAAATCTCCTTCTCACGCATTGCGGGAAGCCGACGGAGCCGCGTGTCGACGAAAAAGGATAACCGCGCGCCCGGATGCGCCGGACGCGCGTAACACCCCTGCCAGTACATCCGTGGTCAGGGATCGTGTATCCTAAAATGCCGCGCCGATTAGCCGGCGCGCAGATTGTCTGCCGAAGACTTGCCGGTGCGGCGGTCAGCGACGAGATCGAAAGTCACTTTCTGACCTTCGTTCAAGCTACGCAGTCCCGCGCGTTCGACGGCGCTGATGTGAACGAACACATCCTTGCTGCCATCGTCCGGCTGAATGAAGCCGTAGCCTTTTTGGTCGTTAAACCACTTTACTGTACCTTGAGCCATCAGACCCTTCTCCTAGTTCCTGTTGTCAGTGACCGGCACCAATGCGCCGGCCGTCATTTCCGATCGAGATTTGGAAGAAGGTCGTTAGTCCGACGCGGAGCGCCAAGGGCCTAGTTCATTCCGGCCGAAACTCGATAGTGGACGGTTACATAATGTCAACCGCGTGATTTTGCAAGCCCAGTTCGCTGAGCGGGAGAATCGGAATGGCCAGAGCGCGTCGGCGAACGCTATTTCGGCGCTATGCCGACACCCAGGCCTTTCGCCACCATGGCGACCTTTTTCACCAGCACCTCGACCGGCAGGTCGACGCTCTTGGCAAGCTCCCGGGCCAGGTCGTCCGGCCTGATGTTCCTTCGAAAGATGAACGCGCCGGACAGCAGCGCGACGATTTTATTCATAAGTTGCTGTTCAGCGTCCATGCCGCACCTAAGCCGTCTCGAGGACGATGAAATCCAATCGAATCCGGCCTTCCGCGCGCGGTTGCGACAATTCAAGCGCCAGCGCCTTGCCGGTCGCCAACTCGATGAAGGCGGCCACGATGTCCTCCAAGGCCACGTTCTCGTTCGGATAATTGGCCTGAACCTCCTCGGCCGCCTCATAAACATTGATATACCGGCCATTCGCCTCGGCGCGCTGGATTCGCTCGAAGACCGCGTTTCGGATTGTCTGGTTCACATCATAATGCATGCGGGCCTCCTGTTCATGGAGCAGAGATACGCCGCTCCACGAATCCTTCAATTCCGCAACGGCTAACTTGACCCTCATGGCGGGAAGCCAATCATCCACTGCCTTGCAGTGCTGAACACCATCCCGGGCTATTGCAACTTATGAGTAAGTGGCGCATTTGTACCCTGTTACTCAGTCGGTTCCATGGGGGCTCCCGGTGGCGGAACGGGAAATCAGGCTTCAAATCATGATCTCGCCCGACGAGCTCGACGCCGTCGAGACGTGGCGGTTCACGTCGAGGATGCCCAGCCGGGCATCTGCTATTCGCGAATTATTGCGGCGCGGATTGGCGGCGGAAGGCTTCACGATCGCCGAGCCCGGCCAGCGCTCTTCCGAATTCGGTGTCACGAAGGGGCCCGATCGCGAGGATTAACCCGTTCCATCGTCATCCCTCCTGCGGGGCACGCGGATGCGATTTCTAAGGGCCGAAGAAACCCGCGCCGAGATGCAGCGTATCTGGCGGCAATTGGCCAATGCCAACGGCCGGCCCGGGACGGCCCGCGGTTTCATCTATCACGGCGATAAACCCCACTATGCGGCGGCCGGGCGGACGATCGTCGAAACCGTCGCGCCTATCTCTCAAGCCACCCTGCTTTTCCTGGGGACGCCTTTTGGCGACGGCTGGGAGTGGCGCGACGGCGGCTATCCGGGCTGGCATAATTTCTATGCCTGGCGCGCCTCGCTGGGCGAACAGAGCAGGCTCTATGAGATGCCCGGCCACCAATGCGATAAACATGAAGGCGAAGAACTCGCAACCCTCATCGCCTTCGCACTCCAGCTCGGCTGGGATGGGCTGCTCGCCGCGCGACCGGGCCGCAATGTCCTTGGATTGTCGCATGACGACAGAATCGAGTTCCATGCCGGCTTCAAACACAGAACGCTTGCGGTGGAACTAACGAAACTGGGCTTCTACCAGAGTGGCTGACTGGGCGCATGACCCCTTCCTAAACCCTCATGGCCGATAAAATGATTGTCCTCCAGACCACGCATCCAGAAAGAAATTGAAAAAGCCGATCGCCAGCACCAGGACAAGTACAATTGCTGCAACGACCAGCAACGTCCCCAACTCACGCTCCGCCGATGACTTCTTCCCGCCCATGACCCCACTGGCTCGTCGCGGCTAGCTTGGCGCGCTGTACAGTTCTACCCGAATGCCAAGTCGTAAAGCAGTTTCACATTCAGCGCGATGATGATCGCCGCGATGATGGCTGAAACGATGGTCAGCCAGAGCGGAGCAACAAGCGCGCCCATCTTGTTGCGGTCGCGGGTGAACATGACGAGCGGCACGATCGCAAAGGGCAATTGGAAGGCAAGCACCACCTGCGAGAGAATGAGGAGCGCGCCCGTCCCCGCCTGGCCATAATAGATCGTCACCAGAGCGGCTGGCATGATCGCCACCATGCGGGTGATGAGGCGCCTGAGCCAGGCCGGCAGTCTTATCTGGAGAAAACCTTCCATGACGATCTGGCCAGCCATGGTGGCGGTAACAGTAGAGTTGAGCCCACAGCACAGAAGCGCAATCGCGAAAAGGCTCGGCGCCAGCATCGAGCCCACCAATGGCGCCAGCATCGCATGCGCGTCACCCAATTCGGAGATCTGTGTCTGCCCGGTCTTATGAAATGTCGCTGCGGCCAGGATCAGGATCGAGGCATTGACGAGGAGCGCAAACATCAAGGCAACGGTCGAGTCGATGGTCGCAAGCTTCATCGCCTCGCGCTTTTCAGACAATGTGTGGCCGTAGTCGCGCGTCTGCACGATGCCGGAATGAAGATAGAGATTATGCGGCATGACCGTCGCGCCGATGATGCCGAGTGCGAGATAGAGCATCACAGGATTCTTCACGATCTCGACGGTGGGCGCGAAACCAATGATCACACCGCGCCAATCAGGGTCGGCCATGGCGATCTGGATGAAGAAGCAAACGAAGATGACGCCCAACAGCGAGATGACGAAGGCCTCGATCCAGCGGAAGCCTAGCCTTTGCAGCCAGAGGATCAAAAAAACATCGAGCGCCGTGATTACGACGCCCAGTTCGAGGGGTATCCCGAAGAGCAGATTGAGGCCGATGGCGGTGCCAACCACCTCGGCAATGTCGGTGGCGATGATGGCGATCTCGGCGAAAAGCCAGAGCGCCCAGGCGACCGGGCGCGGGAAGGCATCGCGGCAGGCCTGCGCCAGATCGCGCCCCGAGCCGACCGCAAGGCGCGCACAAAGCGATTGCAGGATGATCGCCATGATGTTGGAAAGCAGGGCGACGAAGAGAAGCGTATAGCCGAATTGCGCGCCGCCGGCGATCGATGTCGCCCAATTGCCGGGGTCCATGTAGCCGACGGAGACCAGATAGCCGGGGCCGATAAAGGCGGCGAAGCGCCGCCACATGCCGCCGGTGCGCGCTACGCGGACCGACCGGAAGACGTCGACCAGTGAGGGTTCGCCGCGGTCGCGCCGCCAGCCTGGAACGGGAGTTTCCATATTTGCCACATGATCGCTCATCAGCAAATGTTTAGCATTGGCTAAACTTTGTTGCAAGGGTATATTTGCAAGATGACCACGCGCAAGACCACCCCTGCCCGCAGCCGGCCTGCCGCCTTCCGACGCACCCGCGCCGACCACCAGACCGAGCTGACCGAAGACTATGTTGAGATGATCGCAGAACTCCTCGAGGAGCGCGGCGAAGCGCGCGGTACCGACATCGCGCAGCGGCTTGGCGTCTCCAATGCCACGGTGGTCAAGACGCTGAGGCGCCTGCAGAACGAGCAGTTGATCCGGCAGGAGCCCTATCGTGCGGTGTTCCTCACCGATTCCGGCCAAAAGCTCGCCGAGGACGGGCGGCGCCGGCATGGGATCGTCGAACGCTTTCTCGTGGCGCTCGGGGTCAAGGCGGAGGTGGCGCGCATCGACGCCGAGGGGATCGAGCACCATGTGAGTGCCGACACGCTCGATGCGATGGAGCGCTATCTCAAGAGCCGCGGCGAAGAACCGAAATGAAGAAGCCGTCGGTCTCGTGCCTGGCAGGCGTCAATTGCAGGCCGAGATCAGAGGCGATGGCACTCTCGGGTGCCGGCGTACCGATCGCCATCTGCCATTGCTCGCGATAGGGAACGACCGAGTATCCCGGGTTGCGTTTGAGAAATGCCGCGATCTGATCTTCGTTTTCTTCAGGCAGCAGCGAACAGGTGACATAGACGAGGCGCCCGCCCGGTCTGACGAGCGCCGCTCCGCGGTCGAGCAAGGCGGCCTGCTCAGCTTGGCGTGCGGCGAGTTGCTTTTCGGTTAGGCGCCATTTCGCGTCAGGCTTGCGCCGCCAGCTTCCGGAGCCCGAGCACGGGGCATCGATCAGCAGGCAGTCGAGCTTTCCGGCGAGCGCCTCGATACGGTCGCCCTCATCGGCGCCGACGACTTGCACATTGCGCACCCCTGCCCTCTGCAATCTCTCGAAGATCGGGCGCAGGCGATGGCGGTCCGAATCATGGGCAAAGATCTGGCCCTTGTTCGCCATCATCGCCGCCAGCGCCAAGGTCTTGCCGCCGGCACCGGCGCAAATATCGGAGACCTGCTCGCCGGGCTTCGCGCCAGTAAGCAGAGCAGCGAGCTGCGAGGCTTCATCTTGGACCTCGAACCAGCCCTTGCCATGTGACGGCTCGGCCTCGACAGCCGGGTTGCGCTGCTCCGGGCCAGGCGGCGCAATACGGACGCACCAGGGTGAAAGCTTGCCTGCGACGGCGCCGAATTTCTCCAGGGCGGCAAGGGCGCGGGGGCGATCGGCCTTCAAAGTATTGACGCGCAGATCGATCGGGGCGCGCCGAGCAAGGGCGGCGCCCTCCACGGCGGCTCTCTCACCGAAGGCACGCGCCAAGGACGCGGTGAGCCATTCCGGGTAATCGCCGGCAATATGCGCCGGCACGTTTTCAGGTATTGGGCGTTCCAGTGCTGCGCGTTCGGCGTCGGTGAGGTCGCCCGGCCCATGCGTTTCAGCAACATGCGCGGCCATGCGATCCAGCGGCCATTGCCAGAGATCATGCAAGGCCGCGAGAACGAGCGCGCGAGAAGTATGGTCATTCATGCGCGCACTCAGCGAGTTGCGATGTCGCAACACGTCGAACACCAGGGTGCCGATCGTATGGCGGTCGCCAGAGCCCGCAAAGCGGTGCGCCCGCGCCCAGTCCTTCAACGCTTCCGACGCCGGGCGATGCCGGCCGGCAACCTCGTCCAGGATTTCGATCGCCGCGGCGATGCGGCCGCCGTCACGCATGATCTGCCGTCAGCCCTGGCGCAAGTAGTTGGGTGGCTCGCGGGTGATCATTACGTCATGCACATGGCTTTCACGAAGCCCGGCATTGGTGATGCGCACGAATTCGACCCGCTTCTGCAATTCGGCGATATCGCCGGCCCCGACATAGCCCATCGCGGCGCGCAAGCCGCCGGTCAATTGATGGAGAACCGTCGCCACCTGGCCCTTATACGGCACCTGGCCCTCGATGCCTTCCGGCACCATCTTGAGCTGATCCTTCACTTCCTGCTGGAAGTAGCGATCGGCGGAACCCCGCGCCATGGCACCGACCGAGCCCATGCCGCGATAGCTCTTGTAGCTGCGGCCTTCGTAGAGATAGACCTCCCCGGGGCTCTCATCGGTGCCGGCAAGCAGCGAACCGATCATCGCAACACCGGCGCCGGCGGCAATCGCCTTGGCAAGATCGCCCGAATATTTGACGCCGCCATCGGCGATTACCGGCGTTCCGGTCTTGGACGCCGCCTCGGCACAATCCATGATGGCGCTCAGTTGCGGAACGCCGACACCGGCGACGACGCGCGTCGTGCAGATCGAGCCCGGCCCGATGCCGACCTTCACCGCATCGGCACCAGCGTCGATCAACGCTTCGGTCGCCTCGGCGGTGGCGACATTGCCGGCGATGATCTGGACACGGTTCGAGAGTTTCTTGATGCGGCGCACCTGCTCGATCACGAATTGCGAATGGCCATGCGCGGTGTCGACGACGACGACATCTGCGCCGGCATCGATCAGCATCTCGGCGCGCTCGAAGCCCTTATCCCCGGTTCCCGTGGCGGCGGCGACGCGCAATCGCTCATGCTCGTCCTTGGCTGCGAGCGGATGGTCGGCCGCCTTCTCCATATCGTTCACGGTGATGAGACCGACGCATTTATACTTGTCGTCGACGACGATGAGCTTCTCGATGCGATATTTGTGGAGGAGACGGCGCGCTTCATCGCGGTCGACGCCTTCGCGGACTGTCACCAGATTCTCGCGCGTCATGAGATCGGACACTTTCGCATTCCGATCGGTTGCGAAGCGCACATCACGATTGGTGATGATGCCAACCAATGTGCCGGTCTTGTCGACGACCGGAATGCCGGAAATGCGATGGCGATCCTTGAGCGCAAGTACGTCGGCAAGGATCGCATCAGGCCCGATGGTGATCGGGTTCACGACCATGCCAGATTCGAAGCGCTTCACCTGGCGGACGTGATCGGCCTGCACCGCGGGCTCGAGATTCTTGTGAATGACGCCGATGCCGCCGGCCTGCGCCATGGCGATGGCTAGGCGCGCTTCAGTGACGGTGTCCATGGCGGCGGAAATGATCGGGATCGAGAGTTCGATGTTGCGCGTGAGCTTCGTGCGGGTCGAAACCTGACCAGGGAGCACCGATGACGCACCCGGCTTCATCAGCACATCGTCAAAGGTGAGATATTCTTCGATCTGGCGGCTGATCATGGCCAACCTTCCGTTTGAGCTCTGATTTACGGGACTCGCTGAGGTTGGCGGCTGTCTCTAACACCCGCACGACGGCTTTCGCAAGCGGAATTGGGCGGTGCGGTGACTATTCGAAGGTATTGCCGCGACAGGCGGCTTCCGGCGCGACGGAAACCGGAACCCCTCCCCGTCAGACCCGTTGAGTGGGCACATCCCAGGCCAATGCGTTGGCCACGAACTTTCGAGGAGTTTTATTATGGCAAGAAGATCATTGATTGCAGCTTTGGCCCTGGTCACAGCGGGCGCAATCGCTCTGCCGCATGTCGCCTTCGCCGCGCCGCTGGCGCAGCCCAACCAGGCCCGCATCGCGGAAGTCGCCAAGGGCGACGTCAACATCGAGCCGGCCGCCCAGTACTGGCGGAAAAAGAGGCCTGGCTATGACCGGCACCGCCATGGCGACCGCTATCGCTACAAGCACGGCCGCTACACGCATTACCACAATGGCTGGTACTACAACTCGCCGTGGTGGATTGCCGGCCCGCTGATCGGCGGCGCTCTCCTTGGCGGCGCCTTTGGCGCTCCGCGATATGACGGGGGCGATAATCACGTCGAGTGGTGTCTGGACCGCTATCGGAGCTATAATCCGCGAACCGACAGCTTCCTCGGCTATGACGGCGAATATCACCGCTGCAACAGTCCGTACTAAGTAGCTTTATCATCCCCACGAAAGCCCATGGCCAGCACGAAGAGCTCAGCCGAGTCTTCGCGGCTGGCCTTGGGTTTTACGTGTTTCACAGTCGTGAAGTCGCGTTTCATCGGCTTCAGTATTTCAGCCTCGGTTCCGCCCCGCAGCACCTTGGCTAGGAAATGCCCGCCAGGCTTCAGAACAGACTTTGCGAAGTCGTAAGCAGCTTCCGCCAAGGCCATGATCTGAAGATGATCGGTCTGGCGATGGCCCGTCGCATGCGGCGCCATATCGGAAAGCACGATGTCGGCTTTCGCGCCACCCAGTTCGGCGATGATCTTTTCCGGCACGCCTTCATCGAGAAAATCGTCATGCAGAATGATCACCCCCGGAATGGCATCCATGCCGTGCATGTCGATCGCGACAACACGGCCCCGCCCCTCCGTCGCGCGCACGCGCTGGGCTGCGACCTGGGACCAACCGCCGGGCGCTGCTCCCAGATCCACGATTTTCTGGCCCGGCTTGAGCAAATGATACTTGTCGTCGATCTCGATGAGCTTGAAGGCTGCGCGCGAGCGATAGCCTTGGCGCCGCGCTTCGGCGACATAAGGGTCATTGAGCTGGCGTTCGAGCCAGGCTTTGGAGGAAACGGTGCGTCCCTTGCCCGTCTTCAGACGCTGCTTGAGGTTCCGGCCGGGGCCGACACCGCCGCCAGGCCGTGTCATGTGACGGACTCGTGCGCCTTATCCTCACGCATGAGCAATGTCAGCATGCCTTCGCGCAATCCGCGGTCGGCGACGCGGATGCGTGGTGTGGGAAAGGCCAAGCGGATTTCCTCGAGGATGGCGCATCCGGCAAGAACGAGATCGGCGCGCTCGCGACCGATGCACGGGTTTTCCGCCCGCGTCGCAAAATCCATGGCGAGGAGCTTGGCTGTCACGTCGCCGATTGAATCGCTGTCGAGCCAGCAGCCATCGACGCGCGAGCGGTCATAGCGCCTGAGACCAAGCTGGACGCCCGCAATGGTGGTGACGGTTCCAGACGTGCCGAGCAGGTGATCGGGCATTCCGTTGCCGCCATTAGCGGCTTTCACCTGATCGACGAAACTCCTCAGCATGGGACGCAAATGGTCGCGCATGGCCGCAAAGATTTGGGGACTGACAAGCACGCCGCCGAAGCGCTCCGACAATGTGACGACACCCGCCGCGAGCGACGTCCAGGCCGCGACGCGATAGGACGTGCCCTCGCGCACGATCCACATCAGTTCCGTCGATCCGCCGCCAATGTCGAAGATCATCGTGGTCTCGGCGCCAGGCTCGATCAGGGGCTCAGCACCAGTGGCTGCAAGATGCGCTTCGGTCTCGCGGTCGATGATTTCGAGGACGAGACCGGTCTCCTCCTGAACGCGGCGGATGAACTGGGCACCGTTCTCGGCGGTGCGACAGGCTTCGGTGGCGACGAGGCGTGTGCGCCCGACTTTGCGCCAGGCGAGCTTGTTGGCGCAGACCCTGAGTGCCTCGATGGTGCGCAGCATGGCGGGCTCACCGAGCCGGCCAGTGTGGCTCAACCCCTCGCCCAAGCGAACAATACGGGAGAACGCGTCCACCACGGTGAAACCGGTCTGCGCCGGAATTGCGATCAGCAACCTGCAGTTGTTGGTGCCCAGGTCCAGGGCGCCATAATAGTGCTCGCCTTCGACACCACCGTAGGCGGACTTTATGGGCACCGGACGGCCATTCGCCGCTCCATGCTCGCTTCGCCCGCGACGAGGGCCGAAGCCGCCCGCTCCGGTAGTCGCATCCACGATCTTAACCTTCCGGCGGCCCTTTGCGCTCAACGCCGCAAAGTCGGAGCGCAGTCGGACCGCAGCAAATCATTTCGTTGCAGGCACTCTAACAGCTTCCCGCACGAGGTAAAGCTGGCGCCAGGGACGGTTGTGCCTCGCCGGCCGGCCAACGGATTAGCCAGATTTAATTAACCACCCATTATGGCCTTTCCGTTAGTCAAGTTACGGAAACGGAAGGCATAATGCGGACATTCGGCCCTCGCTGGTTCAAGCAAGACTCCCTGATGGCGGAGTTCTCCGATCATTTCGGCCACGCCATCACCCGCCAGAAGCAGACGCTCGCACTCAATGCCGCCAAGGTCGAAGCCGAGCTCGCCTCCAAAGCCAAATCCGAATTCATCGCCAATATGAGCCATGAATTGCGCACGCCGCTCAACGCGATCATCGGCTTTTCCGACATGCTGATGGTCCTGAAAATCAGCGACGTGCAGCGCGTCAACCAGTATTCGGGCTACATCCGCCAGGCCGCCGACCATCTTTTGGCGCTCATCAACGGCATTCTCGACGTCTCCAAAATCCAGGCTGGCAAGCTGGTCGTCGACCTGCAGCCGGTCGAACTCGGCCCGATCCTTGAATCCTGCGTCCTGATCATCGACGCCAAGGCCAAGGAGCGCGACATTGGGGTGAGCTGCAAAATCTCGCCGGAAACGCCGCTCCTCTATGGCGATCCATTGCGGCTCAAGCAGATCCTCATCAACATCCTCGGCAACGCGACGAAATTCACCAATCCGCGCGGCAAGGTTCATGTCGAGGCGGGGCCAGGCCCGGAGAACGCCGTCACCATCAGCGTGACCGACACCGGCGACGGCATGTCGGCAAGCGAGATCGAAACGGCCATGCGGCCGTTCGGGCAGGTTGATGCCGGCTTCAACAAACGCCATGAGGGCACCGGCCTCGGGCTGCCGATCTCCGTTGCATTGACGCGCCTGCATGGCGGCGCATTGACCATCGAATCCGAAAAAGGCCGCGGTACCCGAGTCAGCATCATGATCCCGGCTTTCGACCCCGCGCGGGCCCTGCAGCGGCCCTCTTATGCGCAACCGATGCGTGCTTGAGTCCGGAGGCAAAGCGATGAACCTACAAGTCACTTCCTCGCTGGGACGGCGTCCCGAGGCGGCAGCATTGCATCGCGTGGGACGGATCGTGGCGGTGACCGGCGCACATGCCATCGTGCTGCTCGACGCGGAAGACGAGTTCCGCCGCTCCGACAGCGGCAAGAGTCCGGAAATCGGCACCCTGCTCAAGGTCGACACCGTTCCCTCGATCGCACTCGCCATGATCTCTTCCTTGAGTGCACCGATGCCATCGCACTCACAAACCGAACAGGAGTTGCGTATCGCCGAAGTCGAATTCATCGGCGAATTGCCGAAGGACGAGCGCGGTGTCGCCATGCAGTTCCGGCGCGGTATTTCAAGTTATCCGGCGCTAGGGGACGCGGTGTTTCGCGCCAACCAGGAGGAACTCGCCAAGGCCTATTCCTGCAACACCGACACGGCCGTTCGCATCGGCCATATCCAGCAGGATCCCTCGATCCCTGCGATGATCAAGATCGATGAAATGCTGGGCAAGCATTTCGCGGTGCTGGGGACGACCGGCACCGGCAAATCCTGCTCGGTGGCGCTGATCCTCAGACGCATTCTCGAGAAGAATCCGCAAGCGCATATTCTCCTGCTCGATGTCCACCGCGAATACACCCAGTCCTTCCAGGACTGGGCGGAGGTCATCACGCCGGACACCATGAACCTGCCCTTCTGGCTCCTCAATTTCGACGAGGCGGTTGAAATCCTGATCGGCAACCAGCCCAATCGCGAAACCGACGTCGAAGTCCTGCGCGAGCTCATACCGCTTGCAAAGCTGCGCTACATGAACAACCAGCGCAAGGATCGCGCCACCAATACATTGCGGCCGGGCGCAGGCCTCGATACGCCCAATATCGGCGTCGACACGCCCATCCCCTACCGCACCTCAGACCTGCTCGGGCTTCTTGAGGAATATATCGGCAAGCTTGATCTGCGCGGCGAGCTTGCGCCCTATAAGCGGCTCAAGGCGCGCGTCGAAACGATCAGCCGCGATCCCCGCTACGCCTTCATGTTCGGCGGTCTGACCGTGCACGACACCATGGCGCAGGTGCTGTCGCGGATTTTCCGCGTGCCGGTCAACGGCAAGCCGATCGCCATACTGGAACTCTCGGGATTGCCTTCCGAGATCATCAATGTCGTGGTCTCGGTGCTGGCGCGCCTCGCCTTCGATTTCGGCGTGTGGAGCGCGGGACGCATCCCGATCACCTTCGTGTGCGAAGAAGCGCATCGCTATGTGCCGTTTGACAAAACCCTTGGCTTCGAGCCAACCAAGCGGGCGATTTCGCGCATCGCCAAGGAAGGGCGCAAATACGGCGTGTCGCTGTGCATCGTGACCCAGCGGCCGGCAGAACTCGATCCGACCATCCTCAGCCAGTGCAACACGATCTTCTCATTGCGCCTCACCAATGAGCGCGACCAGGAAATTCTGAAGGCCGGCATATCCGATGCCGCCAAAAGCCTCCTTGAATTCATGACGACAATGGGCACCGGCGAAGCCATCACCTTCGGCGAAGGCGTAGCACTTCCCACACGCATCAAATTCGACATGCTGCCGCCGGAAGCACGGCCGAAGAGCAATACCGCCTCCTTCACGGAGAACTGGGCGAAGGATCTCCCCGACCAGACCTTCCTGCACGAAGTGGTGAGCCGCTGGCGCCAGCAAGCCTTCGCGTCGCCCGGCGAGTATGTCAGCGAGCCCGCAGCCGAGCCCGCAGCGCAACCCGCAGCGCAACCCGCAGCCGCCCAGCGGGCGCCGGATGCCGCACAGTGGCCGTCGGGATTTGGCAACCAGGCCGCCGCACACCAGCCGGCGGCGCAACCGAGCCTTCGCAAGAACCCGCCGGGCCAGCCCTTATGGCCCGCCCAGGCGCCGCGCCAGGCACAGCCCGGGGGTCAGCCGATTCCGCCGACAGCACGGCCTGCGGCACCCCCGCCACCAGCCCCTGCGGCAGCGTCCACATCCAACCAGCAGAGCCTTGCGAGCCTGATCAAGCAGTTCCGCGGCTAACCGCTCGTCCTATTTCAGGGATTGCCAGAGTTTGGCATCGGTCAACTCGGTTTCCTTGACCTGCAATCGCTCGCTCGCATTGGCTTCAGACCGCAAGGCCCAGGTCATCGGATTGTCGATCTCATTGGCCGGCCCGGTCACCACGTAGGTGTGGCCGGCATGCATTCCGGTGAGTTTCTTGTAGCGCGCATTGATCATGGTCCGGGGCTCCCAACTTGACAGGTTAATCGGATAGAACGACCCGGCTTTGCCATGACCCATATCAACCGCCTCGGCAAGTGCCTGCGGACCGGTCGCCCCTTTCGGCGTTGACTGGCAGGCGGCAGCAACCTAAATGGGGGCGGCTTCGGCAGCCCGGCCTCCATGTGTGATGGGGAATCGTCTAACGGTAGGACAGCGGACTCTGACTCCGCCAGTCTAGGTTCGAATCCTAGTTCCCCAGCCAGCTCTCCCAGCGCGATCGCGCCATGTGCATCGACTTGGTTAATGTTTTTTTGAGCTCGAAGGCTCAATCGAGCCCGATCCTCACGGTGTCGCCAAGAAGCTCGGACAAGTACCGCCTCTGGTTGGCGAGCTCGGTGGCCAGAACCATAAACCCCGATTTCTTGATGCCGAAAGGGCTATTTGTGATCTCAGCCGAATCGACGCCATCCGACAATGCAAGCAGCAGGAGGTCGAGTATAGCATCGCAGTTGCGTTTGAAGACGTTACCATCTGCCGGGCTGTGCAGATGGATCGGCTTGCCGTCCACGGAGAGGTCTTCGGTGAATGAAAAAATCTGCTTTCCGGGCAGCGATGCCCTGAACTCGTCCAGAACCTGGCGATTGTCCGTCGCCAGAAACACTTTCGCGACGTTTGAGGCAGCGACGCGCTCAATCAGTGGGCGATAGTCCGAATGATAGTCCGTGTGCCGAACATGGATGCCAAGGTAAGGGGCTCCAATCTTGGCAAATCTCGACAGGAGTTCCCTCGTCAATAGTGGCTGCAGCCTCAGTCGCATGAAGACGGAAACGGCAATCGGCAGCCTGCGCTGTTGCTGGTGGACGAGCAGCTCATGCGGGTAGTCTCTGCCAAAATCGAAAGTCAGCGGCTCGAGCGTTACCTTCTCCACAAACGCCCTCGTATTTTCATTAAAGCCCACATCGTAGGACGACACACGACCCTGCAGGAACGTCGGGAAAGTCGAGGCACGATCAAAAGCCGGATGGAGGTCCCTCGCACTCAAGATCAGACGCCTTTGCCTTGATATGAAATAGCGGTCGAACTCGTCACCATAACCACCGGCACCGAACTTCGTGTCAACGATTACGGTGCGGTCTGTCCTCTCTGCATAACGGCAGCACCTCTCAATCTGGGATACCATGTCGGTGAGGCCGCCCCGCGGTCTGCACAGCAGCATTCGTCTAGAAATATTCGTCACAAACGCCCCATATGAGTCCGACGCCTGTCGGGTGCGGGCGTTGGATAGCCCATCGTCCGCCAACGCACCAGCGGGCCAGAGGTGCGGTCGGAGCGAAGTTCGCTGGCAGTCAAATGCGAATTCGTCCAATATTGTCCACGACAGCGGGAGAAGTTCATGATCTTGGGAATGTCGATAGGCGCCTTTACGCTCTTGCATGTGGTCATCAGCGTGGTCGCGATAGGCAGCGGGCTTATCGTCATCGGCGGGATGTTTGCCTCCGCGCGGCTGCCGATCACGACTTCGATCTTTCTGTTCACCATCGCCCTGACAAGCTTAACGGGGTTCCTGTTTCCCATCACGGGCTTTACCCCCGCGCTCGGCGTGGGCGTTGTGGCCTGCGCAGTTCTGGCGATCGCGCTCATCGCCTTGTTCGGAAAGCGGCTCGCCGGCCCGTGGCGCTGGATCTACGTGATTACAGCCGTCATCTCGCTCTATTTGAACGGCTTCGTTATTGTCGCGCAAAGTTTCGCGAAGGTTGCGGCGCTCAACGCTCTCGCACCGACGCAGGCTGAGCCGCCTTTTGCGGCAGCGCAAGGTCTCGTGCTGGCATGCTTTGTATTACTAGGGCTTGTCGCGGTGTTTCGATTCAGGCCGATCCGCGCAGCGCGCTAGTCGAGGTTGCATTCGCAAGGGCGGCCGCTTCCTGTCGCGTCGACACGTTGAGCTTTGCAAGTACTGCGCAGACGTGATGATCGACGGTCTTTGGTGAAATCTTCAGTCTCTTGGCGACCTCCTTGTTGGAGAGTTTCTCCGCCACAAGGCGGAGAATTTCCGCTTGCCGGCGCGTCAGGCCCAGCGGATCGGCCTTGGTCGTGCTGCGCGGTCCCCGCGGAATGCTGCGACCGCCCTTGGCACGCACGTTGCTCCGAATGAGCGCGGCGGCAGGTGCAGCGCCAAGTCGCGCCAGGATTTCAAGCGCCCGCACTTGCGCGGCCCGGCCGCCATTGGCGAGCGCAAGGGCCTCCTCATAGGGGCAGCCGATCCGTTGCCAGGCGGCGGCAGCCGCCTGCCAATCGCCGCTGATCTCGAAGCGATATGGTTCCGCCACACCTTCCGGCACAAGCTCAAGCGCGCCGGCGCGCCGGAACCAAAGGCTCAGTTCTCCGAGCCGCCAAGGCTCGGGATGCTTGAGCGCGAGGTCATAGGCCGGTTCCATCTCTTCGCGGATCCGCTGCTCCTCGCCTGCAAGCCATGCCGCTTCAGCGCGAGCGGCGGCCATCGGCGCGATGCGCTGGATTTCGCCCGCCGCCAGCGCCAGGTCGCGGGCTTCGTCAAGCAGCATTGCGGCGCGCGGGTCGCCTTGCCGTAGACGCACGCAAGCCAGCACGATGATCGCATCGATCCGCGCAACGGTCTGGCTCGCCGACAGAACAGTCGTTGCGTCTTCGATGGCTTCCTGCCATTGGCCTTGCTCGAGATGCACGCGGGCGCGCATCGCCAGCAGGTACAGAGTTCCCCTGTCGAGGTCGCGCTCCCTTGTATAGGCCAAGCCTTCGGCCAAACGCGCCCGGGCAAGCGCATAGTCGCGCACCATGAGTGCATCACAGGCGAGGTTGGAATAGGCGCGCGCAGCGTGGTCGTGCATTTCGTATGCGAGGGCAAGTTCGAGGCTGCGCTCGATCTCGCCAGCCCCTTCCGGCTTGCCCAGATAGAGCTTGGCGGTGCCGACGCTATTCAAGGCGTGGACGAACACCTCCTTGAGATCGAAACGCTCTGCGAAGTTAAGCGCGCGATTGCCCCATTGCACAGCGTCTTTATAGCTCTCGGACAGCATGTTGAGTTGCGCCATGGTGCTACATGCCATGGCGAACTCAGGCCCGGGCGGGAGCTGCTCAAGTTCCGCGATCGCTTCCAATGCCAGATTTCGCGCCTTCTCGCCGCGACCGCGAAACCAGTTGAAGCGCGATAGAATGCGCAAATCGTCTCCGACCTTGAGCCGGTCGCCCTGTCGCCGCCTCAGTTCAAGTGCCGTCTCGCATAGGGCGATTGCTGCCTCCGCCTGATCGATCAGATAGCACTCGTGTGCGCAGGCCTCGGACAGGCTCGCGCGCTCTTCCAATTCATCGGGCTCCGCATGATCAAGCGCCATCTGATAGCAGGCGGCAGCTTCGCGATGGGCGCCGAGCGCCGAAGCCTCACGCGCCGCCTCGGGAGCGTAGCGCCGCACCGCTGTGCTGTCGCCAGCCCTACCGGCGTGGTGGACGAGCCTTGCCTTCGCGATGGAGGCCGTGCCGCGTTCGAGGATCCGCCGAAGTACGGTCGCATGCATCAATTGCAGCCGGTGTGGAGGAAGCGTGCTTTCCACCGCCTCGCGCGCCAATTCATGACGAAACATCACCGCACCGTTCCGGAGCATCATGAGCCCGGTCGCGATGCACTCGTCGAGCAGCGTGGACGGAAAAGGCTCATCGAGCAGCCAAAACTCAATGCGATTGGGTACCACCGAGCAAAGCTCGAGAACGGCACGCGCCCCGGGCGAGAGGCGGACGGCGCGCGCCAAAGCAGCCTCGCGGACGGTCGCCGGAATGCGGGCGGAGGGGTTGGCGAGCATCTCCGTGACATAGAAGGGATTGCCGCCGGTCTGCCCGTGGATGCGCCCGACCGGCTGGCCCGCGGCCTGTGCGAGCCGCGCGACCGCCGTCTCACTCAACGGCTCAAGATGAACGCGCCTGGTTGCGTCGGCTGGCAGGTTTCCGAGAACCGACCACAAAGCGTGGCGCGCGTCGATCTCATCGTCGCGATAGGTGAGGATCATCAGCACGGGCGCCGATCGGATCCGCCGGCCCAGATACTTGAGAAGATCGAGCGTCGCCACATCCGCCCAGTGAATGTCCTCGAAGACAAGTACCGTCGGTTCGCTATTGAGCTCGTTCAAGAGTGCTCCGAAAATCGCCAATCGCTCTTGTGGCGACGTAATGAGCTTGAGCAGCGTGCCTCCTGCCTGACGCGCGATGTCGTAGAGCGAGCCCAAGGGCTCAGGCGTCGACAGCGCGTCGCAGCGGCCAACCAGGACGCGCGCCCCGGCGCGATGGTCGGCGAGAAAGGTCTCAACCAGGGTTGTCTTACCTATGCCGGCCTCGCCGGACACAAGCACGATGCGGCCAGCGCCATTTGCCGCTTCGCGAAAGGCGGCGGCGACAATCGCCTGCGAGGACATGCGCTCGAGCAGATGGGGTGGGTGGTCTACATCGCAGGCAGCACCGCGACGATCATTGGCGGATTGGCTTTTGACCCTGGCTTCGGCAAGGGGCATGGGCGTGCCTTCTTAAGCCGCGTTGCGCTCGTGATTGCGAGCATCGCCTCATGTCCCATGCCAAGGTTTCAGCACTGTTGCTCTGGAGCGGCGCCCATGTTTCAGATGTTTCACCGAGATGTTGGGAGCCGACAAAATGAAGCCCTCCCCGACGCATATGGCATCAGGGCCGTGCGCGCCAAAGCAGCGATCATAGAGCTTAGGTTGAGTGCATCAGGAATTCGAGGAAACGCGGCCAACTCCGCGGGTTTGAACCAGCCGTTGCTTCGGCCGCCCGCGGCAACTCGGTCATGCGGGTTGTCCGGGCCAATCGGCCATCGCAGTCTCGCGCAGCAGACGCCGCAGTGATCGAGAGAAAACCGGCAAGAATTGGCAGCTTTGACATGGCGTGAACACCTTTCGCCGAAGCGAGCATGACGCTGCTTCATGGGTTAGGGCTGATCGATGAGGGTGGGTCTATCCGCCCCCGCTCATACGCGCATGGGGAGCGATGCCCTATGTTCGCCGCTGCGATTCCCTATCTTTGCCGAATACTTTGCGCCCGATTGAATCAGCCCACCGTGTCGATGGTGGTTCTCGTCGCGGGAGACGGATATAGTCATGGCCATCGTCGCATAGTCGGCGGGCGTCGCCGTTGGAAGAAGAGAATGGCATTGGAAGAAGATCCGACTTCGCTCTGGTTTCTGAACACACTCGTCAAGATCCGCGTGCCGAACACAAGTGGCGGAGACGGGATCAGCATCATGGAGCATCGCGCGCCCGTGGGCGATTCGCCGCCATTGCACGTCCATCGCAATCAGGACGAAGGCTTCGTGGTTCTCGACGGCGAGATACGCGTCAATCTTGATGGACAAGAAATCATGGCGCGCACGGAGAGCACGCTGCTCGCGCCAAAAGGAATTCCGCACTCCTACAAAGTCATCTCTGCGGACGGCGCGCGCTTTCTCACTATAACCCGTGGGCCTGACTTCGAAGGCCTGGTCCGCTTCCTCGGGCGCCCGGCCGGGCGCGATGAACTGCCGGTGCCCTCGGGACCGCCGAGCCCCGAACAGGCTGCGAGACTCGTCGAGATTTGCGCAAGCTTCGGGATCGATCTCGTCGGACCGCCGCTCGCGTGACCTACAGCATCAGGACAGCGGCGCTTGCCGATGCCGAGGCGGTGACTGCTCTTCTCGAAGCGTGTTACCCCACGCTTTTTGCTGCCGGTTACGAGCCCGCAATTCTGGCGGCCGCCCTGCCCCGGATGACAAAGTCCAATCCGCGCCTCCTCGCCTCCGGACATTTCTTCGTCGCCGAGAGCGAGACTGGCGCAATCGTCGGCTGCGGCGGATGGAGCAAGGAACAACCCGGCGGCACCGATCTCCACAAGAGCGAGGGACATATCCGCCACTTCGCCACCCATCCCGATTGGCTGCGACGGGGCATCGCACGGGCGATCATTGAGCACAGCATAGACCAGGCGCGCGCGGCCGGCATCCATCGGCTGGAGTGCTATTCAAGCCTGGTTGCGATCCGCTTTTACGAAGCCGTTGGATTCGCGGTGGTTGGGCCCTGGACCGTAGAGCTCGGGCCTGGCGTCACGCTCCCGGGTTGCTTGATGCGGCGGGAGATCGCCTGACCTGTCACCACCTTTCCTCATCCGCGATGCGGTGGACGAGGCGCATGAGGAACCCCATTGCGGAACGTCGCCCGACATGTCTTCGGGCGCGATGTTCAACATGATGGCGACGCCATTTCCGCCCATCTTCCTGCCGAGCATGATGGTGAGATAGCCCGAATTGAAACCGCTATGGCCAAACCACTCGCCGGTCTGCGCCGTATCGGGCGCGTGCTTGTAATATTTGGTCAGGTTCACGTCAAAACCCAGGCCCCACGACGAACGGCAGGCCTGAAGGCGCCTTCGCCTGCGCAGCCATGGGCATCAGCCATAATGCCAAGCCCAATAAGCTTGCGAGGATCGAGCGCATTCCTAGAGCGGCTTGTCCGGCGCGAGATAGGCGGCAATCGCCTTTGTAACAACCGTCGACAGATTTCCCGTCGAAGCGCCCTCCTTCACGGTCACGGAGACCGCAATCGCGAGATCCTCCGACGGCAAATACGTCATGGTGGCGGCATAGCCGGCGAAGGAAGGGTTCTGGACAATCCAGTCATTGATGACGAAGACGCCATAGCCGTAATACATTTTCTCGTTCCAGGGATGGAATTTCGCCGTGCCCGGCGCCAGCTGCAGCGTGTGCGATTCAGGCGAGAGCAATGTTCCCAAGCCGACGGCGCGCGCGCTCGTCAGTATGTCGGCGATGTTGGAGGTCTGAATTGCGCCCTTGGCGAGGGTCCATGACGGATCCCAGTAAGTTGATTCCTCGTAGGTGCCGCGCTCATCGTCGAAAGCGTGAAGCACGGGCTCCTGGATAATCGCCGTTTCCTCGCTGCGCGTATCCTTCAGCGCCAAGGGTTCGAGGATGCCGGCGCGGATGACATCAGCGAACGGCTTGCCGGTCGCCTTCTCGATCACCTGGCCAAGGATAACGAAGTTGGTATGCGCATATGACCAGCACTCGCCCGGATTGCATGGCATCTGTCTCACGAAGGCGATCTTGATCAGCTCATCCGGCGTCCAACGCTGGAATGGATCGGCGTAAAGGCGCTTAACGAAACCGTCATCGGTCACATAATCGGCATAGCCCGACGTGCCGCTAATCAGCATGGCGAGCGTGATCTCGCTCGCCTTCGGATAGCCGGGAAACCACTTCGAGAGCTTGTCATCGACGCTTAGGATCTTCTGATCCTGCAACTGCAGAAGCACCGTGCCGATATAGGCGATCGCGACCGCGCCATTGCGGAAATGCATGTCGGGCGTCGCCGGCACACCCGTCATCGATTCGCCCCAGGCCTCGCGCATCACGGTCTCGCCGCCAACTGACACGCCAGCCAGCACGGCCTTAAGCTTGTGCGCTTCCATCGCCGCAATAACTATTCGCTCGATTTCCTGTTTCGCCACCGCAAACTTCACACAGCCGGTCTTTGCGACGATCTCGCCTTTCGGACAGGCCGCAAGCACTGGCGATGCGAACCATGCCAATGCGAGGAGACAGAAGATCGCAAAGCGGGTTCGAAGCATGGAAGTCTCTCCGTTGATTGCAGCGATACTTTAGCTGCGCGGCAGCCGGACTGATGCCAGCGCCAGGCCGCCAAGCAAAATGAAGATAGAGAGCGAGGCAATGGCCGGCCTTTGGCTGCCGGTCGCCGCACTCACAAAACCGAAGGTGAGAGGCCCCAGCACGGCGGAGGCGCGGCCGACCAGCGCGTTGAAGCCGAAGAATTCGGCGCTGCGCTCGGGAGGAACCATGCGGGCGTAGATGCTGCGGCACAGCGCCTGGCTCGAGCCGAGCACTATGCCGCCAACCAAGACGGCGGTGAGAGGAACGCTGGGCCCCCGACCGATAGCGAGCAAGGCAAACAAGCCAAGCCAGATAACAAGTGTGAGATTGAGCGCGCCGCGTTCCGACCATTTGCGCCCGAGCCAGCCGAAAGCGACGGTCGCCGGGATGCCCACGGCGTAAAAGAGCAGCGTCAACCGCAGGATCTCCTCGACCGTCAGCCCGAAGGTCGTCTGAAAGTAGATGCCAATGAAGAAGAGCAGCGTCACGATGGCATCATTGATGAGATAGAAGGCGAGCAGGAACTTGAAGATCTCGCGATGCTCGCGCCATCCGATCATCGTGTCGCGGATGCGGGCATAGGCGTTGGCAGGCCCAGCGGTCGACTTGTTGTCAGCCGGCAGTAGAACGATGGCGGGGAGTGCGAGGCAGGCAAAGAACAATCCCGTCACCAGAAAGGCCATGCGAAAGGTCGCGGGATCGGCGGTCTCGCTTCCGCCACGAATGAACGGGAGGCAAAGGAGGAAACAAGCGATGCTGCCGAGATAACCGAGTCCCCATCCGGCTCCCGAGATCAACGGTAGGGATTTCTTTGATCCGAGTTGCAAGAGGTAGGAATCATAGATCGCCTTGGCCAGCATGAAAGCGACATGCGCGCCGATGAAGATGAGCGCGGCAATGAGAATGTCGCCTGCGCCCATGAGGGAAAGCGTCGCGGTGAAAGTGCAGGCCAAGGCGGTAAATACGAGCAACATGCGGCGCCGAGCCCTGGCCGCGTCGGCATAGGCGCCGAGGAATGGCGAGGCTATGCCCGCGATGGCCAGCGAGATTGCAACGACCGCCGCCCACAGGCTGTCGGCATCGGCGCGACCCTCGGCAATTTCGGCATGGAAGTAAGCCGCAAAACCAATCGTGGGGATCATCAGCAGGTAGCCGGAGCTGCCCATGCCGTAGGCGATCCAGGCGGAAATCGGCATCAGGCCGCCGGCGCCCGTCAATTCCGGAACGGACGGCTTTGCTGCCAGATCTGCCTCGGACGCACTAATCGCCGGCACTCCAATTCTCTCCAATCCTTGCAGACCCAAGGTTTGTGTACAATCGGCAATTGCGGTTAATGCAACTGGGGCTTCTCATTCGGGAGCGCTCAGACTAGTTTCGCGCCCGATTAGTTTTTGGGAGAGCACAATGAGCTTTCGGCCGATCGCCTTCGCCCTACTCTCTGCCGCTTCGCTTGGCATGACACTAGCGCCCGCCAAGGCAGCCTCATTCAATTGCGCGCATGCCATTCTCGCAGCCGAGGAAGCGATCTGCAGCAATGACAATCTAAGCCACCTCGATGAGCAGACTACCGGTATGTATTTCCTCATTGTCGGCAGCGGCGCACCAAAGGCCACAATCAGCGAGGTGAAGGCATCGCAGCGAAAATTTATCGAACAGCGCAACGCCTGCGGCGTCAATATCGATTGCCTGGTCGATGCTTATACGTCGCAGATCATGTTTCTCAAGAACGTGAAGAGCAATCTCGGCCTCTGAGTCGGAGAATCCATATGAGCGCGTTCGCCCTCACCCGCCGGAGACTTCTTACGGCGGGCGCGGCTGCCAGCGCCCTGCCCTTGCTCGGCACCATGCCGGTCTGGGCTCATGCCGCTCGCCGCGCGTCCGGTCGACAACGCCATCACCATGCTCCTCACCGGAACGATGATGCCCTATGGCTGGACGATCGACGGCAGGAACTGGGGCGATCATATTCCCTTGCGCGTCAAGGCGGGCCAGCGTGTCGGCGTCAAGATCGTCAACAAGACGATGATGGCGCATCCGATGCATCTGCACGGACATCACTTCCAGATCATGGCGCTCGACGGCGTGCCGCTGGCGGGCGCACTGCGCGACACAATTTTGGTGATGCCAGAGGCGACGGTGGATCTCATCTTCGATGCCGACAATCCCGGCCGCTGGCTGTTCCACTGTCACAATCTCATGCACATGGCGACCGGGATGATCACTGAAGTCGCCTACGATCCCTCTTGAGCTCGTGACGGACGCCGCCGCACATACCAGTCTCGACCGGGTCGTCCGGCCGCCGGGGCTCATTTACGGCGTCGATGAATGGCCGCCGCCATTGCAGCTCGCCATCACCGGATTCCAATATGCGGTTGTCTCGTCGATCTATCTGGTTTTGGTCGCAATCATCGTGCGGCACTCCAATGCCGATGCCGAGACCAGCCTTAAGGTGATGCGGATCGCCTGTTTCGGGCTTGCCATCGGCACGGCGCTGCAGGCCTTGCCGCGCGGGCCGGTGGGCTCGGGCTTTCTTGCGCCGCCGGTCTTCTCGGCTGTCTATCTCGCGCCCTCGCTGCTTGCCGCGGAATCCGGCGGCATGCCGCTGGTCTTCGGAATGACATTGTTTGCCGGTGCAGTCGAAGTCGTTTTCGGACTTCTGCTGCATCGCTTACGCCTGCTGATCACGCCGATCCTGAGCGGCCTCACCGTGCTGATCGTCGGGCTCCAGCTCGGCCTCGTCGGCATCGGCGAACTGCTCGACGTCAAGGACGAGCACCAGACCTTCTTCGCCCATCATCTCATGGTTACCACGATGACGCTGGCGATCAGCATCTATCTCAGCATCTGGGGCCGCGGCGTATGGAAAATGACTTGTTCGCTGCTTGGGCTGATTGTGGGCATGATCGGCGCCTACTTGGTCGGTATCATCGGCGCGCCAAATCTCGCTACCCTCTCGGATGCGCCATGGTTTGCTGTACCGGTTCCTCTCCTCTTCGATCTCAAATTCGATGTGTCGCTGGTTCCGGCCTTCCTCGCTGCCGGCATCGCCGGTGCCTTGCGTTCGGTCGGCGTGCTCACTACCTGCCAACGCCTCAACAACGCCGCCTGGCAGCGCCCCGATGCCGGCAATCTCAAGCGCGGCGTGCTTGCCGATGGGCTTGCCAATGTCATTGGCGGCTGCATCGGCGTCACCGGCATGTGCAGCGCGCCGAGCCTCGTCGGCATTTCCGGTGCGACCGGCGCAACATCGCGGGTCATCGCCTATGCAGCGGCGGCATTCCTCGTGGTCTTCGCTGCTTCGCCCAAGCTCTCCGGTTTCTTCCTGACCGTGCCGACGGAAGTCGCCGGGCCTCTCCTCGTCTTCACCGCCTGTTTCATGATCGCCGGCGGCATGGAGATCACGGTTTCGCGGCCGCTTGGCACACGCGGCACCTATGTTGTCGGCATCGCCATACTGCTCGCGCTCGGGCAGGACATGTTCACTGACTACTTCAATGCGCTGCCGGCAATCGTGAAGAGCTTCACCGGCAGCATGCTGGCCGTCGGGCTGATCGCCGCTATCGTTTTGTCGCTCCTGTTCCGCTTCGGGGCGCGCCAGCGCAAGAGCCTGCCATGGTCATCGGCACTCGATACTTTGAGCGGCGCGGTCGACGGTTTGCGCGCGCAGACTAAGATCTGGAGCATTCCCTCTGGCATCGCCGATCTTGCCGTCAGCGAGGCGCGCGAAGTCATGGAGTTCGTGCGCGACAATCACATGCTCAAGCCCGACGCCACGCTGGAGACTAGCTATGACGGCATCAGTCTGCAGGCGCGGGTTATCTATCAAGGCACCGAGGCCGCCAAATTGCCGCCTTTGCGGAGCGTTCACCTGAGCGAAGCCGTCGAGCTTGGAAACGAGGAAGAAGCGGCATTCGCGGGCTTGCGGCATTTCCTTCACCACATGGCGGCGGACCGCAAGGAGATCGACGCCAAGGATGGGCAGGTTGTGATCCGCCTTACCTACACCCTATGACGAGGGTCGCCCGTCATCATCATCGATGCCCTGCTTCGAGCGCTGCTTATTGAGCTGAGTCAATTCGCTCATCGTCGAAACCAGCACACCGGTGGTCCAGCCGAACGTGAAGAGGCCGGAAATCGCGATAATCGGTCCCATCAACCGCCAATCATGCGGAAGGCGGACGTTGCCCGCACCAAGCGTCGTGTAGTTCTCGAGCACGAAAATGTAAGAATCCAACCAGGTCGGAACCAGGTTCAAGGCATAGATCGGCAAGCCCCAGAAGACCGTTTCTGCCAGATGGAGAATAGTGAGCGAAGCAATTACGGTGCCAAGAATGAGATTGATCTTCCAGTGGGTGGTATGCACGGTCACATGCGTCCACATACGCGCAAACTGCCGGTTGATCGCCTGGATGCCGACACCGTGAATAAGGATGACAAGCGTCAACCAGAAGACGCCAAGGATCGTCTCAATGATCGGATCCGGTGCGGCCATTGCCAGCCAATCACACGTCTGAGGGGCGGATGCGCTTCAAGAGGTCCCAGGTCGGCAGCGCCGCAAGTCCGCCGACGGCGCCCGCCACATAGCTCGGCAGCGCGAAGGAGAATATCCACTGCCAAATGACACCGGCGAGATAGCCGGCCGCGAGCATGACGATGAGCGTGGCAATCAAGCGCTGCCAGAACGGCATATATTTCATGACTCACCCTCCCGCCTCGGTATTCTTCGCATGGTTGCCATTGCGGCGGATGGTTGGCAAGCGCTCGGCTCAAGAGATCCGAGCGCCTGCGCTTTGCTACTGCTTCAGGGCCTTGGTCTCTTCCCAGAGCTTGATCTGGGCAGCGAGCGAGGAGCCGGTCAATGGCGGGAAGAGGATCGCGCTCTTCATGTGCTCGATAGGATCGGTAAAGCCCATTGCTGCGACCGCCGCCTTGTCGGCAATCTCGAAAGCCTTGACGTTGGAATGGCCGTAGCCGCTCCCCTCGATAAGGTTCTTGCCGGTTTCGGGTGACAGCCACGCGTCGACAAAATCATAGGCCGCGGCTTCGTCCCCTTTGCCCTTGTTAAGCATGGTGATGCCGCAGAACCAAGTGAAGTAGCCTTCCTTCGGCTTGGCATAGGCAATCTTGATGCCCTCCTTGGTAAGATTCTTGATGGTGTCATTCCAGGCATAGGCCGCAACGATCTCGCCGGACGCCAGACCCTGGTTGATCTCGGTCGCGTCGTTCCACAGGAAGCGGCTGTTCTTGACTACCTTTTCAACGAGCGGCTTAACAGCTTCGAGTTTGGCGCCCTCCATGTGGAAGGCCTCGTCCGGCGTATAGCCCATGAGCATGCCGCAGATCTGGACCGCGACCTCATTGTCGCTCATCGCCACCTTGCCGGCATAGCGATCGTCGGTGAAAATGCCCCAGCTTTCATTCGCGGCATAGTCTGGCTCAACCAGGTCCGGGCGATAAGCGATGCTGGAATTGCCCCAGTCGGCGGGCGCCATGACCACTTCGCCATTCTCGACCACGCCTTTGGCCGTCTGCAATGCCGGGAAGAGATCCTTCCAATTCGAAAGCTTGGCCGTGTCGATCGGTTTCACAAGTTTGGCCTCGACAAAGCGGCCGACAGAATAATTGCAGGGATGCATAAGATCAGCAGAGAACCCGCCAAGAACCTTCTGAAGCGCATCCTCCTCCGCGGCAAAGATCGAGAAATTCGGCAACTTGCCGTACTTGCTCAGAAAGGGTTGGCAGTAAGATTCGGAATCATAGCCGCTCCATTCCAGGACGGTCAGTTCCTCGGCCAGGGCCAGTCGCGGCAGGGCGATCATGCCGACGCCGAAGGCGGCGGATGCACGCAGCATGTCGCGCCGGGATATCTTGCCCTGTGACATGCGGTCGATGAATTTCAGTCTACTACTCATCAGGTTTCCTCCGTTTACGTTCTTGTTCAGGTTACAATTTGTTTATTGAACGAATTTTCAATTTGACAGCGGTCCGCCTTCGATTGTCAATAACGCATATGGGAGGGGCCGCCTTGGCGGCCTGGAAACAAAAACGAGGTCGGGTTGAGTACCGTCAGTGAGGCACGCCCAGCGTGAGCGTTGCCTCCTATGCCCCAGCCGCCGGTCCGGGCGCGGCAAACAGCGTGTGGCGGCGGGCGGTCAATGGGCGCCCCTGGCTTGCGGGATATGCGCTCCTCTCGCCCATCCTCATCTTGATGCTGGTCATGATGGTGGCGCCGATCGTCGCCCTCGTGCTCATGAGCTTCTGGACCCAGGACAATTTCGAGATCGATACCAGCTTCACGCTTGCCAATTACTGGAAGCTGATCGCGCCCTCCGACACGACAACCTTCTGGATGGGGGTCCCCTTCCCCTTCGAAAATCCGGTCTATGCGATCCTGCTCGCCAAATCGCTGGTAATCGCCTTCGTCTGCACGCTGCTGGTACTCCTGCTTGCATATCCGATGGCCTATTACCTCGCCTTCCGGATCACCCGCCACAAGATGCTGTGGCTCATCCTCATCACCATCCCGTTCTGGACGAGCTACCTGCTGCGTGTCTTCTCGTGGAAAATCACGCTTGGCTTCAACGGTGCGATCAATACCGGGCTGATCTCGCTGGGGCTCATCGAGAAGCCGCTCGATTTCCTCCTCTTCAACCCAATCGCCGTCGAGATCACCCTCGTCCATGCCTGGGTCGCCTTCGCGATCCTGCCGATCTATGTGTCGCTCGAAAAGATCGACCGTTCGCTGCTCGAAGCCGCAACCGATCTCGGCGACGGACCGTGGATGCGGTTCTGGCGCGTGACGTTCCCGTTGTCGGCGCCGGGCACGATCTCGGCCGCCCTCCTCGTCTTTATCCCGACGGTCGGCGATTACGTCACGCCGACCTTGGTCGGCGGTCCCAGCGGCACCATGGTCGGCAACGCCATCCAGAGCCTGTTCGGCAAGCAGAATGATCTGCCGCTGGGCGCCGCCCTGTCCATGGTCATGATGCTCGTCGTCGCCATTCTCGTCGCGCTCTTCCTTTTGCTCATCGGCTTCCGCCGCATGCGTGCCCGAACCAGTTGAACATCATGCACAAGACGCCCATTCCGTTCGGCCTCTATGCGATCGTGTTCCTGATCTTTCTCTACGGGCCGATCCTGCTGATGCCGGTCTTCTCCTTCAACGACAGCATCTTTGCGACATTCCCGCTCAAGGGCTTCACATTTCGCCATTACGAGACCATGGCAAAGGAAGTGCGACTTCTCGAAGCCCTGCGCAACAGCATCGTGGTCGGCATCGTCGTGTCGGTGATCAGCACGGCACTCGGCCTCCTCGGCGCCATTGCCGCGACCCGCTACAAACTGCCCGGTCGCGGCTCGGTCATGGGGGCGATCATGCTGCCGCTGGTCGTGCCAAGCATCATTTTCGGCGTCGCCCTGCTCGTCATCCTGCGGCGCGTCTTCGATATTGAATTATCGCTCTTCACGGTTGCCGCCGGGCATGTTCTGCTGGCGGTACCCTTCGCCATGCTGGTGCTCATCTCGCGGCTCGAGGGCTTCGAAAAGAGCCTCGAAGAAGCTAGTGCCGATCTCGGCGAGCGGCCGTGGATGACCTTCTGGCGTATCACCTTTCCATTGGCGCTGCCGGGCATCGTGTCGAGCGTCCTTATGTGCTTCACGATCTCGTTTGATGAATTCGTGCTTGCCTTCTTTCTCTCAGGCACCGACCAGACTTTGCCGATCTTCCTGTTCAGCCAGTTGCGCTTTCCGCAGCGCCTGCCGCCGACGTTGGCGCTCGGCAGCTCCATCCTCTTCATGTCGACGATCATCGTAATCATTTCGGAAATCCTGCGCCGGCGCGGAGTCGCGCCCGCCCGCAGTTCGGAGTTGTGAAGCCATGGCAGAAGCTGAAGCCATCATCCAGCTACGCAATATCTCCAAGCATTTCGGGCCGGTGAAAGCCGTTGATGATGTCTCCTTCGACATCAGGCGCGGGGAGTTCTTTTCGCTGCTGGGCCCCTCAGGCTGCGGCAAGACCACGCTTCTGCGCATGCTCGCCGGCTTCGAGCACCCGACTTCCGGCCAGATGCTGATCGACGGCCAGGAATTCTCGGGCGTTCCCGCCTATGACCGGCCGACCAACATGGTCTTCCAGAATTATGCAATCTTCCCGCATCTCACCGTTGCCGAAAACATCGCCTACGGCCTGCGGCGCCAGAAGCTCGGCAAGGCCGGCACGGCGGCGAAGGTCGAGCGCGCGCTCGACCTCATCAAGCTCACAGGCTATGGCGGGCGCGCCGCGCATCAACTCTCCGGCGGACAGCGTCAGCGCGTGGCGCTCGCCCGTGCACTGGTTTGCGAGCCGCGCGTGCTGCTTCTGGACGAGCCACTCGGCGCGCTCGACAAGAAATTGCGCGAGGAGATGCAGATCGAGCTTAGGCAATTGCAGCGCACCGTCGGCATCACCTTCGTCTTCGTCACCCATGACCAGGAAGAGGCGTTGACGCTGTCCGACCGCATCGCGGTCATGTCGCGCGGCAAGGTGTTGCAGATCGACACGGCCTCTCGCCTCTATGAAGCGCCCAATTGCCGCGAGGTGGCCGAGTTCATCGGCACCATGAACTTCCTTCCCGGCCAGGTGAGCAGCATTGGTCCCGACATTGCAGAAGTCCGGACCGGTTCGCTCGGGATGCTCAAGGCCAAGCTCGGCTCGCCTCCGCCCGTTACCGGAAACGAGGTTGCAGTCGCGGTCAGGCCAGAAAAACTGCGCCTCCACTGGCAGCATCCCAATGGCACTGCGAATGTGCTCGCTGGCCGGGTCGGCGCGGTCGCCTATTTCGGCGATCGCAGTCATTACTATGTCGAGGTCGACGGTGTCGCGAAGCCCTTCGCCGTCTCGGTGCAGAATGCCGCCGGTCCCGGCCGCGACGCCGATGCAGCGCAGAAGCCCGTCTGGCTCAGCTTCGAGCCGGAAGCGGCTCTGGTCCTGAAAGACTAGCCATGTGCGGACGTGTGCGATTGGCCTCGGATCATTCCGAGATCAAGATCGATCTCGGCCTCGCCGAAATTCTGCGCGATCACTATGAGAAGCGCTGGAACGTTCCACCGACCTCGATGATTCCGGCGATCGTGTCGGTGAATGGCTTGCGGCTTCTGGAGCCGATGCGCTGGGGCCTCATCCCCGCCTGGGCGAAAGATACCAAGATGGCCTTCTCCACCTTCAACGCCCGCGCCGACGGCGTCGATACCAAGCCCGCTTTTCGGGGCGCGTGGAAGGCAGGCCGGCGCTGCCTGATCGTGATCGACGGCTTCTACGAGTGGCGCAAGAGCGACAAGCAACCCTTCTTCGTCTCGCTCGGCAATCGCGCGCCGATGCCGCTTGCCGGCCTCTGGGAAGACTGGAAGGCACCGACCGGCGAGAAGCTCAGGAGTTGTACGATCATCACCACTGACGCCAATGCGCTGCTCGGCCAAGTACACGACCGCATGCCGGTCATCATCGCGCCCGACGACTGGCCGGCATGGCTCGGCGAGAAGCCGGCGAGCAATGATGAACTCAAAGCCCTGCTGCGCCCCTACCCGCCGGAGCGTCTCGTCTTGTGGCCGGTCGATCGCAAGGTCGGCAATGTGCGGAACGAGAGCGATGATCTCGCCGACGCGATCTCGCTCTGATTTCACGCGGCTCGCGCGCGCGTCGCGTTAACACTGCGGTAACGAAAAATATCTGGCGCGGCCGCAATTTCTTCTTGAAAGCGACACACGAATCCATCATATCACCCGCGCCCAAAGTCGCACGTGCCTGTGGGCGTCCCCCGGAAATATCCGGGACGGTACACCAGCAGATGCTGGAAGCGGTTCTCCAACCGGGAAATCGCGGACGCCTTGAAGCAACGACGGTGCGGGCTTTTTTGGTCTCGGTCTGGCTCTCCAAAAGTCAGCGTTACTGAAGAGGCACCACTCTCCTTGCCGGCAGTGCGGTTGGGGTTTCCCAATCAAGCCAAGGCAGACAACCCAGCCGGTTCGCCGGCCCGATCGCCTTCGCGTCTCCATCGCGCGGGGTGGCGGGCGACGCATCGGACGATGTCAACCTTTCTTGATCTCGGGAGGACCCCAACAATGGCCACCGCTCGCATTCTCGACTTCTTCGCTACCCGACGACCCGAAGGCCCCTGCCTCGTCGTCGATCTCGAAGTCGTGCGCGACAATTATCTCCGCTTCGCCCGCGCCATGCCGGCCACCCGTATCTTCTATGCGGTGAAAGCCAATCCGGCGCCGGAAATCCTGTCACTGCTCGCCGGTCTCGGCTCGTGCTTTGACACGGCGTCGGTGCCGGAAATCGAGATGGCGCTTGCTGCCGGGGCCACGCCCGACCGCATCTCCTTCGGCAACACCATCAAGAAGGAGCGCGATGTCGCGCGCGCCTTTGCGCTCGGGGTATCGCTCTATGCCGTCGACTCCATCGAGGAAGTCGAGAAGGTCGCGCGTGCCGCGCCTGGCGCCCGCGTCTTCTGCCGCATCCTCACCGATGGCGCCGGCGCCGAGTGGCCCTTGTCGCGCAAGTTCGGCTGCGATCCCGCGATGGCGATCGATGTGCTCAAGCGCGCACATGCGCTTGGCCTCAACGCCTATGGCGTCTCATTCCATGTCGGCTCGCAGCAGACGCGGCTCGACGGCTGGGATTCGGCACTCGCACAGTCGGCGGCGATCTTCCGTGAGCTGGCGGCGCTTGGCATCCACCTCCAGATGGTCAATCTCGGCGGAGGTTTCCCCGCGCGCTATCTCAAGCCCGTGCCCGCGACCGGCGCCTATGCCGGTGCAATCCAGGAGTCGCTCGCCAAGCACTTCGGCAATGCCATCCCGGAAACGATCATCGAGCCGGGCCGCGGTATGGTCGGCGATGCCGGCGCGATCAAGGCGGAAGTCGTGCTCGTGTCGAAGAAGCACAAGGACGACGAGCAGCGCTGGGTCTATCTCGACATCGGCAAGTTCGGCGGCCTCGCCGAGACGATGGAGGAAGCGATCCGCTATCCGATCCTCACCGATCGCGATGGCGACGCGAAGGGTCCGTGCGTGCTCGCCGGTCCCACCTGCGACTCGGCCGACGTGCTCTACGAGAAGACGCCCTACGACCTGCCGTTGACATTGACGGTCGGCGATGAGGTGCTGATCGACAAGTGCGGCGCCTACACGACGACCTACGCATCGGTCGCGTTCAACGGCTTCGCACCGCTCCAGAGCTACGTGATCTAAACCCACTAACCTGAACCGTCACCCCAGCGAAAGCTGGGGTCCCCTGAATCGCTTCCGCTCGCGGAGAGTCCTCAGGGGATGCCAGCTTTCGCTGGCATGACGGGAAGGGTTTGAGTCCGCTTTGATATTTTGACGGAGGCCACAATGGTCACCATCATTCCGGAAAAAGAAGTCCACGTCCCGCAGCGCGAGGCGTTGCTCGACCGCGCCTTCGGCCCGAAGCGCCGCCGCAAGACTTCCGAGCGTCTGCGCGAAGGCCGCATGCCTTCCGACAGTCTCGCCTTCGCTGCCGTCAACCGCTCCGGCCGGTTGATCGGCACGGTGCGCCTGTGGGATATTGAAGCCGGCACCGCCGGCAAGGCCTTGCTGCTCGGCCCGATCGCCATCGATGCGCGCCATCGCGACCGCGGCCTCGGCTCGGCCTTGATGCGCCATGCCATCGCCGCGGCGAAGGCCCAAAGCGCGCGTGCGATCCTGCTGGTCGGCGATCAGCCATTCTACAGCCGCTTCGGCTTCGCCAAGCTCGAGGGCTTGGCATTGCCTGGTCCGGTCGATCCCGACCGCTTTCTTGGGCTCGAGTTGGAACCCGGCGCGCTTGCTGGTGCTTCGGGTGTTGTCGCTGCGGCGGGTCTCCCGGCGCTCGACAAGCCCGACCTGCGGTTTGGGACGTAACGCCGAGCCCTCTCCCGCCCTGCGGGAGAGGACGCACAGTTACTTCTTCCCGCCATTCGCCTTGTCGATGGCATCGATGAGGCGGGGGACGAAGCGTTCGCCGAAGCCGAGATTGTCGGCGAGCACCAGGGTCTGGTGCACGGCCTCGGCCATGTAGGACGTCACGGGCAATTCGCCGGTCATGTTGGTGTAGTAGCGCATATCCTTCCGGGCATTGCGGATGGCAAATTGCGCCGCTGAATCATCGTCCTCAAGTGGCACCTTGATGAAGCGCTCGAACATCAGAGATCTTGCCCCGCCACCCAACACGATGTCACGCAAGGCCTCCATCGCAACCCCGGCGCGCTGCGCCGCGACGATGGCTTCCGCCGCAACAGTCGCATTGCCGAGGCCAATGAAATTATTGATGAGCTTCAACGTATGCGCAGCGCCGACCGGACCGGCATGGACGATCGTGTCCGAGAAGCACTCGATCACCGGACGAATCTTGTCGAGAACCGCCGTATCGCCGCCGGTCATGACACCCAGCTTGCCGGCCTCGGCTTCCTTCGGCGTGCGTGTCAATGGCGTGTCGACGAAATGGCCGCCCTTCGCGGCGACATCGGCGGCAATCTTGATCGTCGATTGCGGCACGGCCGTCGAGCAATCGGCGATGATGAGGCCTTTGCGCATCGCGCCGAGCAGCCCGTTCTCGCCATAGACCGTTGCCTCGACCTCGGGCGTCCCGGTGACGCAGAGGATGACGAGATCGGAGGCGGCCGCGATTTCCTTCGGCGATTTCGCCTCTTTGGCGCCGAGCTTGATGAGATCTTCGACCGGCTTCCGGTTGTGATGCGCCATGACAGTCAGGGGAAAGCCCTTTGTCACGATATTCTTCGCCATGCCGTGGCCCATGAGGCCGACGCCGATCATTCCGACACGCAATTTGTCGCTCATGGCTTCTGTGCTCCGCTGATACCGAGATAGACCGAGTAAAGTGATTTTGTCGCCGTGATGAAGAGGCGGTTGCGCCGTTCGCCGCCGAAACAGACATTCGCCACCATCTGCGGGATCTTGATTTTGCCGAGTGCGTGGCCGGTCGGTGCCAGGCAGATCACGCCGTTCTGGCAGCTCGTCCAGACATTGCCATCGGTGTCGACGCGCATGCCATCGGGCACGCCCGGCGAGACTTCGGCGAAGACTCGTCCCTTGCTGAGTTTGCCATTGTCATCGACAGCGAAGGCGCGGATGTGATGCGGGCCGGTCGGATCATGCGACAGGCCCGAGTCAGCGATATAGAGCGTCTTCTCGTCGGGCGAGAAGGCAAGCCCGTTCGGCTTCACGAAATCATCGGCGACGATCGAGAGAGTGCCGTTCTGCGGATCGACGCGGAAGACGTAGCAACCCTTCTGCTCCATCGGCGCCTTATAGCCTTCATAGTCAGAGAGAATGCCGTAGCTCGGGTCGGTGAACCAGATCGAACCGTCTGATTTCACCACCACATCGTTGGGCGAATTGAGCCGCTTGCCGTCATACTTGTCGGCGATGGTGGTGAGCGTGCCGTCGGGCTCGGTGCGGCTCACCCGCCTCCCGCCATGCTCGCAGGAAACGAGGCGGCCCTGACGGTCGCGGGTGTGGCCATTGGCGAAGCCTGAGCGCGCGCGAAAGACGCTGACCCCCTGCTCCGGCAGCCAGCGCAGCAAGCGGTTGTTGGGAATGTCGCTCCAGACGAGATAGCCGCCATCGCCGAACCACACCGGGCCCTCGGCCCACAGGCAACCCGAATAGAGTTCCTCGACCTCGGCGATCGGAACCGTGATCTCGTAGAATTTCTTGTCGTAATATTCGTAGGAGTCTCCCACCAGCGCCATTTTTTCATCCTCTCGGGTTGGAAATTCATTGTGTCACCGGGCCCCGCGCCCGCGCAATCCTCTTCTTGGCCGCCCTGTCATGCGCCGAAATTGGCCGCAGACGGCCGGTTTATGCTAAGGCGGTTGCCATGGTCAGGGTCAGCGAGGCCGACTACATCGCCAGCGTGCGCGACGCGCTGCAATATGTGTCTTATTTCCATCCGCCCGACTTCATCCGTTCGATGGCGGCGGCCTATGAGCGCGAGGAAAGCTCCGCCGCCAAGGCCGCGATCGGCCAGGTGCTGGTCAATTCGCGCATGGCAGCGCTGGGGCGCCGGCCGGTCTGCCAGGATACCGGCACCGCCAATGTCTTCGTCAAGATCGGCGCCGAAGCACGGCTCGAAACGAGCCGCTCGCTACAGGACATTACCGATGAAGCCGTGCGCCAGGCCTATCGGCATCGCGACAACCCCTTGCGCGCCTCGGTCGTCGGCGATCCTCTGTTTGCCCGGCGCAACAGCGGCGACAACACGCCCTCCATCCTCCACGTCGAACTCGTCGCCGGCGACCGCATCAGCGTCGATGTCTCGGCGAAAGGCGGCGGTTCGGAGAACAAATCCCGCTTCGGCGTGCTCGAGCCCTCCGAGTCGGTCGCCGACTGGGTCGTGACGACGGTCGAAACCATGGGCGCCGGCTGGTGTCCACCCGGCATATTGGGGATCGGCGTTGGCGGCTCGTCGGAAAAGGCAATGCTTCTTGCGAAACAAGCCTTGAATGAACCGCTCGACATGTTCGACCTCCTCGCACGCGGCGCCTCGACGCCCGTTGAGAAACTGCGCGTCGAGATTTATGAGCGCGTCAATGCGCTGGGCATCGGAGCGCAAGGCCTTGGCGGGCGCACCACGGCGCTTGATGTCAAGATCGCCACCTTCCCCACCCACGCCGCCTCGCTGCCGGTGGCCCTCATTCCGAATTGCGCGGCGACGCGCCATATTCACTTCGAACTCGACGGTTTGGGCCCCGCCCATTTCTCTCCACCCGATCTCGGCGACTGGCCGGAGTTGGTGCTCGATCATGCCTCGCTCGGCTTTCGCTCCGTCGACCTCGACAGGATCTCGCAGGCGGAGATGGACGCCTGGCAACCCGGCGACCATCTCCTTCTCACCGGCACGCTCTATACCGGCCGCGACGCTGCCCATAAGCGCATGGTCGAAACCATACGATCCGGCGGCACGCTTCCCGTCGATTTGAGGAACCGTGCCATCTATTATGTCGGCCCGGTCGATGCCGTCGGCGATGAAGTGATCGGTCCCGCCGGCCCCACCACCGCCACGCGCATGGACCGGTTCACCGGCGAACTCCTTGCTGCGACCGGGCTCAAGATCATGATCGGCAAAGCCGAGCGCGGGGCGGAAGCAATCGCCGAGATCGCCCGCCACCGCGCCGCCTATCTCATCGCCGTCGGCGGTGCTGCCTATCTCGTTTCGAAGGCGATCAAATCCGCCCGGGTCGTTGCCTATGCGGATCTCGGCATGGAAGCGATCTACGAGTTCAAGGTGGACGCCATGCCGGTGACCGTCGCCGTCGATACCCGCGGCCAGTCGATCCACGAAATCGGTCCGCGACGCTTCCGTCAGAAACCGTTGCGCCCGCCAGCGGCATGAAGCGCCGGCACGCATCCTCAGCCTCGGTCGCTGCGGCCGGCATCATTTGCCTGCTTGTTGCCGCGCTCTTCGCCTGGTTTGATCCGGGATCGCTGCTGCGGAACCTGCGCGAAGAAAGCTTTGACCGCATGCTGGCGATGGCACCGCGCGGCGATGCCGAGAGCAACGTCGTGATCGTAGATATCGGCCGCGACGCATTGGCCGAGCTCGGCCCCTGGCCATGGCCAAGGTCGCAGCTCGCCAGCGTCGTTACCAAAATCGCAGATGCCGGGCCGAAAGCGCTGGCGATCGACATTCTTCTCGCTCCACGCGAGTCAGAGCCCGATGATACGGGTCTCGCCGAAGCCCTGGCTCGCGTGCCGGCCGTGCTCGGCATCGTGCTCGACCCGGCACCGACGGCAGCAGCACCATTGACCAGCGCCATCGCGGTCAGCGGCAATGTCAAAGTACCGGATCTGCTGCAAACACCAGGGGCCGCCCTTCCTGACCCCCTCCTCCTCAAGGCCGCAGGTGGTGCCGGCGTCATTTCGCTGCCGGCGCCTGAGGGCGAGCCGGTGCGCGCTGTGCCGCTTCTCGCCGGCGGAGCGGGCGCGCTCTTTCCGGGTCTTGCGGTCGAAGCGATCCGCGTGGCTGAAGGCGGCGCCAATCTCATCGCGTCCTCGCCGCCGCAGGTGCTGCGCATCGGCGAACTGGTGCTACCCCTGCCGCCCGACGGGTTGATGCGGCTCCACTTCGCGAAAGCGGCCGATCGCGCGGCGCGCACGATCCAGGCCCAGGACCTCCTCACCAACCGCGCCGATCCAGCACGCATGGCGAATAAGATCGTATTGCTTGGGGCGAGTGCGCCCGAAGCCGGCGGCTTGCGCTTGACTTCCATCGATCCCTTGATGCCTTCGGTCGATATCCAGGCTGAGGCGATCGAGCAGATGCTGGCCGGCGATATTCCGTGGCGCGCGCCCTTTATGGACCATTTCGAGATCATTGCGGGAGTCATCCTTGCGCTTCTCGGCATTCTCGCCGTGTTCACGCTTCCTCCAGGGCGCGCCGCGCTGGTCTGGCTCGGGCTTGCACTCTTGTGGATCGCCGCCGCGAGCCTTCTCAGCACCGGCCGCCAGTGGCTTACCGATCCCGTCATCCCCGTTCTCCTTCTCCTGATCGGCACGCAGGCAGCGGCATTGGCGCAATTCGCACTCACTTATCGCCAGCGCCTCGCCATCGAGCGGCGCTTCGCGCTCCACATGCCCTCCGAGGTCGTGCAGCGGATCATCGACCGGCCCGGCGAATTGCGGCTCACCGGCGAAACACGCACCATCACCGTGCTCTTCACCGACATCGAGGATTTCACCGCGCTCACCGAGCGGGTCGGCGCGGAAGCCGTCGTTTCGCTGCTCGACCGCTATGTCGATCTCGTCGCCGGCATCATCGTTTCGCATGGCGGCATGGTCGACAAGATTGTCGGCGATGCATTGCACGGCTTCTTCAACGCGCCGCTCGACCTCGCTGACCATGCCGAGAAAGCGGTCGCCTGTGCGTTGGCGATCGTCCAGGCGACTGAAAGCTTTCGCCGATCGCCCGGGATTGCCGAGCTCGGCCTCGGCCGCACCCGCATCGGCATCGAAACCGGACCGGCGGTCCTTGGTGAAGTGGGCCGCGGCGCCAGGCGCGACTACACGGCCTACGGCCGGCCGCTCAATCTCGCCTCGCGCCTGCAGACGGCGAACAAGAGCTTCGGCTCATCCATCGCGCTCGGCCCCGGCACCGTTGCCGCGCTCAAGGATCGCCTGCCCCTCAAGCGTCTCGGCGCGCTGGCGCTCCGCGGTATCGGCGATGAGGTCGAGATTTACACGCCGGAGACTTGAGACAAACCCGACCGCTTCTTCTGCAGGAACGTCCTCACTGCCGGATCGTCGGCGAGACCGATCGCGCGTTCATAGGCCTGATCCGCGCGCTCGCGGTCGCCCGCCCTTGCCAGCAATTCCGCCCGCGCCGCCCAATAGGGTTGATACTCCGCAAGGCGAGGATCGGCGGCGGCGGCCTCGAGCGCGGCCAGGCCTTCGACGGCACCGCGCGTCTCGGCGATTGCGACCGCGCGATTGATGGCGATCACCGGCGAATGCGTCAGCACGATCAGTGCATCATAAAGCTGCGCGATCGCCTGCCAGTCGGAACGACCGGTGAAGCGCCGCGCTGCATGCGCCGATTGCACGGCCGCTTCCAATTGATAGCGCCCGGTCGGCCCCGCATGGCTCGCCCGCATGAGCAATTGCTCGGCCTCGCCGATGAGATGCATGTCCCATTGCTCCACCTCCTGCTCGGCCAGCGGAACATAGCCTCCGCCTGCATCGCGGCGCGCCGCCCGGCGCGCTTCGAGGTGCAGCATCAGCGAGACGAGCGCCAATGCCTCTGGCTCGTTGGGCAGAAGCGAGATGACAAGGCGGCCGAGCCAGATTGCTTCCTCGGCCAGTGCGCCAGGCGCGTCATCGCTCTTGGCGCTCTTCATCCAGCCTTCCGCATAGGCCGCGTAGATCGCATCGAGCACGGCTTCGAGGCGCTCAGGTAATTCTGATCGATCGGGTACCCGAAACGGAATGCCCGCATCCTTGATCTTGGCCTTGGCGCGCGACAATCTCTGGCCCATCGCGGCAGGCGAGACGAGGAAGGCCTCCCCGATCGCCGCGGCATCGAAGCCGAGCAAGCTCTGCAGTATTAATGGAGCGCGGATGGCCTCCTCGATCGCCGGATGCGCGCAGGCAAACATCAAGGCGAGACGCTGATCGCCGAAGCCGCCGGCATCGTCGCGCGCGGCAGCGAGTTCATCGGCGATGAGGCGCAAATGGTCGCTCATGGCGTCTCCGGTTTGGCGGCGACGAACGCCATCGATCAATTGGCGCCGCGCCACCGTCATCAGCCAGGCTTCGGGATTGCCGGGCGCACCAGTGCGCGGCCATTCGATGAGCGCCCGCGCGAAGGCTTCCGACAAGGCATCCTCGGCGGCGGCGAGATCGCGCCCACGGCTCGCGAGGATGGCGATCAATCGTCCATAGCTGCGCCGCGCGACCGCTTCGGCCGTCGCGCTGGCGTCTGATGCCATGGCGCGATCAGCCCTGCATGGGCCAGATGGGGCGAACCTCCATCACGCCGTGCGTGGCGCCCGGGCAGCGCGCCGCCCATGACAATGCCGCGTCGAGATCGGGCACGTCGATGATGAAATAGCCGGCAAGCTGCTCCTTGGTCTCGGCATAGGGGCCGTCCAGCACCTTGGCCTTGCCATTGGTATTGCGCACCGTGCTCGCCGCACTCGACGGGCGCAGTCTTTCGCCGCCCAGGATGATGCCGGCCTTCTGCATGGCACCGACATAGGCGCCATAGGCTTCGGTCATTTTGTAGGCGTCGGCCTCGCTCGGCGCCTGGGCGTCTTCCTTGCCATAGATGAACAGCGCGTATTTCATGGCGATCTCCTCATGGATTGAAGGAGGACATCATGCCCTCCACACCGCAATGACGGGCGACACTCAGCGATTTCGACAATCGGGCCCTAAAATCTTGTCCGCCTCAAGGTGGGGACCTAGCATGCTCGATATGCGCCACGATTTCACTCATGGCGCAACAGACTAGGCCCGAACGCGCGTCACAGACTTAATCTTGCCGCGTGGGGTTCCTGCTTTTTCCGCGATGGAGTTGTCTTGCTCCTGGATAGCGCTCCAAGCCGCATGTTCACCGTCGAGGCCCTGAATAATCGCAGCAGGCACTCGCCGCCGCGAAGTCACGCGGCCATCCTCGTAGACGACATCAAACAATGCAAACTCACCCTGATTCCGTTGCCTATCTTTCTTTCCCATCGCCGTCCTCCCCATTAGCCGTGTCATGCTGACCGGGGGCTCTCTCCTTGCGTTCGAGTGCCTTCTGGTCTTTGCGATCGAGCCGCGCCTGTGCCTTCTTGAGCTTCGATCGCTCACGGTCTTGGCGCTGCTGTCCGTAATTCGGTTTGAAAGCCACTGATCAATCTCCCTCTATCGCTTGGCGAGCGTTGCCAAGCGCTTAGGCCGGTGTTCACACTGTGTGATTTCGGTGATGAAGCTGGGGAGGCCTACCAGCAATATCAAATGGGCGCAAATTTCGTCATCGAAGCCGTTGACGCCCCGATTTGCGAGCCCAGAGCCCTTTGTAACAGTTCGTTAACCAAGTCGGGCCGACATTCAGAGGGGTAATGGCGGAGAGGGCCCATGCAGCGAGAAATCGGATTCACCCGAGCCGAAACAGGCCGTGCGGTCAGTCTCGCAGAGGATGCGGGCTTTGTCCTCGACCATATACGCCGCGCGCCGGGTTCGAAGGATCGTCGCATGCCCAATCGCAGTGAATGGATGACCTTCCTTGCACAAGCACGGCAAGACCTGGCCGTGTAGCCGGAAGCCGTAGGAAATATCTGAGCTACTGCACCAATGCCATGGCCCGGGTGATCTTGGGCTGGCCCCAGCGGCGCACTTCGCCGGGCGGATCGCCGGGGTGGGAGATATCGGTGCCCTCGCCGGTATTGAGCCTCACCGTTTTGCCGGCCGCCGTCACGTCGACGGCACCCTCCTCGACGAAAACGCTGAAATCGTCTCCAAGGCGCCCGGCAAAAAACTTCGTTCCCCTCACCGCGATGAGCGCGTAGCGGCTGTCGATAGTGAGCCCCTTCGGGAAGCTCTGCGAGGGCGCATCGAGGAGGAGCGCTCCGCTGTTGAAGGAAAGTTCGCCGCCCGAATCGACAATGAACTTGTCGAGCCTCACTTTCGTCCGCGCACCAAGCTTGAGCGTCGTCTTCTCTGCCAGCAATGCCGTCAACCGCGCTTCGCCGCCGCCGGTGATCAAGGTCTCGGCCAGATGCAATGGCGCCTTGAGCTTGAGCGCACGCGTCTTGCCGGCAAGCTCGGCACTAGCCTTGCCTTTGAGTTCCGTGACATTGCCGATCGTTTCGGCTGTCGCCCATGCGCCGGTGGCAGGTACCAGTGCCGGCAGGAGGGCCAGAAGGCGCAGGGCGCCGCGGCGATTGAGTTCAAACATGATGCAGTCCTTTCCGCCGTCCCACAGCAGATACCAGCCCGCCAATCTCGAAGACAATCGGTGAACCAGGCCTGAATATCAGGCTACATCACGCCGAAGCGCGTGAAGGCCTCCTCCGTGCTCATCCCTTCCTCGATCGCCTTTCGCACCTTGTTTTCTGTCGCAACCTTCTCGAGTGCGGCGGCAATCGCATCGGCCTCGGCCTCGCGCGGAATGACCAGCACGCCGTCGCGGTCGCCGAATAGAATATCGCCTGGCCTGATGCGAACCCCGCCGATCTCGACCGTTACGCCGAAGTCCACGACCTTGCCGCGCGGCGCCTGGTCCTGCGCATAGGAGCCATAGCAGAAGGTCGGAAAGTTCAGATCGATGATTCCGGCCGAGTCGCGGCAATAGCCGTCGAGCACCGCCCCCGTCGCCTTGAGCATCAAGGCTCGCGTCGACATCAATTCGCCCCACAGGGCATAGCGCGGCGATGCGCCGGTCGCGACATAGATCTCGTTCGGCTTGAGGCTGTCGAGCGCACGGAACATGAGGCCAAAGGGTTTTTGCGAATAGGCGCCCGGGCCCTCGTCGCTCCGCCTGAAGTAATCGGCTTCCAGCACCGGCATGGCGCGGCCGATCGCCACCATGTCATCGCGCAACGGCCTGATATGCGGCGGCAGGAACTGGTGCATGAAGCCCATGGCGTCGAGCACATCGCCGACCACCGCAGTAAAGAGCTTCCCCCGCATCGCGGCGAAGAGCTGATCGTCATCGGCAAATTTCATCGCAAGTCTCCTAGTGCCTTTCTCGTCCTCGCCCCGCGATAGCGGGGAGAGGAAGGGGACCCATCGCGCGATTGCGTGATGGGGATGGTGAGGGGCGAACGGGCACTTCTGTCAGACGACCGGGTGCCCCTCATCCGCCCCCGGATCAAGACCGGGGGCACCTTCTCCTCGCTCGCGCGGGGAGAAGACATTAATCAGACATCGTAGCGATAGAGGCAGTACATGTCGGTTGGGTCGACATAGACTTCCCGCGCGCTTGAAAAGCCGGCCTTCTGGCCAACGTCGATCCAGCCCGAATGCGTCTCGGGCAGATCGCAGCTTCGCACATGGTGCTCGATCTGGTCCCATTCCTCAGGCGTCAGCTCCTTCCAGAGCGGCCGGTTAACGGCACAAAAGCGGTCGAGATAGGCCGCCCTGTCCTCGCCCTCAAGGCGCGTCGGCTCATAGATCATCACGAATTTCTTCGTCGCCGCCCTGATGGCTTTGAGAAGCTCGATCTTGTCGTCGACCACGAGGTGATGGATCGACAGGCTGCACCAGGAAACATCCGCCGGCTCCGGCCGGTCGTTCATCGCGGCGACGAAATCGCGCTGGTCAAGATCGACTGCAAAGCCGAGCCCCTCGAGATTTCGCGCGGCCAACTCAAGCGCCGGCTTGGCGAGGTCGATGCCGTGATAATGCGCAACCTTGGTTTTGGGCAGCACGCGCTTCATCAGGCTCGCATCGCCGCAGGCAATGTCGAGGATCGCAAAGGGCTCGGCGAAGTCCTCATTCAGCGCCCGGCCCAGGAGATCGCCCACTTCCCGGTGCGAGACATAGTCATTGTCGACCAGTTTCTGATAGCTCGCCCACTGTTTCTGGAACTGCTCCATCGCATGGGCATCGACGGGGGCGGCCCCGGCGAATTGATGGATATGGACATTGACCATGGGCGACAATCCTTCCGAAGCAGGACAATACATGCGACGTCAATCGCCTAGAAGTCTTTAACGAGGCCGGCTTCGCAGGCGACCTGCCTCCCTGCCTCATTCCTGAATCCGACAGCGACGTGCTATGCTGTCCTAAGCTCTCCTCGTCGGGTCTACGCGCAATGCCCATGACAACGGCCGGCGCGATGTCGATTTCGACTTTGTCGATTGCGCTATCGAATTTGAAGGGTGCCTGGTAGAGATCGCTGACGGGCGAACTCCGTGTCCAAGCCGGTATCGAATGTCTCGTCGGCCGAGAAGCGCCCGAAGATCGTCTTCTTGACGCGGCCTTCGGCCACCTTCTTGTCGTTCACGAACATCGTCACAGTGCCACCCTTGGCCGGGCCGCCGCCGTCATATTTGAACTCGACGCGGATGGTGCTCTTGCCCGCGGGCAGCGGCTCGGACTGGTCACGCGATAGCGGTCCATGCCGAACCAGTTATACTCGTAAGTCGGTTTTCCTTCCTTCACGAAGAGCGTGTAGCCGCCCACCGTGCCACCCGCGGGTAACCAGGAACGCCGTCGCCCGCTTTGTCGATCGTCGCGGTGATCACATGCGACGTGTTCTTGATATTGGCGGATGAACTCTTCCGGAATGCGATAGGCCCTGGGGAAATAGACGAAGTCGGTCTTGCCGGCGATCAGGCTCGGCCTGGAGACCTCGGATCGCGCGCTCGACAAAACGATCGCCGGCAGCACATTGTATTTCGCGGCCTCGAGCCAGAACAGGTCCTGCAATTCGCGCAGTTTCTCGATTTTTCGCCGCCAGGTTATTGGCCTGGCTGAAATCTTCATTGATATTGGCAGAGTTCCCAGACGTCGTTGGCGAAATCAAAGGACCCCCCGGTCACCCACGGCAATCGGCCATGGCGGCAAACCGCCACCCAGCCAATGTGATAAAGCGCGCGATTGCCGAACATCTCGAAATACTGCGCCTGGCGATCCTTGGCGCCCGCGTCATCGAAACTGTAGAGCATGCTGACGCCTTCGATCGGCTTCTGCCAGACGCTATTGACCTCGACCGGTTCGGGAATGCCCGCCGCTTCGAGAAGCGTCGGCGCGACGTCGATAACATCGTGGAATTGCGTGCGGATCGCGCCCTTGTCCTTGATCCGCGCCGGCCAGGACACGACCAACGGATTGCGCGTACCGCCGGAAATGCGCACGCCACCTGCTTGCCCCACTGGAACGGCGTATTCATCGCCCAGGCCCAGCCCACCACCGGAAAATGATTGTAGGGACTTTCGGACCGCCGATCTCGGCGAGATGCGCCAGGATGTAGGAGGATCCTCCTGCTGGCCATTGAGCGACACCATCTCGTTGAACACACCGTTGAGCGTGTGCTCCATCGAGGCGCCATTGTCGCCGATCTCCCACATGATCAGCGTGTTTTCGAGCTGTCCGATGTCGCGGATGGAATCGATCACGCGGCCCACTTCGTAGTCGGTCTGGGCGGTGAAGGCGGCGAAGGTTTCCGCGAGCCGGATGGCGACCTTCTTCTGGTCGGCCGATAGCGAATCCTTGCGTCGGAATTTCGGCTGGCCGCGGCGTCAGCTTGGTGCCGGGCGGAATGATGCCCATCTTCAACTGGCGCTGATAAGTCTCTTCGCGATACTTGTCCCAACCCTGGTCAAACTGGCCCCCGAACTTGTCGGATCCAGGCTTGCGGCACATGATGCGGGGCATGCGTGGCGCCGGGCGCGCGTAATAGATGAAGAACGGTCTGTCGGGCGTCGCCGATTTTCCTGGATGGATATACTCTGATCGCCTTGTCGGCGAGGTTTTCGTTCAGCGTGTAACTTTCTCCCGGCCCTTCGGCACTTCCATTTCGACGGGCTTGTTGCCTTCATAAAGTGCCGGTTGCCACCGATTGGCCTCGCCGCCCACGAAGCCGTAGAAATGATCGAAGCCCCGTACGGTCGGCCAGCGATCGAACGGGCCCGGAGACGCTCGTCTCCCAGTCGGGGATAGGTTCTGCCGAAGAAGGCCGTGCTGTAGCCGTTCTGGCGCAGCAGTTCGGAGATCATCGCCCGCTTTTCGGGATTTGCCCGCTGTAGCCCGGATAACCACTCCCCAATTCGGTGATCACACCGGTTCCTGCCGAATGATGATTGCGGCCGGTCAAGATCGCCGCGCGGGTCGGCGAGCACAATGCGGTGGTGTGGAACCGCGTATAGCTCTGGAACCGTCTGCAAGGCGATCGAGATTGGGTGTGGGGATCTGCCCGCCGAAGGTGCTCCAGTCGCCGAAGCCCGCATCGTCGATCATGATGAACAGAACGTTCGGCGTGCTGGCCGGCGCCTTGATCAATGGAATCTTGTCGGGCGTCGAATCCTTGTAAGTCTGCCCGATCACGCCCCGGAATTTCGGCTCGGGCCGCGGAGGACCTCTTGTGCCATCGCGTGGCCTGCAAGCGCAGATCCCATGGCAATGCACAAAGCCGTCAGTAGCCCGGTGCCGCGGGCGCTCACCTTTGTCATCGGAACTCTTCCCCATTATTGACACGGGCGCGCTCGCCCGTGCCCATTATTGGCACGGGCGCTCGCCTGTCCTGCGTTGACAGACCACCAAAGGCAGATCAAGACTGTAACTTCATGGACAGTCCCGCTGATCATCTGGGAAAATGACTCTGGACAAGGCTCTTGAGGTGGCCCTGTCGGTTGGGTGGCTTTCCCGTCAGGCGCGGATTTCCAGGCGCTGATCTCTGCCAATGCCAGGCTTAGGTCGTTCCAGAAGAACGAGTCGGCTGTTCCATTTCGAAGACGACGCGCAGGAGATCTACTGCCTCGTCTCGGGCATCGCCGTGATACTCGTGGGTTCACCCTGTCCAGGGACTGCTTCCCGGTCACATCTTCCATCCGGGAGACTGGTTTGGAGAGCCAGCCGCGCTCGGACGCGCCCCGTCTATCAGCCGTGCAAGCCAGAAGTCCCTGCCAGACGCTTGCGGTGACGCGAAAGATTGTTGACGGCATCATCGAGACGAATGCTGCCAGCGCCGCCTTTTTTGACCTGATGGCCGGCAATGCCGAAGCCTACATGATCCATGCGGTCGACCTCCCGATCCAGGATCCGATGATGCGCCTCGTTCCCGACTGCTTACGCGCTGGCTGGCAGGCGAATCAATTATGTGCCTGCACCGCCGGTGACCATTCCCTTGTCGCAGGATGACGTTGCGCTCACATCCTGCATGTCCGCAAGACGGTCAACCAACTGCTGGGCGAGCTTGTGTCTCGCGGCGTCTGGTGAACTGGAACTATCGCGAAATCCGGATACTGACATTCAGGCCCCTGTTCCCGCATGCAAGAGGTTTGAATTCGTACCACCTATCGAAGCCACGACCAGATTCACTAATAGCTGCGCAGTCAGTCAAGGATTTTTTTCGTCCATTTTTCACTTTTTTCTTATGTGATTGAAATCACAGGAGAACTTCGCGCGTATTAACCGGTCGGTGAATAATTCATCCGTGTGCAAACGATTCCCTAAACCTTCAAGAATTCAATGAGCCGGTCTTCCTCGAGCACGAAGAGTTGATCCTCTTCGTGCCTCTGGAATCCGAAGCGCTCGTAGAACCGAGCCGCGCCGTCATTGGCGTGGTCGACTTCGAGCTTGATGAAAGTCGCGCCCCTTGTGCGCGCCCGCGCCCCGGCCGCGCGCAATAGCAAAGCCCCCAATTTGCGGTTGCGCGCTGCGCTCGACACGAAGAGATCGACCACATAGAGCCCGCGCGCCGCGCGCCAGGTCGAATAGGTCATGAGGCCGAGGCAGGCGCCGAGGAGTTCGCCCCCCTCCTCCGCGACCACGACATCGACGAGGTCGAGCGCCTTGCGCAAGGCATCGCCGGTGAGCCTGGGCTTCACCGGCACGCCGACATCGCGGGCGAGATCATGCACCATGCGGGCGACGGCGTCCGCCTCATGCGGATGCATCGGCCTTATGGCGAGGCTCATGCGCCGAGACCGCCCAGAAGTTCGGCGAGATTGGCGCCAAGGCTCGGCGATGGATAGCCGCCCTCCTGAACAACGAGCATTGGCAGCTTGAGTGCGGCAATGGCGCGGCCGATCGCGTTGAAGCCCTCGGTCTCGATGGCAAAGGCCTTGAAGGGATCGTCGATCGATATATCGAGCCCGGCGGCGATGACGAGCGTATCCGGCGCGAATTTCGCGATGCGCGCGAAGGCCACATCTAGCGCCTTGCGATACTCGGCGAGCGTCGTGCCGCGCGGCAATGGCAGGTTGAGGTTGAAACCTTCACCGGCGCCCCTGCCCCGCTCCGTCGCATAGCCCCAGAAGAAGGGATAGAAGCGCTGCGTCTCGGCATGAAGCGACACGGTCAGCACATCGGCGCGCTCGTAGAACACCGCCTCGGTGCCATTGCCGTGATGAACATCGATGTCCAGGATCGCGACGCGGCGGCCCGCCTTGTTCAGGATCCCCGCCGCCAATGCCGAATTGCTGATGTAGCAGAAGCCTGCCGCGACATCGGCCGCCGCATGGTGGCCGGGCGGGCGGCACAGCGCATAGACGAGTTTCTCGCCTCCGAGCAGCAGGTCGGCAGCGTGCGCGGCCGAGGACGCGCTGGCCAAGGCCGAGCCCCAGGTCTCCGCAGTGATCGGACACGAGCCGTCGCCAAGATGATACCCGCATTGCCCGACGACACCGTCCGGGTATGAGACTTCGGCCAGGGTCGAGCGTCCCAGGGCGTGGATATTGGGGACGGGGTAAGGCCCGGCATCGGGAAGCCTCGACCAGCGCGTCCAGACATTTTCGAGAAAATCGAGATAGCGTGGCGTATGGACGAGTTCGAGCCGCTCGCGCCGGATGGCCGGCGGCCTGACGATCGGTCCTCCGAGCCGCGCAACGCCCTGCATCAGTGCGTCGATGCGATCCGGGCGCTCGGGGCTCGGCTGCAATTTCCCCGCTACGATGTAGCCTTGCGGCGCGTGCAGGCGTTGGACTTCGTCAAAGACTGTAATCATGGATTTGCCGGAATGGTGAGGGCAGTGCTAGAGGCTCCGGACCCAATAGCATCGCACCCCCCTTCCCGTCACGTTTCCCAAGGCTCCACCCTCATGAATGCTCGCACCGAACTGCCGCCCAACATCAATGTCGTCGGAACGAAGCTCCCCAAGGTCGCCCGCGCCAAGGGCAGCTATGTGTGGGATGTCGACGGCAAGCAGTATATCGACGGCTCGGGCGGACCTGCCGTCTATTGTATCGGCCACTCGAATGAGGAAGTGAACGCCGCGATCACCAGCCAGCTTCAACAGATCGCGCATGGCTATCGCTACAATTTCACCTCCGATGCATTGGAGGAATTGACCGCCATCGTGGCGAACCGCTGCGGCGGCACGCTCAAGAACATGGTCTTCGTGACCGGCGGATCGGAAGCGGTCGAATCCTGTCTCAAACTGGCATTGCAGTATCATGCGGCGCGCGGCGAGATGAGCCGGCGGCGCTTCATCGCGCGCGAGCGGTCCTGGCACGGCAATACATTGGGCGCGCTTTCCGTCTCGGGCTTTCTTGAACGCCGCCTCGCCTTCGAAGGATCATTGCTCGACGTCTCGCGGATTTCGCCCGCCAATGAATATCGTCCGCCGGCGGGTGCCACGGCCGAAACGGTCGGCGAGTTTTGCGCCGCCGAGCTCGAGCGCGAAATCCTGAAAGTCGGCGCCGACAAGGTTGCCGCTTTCATCTTCGAGCCCGTCGTCGGTGCGGCCGGCGGCTGTGTCCCTGCCCCTCCGGGCTATGCCAAGCGGGTGCGCGAGATCTGCGACCGGCATGGCGTCTTGATGATTGCCGATGAAGTCATGTGCGGCGTCGGGCGCTCCGGCACCTGGCGGGCGCTCGAGAAGGACGGGGTCTTCCCCGACATCATGTCCATCGCCAAGGGTCTCGCGGCCGGATACCTGCCGCTTGGCGCAGCGATCTATTCCGACAAGGTTTCGGACGCCATCGCCAAGGCCTATGGCGGGCCGATGACCGGCCACACATTCACCGGCCACACTGCCTGCTGCGCGGCAGGCGTGGCCGTCCAGAAGATTATCCAGCGCGACAAGCTTGTCGAGCGGGTGAAGGCCAATGAGCCGAAGCTCAAGAAAATGATCGCCGATGCGACGCAGGGCATCGAAACGGTCGGCGACATTCGCGGCCGTGGCTATTTCATCGGAACCGAACTTGTGCGGGACCGCGAGACGAAGAAACCTTTCGACGGATCACTCAAGCTCTATATGCACATCCGCCAGCAAGCCCTTGAAAACGGACTCATTTGCTATCCGGTCGGTGGCAATGTCGATGGAATTAATGGAGATGTGGTTATTCTGGCGCCGCCCTATAATGCGAGCGATGCCGAATTGGAGGAGATCGTCGGCAAGATGGCGAAGTCAGTCCGCCAAGTCCTTGCGGCGCACGGCTTGGGCTGACGCCCCCGCCTACTTGATCAATCGGACGAGGAATTCGCCGGTCGATTCGGATGAGGGGCATTCGATCACGACGCGGATGTCGTTATAGTCTTGGTCGGTCCAGCCCAGTCCGGGCGGGCGGTCTTCCCAGCCGTAATACATGAACTTGCCCGCCTGGCATGACTGCGAGGCGTGCTGCGGGGTGCGGTTCGCACCCTCCGGGATCACCCCGCCTTTGCTCTTGCCGACACATTTCGCCGCCGTGTCGCACAGGACAGTCTCGAGTATCGAATAGCCGCCGAGATCATAGGTCTCGACGCCGCCCGACATCACGGTGTCGGTGTAATAATTGTACTGCGTCGCCTTGGGGTTGTCCCACTGCTTGGGCTTGGTCCGCGCATCGCGGACGTTCTTGAGGTGATAGCTCATGGTCTCGCCGGCCGCGCATTTCGGCATGTCGTAAGTATATTTGGTGCCGGCATTGTCGGCGATCGTCGTCTCCTGGCTGCGGCCCTTGGTCATCGGATCCGACTTCTTCTCGGGATCGAAGCAATAGAGCGAAAGACGATTATAGTCGGCCGCCTCGGGGTCGAGGTCGGTGACCTTGGGCGGCTTGTAGGTGAGCTTCGGCTTGGTCACGCGGGCAACCGATTCTACCGCGACACCGAAGTGATCGTCGATGCCCGGAATGATACGCAGGAAGGTCAATGGCACATCGGCACTCGCCTGCACGCGAAAATCCGATGTCGAGAGCCATTCGCCATCGGCGGCAAGATTGCCGACCGCGGCGGAGCCGCCGCCGAAGCGGTCGTTGATCGCAGATTTGAGATTGGCAACCCAGGCCGTGCTGGCCGAGGTATCCTTGCTCGCAGCGGAGGCCAAGGCAGCGGCATCGGCCTCCACCTGCAAGGCTGAACGGACTTCTGCGGCGCGCATATAATCAACCGCGAAACCCGCCATCCCGATCAATGGTATCGCCGAAATCGCAAAGGCGACCGCGACGCCGCCATCCTGTTTCCGCCAGAATCCCAACATGGAACAGAACCTCCATTATGGGTTTACGATTGAGCAGGTTTCAGGCCACCATTTGTTAAGGATAAAATCAGTCTCACGGCCAGAGGCGGGAAATGGCCGCCTCGCCCTCCAGCCAGGCGCCATGGACATCCCCCATGAAACGCTTAGAGGTTGCCTCGCCGGCAAAGGCCAATCTGCCATCGATGGGTTCGGCGAGCTTCATTCTTGCATCGGCACTGCCGGGAAGCGCTGCCGCGACATATCCCCGGACAAACGGCTCGGTGTCCCAGTTCACGGACATTCGCAGCGGCGAAAGGCATCTCGAGATCTCGCTGCCGAAAAGCTTTGCCAGCGTCGCAACCAGATGATCGCCCATTGCCGCCTCGCCTGCGGCCGCAAGATCCCGGCCAAAGGGGCCATGGAACATCCCGACCGCGGTTTCCTCGCCATTTTCGCGGAGCACGATTTCCATCGCTTCATTGGGGTCGTCCAAAGGCACGAGCAGCGACGGCGGCAGATCATTGAACACGCGCCTCGTAAATGACAGGCGGATCTTATTGCAGCTCCCCATCGGCAGGCCTTCGATCGCATCGCGGTGAAGGCTCGGGAGTTCCGGAATAAATCGAATAGCCCCAGACTGGAGGACACCTGTCGAGGCCGTGACGACGGCTCTGCGCGCCTCAACGCTTCCCCATGTCCCGGACACGCGAACCCGGTCCGCGCGCGTGAGATCGATCGTTGCGACCGGACTGTTGAGGCGAGTATCGAGCCCCGCACCAAGGCCGACGATCAAGGCGCCCATCCCCTCTCTCACGGGAATGTCGTCGCCTTCCCAGACATAGCGTGCGAAGTCGATGGCCGATGTTCTATCCGGCAGAACGCCCACTTTATTCGTGAAGGCGATCTGGCATGCAGGCTCTATCGTCGAAGAATCCGCTGCGGCTTCATCTAACCCGTCTTCACCGCGCCTCGCGATGTCAGCAAAGCACTTCTCGATCAGGTCATCGCAACGCTGCACTTCCGCCGGGCCTAGAAGCGTTCCATCTTCGGAGTAGGCGTTTGCGAGCGGCTCGGCCTCCGCTCTCGGACCCGAAGGAACGAGGCGCGTTAAGGGATTCAAGGCCGGCGAATGCAGCCAGTGCGCGCCAAGGTCGAACACCGGACCGTCGGGGAACTGCACCGTGCTTGCCCTGCCGCCGATCTTGTTGCCGGCCTCAAGCACGATGCAGGAAAGACCACGTTCCTTGCAGGAACGCGCGGCGGAGATCCCCGCAGCGCCGGCTCCTATGACAACCACCTCATACATGCCGCCATGTATTGAGGCCTCGCTATAGCTGTCAACGACCCGGCCTCGTTGGCGTCGGTCGTCACCACCATTGTGTCGGCCAAGTATCACCCTTATTCGGGCCGCGCGCCATGATGTTATGCCAAACGAGCGCAAAGAGCGCGAGCAACACGACACCGATGCCCACTGGAGCGACCAAGAAACGCCACGACATGTCGTTGACCACGACGACGAGGGGATCGATCCCTGCCGGTGGGTGGAACGTGCGGGTTAGATGCATCGCAATCATGGCAAGACCGACTGCAAGCGCCGCCGCCCACAAGACTGGTCCAAAAATTTTGACCACCAGCAGTCCGACCAAGGTGGAGATAAGATGCCCGCCGACCAGCGCTCGTGGTTGAGCAGGTTCGGCCTTCGGTGAGCCGAGAACGAGCACAATCGACGTGGCAAACGGTATTGCGACAAGCGGGAACGACGCGGTTTCGGAAAATATCTCCATGCCGCCGATAGCAACTGTCCCGCCCACCGCGCCGGCAACAATCGCAAGCAATCGGGACCGATCTACCATTTGGGCCGCCTTTTTTTGAGCTTCGCGGTGACAGCTTGCAGGCAGGCGGCCCCTACCTCAAGACCGCATTCCTGTGACAGCGTCACGATCCGCGGAAAGCCACAACCCTCCCCGGATCGACGGATCCGACGCGTTCAGCCCCAGGCGCCCTGGGCCGCATGATTATCGTCGGCCGGTTCATCGGTCTCCTTCGCCGTTCGGAACAGGCTCGCCATCCGGGTTGCGCGGAAGACGATGAAGACGAAGAGGATGAAGCTCGCATAGACGGAGATCGAGCCGACGATCGCCAAGGGTTCGAAGGTCGCGCCATAGCCGAGATAAATGCCGGCGATGCCGCCCACCATGACGATCGTTCCGACACTTGCCATGATGTAGTGGATGCGCGGCAGCATGCCGATGGCTGCCTGCGGAATCAGGAAGTAAAACGCGCCATAGAGAAAGAACGAAACCCAGCCCAGCAGGTTCATGTGCGCATGAGCCGGCGCGAGGCTGAAGTCCTGGCTGACGCCCATGCCGAAACCCATGCTGAAACCGATGAAGCCGAGCACCACGGCGGTGCGCAGGCAGAGATGTGCAAGATTCATTGCGGGATAGCTCCTCTTGAGATGATGAAGGGGCAGCGAGGAGATGGATCGACCATCTCCTCTCAGCCTGAAGGATCGAAAATGAATGCCCGGTGAGCCGAAGGATCAGGCTCAGTGGCGGCGCAATTGCGGGTAATCGAACTCGCTCGGCGTCGAACGGCGCGGCGCGTGCCGGAAACTCTCCGACATCATGAGGCCGCGCGACAGACCGATGTCGCGCAACAGCCGGTCGTCGAGATCGGCTAGGTCCGCAACCCGGCGTTGACCGTTCATCCATTCGCGGAATCGGCCAACCCAGCTTTTCCGCTGCTGACGTACCGGCGCGCCAATCTCTGCTACTCCGGGGGCGGAGGCGAGCGGAAAAGCGAGAAGGGCACCGACACTGGCAAGGCCGGTGGCAAGCGCGCTCATGGTGACCATCGTTGCGGACATGGGAATCTTCCTATGCGACTGCTTCTGCATGTCGCGGGGCTTATAGGCCCGGAATATTTCTTACATTCTTCGGAAGCTGGACATTTGTGTTTCAATTGTTTCAGGAAGGCGGCGTCCACAACACCTGGTCGATCCGGGATGTCCCGGTCGCCAGCATCACCAGCCGGTCAAGGCCGAGAGCGACGCCTGAGGCTTCAGGCATCAGGGAAAGCGCCGCCAGGAAATCCTCGTCCAAGGGATAGGATTCGCCGTAAAGCCGCTGTTTCAGCGCCATTTCGTCGATGAAACGGCGCCGCTGCTCATGGGCGTCGGTCAATTCGCCGAAGCCGTTCGCCAGTTCGACGCCGCAGGCGTAGAGCTCGAAGCGTTCTGCAACCCTCGGGTCATGACCGCAGGCCCGCGCCAGAGCCGCCTCGACAGCGGGGTATTCATAGAGGAGCGTTGGGCGCTCCTGCCCCAATCGCGGCTCAACCAGTTCGCTCAAGATACGGCTGAAGATGTCGGACCACGTGTCATCGGCGGCAATCCGCACTGGCGACTGCCGTGCCAGGGCGTCACGATCCGCCTGTCCCATACTGTCCAATGTCGCCAGCAGGTCGACGCCCGCATGCCGGCGGAATGCTTCAGCGACGCTCAGATATTCCGGATCAAGGAAGGGATCGGCCCCGCGGTCCTTAAATCGCAGGCGGTCGGTACCGACAGTGCGTGCCGCCAGCCGCAGCAATTCGATGCAGTCGGCCATCACAACGCGGTAGTCCTCGCGGGCGCGATACCATTCGAGCATGGTGAATTCGGGCGCATGCAAGGCCGTGCGCTCGCGGTTGCGATAGACTTTGGCGAGGCTGAAAAGGCGCGTTTCACCCGCCGCCAGGAGCTTCTTGCAGGCAAATTCCGGCGAGGTGTGAAGATAGCGGTTCTGGGCCGCCCCATCCGGGCCGATCATCTGGGTCGCAAAGGCGTGGAGATGTGCCTCGTTGCCGGGCGAAACCTGCAAGGCCCCGCAATCGGCCTCGACGAAATCCTGGCCTTCGAACCATTGGCGGATGCCCGAGACGATGCGGTTTCGCGCCAGCAGTAAAGGCCGCCGGTCGGCATGGACGTGCGGCTGCCACCATGGGCTCGGACGATCGGTCATGTTCCCTTCCGGCAATGGGCTTGGCGAAGTGCCGCCGCTTTGCTAAGGGTCCCGCCCATCATCCCCACCAGATTATGAAAGTACGTAAAGATCGTGGCTAAGATCATCGCAAGCGCCGTGCGCAAGGGCAACGTCATCGAGCATGACGACGGCAAGCTCTATGTCGTGCTCAAGGCGGAAAGCTTCCATCCCGGCAAGGGAACACCAACCACCTCCATCGACATGCGTCGCATCTCCGACGGCGTCAAGACCGTGATGCGCTACAAGACCACCGATTCGGTCGAGCGCGCCTTCGTCGAGACCGCCCCGCATAATTACCTCTATCAGGACGGCGACCAGTATGTGTTCATGAACCCGACCACGTTCGATCAGGTCCACCTGCCCGCCGATCTCATCGGCGAGTCTGCGGCCTATCTCCAGGAGAACATGGAGTGCCAGATCGCGCTCCATAACGGCGTGCCGATCTCGATCGAATTGCCGCAGCGCGTGACGCTCGAAATCGTCGACACCGAACCCGTCATCAAGAATCAAACGGCGGCGTCTTCCTTCAAGCCGGCAATGCTCTCGAATGGCGTGCGCACCATGGTACCGCCGCATGTGGCGTCCGGCACCCGCGTGGTCATCATGACCGAGGACAATTCCTACGTCGAACGCGCGAAGGATTGAGCGTTGAGTTGACCTCACCCTAAGGCGGCAGCGTAACTGCCCTCGAAGGGTGAGCCAGCCGATCAGGCTTGTTGCTCATGGTTCGAGGCCCGCTGCGCGGGCACCTTGTATCAAGACGAGATCGCGTCATCCTAGGCAGGTTGGGAGCGCGATCACGGAAGGGAGCCCGACAGCACCTGGGGCCTTGAAGCCCGATGGTGAGCTTGGTGCCCCTTCCGTTGATTCCGTGATCCCGAACGGTCGCCAGGGCCGCCATACGAGCCCGCATGCGCAAGGACGGGAGAGGAATCGGATGTTCGTAGGGATCGATGTTTCCAAGGATCGGCTTGATGTCCATATGCGTCCGGGCGGCGAGAGCTTCGCGCTCGCTCGTGACGGCGAAGGGCTGGTGAAGCTTTGCGAGCGGCTTTCGCGAAGTCCGCCCAGTCTTGTCGTGCTCGAAGCAACCGGCGGCTTCGAGACCATCGTGGCGAGCGCGCTCGCCGCAGCGCATCTCCAGGTCGCGGTGGTCAATCCGCGCCAGATCCGCAGCTTCGCTCATGCCGGGAACAGGCTCGCCAAAACCGACAGGATCGACGCCGAGGTCATCGCTCACTTTGCCGAAGCCATGCAGCCGGCCGCAAGGCCAATTGCCAGCGAGGATGCCCTGTTGCTCGGCGAACTCATGGCCAGGCGCCGCCAGCTCATCGAGATGATCACTGCCGAGCAGAACCGCCGCTCAAGGCTCACCAGCCGCCTCCTGCTTAAAGCCATCGATCGCCATCTGGCGCTGCTCAAGCAGCACCTCGCCGAGCTTGACGAGGAGATCGGCACCACGATCCGTGGAACTCCGGTCTGGCGGGTCAAGGAAGACCTGCTGATCAGCGTGCCGAGCATCGGACCCAAGATTGCCCGCACCCTCATCGCCGAACTGCCGGAACTGGGAAGCCTCGATCGCCGCAAGATCGCAAGCCTGGTCGGCGTCGCTCCCTTCAATCGCGACAGCGGCAAGTTCCGTGGGCGCAGGACCATCGCGGGTGGGCGAACCCCGGTGCGCAACGCCCTCTACATGGGCATCCTGGTAGCCATAAGGCGCAACCTGCCAATGGCCCAGGTCTATCATCGCATGCGCAGTGCCGGGAAACCCGCAAAGGTCGCCATCGTCGCCTGCATGCGAAAGCTCCTCACCATCCTCAATGCAATCCTCAGAGACCAAAAACCATGGCAAGCCGCTTGACTTCCACGACGGTCGCTCACCATGAGTTCTCATTGTTATTTCAACCGCGCCACATCCAAGCGATGCACGAATCCCTTGGTCTGCGACCTCCACGCGGGATAGCGTTCGAAGACCAAGGGGTCGTGGCCCGGAATGATATGGGCGCGTGAGGTCGCAAGCTTCTCGAGCTTTGTATAGGACTGCAGGCTCTGCTCGACATCGACGGTGATCGAGAAGGGTTTGCGGCGCTCGAAATTCTCGTAGAGGTGCGTCGCATCCGATGCGAGCACGACGTTGCCTGTATCGGTCGCAACGCGCATGCATTGCAGACCCTTGGTGTGACCACCGGCGCGATGCACACTTATGCCAGGGGCGATCACGGCGTCGCCATCGTAAAATTCAGCGCGGCCGGAATAGATCTTGCGCACGAAGTTGCAGACATGATCGGCATTGTAGGCGCGGCGCAGGGCGTCCTCGCACATGCAAGGACCCGTCGCGTAGGCAACCTCCGCCTCCTGGACATGGAAGCGCGCGGCCGGAAAGCGATCGAGCGTTCCCGCATGATCATAGTGAAGATGCGAGATGACGACGGTTTCGATCTTGCAAGCGTCGATGCCGATGCGGCTCAGAGCCTCCGAAGGATCGATCTCGATAGAGCGGCCACGCGAATTGGCCTCGATCTGATCGAAGCCGGTATCGAGCAGGATGGTGCGATTGGCGTTGCGGATCACCCAGATGAAGTAATCGAGGGGCTGCGGGCTCGCGTGATCGTCTGGATGGATGAAGTTCTCAAGACGCGTGCGCTGTTGATGCGTTGCATATCTGATGCCGAGGATTTCATAAGTTTCGGACATTCGTGTTCCTCTTCTCACACCCATGCTAGTATTTCATGATGCGAGGGCGCGATCGATATCAGCTGCCAATAGCACGCAAGCTTCGGCGCGACGAGACTTCGGCGGAGAAGCAACTTCGGGAACAATTGCGCGGGCGCAAGCTCAACAATCTCAAGTTTGTCCGGCAGACACCCATTGGGCCTTACGTGGCCGATTTTCTGTGTCGAGAGCGCAAACTTGTCATCGAACTCGACGGGGCGACACACTCCACGCCCGAGGAAATTGAAAGTGACAAGAGGCGAACCAGCTTCCAGACACGCTCCGGTTATCGCGTGATCCGCTTTGACAATATCGCCGTGTTCGAAGGCATCGACGGCGTGCTCCAATCATAACCAGGCATTGTCCTCGCCCCGCGATAGCGGGGAGAGGAAGGGGACCCATCGCGCGAGCGATGGGGATGGTGAGGGGCCAACAGATTCCTCTTATCAAGGACCGGGCGCCCCTCATCTTCCCCGTCGCTGAAACGCGCCGGGGGCCCCCTCTTCTCCCCGCTCGCGCGGGGTGAAGATTATCTCTCAAATGTCCCGACGATTTCGACATGCGGCGACCAGACGAACTGGTCCACGGGTGTAACCGAAACAATGCGATAGCTGCCGGCGACGAGGATTGAAGCGTCGCGCGCGAAGGTTGCCGCATCACAAGATACCGCAACCACTCGCTTCACCGATGATTTCGCGAGTTCGCGGGCTTGCGCCTCGGCACCGGCGCGCGGTGGATCGAAGACAACACCGTCGAATGCGTTGAGTTCTCTGACGATGAGCGGCTCGCGAAACAGATCGCGGCGCTGCGTTTGGATGGGCTTCAAACCTTGGGTGCGGCGCGCGGCCTCTTCCAATGCGGTCAATCCGGGACGATCGGAATCGACAGCCGCGATGCCGGCATGTTCGGCAAGGCGCAGGGCAAAGGGTCCGATGCCGCAAAAAAGATCGGCGATCTTGCGGGCTTTCTTCAAGTGATCGCCGACAAGTCGCGACAAAACGTGCTCGCCTACGGCGGTCGCCTGTAGAAAGCTCGCGACCGGCAGTTTGACTTGCGCCTTGCCCATGCTCACAAGCGGCTGCCGCACCTCGAGAATTGTCTCACCATTGAGTGAGAGTCGCGCGAGGCTGAAATGCTGCACCAGTGGTGCAAGCTTAACACCATTGACCTGGCGAGCGGCCTTCACCGCCACATCGAGGCCGGTGTCGCTTGCGGTGACGGCAACATCGCAATCGCCGGCAAGCGGCACCACGGCGCGGGCGATATCGAAGGCAGGCGACAGATCAGCCACGAGGATCGGGCAATTATCGATGTCTTCGAGCTGATGCGAGCGCAGGCGCATGAAACCAGCACCGGTCTTGCGCCCATGAATCGTGACGCGCCGCCGCCCTGCCCCACCGGCATCGATCAATTCGCCAGGCTCGATCGCGAGTCCGGCGCGTGCCAGCGCCGTGGCAACGAGCGACCGCTTCCAGGCGCGGTAGGCGTCCTTCCGCCAGTGCTGGAGCAGACAGCCGCCGCAGAGTCCGAAATGCTTGCAAAAGGGCGCAACCCGATCGGGGCTCGCGGTGATAATCTCTTGCAAGGTGCCGCGTTCACCGTCGATCTCGGCCTCGACGCTTTCGCCCGGCAACGCGAAGGGCACATAAATCCGTTTGCCGTCTTCCTCAGCGACCGCCTCGCCGCGGCGCCCCATGCGAGCGATATCAAGCTGCGTCATGCGCCGCCGGGATAGGCAATCGCCAGGCCGTAGCCACTGCCAAGGCCGATCCGCACCTGGCCGAGCGCGACATTGGAGAGCGTCAGGCTCGAACCCAGGGCGACATTGCGCTGGCGCAAAGGCCACTTGACGTTCTCGAGATCGAGACCGGTGAGGTCGACAAAGGGCACGATGCTGAGGCGGGTGTCGGCCGGCACATCGAGGCGATGTTCACCCGGAAGAAGCGGATAGGCTTCCTCGGTGCCGCTGGTCAGCAAGGCCCGATAACCCCGCATTGCCAAAGCCAGGACGAGCCCGGCATGGCCGAAGGTGTGGTCGGCCTGGCCGCCGAAACCGCCAACGAGAATGAAATCGCTGGCGCCACGCGCGATCGCCGCTTCGATGGCGATCTCGCCGTCGGTCGCCGCCTTGTCGGCTGGATGCACATCGCGCTCGACATCCGGATAGCGGCCGGCCAAGGCCGCCGACGTCGAATCGAAATCGCCCACCCATAATTCGGCATCAAGCCCAAGTGGCGCCGCATGGGTCATGCCGCTGTCAGCGGCGATAATGCGGGCATTCTCGACCTGTGAAATCAGGCGCGGCGTGACGGTGAGCGTGCCGCCAAGCAAAATGACGAACCGGGACATGGAACAGGCATTTAGGCGGGGCCACGGGCCTCGTCCAGTAGCGGAGCTGATGAGAGATTCCTTTAACCAGCCGTGCCATGATGGGCGCCGAAACAAACGAGGGATCAATGGCCTATAGGGTTGCAATCATCGGTGTCGGCAAGATCGCGCAGGACCAGCATTTGCCGGTGATCGCCAAGAATCCGCGCTTCGAACTCGCCGCGCTCGTCAGCCAGCGCGGCATCAGCCAGCCGGGGGTTCCAACCTTTGCGACCGCTGCCGAGATGTATGAGAAGCTTTCCGATGTCGATGCGGTGGCGATCTGCACGCCGCCGCCAGCCCGCTATGCCATCGCCAAGGAGGCGCTCGCCGCCGGCAAGCATGTCATGCTGGAAAAGCCGCCGACTGCTACCTTGAGTGAGCTTGCGGATCTGACCTTCGATGCGGAGAAGCGCGGGCTCGTGCTCTTCACCACCTGGCATTCACAGTACAACCGCGCGGTGGCGATTACCCGCAAGCATCTGGCGACCAGCCGCGTCGAGGGCCTCGACATCGTCTGGAAGGAGGATGTGCGGCGCTGGCACCCCGGCCAGGAGTGGATTTGGCAGGCGGGCGGCTTCGGGGTCTTCGATCCCGGGATCAATGCCTTGTCGATCGCCAGCTACATTCTCCCTGCCCCGATCTTCGTCGAAAGTGCAGTTTTGAACGTTCCGGCCAACAAGGCGGCACCGATCGCTGCCCAACTCACCTTCAAGCCATCGGACGGGCTTGCCGCCGATCTCAGGGCCGATTTCGACTGGCGCCAGGAAGGTGAGCAGACCTGGGACATCACAATCCGGCTGGCCGACCGGCGGTTGCTCAAACTCTCAAAAGGCGGTTCACGGCTCGAGATCGACGGGCACCTGATGGTCGAGGAGCCGCCGGCCGAATACGAGGCGATTTACGAGCATTTTTCGGTACTCCTGGCGCGCGGGCAGAGCGATGTCGATGTAGCGCCACTGCGGCTGGTGGCGGATGCCTTCCTGGTCGGGAACCGGCAGTCCTGCGAGCCGTTCACCTGAGTGCGACGCGATCCCGCCGCAAGGAAGGCGGAATTCTGTCACAAGATGTTACTACCTAAGATTTTGGCGGCGCCTTAAACGCCGCAAGAATGGGGTGTAAGGAGTCCTAGTTATGATCATCAAAAGGCTTCGGGTTATTCTCGTCGCCCTCACGGCAGCGATGATCGCTTTGCCGGAACTTGCAATGCCGATCGCCGCAATGCCGCTGGCGCAACCGGGCGCCAAGCCGCTCGTCGACACCAACAGCCTGGCCACGAATGTCGAACCCGTTGCCTATCGCCGGAAGTTCAAGCGCGGCGGCTACAGGTACCACGGCGGCCCGCGCTATGGAAACCGGCATTGGAACGGCAGACATTATGGCTACAACAAGCACTGGAACCATAACCGCTACGGCTGGAATAACCGCTGGCACGGCAGGCATTACGGCTGGAACAATGGCTGGAATAACGGCTGGTGCCGCTATGGCGGCTGCTACGGCTATAATAACGGCTGGAACAATGCCTGGCCGTGGTTCGCCGCGGGCGCGGCCATTGGCTATGCGGGCTCGTATTACTACAATGACGATTATTACGATGACGGAGCGTATTATGGTGGCGGCTACAACGCCCATGTCGAGTGGTGCCTGAGCCGCTATCGCAGCTACGATCCGCGGAGCGACACTTTCGTGGGGTACGACGGCTACCGGCACCGCTGCCGCGCACCGTACTGAGCGAAGCCGATAGACACATTGAAAGCCGCCTGTTGGGCGGCTTTCTTTGTTTTGCCGTGAACGAAATCGAGGTCTCAAGTTCAGGCAGGGTTCATCGCCTGCGGCGCACCCTCCCCGCAGAGTTACTGGGGATGAACGTTATGCCCGTGATCAGCCGTTCTGGACCAGCCGACAGTTTGGTTGGAACATTTCATGAGACCGTTGCGGCCCTCGTTCGCTCTTGGACTTCCGCCTATCGGCGCCGCCGCCAGCTGATGGGGGAAGAGGAAGAGCTTCGCAGCCTCGATCCGCGGATCCTTGCAGATTTGGGCGTCGAGTTCGCGCCGGAACATGGGCCCGCGATGCTGCATTCGCAGGCCGAGGCTGTCGTCGCCGCAACGAGCGCGATGGCTGTGTTCCGCAAAGCCAGAACGTGAAAGCGAAAGAGGCGGGTATTCCGCCCTTGCGCCGTGCAGGTCCGGACGATGTCCCGGCGATCCGCGACTTATCGCGGCTTGCCTACGCCAAATGGGTGCCGCTCATCGGGCGCGAACCACTGCCCATGACCGCCGATTACGAGCGGGCGGTGGCGGCTCACATGATCGATCTCTATGAAGTCGACGGCGCTCTCCGCGCCCTGATCGAGACGGTTGACGAGGAAGGTCATCTGCTTATCGAGAATCTCGCCGTACACCCCGATCTGCAGGGCAACGGTTTGGGCGAATTGCTCCTCGCGCATGCCCGCGGCCTCGCGCGCGACCTTGGGCATCGCGAGATCAGGCTTTATACGAACGCGGCTTTCGCCTCGAATATCGCCTTTTATGCAAAGCGCGGATTTGCCGAATACGCCCGCGAGGCCTTTCCGAAAGGTGGTTTCCTCGTCCGGATGAGGCAGTTTCAGTGACGGCCACGGGTTTGACCGAGATCAAGGAACGGGCCGGTTCTATCGCGCATTTTGACAGTATTGATCAAAGTGGAAGAGCTCGACGTCCATGTCCGACTTCTCGCGGCAGCGGCGCGAAATGGTCGAACGCCAGGTTGTCGCCCGTGGCGTAAGGTCTTCGCTTGTCCTCTCTGCAATGCGCGAGGTCCCGCGCGAAGCCTTCCTTCCTCACCAGCTCCATGAATTCGCCTATGAGGATTCGCCGCTTCCGATCGAGGCGGAGCAGACGATCTCGCAACCTTATATCGTTGCCTTCATGGTCGAGGCGCTCGAACTGAAGGGCGGCGAGAAGGTCTTGGAAATCGGAGCGGGCTCAGGCTATGCGGCGGCCATTCTGTCGCGCATAGCCGGCGAGGTCTACACGATCGAGCGCATTGGGCAGCTGGCGGAAAAGGCGGCAACCCGGCTTGCTGATCTCGGCTACTCCAATGTGCATGTATTGCATGGCGACGGCACCGTCGGTTGGGCCGAGCATGCTCCTTTCGACGCCATCGTCGTCGCTGCCGGCGGCCCCTCCGTCCCCGACAGCCTGAAGCAACAGCTCAAAATCGGTGGCCGGCTCGTCATTCCGGTTGGCACCGATCCGCGCGCTCAGGAATTGGTGCGCGTAACCCGCGTTTCGGAAAGCGAGTTCCGCACCGAGGATATTGCAGATGTTAGGTTCGTGCCGCTGATCGGCGAGGAAGGGTGGTTGCCTGAAAAGGGCGAGTTGGCCTCCTTCGCAAGACCAAGGGCGATCCCAACGACCCAAGCGGAAGACCTGCCGAGACAGATCGCGCGGCATGCTGAAGCATTCGAATCGATCGAAACAGCCGATCTTGCCCCCCTGCTCCGGCGTATTGGCGACGCGCGCGTGGTCCTCCTCGGCGAGGCGAGCCACGGCACCTCGGAATTCTACCGCATGCGTGAGCGCATCACGCGCGAACTGATCGAGAAAAAGGGTTTCACGTTCGTCGCCATCGAGGGCGATTGGCCAGACGCGGCGCGCATCGACCATTATGTCCGGCATTTCGAATACTCGCCCAAGGAGTGGACGGCGTTTGCGCGCTTTCCGCAGTGGATGTGGCGGAACGAAGAGGTGCGTAGCTTCGTCGATTGGCTGCGCCAGCGCAATCACGGCAAGCCGCTTCACAAGCGCGCTGCGTTTTACGGCCTGGATATCTACAGTCTCTATACCTCAATTGGCGAGGTGCTCGCCTATCTAGATAAGGCTGATCCGGAAGCCGCACGAGTGGCGCGCGAACGCTATGGCTGCCTCACGCCCTGGCAGAGCGATCCGGCCGCATATGGCGAGGCGATGCTAAGCGGCGGCCTTGCGACCTGCGAGAAGGATGTCGTGGCGATGCTCAAGGACATTCTGATAAAGCAGAATGTCTATATGGCCGAAGGCGGCGAGAAATATCTCAACGCCGTCCACAATGCGCGCCTCATCGCCAGCGCCGAACAATATTATCGCATCATGTATTATGGATCGCGGGCCTCGTGGAACCTGCGCGATACGCATATGTTCGAGACGCTCAATGCGCTTCTCGAACATCACGGCAGCGCTTCCAAGGCCATTGTGTGGGCGCATAATTCGCATATCGGCAATGCCTCGGCGACCGAGATGTCGGCGCGGGGAGAGACCAATATCGGCGAACTGTGTCGCAGTGGGTTGGGTAATGCTGCCTATGCAATCGGCTTCGGAACCGATTCGGGCAGCGTGGCTGCGGCGACACATTGGGATGCTCCGATGGAAGTGAAAGCGGTGCGAACCTCGCATCACGCAAGCTATGAGCGGCAGTGCCATGAGAGCGGCGTCCTGCGCTTCGCATTGCCGCTACGCGCAGGTGATCCCAATCTCAAGCGCGCCCTGATGAAGCCGCGGCTCGAACGCGCCATTGGCGTGATCTATCGGCCGGAGACCGAACTCGCCAGCCATTATTTCCAGGCTGTCCTTCCCGATCAGTTCGACGAATATATCTGGTTCGATCGAACCCATGCCGTTACGCCTTTCGAAGCGAAGACCATCGCAGGGCTTCCCGACACTTACCCGTTCGGGCTCTAATGCGCCCTTGTGCGCGGGCGCCGTAGAAGCGACACTGCGCGTGTCAGTTCTCGCCATCGGTTGCCTCACGATGAAACGCGGCCTCGGATTTCTGCTTCTTGCGCTCCTTGTAGCGTTCTCAGCCTGCCCCGCGCGCGCCTTTACGCGCCAACCGGTCGCGGCCGAAAACGGCATGGTGGTGTCCTCGCAGCATTTGGCTTCGCAAGTCGGCGTCGAAATCCTCGAAGCCGGCGGCAACGCGGTCGATGCGGCGGTTGCCGTCGGCTATGCCATGGCAGTGGTCAATCCGTGCTGTGGCAATCTTGGCGGCGGCGGCTTTGCGACGATTCGTCTGGCCGATGGCAGCGCGATGTTCGTGAATTTCCGCGAGAAGGCGCCGCTCGCCGCAACACCCAACATGTACCTCGACGCCAAGGGCGAACTGATCGAGAATGCGAGCCTCGTCGGCTATCTTGCCGTCGCCGTGCCGGGTTCGGTACTGGGGCTCGATAGCATGCTTGCGAAATACGGCACGATGAGCCGGGCCGCCGTCATGGCGCCGGCCATCAAGCTCGCCGCGGAAGGCTTCACGCTGACAGCAGGCGACGCAACCATCCTGGCAACGGCAGCGGAGGCCTTCGCCAAGCAGCCGAATGTTGCGGCGATCTTTCTCAAGGACGGCAAGCCACTGAAAGAGGGTGACCGCCTGATCCAGCCCGATCTTGCAAGAACGCTGAAGGCGATCGCCGAAACCGGGTCCGATGCCTTCTACCGCGGCGCTATCGCCGACAAGATCGTCACGGCGAGCCGCGCCAATGGTGGGATTCTCTCGAAGGAAGATTTTACCAAGCACAGCGTGTCAGAGACAGCACCGCTCGAATGCTCCTATCGCGGCTACGAGATCTATTCGGCGCCGCCGCCAAGTTCAGGCGGCACGGCAATCTGCCTGATCCTCCACATCATCGAAGCCTATCCCATGCGGGATTGGGGCTATCACTCAGCGCAGGCCGTGCACGTGCTTGCCGAAGCGATGCGGCATGCATTCGTCGATCGCAATTTCCTGCTCGGCGATCCCGACTTCATCAGCAATCCGCTCGGCAGGCTGCTTTCCAAGGAATATGCTGCAAAACTCAGCGCCGCGATCAAGATGGACAAGGCGACGCCGTCGACAGAGCTGCAGCAAGGCAAGCCACCGCATGAAGGCACGCAGACGACGCATTATTCGATCGTCGACAAGGCCGGCAACGCCATCGCCGTGACCACGACCCTCAATGCGCTGTTCGGCGCCAAGGTCATTGCCGGGGACACGGGATTCTTCCTCAATGACGAGATGGATGACTTCACCACCAAGCCGGGTGCCGCCAATCTCTTCGGGCTCGTGCAAGGCGAGAACAATGCGATCGCGCCCGGAAAGCGACCCTTAAGTTCGATGAGCCCGACGATCGTTGCCAAGGACGGCAAGACCTTCCTGGTCGTCGGCAGCCCCGGCGGTTCACGGATCATTTCGATCGTCGCGCAGGTCATCATCGACGTCGTCGACTACGGCATGACGATCCAGGAGGCTGTCAATGCGCCGCGCATCCATCACCAATGGCTGCCCGACCAAATTACCGTGGAACCCTTTGCGCTCTCCGCCGACACGACTGCGCTCCTTACCGCACGCGGGCACAAGATCGTGACGCAGTCGCCCTGGGGTGCGGCCGAAGCAATCCTGATCGGCCCGGCAGCAGCGGCGGATACTGGCGATGCCACTTCCGGCAATGATGCCGCGCGATTAAGCGCGACCGTTCCCGGCATGCGCTATGGCGGCCATGATGACCGGCGGCCTGCGGGAGCAGCCGCGGGATACTAACGCTGCTATTGCTTCAGAAAATCGCGGATGATCCTGATCGTCGCTTGCGGACTTTCCTCCATGATCCAGTGACCTGAATCAGGGACAATCGCCTCTCGCACGTCGGTTCCGGCAAAGCGCATGATGGTGGCCATCATCGATCCGAATGATTTCTCGCCACCGATAGCCAGTATGGGCATGCGTAGTTTGCCATTTGCCAAAAATTTCTGATTGTCGATCGCGTCCTGGTCGAAGGCAGCGAACTGGGAGAAGCCCGCATGCATCGCGCCTGGAAGGGCATAAAGCGCCGCGTAATGCTCCCGCGCTTCTTCCGAAAATCTTGCCGGTGTTGCAGAAAATTCGTTCCAGAAGCGGTCGAGATAGATCCGCTCCCTCCCCGCAACCAGTCGCTCCATGTCAGGCCCACCGAAACGGAAATGCCACAGCAAAGGATTCTTTAGAACCTCGTCCCACGGTCCGACACCCGGAATCGGCGCATCGATTACCGCAAGCTTGGTCACTCGTTCAGGATACTGGGCAGCAAGCGCGAAGGCGACCATATTGCCGATATCGTGCGCGACGACGTCTGCGCGCTTGATCTGAAGTGCGTCGAGCACGCGCACCATATCGTCGGCTTGCGCCTTCTTGCCGTAGCCCGTCGCCGGTTTCGACGACAGGCCCAGGCCGCGCAAATCGGGCACGATGACTGTGCGATCTCTGGCAAGATCGATCGCCATCGGCACCCACATGTCGCCGGTCTCGCCATAACCGTGCAAAAGCAAGACCGCCGGACCAGCGCCTGCGGTGCGGACATGGATCGTTGCAGCGCCGGTTGAAATGTCGTTCGTCACGAAATCGGGCGGAAAAGTCAGACTTTGCATCGCGGCGGAGCTCATTCGCTGATCCTCTGTTATGATAGGGTCGTCTAAACGACCGTTCCGAAAAGCCGGCCGATCGCGGCGGTGATCGCCATGGCGAGCGCGCCCCAGAAAGTCACGCGGATGGCGGCAGGCCAGATCGGTGCGCCGCCAGTGTTGGCACCAATCGCTCCTAGCAGCGCCAGGGCAACAAGTGAGGCGGCAGCGACCGCTGGCACCAGCCAGGCGCTGGGCGCGACCAGTACGGTCAGCAATGGCAAGGCGGCGCCCGCTGCAAATGTCACAGCGGACGTTATCGCCGCCTGGATGGGATTGGCCGCAATGGTTTCGGTAATGCCGAGTTCATCACGCGCGTGAGCGGCGAGTGCATCCTTGGCCATCAATTGATCGGCGACTTCGCGCGCCAAATCTTCAGAGAGCCCGCGATCCACGTAAATATGCGTCAGTTCCTCGCGCTCCTGTTGCGGCATTGTAGCGAGTTCGGTCCGCTCACGCTCAAGCTCTGCCTTCTCCGTATCGGCCTGCGAGGAGACGGAAACATATTCTCCCGCCGCCATGGACATCGCGCCGGCGACAAGACCGGCTATGCCCGCAAGCAGCACCTCGCTTGACTGCGCCGCAGCCGCCGCGACACCGACGATCAAGCTGGCTGTCGAAACGATGCCGTCATTGGCACCCAACACCGCGGCCCGCAGCCAGCCGATGCGCGATACCAGGTGACGCTCCTTGTGGGTTCCGATACGGCTCATTTTACCAATTTGCCCGCTGTTCTTATAGCCCACCTCAATTCTGCAGGGCGGGCAACCCAATAATACGCTATAGCGATCTCGACCAGAGGATGAGATAGCCGCATGCCGACCGTCGACAACCGCTACGACCAGATGTTTCCGAAGCTCACCGAGCAGGAGATTGCGCGGATTGAGCGCTTTGGTGAGAAAAAGAACTTCCGCAATGGCGAAGCCATTTTCCTCATCGGCGAGGCGCGGCCGGGGATGCTCGTCATTGTCAGCGGAACTGTCTCGGTCACCTGGCGTGACGGGCTGGGTCATGTAAGGCCTGTCGTCGAAGTGAGCGATCGTGATTTCCTGGCCGAGGTCGGGCAGTTGTCAGGTCGGCCGTCACTGGTCGACGCCCATGCGAAATCCGATGTCACCGCCATTGTCGTCCCGACCGAAAGCCTGCGATCGCTCCTTATTGCGGAGGCCGAGCTTGGCGAGCGCATCATGCGCGCCCTCATCCTCAGGCGCGTGAACATGCTCGAAAAGCATGTCGGGGGGCCGGTGCTGATCGGCGACCCGGCCAGCCCCGACATGGTGCGCTTGCAGGGCTTCCTGACCCGGAATGGCTACCCCCACCAGGTCCTCGATCCGGCCGAGGATGCGGATGCCAAAGCCCTCCTCGACCGCTACGCGCCGGGCCCGGGTGAGCTTCCGCTCGCGGTCTGTTCTAATGGTACGGTCACGAAAAACCCGAGCGAAGCCCAGCTCGCGGAGTGCCTCGGCATGGCACGGATCGACCATCCCGACCACATTTTCGACGTCGCCATAGTTGGCGCGGGGCCAGCCGGTCTCTCGGCGGCCGTCTATGCCGGTTCGGAAGGGCTTTCGACCATCGTCTTCGACTTGCGTGCGTTTGGCGGACAAGCCGGGGCCAGCGCGCGGATCGAGAATTATTTCGGATTTCCGACCGGCATTTCGGGCCAGGCGCTCACCGCCCGCGCTTTCATCCAGGCGCAGAAATTCGGCGCAGAGATGATCATACCCGGCGATATCAACACGCTCGATTGCGCGCAGCGGCCCTTCACATTGAACCTGCCGTTGCGCCGCGAGATCCAGGCACGGAGCGTGATCGTCGCTTCCGGTGCGCGCTACCGCAGGCCGGCGATTCCCAAGCTGCAAGAATTCGAGGGACGCGGCATCTGGTACTGGGCCTCACCGATTGAGGCGCGCATGTGCCGTGACGAGGAAGTCATCCTGGTGGGCGGTGGTAACTCCGCCGGCCAGGCAGCAGTGTTCTTGTCTGGTTTCGCCAAGAAAGTATGGTTGATGGTGCGCGGCGGCGGACTCGCCGACAGCATGTCGCGCTATCTGATCGACCGCATCGCGTCGGCGCCAAATGTAGAGCTTGTGACCCACTCGGAAATCGTGGAACTCTCCGGGATGCCCGATAACCGGCTCGAGCGCGTGCGCTGGCGCAACCGCAAAGACGGCAGCGAAACCGAAAAACCAATCCGTAACGTCTTTCTGTTCATCGGCGCCGATCCGGCCACGCAGTGGTTAAAAGACTGCGACATCGAACTTGACCGCTCCGGCTTTGTGCTCACCGGTCAAGCGGCGCTGAACTCTGAATGCACCCGCACGCCATTACCGTTAGAGACGAACATACCGGGCGTATTCGCCATCGGTGATGTGCGCGCGGGCTCCGTCAAACGCGTCGGCGCAGCGATCGGCGAAGGGGCCTGGGTTGTTGCGCAGATCCACACCTATCTCGCTGACTAAGGCCGACTTACGCTCCTGCCCGGCCACGCTCGCCCACCAAAGATCGGAACGGGATATTTTCGCCGCGAGATCATGGCCAATGAGCCGGTGCATCGCAGCGGCGACCTGCTTATCATTCTGGCAGCAGGCGAGCAGCCGGTCGCGGTTGAAGGCAATGAGCCGAACTTCGTCGTCCGCCGTGATGGTCGCGGTCGCGGCATTGCCCATCAGGAAGGCGATTTCACCGACCAGCGCACCAGGGCCCAATTCGGCGACTTGTATCCCCTTCACATGCACCGTCATCCGCCCGCTCTGGATAAAGTATAATTCGCCGACCTGCTGGCCCTCGATCATCAGGCGCGTTCCGCAGGCGATTTCGCGCCAAGTTCCGGTGCGCAGCACGCGGGCGATCTGCGCATCGCAGAGCCCTTGCAGCGCTGCCGTCAGCAGTTTCCGTTCTGTGTTGCTGAGGTCCAGAGAAAACTGGTCGCGCGTGAGCAAGACCAAGTGATAGCCATTGATCGCGATGAAGACCAGGCCCCAGCCGATGCCGGTATAGAGATTGGTGCTGGTCATCGAGAAATAGATGAGTTCGAATGCCAGACCGATGACCGCAGCGACCCGCAGCCAGTAGATGTTGGTCAGGCAGTAGGATATGGCGAGGACCGCATAAGAGATGTGGCCAGGAATATCGCTCAAGGCAAAGTAAGGAGTCAGCGCGTCCATGCCGGATACTCTCGGATGAAGGTCGTTGGGTGAGATTGTCTTTCGCTCTCACTGTTAGACCGATCGTGCAGACGCGGCTGTGGCTTTAGTCACAGGTGACCCCAAGGGAGAAACCATGAACAGAAAAGCCATGACAATCAGGCCAATGCGACCGGATGAGATTTCGTCGGCGGTCGAGTGGGCGGCGGGCGAAGGGTGGAATCCCGGTTTCCATGATGCCGCCTGCTTTGCGGCCGTCGATCCGCAGGGATTCCTGATCGGCGAGATCGACGGGAAGCCGGTCGCGATCGTTTCGACTGTCAATTACGATTCGAATTTTTCTTTTCTTGGTTTCTATATCGTGCGGCCCGGCCTGCGCGGCCAAGGTTATGGCTGGCACATCTGGCAGGCGGGCATGAAGCACGCCGGGTCGCGCGTCGTCGGCCTCGATGGTGTCGTGGCGCAGCAAGAGAATTACAAGAAGTCCGGCTTCACCCTCGCCTATCGCAATATTCGCTATGGCGGGCTGGTGAAGCCCGTTAGCCCGAGCGAGAAAACGGTCGCGCTTGCAGACGTATCGCTTGGCATGATCGCCGCCGACGATGCGACGGTCTTTCCGGCCGGGCGCGAGAAATTCCTGAAACTGTGGACCACCGCCCCTGGCCATGTCGGAAAGGCCGTCGTCCGCGATGGCAAGCTCCTGGGCTGGGGAGTGATCCGTCCCTGTCGCAAGGGCTTCAAGATCGGTCCGCTTATTGCCGATGATGGGCGAACGGCCGCCACCCTCTTCGGCGCGCTTACAAGCGCCGTCGGCGGCGGCGAAATCTTCCTCGATGTTCCGCAGCCGAACGAAGCGGCGATCGCACTCGCTGAGGATCAAGGAATGATCCCCGTCTTTGAAACGGCGCGCATGTATACGGGGCCGATTCCCGTATTGCGACTGGATCGAATATTCGGGGTGACGACTTTCGAGCTCGGATGATTGCCGGTGTGCTTGGCTAGTTCGAGGTACTCCGTTCGGCAACTTTGATCAGCAATTTGCCGAAATTCTTGCCCTGCAACAGGCCGATGAAGGCGGCCGGCGCATTCTCGAGACCGTCAATGACATGTTCACGGTATTTGATCTTGCCCGCCTTCAACCAAGCGCCGACATCGCGCAGGAAGTCTTCGGTCTGGCTGGCAAAATCGGAAACGATATAGCCGCGCAAGGTCAAGCGCTTGAACAATACGTTATGGAGAAGCCGCGGCGTCTGGTCGGGCCCCGGCGGCAAGCCGGTCGCATTGTACTGTGCGATCAAGCCGCAGACCGGCACGCGAGCGAAGAGGTTGAGCAAGGGGAAGACGGCTTCCCAGACCTTGCCGCCGACATTCTCGAAATAGATGTCGATGCCTTTCGGACATGCTGCCTTCAGTTTCTCGGCAAAGTCGTCTGCGCGATGATCGAGACCGACGTCAAAACCCAGTTCCTCGGTGATGCAGCGGACCTTGTCCTTGCCGCCCGCAATGCCGATGACGTGGCAGTCCTTGATCTTGGCAATCTGTCCGACCACCGCGCCTACGGCACCGCTTGCGGCGGCGACAACCAGAGTTTCCCCTGGCTTAGGCTCACCGATATTGAGCAGCCCGGTGTAGGCTGTCATGCCCGGCATGCCGAGCACGCCCAGTGCCGTCGAGATCGGCGCGAGTTTCGGGTCGAGCTTGCGCAATCCCTCGCCGTTTGACGTCGCATAGGCCTGCCAACCAGAATAGCCCACGACAATGTCGCCGGTTGTGAAGCCATGGTGAGTGGAGGCAATCACCTCACTCACCGTGCCACCGGTCATGACCTCGCCGATCTCCGTCGGCTTGGCATAGGAAGCCCCTTCGCTCATGCGACCGCGCATATAGGGATCGAGCGAGAGATAAAGCGTTTTCAGCATTAGCCCGTTCTTGGGCGCCTGCGGGATCTCGCTTTCAACTATCTTGAAATTCTCGGGCGTGGGCTCGCCCTTGGGGCGCGAGGCAAGGAGGATTTGGCGGTTCTGCGGCATGATGTTCTCTCTTGTTACGTCCACACCATAGCATCCCGATTTGAGTCCGGCCGCTTTCGAACTGCGCTGGGGTGCATCGCGAAGGCGACGCCTCGAAGCGCCATCGGCATCAACCTCTTTGCTTGGCCGCGATCATAGGCGCATGCGGGTCATGCGCAATCGCTGCGCCGCGGCTCTTGCGTCCTTTCACCGGACAACCTATTGATATTCCTGCTCTCAACGGGGTGCCCGAAAGGCTGAGAGGCGTCGCAGACGCCAACCCGCTGAACCTGATCCGGATCATACCGGCGGAGGGATTGCGGGCGGGCTCGATTGATAAGTTTCAAGCCCCACGTCCTCCTCAACCGGTGCAAAAGGAGGACAAATATGAAGAAGCTTCTTTTCACCCTCATCGCTCTGGTGTTCGCAGCCTCTCCCGGCTTCGCGGCGCCGAAGCTCACGATCTACACCTATGAAAGCTTCGTTTCCGAATGGGGTCCCGGCCCCAAGATTAAAGCCGCTTTCGAATCGACCTGCGGTTGCGAGATCGAATGGGTCGGCATTGCCGATGGCGTGGCGCTGCTCAACCGGCTCAAGCTCGAGGGCAAAGGTACCAAGGCCGATATCGTGCTCGGCCTCGACACCAATCTGACGGCCGAAGCCGCTGCGACAGGCCTCTTCGCGCCGCATGAGCAGATCGGCACGCCACTGACGTTGCCGATCTCCTGGTCGGACCCGATCTTCCTTCCTTATGATTACGGCTACTTCGCGGTCGTCTACGACACGCAGGCGCTGAAAGACGCGCCGAAGAGTCTTGCCGATCTCGTGGCCGGCGATCCCAAGCAGAAGATCGTGATTGAGGACCCGCGCTCTTCAACGCCGGGACTCGGCCTGCTGCTGTGGATAAAGGCCGTCTATGGCGATAAGGCCGCCGAGGCGTGGACGAAGCTCAAGCCACGCATCCTGACCGTCACGCCTGGCTGGTCGGAAGCCTATGGGCTCTTCACCAAGGGCGAGGCGCCGATGGTGCTCTCCTACACGACGTCGCCCGCCTATCACATGGTGGCCGAGAATACCGACCGCTATCAGGCGGCCGCTTTTAGCGAGGGCCACTACCTGCAGGTCGAAGTTGCCGGCCGCATCGCCGATTCACCCAACGCCGAGCTTGCCAAGAAATTCATGGCATTCATGCTCACCCCCGGCTTCCAGGATGCGATTCCCGAAAACAACTGGATGTTCCCGGCCGCAGCAACGTCGAAGCCTTTGCCCGAGGCGTTCAGCAAGCTCGTGCAGCCGGTGAAGACATTGCTCTTCTCGCCGGAGGACGTCGCGGCGAAGCGCCGGGAATGGATGGACGAATGGCTCGCGGCGATGGCGCGGTAATGCAATTCCCTCTCCCCATCGGGGAGAGGGTCAGGGTGAGGGGGGCCAGGTGTGTCAGAGATGACCGATACCTGATCCCCCTCACCCCCCCATTGCTCGCGCAATGGGTCCCTCCCTCGCCCCCAAGGGGCGAGGGACAATTTGAATTTGCAAACTCATGCGCCTGAGCGCCAGCCTTTCCTTCTCGCTGATCCTCGTCGCGATCGCCGCCGGGCTTATACCGGTCATCGCCATCGGGTTCGGCCACGGCTATGACCTGACACGCTTGTTCGATGCCTATTTCTTCCGTGTCCTGATCTTCACAATCGCTCAGGCGACGCTTTCCACGGTGTTCTCGATTGCCTTCGCCATTCCTGTCGCGCGCGCACTGGCGCGGCGCCAGTTTCCCGGCCGCGCACTTGTCCTGCGCCTCTTCGCATTGCCATTGGCACTACCGGCAATCGTCGCGATCCTCGGCATCGTTGAGATTTATGGCCGCAGCGGCATCCTCGCCCGGCTCACCACGCTTGAATTCGACATATACGGACTCACCGGCATTCTCATCGCGCATGTGTTCTTCAACATGCCGCTGGCGGCGCGCATGATGCTCGTGCGGCTCGACCAGATCGCGCCTGAAAACTTCCGGCTTTCGGCGCAACTCGGCTTCAGTGCTGGTGCCTTCTGGCGTTTCGTCGAATGGCCGGCACTGCGCGAGACGCTGCCCGGCATTGCCAGCCTCATCTTTCTCCTCTGCGCGGCGAGTTTTGCGACCGTTCTGACGCTCGGCGGCGGTCCGCAAGCAACCACGCTCGAAGTCGCTATCTACCAGGCCTTGCGCTTCGATTTCGATCCGGCACGGGCGAGCCTCCTCTCCATCGCGCAACTCGTCCTCTGCGTGCCATTGGTCGCGCTCACTGCCGCTGCCGCGGGTCGCCTACAGCATGCACCGGCGCTCCGCGCGACGGCGCGGCGCTTCACGACAGATACGGCTCTTGCCAAGCTCGCGGATGCAAGCCTGCTCACATTCGCGCTGGCCTTCGTTTTTCTCCCCTTGATCGCACTCGTACTCGCCGGCATCGGTGCGCCTTTCGCCTGGGGCGCGATCTTCGCGGCGATGATCACGAGCCTGCTCCTTGCCGGCGGTGCGACGATGCTCAGCCTCATGCTTGCCTGGCCGCTCGCCAATGCCGCGGCGCGCGGCAGTCCTGCCCTCGCCCTGGTTCTCAATACCACTGCGCTCCTCTCCTTCATCGTGCCGCCGGCCGTGCTTGCCACCGGATGGTTCGTGCTTGCGCTCAGGGCCGGCGATCCGCCGCATCTTGCGCCGATCCTCGTCATCGTCATGAATGCGTTGATGGCGCTGCCCTTTGGCTTGAGCGTTCTGGCCCCTGCCGTGTCGCAATCCGCGGCCCAGCACGACCGGTTATGCGCCGGCCTCGGGCTTGGCGGCTTTGCCCGCTTGCGGCTTGTCGATCTGCCGGTACTTGGACGGCCACTTGGGCTTGCCGCAGCATTATCCTTCGCCATTTCGCTCGGTGATCTTACCGCGATCTCGCTTTTCGGCTCGCAGGACCTCACCACGCTTCCCGCCCTTGTCTATCGCCAGATGGGCAGCTACCGGCTCGATGCCGCGGCCGGAACGGCGCTGGTCCTCGCCGCCTTTTCGACTGCAATCATCGCTCTTGCGGAACGCTGGCGATGATCAGGCTCGATCGCGTCACGTTCCGTTATGAAGAGATGCGGATGGAGTTCGACCTTCAGGTGGCGAAGGGCGAGTTCCTCGGCATTATCGGGCCGAGCGGTTCGGGCAAATCGACATTGCTCAACCTCATCGCCGGTTTCGAGACGCCAGAGTCGGGCCGCGTGTTCATTTCCGGCAGCGATGTCACGATGCTGCCGCCCGCCGCGCGCCCCGTATCGATGATCTTCCAGGACAATAACAGCTTTGCCCATCTCGATGTCTGGACGAATGTCGCGCTTGGCATCTCGCCGTCGCTGAAGCTTGACGCGGATCAGCGCGCCGGGATTGACGCGGCATTGCAAGCGACTGGGCTCGAGACCTATGCGCGCCGCAAGCCCGGTGAATTGTCGGGCGGCGAACGCCAGAGGATCGCTATCGCGCGCGCTCTTGTGCGCGACAAGCCGGTGCTATTGCTAGATGAGCCCTTCACAGCGCTCGGGCCGAAGCTCCGGCAGGACATGCTCGACCTCGTCGTCGACCTGCACAAGGCACGCGGTCTCACGACCTTAATGGTCTCGCATCATCCTGAAGATGCACGCCGGGGGGCCGATCGCACCGCCTTCATCGCCCATGGCCGCATCCTTGCCATCGCACCGACAGCGGACCTCTTCACCGGCTCTGGCCATCCCGAGATCGCGGAGTATTTGGGATTGTAAAAGGACTTGCACTCTCCGCCCTTGGCGCTTCCTCCCCGCGCCTGTAGCCTCGCATCCGGCGATTCTCCCCGGGGGCCAGGGACGCAATGCGCGAGCGCGAGGACCACAGGAAGACGACGGCGATTGTCTATGCCTATGTCGTTGCTTGCGCGGTTTGGCTGGTTCTCGGCTCGGCCTATGGTGTGGTCCTCGCTTGGAAGCTCGTCTACCCCGATGCGCTACCCCTCGAATGGCTCGCCTATGGCCGCATCCGCCCGGTGCACACCGCAAGCCTGCTTCTCGGTTTCCTGTCGCTCGGCCTCACCGGCGTTGCCTATCTTGTCGTGAACCGCACGGCGGAGCGGCCGATCTGGTTGCCCGCCCTCGCCTACACCGCGCTCCTGTTCTGGAACGGCGCCCTCATTGCCGGGCTTGTGACGCTTACTCTCGGCATGACCCGCGGCCCCATTGAATATCGCGAATGGATCGCGCCTGTCGCCGCCATCTTCGGCATTGGCGCGCTGCTCAACGGTCTCAACATCCTTCTGACATTGATCCGCCGGCCAACGCCGGAACTCTATATCTCGAACTGGTTCATCCTGGCGGCCTTCGCCTGCCTGCCGATCCTCTATCTCGTCGCCTATCTCCCGGCCTTTGCGGCCGGAAGCGCCAGTATCGTCATCCAGGGCTATTACATGCATGTGGTGCTGGGCCTGTGGTTCACACCATTGATCCTCGGCATCACCTATTGGGCTCTGCCCATCCTCCTCAACAAGCCGATCTACTCCTATGGCCTCGGCATTCTCGCCTTCTGGGGCAATCTCGTTTTCTATACTCTCATCGGCGCCCATCACTTCATCTTCGCACCGACCGCCTGGTGGCTGCAGTCGACGGCAATCCTCGTCGGTCTCGGCATGATGGTGCCGGTCTGGGCGTCGACCGGCAATTTCCTCCTCACCATGCGCGGAAGCTGGCGTTACATCCGCCATGAGCCCCCGGGCTGGTTCCTGCTCTCGGGCGCGCTCTTCTACGGCCTGGCCTCCTCGCAAGGCACGCTGCAGGCCTTCAGGCCAGTCAATCTTCTCGTGCACTTCACCAACTACACGGTCGGGCATGCCCATTTCGCCGCTTATGGCTTCGTCTCGTTCCTGCTCTTCGGAGCGATTTACGCGCTTCTGCCGCGGCTGACACGGCGCGAATGCCCGAAGGCATTTGCGGCGATCCACTTCTGGCTGGCGCTGATAGGGCTCGGACTCTACGTCCTTGCCATGACGATCGCCGGCGTGTGGCAGGGCCTGAGCTGGGCTTCGGGCGTCGCCTTTATCGATTCCGTCGTCGCCATTGCGCCCTGGTATCTGATGCGTGCGATCGGCGGCAGCCTCATGGCGACGAGTCATCTCGTCTTTGCGTGGAACCTCTGGCTGATGCGGCCGAAAGCGGTGCGTGCACCGGTGATGGCGGCACAGGGAGTACCGGCATGACGCGCTTCGAACATCTCTTCTCGCGCAGCGCACTCACGATTTACCTGTCCGTCGGAGCGCTCTTCACCATCCTGACGCTCCTCATCGCCATCGATCCGGCAGTCCGCCTCAAGCGCGAGGATGCCTCATTGCCGATCGCGGCGGTCGATGCTGCCGTGGCGCGCGGCCGTCTCATCTACATGGCGGAGGGCTGCGGCTATTGCCATTCTCAGCTCGTACGCCCGGCCCTGATCGACGCGCCCTATGGGAGGCCATCGCGCGCCTCGGACTATGCCGGCGCAACGCCACCTTTGGTCGGAACGCAACGCAACGGCCCCGATCTCTCAGCGGTCGGCGAAAGGCAGACGAGCCATGTGTGGAATCTCTATCACCTGTTCAATCCGCGCAGCATGGTGCCGGCCTCGATCATGCCAGCCTATCCCTGGTATTTTGATGTCGTCGACAAGGTCAATGCTCCGGCCGGAGCGCTGACTCTCGTTCTCGAAAAGCCCTTTCTGCCTGAAGGCAAGGTCGCGCTGCCAAGACCCGAGGCGCTCGACCTCGTCGCCTACCTTCTCTCGGTGAAGCAGCGATGATCGAACAATTTCGCCTCACTATCGATCTCATCCTCGCGCAATGCCTGCCGGATTGGCGGACCGGTGCACCGACCTATGCCGACTACGCGCTCGTTGCGCTGATCGTGGCGCTCTTCGCTCTCGCCTGCTGGCAATGCGTGATTGCCTTCACGCACGGCGACGGCCCTGGCGCGCAACGTATCAAGCAGTCGATCCTCGAGCAGGAGCGTTCCCTTGCTGATTAAGCTCTATCTCGACGATCAGCCGGAACCATTCCGCGAATTGACCAAGCCTTCCGAGCATTTTGAGCTCGATACGACCAGACTCGCCGACGGTCGCCATATACTCCATCTCGTCACGATGGAAGACGGCAAGGTCACCGGCCGCCGCGATGTCGCCTTCGACGTCCGCAACGGCCCCGGCATCGCGCTTGCCGGCTTGCGCGAGGGCGATGTGGTGCGCGGCGAAGTTCCGCTTGTCGGCAATGCCAGCGGCGGCAGCGTGGGCATCGACCTGCGGCGCGTCGAAACGCATCGAGGACTACCGCTGTGGGTCGGTATTCTGGCGCTTGGTGTCGTGCTCGCGGCGACCGTCCTTGCTGCGCTCGATCCCTTCAACTTCCGCAACTACCGCAGCGAGGCCGATGCCATCGAGGCGAGCAATGACGCGCCGCCCGAACCTGCGCCAGATGAGTCAGCCACCGCAGAAACCTTTCCGGTGACGCTGGTCGAGGGCGAATACATGCCGGTCCTCGCTTTCGATGCTACGGCAGCCGATCCGGGGCGCGGCGAGGCGCTCTATAAGGGGCGCTGCACCGGATGCCATGGCGCCGACGCCGCCGGACAGATCCTCCCCAAGGCCACCCTCGGCCAGGCCGGCATCTATCCGCGCCTCGCCGGCCAGCCCGCCGCCTATCTCTATCGCCAGTTGACGAGCTTTGCCGAAGGCACCCGCGACAGCACCGAAATGAAGCCGATGGCGAGTTCGCTGAGCGCAGCGCAGCGCGGCGATGTCGCGGTCTATCTGGCACAGCTCCAAGCACCGCTGCCTGCGCCTCAGACGATCGAGAAGGACATGCGCGATCTCGGCCGCGACGTCGCCATCAATGGCCGGCCCGAGCGCGGTGTCAATCGCTGCGACGGCTGCCATGGCGAGAGCGGAGTTGGAGTCGCTCCGCATTTCCCGGCCTTGATCGCCCAGAATCGCGGCTACCTTATCGGGCAGTTCGAGGCCTGGCGCGATGGCAAGCGGCGAAACTCGCTTCTCGAACTCATGCTTCCCGTGGTTCATGGGCTTGATGAGGAAGAGATGTGGGCGGTTGCCGCCTATTACGAAACGGTGCGGCCATGAAGCGCGGGCTCGCCGCAATCGCGCTCTTCGCCATGACCCTCGCTGCGCAGGCACAGACTGCCGACCCCGATCTCGCCGATATCGACCGCGCCTGGTCGGAAACCCCGTGGACGGAACTCTACGAGACGCAGCTCGATGCGAGCGTGGCCCGCAGCTTCACGCCGCCGCCTGAAAGCGACATTCCCGACAATGAGTTTGGCCGCCTCATCCGCAAGGGCCTCGCCATCTTCGTCGATACTCCCCGCCAGGCGCCCGGCTATGTCGGCGATGGCTTGAGCTGTTCCAACTGCCATCTCGATCGCGGACGCAGACCAGGCTCAGCGCCAATGTGGAGCGCCTGGGTCAGCTATCCGCAGTTCCGTGCCAAGAACAACGCGGTGAACACCATCGCCATGCGCATCCAGGGCTGTTTCCGTTTCAGCATGAACGGCACGCCGCCGGCCGCCGAGAGCGAGATCCTCGTCGCACTGCAAAGCTACGCCTACTTCCTGGCGCGCGGCGCGCCGACCGGGGTCAAGCTCGAAGGCGCTGGCTTTCCCGCACTCGCCGAACCCGAGCAGGAGCCCGACATTGCGCGCGGGCTCGCAGCCTACATCCAGAAATGCGCGGCCTGCCATGGTGAGAATGGCGAGGGCCGCCGGACCAATGCCGGCAATCGCTATCAATTCCCCCCATTGTGGGGGGATGCCTCCTATAACTGGGGAGCCGGCATGGCGAATGTCGACACCGCGGCCGCCTTCATCAAGCACAACATGCCCTGGGGCTTGACCGATGCGCTGGGCGATCAGGAGGTCTGGGATATCGCAATCTATGTCAATTCGCGCGAGCGCCCGCAGGATCCGCGCTTCACCGGCAATGTCGCCGACACCCGCGCCAAGTTCCATGAGACCCGCTGGTCGCTTTACGGCATCGCGATCGATGGGCATATTCTGGGCGAGCCGACGCCATGACTGCCGAAGAGGTCCGCAGTCTTCTCGATCTCAAACCGCATCCAACATGCGGCTATGTGCGCGTGACCTATGTCAGTCCGATGCCCATTCCGGCGGGCACGTTGCAGTCGCCATTCGAGACCGGCCGCCCGCTCGGCTCGGCGCTCATCTTCCAGGTGACGCCCGAGCGCCACGTCCAATTGCATCGCATCCGCAACGACCAATTTTATCACTACTATCTCGGCGATCCGATCGAGGTCATCATGCTCAAGACGGACGGCAGCGTTGCGCGTGCTATTTGCGGGCCGGACATCAAGGCCGGGCACGCGCTGCAGCTCTTCATCCCCGGCAATACGTTCCACACCGCCAGGCTGGCCGGCGCGCGCACCTGGTTTCTTGGCGCCAGCACCGAGTGGCCGGGCGTCGAGCCTGCCGATGTCGAGCCGGGCGACTTCGAAGCGCTATGCGCGAAATACCCTTCAGCCGCGGCGGATCTGCGCGAATTTGCGAAGGGATAGTCTTGTGCTAGGGGACCCCTCGCCGTCCCACCCCGGAGCCCTTCCCATGCAGAAACGTTCGCTCGGCCGCACAGGCCTCACCATTGCGCCGCTCGTCCTTGGCGGCAATGTTTTCGGCTGGACCGCCGACGAGGCGACTTCATTCAAAGTCCTCGATGCCTTCGCCGAAGCCGGCCTCAATGCCATCGATACGGCGGATGTCTATTCGGCCTGGCACACGGGCAACAAGGGTGGCGAGTCCGAAACCATCATCGGCAAATGGATGAAGGCGCGGAAAAACCGCGACAAGCTCGTCATCATCACCAAGGTCGGGTCCGAAATGGGACCGGGCCGCAAGGGTCTTAAGGCCGCCTATATCGAGGATGCGGTCGATCACTCGCTGCGTCGTTTGCAGATCGATGAGATCGACCTTTATCTCTCGCATTGGCCAGATCCCGATACGCCCTACGAGGAAACACTCGGTGCCTATCAGCGCCTTCTCGCCAAGGGCAAGATCAAGGCGGTCGGCGCTTCCAATCTCGATGCGGCGCAACTCAAGGCCTCGCTCGATATCGCGCATAAATACAAACTGCCGCGCTATGACGTGCTGCAGCCCGAATACAATCTCTATGATCGCTCGTCCTTCGAAGGGCCGTTGCAGGCGCTGTGCATCGCGGAGGATATCGGCGTCATCACCTACTTCGCGCTGGCCAAAGGTTTTCTCTCCGGCAAGTATCGCAGCGAAGCCGATCTCAAACAGAGTGCGCGCGGTGAAGGCGTGGCCAATTATCTGAACCCGCGCGGGCATCGTATCCTGAAAGCCCTCGATGATGTCGCAAAGCGCCATGACGCGAAGCCGGCCGAAGTCGCACTCGCCTGGCAAATGGCGCAGCCCGGCGTCACCGCGCCGATCGCCAGCGCCACATCGGTCGCCCAAGTGCAGAGCCTTGCCAAGGCCGTGCAGCTCGAGCTTACGAAGGACGACCTCGATCTCCTCACCGGCGCCGGTGACTGAAATGATCGTCCTCGAGACGCCGCGGCTCCTGATGCGGCGGCTCGAGCTTGGCGACCTCGATCGGCTTGCCCTCCTCTATGCCGATCCGGACATCCGGCGCTATTTTCCAGAGGGCGTTCTGACGCGCGAGGAGACGGCGGAAGAACTCGACTGGTTCCGCAACGGGCATCCCGATGATCGCCGCCTCGGGCTCTGGGCGACGATCGAAAAGGCGAGTGGCGATTTTATCGGCCGCTGCGGTCTGCTCGTCTGGGAGATCGAGGGGCGCCGCGAAATCGAGATTGCCTATCTGATTGCTCGAACCCATTGGCGGAAGGGCTTTGGCGCAGAGGCAGCGCGTGGTCTCGTCTCGCATGGCTTTGAGACGCTCGGCTTCAATCGCCTTATCGCGCTTGTCGATCCCGACAACATCGCATCAGCGAAGACCGCGCAACGCGCCGGCCTGCATTTCGAAGGCACCCTCACTCACGACGGCACGCCATGCCATCTCTACGCGATAGCACGTCGCGAGAAGTAACAAAGAACCCCACCCGGCGCTTCGCGCCACCCTCCCCTCGCTGACGCGATGGGAGGGAGAAGTTTTCCCTCCCCGACTCCGGGGAGGGTGTCGCGCGACAGCGCGACGGGTGGGGCGCCGACTACCGCCCTTCAGCGTAGCGTCGCAGTCGTTCCTCCAGCGTGCCGGTGTGCAATTCGAAGAGGTGATTGTCGTGATCATAGAAGTATAGCGACTCGCCCTCGCCCGTCACGCGCGAGCGGCCTTCGCGCAGCTCCAGTCCCAATGCAGCGATCCGCTCCCGCGCCCGCTCATATTCGGTTGCGGCGATCTTGAAGGCGATGTGATTATAGCTTCGCGTCGCTAGCGAATCCCCTTCCATGATGGCGATCCAGACGGCGGTGTCCTCAGGCCCGACCAGGAAGAAGCGCTCTTTCGACAACGAGAAGGTAGCCTCGCCGCTGTCATAGACTTTGCGCGCGCCGATCACGCCGACGAGTATCTCTTCCATGCGGTCGAGATCGCGGGTGATGAGGGTTATGTGGCTCAGGCCTTGGATCATGCGCCGCACACCCCACCCGGCCGCCTGCGGCGTCCACCCTCCCCTCGCTGTCGCGATGGGAGGGAAATTGCATTTTCCGTCCCCGACTCCGGGGAGGGTGTCGCGCGGAGCGTGACGGGTGGGGTTTTACTTGCCCCTTACGCCTGCACCAACACCGGAATCTTGCAGGCCGTCACGATTTTCTCGGTCGCGCGGCCAAGGCCAAGTAACGCCGAGATCTGGCTCTCGCCGAAAGCACCCATCACCAGGAAGTCGCTGCCCGCCTCGGTCGCCGCGGCGAGCACCGCCTTGCCGCGGCCGCGCGCGGTGAGATTTTCGGATCGATAGGTCTTCGCCTCCGCAACGACCTCATGGCAGGCGAGGTAGCGCTTCACCTCGTCCGCATCGGCAGCCTCGTTGGCGGAATTGGTGAGGACGACAACGGATTTCGCCTTCTTCAGAATTGGAACGGATGAACGAATCGCTCGCGCGGCCTGCATGGTGTTGTTCCACACCAGCGTTGCATGATCGGCTTTCCAGATGGCATGGCCCGGCGGCGAGATCAGCACCGGCGCGCCCGAATCGAACAGCGCCGCATTGAAGTCGGTCACTTCCGATCCTTCGGTCGAGTTGAGCCGCTCGAGAAGCGTCACATCATAGAGATGGCCGCCCTCGGCGATCGCATCGACGATGCCGAGCGGCGATTCGACATAATCGACGAAGGGCTTTCCGGTGCACATTTCCTTGTAGGCCGCGCGCCCCAGGGCCTGCGCCGCATCATGCTCCGCGCGGTTGTCAATGACGGTAACCACGCTATCCATCGCCGCCGGCATGATCTCCTCAGGCGGCAGGATCAGCGATACGGTCAACCGGCAGTTGAGGCTCTCGCAAAAGGACAAGGCAAAGCCGAGCGACTCCTTGTCGTTCGGGCTACCGTCAAGATAGATTATGGCGCGGCGCATGATGGTTCCTCAATGATATGGAATCGGGTGGGGAAAGCTCACGGGTTGCGGCGGAGATTGGCGCCAACGCCCGTGGCTTGCAAGTGCGGCTGGTTAACGCCGATAGCCGGGCAGGATTGCGCTGCCCGAGGACTGCGGTCTTCATCAAGGTGTCATCGGCGCACGCTTTGAGGATGCCGCATGCCGCAACCCGCCAAGATCAATCGACAGAAATTTGCAAAACTTCTTGCGGAGGTCACGCGCCTTCGCGATGAGGTCGCTTCGGAAGGCAAAGCCACGGTGAAGCTATGGGGTGCCGCGCTCGAGCGCGACGAGTTCCGCAGCAGCGCTCTCAACCTCGCTCACTATCTGGCGCTTAGGCGGCGCGACATCAGCGGCTTGCAGGAGGAATTGTCGCAGTTGGGCCTCTCATCCCTCGGGCGAAGCGAGGCGCGCGTGCTGCCGGCACTCGATGCGATCCGCGCCAGCCTATCGGTCATGGCGGAGGCATCGCCCGTCAAATGGCCTTCGCCCGCCATGCAGAAGCGGGGCACCGAAACCCTGGCGCGTGAGCAGGCCCGGCTTTTCGGTGCCGATCCCGGCGGACCCAGGTCGCGCATCATGATGACCATGCCGAGCGAAGCGGCGAGCGATCCGGACCTGGTCCGGCGCATGATCGGCGCAGGCGGCGACTGCGCGCGGATCAATTGCGCCCATGACGGTCCCGAAGTGTGGGCGGCGATCATCGCCAATGTCCGCGCTGCAGCGCGTGAACTCGATCGCGCCTGCAACGTGCTCATGGATCTTGGCGGGCCGAAGATCAGGATCACCGCGGTTACGCCCGCCGAGAAGTTCCGCCTCCATCGCGGAGACCGTTTCGTGCTTTCGACGGAACCGCTTCCCCTGGACGGGGAGACGATCGCGGCAGCCGTCTCGCATGCGCAAATCCTCCGCAATCTCAAGCCCGGCGGCCTGGTTTGGATCAATGACGGAAAGATCGGTGCCCGCGCCGTCGAAGCGGACGGCGAGCGCGCGCTCCTCGAAGTGGTGAGCGCTCGCGACAAGGGCGAGCGGCTCAAACCGGAAAAGGGAATCAATCTCCCCAATGCCGATCTCGGAATTCCGCCATTGACCGAAAAAGACATGACGGATCTCGATTTCGTCGCCGCCAATGCCGATTGCGTCGGCTATTCCTTCGTGCAGCGGCCCTCCGATATTACCTTGCTCCAGGATGAACTCGCGCGTCGGCGTCGCGGCAAGCCGCCGCAGCCCTTGATCCTTAAGATCGAGACGCCGCTCGCGGTGCGCAATCTTCCGCGCCTGATCGTGCAGGCTGGCGGCCGTCAACCGCTTGCCGTGATGATTGCGCGTGGCGATCTCGCGGTCGAGATCGGCCTCAGCCGCCTCTCTGAAATCCAGGAGGAGATTTTGTGGATCTGCGAAGCGGCCCATGTTCCGGTGGTGTGGGCGACGCAGGTGCTCGACAATATGGTGCGCGACGGCATCGCGACGCGGGCCGAAGCCACCGATGCGGCGATGAGCCAGCGGGCCGAATGTGTCATGCTCAACAAGGGTCCGCATCTCGTCGAGGCCGTCGCCTTCCTCGATGAGATCCTGCGCCGCATGGACCGGCACCAGATGAAGAAGACAGCGCGGCTGACCCCGCTTCAGTCATGGGCCGAACCGCAGACGCTCGGTTGAAACAGCGATTGTCGAAGTAAACTTGTACTGGCCCCGCGCCAGGCGCTCGCCGCTTTCTTGAAGGCCCGCGGTCTGCTCGTGGATGATCTGTTCTCGGAACCTTTTTGAGTTTTGGGTGTTCACTCACCGTCCGCGAGGTCTGCCTCGCATCGTTTCCTCCCCTCATCTCGGCCCCACTGAGCGGGGCCTTTTCTTTTGGAGGAACCGCCTCCGCTCCCAGCTTGTTTCGAAAACACCGGCCAGCCTAGCGCCACAGGTGGTCAGTGGCCGGTAAACTTCGCCCCGCCCGATCTTTTCGCGGCGGGGTGCTTTTTCAACAGAACGGCTGCCGGCTACAAAAAAAGCCCCGGTGGCCCGGGGCTTTTTTGTCGATCACTCTTCAGCGATCACTGCCAGCGCTGGGTGGTGTACCAGCTATCGATATCCTTGCGGACTTGATCCTTGGCGATGCCATAGCGCTCCTGAATCTTGCCTTCGAGCTGGTCGCGCTGACCATTGATGACATCCAGGTCGTCGTCAGTGAGCTTGCCCCACTGTTCCTTCACCTTGCCCTTGACTTGCTTCCAGTTTCCTTCGACGCGATTCCAATCCATCAGAGCCTCCTGTGTTGCGGGAAGAGAATGCGAAAGCAGCCTTCAAGTTCCGGTATCCCATCGGCTCGCCGACCACCACGCTTGAACTGGAACTGCCCCGCCCCTGGTGACTTCAGTTATCCAGAAACGTTCAGGAGAACAGCGATGGCAACCATTCCAAACCCCAATCCGCCGCCGGATCCAGGTCCGCCGCCGCCGGCTCCTCCGGCTCCGGCCGATCCCATTCCTCCGACGCCCCGATCGCTCACGGGGTGTCGGTGAACCACCCTAGAGGTTCATTTCCGCCCGAAACCCGGTCTTGAAACTAAAGTCCACCCAGAATTGACTGCTGGGCAAGCAATACAACTAGGCAATTGATTTCGCCCGAAATTCTCACCTTAAGGTTTCAAAGACGAGTTGGGCATTCATAAATAGAGGGGCCTGAACGCGTGTTGCGAAAGTCCGACAAAACGCGCTGGCCGCCCAAAAAAAGTGCGGTAAAAGCGCGTGACGAAATGTTTGGGATAAGTTTCAGCTACGCGAAAGCTCCCTGCCCCATTGCAGGCCCCAGAGATAAAAAGAGCGAGAATTCTCTGCGCCGCTGATCCCGTCCTCGCCTCGATACAGCCGCCAGAAAGTACGCTTGTATCAAAGGCGTTTGGCCGTCGTCGCGTCTGGAATTGTCTGATCGAGTAACGTACCGTCGCCGGCCGACGAAACGCGACAACGCGGTGCATCAGAACGCCGGATTAAATCCCTGTTTACCCTTCCTCATAACCTTTTGTTAGCATCTGGCGGCCTTCCGGCCCAAAGTTGTGTCGTTCGCGCAACAGGCGAAATCTAATCGCGCTCGGGAGCCTCAACACGCTTGGTTTGCTCTGGGAATCTTTCGGGTGAAGCGGTAGATACGAAACATAAGATTTCTTGAGAGGGACCTAGTTATGTTGAAGAAGGCTTTACTCGCAACTGCAGCGACCGTTCTGATCAGCATGCCTGCCATGGCAGCTGATATCGTGGAGGCCCCGGTCGAGGTTTCCTCTTGGACCGCATTCTATCTCGGCGCTGGTATTGGTGCCGCGTGGTCGAACTTCGACACCAAGGGCAAGTATTGCGTCGATGACGGCGAATATTGCTACGTCGACGACAGCTATTGGTACTATGATTTCAAGGACTTGTTCAACAATGACAGCGATACCGCCTTCCGCGGCATCGGCTCGATCGGCTTTGACTGGGAAGTGGCTCCGAGCTTCGTCCTTGGCGTCTTCGGTGACGTGAACTTCGGCCAAGAGACCGGTATTTCCAGCAAGCAGGGCTATTCATACTGGGATGGCGAGGACTACTGGGACTATCACGACAAGTTTAGCTACGGCGTCGACACGTTGTGGACCTTGGGCGGCCGCGTGGGCTGGGGTACGGAAAACACCCTGTTCTATGGCTTGGTCGGCTACAGCTGGGCCGATACGCAAGCCAAGCTGAAGCTGGGCTGCTACGACGGTGACAATTCCTGCTGGTACGATGGCAAGAGTGACGACACGATCAATGGCTGGACCTTCGGCGGCGGCGTCGAATTCAAGGGCTGGCTGTGGGATACGGTCTCCACCTCGATCGAGTATCGCTATACCGACCTCGACTCCGTCTCGGCTACCGCTTACGACGTTGTTGACGATCAGTACTGGAAGGCGAAGGTCGATCAGGACATCCAGCAGGTCAACCTGGTCTTCAAATATCGCTTCGGCATGTAATTTAGTCCTAAGGGACGTGACAGAGAGGGCGGGAGAAATCCCGCCCTCTTCGTTTTTGAAGCCTCGTTCTCTAATGGGAGTTAGCGGCGCCAGAGCCTGGGAGAGAAGGCGATGAGTGCGATGAAGCTGGCCAGCACAATCGTGCCCATCGCAGCCTGAACGAGTTCGAAATTGGGGTTATCGCGGGCGATGAACCAATCGGCAATAAAGCCGCCAATGGCCATGAGCACTCCGACGATCCAGTCGATCATTTCCGCCCCCGATTCGCGCCGCTGCGATCAGATTGGTCCGGTTCTCCGATCACGGCAATCTGCCGAACCGCGCAGTGTTGCTAAGAAACGCATTCCGAATCGTCAAATGTGCACTTTTCGATAGTCTCCGCGCCAAAAAAGCAGCGGTTTTCCGTTCGGGTCGAAGTCGTAGCGGAGCACCTCGCCCACGAAAATCACATGATCTCCGCCCTGGTAGGTGTAGGCCGTCTTGCATTCGAAAACGCCCAGCGCGTCGGGCAAAATCGGGCAACCGGTCTCCCCCGTTTCGTAATCGAGACCTTGCCACTTATCGCCTAAGGCCTTGGCAAACCTTGCAGAAATATCCTCCTGACCTTCCCGCAGGACGTTCACCGCGAAGTGGTCATTGGAGAGATAGGCCTTGAAACTATAGGCCGAGCGGCCAAGGCTCCACAGGATCAGGGGCGGGTCGAGCGATACGGCGTTGAAAGAACTTGCTGTGTTTCCAACCAATTCGCCCTTCGGCCCGCGGGTCGTAATGACCGTCACACCGGTGGCAAAAGTGCCCAAAGCATTGCGAAATTCGCGCGGATCCAACATCGTCGGAAGCCTATCGCGCGCACCGAGCACCGCCGTCAAGTGTTACGGCAGGCGCGCGATCCGCTCGCTCAACAGGTTGAAAAACCCTTGGGAATCAACGTCTCTGATGACATGAGCCGTCGGCGGCTTGCCGGTGACACCCCACCAGTCGACCACCGTCATGCCCATGGTGAGTTCGGACTCGCATTCGATCGCCACATGGACGTCGCGCCCTGAGAAAAGCTCAGGTTTTAGCAACCAGGCGATCACGCAAGGGTCGTGCAACGGGCCGCCATCGGTACCGTATTTCCGCTCATCAAATCGCTCAAAGAAATCAAGCAATTCGGCGACGACCGGACCGCACCTGTTGGCCATCTGGCGAAATTTCGCGACGCGCAGACGCGAGGTGAGCGCCTTGTGCGTACAATCGAGCGGTATCAACGTAATCGGGATGCCGGAATGGAAGACAACCCGCGCCGCCTGCGGATCAACATAGATGTTGAATTCCGCCGCCGGGGTCGTGTTGCCGCCTTCAAAAAACCCGCCGCCCATGGCTACAATCTGTTGAATTCGCGGGGCAATTTTCGGCTCGCGGATCAGCGCCAGCGCGACGTTGGTAAGTGGTCCGAGGGTGCACAAGGTGATGGTGCCAGGCTCGTGCGCCATCAGCGTTTCGACAAGGAAATCAACCGCAAACTGCTTCTGCAGCGGCATTGCCGGTTCGGGCAGGTCAGGTCCGTCCAGACCCGTTTTCCCATGCACATATTCCGCCGTCACCAATGGCCTGACGAGCGGCCGAACCGCACCGGCGAAGACTCTGGCATCACCGCGGCCAGCCAATTCGCAGATTTTACGGGCATTCTTCTCGGTGAGCGCCAGCGGGACGTTGCCGGCAACAGCCGTCAGTCCCAAGACCTCGAACTCAGGTGACGCAAAGGCAAGCAGGATGGCAACCGCATCATCCTGTCCCGGATCGGTGTCGATAATAATCTTTCGGGGCATCAAAACCTAAGTCGAAGGCTCGTCCTTTTTGGCCGGTTCTTCCGGCTGCATTGAGGCCGGCAAAAGCGGTGCGACTGTAGCGACGATCGAGCTCGTCATCATCCCAACGACCTCCTTCGCCTTCTCTTTGGCCTGCGCAACCCGGCTCGGCTTCGGCGCCGGCTTCGCCTTGGCAACTTTCTTCGGCGCGGCCTTTGTCTTGGCCGGCGTCTTCTTTGTCACTGCCTTCTTTGGCGCCGGCTTTTTCTTTGCCGCAGCCTTCTTTGCAGCCGGCCGCGCCATCGACTTGCGCGCGGTCTTCTTCACCGATTTCTTGACCGCCTTTTTTGCAGGCTTCTTCGCCGATTTTTTCGCAGCTTTCTTCTTTGCCTTCTTAGCCATCCGAATGATCCTCCGCCCAAGGCATGGAATCGCAACGTAACGATAACATCTTTCCTAGGGTCTTTGATCAAGCGATTTCGCGAGATTGCCGGTTTTTGCACCGGAACCCGCCATTGATCTGGCAAAGCCATCGCGGCTAGCATCCTGTTCATGCAACCTCTTGGTCTCGGGCCTGCTCCACGTCCCAGCCGGATCCTTCGGCCGGGAATCCGCTCTCTGCCGGCAGGGGTCGAGCGCTATAAGGTGGCGGGCGGCGGCTCGCTGGTTGTCGCAATCGAGGCCGGCGATCTGATTGCTTTGACCGATTTGGAAGGTCTTCAGCCCTGCGAAGTCCTGTCGGCCGGATCGGATGGGCGGATCGACCTTGGAATTCTCGGCGAGAAGTCAGCCAC
>JAXMCQ010000006.1:0-248056 GCA_046349315.1 Hyphomicrobiales bacterium | reverse complement strand
ATCGCGGTAACGCCCGGCATCGAGCGTCGAAATATCCTCCGGATCGGCCGAATACATGAGCGCCAGCCAGTGCCGGACCATGGGATTCCAGGGATGGTTCGGATCGATCACTTGCGAGGCGGCGATATCCTTCCCCGCCTGGCCGACTTCGGCCACTTTCGCGAGATTTTCCCAGACATAATCGTCGCGTATCGGCCGGCAGGTCCAACTCCCGTCCATAAAGGTGTTGGCATAGGCCCGGCGGGGCTTCGGCAGGTATTTGTGGCCGAGCTTGTCTGCCATCTCCCGCAGCACGTTTTCGTCCGCCGAATGAAACCAGTGGCAGCCATGGTCCCAGAGATAGCCGAGGCTCGTCGCTTCGGAATGAGCGCGGCCTCCGACCCGGTTTTTGGCTTCGAGAATGATGAACGGCACGCCCAACTGCTTGAGCGCGCGGCCGGCACCGATGCCGGCGGCGCCCGCACCAATAACGATTACGTCAGGATTTGTTGGATATTGAACCATCATTCAATACTGGCAAGCTGGCCCCACCCGGTCAAGCACGCGCAGCTTGAAACCAGCCGCATCACCTTCCAGGCGTGCATAGGTTTCGCTCGAGATTTCCTTCCATTCAGCCGCCGGAAGCACGGGAAAATACCGGTCGCCCTGCGCTTCAAGATCGATTTCGCTGAGATAAATCCGGTCGGCAAAAGGCAGCATTTCGTTGAAAATCTCAGCCCCACCGATCACCGCGATTTCGTCCGTCGCAACCGCGCGGGCCTGCCGCAACGCCTCGCTCAGTGTCGCCGCTACAATGGCGCCTGGAGCCTCATATCCGGCCTGTCGCGTGACCACGATATTTGGCCGACCCGGCAACGGCTTCTTCGGTAGGCTATCCCAGGTTTTCCGGCCCATGATGACCGGCTTACCCATCGTCAATGCCTTGAAGCGCTTGAGATCGCTCGGCATTCGCCACGGCAGCCCGCCATTGGCGCCAATGACGCGGTTGCGCGACATCGCCAGCACGAAAACGATGCGGAGTTTGTGGCTCACGAATCCGCCAGTCTTTTCAACGGCTCGCCAGTCAGTCGATAGACCGTCCATTCATCCATCGGGACGGCGCCGAGCGACTTATAGAAGGCAATTGACGGTTCGTTCCAGTTGATCACCCACCATTGCAGGCGCGGCAGGCCCTCATCGCGGCATTTGCGCGCCAGATGGCGCAAAAGCGCCTTGCCGATCCCCTTCCCGCGATGCTGCGGCTCAACGAACAAGTCCTCGAGATAAATGCCGTTACGGCCCCAAAAGGTCGAGAAATTGTAGAACCAGATCGCGAATCCGACCACTTCGCCGTTCCATTCGGCAATATCGCAAAAGGTGCGTGGCGTCGGACCAAACAGCGCTTCCTCGATCTCGGCTTCGCTCGCGACAACCTCATCCAGTCGCCGTTCGTAATCCGCAAGTTTGCGGATGAAACACAAAACGAGACCAGCCTCGCCCGGCTGCGCGGTACGAATCGTGAGGCTCATGATCAGACGGCGACCGGCGCCGCGATATGAGGATGCGACTGGTAATTGACGATCTCGAAGTCGTCGAACCTGAAGGAATCGATGTCCTTGACGTCCCGCTTGATAATGAGTCGCGGCAGCGGCATGGGCTCGCGCTCGATCTGCGCCTTCGCCTGCTCGATATGATTGGCGTAGAGATGCGCATCGCCCAGCGTATGGACGAATTCGCCCGGCTTGAGCCGGGTCACATGAGCGACCATGTGGGTCAGGAGGGCATAGGACGCGATATTGAACGGCACGCCGATGAAGATGTCGGCCGAGCGCTGATAGAGCTGGCAGGACAGGCGGCCATCCGCGACATAGAACTGGAACAGGCAGTGACAGGGCGGCAAGGCCATGCGGTCCACATCTGCGGGGTTCCAGGCTGTAACGATCAGCCGGCGCGAATCGGGATTGGTTTTGATCCGCTCGATGACGTCGGCGATCTGGTCGATCGTACCCCCGTCGCGCGTCGGCCAGGACCGCCATTGCGCGCCATAGACGGGTCCAAGCTCGCCGTTTTCATTCGCCCACTCATCCCAGATCGTGACTCCGTTCTGATTGAGATAGGCGACATTGGTGTCCCCGCGCAGGAACCACAGCAGTTCATGAACGATCGAGCGCACATGCAGCCGCTTTGTCGTGACGAGCGGAAAGCCCTTGGCGAGATCGAACCGCATCTGGTGGCCGAATACCGAATAGGTGCCCGTACCGGTCCGGTCCTCTTTGCGGACGCCCTTTTCCAGCACATGCCGCATCAGGTCGAGATATTGTTGCATGTTAGAATGTTTAGCCGATTCCCCGTCGCTATCACAAGAAAACAGGGCCTTTCCCCCACCCCTTTGAGCGCCTATATTGGGGTTGCCTCCCGAAAGGGCGGCTATGGCGATAAACGGGCGTCACAATAAACCTTTCGGACCCGGGGGCAGTACCCGGCGCCTCCACCACAGGCCGCAAATGAGCGATGCGGCCGGTGATGGGGGCGAACTAGGATCGACGAGGGCGTAAAAGGCGTGCTTTTGCCCGAGATGGTTCCGTCGTAACGGGCCAAATTATAGTTGCCAACGACAACTATGCTCCGGTTGCTCTCGCCGCGTAAGCGGTGCGAGTGCCGAAATTTAAGCCCTCGGCCCTAGCAGGTTGAGGCGGGGTTCGCAGGCACCTGGCAACAGAAGCCTGCACTTCTCCACAATTTAGCTTCCACCGGTGACGACACGCTCCGCGCTTTGTACTATGAGGCGGGTGATTGAGGGCGGGTACTGGCAATGGCCGAAGACTTGATGCGTTATGATCTGTTGGCCCAGGAGGCCTTGCGGGGCGTTGTCCGCCAGGCGCTCCGGCGCGTCGAGCGCTTAGGCTTTCCAGGCGAGCATCACTTCTACATCGCCTTCCTGACGCAAGCCCCCGGCGTGCAGCTCTCCGAACGCCTGCGCCAGCGCTATCCCGCTGAAATGACGATCGTTCTCCAGCATCAATTCTGGAACCTGGCGGTGCGGGAAGACGAATTCCAGGTCGAGCTATCGTTCAACGACATTCCCGAAAAGCTGGTCATCCCGTTCCGGGCGGTGAAGGGTTTCCTCGATCCGTCGGTTCAGTTCGGCCTCCAGTTTGAAACCGTGTCGGAAGAAGCCGCTGCGCTTCAGGCCGAAGGTTTGGCGCCCAAGGAAGCCCCCATACCGCTAAAGCGCCCCGAGCCTGAGCCAAAGGCTGCGGAATCGTCCGAAAACACGCCGAAAATCGTCTCCCTCGATGCCTTCAGGAAGAAATAACCGGTCTCCGGCACTGTGGTCTTGTGCCTCTCGCCTCCCCGAATCCGATCTGCTAGACGGGGCGCAGTGCATCTCGGGACGAAATGAATGATCCGTCTTTGTGCGGCGCTGATCACAGTCTTGCTGGCTTCGGGGAACATCGCCCTCGCCCAGGACGTGGGGCCGCTCCCGGCGATCGGCGACATATCCAACACGCCCATCGATAAGGTTCCAGCAAAGAAGCTCTTTGCTTCCAAGCGCGAGCCCGCCGATCTCAAGGCGCGCTCGATCGGGTTCTACTCTCGTGGCTGCCTTGCCGGCGCCCAGGCTTTACCCATCAGCGGGCCGGCCTGGCAGGTGATGCGCCTGTCGCGCAATCGCAATTGGGGCCACCCCAAACTCATCGCGCTCCTCGAGCAGCTCGCCGATGAGGCTCAGCTATTCGACGGGTGGAACGGATTGCTTGTCGGCGACATTTCGCAACCGCGCGGCGGTCCGATGCTCACCGGGCATGCCAGCCATCAAATCGGCCTCGACGCGGATATTTGGCTAACCCCCATGCCGAACCGGATCCTCTCCGCATCGGAAAGGGAAAACATGAGCGCGGTTTCCATGGTGCTTGATCACAAGACTCTCAATCGCGCCGTGTGGACGGAAGCACAGGCCAAGCTCATCAAGCGGGCGGCGTCGTTCCCGCAGGTCGAGCGCATCTTCGTTCACCCGCCGATCAAGGCCGAGCTGTGTCGCTGGGCCACCGGCGACCGCTCGTGGCTCGCCAAGGTTCGTCCCTATTTTGGGCACGACTATCATTTCCACATCCGGATCGGGTGCCCGGACAATCAGGCGGGATGCAAAGATCAGCCGGCGCCCAAGCCTGCGGACGGGACTGGATGCGGCACCGAACTGGCGTATTGGCTGGGCAGCAAGCCGTGGCGGAAGGCCCCGCCCCCCAAGAACCCGCCAAAGCCCGCGCCAGCCATGACTTTGAAGGCTTTGCCAGCCGAGTGCCGTGACGTTGTCATGGCACCCTAATCGGGATGGAGCAATTGTATCCGAACGGTTGAGCTCCGAAGCATATTCGAGAGCTACAATTCATCGGGCGAGTTATGGCACAGCCGAAAGCAGATAATGCCGCAATTGCGGAAATGCCGGAGCGCAGCCAGAACCTGCTGAAGCTGACATTTGCGTCGCTTGGCGTCGTGTTCGGCGACATCGGTACGAGCCCGCTCTATGCAATGCGCGAAGCGCTCCACCACGTCACCGGCGGAAGTCCGGACGCCCTTCGCCAAAATGTCATCGGAGTCTCATCGCTCTTCATCTGGGCGTTGATCCTTATCGTCACATTCAAATACGTGTTCCTGCTGATGCGCGCCGACAATCGCGGCGAAGGCGGCATTCTCTCACTCGTCGTTCTTGTTGAGACGGTCACCAAACGAAAGGGCGGTCTCGTTCTTTTCCTCGGAATCATAGGGGCGGCTTTCTTCTTCGGCGACGCGATGATCACGCCGGCCATCTCAGTCCTTTCGGCCGTTGAGGGTCTTACCGTCATCCACAGCAGCTTCGAGCCCTTTGTCGTCCCGCTGACGATTGCCGTCCTACTCTTTCTATTTCTCGTGCAGTATCACGGCACCGCCGGTGTTGCCTCGTTTTTCGCGCCTGTGACGCTCATCTGGTTCGTGGTGCTCGGCATATTGGGACTGATGCATGTCGGTGACGATCCGGCGATCCTTAAGGCCTTCAATCCGATTTTCGGCGCGCAAGTGTTGATACATCAGCCGGGCCTCTCTCTGCTCGTGCTCGGCGGCGTTTTCCTCGCCATCACGGGTGGCGAGGCGCTCTATGCCGACCTAGGCCATTTCGGCAAGAAGCCGATCCGTCTGGCCTGGATTTGCGTTGTATTTCCCGGCCTGGTTCTCAACTATCTCGGGCAAGGCGCTTTCCTGCACGCCAATCCCGAAGCCATCACCAATCCCTTTTACTTGATGGCGCCTTCCTGGGCTCTGATCCCGCTTGTCGTTCTCGCAACAATCGTCACCGTCATCGCTAGCCAGGCAGTCATTACTGGCGCATTCTCGATCGCCCAGCAGGCCATGTCCCTTGGTCTGCTGCCCCGCATGAACATCACCCATACGAGCGAGAGCGAGTCCGGCCAGATCTATATTGGCCAGATCAACTGGATCCTGCTCGTCGGCGTCATTCTGTTGGTACTTGTCTTCAAGTCCTCGACCAATCTTGCCGCCGCCTATGGCATCGCCGTCAATACTTCGATGCTGATAGACACCTTGCTCGCCGCCATTTTCTTCTGGAAGTCGCGCAACCTGCCGCCGGCACTGGTACTTCCCGCCCTTGCAGGCATTTTCTTGATCGAAGCGACGTTCTTCGCGGCTAATTCGCTCAAGATCGGTCATGGCGGCTACATGCCGATCTTGATCGGTGGAGCGATCATCATGATGATGGTCACCTGGATGAAGGGACGCGCCGCCCTTGCTGCAAAGCTCCGGCGCGACTCCGTCGAGCTCGAAGGGCTTCTTCAATCGCTCGAACGCAGACAGCCCACCCGCGTGGCGGGCGCGGCGGTGTTCCTGCAGACCGATCCGATCTATGCGCCAAGTGCGCTCATGCACAATCTCAAGCATAACCGCGTGCTGCACGACATTCTCGTCTTCATCACAGTCGAAACCAGCGATGAACCACGCGTGCCGCGCTCCGAACGCGTGACGGTGAAGCGTTTGCCGCTAGGTGCGTGGCTGGTCGAGGCGCATTTCGGCTATATGGAACAGCCCGATGTTCCCTCCGCATTGCGCGCCTGCGAGCCCTTCGGTCTGTCCATCGACCCGCGCCAAGCCTCTTACTTCCTCGGCCGCCGCGCCCTGCGCATGTCGCCGCGCTCTTCCCTGCCCTTCTGGCAACAGCGGCTCTTCATCATGCTCGCCAATCAATCGGCCCGTGCCATCGAGTTCTTCCGCATCCCGCCAGACCGGGTGGTGGAGCTCGGCATGCAGCTTTCGGTCTAGGGGATTGCCGCTGCTGCAGAGGTGTTACGTTCCGGCAGAGACCGCATTCTCTGGCATGGCAGCATCGCGCCGAACCCTATCCCCGCGATTGCATTGGAGTGTTAAAAGGAACTACAGGCTGGCATGAGGTCAGATGCAGGCAATCGTCACCAAGTCCTATCGGCGCCCGTATCAGAATCCGATATCTGTGGTTGCGGGCACGCCAATCGTTCCAGACTTCGAGAAGTACTCCGAGGTTCCGGGCTGGGTTTGGTGCACTGCTGAAGATACCCGCGCCGGATGGGTACCACGCGCCTATCTGGCGGGTGCCGGTTGCAACTGGCGCGTGACGCGCGACTATGATGCAATCGAGTTGAGCATCGAGCCGGGTGAGAGACTCACCATCGAGACCGAAGAAAGCGGGTTCTATCTTGCTATTGCCACGGACGGTTCGCGCGGCTGGGTGCCCCGCGATCATGTGTCACTCCTGACTGAGGGCCAAGTCTAGGTCAAAAGCTCAAGCGCTTTCCCCTAATCGCTGAGGCCCCCATGACCGACCTCTCGCCCTTCTCGCTTCCCGGCCGTTTCTGGCGCGGCAATCTCCACACCCATTCCACCTTGTCCGATGGCGCGCTGGCGCCGGAAAAAGTTGTCGAAGCCTATAAGGATGCCGGCTACGACTTCATGATGTTGTCGGATCATTTCATCGGCAATTACAACTGGCCGATCGCCGATACCCGTGCCATGCGATCTAACCGGTTCACTACGATTTTGGGTTCGGAACTCCACGCCCCCGTCACGCACGTCGGCGAACTTTGGCACATTGTCGCCGCCGGCCTTCCGCTCGATTTCGAGCCTGCAGCGCCCGAGGAGACCGGCGCCCAACTCGCCGACCGCGCTGCGGCAGCCGGCGCTTTCGTCGGCATCGCCCATCCGGCATGGTCGCAGCTCACCATCGAGGACGGTCGCGCAATCACAAGCGCGCATGCCGTCGAGATCTACAACCACGGCTGCGCCGTCGAGAACGACCGTGGCGACGGCTGGTATCTTCTCGACCAGCTACTGAACGAGAATCGCAGGCTTACCGCTTTCGCCACGGACGATGCGCATTTTTGGAGCCCGGATCATTTCGGCGGCTGGGTCAACGTCAAATCGGAAAGCCTCGAGCCCGAGGCATTGCTCGAAGCGTTGAAGGCCGGCCAGTATTACTCAAGCCAAGGCCCGCAGCTTCACGAGCTTTCGATCAGCGGCAATGAATTGACCGTTGCCTGTTCGCCGGTCGACACAATCGTCGTCTTGTGCGGAAATTCACGGACCGTCGCGCGTCACGGCCGCGCCATCACCGGCGCCACGCTCGATCTCAGCAAGCTCGACAAGGGCTGGCTTTTACAGAAGCCGAGTGCGTGGCTGCGTGTGGCGCTGATCGACCATTCCGGCCGGCGCGCCTGGACTAATCCGATCTGGCGGGATGAGTTCTGAGCCTCAGCCGCTTTGGCCTGTCGTCACAGCACTGGGTGTCACTCAGATCATAAGCTGGGGAACGACGTTCTACGCCTTGGGCGCGCTATCGCCTGATATAGCAGCTGATCGCGCCTGGCCGCCGACCCTGATTTTCGGCGCCTTCTCGGCCGCGCTGCTCTTGAGCGGCGCGATCTCGCGCAAGGCGGGACGGTCGATCGATGTCCATGGCGGCCGCCGCATGATGTCGATGGGGTCGCTTCTCGCGGCAGTGGGCTGCGCGGTCCTGGGGCTTGCGACTGCCGAATGGATATACATCGCAGGCTGGCTCGTGCTCGGCGTAGCGATGCGCTTCGTCCTCTACGACGCGGCCTTCCCATCGCTCGCCCGGATCGCCGGGCTCAAGGCGCGGCGTGCCATTTCCTACCTGTCCTTGTTCGGGGGACTGGCATCGACCGTCTTCTGGCCGGTGAGCCATTTTCTCTCAGAAGCCATTGGCTGGCGCGGCACATTTCTCGTTTATGCCGGCCTGCATCTCTGCATCTGCCTGCCATTGCACCTCCTGTTCCTGCACGGGCCGGCCAAACCAGAGGCGCACACGCAAGTGCTCGGCGACGGCCTGACCGAGAAGCGCCCTTTGGCGGGGCCCGAGCGCGTGCACGCCATGGCGGCTTTCGCGACCGTCATCGCGCTCAACGGCCTCGTCTTTTCGGCCATATCCGCCCATATCGTCCCGCTCTTCCAGGGATTGGGCTTTACCTCGGCGCTCGCCGTGACCATGGCCGCACTCGTCGGCCCAAGCCAGGTCGTAAGCCGCATTGGCGATATCATGCTTGGTCATCGCATCAGCGTGATGCAATTGGGCATGATCGCAGTGGGATTGTTACCGTTTGCCCTCGCCGTCTTCATCGGCGGCGGCTTTGCGCTCGCGGCGGGACTTCTCTTCGCCGTGCTCTACGGCATGTCGAACGGCCTGATGACCATCGCCAAGGGCGCCGTTCCGCTTTCGCTCTTTGGCCGCCAGGACTATGGTCTCGTGATCGGCACGATCGCGACGCCGCAGCTCATTCTCAATGCCATCTCTCCCACTATCTTCGTCTTCATTCTGGCCGGTCTCGGGCCGCAATGGTCGCTGGTGCTATGCCTCGTCTTCGGCATTCTGTCTCTCATCGCCATGATTTACCTGGCAAGGCTCCATCCGCGCTGACGGCTGGCAGGGCGAGGTCGTCTGTGATAATCAGCCGGCCAAAATCGGACGGATAGGACCATGCCAGCGCAACGCATTGAAACGGACACATTCGGGCCGATCGAAGTGCCAGAGGACCGCTATTGGGGCGCCCAGGCCCAGCGCAGCCTCCAGAACTTCAAGATCGGCTGGGAAAAGCAACCGCTTCCGATGGTTCGGGCACTCGGCATCGTCAAGCGCGCCGCCGCCGAGAGCAATGTCGCGCTCGGTCGCCTCGATCCCACTGTTGGCGCTGCCATTGTCACAGCGGCACAGGAAGTGATCGACGGCAAACTCGACAGCCACTTCCCCTTGACCGTCTGGCAGACGGGTTCGGGCACGCAGTCGAACATGAATGCCAACGAGGTGATCTCCAATCGCGCCATCGAAATATTGGGCGGCCTGCGCGGCTCTAAGAAGCCGGTTCACCCGAACGACCACGTCAACATGAGCCAGTCGTCGAATGATACCTATCCGACGGCCATGCACATCGCCTGCGCCGAACAGGTCTGCAACGACCTGTTGCCTGCGTTACGCCATCTTCACAAAGCGCTCGACGAGAAGGCGAGGCTCTGGTCGGGCATCATCAAGATCGGCCGCACGCATACGCAGGATGCAACGCCGATCACGCTCGGCCAGGAATTCTCCGGTTACGCCAAGCAGGTGCAGAACGGCATTTTCCGCATCGAACAGACATTGCCGCTCTTGATGGAACTGGCCCAGGGCGGCACGGCGGTCGGCACCGGTCTCAACGCACCGATTGGGTTTGCCGAGATGGTCGCCGAGCGCATCGCTGCTCTGACCGGCCTTCCCTTCACGTCGGCGCCCAACAAGTTCGAAGCATTGGCCGCGCATGACGCCATGGTGATGACTCACGGCGCGATCAATACGGTTGCCAGCTCGCTCTTCAAGATCGCCAACGACATCAGGTTGCTCGGTTCGGGTCCGCGTTCGGGGCTCGGTGAATTGTCATTGCCTGAAAATGAGCCGGGCTCGTCCATCATGCCCGGCAAGGTCAATCCGACCCAGGCCGAAGCCCTGACCATGGTTTGCGTCCAGGTCTTCGGCAATCAGTCGGCGATCACCTTCGCCAACAGCCAGGGCCACTTCGAATTGAACGTCTACAATCCGGTGATGGCCTATAATTTTCTCCAATCCTCGCGTCTCCTTGCGGATGCCGCGATCAGTTTCACAGATAATTGCGTCGTCGGCATCGTCGCGCGCGAGGACAATATCAAGGCCGCACTCGATCGTTCCCTCATGTTGGTGACGGCGCTGGCTCCCAAGATCGGCTATGACAAGGCTGCCGAGATCGCCAAGACAGCACATAAGCGCGGCACGACATTGCGCGAGGAAGCCGTTCGCCTCGGACATGTGACGCCCGAGGAGTTCGACCTCATCGTCCGTCCCGAAGACATGATCGGCCCACGTTAATGGCCGAGATCATCAATCTCAAGAACATCAGGAAGCGCAATGCGCGCGTCGAGCGGGAAATAACGGCGGAAGCGAACCGGCTCAAGTTCGGACGCAGCAAATCCGAACGCAAGCTTCATGAAGCCGAGCAAAGTCTGGAGGCTCGCCGCCTCGACGAGCACAAACGCGAAGACTGACGTGGCCGAGCGCAAGCGATCCATCACGATCGCAGGTCATCGCACCAGCATTTCGCTCGAATTGGAATTCTGGGATGCGTTGCAGAAACTGTCGGCCCAGCGCGGAAAGTCGATTACCGCACTCGTCGCAGAAGTCGATCGCTCGCGCGGCGACCGCAATCTCTCAAGCGCGCTGCGCGTCTGGGTGCTTAGTCAAGTCGCCCGAAGCTGAGGACACCAGCTCGCTAGCGGCAGTAGCAGATTGAATTGTTGATATCGATGTAGCTCCAGCGGCCGTCCCAGTTCCGCGGGCTGCATATCTTCGGGCAGCGATCCTCCGCCATGATGTCGGTCCATATCGCTCCACCCTTGACACCACCCTTGGCCTTCTTGCCGGTGGCGACCTTCTGCGGCGTCACGCGGGCCTGCGTCGGCTTCGAGCTTCTCGATGGGCCCGAGCAACTGCAGACCGACATTTTGCCGGCTTGGGTGGTTTTCCAGTTTCCGTCCCACTTGCTCGGGGTGCAGATCTGGGGACACTTTCTCTGTGCGTCAACATTGTTCCAAATCGGGCCGGCCTTTTCCCAATCGGCACTTGCCGGAGCGGAGGGGATAATCAAGATCAGCAGCAACCACGCCCAGACACGCAACATCTTCATTTTGACGCCCCCGTTCCGCCAATTTGCCTGCACCGCCCTCTAATCCGCCAGAAGACGGGCTGAACCGCAATGGCTTCACGCAGACTTTTTGTGGCTGCAGTTAATCCCGCATCGGCAAATGCTAGCGTTGACGCACCTTGAGCCGTTGCATCTGCTCAGAATCGGTCGGCATCAGGCCGCCGAACGGCCAAGGATCCGGCTGCGGAACATAATCGGGATCGGGTGGCACGAGGATGATAGGTTCAAGCGGCGCTGGTTCCGCTACGCTGGCTTCGGTTGTCGGCTGTTGCTTTGCCTTGCGCGCCTCTTCACGCTTCTTCTTGGCCTCCTCTTCGCGCTTCTTCTTTGCTTCTTCCTTTTCGCGCTTCTCCTGCTCAATGAGCATCTTGCGGTGAACATCCAATTCGCGCTGGCGCATCTGCAATTCGCGGCGCTGGGCAAGATAGTCCTGGTAGCGCTGCTCGTCCTCCCGGCGATAGCGTTCTTCCTCCTCGAGCGCCTTCATCTGTTCCTCCTGCAGACGTTCGAGTTCGCTCATGCCTTCGCGCAGTACTTTAATGCCGAGGAAGGATTCGAGCGCTGTCATATCGACGCTGCGCACCAGTTCGATCGGTGAGCCGCTATAGACGATCTGCATGGCAGGCAGATCGGGAATTGCTTTCAGCTGCAGGCTTGCCTCAATGTCGAGTGATCCCGTTGCAAGATCCGCCGTCGGCTTGATCTGGACGTCGGCATCGGCGCCATTGGACGTGATTGGCAGCAAGGCCACGCGCCCATCGGTCGCCGTAACCGTCCCTTCGGCATCCGGGAGGCTCAGGGCGCGGCCCGTCGTCAAAAGATGCAGCGACAAGCGTACGTCATCCGCCGATTTGGCGATCCGCGCCGCCGCGCCAAACGCAACCGGATCGATCCGCTCGAGGCTTACGCCGTGCAGCGCATAAGTGCCACCGCCATCAAGGTCGGCAAGCGCGCTCGCAAGGCTGCGCCCCGCACCGCGAAAGCTCGTCTCGATATCGATCGTGCCGGTCGCGACGGGATTGCCGTCCGCAGTTCGCAGCAACTGCGCAAGATCGCCGGGCAAGGACATCTTGCCCTCGATCGCGCGTCCGTCGCCCTCCCGCCTCGAGAGTAAATTGAAGGAAACCTTCTCCCTGTTGCTGCCGGTTCCAAAGACCGCGAATTCCACCGAGGAGTCGGTCGCCGTGATACCGATTTGCGATTCCGCTATCTCTGCCCCGCCAACAATCGCGAGCGTATGCGGCTTGAGCCAGACTTCGCCGGTAAGACCAAGTGGCAGGCCGTTCGCGAACGGGCCCTCTGGATCCGGCACATCGCCTGTCCATGGCAGCAGCGTCGCAGCCAGCAGATCGGTGAGCGCCAGCGCTCCGCCGGTGACCTCGCCCTTCACTTTCTTACCCTCAATGGTGAGGTCGCCACTCAATCGCTCCTTACCCGCAACGGCTTGGATGCCGGCGAGACTAATCTTGTCCTTGGCTGAGGAAATATTGGCCTCGACCGAAACCAGTCCCGTAACTGGCCAAGACAGGCCGATCGCCTTCAGAAGTGCTGTGGGGCGATCTGAATTGAAACCGCCACGACCCTGCGTGGCGTAGACGCCGTCGGCCTCGGTCAGTCGCCCGCGATAGCCAAATTTCGCATCAAAGACATCGGCTTGCGCATCGATCTCAACGCCGGCCTTGAGATCGCCGCTGGCATTTATTTGGAGCCGGCCTGGCGTTTCGATTGCAGCGACCGGTTGTAGGCCGCCCAGTCTCGCCAAGGCCGAACTCGTCTCGGTCGCAACGTCGAGAGAACCGCTAACTTGACGCACCCCATCCGCTGACATCGCCAGCGCGGCGGAGCCCGATATCCCATAGCCGCCCGATTTGCCCTTCACATCGACGACGAACTGCGATCCGGCTCTATCCGGCTTCAACTCGCTGATGATGGCGACATTCGTTTCGCCCAGCGCAGACAACCAAGGTGGGTCACTTTCCGGCGAAGCCAGCCCGAGCAATCGCATCATGCCGCGCGGATCACTGGCGACCATATGGGTCGTGACGCGCCCAGTGGGTCCGTCGGCCGTGCTATTGATCAATCCGGAAATTTCGAGCTTAGCGTCGCCAACGCGGCCAATCTCAACCCGTTTGAGATCGAGGCTCTTGGCCGATGATGCGATCTCGATCCGGGTATCACGCGCTTCGGTTCCATTGAGCCGCAACTGGTTGGCGTTGAGCGCCAGCGAAATACGCGGCCACCCTGCCGACTTCTGAGATGATGCGGGCTCCGTGAAAGCCTTCATCACGGCCATGCCCGTTCCCCCGAGCAGTCCGCCGGAGACAAAGCTGTCGAGGTCTAGAACATCGGAATCGAGGACGATATCGGTGTGAGGCTCGGCGCCGCCCGTGATCGTCAAAGAACCGGTATGATGCGTATCGTCGATCTCGAAGGAGGCTTCGGTCGCGCGGTATTTGTCGTTGAGAAGATCGATCCGTGTCTGGAGCTTCAATCGACCACGGCTGCCGGTCCAATGCGCCGCGATCCAGTCGGAGCCTTCGGGCCACGCCCAGCGCGCAAATTCGCGCAGATTCTGGGAGGCGAGCGCGACATCGCCCGCCAGTTGCGGACCACTATCGGTGACGAGGAAGATGCCGTCGAAAAGGCCTTCCGACTGCCCGGGCATGCTCGCCGACAATTCATGGATGCGTAGCGCACCATCGAGGACCGCGACATCGAGGCGGACATTCTCAAGCGTTTCTCCGCCGGCGACGAGCGAGCGGATCTTGAGTTCGGTCCGCGCCTCGAGATTTTCCGGCATGCCTTCGACGATCGACTCGAGCAATGACAAGGCCCGCCCTTCCCTAAGCAGCGTTCGCGCCTTGGCTCCAGCGATCGTGTCGAGATCGAATCGCGAAGCCGTAAACTGGGCATCGATACCGATGGTCTCGCCGAGCCTTACCATCGCCTCCCCTGTCACGAGGTTGGCCCCGGGCTCGCCGTCACGCGGCGCAATTTCGATCTTCTTCAGTTCGAGGGTGTCAAAGTCGGAGGATGCCTGGGCGCGCAGCACCATGGGCCGCAGATCGCCTTCCGCGTCGGTCTTGCCGCCGACTTGCGGCGCCGGTTCGATCTTGAGCTGGCCAGCCACCCGGCTGCCGTCATTTTCCCCGTCAAAGCTGAAGGCGAGCCCCGAACCGTCGGCCGGCGCGACGCGAAAGCCGAACTTGAACGGCGCATCTGGCCGGTAGGAACCGGTATCGATGCTGAGTTCGATCGGCTGATCCTTGTACTTGCCGGTACCACGTACCCGCCACGGACCGCCCAGTGCAGGCGACGACAGGACGAGTTCGATATTGCCCACTTCCGCCATGCCATTGCGGCGTGCGTCGATGAGATTGATGGTCCCATCCCGTACCGCAATCCGGTCGAGCTTGATATGCGAGAGCAATCCCGTCTTCAGCAGATTGGGCGATGAGACGACCCGCCAATTGCCGGTACCGGAGGCCATGCGTTCGATTGCGATACGCGGGCTGGTGACCTCGATCCCCTCGACGAGAATGCTGCCATTGAGAAATCCCGAGAGCGACATACGGATGTCTACCCGCTTGGCGGAGAGAAACTCCGGTGCCGAGGCGCCCGCGACGTTGGCGACCCGTACGTCCTCAAGCGTCAGGCGCGGCCACGGGAAGAGCCGTGCCGAAATTGGGCCGTTGACGACAACTTTGCGCCCGGCGAGATCCGAGCCATAGGCCTCGATTGTCGGCCGGTACCGTCCCCAATCCACCACATAAGGCGCCGCCAGCGCCGCCGCCACGGCGATCACCAGCAGCACGCCGATATAGAGAATCGGGGACTTCCACAATTTCATGCCGTCAACCTTAACACCCTTCGGTCGACTCGCAGGCTTTCACGTCAATTCGAGGGCAGAATCTTGCCCGGATTCATGATGTTCTTTGGATCAAGCGCCTGCTTGATCGCGCGCATGAAGCCGACCGCCGGCCCATGCTCCGCATCAAGAAATTTGACCTTGCCGATGCCAACGCCATGTTCGCCGGTGCATGTTCCTTCCATCGCGATCGCCCGATGAATCATCCGTTCGTAGAAGCCCCGGACACGCTCGACCTCGTCGGGATCGTTGACGTCGCAGTACAGCACCGTGTGAAAATTGCCGTCCCCTGCATGACCGACGATCGGGCCGAATAAGCCATTGCGCTCAAGATCTTCCTGAGTTTCCTTGACGCATTCTGCGAGCCGGGAAATCGGCACGCAAACATCCGTAGCGAACACTTCCTTGCCGGGCATCAGGGCCCGCGTCGCCCAGAAAGCATCATGGCGAGCCTGCCAAAGCCGCTGCCTGTCTTCTTCGCGCGTCGCCCAATCGAAAGGGCCGCCGCCTAATTCTTCGGCAATGGCGCCGAAGCTCTCCGACTGCTCGCGCGTCGAGGCAGCGGTGCCGTGAAACTCGACGAACAGTGTCGGCACTTCCTTGAGATCGAGCTTTGAATAGACATTGAAGGCGCGGACATGGAGGTGATCGACGAGCTCGATGCGTGCGACCGGGATCCCGCTCTGGATCGTCAGGATCACCGCCCGGCAGGCCGCCTCGAGCGTCGGGAAAGGACAGACCCCAGCGGCGATCGATTCCGGTATGCCATAGAGCTTGAGGCCGACCTCGGTGATGACTCCAAGCGTTCCTTCCGAACCGACCAGCAATCGCGTCAGATCGTAGCCGGCCGAGGATTTGCGCGCCCGGCTCGCAGTACGGATGATCTCCCCATTCGCCATGACCGCGGTGAGGTTGAGCACAGTCTCGCGCATGGTTCCGTAGCGCACCGCATTGGTGCCTGAAGCCCGTGTCGCTGCCATCCCGCCCAGGCTCGCATCGGCCCCGGGATCGATGGGGAAAAACAGCCCCTGATGGCGCAATTCATTGTTGAGCTGCTTGCGTGTGACGCCGGCCTCGACCCGACAGTCAAGATCTTCGGCATTGACCTCCAACACGCGATTCATGCCGGAAAGATCGATAGAAACACCGCCAAACGGCGCGCTGAAATGGCCTTCCAGCGATGTCCCAGCGCCGTACGGGATGACCGGCGTTTCGTAACGACCGCAGATTTCGACGATCTTCTGGACCTCCCGCGTATCGCGAACGAAGGCTACGGCATCTGGCGGAGCGCCGGGGTTCCAGGTCTGGTCCTTGCCGTGCTGTTCGCAAACCGCCAGTGCGGTCGAAAGCCTGTCCCCCAAGGCCTCCCTGATCTCGGCGATCGCCTGGGCACTGCTGTTGCGTCGGGTTCTTGTCTGTATATTCATCTCGCAGCCGAATTCTGATCCACCTTCAATCTAAGCTATTAATCGGCCGCTGTCATAAGCCAAACCGGGAAAACCTGATGCCGCCTCCAGCACCCTTCGTCGCCGCCATCCAAGAAGTCCAGGACCAATGGGTCGACTATAATGGCCACCTCAACATGGCCTATTACAACGTCCTGTTCGACCGCGCCGGCGATGAAGCCTTCGAACTCGTTGGTCTTGGCGCGGACTATCTCAAGACCGCGAACTGCTCGTTCTTCACCCTCGAGGCGCACATCACCTATTTGCGGGAAATGCACGCCGGCGATCCGGTACGCGTCACTGTCCAGTTCCTGGACTATGATTCAAAGCGCGTTCATTATGTCGAAGAGATGTACCACGCCGAGGAAGGTTGGCTCGCCTGCGTTTCTGAACACATGATCATTCACGTCGACATGAGTTCAAAACGTACCTCGCCATTTCCGCCGGAAATACTCGAGAAAATTGCCGCGATGTGTGCGGCGCACAAATCTCTGCCCATCCCTAAGCAAGTTGGTCACAAGATCGGAATTCCGCGAAAATAAATCGCGCGCACAAACTATCGTCGCATTTCGCCTGTAGGTTCTCCCGCAACCACCGCAAACGAAGGGAGGCGGTCATGCACAACCTTGTCGATTTCGCGCGCCAGGTCATCTTCGTCCATGGCGGCAAAGCCGTCAGCGAAGCGGCCTATCATGCCGATCTTTGCGAACGCCTCGGCGACGCAAAAACAGCACGCACGTGGCGCCTCGTCCAGGCCGCCATCAGCGATCTGGAAAAGCCGCGCATTCATTGAAGATCGCGTTTCGGGCGGCGGCAGACCAACCTGCCGCTGCGGCCGGTAAACCCGCAATATCACCCTGATTTGAGCCTCGTTGGCTTGCTATATAGGTGGGCAAGGAATCGCTGACCCATGCCCGCTCGACCAATCGATCTCGACGACTTCGACGAGAATGCCCCGCCCCCCGCCGCCGGTGGCGGCATCGCCGCGCGTGCCATGGCGCAGGGCGAACCGGATTATCTGCGCGGCCTCAACCCGGAGCAGCGCGCCGCAGTCGAAATCACCGATGGCCCCCTCCTCGTCCTCGCCGGCGCCGGCACCGGCAAGACCCGCGTTCTCACCACCCGCCTCGCCCACATTCTCGCCACGCGCAAAGCATGGCCCGGCCAAATCCTCGCGGTAACCTTCACGAACAAGGCCGCGCGCGAGATGAAGGAGCGCATCGGTCATCTGATCGGCGGCATTGTCGAGGGCATGACCTGGCTCGGCACCTTCCATTCTGTCGGCGTCAAGATCCTGCGCAGGCATGCCGAGCTCGCCGGCCTCAAATCCGGTTTCGCCATCCTCGACACCGACGACCAGATCCGCCTCCTCAAGCAATTGATCGAGGTCCATGGCATCGATGAAAAGCGCTGGCCGGCGCGCCAGCTCGCAAGCCTGATCGACGGCTGGAAAAACCGCGGCCTGATCCCGGCCCGGGTCCCGGCGGCGGAAGCCGCAAGCTTCGGCAATGGCAAGGGTGGCACGCTCTATGCGGAATACCAGGAGCGGCTGAAGGTGCTGAACGCCGCCGATTTCGGCGATTTGCTGCTCGAGGTCCTGCGCATCTTCCAGGAGCACCCCGACGTGCTCAAGGACTATCAGCGCCGCTTCAAATACATGCTGGTCGACGAATACCAGGACACGAACGTCGCGCAATATCTCTGGCTCAGGCTCCTGGCCCAGGGTCACAACAATATCTGCTGCGTCGGCGACGACGATCAGTCGATCTATGGCTGGCGCGGTGCCGAGGTCGATAATATCCTGCGCTTCGAAAAGGACTTCCCTGGCGCCCGCGTCATCAGGCTCGAGCGCAATTACCGCTCGACACCGCATATTCTTGGCGCTGCCTCGGGCCTTATCGCCAAGAATGAAGGGCGGCTCGGCAAGACACTGCACACCGATCGAGATGAAGGCGAAGCCATCACGGTCCGCAGCCATTGGGATGGCGACGAAGAGGCACGCACCATCGGCGATGACATCGAAAACCTGCAGCGCAAGGGCGAGAAACTGAACGACATGGCGATCCTCGTGCGCGCCTCCTTTCAGATGCGCGCCTTCGAGGATCGCTTCATCACACTGGGCGTGCCCTATCGCGTCATCGGCGGCCCGCGCTTTTACGAGCGCGCGGAAATTCGCGATGCCCTCGCCTATTTCAAGGTCACCGTCTCGCCCGACAATGATCTCGCCTTCGAGCGCATCATCAATCTGCCCAAGCGCGGCATCGGCGAGACCTCGGTCAAGCGCATGCACGATCTCGCCCGCAAGCACGGCGTATCGCTCTACCGCGCCGCCGAAATGCTGGGCCAGACCGACGAACTCGCAGCCAAGACCCGCAAGGCGCTCGTCGATCTCATCGCAAGTTTCGGGCGCTGGCGTCGGGCGTTGGCTGGCCTCCCCCATACCGAACTGGCCGAGATCATACTTGATGAATCGGGCTACACGCAGATGTGGCAGAACGACAAGAGCCCTGAGGCGCAAGGCCGTCTCGATAACTTGAAAGAACTCATCCGCTCGATGGCTGAGTTCGAGAACATGACCGGCTTTTTGGAGCACATCGCTTTGGTCATGGATTCCGACGCGGCCCAAGCCGAAGACAAGATCAACATCATGACCCTCCATTCCGCGAAGGGTCTCGAATTCGGCACCGTCTTCCTTCCCGGTTGGGAGGAAGGCCTGTTCCCGCACCAGCGCTCGCTCGACGAGAAAGGCCGCGCCGGCCTCGAGGAAGAGCGCCGCCTCGCCTATGTCGGCCTCACCCGCGCCAAGCGCCGTGCCACCGTCTCCTTCGCCCAGAACCGCCGCGTCCATAACCTTTGGCAATCGGCGTTACCCTCACGTTTTATCGACGAACTGCCGGAAAAATTCGTCGAGGTGGCGCCGATGGCCAACAGCTATGGCGGCTATGGCCTCGGCAGTTACGGCGGCAGCCGCTTTGAAGAGCGCCAACCCTTTTCAAACACTTACGCGACTCCTGGCTGGCAACGTGCCCAACAAGCCTATGCGCGTGGCGAAGGCTTACGCGCAACACCGCGCATTCTGGAAGGCGAGTTGGTCGCCCGCGAGACTGAAGGCAAAGGCTTCGTCGATGGCGACCGCGTCTTCCACCAGAAATTCGGCTACGGGCGCGTCACGCGGGTCGACGGCAACAAACTCACCATCGACTTCGACAAGGCTGGCGAAAAGCGGGTAATTGATACTTTCGTCGATCGTACCTGAGCCTTGCAACCCTCGCTATAGCTGTTAAGGACGAACTTATGTAGGCGTCCAACAGCATGAGGGGTCATGATTGAGAGGCTTTCCCGTCCATCGACGGTGGATTACCGCGGCAACGGCACGCGTCCCACGCCGATCTTTTCTGCAAGTGAAGTTGAAAAACGCCATGCCGCGGTCCGCGGCGTGATGGTATCGGAAAAAGTCGATGCCGCACTTTTCACCTCCTATCACAACATCTGCTATCTGACCGGTTTCCTCTATTGCTATTTCGGCCGCCGCTATGGCCTGGTCCTTGACCAGGACCACGCGACGACGGTCACCTCCGCCATCGATGGCGGCCAGCCTTGGCGCCGCAGCCACTGCGATAACGTGAGTTATACCGACTGGGACAAGCGCAATTATTTCACGGCCGTCCGCAATCTTGCCAAGAAGGCCAAGCGAATCGGTATCGAATTCGACCACGTAAGCCTCGATTTCCGCAAGCAGCTCGCCGATGCCATGCCGGATGTGGAATTCGTCGATATAGCGGCCCCGTCCATGCGCTTGCGTATGATCAAGTCAAAAGAAGAAATCGCGCATATCACGGAAATGGCGCGCATCGCCGATCTTGGCGGCGCAGCTTGCGCCGAGGCGATCGGAGTCAACGTGCCGGAGCACGAAGTTGCCCTGCATTCAACGGGTGCCATGGTGCGCGAGATCGCTAAGACCTGGCCCGATGCGGAGCTGATGGATACTTGGACGTGGTTTCAGTCGGGCATTAATACCGACGGCGCCCATAATCCGGTAACGAGCCGACGCATCGAGACTGGCGACATCTTGAGCCTCAACTGCTTTCCGATGGTCGGCGGCTATTACGTTGCGCTCGAGCGCACGCTCTTCGCGGAGAGCGCCTCGGACACCCATCTTAAATATTGGGAGATCAACTGCCAGGTTCACGACGAAGGAAAGAAGCTTCTCGTTCCGGGCAATCGCTGTTCCGACATCGCGAAGGAACTCAATGCGATTTACGAGGGGCATCAGCTTCTGCAGTATCGCACATTCGGTTACGGCCACTCCTTCGGTGTGCTCTGCCACTATTACGGCCGCGAGGCCGGCCTCGAATTGCGCGAGGATTGCGACACCGTGCTCGAACCCGGCATGGTCGTATCCATGGAGCCGATGATCATGGTACCGGAAGGACGCAAAGGCGCCGGCGGCTATCGCGAACACGACATCCTGGTGATTACGGATAAGGGCAACACCAATATCACCCACTTCCCCTACGGCCCTGAGCATAACATCATCCGCGGCAAGTAAAGCAGCGACTAGCGGGCAGCCTGCGTAGCGCGGCGCTGGACCAGTTCCTCGCCCGCATCATGGGAGAGACCGATAAACGAGACGACCGAGAGGGCGCTGACAGCCGCCACCGCGAAGAAGGCGATGCTGAAATCGGCGGCAACGAGAGTGAGATCGCCTCTAACCATCTGCGTCATTTCAAGGATGAAGGCGGCAAAGGCAACGCCGGCCGAGAGCGAAAGCTGCTGCGCCACCATGTAGAAGCTAGTGGCGCGGCTCATATCGGGATGATCGATATCGCCATAGGACAATGCATTCATCGAGGTGAATTGCAGCGATCGGAAGAACCCGCCGCAGAGCAAACATACCGCCATCACCACCAAGGGCGTCGTGATCGTGAAAAACCCATTGGCCGCGATGAAGACAGCCGAAATCAATCCGTTGACGATCAACACCATGCGAAACCCGTAATGCCGCAGCACCCGATGCACCGTGAATTTCATGGCCAACGCACCCGCAACGGAGGCGCAGGTGAGTAGCCCAGCCTGAAATGGTGTCATGCCAAAGCCGAGCTGGAGAAGCAGGGGCAACAGAAACGGCGTGGCTCCGACACCTACCCGGAACAAGCTGCCGCCGATTACCCCGGCCCTGAATGTCAGAATACGGAGCAGTTTGAGATCGAGGATCGGTTCTTCCGTCCGCCGCGCGTGAAACACATAAAGGACGAGAAGCACAGTTCCACCGAGTACCAACGCGATAGCGGCTTCATCCGGCAGCAGATCGCGGCCCAGCACCGTCAATCCGAAGACAAGTGCGGACAGTCCTGCGCCCGAAAGGATAAAGCCCATAGCGTCGAGACGCGGCGTGCGATCAGCGCGAATATCCGGCATTAATACGGTCGCCAGGATCAGGCCGACGATTCCGACCGGCACATTGATGAGAAAGATCCAACGCCAATGGAAATAGGTGGTGATGAAGCCGCCGATCGGCGGCCCGATCAATGGGCCGATCAAGGCCGGAATGGTCAGATAGGCGAGCGCATTGACCATCTGGCTCTTAGGGATCGCGCGCAGCAGGATGAGCCGTCCGACCGGCACCATCATCGCACCGCCGACACCCTGAAGCGCCCGCGCTGCGACGAGCCCTTCCAGCGTCTGCGAGAACCCGCAGGCTATCGAGCCCAGCGTGAAGACGGCGATTGCCGCGCGAAACACGTTCTTTGCGCCGAACCGGTCCGCCGTCCAACCGCTGATCGGAATGAAAACCGTCAGGCTCAAGAGATAGGTCGTGAAAGCAAGTTTCAGGACGACGGGATCGACATTGAGGTCGCTGGCGATGGCCGGCAGCGAGGTCGCAATCACCGTCGAATCCATGTTCTCCATGAACAGGGCGGCGGCGACGACCAAGGGCAAAATGCGGGAAAACTCGGCCATGGCCGGTGGATAGCATGACGATCCTTCGCCGCTCATGCAATTATTGCAGATGAGATAGGCCGCGATTCGCGTAGGAAGTAAGGAACCCGATGCAAATTACCCCGGCGACTCGCATTTTAATCGTTGGCGCCGGTCCGGTCGGTCTCGCAGCAGCCGTCGAACTGCGCCGTCGCGGCATGACCCCGCGCATCATCGACAGGGATAGTGGCCCTGCCCCAGAATCACGCGCCCTTGCCGTCAATCCCCGTACTTTGGAAATACTCGAGCCTTCTGGCGCCACCGCGCGCATGCTCGCCCGCGGTAACCGCATCCATCACATGATCGTGCGCACGCCCCAGCGCGAATTGTTCCGTTTGGAAACGCGCTACATCAATCATCGCTTCAATTTCCTGCTTGCCCTCGCGCAATCGGAGACCGAGCAGATATTGGCCGGGCTCCTCAGCGAGGCGGGACACCCTGTCGAATGGCAGAAGGAACTCACGGCACTAAATATCGAGCGCAACGCTTTCCGCTGCGCGATAGGCGAGGCCGAGGAAACGTTCGACGTGGTAATCGGCGCCGACGGCGCTCATTCATTGGTGCGCAAGTCGCTTGGCATCGGCTTTGCCGGCGAGAGTCTTCCCGAAGCCTGGGGGCTCGCCGACGTCGAACTGGAATCCTGGCCGTTTCCCTGGGACTGCGGCGTCGCAACGCTCTTTGACGATTTTGTCTGCGCCTTCTTTCCGTTGCGCGAGGGCTTCGGGCGCTTTGTCAGCTCGCGCACCGACATCATGAACAGCCTGCCGCCCGATACCCGAGTCAGGAAGATCGTCTGGCAAAGCGAGTTTCACATCAGCTACCGCCAGGTCGAAACCTACCAGCAAGGGAATGCCTTTCTGGCTGGCGATGCCGCCCATATCCATTCACCGGTCGGAGGCAGGGGCATGAATCTCGGCATCGAGGATGCGGCTTGGCTTGCCTACCTCCTCTCGGAAGGCAGGGCGCAAGACTACACGCGACTGCGCCACGGCCCGGGCGCTCAAGTGTTGAAGATGACGTCGGCGCCGACCGACCTCCTGGCTTCGCGCTCTGCCTGGGCAAGGTTTTTGCGCACGATGATACTGCCCTTGGCCATGAAAACACCGATGGTGCAGCGCTTCTTATTGCCCCGCATGGCTGGCCTCGATACGCCCACGCCGCCCTGGCTCGCCCACTTCCCTTCCAAGCCCTGACAGGGCTATAAGCACGCCCCGAAGCTCAACAATTTGGTTTCCGCAACAGGCGGGGCGCCGATCGCGTTCCCGCTTCAGGAGTAGACGACCCCCGTGTTCCTGCCGCTCTTCAAATGGTTTGAGACCAGGACCGATTCCTTCCCGGCCGAAGCGCCGGAGAAGCCGGGGACGACTCTGTCCGGCTTCGTCTTCCATTATTCGAAGCCCTTCATCCCGATGATCCTCGTCTGCTCCGCCGTGGCGACTGCCACTGCGCTAATCGAGGTCTCGCTCTTTGCCTTCCTGGGTAGCCTCGTCGACTGGCTCAGCAAAGCCGACCGCGCCACCTTCTGGCAGGAACACGGGAACAAGCTCACCTGGCTCGCGGTCGTCGTTCTTTTCGTGCTGCCGGTTCTCAAATTTTTCTACGAGGTCATCGTCCATCAAGGCCTGATGGCAAATTTCGCCATGCGCATTCGCTGGCAGGCGCACCGCTATGTTCTGCGCCAGAGCATGGAGTTCTTTCACAACGATTTCGCGGGCCGCGTTGCGACCAAGGTCATGCAGACCGCGCTTGCCGTGCGCGACATGGTGCTGAAGCTCACCGAAGTCCTGCTCTATGTGACGGTGTATTTCACTGGCGCTCTGGTGATGTTCGCATCGAGCGACCTGCGTCTCGCCATCCCGATGGCGATCTGGCTCTGCGGCTATGTCTGGGCCTTATGGTATTTCGTGCCGAAATTGCGCAAGCTTTCTGAAGCGCAGGCCGACGCGCGCTCGATCCTCACTGGTCGCGTCGTCGACAGCTACACCAACATCTCAACCGTGAAGCTCTTCGCGCACGCCTCGCGCGAGGACAACTATGCTCGGGAAGGCATGGAGGAGATGCTGCAGACGGTATACGGCTCGATGCGCATGACGACGCTCATGACGCTGGCCTTGAACGTCCTCAACAGTCTTTTGCTCTTTTCGATTTCGGCACTAGCCATCTGGCTCTGGTACCAGGATCAGATTACCACCGGTGCAATAGCCTTCACCATCGGCCTCGTCTTGCGCATGCAGGGCATGGCGCACTGGATCATCTGGGAAGTTGCGGGCCTTTTCGAAAACATCGGCGTCGTCCAGGACGGCATCGAAACCGTGGCGCGTGACCGCAGCCTCGTTGATGCACCGGGCGCCACCGAGCTCAAGGTGCCGAAGGGCGAAATACGTTACGACAATGTCTCCTTCAATTACGGCAAGGACAGCATCGACGGCGGCAACATCGTTGATTGCCTCACATTGACTATAAAGCCCGGCGAAAAGGTGGGCCTTGTCGGCCGATCCGGCGCCGGCAAGTCGACGCTCGTCAGCCTTCTCCTGCGCTTCTACGATCTCGAAGAGGGCCGCATCCTCATCGATGGTCAGGACATCGCCAAAGTCACGCAGGAATCGCTGCGCGAGCATATTGGCATGGTCACCCAGGACACCTCGCTGCTCCATCGCTCGGTCATCGACAATGTCCGCTACGGCCGCCCCGAGGCAACAATGGCGGAGGTCGAGGCCGCTGCGCGCAAGGCGCATGCGTCGGACTTCATTGCCACGCTGGAGGACCCGCAGGGCCGCCGCGGCTATGAGGCCCATGTCGGCGAGCGCGGCGTGAAACTGTCGGGCGGCCAGCGCCAGCGCGTGGCCATTGCCCGCGTGCTTCTCAAGGACGCGCCGATCCTCATCCTTGACGAGGCGACAAGCGCGCTCGATTCGGAGGTCGAGGCGGCGATCCAGGAAAATCTCTATAGCCTCATGGAAGGCAAGACCGTGATCGCCGTGGCGCATCGGCTGTCGACGATCGCCGCCATGGATCGGCTGGTGGTCATGGATAATGGCCGCATCGTAGAGGAAGGCACCCATGAGACCCTGCTCCGCCGCCGGGGCATCTATGCCAATCTCTGGCAGCGCCAGTCGGGTGGCTTCATCGCCTTCGAGGCGGCGGAATAATCACTGCCATGGTGCCCGCGCTCGGGTTGATTCGTTTCGCAGCATTGAGCATGGCCGAAGCCAATGCGCTCTCCAATCGCCTTGAGGACGGTACCGAGCCAGAGCCCCTCGCCGTGACCTTGAACGAGGTCGATGAGGCGCAGGGCGAATGGGAAGTTCTCGCCTATTTTCCTGACGAGGCTTCCGCAATGGAGGCAGCGAGGAACATCGGCAGGGATGACGCAAGCGTCTCGACTGTTCCGGAAATCGACTGGGTCCGCCGGTCGCTGGAGGGTTTGCCGCCCGTTTCCGCGGGACGGTTCTACCTTCACGGCTCGCATGACCGTTCCAGGCGACGCGCCGGCGGCATCAGTCTCGAAATCGATGCCGGAACGGCATTCGGAACCGGCCATCACGCAACGACGCTCGGTTGCCTAAGAGCGCTGGACGGCATCCTCAAAACGGACAAGCCAAGTCGAGTCCTGGATGTCGGCTGCGGTACCGGGGTGCTGGCGCTTGCCGCCGCGCGCGCGTTGCGATGCCGCGTCCTCGCCAGCGATATCGATCCCGAGGCGGTTCTGGTGACGAAACGCAATGCCCGCTTCAATGGCGCTGCACCTTGGGTTGAAGCGATCACGGCGACAGGCACTGGCGATGCCAGTATCGCTAACGGCGGCCCCTACGACTTGATCTTTGCCAATGTTCTAGCCCTGCCCTTGATCCGGTTGGCTGGGCCATTGTCGAACCTTCTGGCCCCCGGCGGCCGCATCGTGCTTTCGGGCCTGACCTTAGACCAGCAACGGGCCGTCTTTGCTGCCTACCGGTCTCGCGGCCTGATCCGGGAGAGGCGCATTGCGGACCACAACTGGGTGACCCTGGTCCTCAGGCGTCCCCAAAAAGCAAAACGCCCGGGCGCTGATGCGGACCGGGCGTTGCAAAGATCGCGATCGATCTCGCGATGAGCGGTGTAGGTTTGGCTTAGTTGCCCCAGACCATCCGGCGGATGTCGGAGCGCTTCATGCCGATATCGAGCAGGAGGCGGTCGTCGAGCTGCTCAAGCTGGCGCTCGATGCGCGAACGGGCGACGTAATCGCCAAACCGGCTGGAGATGCGGCCGAGGAAGCTCGAAACCGGGCGCGTGCTGGTGTTGGTGGCATCATGGCCAAGAGTGGTGGTGGTCATTGTGTTCTCCTTGTCTGTCATCCTTGATGATCGGAAGTTCGGGCTTCGATGCATCAGGGGTTTGATTTCGCGCTTGTGCAACGCACAAACTGATGCCGTCTATATGTGGCAGAGTTGCGACTGCACCAGAGGGGCTCCAGGAGGCCAGCTATGCATAAACCTCATAGGTCTGTTCATATCCCGTTAAGCCCTTCCTCACTCACATACAATACACCCTAAGCATATGAAAGATAGTGGTTTTTAGAAGTGTATAAAATCTTGCTTATGTGTGTCGAACTGTGTCAAAAATCGGCCAATCTGCGATTTTTGCACGCGCCAATATTCTACCCCTTGCATGGCCTTCCGGTAGCTCATTTGCACTGCACAATCACCCGGCAAACCGCCGCTCACAAAACAACAATGCCCGGCATTTCGGCCGGGCATCGCAACAGTCTTAGAGATTTGAGGCGGCTTAGGCGGCCTGGAGGTTCCCCGCCGAGCTCTTGCCAGTGCGCCGATCCGTCTGGATCTCAAAGCTCACCTTTTGGCCCTCGCGCAACGTCTTCATCCCAGCCCGTTCCACTGCCGAGATGTGCACGAACACGTCCTTCGAGCCGTTATCCGGCTGGATAAAGCCGAAACCCTTTTGCTCGTTGAACCACTTCACTGTTCCGGTATTCATAGATAGCCTTTCGAAATAGGGTCGATGCGATAGACGCAGCCGTGCAAAAATGCACAACCTCGTCGTCGATACTGGAAGGGGTCGTCGGTTCGTGCGCCCTGCTCTATGCAAAGGACGAAGCGGCCAATCGTCCGGCCAAGTCTCGATCTCGCGTACATGCCGGAGCTTTGTGAAGGATGCAAGACAAGAGTCTGTGACCTCCCCATTTTGCTTTGCGTGCGCCGGGCGTTATATCATGGCCCCATGTTGATCGCAGAACTTGCGCTTATTTTAGTTCTTATTCTTATCAATAGCGCGCTTGCCATGTCCGAACTGGCCGTCGTATCGGCCCGTCCGGCCCGTTTGAAGGCCATGATCGAGCGTGGCGTGAGCGGCTCCCGCAGGGCTCTGGCGCTTGCTTCCGATCCGGGCCGCTTTCTGTCCACCGTTCAGGTCGGAATCACACTCATCGGCATCCTCGCGGGCGCCGTTTCCGGCGCAACCCTTGGCCAGCGCCTTGCCACGGTCCTCGAATCGGCAGGGCTCGATCGCGGTTATGCCGATCCGATCTCGTTCGGCGTCGTGGTCACGGTAATCACCTACGTCTCTCTCATCGTCGGCGAATTGGTTCCCAAACAGATCGCGCTCCGCAATCCCGAAGCCATCGCCTGCGCCGTGGCGCCGGCCATGATGTTCCTGTCGAAGCTTGCAAGCCCCTTCGTCTGGTTCCTCGACATCTCCGGTCGCTTCGTGCTCGCCCTTCTCGGCCAGCGTCGCACCTCTCAAGCCAAGGTCACCGAAGAAGAAATCAAGATGCTGATTTCCGAGGCAGAGACGGCCGGCGTGATCGAAAGCGAAGAGCGCTCGATGATCGCCGGCGTCATGCGCCTCAGCGACCGCCCAGTCAGTGCCGTCATGACGCCCCGCCACGACGTCGATATGATCGATCTTGCCGATGACGCGAACGACATTTCCAAGGCGGTGAAGGACAGTATCCATTCCCGCTTGCCCGTCATCGACGGCAATCCCGATGAAGTGATCGGCATCATCCAGGCCAAGGACATCGCCGACGTTCTGATCGCCGGAAGGAAGCTCGACTTGCGAAAGCTTGTCACTAAGGCGCCGGTCATTCCCGATACGATGCCGGCGCTCGATGTCGTTGAACTGCTAAAGGGCTCGTCTATCCACATTGGCTTGGTTCACGATGAATATGGCCACTTCCAGGGAGTCGTCACATCCTCCGATATTCTAGAAGCGATCGTCGGCACATTCCGCAGCGAGGAGGACGAGGAGCCTCACGCCTTGCAGCGGCCCGACGGCTCGTGGCTCATCTCGGGTGCCATGCCGGTCGACGAATTCGTGGAAGTTCTGGGCATAAGATTGCCGGAGAAGCGTCCCTATCAGACCGTCGGCGGCTTCGTGCTCGAACGCCTCAAGCATTTGCCGGCGCTCGGCGAAAGCTTCTCCGCAAAGGGGTGGAAATTCGAGGTGATCGATCTCGACGGACGCCGGGTCGACAAGATTCTCGCCGCCAAGCAACCCGTATCGCGCCGGGTCGCTGAGCGCGCATGAATTCAGGTCATTCGCAAAACAAAAAGCTCTCCGAAGTCCTCCGGCAACTGGCGGCGGAGGAGCGTTCCGAAATCAAGATTTCGGAATTGCTCAACCTCTTGGGCGAGCGCGCCTTCGGCGCCGGCATCCTTGCCTTCGCTGTCCCGAGCCTCATCCCGGGTGCGTCCGCCATTTTCGCCATTCCGCTTTTCTTCATCACCGCGCAATTGATGATCGGCCGCCCGACCATGTGGCTTCCCTCCTCGGTGACGCAACGCTCCATCCCCTGGACCGGCCTGCGCAAGGGGCTGCAGCGGGCGACGGAGCTTGTGGCGCGCGTCGAACGCCTCATGAGGCCGCGCCTCGACTTTTTGTGCACGCCCTTCGCCGAGCGCCTGACCGGAATTGCGTGCTTTATTCTCACGCTCATCCTGTTCCTGCCCATTCCACTTGCCAACTTCCCGCCGGCGCTCGCCCTCATCCTTTTCGCGCTCGGGCTTGCCGAGCAGGACGGCGTCGCGGTTATGATCGGCTGGTTCCTCAGTCTGATCACCCTCGTTATTGCACTCAGCGTTGGATACGGCATCATTGCCGGCGGCTTCTATCTCGGCCGGTGGATATTCGGCCTCTGACCGGGATCTCCGCCCGGTATCGTGAAAGGAAGACTCTTATGGACGATCTAAAAATCGATCAGGCCGGGATGGGACGCCTCGCCAAGGCGCTCGCTTTTATTTGCGGGAAGGATCATGCGACGACCATCGCGTTGCGCACCGCGAGCGAGAGCGGAAGCGACGCCGATATCAAGAAGGCGCGCGCGCTCTTCCTCAAATTGAAACCGGGCGAGCGCACCGCCGCCTTGAACATGCTGGCCGGTTGAGGAATTGTCACGGAGCTTGCCATGACTCATCAAGCACTGACTTCAGGCAATGTCGCAGTCATCACCGGCGGCGCCTCGGGTATCGGTTACGCTGCGGCGAAGCGCTTCGCCGAGATGGGGCTCAAAGTCTGCATTGCCGACCTGCCGGGCGACAGGCTGCATCAGGCCGCAATCGATATCTCGCCGCGCGATGCGATGGCGGTTCCTTGCGATGTCAGCAAGCCGGAGGATTTGCACCGGCTCGAGACCGCCGTGCGCGACCGGTTCGGCCGCGTCGACATCCTCATGAACAATGCCGGCATCCAGCCTGGCACCACGCTGTTCGACCCGGACAACTGGCCGCGCACGCTCGAAGTGAACATGTGGGGCGTGATCCGCGGCACTCAAGCCTTCGCGCCCGGCATGATCGCCCAAGGCACGCCAGGCCTCATCATCAATACCGGCTCGAAACAAGGCATCACCACGCCGCCTGGCGATCCGGCCTATAATTTGTCGAAGGCCGGCGTAAAGGTGTTCACCGAAGCGCTGCAGCACCAGTTGCGCAATACCGAGCACTGCAAGCTGACGGCGCATCTCCTCATCCCTGGATTCGTCTTCACCCCGCTTGCCGCGCGCGGCCGCAGCGAAAAACCGCCGGGCGCCTGGACAGCGGACCAGACCGTCGCATTCGCGCTCGATCGCATCAATGCAGGCGATTTCTATATCCTCTGTCCCGACAATGAAGTGACGCGTGAACTTGACGAGAAGCGCATCGCCTGGGCAGCCGGCGACATCATCGAGAACCGCCCGCCCTTGTCGCGCTGGCACGCCGATTGGAAGGAGAAGTTCACGGCATCGCTTGCAAAGGACTTGCCTAAATCGCGGTAGAACGAAAATCGGGGATGGGCTCCCATGGCTCACCCCTCAATAGGCGGAGGGTAGAATGATAATGCGGCGTCTGTCGGCGATCCTTTTTGCGTTTGTCGTCATGTCTTCGATGGCGCTGGCGGAGACCGTCAACATCACCTTTCTTCTCACCAACGACATCGACAAATTTGCCGGCGAAGAAACGCGCGGCGGTGTCGGCCGTCTCAATGCCATCGTCAAGGCCGAACGCGCCAAGGGTCATGTCGTCTATGTGCATGCCGGCGATACGATATCGCCGTCCCTGCTCTCGGGCCTCGACAAGGGCGAACACATGATCGCCCTCTTCAACATGGCGCCGCCCGATGCGTTCACGCCCGGCAATCACGAGTATGATTTCGGACCGGAGATCTTCCTCAAGCGCATGAGCGAAGCGAAATTTCCTCTGCTCGCCGCCAATCTGCGCGATGCAAGCGGCAAGCTGATTCCGGGCTTCTCCGACACCACGATGATCGAGCGCGGCGGCGTCAAGATTGGTATTGTCGGACTTACCAATGACGAGAGTCACGTGGTCTCGAGCCCCGGCGACCTCAAGATCGCCAACGCAACGGAGACCGGAATAACGGCCGCAAAACAATTGCGCGATGGCGGCGCCGATCTCGTCGTGGCGCTCACCCATTCGGGGCGTTTCGAAGACAATGAAATGCTCGCAAGCCACGCCTTCGATCTGATCCTTTCCGGCCACGACCAGGATCTCCTCGCCCAGTATGACGGCCGCACTGCCATGGCAGAGTCCTACGAGCAGGCCGATTATGTCATCGCCATCGATCTTACCGTCGATGTCGAGGACAAGGACGGCAAGCGCACGGTTGCCTGGCATCCGAATTTCCGCATCATCGATACCGCGACCGTGACGTCTGATCCCGAAACCCAGGCAAAGATCGACGAACTGAACGCGGAGCTCGGCAAGGAATTGGCCGTCGCCATCGGTTCAACGGCAACGCCGCTCGACAGCCGCCGCGCCACCGTGCGCACCGGCGAAGCGGCGATCGGCAATCTCATCGCCGATGCCGCGCGTGCCGCGGTCGGCGCTGATATCGCCATCACCAATGGCGGCGGCATTCGCGGCAACAAAGAATATCCCGCCGGCAGCAAGCTCACACGTGGCGATGTGCTGACCGAACTTCCGTTCGGCAACAAGAACGTGAAGGTCGAGATCACCGGTCAAGCGGTACAGGCGGCGCTGGAGAATGGCGTGAGCCAGGTCGAGAAGGTTGCCGGCCGTTTTCCGCAAGTATCAGGCCTCGCCTTCACCTATGATCCTGCCAAGCCGCCCGGCCAGCGTGTAACAGCGGTCACCATCGCCGGCGCCCCGCTCGATCCGGCGAAGACCTATACGCTTGCCACCAATGACTACATGCTGGGCGGCGGCGACGGCTACACGGCCTTCAAGGATGCCAAGATCATCCTTAATGCGCGCGACGCCAAGCTCCTCGCCAATGACGTGATGGTCTATGTGCGCGAAAAGGGCGAGATCGCGCCGAAGCTCGAAGGCCGCATCACCGTGAAATAGCGCAACTCCCTCAAGCAAGATTCGTGCCCTGATCGCGCTTGTGAGAGGGTAGAAAAATTGTCATTGCCGGGCTCGTCCCGGCAATCCATCGGGCAGTTTACTCCGTGCACGGAGTAGCGGCGAAATGGATCCTCGGAACAAGTCCGAGGATGACAAACTAGGCAATTCCACTTTGACACCCTCACCCTGCCCCGCTACACGCGCGCCATGTTTGACAGCTACATCATCTGCGGCACGCCGCGGACCGGCAGCACATTGCTTTGCGATCTACTCGCATCGACGAGGCGCGCCGGCGCTCCTGATTCTTTTTACGGCCGCAAATTCATGCCCGACTGGGCCGCCGCATGGCACCTGCCCGATCCCGCAGCGATGAGCGAGCGCGACTACGCGATCGCCTATCTCGATGCCGCCATAAAAGCCGGTAAGGGCGGAACCGCGATCTTCGGCCTTCGCCTGATGCGCGAAAACCTCGACGAACTCTCTGCCCTGCTCGACCTGATCTACCCGGGCCTCCCCTCCGACAAGGCGCGCTTCGAGAAAGCCTTCGGCGAGATCCTCTACATTCACCTTTTCCGCGAGAACAAGCTTGATCAGGCGATCTCCTACATCAAGGCGCAACAGACCGGCCTCTGGCACGTCGCCCCCGACGGCACCGAGATCGAACGCCTCGCGCCGCCGCAGGAACCCCGTTACGATTTCGCGCGGTTGAAAGCAGAGGTCGAAAAACTCGAAGCCTTTGACAAAGCCTGGCACGACTCGTTCGCAGCGCAAGGCATCACGCCGCTCACTACCGGCTATGAAACCCTTGCCGCCGATCCCGCCACAAGCCTGATCCGTATCTGCGAGGCACTCGGCATCGACGCTCCCGATCCTACCGATGTGAGGCCCGGCGTCGCCAAGCTCTCGGACGCAACGAGCCGCGACTGGATGCGCCGGTACTACGAGGATAGCGCAACGATTTCCCTCCCCGCCTTCGGGGAGGGTGGCGCGTGAAACGCGCCGGGTGGGGTCGTGGTCATGCCCCAGCCGTCCGCCTGAGGCGTCCACCCTCCCCATCGCTGTGCGACGGGGAGGGAAAATCAGATACCGGCACTTTGACACCACCCCGCCCCTGCCGCTACACGAGCCTCCATGTTCCAATCCTTCGACGACGTCTCCGAAAAGCACCTGTCCGCCGCCCGTGTCGCGCAACTGCGCGAAGAGCTTGCCCGCCGCGGTCTCGACGGCTTCATCATTCCGCGCCAGGACGAGTTCCAGGGCGAGTATGTGGCACCCTATGCCGAGCGCTTGCGCTGGCTCACCGGATTTGCCGGCTCGTGGGGAATGGCCATCCTCATGAAGGATCGGGGCGCGATCTTCGTCGACGGCCGCTATACGATCCAGGTGCGCCAGCAGGTCGATACCGGCCTCTTCTCACCGAAGCATCTCGTCGAGGAGCCGCCATCCGAATGGCTGGAGAAGGAACTGCGCCAAGGCGAAGTCCTGGGCTACGACCCGTGGCTCCTGACCGCCGACCAGGTCGTGAAATTCGAGAAGGCCTGCGCCAAGGCGGGTGCCAAGCTCGTCCCCGTCGCCGATAATCCGATCGACGCGGTCTGGCGGGATCATCCCGGCCGTCCCGATGGCACGGTCGACGTGCAGCCCACGCAATTTTCCGGCCGCAGTTCGGCCGATAAGCTCGCCGATGTCGCAAAGGCCCTGGAGACGGCCGGTGCCGACGCGGTGGTTCTCACCATGCCGGACTCGGTCGCTTGGGTTTTCAACATCAGGGGCAGCGACGTTCCCTATACGCCGGTGATCCTCGGCTATGCGATCTTGCATAAGGATCGCCCGGCCGAACTCTTCATCGATCCGGCGAAATTGCCTGAAGATACGCAAGCGCACCTGAAGAATGTCGCGATCGTCAAGGCGCCGGGCGAGATCGATTCAGCGCTCACTGCATTGGGCGCGGCCAAGGCGCGTGTGCAGATCGATCCCGATTGGGCGCCGGAGCGCATCCGCGCCCTGCTTGCAAATTCAGGCGCGGCGATCGTTGCCGGCAAGGACCCATGCGTCCTCCCCAAGGCGCGCAAGAATGCAACCGAGCAGGAAGGCGCGCGCGCCGCGCACCGCCGTGACGGCGCCGCCATGTGCCGCTTCCTGTGCTGGTTGAGTGAAGCAGCCCCGAAAGGCGATCAGACCGAAGTGACGGTCGCCAAGCAGCTCGCGCAGTTTCGCTTCGAGACCGGCATGCTGAAGGACCTGTCCTTCGATTCGATTTCCGGAGCCGGCCCGCATGCGGCGATCCCGCATTACCGCGTCAGCGACGCCTCATCGCTGCCGCTCAAGCTCAATGAAATCTACCTGATCGATTCCGGCGCGCAGTATCAGGACGGCACCACCGACATCACGCGCACAGTCATCGTCGGCACGCCGACGGCCGAAATGAAGGATCGCTTCACGCGCGTGCTGCGCGGCATGATCGGCGTTTCGCGCGTGCGCTTTCCGAAGGGCACCTGCGGCAGCCAGATCGACATCCTCGCCCGCCTCCCCTTGTGGATGGCGGGGCTTGATTACGATCACGGCACCGGCCATGGCGTCGGCAGCTTCCTCTCGGTGCATGAAGGGCCGGCCCGCATCAACAAATCGGATCGCACGACGCTCGAGCCCGGCATGATCCTGTCTAATGAGCCCGGCTTCTACAAACAGGATCATTTCGGCATCCGCATCGAGAATCTTCTGCTGGTGCGCGAGGCCGAACCCATCGAAGGCGGCGAGCGGCCGATGCACTGGTTCGAGACGCTCACCCTCTGTCCGATCGACCGCCGGTTGATCGAGCCCGCGATCATGTCCGCGGACGAGATTGCCTGGCTCGATGCTTATCACGCGCGCGTCCGCCGCGAGATCGGCCCGGCACTCGAAGGCCGCGACTTGGCTTGGCTGGAAGCAGCCTGCAAGCCACTCAGGTCCTGACTTCCCCTCCCAACACTTCTCCCTCCGCCGCGCCGCGACACGGCGTAGGGAGGGTGGCGCGAAGCGCCGGGTGGGTGTGTCAGCAAATCGATGTGGCACGAAGTAGTCGAACTACCCCACCCGCCTCGCATTCGCTCGGCATCCTCCCCACCTTCGGTGGCGGAGGGAAATACGTTTTAAGGGTGTTGTCTAGCAGGACTTCGGTTAGGTCTGATTAACCCCCACCCTTGATCCTTGATTCCGATGGCGAGGGGAAAACATTGCATAAACCCTTGCAAACCTAGGATCGGCTCCGGGCGGCATGCGGAGGGTCGAACATGCAAGGCTTCACACGGCGCGGATTGATCAGGGCGGCAACGGCTGGCCCGGCAATACTCGCCGCCAGCAGCGCCCTGCCGGCACAGGCCCAAACCTCCGATGCCGATGCCATTGCCGACGCAATCTCGGCCAAGCTCTTTGCCGATGATGGGCTGGCGCGGCCGATCCCGGAACTACCGACCGTCTCCGATCTCGCCAAGGATCTCGACCGCACCCTGGTGCTGGGTGGCGGCGGCGAATATTACGTCGCCTGGTATTGCGGCTTCTTCCACGGCCTCATGGAGCAGAATGTCGATCTCAACATCGCCGAGATGGTGGTTGGAACGTCCGCCGGCGCTTATGCGGGCTCATCGCTCACCTCCGGCCATTTCGCGCGTCTGCGCGATGAGTTCGATTTCTTCGGCTACTTCCCCTCGCTCTTTGCCAAGCTCGCACCGGTCACGAGTCCGAACTTGAGCCAGAAGCGCGCGCAAGAGATCAATTTCTCGGTCAAGACGGAAGCCCGGCCACCATTCGTGCGATCGGCCACGCCGCACTGGCCGCCGACAATCACCTCAATGGCAGCGCGGTGGGGCGTCTTGCAGGATTACTGACCGGCGACAGCCAGACCGATTGGCCGGTCGCCAAGATGTTTACCACCGCCAATGACTGCTATACCGGCGAGCGTCTCGTTGTCAGCCAGGCGGTGGCGCGCAAGAACAGTATCCCGCTCGCCCACGCGGCAGGCGCGAGCTCGTCGCTTCCCGGCATCATCGGCCCGACTCTCCTGGGCCAGCGCTTCTGCATGGATGGCGGCATCTCGAAAGTCTGGGCGCACACCGATCTCGTCGCCGGCTCGAAGCGGGCGATCGTGATCACGCTCACCAATGGCTATGAGGGAAGCCTGCTGAGCGGCATCCCGCACGATATCTACAAGGAGATGGCAGCACTCGAAGCGACCGGCACCAAGGGCATGCTGATCATCGCCGGCACGCCGCCGGGCGTGAACCTGCTCGATCCCAATGAGATCGAACCGGCGCTCCATGCAGGTTATGATCGCGCCAAGACGGAAGCCGGCAAGATCAAGGAATTCTGGGCCTGAGGATCGCCGGACTGGTGTAGGCTTACGCGATGCGACCACTTCGATATTCCATCAATGTGACTTTGGACGGATGCTGCGATCATCGCACGGCTGTCGCAGACGAAACGCTGCATCGTCACGCGATTGAAAATCTCAACCAGGCTGACGCACTTCTCTTTGGGCGAGTGACTTACCAAATGATGGAAGTAGCATTTCGGCCGTCGGCGCGGACGGAGACGCTGCCTGATTGGATGGAACCTTTCGCTCGAACAATCCACGCAAAAAAGAAATACGTCGTGTCGAACACCCTGGAGCGGGTCGATTGGAACGCCGAACTTGTCCGTGGAGATTTGGCGCGTGCCGTTCAGCAGCTCAAGCAGGAGACGGGCAAGGGAGTGTTTGTTGGCGGCGTGAAGCTCCCGCTGGCCTTGGCCGAGTTGGGATTAATTGATGAGTATGAATTCGTGGTGCATCCGCGGCTCATCGGTCACGGCCCGAAGCTGTTCGAAGGACTGTCGAAGCCTATCGACTTGAAGCTCGTGAGCCGGCTGGAGCTTGGTTCTGGAGCTGTGGCAATGCGGTATGAGCCCAGAACGTAGCCATCTGGCTTAATCGCCGTGATCTATTGCGACTTCGCGCTTTGGTTATTCCAGCTTCGCCGATTCGACTGGTTGCGGCGTGTTACTTCCGCAAATGGGCGCCATATCGCCGAGGCCGAACCGCGCGCGAACCTCGGCAAGCTCCGTGTCATTGCCGAGAAAGCTGCAGGCAACAGCAATGGGATCGCTGATCTTTGGCGATGAGACGTCCCACACCCGTGCCGTCTTGTCTTCCGACGCTGTTGCTACATGGATTCCGTCAGGGAGAAACACCGCTGAAAGTACCGGGCCTTTGTGACCGTCGAGAACCAGGATCTGCGCTCCGCTGGTCGCATCCCAGACGCGCGCCGTGCCGTCCTCGGATGCGGTCAGTATGCGCTTGCCGTCGGGCGAGAAGTTGATGGACCGGACGATATCATCATGCCCTTTCAGTTCGGCCAACTCCGATCCGGATTGAGCGCTCCATACGCGTCCGGCCTTGTCGAATGATGCCGTTGCAATCCGCGTCCCATCGGGCGAATAGGCGGCATCGCGAAGCGCCCGGACATGACCGGCGAGTGTCGCAACGAGCGAGCCTGTCGAAACATCCCAAAGCCGTGCCGTGTTGTCCTCGGATGCCGTCAGCACACGCTTTCCATCTGGCGAGAACAACGCGCGTGTCACCCACGCGTCGTGACCTCTGAGAGCCGTCAATTCGGATCCGGTCTTTGCATCCCAGATGCGGGCGGTGTTGTCGGCCGCGCCGGTGACCACACGCGTGCCATCCGGAGAGAAGGCGGCACTCCAGACTTTCTCGGCATGTCTCAATGCCGCCAATTCAGCGCCGCTCTGCGCGTCCCAGAGCCGCGCCGTCTGGTCCCAGGACGCCGTCACCACGCGCGTACCGTCCGGCGAAAAACTCGCCGAGAAGACGACATCCTGGTGGCCTGACAGGACCTTGATCTCAGCGCCGCTTTGCGCATCCCAAATGCGCGCCGTCTTGTCCGATGAAGCCGTAAGCACGCGCGACCCGTCCGGTGAAAACACCGCCGACCAGACCCTGTCCCGATGGCCCTTCAAAACGGCGACTTCGGTTCCAGCGGCAACGTCCCAGATGCGCGCGGTTCCATCCCAGGATGCCGTGACCAGGCGCTTGCCCTCCGGTGAATGCGCAACGCTCCACACCTGGGCCGTGTGGCCCGAAAGAATCTCGCGCTGATGCAGCTGTGCGAGCGCTTCGGCAAGCGCTTCGAACGTTATGAGAAGCGCCGGCCGGTCGGCATTGCCTGCCCGCGGCCAGGCGGCGAGTGCCAGCTTGACGGCATCGCCGGGAGCGCCTTGCTTGAGGGCCAAGGTCGAAAGGCTCGTCAATGCCGCCACTTCATTGAAGAGCGCGGCGCGCTTTGCTGCCAAAGCCAGACTTGCCTGCTGGTTGGCGGCTTCCATTTGCCCGGCCAACCGTTTCGTCTCGGCATCGCGAAACGCCGCCTGCACGCTGTCCCGCGTCGCTACGAGGTCGGCAGTCTTGCGCTGTTCATCGGCCAGAGCCTTCTTTGCACTGGCAAGTTGTTCCGCAAGCTTGGTGCTTTCAGTTCTGGCCTTGGCCAGCAACTCCTGCGTGGCGGTCTCGCGTGACAGCGCGGCTTGAGTCTCCTCACGCGCAGTCCTCGCCTCAGCCTCGACCTTCTGGATTTGGATTTTCGCCTCGGCTTCTGCCTTCCGGACTTGTTCGGCCGATTCGTATGCCTTGTAGAAAGCGATGAACGCGGTACCGATTGCCATGGTGAGCAGGATGCTTGCAGCCGCCCAGCCAAGTCTGGCGTGCTGGGCCACCGGAATTGGTCTGGCAGTCTCGCCAGTTGCGGGTCCAGGCTCCGCCGTACCGCCTTCGATTGGCTTTGCTGCGTCATCCGCCATGGGGTCAGAGTATCACCTCCGGGCAGCGTCGTTCACTTACATCGGAGAAGTTGTTCGCCAAGGATTTAACATCCTTAGATAGAAATCGATTTCTAGGCCCCTAGCGAGCCCGTGGAGCGCTTTCGAGCCTTCCCGGCTACCCCCCTAGCTGCCCACCCCGCAAACACGCTGTAGGGCGTTCCTCGTTCGTTCTGGAGCCTGTCTGGAGCCGAAGGTCGCCTATCCCGCTCGGCAGACGTCCAAGCCGCAACTACTGGATGCATAGGTAACCGAGCCGCTATCCTAAGACGTAGCGCAACACCAGAATACTCCCCAGGCCAGTCAGCAGGACGACAATCAAAGGCAATCGCATGATTGCCGCTGCTGCTGTGATCACTGTCGCGATGACTTCCGCCCACCCCGCCGTGATGGTCGGCGCGATGACTGCCATGAGGATCGCCGGCGGCAGGGCATCGAGCGCCGCCTTGAACCGCCCGCGCACATTGACGGCGCGCATCAGGAACAGGCCACTCACCCGGGTGAGGTAAGTCGCGAGCCCCATGCCGATGATGGCGAGCAATGTCGGCCAATGCAGGCTCATGTTGCCGGCACCTCTTCTTCGGTCTCGGCATGAAGCAAGGCAGCGACCCCAGCTCCCGCCAGTCCGCCGAGCACGATGAACCACGCCCCTCCAATCGCAATCTTGACGCCAGCGGCAACCGCCGCGCTGGTGGCGAGAACGGCTGCGGTGCGCGGTCCTTTCCAGAAGCCTGCCAGGATCGCGATGAACATCGCCGCCATTGCGAAGTCGAAGCCGTAGGCCTTGGGGTCGCCGAGCAACTGGCCGGCCAGCGCCCCGATAATCGTGCAACTCACCCATACCACGATCATCGGCAAGCCAAGGCCCAGATAATAACCGAGCGTCAGCGGCTGCTTCAGCGCTCGCCTTTCGCAGAAGGCCCAGTTCTCATCCGCCATCAGGAACATGATCGGCGCGCGCCAGCCGGAGGGGATGTCACCCATGTGCCGCGCCAGCGATGCGCCCATCAGCACATGCCGGATATTGACGATGAACACCGCCACGGTGAGGAAGAGCCAGGGTGCCGGATCGCTCCACAGTTCGATCGCCACGAATTGCGCGGCCCCGGCAAACACCGCAGCGCTCATCAGGCCCGCCTCGAGCGTCGAGAGCCCCTTGCCCACCGCGAGCGTTCCCCACAGGAGCGCGATCGGACAAGCCGCAACGATCACCGGGATGATGTCGGTCAGACCTTGGACAAATTCGCTGCGCGACGAGGCGGATTGCATGGCCGGTCCTTCAAAAATGGGCCGCCCGTTTAGCAACCAGGAATACCGCCGTCTTGAACAAAATTGCGGGCCCCAAAGCGCGAGTCGCCTATAATCGCCCTCCGATGGATGCGGCGAAGGACTATTACCGGGTTCTGGGGGTAGCGGTGGATGCCGATGCGGCGGCGATCCAGTCCGCCTATCGCGCGCTCGCCAAGAAATTCCACCCCGATGCGCCCGCCGAGACCCGCTCGGCCGAACGCTTCATCGAAGTCCAGGAAGCCTACGACGTCCTGGGCTCGCGCGAATCAAAGGATGCCTATGACGAGGCCCGTGCGGCGACGCACGCCGCGCAAGAACGCCGGGAGCGCCAGCGCGCCGCAGAAGAAGCTGCCTGGCGCGCCGTGGTCAAACAAGAGCCGGAGATCGCCGACCATCATGCCGACCTCTCCCGCCTCGCCAAATCGCTGGGCCGGCGCTATCGCTCGGGCATTCTCGCCGGCATGGACGATCGCAGCCCCGGCGACTTCGCGGCCTATCTCGAAGAGCAATTCCTGACGCGCCATTTTGGCCGGGACCCGCACATCCAGCGGCTTGGCAAGACGCTTCTCGAAAACGCGCAGCGCACCGCCGCGGCTGAATTGGCCGGGGAAATTCGCAAGCTTCCTGAACGCCTGACGGCGGAGCAGCGCAAGGATCTGGTCGATCGTTTCAAACCGAAGCGGCCGGCGAGCGAGGCGCCCAAGGCCTGGCCGCGCTTCGCACCCTATGTGGGCTTGGCTTTCGTCCTTGGGCTAATCACCGTGGGTATCGTCGACTTCCTGCGATCGGTGCCGAAGGAGGCACCTGCGATCGAAACAGCCATTCCCTCATTCGGCGGCCCGCAGATCGGCAAAGGCCTGAAACCCACCCTTCACAAACCAAGCATGGCAGTGGCGCAAAAGCCCAAGCCGATCGATGACCGCATTCCCAATGATGATGCCTCTGAGATGCCAGAGACGACCGCGACGATCACGCGCGATGAACCACCGGCGCCGGCGGTCGCGTCACCGGCAAAAACGATCTATGATCGCATTGAGGCAGGCGACTAGGCCGCGAACCCATAAAGTACCGCTTCGGGCCGATACCGGAAGCCAGCTCAGATTGGTGCCACGGGTGCTCGTTACTCCTCTTTGAGCCCTGCCTTGCGAAGACCTTCCAACACAACCGGCACCGGGTTCGTGCGTTCAACCGATTTGATTGTCAGGTTGGGACTGAACTTCAGCGCTTCGGCCAATGCAGCCTTCGCTTCCCCCGTCTTGGCTGCAAGTGCATATGCAGCCGCAAGTTCCCGATATGAATAGCTTGTACGGAAGCCAGCATCGACTGCGCGCTGGATTTGATCAATTGCAGCTTCGTAGTTTCCGAGTCCCATCTCGGCGTCCGCAATGTTTGCCAGCCATAAGCCCATTTGTGGGTCGCGGGGACTGAGCTCCATCGCTTTGAGGATGTCGGATTTTGCCTCGTCGAACTGGCCCAGATTAATCTTGGAGTAGCCGCGCACGTTGTAAAGTGAAGCATTGTTCGGATCGATTGCCAGACCCTGGTCGGCCACGCGGAGTCCATCTTTTGCCCGGTGGGTTCCATTAAAGTAGAAGGTCTTCGCAATATACCCTTGCATGTTGTTTGGATCGAGCGAGATAGCCTTGTCGGCTTGAGCCAGTACCTTGGCATCGTAGTCCGCGATATCGGGTCTCCAACCATAGTAATAGTCCAAGAAATAGGTGAACGCCGAGCCGGCCAGCGCGTCGGCATTGTTGGGATCAATTGCAAGTGCCTGGTCGAACAGGTTTTGCGCCTGATGGGTGATCTCCTTGTAATCGGCGCCTTTCTGGAAACGCGTCACGAACATCGCTCGTCCGCGTAGCTCAAGATCAATCGCATTGGGGTTTTTCAAACTCTTGGTGTTCTCGGCCTCCGCCTTGACCAACTCATAGCCGAGGCTATTTGCTAGTCGACCCACCACCTCGTCCTGAAGTTTGAAGAGGTCACCAACATCTTCTTCGAATCGGTCAGCCCAGACATGGGCTCCGGTCGTGGCATCGATCAGCTGCGCGTTCACGCGCACACGGTTCTGATCGCGCTGCACGGAGCCTTCCAACACATAGCGTACGCTAAGCTCCTTGCCGAGCTGCTTGATGTCTATGTTCTTTCCCTTAAAAGTGAATGCCGTATTTCGGGCGATCACGAAACTGCCCGGAATGCGCGACAGGTCAGTGGTGAGATTTTCGGTGATGCCGTCTGCAAAGTAATCCTGGCTGGGGTCGTTCGAGAGGTTGGTAAACGGGAGCACCACAAGCGACAGGCGAGCAACCTCAGGCGTAGACGCATTCGGTTGCTCTTCGGTTGCCAAATTGGTTGATCGGCCGCCGGACAGGAAATACCAGGAGCCGAGTGCGATGGCCACGACCAGTGCTGCAATTCCAGCCGCAACGAGCGCCCATGCCGAGGACTTTCTTGACCCCCGCGGCGATTTACTGGCCAATTGCTTAGTTTGTGAGGGTTTGCCGACCTGCAGGGAATAGGTCCTGAGAGGTTCAGCGATGTTCTTGAGTTGGGTCGACCCAAGGTCGGTTACGGCGACTTCAAGTCTTCCCTTCACTTGGCGATACGCATCCTCAGAAAGGCAGATCGCTCCCGGCGCCGATATTCCCTCCAGTCGTGCGGCAATGTTTACTCCATCGCCCATCAAGTCGCCGTCTTCTTCCTGCACCACGTCACCGACGTGGATGCCGATCCGGAACTCGATGCGGTTGTCCTCTGGCAGGCCGGCATTGCGCTCGATCATGCTGTTCTGGATCTCGATCGCGCAGCGAACAGCGTCCACGACGCTGCGGAATTCGATGATCGCACCATCGCCCGTGCGCTTGACGACACGACCGTGATGTACGGCGATTGTGGGATCGATCAGATCGCTACGCAGGGCTCGCAACCGCGCGAGAATTCGATCCTCATCGGCCCCTGCAAGGCGGCTGTAACCGACCACATCGGCAACTAGGATCGCGGCAAGCTTGCGGGTTTCTTTCATTCTGCCCTCCACCTGACGCATCGGGTGGTTCTCACGAGTCCGTCGAAAAGCCATTTTAGGAAGGATGTAAGATCATCCAACTCCTCGACCATCACAAACAAGCAAACTCCACTTGCGAGGGGCGGCCCCACAACTCTACTCTTTACAAACGGACGGCGGCGAAGACCGCTTGGATCAATCAGGTCGGCTTGGGCACGCCCGCCCAAAGTCGGTTTACCCCCCACAGCGGGCGGGGTGTTAGAGCGGCCATTCGGACGCTCCGGGATGCTAGGCCGGCTGAGTTGTCTTCCCAACCGCGGTGAGCCCGCGTTACTTGTCCGTACGGTCGACAATCAGTTCATATGTGACATCGAACGTGCCCGCCGTCGCCGCCGGGACAACACGTCCGCCAATCTGCGCGACGCGTCCCTCCGCCTGCGAGAATTCCCCGCTCCTCCCGTCCGCACTGATGAGACCGGCGCCATGAAAGCCATTCTTATCCCAGGAACCGGTGGCAGTGTATCTGAACGCTCCCTTGTCGCATGCCACATTGGCCTCGAGTTGGAAGATGCCCCAGCTCCCGTTGTCGCGCGGAAACAGGCTTTCGGCCATGCTCGCGAGACAGCCGTCGAGTTGGCCGCCTGACAGTCTCACGTCCCAGGTCGTGGCGTGTCCGCCGGCCGGCTGTGTGGCAGCCGGTTTCTGGATAGCCGTATTGAAGGCAACATTAGATCGCAGAGTTTCAGCCGTCGAAGGTGCGGCCGCTGCAAGCATGACGGCAAGTCCCGCGGTCAGCGAAGCGATGTGCATACCAGCTCCTCCCCTGTTTATCGACTTGAGCCGCCATCCCGGATGATCGGCTTGGTCGGTCTCAGATTGCCACGATAGGCAGTTGCTCACAAGCACCGACCTTACCACTCGCCCTCAACGGTGGTGTCATGATACAGGCTGTCAGTCTCTCTCTACGGTCCGGCTACTGGGACCGCCAACTCGCATCAATCCGAAAATGGTTGCGTGCTAAAGAGTCCGCACCCTAGTACGGCCGGCCGCTACTTTTCATCTTCGCGAATTGCGACATAGGGACTGGTGCTGTCGCCGGTCGTACGGAGAGACCAGACGCCCCCCGGAGGCCCGCCCTCTTTCCAGATCGTCCTTATGTGGTAGTCGTCAACTTTCTCCCACTTGCCGGTATAGGACGTGCCGTTCCACTTGATGATCGCATAGCCATTCTTGCTGAGCTGGATGACGCCTTTGTTTTCGCCGTTGCGCTCGCTGAATCCCATGCCTTTGGCGAAGATCGTTTCGGGATTGGCGACAAGGTCGCCGGCAGAGAAGGATGGCAAGGTCGAACCGAACACCCCTGTGGCAAGCGCCACGAGGAACATCATCGTCACCCGTTTCATTGATACACTCCCGTGGTTTCCGCAGTTCAGTAGCCCGACAATTCTTCGCTTCGCGACCGGTCACCACAATTCGTAGTTTTCCCGGCTTTCACCCGGAAAAAATACGGGGCCTATTGAAGGGTGTTTCGGGTTACGATCGTTCGGCAGACACGGCTTGGCGTCTGTGCGCTTGATAGAAAATGCCGGAGGTTTCCCCTCTCTCCGGCGTTCGCGGCGCTCCGCCCCCTCTGGGCGCCGTCACTTGCCTCCGCCGCGCCGGTAGTTCCCGCTCCGGCGCGGCTCTTCACTTGAGCCTCTAGTGCCGCGATGCCCGATACTGGCCGGGAGTAACCCCAAGCCTCGCCTTGAAAAGCCGGGTCAGATGGCTCTGGTCGGAAAAACCGCAGCGGCCGGCGACGAGGCTTAAAGGGTCCCCTGCCCTGATCAATTGTGCGGCGAGATGAACGCGGCGATCGACCAGCCAGGCATGCGGGCTCAAGCCTGTCGCCTTCTGGAAGACACGGATCAGATGATAGCCGCTCAAGCCTGCGACCTTCGCAACCGTCTTGAGATCGACCGGCTGGTCGACATGGGCCGCGAGATAGTCGCGCGCCCGCGCCACCGCCGCCGTCTCCATACCGGGCTGCGGCAGGTCGAGCGATGAACTTGCGTGCCGCTGCACCGCCTTGACGAGCACCGAGGCCAAGGCTTCATCGCCCGCCAATGGTTGCCTGCCATCTTCGAGCTTCACATGCGCCTGGGCAAATTCGCGCGCGATCTCCTCATCATGCACTTCGGGCTCAAGGAAGCGCGGCGGGCCTTCCTTGCGGCCTGTCGCATCGCGCATGATCTCTTGAAGCAACCCCTCGGTGGGGTAGATCATACGGTAGCGATAGCCGCCATCGACCGGTGCGCCATCATGCACTTCGCCTGGATTGATGAAGCACAGATGCCCGGGCGCGGTGCGCACCATCCGGCCCTTGTGCATGTAGCAATGCAGCCCCTCGATCACCGTGCCGACGACATAGGTCTCATGCGTATGCGGCGGAAAGACATGTTTGCGGAAGGTCGCGGTGAAGCAATCGAGATCGCCATAGCGCTCCAATCGCCAGAAGAAAGTCTCATCCAGGCGGGAATCTGTGTCGATGACGGAGGCGCGCGGGGACACGTGCAACATGGCTGCAAACTAGCACAAGGCCCCTGCCGGTCTTGAACGAAATTGCGGTGAGAGGTTTCTCCATGGCCGGCCTCAGAGCTGGCCATCCAGTCTGGATGGCAGGGTCAAGCCGTGCCCTGGAGAGGCTAGAGATCGCGTCCGCGCTTCACACCTTCCCCACCCGCTTGAACCATTCGTCCTCGTCGATGACTTCGACGCCGTATTTCTGCGCGTCCTTGAGTTTCGATCCGGCATTGGGACCGGCGATCACGAGATCGGTCTTCTTCGACACCGAGCCCGCGACCTTGGCGCCCAAGCGCTCGGCCATAGTCTTGGCTTCCTCGCGCGTCATCTTCTCGAGCGAGCCGGTGAAGACCACTGTCTTTCCCGAAACCGGCGATGATGTACTCACTGCCTCGAGCGGAACCACCTCCAACTCGTCGAGGAGCTTGCGCACCTCTTTGGTATTGTGGGGCTCGCCGAAGAACTCCGCGAGCCCGCCCGCGACGATCTCGCCGATGCCGCCGAGCGATGTGAGTTCATGAAAGGCTTCGGACGAGGCATCCTTCGCTGCCGTTTCCATCGCCGCCATGAAGGCATCGATCGTGCCATAGCCGCGCGCCAGCAAGCGCGCATTGGTCTCGCCGATATGGCGGATGCCGAGCGCGAAGATGAAACGGTCGAGCGGGATCTTCCGCCTGACCGCGATCGCCTCGAAGAGCTTTCTCGCGCTCGCCTCGCCCCAGCCCTCGCGCTCGGCCAGCGGCGGCTGCATTTTGCGATCACGCGCTTCGAGCGTGAAGATGTCGTGCGGCCCTTCGATCATGCCGGCATCGAAGAATTCCTCGATCACCTTGTCGCCCATGCCTTCGATGTCGAAGGCATTGCGCGACACAAAATGCTTGAGCCGCTCCTTGCGCTGCGCCGCGCAGATAAGGCCGCCAGTGCAGCGCCGCACTGCGTCCGTCTTGCCGCCTTCGCGCTCCTCGCGCACCGCATGGCTGCCGCAAACCGGGCACAATGTCGGGAATTTATAGGGCTTGGCATCGCGCGGGCGTTTCTCCGGCACGAAGCTCAGAATCTGCGGGATGACATCGCCGGCCCGCTGCAGGATCACCGTGTCGCCGATACGGATGTCCTTGCGCGCAATCTCATCCTCATTGTGCAATGTCGCATTCGAGACGACGACGCCGCCGACGGTTACGGGTTTGAGCCGCGCCACCGGGGTGAGCGCACCGGTGCGCCCGACCTGGATATCGATGCCTTCGAGAATGGTCATCGCCTTTTCGGCGCTGAACTTATGCGCGAGACCCCAGCGCGGCGCGCGTGAGACGAAGCCGAGCCGTTCCTGCCAGTCGAGGCGGTTCACCTTGTAGACGACGCCGTCAATGTCATAGCCGAGGCTCGCCCGTTTCTCCTCGATGCCATGATAATAAGCGAGCAATTCCTCGACTGAATCGCACAGCTTCATCAGCGCATTGACCGGCAGGCCCCAGTCCTTGAATTTCTCGATCACACCCATCTGCGTTGGCGCCGGGAGTTCGGGCGCCTCGCCCCAGGCATAGGCGAAGAAGCGCAACGGCCGGCTGGCGGTGATCGAAGGATCGAGCTGGCGCAGGCTGCCGGCCGCGGCATTGCGCGGATTGGCGAAAACCTTGTCGCCGGCCTCGGCCTGTTTTTCGTTGAGGCGCGCAAAATCCTTGTGCGCCATGTAGATCTCGCCGCGCACATCGATGACCGAAGGCACGCCCTTACCTTTGAGCCGCTCCGGAATGTCCTCGACGACGCGGGCATTGATGGTGACATTCTCGCCCTCGAAGCCGTCACCGCGTGTCGCAGCTTGGATCAGCCGCCCGTCCTCATAGCGCAACGAGATCGAAAGCCCGTCGATTTTGGGTTCGGCAGTGATCTCGACTGCCTCGTCGGCGGGAAGCTTCAGATAGCGGCGAATGCGGCCGACGAATTCCGAAACGTCCTCCTCGGCAAAGGCATTGTCGAGCGACAGCATCGGCACGGCATGCTTGAGCTTGCCGAATTTTTCCTGCGGCGCCGCACCGACGCGCTGCGAGGGCGATTCGGGTCCGACCAGTTCGGGAAAGCGCTGCTCAATCGCGTCTGCGCGCTTGCGCAAGGCGTCATAGGCAGCATCGGAGACGGTAGGCGCGTCGTGCTGGTAATAGCGCTTGTCGTGCTCGGCGATTTCTTGCGACAGCTTCGCGAGTTCGGCCGCAGCCTGCTCCTCGTTCAAGTCCTCGACTGCAACCGGCTTCTTCGCCATCAGCCGCGCCCGGATATCAGACGCTCGGCCTGGGCGCGGGCTTCCTTGGTGACCTTGGCGCCCGACAGCATCCGCGCGATCTCCTCGCGCCGGCTCTGGCTCGACAGCACATGGACGCGCGTCACCATGCGCTCGCCATCGACCTCCTGCATCTTGGAGATCAGAAAATGCTGGCCGGCGCGAGCTGCGACCTGCGGCGAATGCGTAACCGCGACGACCTGCAAGCCCTTAGCAAGGCGCGCGAGCCGCGAACCAACCGCATCGGCAACGGCGCCGCCAACGCCGGTATCGATCTCATCGAAGATGAGCGTCGGCGCCGAACCTTTCGCTGCCAGAATGACCTTCAAGGCGAGCATGAAGCGGGCAAGTTCACCGCCTGAAGCAACCTTCATCAGGGGTGCCAGCGGCGTTCCCGGATTGGCGGCGACCAGGAACTCGACGCGGTCGAAGCCATGGGAGCCGGGTCGCGCCGTATCCGTATCGATCCGCGTTTCGAAGCGGGCACGCTCGAGCTTGAGCGGCGCCAGTTCAGCGGCGACTGCCTTGTCGAGATCGCGCGCCGCGGCCTTTCGGTGTGCGCTCAGGTTCTTGGCCGCTGTCTCGAAGGCGATGGTGGCTTCCTTGGCCAGCAACGCAAGGCGCTTTTCCTCCTTGGCGCCGTCGCCGATCGCCTTGAGCTCACCCTCGAAGCGCTCAAACGTTTCCGGCAATTGCTCGACCGAGCACTTGTACTTCCGCGCCGCAGCCCGCAAGGCGAAGAGCCGCTCATCGGCCTTTTCCAATGCATGCGCGTCGAAGGCGAAGGAGCGCTGCGCTTCGCCGAGCGCCGATTCGGCTTCGCTCGCCTCAACCACCAACCGGTCGAGCGCCTGGCAGACGCGATCGAGCCGGCCGCCCGCCTGGTCGCGGCGCCGTTCGAGCTTGCGCAAGGCCGCATTGACCCGGCCGGTGAAAGTGCCGCCTTCATGCAACGCGTTCTCGGCCTCGCTCAAGGCGGAAGAAAACTGCTCGGCATTCATCATGATCTGCCGGGTTTCGCTGAGCTGCGCTTCCTCGCCGGCTTGCGGTGCCAGCGCCCTCAATTCTTCGGCGGCATGGGTGAGGTAGTCGCGCTCGGCCTCGGCCTTGGCGATCAGCGCCTGATGTTCGGACAACGCGCTCTGAGCCGCACTGGCCTTTTGCCAAAGATCGGCAACCACTCGCGCCTCTTCCTCAAGCGCGCCATAGGCATCGAGGAGGCGGCGATGCGTCTGCGTATCGACCAGTGCGCGGTCAGCATGCTGGCCGTGGATTTCGGTCAGTTGCCCGGCGATCTGGCGCAAGAGATTGAGGCTCACGGGCTGGTCGTTGATCGTGGCGCGGCTGGGACCATCGGCCATCTGGATGCGGCGGATGACGAGTTCCGAATCGGTTTCGATCCCCTGCTCTTCGAGGAAAGCGATCGCCGGATGCGATTTTGCGAGTGCAAAGGCAGCCGTCACGACACCCTTGTCGGCACCCGTCCTTACCAAGGAGCTATCGCCGCGTGCGCCCAGCGCAAGCCCGAAAGCATCGAGCAGGATCGACTTGCCGGCGCCGGTCTCGCCGGTCAGCACGGTCATGCCGTCCTCGAAATTGATGTCGAGCTTTTCGATGAGGACGATGTCGCGGATCGAGAGCGCAGTCAGCATGGCGCTCTTATAGCCGAGTCCCGCGCGCTCGCGCGAGGGGGGCAGCCTGCTAGAGTGGGTTGGCGGCGTTCCAGGCCCGGCTGATCCAGGAATCCTTGTTCTCCGACGGCGCCAGTCCGTCGTTCTGCAACAGCGCATAGGCGTCCTTGTACCATTCGCTGTTGGGATAGTTGTAGCCAAGAACGGCGGCAGCGGTCTGTGCTTCCGAACGTACGCCGAGCGCCATGTAGCTTTCGGTTAGCCGATAGAGCGCTTCCGGCGTCTGTGTCGTCGTCTGATAGGCAATCACGACGGTCTTGAAGCGGTTGACGGCGGCGAGATAAGAGCCGCGCTTCAGGTAATAGCGGCCGACTTCCATCTCCTTGCCGGCCAAATGGTCGCGCGCCAAGACCGCCTTGGCCGCGGCATCGGCACCATAGGGCGTGTCGGGATAGCGCCGGCTCACTTCCTCCAGCGACTCGAGCGCCTTCTTCGTCGCGGTCTGGTCGCGCTTCACATCGCCGATCTGTTCGTAATAGCTGAGCGCAATGAGATAATAGGCGTAAGGCGCATCGCGATGCCCGGGATGCAGCGTGATGAAGCGGTTGGCGGCGTTGATCGCTTCGTCATACGCATTGCGCTGATACTGCGAGTAAGCCTGCATCAGGATCGCCTTCGTCGCGAGCTTCGAATAGGGATATTGCCGCTCGACCTCGGAAAAATCCTTGGCAGCGGTCTTGTAGGCGCCGCTCTTCATCGACTCGAGGCCTTTGTTGTAGAGGTCGGCCACCGGCTCGCTCTTCTCCGCAGCCGCCATGTCGGGAGACACTGCGCCATCCGAGGCTGCGGTGGCGCGCGTCGTGCTCGATGTTGAACTCGTTGACGAACCGCCGTCGAGCAAATCGGACATGGAAGAGCAGGCCGTTACCGCACCAAGCGCTAATGCAATGCTCAACGCCTTAAAGGCATTCCCGAACGCTATCGCGGCAGTCCCCATGCAAACCCTCGAAACCACGCCGCCGAGCGCGCAAACCACGTCAAAATACGGCCTGTCGTGGCCCTCGCCTTAACCTCATAGAGGCAGAAATCCCGGCGGAAGTGTGACCGCCGGGATTCGGCTGCGGCAAGGTATTATATCAGTTTGCCTGACGTCTGAGGAAGGCCGGAATTTCGAGCTGGTCATCGTCGAGATGCGGGTCAACATGGCTCGCCGGCTGCGGGGCCGTGCGGGGCTGAGGCTGGGGTTGCATCTTCGGGTCTTGGCGCATCTGCATCACCGGTTCGCGTTGGGTTGGGGCGGGATCGTCCTTGCGGCCGAGGCCGACGCTGGCCAGGCGCTCGAACAGGCCTTTGCGCTTCTTTGCGTGCTCGGCGATATGCTCGATACGGTTCTGCTGGGCGGCCATCTGGCGCTGGGCGATCGGCGGGAAATCCTCGATCTGCGGCATACGCGGCTGGGCGCGCGCCGCCATCATCGCATGGGCGACCTGCGGCTGGGGCTGCGGCTCAGGAGCCATCGCCTCTTCCTCGGCATAGCTCTCCTCTTCCGGCTCGGGCTCCGCATGTGCGATCGGCGCGGGAGCTGGCGCAGGCGCGGGCTTTGGTGCCACGCGGGCAGCCATCGGCGCCGGCTGGATTGGTTTCTTGACCGGAATGGGCTGCTTGCCGGTATAGCCGAAGACTGGGCGCGATGGGGACGGCTGCTGGACTTCTTCAGGCTGCGGCGCTGCGGTCGGCATGTCGAGCGCGAGACCCGTGGCAACCACCGACACGCGCATGGTGCCTTCGAGCGTATCGTCGAAGGTGGCACCGAGGATGATATTGGCTTCGGGATCGACTTCCTCGCGGATGCGGGTTGCCGCCTCGTCCACCTCGTAGAGCGTCAGATCGGGACCGCCCGAAATCGAGATCAGGAGGCCGCGGGCGCCGCGCATCGAAACATCATCGAGCAAGGGATTGGAGATCGCCGCTTCGGCCGCTTCGATGGCACGCTTCTCGCCGGTCGCTTCGCCGGTACCCATCATCGCCTTGCCCATCTCGCTCATGATGGCGCGGACGTCGGCGAAATCGAGGTTGATCAGACCTTCCTTGGTCATGAGCTCGGTGATCGAGGCAACGCCCGAATAAAGCACCTGGTCGGCCATGGCGAAGGCGGCTGCGAAGGTCGTCTTCTCATTGGCGACGCGGAACAGGTTCTGGTTGGGAATGACGATCAAGGTGTCGACATTCTTGGCAAGGAGTTCGATGCCGCGCTCGGCGGTGAGCATCCGGCGCGCGCCTTCGAAATGAAACGGCTTGGTGACGACGCCGACGGTCAGGATGCCCTGCTCCTTGGCAGCCCGCGCGATGACGGGTGCCGCCCCCGTACCCGTACCGCCACCCATGCCGGCGGTGATGAAGGCCATGTGGGCGCCCGCGAGATGATCCAGGATTTCCGGCAACGCCTCTTCGGCCGCTGCGGCCCCGATCTGCGGCTGCGAGCCGGCACCGAGCCCCTGCGTCAGGGCGGTTCCCATTTGCACGCGCTTATGCGCCGAGCTTTGCGCCAGCGCCTGCGCATCGGTGTTGGCGACAACGAATTCCACCCCGTCGAGGCGGCTTTCGATCATGTTGTTGACCGCATTGCCGCCGGCGCCCCCGACCCCGAAAACGGTAATGCGAGGCTTAAGCTCGGCGAGGTCTGGAACGGTAAGATTGATGCTCATGTGAGTGGCGTCCGCAAACTGATTTCCCCAACCCGAATCTTTCTTACCCAATTGATAAGAATTGGTTAACGCGCGCTAACCAGAGCCGGAAAATTCGACTAAATTTGAATCGGACCGGCGCAGGCGGGTAAGAACCTGTTCATTTTGGGACAGGACTCGCAGGCCGAGCTTTTTGCCCTAGGGATTGCCCAGAACGCGTCCGGCCACCGCCTCGAGCTTCTTGAGCAGCTCCGGATCGCGCTTTTCAGGGGCGGTGAGGATCGCAAATTCGAGCGCCTTGTCAGATCCGATCCGGCAGGCTTCATGCTCCTTCGGAAATTCCCGTGCAAAGCGATGAACCAGCCGCCGCGCATTGTCGGAATTGCCTTTCATCACTTTGAGGATCGAGGTGATGTCGACTTCGCCATGATCGGCATGCCAGGAATCATAGTCCGTCACCATGGCAACCGTTGCGTAACAAAGCTCGGCTTCGCGCGCGAGCTTCGCCTCCGGCATGTTGGTCATGCCGATGACGCTGCATCCCCAGGACCGGTAGAGGTTGGACTCGGCCAGAGACGAGAATTGCGGTCCTTCCATCACGAGATAGGTGCCGCCTCGCGCATAGGGGATCGCCTCGGCCTTGAGCGCGGCTTCGAGACGGTCCTGGATGCCGGGACTGATGGGATAGGCGAGCGACACATGGGCGACGCAGCCGGTTCCGAAAAAGCTCTTCTCGCGTGCAAAGGTCCGGTCGATGAACTGGTCGATAAGCACGAAGGTGCCAGGCGCCAGTTCCTCTTTGAAGGACCCGCAGGCGGAAAGCGATATGACGTCCGTCACCCCTGCCCGCTTGAGGATATCGATGTTGGCCCGGTAATTGATCGTCGTTGGCGAAAAGCGGTGCCCTCGGCCGTGGCGCGGCAGGAAAGCGACCGGCAATCCCTCGATCGCTCCGATGCGCAATTGGTCGGACGGCTCGCCCCAGGGACTTTCGATCGTTTCCCAGCGCGCATGCTCGATCTCGAGATCATAGATGCCTGACCCGCCGATGATGCCGAGAAAAGATTTCGCCAAGGCCACCCCCTGCTTTGAACGATCCGCACAAGATGCTCGTACCAATGCGACAAAGGAAGCACACTAATGCAAATGGGGAGAGGTGATCCACCTCTCCCCATCGCATTTTTTGATTCGCAAAAGCCGAGTTTCAGTGTTCGACCTTGGTCCAGATTTTCCGTTTCACGAGATAGAGCAGCAAGGTGAGGATCGCGAGATAGATGATGACCGAGAAACCCAAGCCCTTGCGCTCTTCCATTTTGGGTTCGCCGGCCCAGGCGAGGAAGGCAGAGACATCGCGCGCCATCGCATCGACGGTATTGGGCGAGCCGTCATCGAAACTGACCTGGCCGTCGGTCAGAGGTGGCGGCATGGAGATCCACGGCCCGTTCTCGAAATAGGGATTGAAGTGCTTGCCTTCCGGCGCGGTTGAGGCGAGTTCGGCCGGCGTTTCTTCGTAGCCGGTCAGGACCGAATAGACATATTCGGGACCACCCATGCCGAATAAGAGCTGGGCAAAAGTGCCCGGCCAGCCGGCGCGCGCCTTGGTGATGAGGGTGAGATCAGGCGGTAGGGCGCCGCCATTCGCCACCCGTGCCGCCTGGTCGTTCGGGAACGGCGAGGGGAAATGATCGGAAGGGATACGCTGGCGATCGAACGGCTCGCCCTGATCGTTTATGTCCTGGATCGTAAAAGTGGCTGCAAGCGCCTGGACTTGCTGACCGCTAAAGCCCGGGCCGCCAGGCTGGCTCAGATTGCGGAACGCCATCAGCCGCATTGAATGGCAGTTGGCGCAAACCTCCTTGTAGACCTTGTAGCCCCGCTGCAATTGCGCGCGGTCAAAGGTACCGAACGGGCCCTCGAAGGAGAAGGCGATATCCTTGGCGTTGTGGCGCGTTTCTGATGCCCCCGCGAGGCCCATGCCGGCGAGAAGAAGAGAGAGAGCGAGGAGTACTTTGCGCATGATCATGATCTTGTTCCCCGGGCTCACTCTGCAGGCACCGCGGCCGCATGGCCCGGTATTGCAGGCTTGTTCTTGGCAAGCACCGCTTCCGAAATCGATGCGGGCATCGGCTTCGGCGTCTCCAGCAGGCCCAGGATCGGAAGAATGATCAGGAAATGCACAAAGTAGTAAAGCGTCGCGAGCTGGCCGACGAACTTGTTGGTGGGCTGCATACCATCCTCCGGCGCTGGCACGTCGACCCAGAAGATATTGCCGGGAACGCGCGAGCCGATATAGCCGAGGAGGATGCAGTCGAGGACCAGGATCCAGAAAAACCACTTGAAAACCGGCCGGTAGGTGCCGGAGCGCACCCGCGACGTATCGAGCCACGGAAGCACCAGCAATAGGCCGATGGAGGCGAACATCGCGATGACGCCGAGCAGCTTGTTGTCGATCGAACGCAAGATTGCGTAGAACGGCAGGAAGTACCATTCCGGCACGATATGCGCCGGCGTCTTCAGGGGATCGGCCATCTCGTAATTGACCGGGTGGCCCATATAGTCCGGCGCGTAGAAGACGAAGAGACAATAGACAATCAGGAACACGCCGATCGCGAACGCATCCTTCATCGTGTAGTAAGGATGGAAGGGAACCGTATCCTGGCCTGACTTGACCGAAACGCCGGTCGGGTTGTTGTTGCCCGGCACATGCAGCGCCCAGATGTGCAGACCGACCAGACCCGCGAGCACGAAGGGCAAGAGGTAGTGCAGCGAGTAGAAGCGGTTAAGCGTCGGATTGTCGACCGCGAACCCGCCCCACAGCCAGGTCACGATCGTATCGCCGAAGAACGGGATCGCCGAGAAGAGGTTAGTGATGACCTTGGCACCCCAGAAGCTCATCTGGCCCCAGGGGAGCACGTAGCCCATGAAGGCGGTCGCCATCATGACAAGCAGGATGATCACGCCGATCATCCACAGGATTTCGCGTGGCGCCTTGTAGGAGCCGTAATACATGCCGCGGAAGATGTGGATATAGACGGCGAGGAAGAACATCGAAGCGCCGTTGGCGTGGAGCTTCTGGAGAATATTGCCGTAGTTCACGTCGCGCCGGATGTGTTCGATCGAATCGAACGCCATCGTCACATGCGGCGTGTAGTGCATGGCGAGCACGATGCCGGTTAGCAGCTGGGCGCCGAGCATCATCGTCAGGATGCCGCCGAAGGTCCAGAAGTAATTCAGGTTCTTTGGCGTCGGGAAATCGAGCGCCTGACCCTGGATGAGATCCATGATCGGCAGGCGCTCGTGAAACCACTTCGCAAACGCGCTCTTCGGTTGATAGGTGGAATGCCCGCCCATGAAATGAATGCCCTTCTTAGCCGATCCGGATTTTGCTGTCGGAGAGATACTCGTACCGCGGCACCAGCAGATTCTGCGGGGCCGGTCCTTTGCGGATGCGGCCGGCGGTGTCGTAATGCGAACCGTGGCAGGGGCAGTACCATCCGCCGAAATCGCCTTGCTGGCCGAGCGGCACGCAACCAAGATGCGTGCACACGCCCATCATCACCAGGAATTGCTCTTTGCCGCCGACCACGCGGTTGACGTCCGTCGCCGGGTCATTTTCCTTGAGGTTGTTATTGCGCGCCAATGGATCCTTGAGGTCGTCGAGCGGCACAGCCTGGGCCTCCTCGATCTCCTTGGCGGTACGGTGGCGCACGAACACCGGGTTGCCGCGCCACTTGATCGTGATGCTCTGGCCTTCGGCAATCGGACCAAGATCGACATCGACATTGGCGAGCGCCAGGACCGAGGCGTCGGGATTCATCTGATTGATAAAGGGCCACGCAGTGAGCGCGACGCCAACCGCGCCAACCGCGCCGGTTGCGATATAGAGAAAATCCCGCCGGTCGCTGTCGGCGTGCTCGCCTGTGGCCACGATTCCAGTACCCCTCTTCTGCAAGCTTGCCCGTCCGGCGGATTCGAGTCCCGTCGGTGCCTTATCCGCTGGCGTTTGTGGCATTCACTCTTTGGATTGTCTAGCCATCAAGTGTCGCAGGAAAGCCGCCTTTTGCCTGCCCGCCGACAAGCAGCTAAACAACCGAAATCATGATCGAAATCGGCCTCTATGAACCTGACATTGCGCCCAATACCGCAACCATCCTGAGACTCGCGGCCTGTCTGGACCTTGCTGTCAGAATCATCGAACCTGCGGGCTTTGCGTGGTCCGAGGCCTCGTTTCGGCGGGCTGGTCTCGACTATCTCGACAAGGTGAAAGTGGTACGCGACGATTCATGGAATGCCTTCCTTGACGCTACCGCAGGGCGCCGGCGAATCCTCATGTCGACCAAGGCCGCGCTGCCCTATTGCGATTTTTCGTTCGCATCCGGCGACATCATCCTCATGGGCCGCGAATCTGCCGGAGTTCCCGACCACGTCCATGCGGCGGCCGATGCGCGCTTGCTGGTTCCCATGCGACACGGGCTGCGCTCGCTCAACGTCGCGATCGCCTGTGCGATGGTCACGGGCGAGGCGCTACGGCAGCTCGGCGAATTTCCGCAATGACGAGTCTCATGTTAAGCCTCCTCACATGAGCTGGAACGGGCCGCCCCATGGTCGCAGGGGCTATCATCATGGAAATCTGCGCGAGGCTCTCGTCAACGCCGCGCTCGATCTCATCCGCGAGTATGGACCGGCCGGCTTCTCATTCGCAGAGGCCGCACGGCGCGCCGGCGTCAGCCCGGCCGCACCCTATCGTCATTTCCGCGATCGCGACGCGCTGCTCGGCGAGGTCGCCCGGCAAGGCTACGAGCGTTTCGCCGATATGCTCACCAAGGGCTGGAATGGCGGCAGGCCCAATCCGCTGAAAGCCATGGATGAACTCGGCAGGGCGTATCTGACCTTTGCGCGCGACGAGCCCGCCTACTACGCCGCGATGTTTGAAAGCGGCCTCGCCCCCTCCAAGGACCCGGCCCTGCAGCGCGAAGCCGATCGAGCCTTCGGTGTGTTGAAGGAGGCCGCAACCGCCTTGAACCAGCTCTTGCCGCCGGATCGCCGCGCCCCCGTGCAGATGATGAGCCTTCACATTTGGGCGCTCGCCCATGGCATCGCCTCGCTATTCGGGACCGGCCGCGGCCGCACCGCGCCCGCTTCACCCGAAGACCTCCTCGAGTCGGCCATTCTCATCTATCTCCAGGGTCTAGGCCTCGGCGCTCGCCCCGCCTGACCGATTTTTCTGGTTGACGCCCTTGACGATCCGCCCTGCCGGGGTCATGTATGTTAATGTTATGAACATTCACATGAGGAGGACATGACCCTAGCCGCGCGAATTGACGATTATGGCAAGCCGGCTTGGATCGCGGCTGTGATCCTGGCCTTGATCATTTGGTGGCCCTTGGGCCTGGGCCTTGTGGCCTATCTTTTCTGGAGTGGACGCATGGGATGCTGGAAACGTAGGGACGTCGACCATTGGCGCAACAAGGGCGAGCACTGGATGCGCTCGCGCGGACGCGGCTTTGGTTTCTCTTCGAGCGGAAATCGTGCCTTTGACGACTACAAGGCGGAGACATTGCGCCGTCTCGAGGACGAGCAGAACGAGTTCTTCGAATTCCTCGACCGCCTGCGCAAATCCAAGGATCAGGCCGAGTTCGACCAGTTCATGGCCGACCGCGCCCGCCGGGCACCACCCGCCGCGGCCGATCCCGCGGCCTAAGATCGGACGAAAATAGACGCCGGCCGCTCCTCCCCGCGGCCGGCGCTTTCATTTGCGCGATGCCGGTGATTGCGGCATGTCTCTGCCGCAATGAATACCCCGGCCGACAACCTCGCCCCCGAGAAACAGCGTGCGCGCATCTGGTTCGAAGCGCTGCGCGATGAGATCTGCGCGACGCTCGAAACACTTGAGGCCGAATTTGACGATAGTGCGCCGGCCCAAATCTTTACGCGCAAAGTCTGGCAGCGCGAGTCCGGAGACGGCGGCGGCGGAGTGATGGCGATCCTGCGTGGCCGATTGTTCGAAAAGGCCGGCGTCCACTGCTCGACCGTCCATGGCGCTTTCTCTCCCGAATTCGCCCGTCAGATTCCTGGCGCTGCCGATGACCCGCGCTTCTGGGCGAGCGGCATTTCGCTGATCATCCATCCGCGCAATCCGCACGTGCCGGCCGTGCACATGAACACGCGCTTCATCGTGACGACGAATTGGTGGTTCGGCGGCGGTGCTGATCTCACACCCGTTCTCGATTGCAGGCGGACGCAAGACGATCCGGATACACAAGCCTTCCACGTCGCGATGAAAGCGGCCTGCGATGCGCACACTGTCGCCGATTACGGGCGGTTCAAAAGGTGGTGCGATGAGTATTTCTATCTGCCGCATCGCGATGAGCCGCGCGGCATTGGCGGCATCTTCTACGATCATCACAACTCCGGGGACTGGGAAGCAGACTTCGCCTTCACGCAGTCCGTTGGCCGCGCCTTCAATGACATCTATCCGCGCATCGTGCGCACCAACTATCGCAAGCAATGGAGCGACGCCGACCGCGAGGAGCAACTCATCCGCCGCGGCCGCTATGTCGAATTCAACCTGCTCTATGACCGCGGCACGCTTTTCGGCCTAAAGACCGGCGGCAATGTCGAATCGATCTTGTCATCCATGCCGCCAGAGGTGAAATGGCCGTGACAGGAGAATATTATGGACCTTCGCAACGGCTTCGACATCAAGCGCTATATTCGCACCATTCCGGACTATCCAAAGCCCGGCATCCTGTTTCGCGACATCACCACGCTGCTTGCCAATCTCCACGCGTTTCGGGCGGCGGTCGACGAACTCGCCTGGCCGTTTCTCAAAGGCAATATCGATTACGTCGCCGGCATAGAAGCGCGCGGCTTTATATTGGGTGGTGCGGTCGCCCATCAGCTCGGCCGCGGCTTCGTGCCAATTCGCAAGAAGGGCAAGCTCCCCTACAAGGTGATCGGCCAGGACTATGCGCTCGAATATGGCGTCGACACCATCGAGATCCACGCCGATGCGATCAAACCCGGCGACCGAATCTTGATCGTCGACGACCTGGTCGCGACCGGGGGCACCGCCAATGCCGCAATCGATCTTATGCGGAAGTCAGGCGGCGAGGTTGTCGCCGCCGCCTTCGTGATTGATCTGCCTGACCTTGGCGGTGCCGCGCGCCTACGCGACAAGGGCGTCAAGACCCATACGCTCGTGTCATTCGAGGGGCACTGAGAAACCTCAGCGCTTCTTCACCAGCACCTTGCCGTTGAACGAGAAGACGAGTTCGCCGCGCTGATTGTGGCCTTCATTGAAAGTCTCGACGAGACCCCAGTCGCGCTTGCCCGCATGCTCGCGCTTGCCGGTTATCGTCGTGCGGTAGGAGACGATATCGCCAGCATGCACCGGCTTAACCCATTTAAGCTGTGTGAAGCCGGGCGACGGACCTGACTCGGCTGGATCCGTGCGCTCACGCGCAAGTCGCATGCTGGTCTCGACGTAGCAGCGCATCCAGCCCGCCGCGGTATGCCAGCCGCTCGCAGCAAGCTTTCCGAAATGGCTTTTCGCCGCCGCTTCATCACTTAGATGAAATGCCTGCGGGTCATAAGCGCGCGCAAATTTCAGCACCGCTTCGCGCGTGAACTCATAACTGCCAAGTGCATCAACGCGCCCCGGCTCGATCTCGTCGAAATAGAGCCCCATCATGGATGACGCACCTTCACGAGATTGACGGCAGTCATTTCCATCTTGCGCTCGCCATGTCCGTTCAACACATCGGCACGCATGGTGAGGATGCCCATTTCGGGCTTTCGCGATGAAACCCGCTTCGCAGTCACAGTCACGGTCGCCTTCAACGTCTCGCCGGCAAAGACAGGCTTGAGCCACTTCACCTCGTCCACGCCGTTCGATCCCATGCCCGCTGTACGGCTCAAATAACCGTCGACCAGCATGCGCATCAGCATCGCGCAGCTATGCCAGCCTGAGGCGCACAAACCACCAAGGATCGATTTGCGTCCCGCCTCCTCATCAAGGTGAAAGGGATGCGGATCGAATTCATTGGCGAACGAGACAATTTCTTCGACCGTTACAGGATAGCTGCCGAGATCGATCACCATCCCGACATGGAAGTCTTCGTAATGGAGAAGCCCGGGTTGTACAGTCATCGACGGCTCAGTTGGCAAAGCGGAAATGCAGAACGTCGCCGTCCTTCACGACATACTCTTTTCCTTCAAGCCGAAGCTTGCCGCCATCGCGCGCGCCTGCTTCGCCCTTGAGCCCGATATAATCGTCATAGGCGATCGTCTCGGCACGGATGAAGCCCTTCTCGAAATCCGTATGGATCACGCCTGCGGCTTGCGGTGCGCGCGTGCCGCGAGTGATCGTCCAGGCCCGCGCCTCCTTGGGGCCGGCGGTGAAATAGGTAACAAGATCAAGGAGTTCATAGCCAGCCCTAATGACCCGGTTGAGACCGGGCTCGGCGAGGCCGACAGCATCGAGATAATCGCGGCGGTCGGCTTCGGGCAGAACCGCGATCTCGCTTTCGATCTTGGCCGAAATCACAACGGCCTTAGCGCCCTCTTCGGCCGCACGCACCTTCACCCGATCCGAAAATGCATTGCCTTTGTCGGCGGCTGCCTCCTCAACATTGCAGACGTAAAGCACCGGCTTCGAGGAGAGGAGCCCGAGCATGCGGAAATTACGCTCTTCTTCCGCCGTACGGTCGACTAGACGCGCCGGCTTGCCCTCGCGCAAGAGCACGAGGCAGCGATTGACGAGATCGAGTTGCTCTTTCAAGTCCTTGTCGCCGCTCTTTGCACGCTTCTCGAGACTGAGCGCGCGCTTTTCAAGCGAATCGAGATCGGCCAGCATCAATTCGGTCTCGATCGTTTCGATATCGGCGACCGGATCGATCTTGCCTTCGACATGAGTGATGTCGGTGTCTTCGAAGCAGCGCACCACATGCGCGATGGCATCGACCTCGCGGATATTGGCGAGGAACTGGTTGCCGAGCCCCTCGCCTTTCGATGCGCCGCGCACCAGCCCTGCGATATCGACGAAGGTCAACCGCGTTGGGATGATCTGTGCCGAGCCCGCAATATCAGCCAGTGCATCAAGCCGCGGATCGGGAACGCCGACATCGCCGACATTGGGCTCGATCGTACAGAACGGATAATTCGCCGCCTGCGCTGCCGCGGTCTGGGTCAGCGCATTGAACAAGGTCGACTTGCCGACATTGGGAAGTCCGACAATGCCACATTTGAAACCCATTATGCCGTCTCCGGTTTTGCAGTCTTCTCACGAGCCGGATTGACGGCCAGATGAACTTTGCTTTGAAATTTTGCATCCTCGCCCGCGATCAACAGCGGAAACTCATCCGCCACCGCCGCAAGGAGCGGGTCGAGCCACGCCTTTTCGTCCTTGGCGAAGTCGTTCAACACGTGCGGCATCACCATATTCTTGTCGCCGGGATGGCCGACGCCAAGCCGCACGCGCCGATAATGCGGCCCGATATGAGCGCTCACCGAACGGATGCCGTTATTCCCGGCATGGCCGCCTCCGAGCTTTACCCGCACCTTGCCGGGCGGGAGATCGATCTCGTCATGGATGACGGTCACATCGGTCGGCTCGAGATTAAAGAACCGCATCGCTTCGCCGACCGAGCGTCCCGACTCGTTCATATAGGTCGAGGGTTTCAAGATCAGCACCTTATCGCCGGCAATCGTCGCTTCAGCGGTTTCCCCCTGGAAGCGTCGCCGCCACGGCGAGAAGCCATGGCGGCGGACGATTTCGTCCACCGCCATGAAGCCGATATTGTGCCGGTTGCCGGTATATTTGGTCCCAGGATTACCGAGACCGACGACGAGTTGCATGAGCCACCCCCACAGAGTGGGCGGGCTTACTTCTTCTTCTCGCCGCCCTTGGCTGCCGGAGCCGGAGCCGCCTTGGCATCCTTGCCGCCAGCCGCTGCGGCCGGAGCCGCCTTGGCGTCTTTCGCGCCAGGTGCTGCGCCAGGCGCCGCTGCCGGAGCCTTCTGCGCCGTCGCCGGAACTTCGGCAGGAGCAGCGCCTTCGGCCGCCACCGCCACCTCGCCTTCCTGGACACCGCCAGGCGCGGTGATCGTCGCGATCGTGAGATCGCGATCGCGGCTGACCGGCGTCACATTGGCCGGCAACTGAACATCGCCAATGTGAACGCTCTTGTTCATTTCGAGATTGGCCAGATCGATCACGATATCGTCCGGGATGAAATCCGCCGGGCAGTAAAGCTCAAGCTCGTGGCTGACGATGTTGAGAACGCCGCCCTTCTTGATTCCGGGGCAGATTTCCTGATTCTTGAAATGCACCGGAATGGCGACCGCGATCCGGGCATTCTTGCCAAGCCGCAGGAAGTCGACATGGGTGATGAAGTCGCGAACCGGCTCGAACTGGATGTCGCGCGGAATGGCACGTACCGTCGCGCCTTCGATTTCGAGGTCGATCAATGTCGACAGGAAACGGCCCGACTGCACATGCGGCTGCAGCTCGTTGTAAGCGAGCGAAACCATTTGGGGTTCTTTTTTGTCGCCATAGACGACGGCAGGGACACGACCTTCGCGGCGCACTGCGCGGGAGGCCCCCTTGCCACCCTGGCCACGCGCCGTGGCCTTGAGATTCACGATCTTTGACATAATACTCTCCTGAATGTAGTTCGCCGCGGGCCTTCCTCCAGGGGTGACCGGCGCCCGCAGGCGGGGGGCTTATACAGGCGCTCTTGCAGCGATGCAACCCACTGCCCAAAGGGCAGCTTGTACGGCTTGACGGCAGAGCGAGGAAACAAGAATTTGCAGTTGTCCGCCGCGCCGACGGGTGCAGGATGGATGGGGAGATTGATGCAGGTAAAGCGTTGGGCATTCAGTGCCCTGATTGGTGTTGTGGCCTGCGCCGCTCCGGCGCTCGCGGCCGAGTACCGACTGCTCAGCCTGAACGGCAGCCTGGTCAAATGGGGAAAACCGGCACTCGGTTCCGGCGCCGTCGTGACCTATACTTTCGCGACTAAACCAATGACATTTGATGGCGCCCGCAACTGTGCGTCGATGGCGCCTTTCGACGGACTTGCGACGGCATCGGGTTCGACCGTTGACAAGCTACGCCGGGAAGTAAGGGCGGCGTTCAACGAGTGGGAAAAAGTCGCCGACGTAACATTTCGCGAAGTTGCCCGCGTCGAGGATGCGGGCATCGTCTTTGGTGCCCAGGGAAAACCCACCGGCTGGGCCTTCTCCAACGTCGCGCCGGTAACGCAACTGGCCGACAAGCCCTCGATCGTTCAGAAGGCTCTGGGCGGGGCCGGTGACAAGCCCGAAAAGGTCTCGCCCGCGCTCGCTCCGAACGTCGACAGCATCCGCCAGTCGCTCATCTGCCTGAACCCGGCAAGACGCTGGAAGATCGGTTTCGACGGCAATCTCAAGGTCTACGATATCCGCCACACCTTCGCGCACGAGATCGGCCATGCCATTGGCATAGATCATCCGGGCGCCAGCGGTTCGCTAATGGGCTTTCGCTATGACGAGAAGATCGACGGTCCGCAGGCTAGTGACATCGCCGCCGTCCAGCGCCTCTACGGACCGCCGCGCTCTCGGCCGTAGCTAGAACGGATAGCGCGGGTCGCTATAGACGGACGTACCGCCCCAATATCCGTAACCAGTGTACATGCGGCGCGGAGCCCAGTTGCCCCACCAGCCGTAGCGATGGCCGAAAAACGGATTGGCGACGGTCACGACCGTGATCGTCACGGCCTGATTCACGGTTCGGTTGTCATGGGTTTCGGTCACCACGCTCACTTCACGCGGCTCCGGCATTTTCACCGCAAGCGGCGGCGGGCGAATAATCGTGATCTTCGCATCTTCTGCCTGCGCGGGCAGGCACAGCGAGATCAAACCAAAAAGAACGAGACCACCAATGGCCTTACGAGACATGGAACGACTCCCAGTCGTTTGGCCGCATCGGGGCAAAGCATAGGCCTGAGAAAGTGAGAGTCAAATTTTAGCAAAAGGGCCGGAAATGATATCCACTGCTCCCGGCCCCAATTTCGTGCTCTCTATCGGAATCCAAGCGGGATGATTTGCGTGAAGCCCATGCCGTAGGGCTGGTACGGAATGTTCGGATGCGTCTCCAATTCGCTGAAGAACTGCTCGATGACGGGATTCATGTAGATGCCGATCCAGCCATTATCCTGCCCGGAATAACGCCCGGGCGATGATTTGAAGTCACCACGCGTCGGCGCCGCGCCGTTGAATATCATGTCGAACTGCTCGCCTGGATCCCACCAGAGATCATAAAGCGCCGGCGGATTGAGTGGCTGCTTCTGGCCGAGCCACGTATCCTTGCCGCTCATCACCATCTTGTAGTTCTTGAAGCGGACGGCGCCGAATTCCTGGTCGTTGAAGTAGATGAAGGCCTCGCGATTGCCCGGTCCGGTTCCGAGCAATGAGGCACTTAGATCGATGCCGTCGAAAATGATCGGCTTGCCGTCATTGTCCTTCCAGTCGCGCGGCGGCGGTGCGAGGCCCGCGAGCTTGCCGAAGGTCGGCCACCAATCCATATGCGAGAACATGTCCATGTTGATTGAGCCGGGCTTGATATGGCCCGGCCACCAGGCGATCGCAGGCACGCGGAAGCCGCCCTCATAAGACGAGCCCTTCATGCCGCGAAATGGCGTGTAGCCCGCATCCGGCCACGCATCGACCCAGGCACCGTTATCCGTCGTCCAAACCACGAGCGTCTTGTCGGCTATGCCGAGATCGCGGATCGCCTGGATCACCTGGCCGGTATTGTCGTCGAGTTCCATCAGTGAATCGAGATAAGTGCCGCCGCCCGGCGATTTGCCTTTGAAGCGCGGCGATGGGTTATTCGGATTGTGAACCTTGAGAAAGTTCAGATAGAGGAAGAACGGATTGGCATCCTTGGAATGCGTCTTGAGCCATTCGATCGCGCCCGCACGCATGAGATCATCGCCGGTCGAAAGATCGGCATAGGAGAACTTCTTCTTTTGCACCTGGGGCGGTTCGCCCGCCTTGCCCTCCCATTGCGACAGGTCGATCTGATTCCACACCGCCATGAATTGCGGATCGTTACGTGGGAAATTGGGATGGAGTTCCGGATCGTCATAGGCATAGACGCCCGCGTAATAGGGCAGCATGAAGTGCATTTCGTCGAAGCCATTGGCGGTCGGGAAGTTTTCCGGCTTGTCGCCGACATGCCACTTGCCCATCTGCACCGTCGTATAGCCGGCCTGCTTGAGGTATTGCGCGATGGTCGGCGTCTGCTTGGTAAGGCCGTTGGGATCGCCCGGCGCCAGAACGCTCGAGAGCGACGTACGGATAGGGATGCGGCCGGTGATGAAAGAAGCGCGGCCCGCCGTGCAACTCGCCTGCCCGTAATAGTTCACGAAGCGCATGCCTTCAGCGGCAAGCTGGTCGAGATGCGGCGTAGGCGCACCGCGCATTGCGCCCCCACCATAGGAGCCGAGATCGCCGAAGCCGACGTCATCAGTCATGATGACCACGATATTGGGCTTGGGCGCATCCTGGGCCACTGCGCGATCCGTATGGACTGCGAGCCCAATCGCCAGTGCCAGGATCAGCATCGCGGCGATCCGGCAACTTGCTATGAATCCTCTTGCTCCGAACGCTTGATGAGCAGTCATCGCATCCTCCATGAGTGCCACCGGCCAAACCGAGGCTTGTGATTCGAGCTGCGGTGGCGCCGCGAAAGCTACACGATTGTCCGAAACTCTGACAAATTGATCACGGCTTCTTGTCGATGAACCAATCCTCTCCCCTTCCCCGCCTCGAGATCGAATACTGCCGTCAGTGCCGCTGGTTGCTGCGCGCCGCCTGGATGGCGCAGGAACTGCTCACGACCTTCGAGGCCGAATTGGGTGGCGTCACACTCATTCCCGGCACCGGCGGCGTCTTCATCGTCCGCGCAGGCGACGATACAATCTGGTCGCGCAAGGCCGAGGGCCGGTTCCCTGAAATCACCGAATTGAAGCAGCGCGTCCGGGACGTGATCGCGCCTGACAAACCGCTCGGCCACGCAGACCGGCGCGCAACATAGTCCATCTCTAATTTGAAGTGTTAGGCGCGCCCGCAACAAACTGGCCGTTGGCATGCCATGCAGCGCAACCCGGCGAAAAATGCTTCGCAATCTTTGCATCGTAAAGCGCCAGGTCATCGTCCCTGAAGACGCCCTTCCACCTGCCATTCGTGCCCTTGTTGAATAAAGTCTCAGCGCCTTTGTCGAACAGTTGCGTGACATTCGGCATCAAGGCCGCGCCCTGCTTGCGCATCGCGTCGATGCCCGCAGCTTGTAGCAGCGCGGGCCAGGCTTGCTTCGGCACGGAGATATCGAGAAAATCTGCAATGCGACGCATTTCCTCCTCCAGATCGGCAAGCAGATCCGCGAAATGCACCATCAGCACATTGGCGCGTCCCCTCTCGCGCCAAAAGCTGTGCTCGAGATTGAATACGACACATAAGAGAAGCCGTGCTCTTCTCCGGGCATCGCACTGCCGATGAGCCATTCATGGAAGAATTCGGCCGGGTCGTCGGGCGCGCGCGGATAAGGCTTGCCGATCAACGGATCGTTGAAGCCCTCGCGATCGAGCCTTTCCAGCGTCGCCTCGCTGAAGCCGTGAATGTGATTGTGATAGGAGAGGCAGGCGTCGCGCCCGTCGCGCGTGATGTGGATATATTTGATCTCGTCGAAGATCGGAACTCCATCGAACGGCAGATGCGTCTTCACCGCCCGCCGATGGGTCTGCCGATCGAGCGTATCGACGACCGATTCGATCGAATCGGGGAACCGCCGCTCGACCCAGGGCGAGATCGTGGTCAGCGGGATAGCGTCAGTGGTCTGAAATATCAGCAGGCTGACGATCCGCTGCATCCACGTCGTCCCGCACTTGGGATAGGTCGCGACGACAATGTCGCCCTTTTGCGGCCGATAGGCGTCCCACCGCCGACTGTCGACCGTCCATGACCGGTATTCACGTTGCGCCGGACGTACGAGCATCGCTCAGACCCTCCTGCCGATTGATGTTCGAATCGCAAAGTTAAGGCCGGTGTGAAACTCGGCAATGGCAAGGTCAAGGAAACTCGATCAACCCTTTTCGGGAGACATCGGCTTCAAGCCTTGCAGCATGATGTCGATCAGCTGTCGGGCCGTCTTCTGCCAGCCGGGCTTTTCGTCGGCGACCGAGATCACCGCGCGCAGCAGATCGAAGGGCTCGATATCGAGCCGGATATCGCCATTTTCCACCGCTCGCGACACGAGCAGGGTCATCGCGCCGCTGATCTGATCCATCGTTCCGGCATAAAGCTGCGACGTGCCCCCCGCCATGCGTTGCAGCGCCGGCGCGATCACCTTCTTGGTGCCGATGTAGTCGACGAAAAGCCGCATCCAGGCACGCAGCGCTTCGAGCGGCGGCTCCTTGGCGGCGAGCGCAGGTGCGGCATCGGCAAGCTGTTTCAGCGCATGCCGGTAAACATCGGCCAGCAACGCGTCCCGGCTCGGAAAATGCCGGTAGAGCGTCCCGATTCCAACGCCGGCTCGTCGCGCGATCTCCTCAAGGCTCGTATCCGGTCCGTGCTCGGCAAAGGCCGATTTGGCGGCCTCCAGCAAATACTGGCGGTTGCGCTCGGCATCGGCGCGGAGCTTGCCGCCGCCCGCCTTTGACAACTTTTTCGTCGATGGCACTAGAAGCTCCTTGAAAAACGGAGGGTACCTCCGTATTTATAAGCGGAACCGCCCTCCGTTTAGGCCCTATGCCCATTCCCGGCAACTCTTCGATCGGCGGTGGCTCGTAGCGATATTCATATGGAGCGATTCTTATGTCGAAATCCTTCGGCGCAACTTCAACCACCGACGACGTCCTTGAAGGCGTCGATCTCCGCGGCAAGCGCATCCTCGTCACCGGCGTGTCCGCCGGCCTTGGCGTTGAGACTGCCCGCGCCCTCACCGCCCACGGCGCGCATGTCGTGGGCGCCGCCCGCGATCTTGCCAAGGCGCGCAATGCCACCAAACACATCCGCGCCAGCGTGAATGGCAATGGTGACGGCACGCTCGATCTCATCGAACTCGACCTTGCATCGCTTTCAAGCATCCGCACTGCAGCCGACGCGCTGGTGAAAACTGGCAAGCCCTTCGATTTGGTCATCGCCAATGCCGGCGTCATGGCCTGCCCCTTCGGTCACACTGTCAATGGTTTCGAAACGCAATTCGGCACCAATCATCTTGGCCATTTCGTCTTCGTCAATCGCATCGCGCCGTTGATGTCGCGCGGCAGTCGCCTCGTTAACCTCGCCTCCTCCGGTCACCGCTTCTCGAATGTCGATCTCGATGATCCCAACTTCGAGAAGACCGCCTATGATCCCTGGCAGGCCTATGGCCGCGCCAAGACGGCCAATGTTCTCTTCGCCGTCGAATTCGATCGCCGGCACAAGGCGAATGGCATTCGCGCCACCGCCGTCCATCCCGGCGGCATCGCCACCGAACTCGGTCGTCACGCGTTCAAAGATGCCGACGTGCTGCAAAAGTTCATCGACGATATCAACGCCAAGCACGCGGCTGCCGGCCAGCCGCCCTTCAAATTGAAGACCATCCCGCAAGGCGCGGCGACCTCGGTTTGGGCAGGCGTTGTTGCCCCAGCTGATGAAGTCGGCGGCCGTTATTGCGAGGACTGCCACGTCGCAACTCTCCTGCCTGCAGAGGATGTGAGCCCGATCAGCGCCGGCGTTCGAGCCTACGCCCTCGATCCTGAAAGCGCCAAGAAGCTCTGGGCCAAGAGCGAGGAGATGGTCGGCGAGAAGTTCTAGCGCTCACCGTCAATCGAACAGACTCGACACCGATTCTTCGCGTGCGGTGCGCCCGATTGCCTCGCCGATCAGGGTCGCGATCGAGATGACCCTGATATTGCGGGCATGGCGCACGGCCTCGGTCGGTTGAATCGAGTCGGTGATGACCAAGGCCTTGAGCTTGGATGAAGTAATGCGCGCCACGGCGCCGCCCGACAGCACGCCATGCGTGATATAGGCGGCGACGTCCTTCGCCCCTTGCGCGATCAAGGCCTCGGCCGCGTTGCAAAGTGTGCCACCCGAGTCGACGATATCGTCGATGAGGATGCAGGATTTGCCCTCGACCATGCCGATGACATTCATCACTTCGGATTCGCCCGGCCGCTCGCGCCGCTTGTCGACGATGGCGAGCGGCGTACCGAGCCGCTTGGCAAGAGCGCGTGCGCGCACCACGCCACCGACATCCGGAGACACGACGACCGTGTTTGAAACGTCATAATGGTCGCGTATGTCGCGCACCATCACCGGCCCGGCAAAAAGATTGTCGGTCGGGATATCGAAGAAGCCTTGGATCTGCCCGGCGTGAAGGTCGACAGTGAGCACCCGGTCGGCGCCCGCCCGGGTAATGAGATTGGCGACAAGCTTCGCTGAAATCGGTGTGCGCGGGCTCGCCTTGCGATCTTGGCGGGCATAGCCGAAATAGGGAATGACCGCCGTCACGCGCCGCGCCGAAGCCCGCTTCAGGGCATCGACGATGATCAGCAATTCCATCAGATGGTCATTGGCCGGAAACGAGGTCGACTGGATGACGAATGTGTCCTGGCCGCGCACGTTTTCCTGGATTTCGACGAAAATCTCCATGTCGGCGAAACGGCGCACCGAAGCCTTGGCGAGCGGGACACTGAGATACTGGCAAATTGCTTCCGCCAACGGCCTGTTGCTGTTGCCGCTGATCAACTTCATCACGCCGGTGCCCTCGCCATTCCCAAGCCTGCCTAGGCGGGCGTCTATATCAATGCATTGGGGGCAAGGCAAACCCGCTGGGGCGGGAATCAGCGCAACTTCTTAACAACATCGAAAATGCCCAGCGCGGCGGCTTCGGCGACCTGGATCGCGGCATCCCCAAAACCCAGATCGATCGAACCGGCCGGCACCAGGTTGGATTGCGAGATGGTTCCCAGGATCTTGCCGTTTGGAGCGCTGACGGTCCATGCCAGGGAGACCCGCTGGCTGCTCCCGAAGGCTTTCTCGACCTTGACCTTGCCATTGATAGTCAGCGCGTCGGCCCTAGGCGCGGTCAGCACGGGCCACCCGGCGGTCTTGAGCGTCTTGCGCATGGCCGCGGTCAGCTGTGCATCGCCCTCGCCGGGCGATCCTTTGACGGGAACCACCGCCACAGCTTTTATCTCGTAATCGGCTTTCTGAGGCTTTGCTTTGGCGGCGACAGCATCGGTTGCGACCGCCTCGGGATCGTTGGCGGCAAGCGCAGTATGTGGCACCGGCTCCGCTGGCCCCACCGTCTGCGTGTGCGGGTCGGGTGCCGGGCTTGCAGCCGCCAGAACCGCAGGGTCGCCGCGGTCTCCGTGGCCCGGCCCGAGCAATGTTTCAAAATCAATGTCGTTCTCAGCACCCGGCAGGGCTTGTGCGAAGGCATCGACCGGTGGGGGCACGCCGCCGATCTGCGTCGCATAGCCAAGCTGAGACAATCGGCTTGAGATGTTTTCGGCGGTATAGGCTGCCACCCGGCCCAGCACGACAGGCGTGATCGCCGCCCAGGGATCTGTCCCGGCTGCGGGCGCCCGTTCATCGGCGGCGATCGAATGCAGCACTTTTCCCGACCGATCCGTAAGCGTCCAGCGATAGGCAAGGCTCACCTCCGTACCCAATGGCTGGAGCGAGAAATTCCCCGTTAGACCGAAAGTCCCCGAATCGAAGGAGCCTTCAACGATCGCCATGTCGCGCTTGCCGGCAGAAGCCGCCAGCGCATCCTTCAATGGTTGCAGCTTATCGTTCGGCAAGCCGCTGACCGAGACGAGCGTGATCGGTGGCGCCGGCTTGCCGTTAGGGCTTCCGTCAACCTTGGCAAAGGGCTTGCTGCTGCTCGATGCGCAGCTTGCGAGCAGCGCGACCAAAAGCACCGCAACGGCAAGATCGCCGAAGCGCCGCAGAGGCCACATCGAAACTGCGCACCGCAAAAAGCTCATCCCCGCGAAATCTTCCCCAGCCATGATCCCGCATCGCCAGTCCCTGTTCCGCGATGTGTGCATTCTTGCGGGACAGTTCAACGACGATTCGGACCGCCTGCATCCGTCTCTCTGGTTCTGCGCAGGCTGCTCTCAAGGCTGCAGAATCATCCGTGGGAAGAATAGCACACTCCCGCTGCGCGTAACGTCATTTAAGTTGGCACACGGACTATGCCGCGCCATGCGTCCGCGGGTAGCCGTTACGCGGCGGCGACGTCCATCCGGCGAGCGCTCCTGCCGCCGGCCGGTAGACTTCGACGAGCAACGGATAACACCTCGCAACGTCGCTCGAATGGCTCGATCCGCAATCGCCTCCGGGGCACGCCGACAGCCCGCCGAGGAGGTCGATCTCGGCGAAGAACTCCAGATAGTCACCCGGCCGCACCGGACTTGCCTTGAGAAAGTATTGATGCGTGTCGCGCCGAAAGCCGCTGCACATAAAGACATTGAGCACATCATGGACGTGATGCTCGACCTCGCGTGGCGGCTTGCCGAGATACGTGCCGAGCCCGCGCGACAAGTTCGAATGGCAGCAATGCTCATACGAAACGCCGTTCAGCACGAAGTTCGTATAGGGATCGCACCGCGTGCCGATGACGTCATGCAATCCGCCGCCATCGGCATCGAAGCCATACCAGTCGAGCGTATCGTCGGTGATCGTTGCCATCGGACGTAGAAAAGGAAAATTACTCCACAATCTGTCGCCGGTGGAGACGTGCGACGCCTGCAGCGCTCGCGTCTTGCCGCTGTAGAAGCGCTCGGAAATATCGTCGCGATTCCACAAATTTAGATCGCCCACCTGCGGCCCCTCGACGCTGACGATCCGAAAGAAGTGTCCCGCCGGGACGACAAAGCATTTGCCGTCGCGCGGCGGAACGGTCACCTCATCGATCTTCTCCATCCCTTGACGAGCGGTCTCGTAAAACCGCGCGTCATAAGATGGCAGTTGTTCAACGGAGTAAGCGGTGAACGCCTTCTCCCGTCTTTTTGCTTCCGCATCGGCGGGAGAAGTATGCGTCACGCGTCGCGTCATGATCAGTCCAGATAAGTCACTTCGCCCGAGGCAAGGTCATAAATGCCCGAGACGATTTTGACTCGTCCGGCGTTTACCGCTTCGCTGAGGATCGTGCTCAATGAACCAAGCCCCTTGGCCGTGCGCCGCGCGCTTTCCTTCGCCGCATTGGTTACGAAATCGCCCGGTTGGTCGCGCACTGCGAGAGCGGCGGGAATAATCGGATTGATCATCGGCCCGATAAGCCCGGGATAGGTCGCATTGTCGGTCACGACTTTGCAGGCCGCATCCACCGCACCGCAGCGCGTGTGCGCAAGCACGACGACCAACGGAGACCCAAGAACCGCCGCACCATATTCCAGCGTCCCGACCACGCCTTTGTCCGCCAAATTCCCGGCATTGCGCGCCACGAACAATTCGCCGAGCGCAAGGCCTCCGAATATCAATTCCGGGGGCACCCGGCTGTCGGCGCAGCTCAGGACGGAAGCCCATGGCGCTTGGTGCTCGGCGACTTCCTCGCGCCGCTCGTAGAGGTTCCGCATGCACACCTCAGGCTCATTGACGAAGCGACTATTACCGGCCTTGAGCGCGCCCAGCGCCTCATCGCTGGTGAGCTTTGTAGCCTCGCCGCTCGCCGCGCTCGCTTTGCCGAGGCTCGCCGCCACACCCATTCCCACAAGCCCTGCCCCGGCCGCCAGCCGAAGCACATCCCGCCGTCCCAGCATCGTAGAATTACAGTGTTGGCACATTGTCGCTCTCCCTTGATTGATGGTCTCACGCGAGCGCGATCGTCGAGATCTGCCGCCCGTAAACCCGCTCGCCGCGATGCGTCATGCGGCGATAGCTGAAGAAACTGTCCTCATCCTGATACGTGTCGAGCCCGAGCAGCGCTGCCTCGCCGACGCCGGCCTTCTGGAGTTGCGACAGGAGATAGCCCGGCAGGTCGAATCTGTAATGCCTGGGGTTTCCCGCCGATTGCGAAAAATGCGTGGCATTGTCGGGCGACTGTTTGATGAAGGTGGCATAGAGCTCAGGCCCGACTTCGTAACTCGCAGGCCCGATGGTTGGACCGACCACCGCGACGATCCGTTCGCGCTTGGCGCCGAGCTTCTCCATCTCAGCGATGGTCGCCTCCGCAATGCCGGCAACCGCCCCCTTCCAGCCCGCATGGGCGGCACCGATGACCTTTGCTTGCGAATCGGCGAATAGCACCGGCGCGCAATCCGCCGTCAGAATGCCCAGGCCAATTCCGGGCGTTGCCGAAACCATCGCATCGCCCTCCGGCGGCTTGCGCACATCCCAGGGCGAATCGACATTGATCACGTCGGCGCTATGCCACTGCCACACAGTCAGCAGCGCACTCTCATCGACGGCGAGATTCTTCGCCACCTTCGCGCGGTTGCGCGCCACAGTCCCAAGGTCGTCGCCCGAGCCGAAGCCGCAATTGAGCGAGGCGTAAAGCCCTTCAGAGGCGCCGCCCCGGCGCGTGAAGAAGCCATGCCGGATGCCCGGCGATCGGGATAGTTGGGTCGCTTCGATCATGCCTGCACGAAGGGATAGGGCACGGCCAAACTGGGACTCGTGGCCGCGAGGACTTTGAACAAGTTACCCATTTGCGCTTCCCCGGCAAGCCTTTCGCAAGCCTCCTCGGCGGAGGCTCCGGGTTTCGATCCCAGCACGCGTGCCCGTTCCTCTATGCCCATTGCAAGTAAAAAAGCTCGTTGGGTTATCGGCCCGTTAACAATCGCGCCACCCGAGGTCATGGCCTTGCCGAGACTATCGAAATCGACATGCGCGGTCAGATCGGCCTCGCCCGGGTAATCGAGAATATCGACGAAGCGATGCTGGCGGACGGCCTGCAAAGTGTCTCCCGGCGCGCTGCGGACATGGCCGTAATCGATGATGAGCGCCGCGCCCACTGCCGCGCTGAGCCGAACTCCGATCTCGGCCGCGATCGCGTCGCGCACGCCGCCATCCTCGATCACGACCGAATCACCGTCGGGCTCGATCGCATCCGCATCTTTGACCGGCGTAAGGCCGATGGTCAGTCCGCTCTCGCCAATACCGACGCAGCGCTCGAAGCAATGTCCGTCCCGCCATTCGAACTGGCGGATCGGAATCGCATCGAAGAATTCATTCGCGATGATGATCGAGGGTCCTTCCGGAACATCCGCGAGCCGATCATGCCAGGCCGCAAGCGCGCCGAGCCTATCCCGTTGCATGCGCCGCAGCACGGGACTGGTCTCGACCAGGTGCACATGCGCGGCGGGCACGAAACCCGGCATCACCTTGGCGGCCCGCAGTGCATCCGCCATCAAGGTGCCCCGTCCCGGCCCGAGTTCGACCAGATTGAAATTCCGCGGCGAGCCCATCGCCTGCCACTGCGTCGCGCACCAGATGCCGATGAGTTCGCCGAACATCTGTGAGATTTCCGGCGCTGTCACGAAATCACCAGCCTCGCCGAAGGGATCGCGCGTCATGTAATAGCCATGCTGCGGGTGGCCGAGGCACAGGCCCATATAGCGGTCGAGTCGCATCGGTCCTTCTTGCTCGATCAACTGCCGCAACAGTGCTTCCAATCGCGTCACGCGATGCGCCTCGAGCGGAAATAGAGCCAGACGCCGACCGCGATCAGCGGAACCGAAAGGATCATCCCCATCGTGAAGTACCCGCCGATATAGCCGATCTGTATATCGGGCTCGCGGAAGCACTCCACCAGAATTCGCGATAGCCCATAGCCGATCGCAAAGATGGCGGAGGCCCGCCCAGGATGCGCCAACACATGATAGCGATGCGTCCCGATACGCACCGCCACGAACAGGACGAGGCCTTCAAGAATCGCCTCGTAAAGCTGGCTGGGGTGACGCGGCACACCCATCGGGTCGCTTGGAAATACCATCGCCCAGGGCGCATCGGTGGGCCGCCCGTAGAGTTCTCCATTGATGAAATTGGCAAGCCGCCCAAGTCCCAATCCGACTGGCGTCGATGCCGCGCCAAGATCGAGCAGCTTGTCGAGCGTAGCGCCGACCTTGCGGCCATAGAGATAGAGCGCCAGCGCCACGCCTAGGAACCCGCCATGGAAGGACATGCCGCCCTCCCACACTCTGAAAATGTCGAGCGGATGGGCGAGGAAGTGTGCCGGATTGTAGAACAGCACATAGCCGATCCGCCCGCCCAACACGACGCCGAGCGTGATCCATACGAACATGTCGTCGACCTGCAGTCCGGTCAGTGTCGGTTTCTTACCGTCCCAGAGTACCGGGTTCTGCACCAGCCGTTTCATGTACCAAACGGCGAAGATGAGGCCCGCCACATAGGCAAGCGCATACCAGCGGATCACCAAGGGACCGATCGAGATCGCAACGGGATCGATATTGGGAAAGGCAAGGATGGCAAGGGATTCCATTGCGCGCACACTGACGACAGCGATTTGTTACGTCAACTGATGACCCCTTGTTGTCCTCTCCCGGCGGCAGTCACAGCCCGTCTCGTCTGGCTTTTTTGTCTTCTCCCCGCGCGAGCGGGGAAAAGAGGCCCCGTCGCGACTTCGCGGCGGGGAAGATGAGGGGCACCCGGTCACTTTGCTCGAAGAGTCCGCTGGCCCCTCACCTCCCCATCGCGCAGTCAGATGTCAGCGTCGCTCTGGCCCCACCTCGCAAACGCGCGATGGGTACCTTCCTCTCCCCGCTAATCGCGGGGCGAGGACTCCCTCGTCCGAATGCGGCGCTGCCGCGCTTGAAACCGGCCGCCCCGGCAACTAGCTTGGCCCTGAAAGGATGGCCCTCATGACCACCACCTCCTCACGGTTTTTCGATGAGCTTGCCAAGCTCATGACCAACGCCGCCGGCGCGGCACAAGGCGTCCGCCGCGAGCTCGACGCCCTCGTCCAGAGCCAGGTCGAGCGCGTCATCAACAATTTGGAGCTCGTCAAGCGCGAGGAATTCGACGTCGTGCGCGACATGGCCTCCAAGGCCCGCGAGGAAAACGACCGCCTCACGCAGCGCATCGCCGAACTCGAATCAAGGCTCAGCGCCATAAGCACCGGCGGCTCACAAAAGCAATGAGTCAAATTGGATGTGGAGGACTCGCTTCACATCTTCGCGCGCCGCTTGAACGGCTGACTCGCCTTCGGCACCTTGCCCCTACCACGAGAGATGATTCGTGTGCAGGGGGCTTGTGCCGGATGGCTGCTCTACACCAATTGCCGACCAATGAAGTCTCCAATCCCCTCGATCGGATCGAGCGGCTGGCGCATGCCAATGACTGGTTCATCGACCGCTCCGGCGATGACGAAATCACCTTGCTTGTCGGTGCCGACTGGGGCGATCTGCATCTCTGCCTGAACTGGCGCGACGACATAGAGGGCCTTCATCTCGCCTGCACTTTCGATCAGCGCGCCCCGCAATTGCGCCGCGAGGACGTGGCCCGCCTCCTCAGTCTCGTCAACGAGCAGCTTTATTTTGGTCATTTCGACATCTGGCGGCAGGATGGCTCGATCGTCTTCCGCAACGGCCTGATCCTTGCCGGAGGCGCCGAAGTTACCGAAGCGCAGTGCGAAGCGTTGATCCGCATCGCCATCGAGGCTTGCGAGCGCTATTATCCCGCCATGCAATTCGTGATCTGGGCCGGCAAATCCCCCGAAGAAGCGGTCGCCGCCTCTCTCTTTGAGACGGTCGGAGAAGCATGAGCCTTAAATTGAAAGGCCGCCTCGTCCTTGTGGGCGCGGGCAAAATGGGCGGCGCCATGCTCGAAGGCTGGCTGCGTGCCGGCCTCGCGCCCGATCGCGTGGTTATTTTCGATCCGCAACCGCCATCCGAGATCGCCAGCGTCATCGACCGTCACGGCATCCTGCGTAATCCTCCCGTTACCTCGGTCACCGACGCCGAGATCGTTCTCGTGGCCGTCAAGCCCCAGATCATCGACGACGTGCTGCCCATGGTGGCGCCACTCAAGGCTTCGAAGCCGCTGATCCTCTCCGTCGCCGCCGGCAAAACGATTGCCACTTTCGAGCGCTATTTCGGCAAGGACGCCGCCGTCATCCGCTCCATCCCCAACACCCCTGCTGCAGTGGGCCGCGGCATCACCGCCATGGCCGCCAATGCCAATGTCTCGCCGCAGCAACTGGCACAGGCAAAATCCCTTCTCTCGGCGGTTGGCGAGGTGGTGACCGTCCCGGAGGAATCGCAGATCGATGCCGTGACGGCCGTTTCGGGCTCGGGACCAGCCTATATCTTCTACCTCACCGAATGCCTCGCCGCAGCTGGCGCCAAGATGGGCTTGGCCCCTGATCTTGCCATGCAGCTTGCGCGCGCCACGGTTGCTGGTGCCGGTGAGTTGATGCGGGTCACCGGCACCGATGCTGCGACGCTTCGCCAGAACGTGACCTCCCCTAAAGGCACGACCTATGCCGCACTTCAGGTCCTGATGGCGGACGACGGGCTGCCTCGATTGATGGACGAGGCGATCGACGCTGCCACCAAACGCTCCCGCGAACTTGCAAGCTGACGCGCGCGGGCCTGCGCGCTAAGCTTGGGGCATGACCCTAGAAACTCGTCTGAAGGCCCTCTATGAAGCCGCATTCCGTCTTGCCGAGCGCCAGCCTTGGCGCGAGGTGAAGATGTCCGCCGTCGCCGCGGAAGCCGGCCTAACCCTTGCCGAAACGGCCCGCGATGTGACCGGCAAGATCGACCTCCTGCGCGCCTTTTCCCGCGATATCGACATTCGGCTCCTGCAATCGCTCGAATCCGAACCCCTCGATGGCGAGCCGCATGACCGCTTGTTCGACGCTATGCTCCGCCGCATCGAACTGCTCACCTCGTACAAGCCGGCGCTCAAGTCGATTGCCGCCGCGCCCGCCGATGGGCCGTCGGAATTCCTCTCGCTCCTGGCGAGCGCCATGGACACGCAAGCCTGGCTCCTTGCCGCCGCCAGTCTCGAAGCGCCAGGAGCAAGAGGCGATCTGCACCGGCTCGGCCTTGCCAAGATCTACGCCGATACGTTGCGGGTCTGGCTCGATGACGACGACCCGGGCATGGCCCGCACCATGGCGACGCTTGATCGCAAACTGCGCGATGGTGAGGCGTGGCTCAAGCGTCTGGAAATTCCATTGGCGATGTGCAAAGGCTTCGCCGGCGCGATCCGGGCCTATCGCGACACGCGAAATGCCCGCCGCGCTCCTCCAGACACAAGCGAAGCCACTGATGCCACCGCAGACTGAACCAGCCGCGCCGATCGCCTTTGACGATTTCCTGAAAGTCGATATCCGCGTCGGCACCATTGTCGGTGTCGATCCGTTTCCGGAAGCCCGCAAACCCGCCTTCAAGCTCAAGATCGATTTCGGCCCGAAGATCGGTGTGAAGAAATCATCGGCGCAGATCACCAAGTACTATACGCCCGATACTCTGATGGGCCGCCAGGTCGCTGCGGTGGTCAACTTCCCACCGCGCCAGATCGGCCCCTTCATGTCGGAGGTCTTGACGCTCGGCTTCCCCGATCCCGATGGCGAAGTGGTCCTTGCCGCCATAGAACGCCCCGTCCCCAACGGCGGACGGCTCTTCTGATCTCCTCCCTCCCCGGCTCCAGGGAGGATGTCGCGCGCAGCGTGACGGGTGGGGCCTCGTCTTAAACCGGGATCTCCACCACAGCCCGCAATCCCCCGGCCGGGCTCACATCGAGCGTGATGTCGCCGCCATGACCGCGCGCGATGTCACGCGCGATCGCCAGACCCAGCCCGGTTCCGGTCTCATCCTGGTTGCGCGCCGCATCAAGCCTCACGAACGGCCGGAACGCGTCTTCGCGCAATTCCGCCGGTATCCCTGGCCCGTCATCATCGATCGTCACAGTGAAACGCCGATGGTCGGCGACCGCGTTGACTTCAACGACCTGGCCATAGCGCAAGGCATTGGCGATGAGATTGGAGATCAATCGCCGGAAGGCATTGGGCTTGACCTTGATGGTCAGACCGTCCTCGACCTTGACCGTAATCGGCTTCTTGCCGCGCCCGATCGCCGCGCTGGCCGAGCGCAGCAGGTGCGACACATCCGTCGGCTCCGCCCGCTCTCCGCCGTCGCCGCGCACGAAGGCCATATAGGCCTCGAGCATGCGCTGCATCTCCTCGACATCCTCCTTCAACGCCTGCACCTGCGTACCCTCGCCGAGGAAGGCAAGTTCAAGCCTGAAACGCGTCAGGATCGTGCGCAGATCATGTGACACGCCGGCCAGCATCGCGGTGCGCTGCTCGACATGCCGCTCGATGCGCTGCTTCATATTGACGAAGGCTTGCCCGGCATCCCTCACCTCGCGGGCCCCGCGCGGCTGGAATTCGCCGACATCGCGCCCCAGACCGAAGCTTCTCGCCGCCCGCGCAAGATCGAGGATCGGCGTGATCTGGTTGCGCAGGAAGGTCACCGCGATCGCCAGCAGCACCAGCGATGAGATCACCATCCACATCAGCAGTGCATCTGTCGATGCCGCATAGGCCCGGTCGTCCTCCGTCAACATGCGGAAGACCAATCCCTTCTCAACCTCGACGCGGATGTCGACGAAGCCCGTCTGCCCGACGCTGTCGATCCAGAACGGCTTGCCGATATCCTTGGTGAGATAACGCGTGAGTTTGGAATCGACGAGCGAGAATAGAGGCGGCGAGACCGGATCGGGCAGGCTCGAATCCGGCAGGATGGTAAGATTGAGCTTCAATCGCCGATTGGCGAGGTTCTCGATCTCTTCCAGCGCCTTCGGTGTCTTATCGGACTTGTCGTAAAGCTCGTTGATGAGGCCGATCTCGCGCGCCAGCGACCGCGCCAGAACCTTGGTGACATTATCCCAATGCCGCTCGAGGATGATGCCCGCCATGATGCTCTGCAAAAGCACCATCGGCGCAACCAGGATGATGAGCGAGCGCTGGTAGAGTCCCGCCGGCAGGTGCCGTTCGAGAAACCGGTTGAACCGCCACCACAGCGAGCGCGAACTCTGCGGCGGCGCATCTGTCGCGACTGCAGTCACTTGCACGGCCTGTTCAGTCGACATGGAGAGTATATCCGGCGCCGCGCACCGTTTGCAGGTAAATCGGATTGGCCGGATCGGCCTCAATCTTTTGCCGCAAGCGGTTGATCTGGACATCGACGCTGCGCAGACTTTCCTCGCCGCCTGGCTGCGCCAGCTCGGTGCGGCTCACCGCCTCGCCTGCCCGCTTGGCGAGAAGGCGCAATAGGTCGCGCTCGCGGGTGGTCAAGCGTACGCTCTCGCCTTCGCGCCGCAATTCACCGCGTAGCGGGCTGAAGGTGCAGTCGCCGAACCGCACGGTTTCCGGCTGTATGTCACGCGGCGCCGCCCGCCGCAGCACGCTCTGGATCCTGAGCAGCAATTCCTGCGGATCGAAAGGCTTGGCGAGGTAATCATCGCCACCCGACATCAAGCCCTTGATGCGATCCGCTGGATCGGCAAGCGCCGACAGGATGAGGATCGGCACGCCGGACCGCTCCGCCCGCAACGACGCCGCCAATTCATTCCCCGTCTCGCCCGGCATCATCACGTCGAGCACGATGAGATCGAACTCCATACCACGCATGCGCTCGCGCGCTTCCGCTGCGGTGCCCGCCATGGAGACGCGAAAGCCGTGCTGCACCAGATAGGAGCGCAGCAATTCCCTGATCCGCCGGTCGTCGTCGACCACCAGGATATGGGCGAGGCTTTCCTGAACGTCGCTCATGACTTGCCGATGATACTCCCATGTTCAATCCGGTCGCGCGCGGCGTCGCGGTTCTCCGGATTGATGAGATGGAACAGAACATTGCGGTAGTGGTGTGACGCGCCGGGCTCTGCTTCGGCAAGCGCCCGCCTGATCCTGTCGATCTGCGGCCGCATCAGGCGCTGCCGCAACTCCTCGCCGCTATCCGTCACATAAAGCAGGCGCTGCCGTCGATCCTGCTCGCCCTCCTTCTGGATGACATAGCCCTGCTCCACCAGGTCTTTGAGCACCCGGCCGAGGCTCTGCTTGGTGATCCGCAAAATGTCGAGAAGTTGCGCGACCGTCATTCCCGGATTGCGCCCGACGAAATGCACCACCCGGTGATGCGCCCGGCCGAAACCGTAATTGGCGAGAATCTCGTCCGGATCGGACACGAAATCCCGGTAGGCAAAGAACAAAAGCTCGATCAATCCGACAACATCGCTGTCGGAAACCGAGCTTGGAGGGCGTTTCGAAGAAATTATGTCAGCCATATTGACATATTTTTGGGGAAGCGTTACAAAATCATCCGTCCGGCGGCAATTTCATTGCGCAGCACCCAGCCAGACAATGGGTGAACCGCACTGACATATTGGCCGATCGGGCGCGCGGATGCAAAATTTGCGCAGACCGAACAGCTCACCCGTATTTGGAGGCAACCCATGGCGATCGTTCCTTTTGATCAGCGCGAAGGCGTGATCTGGTTCAACGGCGAATTCGTGCCCTGGAAGGACGCCAAGGTTCACGTCCTGACCCATGGGCTGCACTACGCCTCCGGCGTCTTCGAGGGCGAGCGTGCCTATGGCGGGGAAATCTTCAAGCTCACCGAACACACCCAGCGCCTGTTCGACTCCGCCGAAATGCTCGACATGAAGATCCCGTACACGGTGGCCGAGATCGACGAGGCCTGCCGCGAGACACTGAAGCGCCAGGGCTTTGTCGATGCCTATGTCCGCCCGATCGCCTTCCGCGGCTCGGAGATGATGGGCGTTGCGGCACAGAGCGCCAAGATCAATGTCGCGATCGCCATCTGGCAATGGCCAGCCTATTTCGATCCCAAATCACTGGAAAAGGGCATCCGGCTCGATGTCGCGCAATGGCGCCGCCCCGATCCGATGACCGCTCCGTCCAAGGCCAAGGCCGTCGGCCTCTACATGATCTGCACGCTGTCGAAGCACGCTGCCGAGCGCAAAGGCTATGCCGATGCCATGATGCTCGACTGGCGCGGCCAGGTCGCCGAATGCACCGGCGCCAACATCTTCTTCGTGAAGAACGGCGAATTGCACACCCCGATCGCCGATTGCTTCCTTGATGGCATCACGCGGCGCACCGTCATCGACCTTGCCCGCCGCCGCCAGATCAAGGTTGTCGAACGCGCCATCATGCCGGATGAACTCTCAGGCTTCGAGCAATGCTTCATCGTCGGCACCGCGGCGGAAGTAACGCCCGTCGGCGAAATCGGCCCGTGGAACTTCCAGGTCGGCGACATCGCCAAGACCTTGCGCTCCGATTATCTCATCGAAGTCCAGCCGAAGAAGAAGGCGGCCTAAACACTCCGTAGGCTGATCATTACCACGAATTATTGCCCTCGCCCTGCGCATGCAGGGAGAGGGTGGCGCGAAGCGCCGGGTGAGGGCCGAGCGAAGTAGGGTGTTGACGACAGATCGAGCCATCCACGCCCTTTTGCACCCTCCAACGCCTTCGGCTAGCCTCGCCCTCCCGCCGCAAGCCCAAGAGCCCTCATGCCCCCGCCCCGCACTATCCATATCGGCATTTTCGACTATGACGCCTCCTTGCGCGCCCGCCGCCTGTCAGGCCGCCATGCCGAAGCGGCCATCGCCGGCGACTTCGCCTTCCCCAATGTGCTTTATCGCTGGGACACAGGCGAAAGCGTCTACGACTTCACCGAACAATTCGGCGCCGAGCCGTGCACGATCGACAGAGACAGCCGCCGCACCTACCCGTTCGAGGCCGATGCCGCGCTCTACATTGCCGACTATGCCGGGCCTTCGCGATCGCTCTCCCCGCGCGAAGTACTGAAACGCCAGATCGCCCGCGCTGATGCGATGGGCTTCGCCGCCCGCTCCGCTTTCGAATGCGAGTTCACCGTCCTGAACGAGACGGCGGAGAGCCTTCGCGACAAACATTGGGCCCGCCCGACCGCCTGGGCGCCCGACAACCGCTGCTGGTCGGCCGACAGCGCCGGCACCTATGCCGAATTCGTCACCAGTCTCGAAGACGTCATCGCAAGCCTCGGCATTCCGCTTTACGGCCTCGGCACTGAGCTTGGGCCTGGCTGCATCGAGGCGACGCTCGAAGCCGACACGCCGCTCAAATCGGCCGACGACTACGCCCTCTTCCGCACCTTCACGAAATCCTATTGCCGCCGCCGTGGCCTGACCGCCTCGTTCCTCGCGCAACTCGGCGAAGGCTTCCAGGGCCTCTCCGGCCACCTTCACCTCTCGCTCGCCGACAAGGCAACCGGCCGCCCGCTCTTTCACGATGCATCGAGCCCCGATGGCATGAGCCAGACCATGAAGCACTTCATGGCAGGCCTTCTCACCCTTCTTCCCGAATGCGCCGCACTCTGTACTCACACGGTGAATGCCTGGCGCCGCATGGTCCCGGGCAACTGGGCGCCGCGCACGCCCTCATGGGACTTCAACAATTACGGCGTCGCACTCCGCGTCGTGACGACGACGCCCGATACCACGCGCATCGAGTTCCGCGTGCCCGCCGCCGACACCAATCCGCATCTGGCATTGGCGCTGGCGCTTGGCGCCGGTCTGTGGGGCATCGAAAACAAACTCGAACTTCCCGAACGCGCCACCGGCGATGTCCGTGCCTTTGTGCCGCGAGGCTTGCGCGCCTTGCCGCGCACACTGCTCGAAGCCGCCGAGCGTCTCGAAGCCTGCGCACCCGCCCGCGATATCTTCGGCGCCGAGTTCATCGATCATTTCGTCATGACGCGAAAGCACGAGGACGCGGTCCTGCGCCGCGCGGTGAGCGCTGCCGAACGCGCCCGCTATCTCGAGGCCATATGATGATCGCTTCCCACCCCCTTGTGGGGAGGGATTGAGGGTGGGGGTTCTAAAATCCCGCGCGTCAATCGGCGTGGTTTCGCGGATAACCGTAATATGCGGGGTCCGCCAGTATGCTGTCGGCTATTTCCTCCGCCTGCTCGTCAGATAGCTCGACAAGGCACAGAACCTTGATGATAGCCGCTCGGTCCTGCCGGTTTACGGCGTCATCGAATTGCGCGAGCAGGTCTGCAGCGAACAGACGCTCATTCACCGTCATCGCTGCATAGCGCTTTTCCGTCATGTCGTTCTCTTTGAGATACTTGACCAGAATCTCGAACTGACGGTCCGGGCTGGCGCTGCCATGCTCGTCCTCGTCGCTGATGAGCCGGGCGCGCAACTCTTCGGGCATGTTCTTCCAGTGAAGGAATACTCCAGGCTTGCTAGGGTGATCGGTCATTTCCGCTCCAAACGTCGTCCCTTATCTCGGGCGATTAGGATCGACAGCCAGAAAAGGAACAGCAGATAGGCCACCCCAATGATGTTGATCACCGGAAACCATGCGGTATCGAATGTCGCAGAATGAATCGCTTCGCTCAATGGCTTCGGTGCGACGACGCGATAGGCAAAGACATAACGAAATGCCAGGATCGCCAAGCCGATCAGGCCCGCAAGCCCGATTCCCTCTGATCTCCGATCGCCTGTCCCATCCATCCGACTGATTTTGAACCTGCAAGCATATCCCCGCTAAACCTCTCTCGCATCCTCAAGACGCCCAAACCAGCATGACTCAAACCTGCGACTATCTCATCCTTGGCGGCGGCTCCGCCGGCTGCGTCATCGCCCGCCGTCTAGCCGAGAAGACGCAGGGCCGCATCATCATGATTGAGGCCGGCAAGTCGGATGAAGCCGACCCCGCCGCCAATGATCTCTTCCTCCTTGATGATCAGACGCCTGACTATGACTGGGGCTTTCTCGCCTCGACGCTTTCCGGCCGCGCACCCGAACTGAACTACAGCCGCCAGAAATTGCTGGGCGGCTGCGCCAATCACAATGACTGCGCCTTCCTGTTTCCGCCGCCTTCAGACTTCGATCACTGGGCGTCGCTTGGCGCCAAGGGCTGGTCTGCCGCCGACCTCGCGCCCTACATCTCCCGCATCGTCGACACCGTGACCGTCGAGCTCGCGCCGACGCACCCCGCCAGCCGCGTCTTCATCGAAGCCGGCAAGGAGCGCGGCCTTCGCGAAGTCGATTTCCGAGACGCTATCGTTCCGGGCGTCGGGCTCTTTCCTCTCAACGCGCGCGGCCGCACGCGCCAGTCCTCGTCCATCGCGTATCTCCATCCTCTCTCGGCCTTGCCGAAGCATCTCGAGGTCTGGACCGAAACCTTCGCATCGAGGCTTATCATTGAAGATCGCCGTGCCGTCGGCGCCGAAACATCGCGCGGTCCCGTCCGCGCCAATCGTGCCGTCATTCTTACTTGCGGCGCGATCCAGACGCCGCAGTTATTGATGGTCTCAGGCCTTGGCCCGGGCGATGAGCTGCGCCGTCACGGAATCCAGGTTCTCGCCGATCTTCCCGGCATCGGCCGCCATCTTCTCGATCACGTTTCGGCGCCTGTCGTCTGGGCGACGCGCGAACCCGTCGGACCGTGGCAGGTCTGTCCCTTCGAGGCCACCATGCTTTTGAAACTCGAAGACACGGCTCCCGCCCCTGACATCCTCTTCCACTTCGGTCTCCGCGTGCGCGAGAAGTATGGCGATCACCCGCGCCTCGCCGTCGGTGTGCCTGCGGTCAAGGCCTCGCCCAATGTCGCGCGCGCCAGAAGCGAGGGCGAAGTAAGGCTCGCTTCCGCCGATATGCGCGACAAGCCGGTCATCGACCTCAATTACTTCTCGGACCCGGATGGCTACGATATGCGCCTCCTCATCCGCGCCATGCGCTTCACCCGCGATCTCGGTCGCACCCGCGCCATGCAAGGTTTGTGCTCGGCCGAATTGCGCCCCGGCCCGGAGGTTCAGAGCGACGCCGATTGGCGCCGCTATATCGAGGATGTCTGCGAGACGGTCTATCACCCTTCAGGCACGTGCCGCATGGGCGATCCCGTCGATCCGAACGTCGTCTGCTCGCCCGATCTCAAGGTGAAGGGCGTCGATGCCCTCTATGTTGCCGATGCCTCGGTCTTCCCGAGCATGGTGACCGTCAACATCAACGCCACGGTGATGACCATCGCTGAAAAGGCCGCTGATTTGATAACTTGAACCCCATATTTATCCTCCATCGGCGGGCTTGCCTGTCCTCGGGCTCGACCCGGGGAACCCGCCGATCCAGACTGGATGTCAGGGTCAAGCACGGCCATGGAAAAAAATCGCCTAATGCCTCTTATCGGCGGCGTGCTCAGGCTTTCCCTTCCGCTTGGTGGACGCAAACTCGTCGAGCTGCTTTTCGCTCATCGAGTCGTACATCTCCTTCGACGCTCCCACCAGTTTGCTTTTGGGAACCTCGCCGCGCTTGGCCGCGAGCGCGGCGCCGGCGGCTTTCTGCTGGGCTTTCGATTTGGCTGGCATGGCAACACCTCCTGATTGCGTCGCGAACAAGTCACCGTGACCCCCCACATCCAATGCTACAAGTCTCACCGAGAACCCGAGTTCCAGTCCGCGAAAACTTGACTATTACTTAGAGTAAACTTACAATTGTAATGCAATGTGACTGGCCGCGGCGGACTTACGTCACACTGCGCGGAGGGGCTAAATGTCGGACACTCCCCAACTCCCTAGAAAGCGACTGGCGCTCTTCCTCGATGGCACATGGAACACCGTCGGCGACAATACGAACGTGTGGCGCCTCAAATCCCTTTGTTCGACAGTCGCAGGTCAGGGCGGTCAGTCCGTCTATTATGATCCTGGCCTCGGCACCCAGATGGGCGAGAAACTGCGTGGCGGAATGTTCGGATATGGGATCGATAAGAACCTTCAGGATGCATATGAGTGGCTAATCGACAAGTACTCGGAAGGAGACGAGATATTTCTTTTTGGCTTTAGTCGGGGTGCCTATACGGCGCGAAGCCTGGCCGGGTTTATTGCGATGTGCGGACTCCTGAAGCCCGGAGCTCCTCTGAGTATCAATCAGCTCTACGCGCGATATCGACGGAAGGACGAGCCAAGAACTGTCTGGACGCTCGTTGATGACGAGGCAGCCGGGTTGTCCAATTCCTTTTCTGTAGAAGATCAGTGGGTCCTAAAATACTCCCAGCGTGTGCCTATCAAGTTTGTCGGCGTCTGGGACACGGTCGGAGCTCTGGGCGTGCCCGCGTTCAATATTAAGTACTACAGCAGTTCGTCATACGGTTTTCTTCACACTGGGTTACGCCTCCCTGTCCAGCATGGATTCCACGCCGTTGCGATTGATGAGCATCGGAAGGCGTTTTCGCCAACCCTATGGACCAAAAAGTCGTTTCATAACCGTAAGAACGCCCCGGACCGTCTCCTTTCGCAGGTTGAGCAAAGATGGTTTCCTGGCGCTCATGGAAATGTCGGTGGTGGGTACGAGAACGACTTGCTGGCACAAATCCCTCTCATATGGATCATGAACAAGGCCGCATCGCTGGGTCTCTTATTCCGCCGGAACGTTGTTGTTGATGGCGACCCGAACAAGTGCGCTGTTTCTGACTCCTACATCAAGTTCATGAAAGGAATTTATCCGATCCTGACTCTCGGACGGCGCTACCTCAGGAGGATAGGCTCAGAGAAAACCAATACTCCGGAGTATGTCGAAGGGACCGTCAATGAATCGGTCGATGGCTCGGTATTCGACCGCTGGCGAAGCAACTCCGACTATCGCCCTGGAAATCTTGCCGAGTGGGCAAGCCGAAAAGGGGTGAATATTGGAGACTTGCACGGCGCGGTCATGGCTGAGAACCCGGGAATGTCCATCCCTGACCTCTGAAGCGCCCTATGGAAAATTCACGACCGCGCCATTGAGCGGATAGGCCGATCGCACCTCGCGGCGATCCGGCACCACGATGACGTGATCGCCTTCCGATTTGTCGAAATCGATCACCCCGACCTTCTCGAAACGCTCGAACACGAAGGGCAGGCTTCGGCCGGCGAAGATGTCGGGCTTGTCCAGCAGTCCGAAATGCAGATGCGGACCCATCGAAGGGCCGGTGTTCCCGACCTTGGCGATGACCGCACCGGCTTTCACCACATCGCCGACCTTCACCGCAACGCTTCCCTTTTGAAGGTGCTCGTAACCCACGAATATAGCGGGCGCGATCTGAAGGATCACGTGATTGCCGCCATACTCATCCTTCGTCTTGGCGATCGCGGCGATATTCGGTGTCATCTCTGGCTTGCCGTCCCGCACGGAAACAACGGTCCCATCGCCAACCGCCAGCACATCCTCGCCGAATGCGTAATGCTGTTCGTTCTTGCTCCCGTCCCCGTCAAAAATCCTGCCGTCCTTGATCCTGGCCCAGTCGATCGCAAACAGCTCCGGCGTCTCGATCTCAACGCCGCCGATGGCGATGCGCAGGTCGCGGTGAAGGTCGGGCGTGCAGCACCCGGTCGAATTGATCCACCCCTCCCCGCTGACCGGCGGCTTGATGGTAATCGGCTCCGCGCGGTCGACCGTGACTTCCGGCGCATCGATCGTGAGCACGTCATACATGGCGGCGACGGCGGAATCGGTCTTGAGCTTGTAGGCGATCCGGTGATTGAGCCGGTCCGGCGCTGTGCCCGGCGGCAGGGTGAGATCGATCTCGACCGCAACGGCGCCCGATGCCGGAATCTCCTTCACCGCATCATGCGCGAAGAGCCCCTGGGTTGCGGCCGCAAGCACCTCCCCTTCGATCCGCCCGAGTTCCTTGCCTGCGGGATCGAGCACGATGACGCTCGTCAATGCCACGGGCTCCGGCAACACGCTCACCACGAGGAGATCATACTCGACATGATCCATGCCGTCGTCGCCCCGAACCACCTGCGCAGGATGGATCGGTTTGACGGTGAAGGCACTCGGATCGCCATAATCCTCGGCGAACGCGATTGAAACGAAGGCCAGGATTGCGGCCAGGATGATCCCGATGCGCATTCTTCAACTCCGTGATTGCTGAAAATGGCTGTCCTCTCCCGGCTGCCTGAAAGCAAGCGGCCGCGATCGGATTTGAATTGGTAAGGCGAAAGGGGGAACTTCGAAGCCACTTATCGAAGCATGGCCATTTTCATACAAATAGCTGCGCAGAAAGTCAAGGATTTTTTAGACGAAAATCCACTTTTTTCATATACCCTTGGATTCGCAGCACAAATCCGCGCGCCATGACAGGGCCTGGAGAAATTGCTCCGTGTACAAACGTTTTTCCAAAACCGGTGTTTTATCCTGTCCCCGGCTTGTCGATTCAGCCAAATTCCGGCATGATCCGGTTAAAGCGGAGTAAGCCCATGAAATACCTCGTCCTGAGCCTCCTCGTAGCCACCGCCGCCCTGCCGGCGACGGCCGTGCGTGCCGATGAACCGCAGCCTGAATGGACGGGATTTCTGAACATGGTCTATGCCCGCCCCTTCGGCATCAAGACCGTCGCGGATGAAGCCGACAAGAAGGAAAAGCCGAAAAATCGTTTGGGCACCGGCCTCATCGTGCTGATGCCCAATGGCGGCGGCCCGGTCCTTCCCTCCAAGCCCCCGCCGGATCAGGAACTCGGGCAGTAAATCTCAAAAATTGCCAACCCGATAGACGCAGGCCTCCCGATCATAAAGATCGGCAAACTGCAGGTAGAGTTCGGGAACCTCGACCATCGGGTCGCCAAGCGCTGGTGCATAGAGGAACGCCGCAAATCCGTCCGGAATCCCCTCAAATGTCCGGAAGACGACATAAGTGCCGTTGCTGTTCTGAATGATTTCTGGAGGGTAGCCGGCGAGACTGAGGGCTTCCACATCGTGCGGGACGGGTTTGATTGCGGCAGCGCAGCCATTAATGGCGGGCTGCTTGCTCCGCGCATAAGCCAATCGATCGTCGCGAAACTTCGCAAAATTGTAGTCGACCCACAGCGTCGTTCCGCTGATGAAGAAGCCCAACACGAGTGGGCTCAGCATAACCGCTACCGGCACGAGGGTTAGCCAGCGTTGGGTCTTCCACCGCGCGAAGACCAGGATCACTGTCAGCACGAACCAGATCAGCGACAGTCCATAAAGCGGGAGCTGCCCGAGGATGGCGAACACGAAAGCGGAGCTGGGATCGTAGTAGTTCCACTCCCAGACAAAGAAATAGACAAACAGGTTTATGGCGGCGAGGGCGACCGAGATCAGGACTGCGGGATCGAGAAGGACCTTCCGCAAGGGGTCTCTACCCTATCCCCCCGTCACCGGCGGGAAGAAGGCGATCTCATGCGCGCCCTTGAGCGAGGCATCGAGCTGCACATGTGCCTGGTTGATCGCCGCGCGCACCACCCGCAAATCTGCAAAGGCATGGGCATAGCCCTCGTCGCGGCCCTTCAGCCATTCGATCAACGCGCCGACGGTGGCGATCCCGGCCGGAAGTTCGACCTCTTCCTCGCCCTTGCCGACCATCTGCTTGACGCGCGCGAAATAGAGCAGCTTCATTTTCCGTCCATCACATGGCCGATCCCGGCCCTGAAATAATCATAACCCGTATAGAGCGTCAGCGCCGCGGCGATCCACAAGCCCGCCAATCCGATATCGGACACATAGGGCATGATCTTGTCGCCGGCGGGCCCGGCGATGAGAAAGCCGACTGCCAATAGCTGAACCGTCGTCTTCCACTTGGCGACCCTGGTCACCGGCACCGAAACCCGCAATTCGGCGAGAAATTCGCGTAAGCCCGACACCAGCACTTCGCGCGACAGGATGATGATCGCCGCCCAGATGTGCCAGTCGAAGATCGTCCGGTCGGCGGCGAGCACCAGGAGGATCACCGCCACCAGGACCTTGTCGGCGATCGGGTCGAGCATCCGGCCGAGCGCCGATTGCTGGCCCCATTTGCGCGCGAGATAGCCGTCGAAGAAATCGGTGATCGCCGCCACGATGAATATCAGCAGCGCCACCCAGCGCGCCGCATTGCCGCCCCATAGCAGCAGTGCCGCCACCACCGGCACGGCGACCAGCCGGCCATAGGTCAGATTGTTGGGCAGATTGAACACCTGCTTTGCCCCCGCGACTCGAACGCCGGCCCGTGCATCAAGTTCGGTCATGATGCACTCTCATGGAAGTGGTCGTAAATGGCCCTTGCCAAAGCGACATTCACCCCTTCGACCGCGGCAAGGTCGGTGACGCTCGCCCGTGATACCGCCTTGGCCGAACCGAAAGCCTGGAGCAAGGCCTTCTTGCGCGTGGGTCCTATGCCGGCGATCTCGTCCAATGGATTGGCGCCGATCGCCTTGGCCCGCTTGGCGCGATGGCTGCCGATCGCAAACCGGTGCGCCTCGTCCCGCAAGCGCTGGATGTAGTAGAGCACCGGATCGCGCTGATCGAGCATGAAGGATGGCTTGTCGGGAAGGTAGAAATGCTCCCGCCCCGCATCGCGGTCCGGTCCCTTGGCAACACCCGCCACCGTGAGATCGGAAAGCCCCAGATCGGCGAGCACGCCACGTACCGCATTGAGCTGTCCCTGCCCGCCGTCGATCAGGACGAGATCGGGCCGGACCGGCGTCTCGCCGGCCTCGCCTTCTTCCTTCAGCAGGCGGGAGAAGCGCCGTGTCAGCACTTCGCGCATCATTCCGAAATCGTCTCCGGCCGGGATATCGGAGCGAATGTTGAATTTCCGATATTGCGATTTCATAAAGCCTTCCGGGCCGGCGACGATCATCGCGCCGATCGCTTGCGCGCCCTGGATATGCGAATTGTCGTAAACCTCGATCCGCCGCGGCGGTTCGGCCAATCCGAAAGCCTTGGCGACACCCTCCAGCAGTTTCGCCTGCGATGACGTCTCCGCCATCTTGCGGCCCAGGGCTTCGCGCGCATTGGCGAGCGCATGGTCGACGAGCGCCTTCTTCTCGCCCCGCTGCGGCACGGCGATCTCGATCCGCCGCCCGGCATGGGTGCCGAGCGCCTCTTCCATGAGTTCGCGCTCCTCGATCTCATGCGACAGCAGGATCAATCCCGGCACCGGCTTGTCGTCGTAGAACTGTGCGACGAACGAGGCGAGGATCTCCGACGCTGAAAGGCTCTTGTCGGCGCGCGGAAAATACGCCCGGTTCCCCCAGTTCTGGCCGGCGCGGAAGAAGAACACCTGGATGCAGACTTGCCCGCCTTCCTGGTGGAGGCCGAATACATCCGCCTCCTCGACCGTTTCGGGATTGATGCCCTGCTGCGCGGTGACGAAGGACAAGGACTGGATGCGATCGCGATAGCGCGCCGCCTGCTCGTAATCGAGCCGCTCGGCCGCCTCTTCCATCTGCCGTGCGAGCTGCGCCTTCACGACCTTGCTCTTGCCGGCAAGGAACTCCTCCGCTTCGCGCACCAGTTCGTCGTAGGCCGCAGGCTCGATCAGTCCGACGCAGGGCGCCGAGCAGCGCTTGATCTGGTGCAGGAGGCACGGCCGAGTGCGGTTCTCGAACACGCTGTCACTGCACGAGCGTAAGAGAAACGCTTTCTCCAGGGCATTGATGGTGCGGTTCACCGCTCCGGCCGACGCGAACGGCCCGAAATAACTGCCCTTGCGATTGCGCGCCCCGCGATGCTTGGCGATCTGCGCAACGTCATGATCCTTGGCGATGAGGATATAGGGAAACGACTTGTCGTCGCGCAAAGTTACATTATAGCGCGGCTTGTATTTCTTGATGAGGTTGGCTTCGAGGAGCAGCGCTTCGGCTTCCGTCGCCGTCGTCACGAACTCCATGTTGCAGGTATTGGCGATCATCGCCGCGATGCGGTTCGTATGCCCGCCGAACCGCGTATAGTTTGCGACCCGGTTCTTGAGGCTGCGCGCCTTGCCGACATAGATGACATCGCCCTTCGCATCGAACATGCGATAGACCCCGGGCCGGTTCGGCAGGAGCTTTACGAGGTTGCGGATGACCTCCGGCCCTTGCGTCGCAGGGATGGCTATGTCGTCGGTTTCGGACATCGGGGTAGAAATATCGTCACTTGGACCCATTATGCAAAGGTAGGCCAGGTTGATCCTGCCAGATCCTGCCTTATGTCTGGTCTTTCACGCTACGGAGGACTGCCATGAAGAAATCTCTCGCAGCGGCCGCCATCGTCCTGGGCCTAACCCCCGCCCTCGCCTTTGCCCATCACGGCTGGGGCAGCTATGACATCGCCAAGAAATTTACCATCGAGTCGCCGATCGAGAGCGTCGCCTGGCAGAACCCGCATGTGCATGTGATGCTGAAATATCAGGAAGCGACCTGGGAGGTGACCTTGGCCCCGATTTCGCGGATGGTCCGCCGCGGGGTCGAGGAAACCATGCTGAAACCGGGTGTGACGATTTCCGCCGAAGGCTATCCCTCGACCCGCAATGAGCATGAAATGCGCGCCGAGCGGATCACCATCGACGGCAAGATCTACGAGATGCGCTAAATGAACACTTGCCCCTCATCCGCCGCTGCGCGGCACCTTCTCCCCGTCGCGACGGAGAGAAGGAAAACAAAGAACGCCCCTCGCCCCGCGCAAGCGGGGAGAGGATGGCCCCGGACTCGATCCGGGGCCGGGTGAGGGGCACCACGCATGTTCGAACTGATCGACTCCCTGCCATCGCTCTACGACAATCTTCTCCGCCAGCTCGAATCCAGCCCGCTCGGCGCCCTCGCCCGCGGCAATGTCTGGCTCTACCCGGCAGCCAACACGCTCCACGTCCTGGGTGCGGCCCTGCTCGTCGGAGCCATCCTCGTCTATGACATTCGCATCCTGCGCGGCCGCGAGCCGACGCGAACGGCGCGCGCGCTCGCTACGATCGGGTTGATCCTGCTGCTGGTCACTGGCCCGACCATGTTCTCGGCCGAGGCTTTTGCGACCGGGCACAATCCGGTCTTCCTTCTCAAGATGGCGGTGATAGCCGCAGCGCTGATCAACGTGCTCCTCCATTGGCTTGCCGGCCCTGTCTTGCCACGCCTCGCCAGGCTTCACGCCTTCATCTCCGCTGTTCTCTGGACCGCTGCGCTGATCCTCGGCCGCCTCATCGCCTATTTCTGAGGAGGGTTCAGGATGACTAACGACATCTCGCTCAGATCCTTCACGGCCCTCGACCAGGTACAAGACGTCGATGCCTATGTCCGCGCGCTCGAAGCTTTCGACGAAATCCCGCAATTGCAGGAGCTGAAGCGGATCGCCCGCGACATGCTGAAGCCGGGCTGGAGCGTGCTCGATGTCGGCTGCGGCTTCGGTCTCGAGACGGTGAGACTGGCGCGGATTGTCGGCCAGGCGGGACGCGCCGCCGGCATCGACAAGAGCGAGGAGTTCATCGCTCAGGCTAAACAGCGCGCCGCCGCCGCTGGCCTCGCCATCGACTATCGCGCCGGCGATGCGCAAGCGCTTCCCTATGCCGATGCCACCTTCGACGCCGTGCGTGCCGAACGCCTGCTGATCTATCTCAAGGACTGGGACAAGGCCGTCGCCGAGATGAAGCGCGTCGCCAGGCCCGGCGCGCCGCTCGCCTTCATCGAACCGGAATTCGGGACTACCACAATAAATCTACCCGACCGCGCTCTGGTCCGCCGCGCCATGGCGCATGAGGCCGACACCGCCGTCGTCGAAAGCTGGCTGCCCGGGCGGCTCTACTACTCTCTGAGTGACCTCGGCCTGCGCGATGTGACCGTCTCGACCCGAGTCGTCCTCTTCCCCCAGGACCTCGCAGCCATCTACTTCGCCGATGTTGGCCGCAATGCCGCGAGAGATGGCGCGATCTCCGAAGCCGAGCTATCGGCCTGGCTTACCGGCATCGCCGACCTCCACAAGCGCGGCCGCCTCTTTGGCAGCGTCGGATATTTCCTGTTCACGGCGCGACGCTAGTCCGCACCCTTCCCCTCTCCCCTTGTGGGAGAGGGCGACGAGGGCCGCAAGGCCCGTGGCGGGTGAGGGGTAACGTGCCATACCTTTAATATTGCATGGCTGAGATGCCCCCTCACCCGGTCCGTCGCTTTGCTCCGAACCGCCCTCTCCCAAGAGGGGAGAGGGGAAGTGCATATCAATATGCCGCCTGCCAAGCCAGCTTTCGCTGGCATGACGATCAGTATGCGGAGCATCCGGCAACAATCTCCATCGGCACGGCTTGCGAGCGAATTCAGATACCACCATAGATGCCACAGCTCGCGATGCCATACGATCCATCTCTATAGTTTATCGTCCCCGCTCGATCTCCACTCCGACGCTGCGCGCGTTCTTGATCACATCCGGCTTCTCGATCCTGACCCGCGCCGCCGTCACGCGCTTGTCGGTGAGGCACGCCGCCGCGATCAATTCGGCCAGAGTTTCGACAAGGCCGACGTGGCCCTGCGCGACGATGCGCTCGACCTTCTGCACGACGATCTCGTAGCTCACGACGTTCTTGATGTCATCGCTGATCGGATCGTCACCCTCTTTCACCGACAGGTCGATATTGACGATGATCCGTTGCGGGCTGACGCGCTCATTCTCGTAGATCCCGAGCAAGGCCTCGATTTCGAGGTCGCGCACGAACACATGGCGCAATCGCGCCGCGCCGCTCGCGACATGATGAGAGATCTTCGGTGTCTTGGTCATCGCCGTCACTCCCGGACCTTCACCACGTCGGGCGTCTGCCAGGCGAGATGCTGACCGCCATCGAGCGCGATCATCTGGCCGGTCATCGCCGGTGAAGCGAGGATGAAGCGCACCGCCGCGGCGATCTCATCCGGACTCGTCCCGCGCTGGAGCAAGGTCAACCGCTGCAATTTCTCGAACTCCTTATCCCGCATGCGCACATTGGGAAGCGCCGGCCCTGGCGCGATCGCATTGACTCGGATGCGCGGCGCCAATGCCTGCGCCATGGTCTGCGTCACCACCCACAAACCGCCCTTGCTCGCCGTGTAGGAGAAATACTGCGGGTTGAGCTTCCAGACGCGCTGGTCGATGAGGTTGATGATGTTGCCCTGTTCCTTGGCGGGCAATTGCGCGGCAAAAGCTTGCGACAGGAAGACGGGCGCCCGCAGATTGACGGCCTGATCCGTGTCCCAATCGCTCATCGTCACTGACGCGAGCTCATCGGGTTCGAAACGCGAGGCGTTGTTGATGAGAAGCGTCAATGGCCCGAGCGTGCCAATGGCCTTCTTGATGAGCTTCTTTGGCGTTTCGCGCCCCGCGAGATCGCCCTCGACCGCCACCGCCTTGCGGCCGAGCCGGCGCATTTCATCGACGAGTTCGGCTGCCTCGCCGATCGATTCATGACAATGAACCGCGATGTTCCAGCCGTCCTTGGCGAGGTCGAGCGCCATCGCCCGCCCGATGCGCTTTGCCGCTCCCGTGATGAGCGCTGCTTTCATCGCTCACCATTTTCCTCCCTCCGCCACCGAAGGTGGGGAGGGTGGCGCGAAGCGCCGGGTGGGGTCGTAGGACAAGTTCTCTTGTCAGTTGAGTTGGCAGTGCCACCCCACCCGTCACGCTGGCGCGTGCCACCCTCCCCGCGCTGCGCGCGGCGGAGGGAGAAGGTAATTGCGCTAGCCCTTCGGCATGAGGATGACATAGTGCTTCTTCACTTTCTCGACCGTCTCCCAGGTACCTTTGAAGCCGGGCGGGATGATGAAGCCGTCGCCCGCCTTGAGCGTCCACTTCTCGCCCTCCTCATTGGTAAGCACCGCCTTGCCTTCGATGAAGTGGCAGAACTCCCATTCGCTGTAGTCGATATTCACTTTCCCCGGCGAGCATTCCCAGATGCCGCAAAAGAGCCGGTCGTCTTCGCCCTTCCAATGATTCCAGGTCTTGGTCTTGTACTTGCCCTTGAGCAGATTTTCGGCGCTCGCCCGCCCTTTCTCGACCTTGGGCGCCTTCTTGCCCTTGGTCTTCATCACCAGGATTTTCGCCATCGCTTCCCCCTAATCGTTTTTGAGCTGACCCAATCGGGCCAGCAATTCATCCTTGCCCGGCTTGAACCCGGCGGCAACCCACCAATCTTCGAGATCGCCCAGCAGCCGGCCGATTTCCGGCCCCGGCTTGATGCCGGCAGTGACCAGATCGGCGCCTTTCAGCGGAAATGCCGGCGGCTGCCACTTGTCCGGCAGGCGCAGCAAATCGCGCCAGGTTTTGTCGTTAAGCGGCGCCCGCGACTTGGCCCAGGCGATCCTGACACTGTCGCGCCAGCATTCCTCGCCCATGGCATGGAGAACGGCGCGGCGTTCACTGTCGCGCAGCTTCGGTGTCGGCGACAGGTGCTTGCCGAGCGCTTCGAGGCGGGCAAGTTCCTTGCGCGTGAGGCGCAATGTGTTGGCGAGCGGCCGTGCATCGCCGCTCAACATCTGCAGGCGCAGAAGCGGATCGGGAGCGAGCTTGTTTTTCTCATCGATCGCCGCCATCCGTTTAAGGACCGAAATATCGCGCAAAGGCGGGGAAATAACGCGCAAAATGCCCTGTTTTTGCATGATTTGGAGCGTCGGAACGGCACGCGGCGCGACCAGCAATTTGAACAATTCCTGGCGGATGCGCTCGGCGGAAAGTTGCGTGAGCCCCTTTCGCAGGCGAGTAACAGCCGCAAGCCCCGCCTTGTCGGGCGCGCCTTTGCCGTAGCGGGCATGGAAGCGAAAGAACCGCAAAATGCGCAAATAATCTTCGCGAATGCGCGCCGAGGGCGTGCCAACAAACCTGACTCGCTTCTTCAGGATATCCGTGTAACCATCGACAAAATCGAGGATATTTCCTTCGGCGTCGCAATAGAGCGCGTTCATGGTGAAGTCGCGCCGCATCGCATCCGCCGCCCAGTCCGATGTGAAGGCGACCTTCGCCCTGCGCCCATCGGTCTCGACATCATGGCGAAGCGTCGTGACCTCGAAGGGCTTCTTGTCGAGGGTCAGCGTCACCGTGCCGTGCGAAAGCCCCGTCGGATGCACGCCGAAACCCGATTTTTCGCCGATTTCCATCACTTTTTCGGGCGAAAGCGGCGTCGCGATATCGACCTCCAAAACCGGCTCGCCGAGCAGCGCATTGCGGACGGCGCCGCCGGCAACCCGTGCATCGCCAAGTGCGGCCAGCACCCGCTGCACATCGGGCGCCTTCAGCCATTTCTCGCGCTTGAGCGACGGCAGCTCCTTCTTCATGGCGCGGCATACATCCGGTCATAGAGGTTCTTGATCATGCCCGCCGTCGCCCCCCAGATGTAACGCTCGCCATAGGGCATGGCATAGAACGACCGGGACTTGCCCTGCCAGTCGCGGCTGTGAAGCTTGTGGTTCTCAGGGCCCATCAGGAAGCGCAAGGGCACTTCGAATATGTCGGCAACTTCGACCGGATCGGGATGCAGCGAGAATTCCGGTGTCACCAACGCGACGACGGGCACGACCTGATAAGCGGTGCGCGTCAGGTAGCCATCGAGAAAGCCTTTCGGATCGACCAGCACGCGCGACAGGCCGGTTTCTTCCTCGGCCTCGCGCAACGCTGCCTCGACCGGCCCCTCGTCGATTTCTTCGAGTTTCCCGCCCGGAAAGGCGATCTGTCCGGAATGACTGCGCAAGGCATCGTTGCGGCGGATCATCAGAACGGTGAGTTCCGGCTCGCGAGCCACGATCGGCACGAGGACCGCGGCCTCGCGCATGGCGCGGTCATAGGGAATGGTGCGCGCATCGGGATTGAGGTCGTCGTCACTGCGCGAAAACGTCAGCGGCGCCGTGGCGAGCAAACGCGTCTGCGCGCGCTCGAGAAACTCCGCAGCGTCGAAACGGAAATCCGTCATGAATGCTCAAGGCCGATTTCGCGCGCCGGCTTCATCCGCCAGAAGATGCCGCTCGACCACACGCCGAACCAATCGCCTTCGACGGTTCCGCGCGCCACGAGATCGTAGAAGAGCGCGCGCGACACGAGCGCTTCGAGGCGCGCCCGCACCAGGACATAGGGCTTGAGCCCGCCGGTGCCCGGCTCGTCTGCGACCCGCAACGGATGGCTGGCATCGACCGTGACGTCATCATCGACATTGGTCTCGAAACGCAACACCTGGTCGCGGCCCTCCCCCTCGACATGCATGCGGATGGCAACGAATGGCGCATCGTCAACCCTGATCCCGCACTTCTCGACCGGCGTGACAAGGTAATATTTCCCGTCATCGTCATGGCGGAGCACCGTCGAAAACAGCTTGAAAAGCGGCTTTCGGCCGATCGGCGAGTTCATGTAGAACCAGGTGCCGTCCTGGGCGATCCGCATGTCGATATCGCCGCAGAATGGCGGATTCCAAAGATGAACTGGCGGTAATCCTTTGCCGGCCGAGGCTTCTTTCAGCCCGCGCAATGGATTTGCGGCGTCTTTTGGCGGGGTAACGCTGTTTTCCTGCCTCAGTGTAGCCATGCTCATTCACGAGGATTTCATTGGCGGATAGAGTGTTCTTGACCAGATTCGGGTCAGGCGGCGCGTCTGCCTGCTTTCAACCGACACTATAGTGAGGCCCATGGCTATCATCAACGAAGCGGACAAGACCATCGTCGAGGAACTCGAGCGCGCCGGCGTGAGGCTGCAGAAGGTACGCGAGGCGATCGGCCGGATCATCTTCGGCCAGACCGAAGCGATCGAGCTGACTTTGACGGCGATCCTCGCAGGCGGACATGCCTTGCTTGTCGGTGCGCCGGGTCTTGCCAAGACGAAGCTTGCAACCTCGCTCGGCCGCGTCCTCGGTCTCGACGAAAAGCGCGTGCAGTTCACGCCTGACCTGATGCCGGCCGACATCCTCGGTTCCGAAGTGCTCGATGAATCGGAAAGCGGCCGCCGCCAGTTCCGCTTCGTGCCTGGCCCCGTCTTCTGCCAATTGCTGATGGCGGATGAAATCAACCGCGCCAGCCCGCGTACCCAGTCGGCACTGCTGCAGGCGATGCAGGAGCACCATGTGACTGTCGCCGGTGTGCGCCATGACGTGCCGCGGCCGTTCCATGTGCTTGCGACCCAGAACCCCATCGAACAGGAAGGCACCTACCCGCTCCCCGAGGCCCAGCTTGACCGCTTCCTCTTCGAAATCGACGTCCCCTACCCACCGCTCGATGCCGAACGCCGCATGCTCTTCGCAACGACCGGCACGGCCGAAGAGGCGGCAGAGCCCGTGCTCAGCACGACCGATCTCCTTGCGACCCAGCGTCTTGTCCGCCTCATCCCGGTCGGCGAGCAGGTGGCGGACGCAATTCTCAAGCTTGTCCGTTCGGCGCGTCCCGGTCCGGACGCCGATGAGTTCGTCAACAAGAACGTCGCCTGGGGTCCCTCGCCGCGTGCGAGCCAGGCACTTATGCTCGGAGCCCGCGCCCGTGCGCTCCTCGACAATCGCCTGTCGCCTTCAGTCGACGACGTGATCGCGCTCGCCGGTCCCGTGTTCAAGCACCGCATGGCGCTTTCGTTTACCGCCCGCGCCGACGGCCATACCGTCGAGAGTGTCATCGAACGGCTCAAGAGCACGATCGGCTGATCATTCGATGTCCACAGCCGCCGCCCTTCAATTCTCGGATCGCGCCGAGCACGCTTCGCGCGCCTTGCCGCCGCTCCTCGTTGCGGCGCAGCGCATCGCCGCGACCGTGATCCTCGGCGTGCATGGGCGCAAACGTTCAGGCCCGGGCGAAACTTTCTGGCAATATCGCCCCTATGCTTTCGGTGATTCGACGCAGCGCATCGACTGGCACAAATCGGCCCGATCCGACCGCACCTATATTCGCGAGAATGAATGGGAGGCGGCTAATACATTGTGGGTATGGCCGTCGCCGTCGCCAAGCATGCGTTTCCAGTCTCATTTGTCGCAAACGACAAAACGCGACCGCGCCCAGCTCGTCGCCCTTGCAATGGCTTGCCTCGCCATCCGCGCGCATGAGCGCGTGGCGGCATTGGGGGCTCCTTTTGCGCCGGGCCATTCGCGCACGACATTGGTGCGCATGGCGAGCTGGATGCTGGAGAACGAAGCGGCGTCAGGTCTTCCCGACAAGATCAGGATCCCGCGTTATTCGACGGTCCTCATCCTCGGCGATTTTCTCGACAAGCCTGAGACGATGGCTGCGAGCCTTTCGGCGCTCGCCGCCGCCGGAGTTTCCGGACATCTGGTCCAGATCGTCGATCCGGCCGAAGAGACGCTTCCCTATGCCGGACGCATCGAGTTTCGCGACATGACCGGCCCCGGCTACTTTCTGGCCGGCAAGACCGAGAGCCTGCGCGAAGCCTATCAGCAGAAATTTCAGGAGCAGCGTGCAGCCGTGCGTGAACTCGCCCATCGTCTGGGCTGGACATTCGCCGTGCATCGCACCGACGCGCCTCCCTTGACGCTTCTGCTCGCGCTCCACGCTCTGATCGGCGGCGAGAAAAGCCGTGTTGCCGCGCCGGGGATGGTCTAAGCATGCCGTTCCTCGAAGCCATAAGCTTCACGACGCCCTGGGCTCTCGCGGCGCTGGCGCTGCTGCCTGTCATCTGGTGGCTTCTGCGGTTTACGCCGCCGCGCCCGCAGACCTTGCGCTTTCCGCCCTTGCGCATCCTGCTTCAACTCGTCTCGCGTGAGGACCAGGCCGACCACACACCCTGGTGGCTGATGGCGCTGCGCCTCATGATTGCGGCATTGTTGATCCTCGCCGTCGCCCATCCTCTCTTCTCCAGAGATCATCGGACGATTGCAGGCAATGGACCTTTGCTTCTGGTGGTCGATGATGGCTGGGCCGCAGCCAAAGACTGGCAGGCCCGCCAGGCGGTCATCTCTGAGACATTGGCGCTGGCAGAGCGCCAGAACCGGCCGGTTGCGTTTGCAACGACTTCGCCAAGCTTGCGCGGCGAGGACATCGTGCCGGTATCGCCACAAGTGGCGCGGGACACTGCAGCGGCGCTTGAACCCAAGGCATTCGATCCGGATCGCGCCGGCCTTTTGAAGCGGCTTGAGACGGCCTTTGGCCAAGCCGACGCCGTCCAGGTCCTATGGCTGTCGGACGGGCTCGATTACGGCTCGGCGCAGGCGTTCGCGACAGGACTTGCCGGCCTTGCCAAGGGCCGCGCCGGCGTCGAAGTCATCATTCCGGAAGAGTCGACCATTCCCGCGGCTTTGGTGCCGCCGGTCATCGAAGGCAACAAGATCAAGGTCAAAGCGCTGAGGCCAGCGCGCGCCAATGGCGAGGAAGTGACCGTCGAAGCGCTGGCTTCCAATGGCCGCAGCCTCGCCGATGCGCGGCTTAGCTTCAGGCCCGGCGCCGGCGCCGCCGAAGCCGACGTCGAATTGCCCCTGGAACTACGCAACGAAGCGCAGCGCATCGTGCTGCGCGACGAGCGCGCGGCTTCCGCGGTCTATCTCCTCGACGATCGCTGGCGCCGCAAGACGGTCGGTCTCGTCGCTGGATCGTCGATCGAACTTGCACAGCCTTTGCTCTCGCCGCTTTACTATGTGTCGCGCGCGCTTGAGCCCTATGCCGAAATCTATGAGCCGCAGACCGATCCCGAACTTGCCCAGCGATTGACCGCGGGCTTGTCGATGCTGGTTCTCGCCGACGTCGGCGTGCTGCCGAGCGAGCGCCGCAATCTCATCGAGAAATGGGTCAATGGCGGCGGCGTGCTCTTGCGCTTTGCCGGCCCGCGCCTTGCCGGCGGCCAGGACGATCTCATCCCGGTGACCATGCGCGAAGGTGACCGCTCGCTAGGCAGCGCCTTGAGCTGGGAAGAACCGCAACCCTTGCAGCCCTTCCCCGATCAGAGCCCTTTTGCCGGCCTGTCGATTGATCCACAGGTGAAGGTGGCGCGCCAAGTCCTCGCCGAGCCCGATGCAGATCTTCCGGCGAAGGTATGGGCATCGCTCGCCGATGGCACGCCGCTCGTCACCGCGAAGAAGCATGGCAACGGACTCGTTATCCTCGTCCATGTGACGGCCAATGCTGACTGGTCGAACCTGCCCCTTTCCGGCTTGTTCGTCGACATGCTGCGACGGATCGTCGACCTCGCGCCCGGTGCTGGTGGCGGCGCAACCGGTGGTGCGGCAGCGACGGAAGCGACTGCCGCCTTCGCGCCCCGTCGCATGCTTGCCGGCAATGGCGACCTCGTCGACCCCACACCCGACTCGCGGCCGGTCGCGGCCGGTGAGATCGATCGCCTGACCCCGACACCTGAGCACCCTGCCGGGCTTTATCGCCGCGGCGGTAGCGAACGCGCCATCAATCTCGTCCACCAGGGCGACAGCTTGCCGCTGATAGGCGCCATGTCTGCCGGAGTTTCCGTGCGCGATCTGACACCTGCGCCGGCTCTCGATCTTGCGCGCTGGCTGTTCCTGGCCGCTTTCATCCTGTTCCTCATAGACTGCGCCGCAGCACTCTTCGTATCGGGCCGCTGGCGGCAGGTAACAACGACGGCTGCGGCATTGGCGCTTGTGCTCCTTGCGGCCGGCAATCCGATGCCTCCTGCACATGCCCAGACCGGCCCCGATGAGCAGCAATTGCAGTTCGCGCTCGACAATACTTCGCAGACGCGGCTCGCCTATGTGCTGACCGGCGATTCCGAGGTCGACAATGTCAGTCTTGCTGGACTGCAGGGGCTCGGTAACGCGCTGTTGCAGCGGACATCCGTCGAACCCGGCGATCCCGTCGGCATCGATATCGAGAAGGACGAGATCGTCTTTTTCCCGTTGATCTACTGGCCGGTGCTTGCCAATGCCGCAGAGCCGTCATCGGCCGCGCTGGCAAAGCTTGACACCTACATGAAGAATGGCGGCACCATCCTGTTCGACACGCGCGAGGACGGCTCCGATTTTGGCGCCATGACCGGAGCGGAAAGCCCGGCAGTGCTCGCGCTGCGTCGAATCTTGGCGAAGCTCGATATCCCGGCGATTGAACCCGTGCCGCCCGATCATGTGCTGACCAAAGCCTTCTATCTCCTGCAAAGCTTTCCCGGCCGTTATGACCTTGGCGAATTATGGGTCGAGCGCAGCGATGGTCAGGCTGGCGCCGAAGGCAATGCCGATGGCGTGTCCTCGATCATGATCGGCTCCAATGACTATGCCGGCGCCTGGGCGATCGATGCCAATGGCCGCCCGCTCTTTGCAACGGTCCCTGGCGGCGAGCGCCAGCGCGAACTCGCCTATCGATCGGGCATCAACATTGTGATGTATGCGCTCACCGGTAACTACAAGGCCGACCAGGTTCATGTCCCGGCGCTGCTCGAGCGGTTGGGGCAGTAGGTGCGCGCGTGAACTGGGATTTCAGCATCAATCCAATCGTGCCGCTCTGGTGGATCGCCGCCCTCGCCGGCCTTGGCCTGATCCTGATCGCGATCAACGCCTATTCGCGCTTGCCAGGCTGGCCATTGCGCCTGCTCACGTTGGCGATACTTGCCGCAGCACTTATCAATCCGGTGATGCGGCAGGAGGACCGCGAGCCATTGGCCGACATCGCCGTTGCCGTCATCGATCGCAGCCAGAGCCAAGATTACGGCAATCGTCTTGCGCAGGCCGACGCTGCCGAGAAGGCATTGAAGGAAGCCGTAGGGCAATTGGGGAACACGGAGTTGCGCGTCGTGACGGCGCATTCTGGCATCACCGCCGAGGATGATGGAACACGTCTCTTCTCAAGCCTCGACCAGGCGCTCGCCGATGTGCCGCCGGAACGCTTTGCCGGTGCCATCATGGTCACCGATGGTCAGGTGCATGACATTCCGGAGCAACTTGACAAGTTAGGCTTCAATGCGCCGGTGCATGGCCTCTTGACCGGCCAGCGCGACGAGCGCGACCGCCGCATCGTCATCGAGTCGGCGCCGCGCTTCGGCATTGTCGGCAAGGAACAGACGATCAAGTTTCGCGTCGACGACACGGCCGGCGGCAATGGCCAGGCAAGCGTGACGGTGCGCGTCGGCAATGCCGATCCGATCACCGTCACCGTCGAAACCGGAAAGTCGATCGAACTGCCGGTGATGATCGATCATGGCGGCCAGAATATCGCCGAGATCGTCACGGAGCCGCTGGCGGGCGAAATAGCACTTCAGAACAACCGCGCCATTGCGGTGATCGAAGGCGTGCGCGATCGCTTGCGCGTGCTCCTCGTATCCGGTGAGCCGCATCCGGGCGAGCGCACCTGGCGCAACCTTCTGAAGGCCGATGCCTCGGTTGATCTCGTTCATTTCACGATCCTGCGCCCGCCCGAAAAGCAGGACGGCACGCCGATCAAGGAATTGTCACTGATCGCCTTTCCGACGCGCGAACTCTTCGTCGACAAGCTCGATGAATTCGACCTCATCATTTTCGACCGCTATCGCCGCCAGGGTGTCCTCCCCATGGCGTATCTCGCCAATGTCGCCGACTATGTCGCCAAGGGCGGAGCGGTATTGATCGCGGCAGGGCCGGACTACGCTTCGGCTGGCGGCTTGTACAACACGCCGCTCGGCGATGTGCTGGCTGCTGTCCCGACCGGCGAAATCACGGAGGCGCCCTTCCGCCCACACGTGACGACGATCGGCAAGCGTCACCCGGTGACGAGCGATCTGCCCGGTGCCGCAGATGCAGAGCCGCATTGGGGCCGCTGGTTCCGCCTCGTCGATGCCACACCCGAGCGCGGCGAAACCGTGATGTCAGGCCCCGACGACAAGCCATTGCTGGTGCTGTCGCGCGAGGGCGAAGGCCGCGTCGCGATCCTTCTCTCCGACCATGGCTGGCTGTGGTCGCGCGGCTATGATGGCGGCGGCCCGCAGACCGAATTGCTGCGCCGCGTCGCCCATTGGCTGATGAAGGAGCCCGATCTCGAAGAAGAGCATCTGAGCGGCCGCCAGGAGGATCGCAATCTGGTGATAGAGCGGCGCACGATCACCGATCAGGTTTCACCGGTGATCGTAACGTTGCCGTCCGGCAAGACCGAGACCGTCACATTGGCCGAGCAATCGCCCGGCCATTGGACCGGCAAGATCGAGATCAAGGAGGCGGGCCTGCATCGCTTGAGCGACGGCACGCTTGAGGCCGTTGCCGCAGCCGGCAATGCCGATCCCAAGGAGACGGCCGATATTGTCGCGACGGCCGCAAAGCTCGGGCCTGTGGCGCAAGCGACCGGCGGCGGCATGTTCTGGCTGGCCGATCGCGATGGCTTGCCGCGCATCCTGAAAGTGCCGGCGGGTCGCCAGATGGCGGGCTCCGGCTGGATTGGCCTCAAGGAGAACGACGTCTATCGCGTGCGTTCGCTGCGCGAGATATCCTTCTTCTCGACGCTTGCCGCGCTCGGCCTGTTGCTGCTCGCCGTCTGCGCCATGTGGCGCCGCGAAGGCCGCTAAGCCGGCATTGCGAGGAACTCGGCTCCGCTGGTGGCGGACCAGCTTGTCCTTGCCGCCTTCTCCTCGAACCGATGCGGGGGCAGCACCAGGCCATGCGCCGGATCAAGGGCACCCGGCTGAAGTTCGAGATAGAGGAACCGGTCGGGGTCGACCGGACCCGGCATCAGGAACTGGTTATCCGGCACTTTCTGAAAGCCAACCCGCGCATAATAGGGCGCATCGCCGACCAGCAGCATGAGCTTGTGCCCCCGCCGCTTCGCCCGCGCGATGCCTTCCCGCATCAAACCTAGTCCGATGCCGAGATTCTGCCGGGATGGATGGACCGCCAGCGGCCCGAGCAACAGGGCGTCCATGCCGGCTTCGCCGATCTTGAGCGGCCAGAAGCTGATCGTGCCCGAGAGCCCCAATTCGCTATCGCGGACAACGAGGGATAGTCCGGGAATGGCGGTGTTCCCCTCGCGCAGCCGATAAGAGGACTTGGTGCGCCGCGACAAGCCAAAGGAGAGATCCAGCAGTGTTTCGACGGCGTCGGCATCGGCATGCGTCGTTTCTTCGACGCTGAAGGCATGGGCATTCATGGGGGCAACCTGCGAAATCTTAAGGTCAACGAATGACCGGGCTCGCGCGCAAAGAACTATGAACTGGAATGGGATGGCGGCCCGGGACGGCGTCAGTCAGGCGCGGCAAAGCGCGCGCTTAGGCTCGTCGTCGCTGCGCGGTCGAGACCGCGGATATCGCAAGGGCCTTGGACATAGGGCGCGCTCCATATCACAGGCACGACGGCACGTAAATGGCCGATCTACCAGTCGGCATTGACGGGCACCCCGTTAAGGATTTCGGCAAGACGCCGCTTGGTGCCGCCGGTCGTCCCGGCCGGAAGCGCGCCGGGGGCAAAAAACTGCGCTTTAGCGATTTCGCGGGATGGCGAAAATGGCTCCTGGCGATACTTCCTGACGATGAAACAGGCGAGATGATCGCCCATGAACTGCTGGTGGTTCGCAAAAATCCCGTGCAAGGCAGGCTCGCCCTCGATGACGATTCCAGCCTCTTCCTGCACTTCCCGGCGGACCGCATCATAGGCGGTCTCGCCGCGCTCCACCCCGCCACCCGGCAAAAGCCAGCCCGGGGAATAGCTGTGCTGGACCAGCAGCACATTGCCCTCGCCGTCAATGACGACGGCCCGCACGCCCAAGGTCGCACCCCGGGTCAACCTGAACCAGGGATGCAGGGCAAAACGCGAAACTATTCTAAATAGGGCAGCTTTTGACATTGCAAGCCAAGGATGGCGGAACCGGGCCTGGTTTGCTAGGTGTGCCGCGATGTTGGATAGTTCGCTGCGCCCGCTGGGGCGATTCGGATCCGCCGGCTATTCGGCGGCCTGACGCATGATCAAAGTTCTTAAGCTCTTTTTTAGCGCCGAGGGCACGCGCCCTTATCTGGTGCTCGCCTGCCTCCTGCTTGCCGCCCTCTCCGAAGCGGTCGGCGTCGGCACGCTCCTGCCTGCTCTCACGACCCTCACCGGCGACCAGGCTTCCTCCTCCCCGGTCACGCACGCGGTCTATCAGTCGTTCGCGTTTCTCGGCATCACGCCCAATATCGGCAATTTCATCATCGTCATCGTCATCGCGCTGGTCCTGAAAAGCATCCTCGGCTTCGGCGCGCTCGCATATACGGGCTGGACGGTGTCGCGGCTCGCCACCAAACTGCGCGTCGGCTTGTTTGACGCCCTCTTCCGCGCCCGTTGGAGCTATTATGCCGACAAGAAGCTTGGCGCGATCGCCAACGCGATCAGCAATGACGCGGCCCGCGCGGCGGATGCCTATTCCTCCGCCGCCGCCTTTGCCGCAAGCCTCGTCCAGAACATCACCTACGCCTTGGTCGCGGTTTTCATCGACTGGAAGCTCGGACTCATCGGCATCGCCATCAGCGTCTTCATCGCCCTCGTGCTGTCACGGATCGTCAGGACCTCGGGTCGCGCCGGCAAGCGGCAACTGCGCCGCATTTCCGATCTGACGGTCCTCGTCACCGACGTGATCGGCAACGTGAAGCCGATCAAGACGATGAACCGCTTCAATTCGGTTCTCGAATCGACGACCAACAAGATCAAATCGCTGCGGCGCGCGCTCCTCAAGAAGGAGTTGGGCCGCGCCGGCCTGACCCATGGCAGCGTGGCGCTCACCGCCATCATCATCGGCGGCGCACTCTACGCAGCGGTGAATTACTGGGATTTCCCGCTCGCCCAGCTCATGGTCATGGGCCTCGTCTTCTACCAGCTCGTGAACATCACTAATAAGACCCAGAAGACGCTGCAGGGCGCAGTCGAGGTCGAAGGCGCATATTGGCGTGTCCTCGACTTGATGAACGAGGCCCGCGCCCAATCTGAGCGCCACACCGGCACCGTCCAGCCGACCATCGACACTGGCTGCCATTTCGAGCACGTCAGCTTTGCGTATGGCGACTTGCCCGTCATTCACGACGTGAGCTTCGATATTCCGGCCCGCGAGATCACAGTGCTGCAAGGCATATCGGGCAGCGGCAAGACGACGATCATCGATCTGCTTTGCGGCCTCCACAATCCCGTCTCCGGGAACATTACCATCGACGGCGTCAATCTGCGCGATATCGACATGAAGGCCTGGCGCAGCATGATCGGCTATGTGCCGCAGGAACTGAACCTTCTCCACGGCAGCATCCGCGAGAACGTAACGCTCGGCGATGATACCATCAGCGATGAACGTATTCTCGACGCCCTGGCCCAGGCGGGTGCGGCTGATTTCGTCGCCTCCCTCCCGGACGGGCTTGAAACCGATGTCGGATCGATGGGTGGCAAGCTTTCAGGCGGCCAGCGTCAGCGCATTTCAATCGCCCGCGCCTTGGTCATCGAGCCTTCGGTATTGGTGCTCGACGAAGTGACGAGCGCGCTTGATCCCGAGACGGAAGCCGAAATCTGCCGCAATATTTCGTCCTTGCGCGGCCGCTATACGATTGTCGCGATTACCCATCGCCCCGCCTGGAGCCAGATCGCTAACCGGCTCTACCTCGTCGCCAATGGCCGGGTGACCAGCCTCGATTTCGTGCGTCACCCCGAGGCGGCACAATAGGCGCATCCGTGTCATCTTCGCTTGAGATTCGCCCTATCGCAGACCGCAAGGGAATTCAGGATTTCCTGAGCGTGCCGTTTTCGATCTACGCCGATGATCCGAACTGGATCGCGCCCTTGTTCCTCGAGCGCAATGAGCATCTCGATCCCAAGAAAAATCCCTATTACCTCCATGCCGAGGCGCAGCTTTTCGTTGCCTATGACGCGGATCGGCCGGTTGGACGCATCTCGGCGCAGATCGACAAGTTGCATCTTGACCGCTTCAACGATGCAACCGGTCAGTTCGGCTTTCTCGAAGCGCGAGACAATTCGGAAGATTTCGCCGCGCTTCTGAAGGCGGCCGAGACCTGGCTATCCGATCGCGGCATGAAGCGCGTCCAGGGGCCGTTCAGCTTTTCCATCAATGATGAAATGGGATTGTTGATTTCCGGCTTCGATCGCCCCCCGGTCATCATGATGGGCCACGCCCGGCCCTATTACCAAGCCCGCATCGAAGCTCTGGACTATCGCAAGGCGAAGGACGTCATCGCCTATGATTATGACGGACTGCAACCTCTGCGCCGCAGCCTCCAGGCCATGATCGAAAAGGTCAAAGCCTCAGGCGACCTGACCGTCCGGCCGCTCAGCAAGAAGCACCTCGATCGTGATCTCCCGATCATCATCAAGATTTTCAACGATGCCTGGTCGGAGAACTGGGGCTTCGTGCCGATGACGAACGAAGAGATCGCCGCACTCGGCAAGAATTTGAAATTCCTGGTTGCCGAAGGCTATATCGCCATTGCCGACTATCAGGGTGAACCCGCAGCGATGGCCGTCACGCTCCCCGACATCAACGACTGGATCAGGGATCTGAATGGCAAGCTTTTGCCTCTCGGTTGGGCCAAGCTCGTTTATCGCCTCTTCAGCGCGCCGCCGAAAGCAGTGCGCATGCCGCTGATGGGCGTCCTGCGCAAGTATCATGGAACACCCCAAGGTGCCGCACTCGCCATGGCGGTAATCGATGCAGTGCGCTCCTATCACCTCGCCCACGGCACAAAGCGCGCGGAATTGTCGTGGATCCTGGAAGACAACGCGCCGATGCGGAGATTGATCGAGCAATTGGGCGCTACGCCCTACAAGACCTACCGGATCTACGAAAAGGATCTCGTCTGACATGAAATGGCGGGCAATCGTGCTGGCCGCCGGGCGTGGTCCGAGCGATCCGATGGCCGCGGCCTACGGCGTCAGCCACAAATGCCTTGTTGAGATTGGCGGCGTGCCGATGCTGCGTCGCGTCGTCGAGACCCTCGCAGACCATCCGTCCATCGGCGACATTTGGATCGCAATCGATAATCGCGACGTCGGTGTTCAGGCACTGGGCGATGCTGCCTCAAAGGTCACTTTCGTTCCCACCGCCGAATCGGCGGCACGCACCGTCTCGTCCTTGCTCGCGCAGTCGGGAACCGGCTACCCGATCTTGCTGACAACTGCCGATCATCCGCTTCTCACAGCAGCAATGATCGACAGCTTTCTCGCAGGCTCCACGGCAGGAGCGGCTGATCTCACAGTTGGACTCGCGAGCGCCGAGACCATTCTTGCCGCCTATCCCGATGCGCGCCGTACTTTCCTCCGCTTCGGCGAGGATCGCGTTTCAGGCTGCAATCTGTTCGGCCTGCGCACCGCAAACGCCGTCAAAGCGATCGATTTCTGGCACTACCTTGAGCCGCTGCGCAAGAAGCCCTGGCGCCTCTTCGCGGCGTTCGGGCCGATGGCGCTCCTTCGCTTCTTTTCGGGAAAGTTGAATCTCGAGCGCGCCTTCGCTGTCGCCTCGCGCCGTATCGGACTTGTGGCGCGCCCCATCCTCTTGCCCTTTGCCGACGCCGCAGTGGACGTCGACAAGCCGGCCGACAAGGAACTTGCGGAACTAATCCTCAAGAAGCGTGCCGCTCACCAGTGAGCGACGAGATGGCGCGCTTGCTGCAGGTCGACGGGAAAATCGACTTCGCACCATTCGAGCCCGTCAATGGCAAGCGTTCGCACTTCGACATGCTTGGCAAGCCGGCCGATGGCTGAAGGGAACCATTGCTTGAGCCCTTGCGGCTCGCGCATCGAGGCCTCGAGCACTTCGACATAGGATTGCGGACCCGTATCGCGGAAGTAATAGATGCCGATCGCTTCCGCATCGACAGTCTCCGGCGGCAATGTTTTGCCGATCTCGGTCAGCCGTCCCCCATCCGACATGACCTTCATGTCGTCCCCGTCGTAGCGCTCCTTGTGATTGATGGCGACGGTGACGGGAGCGGCCGGCGCAGCCAGCATCCGCGCCGCAAGATCGGCGCGAAACAAGGTGTCGCCATTGAGCTGGACGAAATCTCCGGTCATCGCGGTGCGCGCCATCCAGCAGCTGGCGAGATTGTCGGCCACCGCGTAGAAGGGATTGAAGATCGTCTTCACCGAAACGCCACGCGCCTGTGCGATTGCCGCCAAGGCCGATTCCATGAGCCCGGCGGCATAGCCTGTGACCACGAGATAGTCTTTGACACCGCAGGCGGCGAAAGCGTCGATCTGCCGTTCGATCAGGGACTTGCCACCGATGTCGAGGAGCGCTTTGGGAATGTCGGTCGTTAGGGGAAGAAGGCGCTTGCCCTGGCCGGCGCCTAGAATCACGACTTTCACGAGACTTGAACCTTCGAATGCCTACAGCGTATTAACGCGGTCCCATTGCACCCGATTAGAGTGAAGTCAACGTCCGGACCCGAACCCCTGTATGTTCACACTCGCCCATATTTCCGACCTGCATCTGGGGCCGTTACCCAAGGCGGAAAGCTGGAGCTCCTATTTCAGCAAGCGGGCGATCGGTTACCTCTCATGGCGGTTGCGCCGCCAGAAGATCCATGACCCGACCGTTGTCGCGGCACTCGCGGAAGACATCAATGCACATGCACCCGATCACGTCGCGCTGACCGGCGATCTCGTCAACATCGCCTTGCCCGGTGAGTTCCACAATGCCGCCGCGTGGCTGAAAGGCTTCGGCAACGCCGATTGGGTCACGCTCGTGCCGGGCAATCACGACGCCTATGTCGGCGTCGGCTGGGAAAAGGGCATGGGTCTTTGGGCTGACTACATGACCGGCGAAATGCGCATGCCCGGAGCGCGGCACTCGGTCCATAACGCCGCGATCTTTCCTTTCGTCCGGCAACGGCGCAACGTCGCGCTCATTGGCACCTCCACCGCTTTGCCTCAGTCCTTCCGCCGCGCCGGCGGCTCGCTTGGCCAGCAGCAGCTTGAGGCCCTGGGACAGATCCTGGCCGAATTGCGCCAGAAGGGCTTCTACCGCATCCTCCTGATTCACCACCCGCCCTTGCCCGGCCAAGCCCATGATCGCAAGGCGCTCAGCGACAGCGCGCACCTGAAACAGGTCCTGGAGCACGAGGGCGTCGAACTCGTCCTGCACGGTCACAATCATGTGCATATGCGCGCCGATCTCAAGACGCGCCACGGAACTGCGCATATTGTGGGCGTCTCGTCAGGTTCGGCTCTTGCATATAAGGACAAATCACCAGCCGCCTGGCATCTCTACAAGATTCGCCGCCAGGATGGCGAATGGCTCACCGAGGCGACAGTCAGGTCTTGGAATCAGAACAAGCAAGCCTTTGAAACTGAAGCCGAATTTGTACTGACGAATTGATCCAACGCTCCATGGCAACGCCACAATCCCTGCGGTAGACTGGCTTATGTCGAATGCGACCCTCGCCAAGTTCGGCGATCCCGAAACCCGGCTTGCGGATTACACGCATTGGCGAGTATTGCTGCGCGCCGCACAGCCGACACTCGGCTCCCTGATTCTGGGCGCGAAGGGCGAGGCGCGCGCCTTTTCCGCCTTGCCAAGTGAGGCCTATGCGGAACTTGGCCAGGCTACGCGAGAGATCGAGACGGTTCTGAGCGACTTTGTGAAATATGAACGGATCAACTATCTGATGCTGATGATGGTCGATCCGCACGTCCATTTTCACGTCATCCCCCGCTATCAGGGGATGCGCAACTTCGGGACGCTGAGCATTCAGGACAAGGGATGGCCGGGACCGCCCGACCTCGCCTCCGCGACGGCCCTCGATCCAGCGCAGCGCGCAAGCATCGCTGAAGCGCTTCGCACGCGCTGGGATCGCGTCAGGGCGACGGCATGATCCGCATTGTCGACACCTACGTGCTACGGTCGGTGATTAAGCCCCTGGCGGGCGCGATGGCCATCGGCCTTTTGGTGCTGCTCGCCGAGCGCATGGTCCGCTTGCTCGACACGATTTTGGGCAAGAAGAACTCCTTCGCCGTCGTCTTCGAACTTCTGGCCTACCTGGTCCCTCATTACCTGGGTCTCGCCGTACCGGTGGCGCTTTTCCTCGGCCTGCTTTTTGGCTTCAACAAGCTGTCGAAAGACAGCGAGCTTTATGCCTTCATGGCCTCGGGCGTTGGCGTCAGCCGGCTGATCCGCCCTGTCGTGCTGCTGTCGGTGGCGCTGACCCTAATCTCCGTTGTTATCATCGGCTGGGCGCAGCCTCATACGCGCTACGCCTATCGCTCTGTTCTGTTCAATGTCCGCAATATCGACGTCTTCTACCTCGCGGAGGAAGGCGTCTTCATGCAGGCGGGCACGCGCACCTTCATCATCGACAAACTCGAGCGCAGCACCAATCAATTCGAACGCATTTTCCTCTTCGACTATCGCGGCCCGGCCGGCTCCGAAACAGTGACTGCGACTCACGGCAAGTTGATCGAAGTACCCGGCGAGCGCCGCCCTGTGCTCCAACTCGAGGATGGCCACCGGCTACAGCTCGACCGCTGGCCCTTCGGCGGCACCACGCCTGAGCCACCCACCGCCGTCGTCTCGAATTTTGCAGAGGCGGAAACACCGCTCGGCAAGGTCGCCGACACGGTATTCCGCCCACGCGGTGATGATGAGCGCGAACTCACGTTGCTCGAATTGTGGCAGCAGCTAGACAATCCCCCGAAGCGTTCGACCAAGGACCAGATGCGCGCCGAACTCCACAAGCGCCTGGTCGACATGCTCACCCTGCTTGTATTGCCGTTCCTCGCCGTTCCCTTCGCTATCGGCCGCGGTCGTGGCCAGCGCGCCTACCGGTTTGGCCTGGCGCTGGTCATCCTGATCGTCACTCACGAAATCATTGAGCAAGGCGCAGTCGCGTCGCGGACCAGCGGTACATCGCCATATCTCACCATGTGGCTGCCATTCGCAGCCGTGACGGCATTTGCGGCCTGGCGCTTCTGGCTCGCCGCCTTCGTGCTGAGGGTGGACCGTCTCGACAGCGCCATCGACCGTGTCTCGGTGGTGACCAATTCGGCATGGATGTGGCTCATCCGGCGCTTCGGCTTCGGAGCGCAGGCATGAAGACGATCGGCCGGATGCTCACCTGGATGATCCTCGTCCGGTTCATCTTCATCTTGCTGGGCGTCTCACTCTTTGTCCTGACGCTCGATGCCGTCACCTACGCCAATGAAATCCTGCAATTGCGCGGCAACAATCCTTGGGCGATTGCCTACTATATGCTGCTGCGATCGCCGGGGATTCTGTCGTCCTTCTTGCCGATCAGCGTCCTTCTCGCCATCCTGCTCGCGCTCACCGAACTCAGCTATCGCAATGAGACGGTGGCCATGTGGGCCGCAGGCGTCTCGCCTTTGCGCATGATGGGCCTGCTTTTGCCCTTGGCACTGGCGATCGGCGCCCTCTACTTCCTGATCAATGATCGCGCAGTGCCTTCCGTCGCCCCCACCTTGCGCGAATGGGGCATCGGCGATTACGGCGAAAAACAGCTCAAGATCGGCGAGCGCGACCCGATCTGGATGCGCGCCGGCTCAGACATCCTGCGTGCTGCCAGCGCCAATGCCCAGGCCACGCGCCTGGAAGACGTCATCGTGTTCCGGCGCGACGCCAACGGTCTCCTGCGCGAGCAGGTCTTCGCAAAGAACGCGGTCCTGACCGACGGCCGCTGGCAGATGTCCGACGTCATCATCTACTATCGCGAGAACCTCAAACCGGTGAAGCTTGCATCGCTCGTCTATTCGGGATCGATGAAGCCCGCCGCGGCCGGTGCCCGCTCCGGCGATCCCGAGGAAATGTCGATCGGCGACCTCAATTATTTCATCGAGAATTCCGGCTTCGGGATCCGCCCGATCTGGGTCTATCAGACTTGGTGGCACAAGCGCATCAGCCTCTTCGTTGCCGCATTGGTCATGATCGCAATCTGTGTCCCGCTTGCCGCGCGGTTCCGGCGCGGCGGCGGCATCGGGACGCTCTTCGCCGTGGGTGTCGGCCTGGGTTTTCTGTTTTTTGTCATCGATGGCATTTCGCTGACCATGGGAGAACTTGGTTTCGTGGCCCCTTGGATGGCCGCCTGGGCGCCGCTTTTGGGCTTTGCCGCCCTTGCGACCGCCTTGACCATGAGTACGGAACGCACCTGAGAAGTGATTGACGAGACGCCCATCCGGTACCAGAAGAGCCAAATTCTCCGGCCCACCCTCTAGCGACACGCGATTCTTAACACCTCCACATGCTTGCCCGTCCCGAAATGCCCCGCGCCCAAGCCGACGCACTGCCCTTGGCGCTGTGCATTTGCGGCACGACCGATCTGACGCTGTGGGGCTCTAACCTGGCCGAGCGGCTCAAGCGCCAATTTGCGCAAGCCGGGATCAAGATTGTCGTGAGCGAGGCAGAAGCATCGGGCCGCAATGGAGCCGTCGTGTTCGTGCGCGCCGATGCCATCATCGATCCGCCATTGATCGCGCTCCTCCGCGATCGCCCGGGGCTCATGCTGATGAGCGAAGGCTTCGGCGAATCTCAGCCTCTCGCCATCCATGCCGGCCCCGGTGCGGCCGCTTCGGCGATCGGCAATCTCACCGGGCGCTCTGACGGTTCGTTCTCAGCGAGCACGCCTTCGGCCTTGAAGGCAGATTTCTGGAAGGCGTTGCGCAAACGCGAGACGCCCTACGCGATCCGCGGCGAACAGCAGCGCCTCGACAAGATCGCCTGGCGCATGTTCATGGGCACCTACAAGGGCGCGACCGACGTCGTCACCAAGCATCTTTGGCCCGTCCCCGCCTTCTACACCACGCGCTTCTTGGCGCCGCTCGGCGTGACGCCGAACATGGTAACACTGGTCGCAACCGCCCTCGTATTCATCGTCTTCTGGCTGTTCCTTCAGGGCCATTATGGCTGGGGCCTTGCCGGCGCCTGGCTCATGACCTTCCTCGACACCGTCGACGGCAAGCTCGCCCGCACCACGCTCACCTCCTCCAAATGGGGCGATATTCTGGATCACGGCATCGACCTGATCCATCCGCCCTTCTGGTACGCGGCCTGGGCGCTCGGCCTTGCGACCATCGGCATCACCTGGAGCAGCGAGACCTTCTGGATCGTGATGATCGCGATCCTCGGTGGTTATGTGCTGCAGCGTGTGATGGAGGGCATCGCCATCAAATGGCTCGGCCTCGAAATCCATATCTGGCGGCCGATCGACACATTGTTCCGCCAGATCACCGCCAGGCGTAATCCCAACCTCATTATCCTCACCGCATCGGTGATACTCGGCAGGCCCGATCTCGGCTTGATCGCCGTTGCCGTCTGGACGGTGCTTTGCCTCCTCCTGCACGGCTTGCAGCTTGCGCAGGCCTTCGCGGCCAAGCGTCGGCTGGGTCGCCTTGACTCGTGGATGACGCAGTCTGCACCCTGATCGAATGACCTCGGGCCTCATCGTCAATCCCCGTTCGGGCCGCAGCAATAACAAGGGCGTCGATCTTGCCCGCATGCTCACCGGCCAACCCGGTGTCGTTATCCATATTCTCGAGGATTTCCGCCACATCGATTCAGCCCTTGAGGATTGCGCCGCCAAGGGTGTGACCAGCCTCTTCATCAGCTCGGGCGACGGAACGATCCAGGAGATTCAAACGCAGCTTGCCGAGCGCAAGCTCTTCGCGAATCCGCCGCGCCTCGCCCTGCTGCCGCATGGCACCACCAACATGACGGCCGCCGATCTCGGCTTTCGCCGCAAAAACCTCAGCCAGCAGGCAGCCTTCATCCTCAACCCCGAGACCGGCGAGACGCGCACGCGTCCGACCTTGCGCGTCGCCAATCCGCGCGATGGCAAGCCGCGCCACGGTATGTTCCTCGGTACCGGTGCTGTGTGGAAGGCGACGAAGTTCTGCCAGGATGCCGTCCATAAGACCGGACTTAAGGGCGACTTCGCGACCTTCGCGACGCTCGCGGCGGCGATTGGCAAGTCGCTCTTCAAGAAAGCCGATCCGGCCGATCCCGATCGCATCGACCGGCCCTATGAAATGACCATCCACGGCGATCACCTCGTCAAGGCATCGGGCTCGCATCTCCTCTTCTTCGCCACCACGCTCGACAGGCTCATCCTCGGTACGCGCCCCTTCTGGGGCGGCAAGAAGGGCCCGATCCGCGCCACCATCCTCCCCTACCCTGTGCCGAATATTCCGCGCTGGCTCTTGCCGATCATGTATGGCGGCGAGGACCGCGCCTTTCCGCAAGGGGCCCTAAGTTTCTCGGCGGACTCGCTCGAAATCAAAAGCGCCACGCCCTATGTCATCGACGGTGAATTTTTCGACCCGCCCGAGTCGGAAGCCTTGCGAGTCGAAACCGGACCGGTTCTGACCTATCTTCGCGGCTAGATGCAAACCGCGACACCAACGCTCGAAACATTCATCGCCAAGGCCCTGGACCGCGAAGTTCCTCGCGAAATCGCGGCCATGGCCGCGTTCTTGCGCGACAGTCTCGGCAGCGGCGTCGTTGCGATCCTTGCCTATGGCTCGTGCCTGCGTGGGGTCGCGGCATCGGAATCGCTGATCGACCTTTACGTACTCACACGCTCGCTGCAATCGATGCCGGCCTCCGCGACGGCGCGGTTTGCCTGCCGTGTCGTTCCACCCAATGTCTACTATGCGGAATGTCCATTCGATGGCGCCACGTTGCGCTGCAAATATGCGATGCTGCCGCTCGAACAGTTCGCGGCATGGATGACGCCTAAGACGTCTAACCCATACTTCTGGGCTCGCTTCGCACAGCCTTCCGCACTGATCTACGCGGCCGATGCCGAGGTAAAAGCGCGCATTATTGCGGCGATCTCATCTGCGATCACGACCGCTTACGGCAATGCGCGGGGCATTGCAGGCGATGGCGATGCGTTGGACGTCTGGCAGCGGCTGTTTCAAAACACCTATCGCACCGAATTGCGCTCCGAGCGCACCGATCGCGCCCGCGATCTCCTGCTCGCCGATCGCGACTACTACGAAACAGTGGCGTCCCTATCGAGAGATACACCGCCGATTGAGGCAAACTGGGCGGCGCGCCGCGTGGGCGGCCGCGCTTGGTCTGTCGCGCGTCTGGTGAAAGCCGCATTCACCTTCTCAGGTGGTGCCGATTATCTCGCCTGGAAGATCGAGCGCCATTCCGGCCACAAGCTTGATCTCACCGACTGGCAACGCCGCCATCCGGTCCTCGCCTCGATCACGCTGCTGCCGAAACTGCTGCGCAAAGGCGCGGTGCGGTAGTCCCTAGTCTCCCTCCCCTTGTGGGGAATTCCAGGTGGAGTTTGATTTCTCATGTTGTCATCCCCGGACTTGTTCCGGGGATCCATAGTACCGATGCTCCGTAGGCGGAGTTGATTTCACGATGGATTGCCGGGACAAGCCCGGCAATGACGAATATATTTTGCTAACACACCGTTGGAATACTCGGTCGCCCTAACTCGCCGCAGCGAGCCTTGGCGCGCCATGCGCGACGACCTTGCCGAACAATGCGATGATCTTGTCGATATCGTCCGAACTATGCGCGGCCGAGACTGAACAGCGTAGGAGGCACATGCGTGCCGGAGTGCCCGGCGGCAGCGCGATGTTCACATAGACACCCGCTTCCAGGAGCGCATTCCACATCGCAATCGTCGAGGGCTCGTCGGCGCATTTGACGGCGACGACCGGGCTCACCTGGTCGCAGCCCGTCTCGAGACCTAACGCCCGGAAGCCGTCGAACAATCGCTTGGAGTTGCGCGCCAGCCTCTCGCGCCGTTCCGGTTCTGCGGCAAGCTTGCGGATCGCTGCCATCGAGGTTGCAACCGAGGCAGGCGACGGCGAAGCGGTGAACATATAAGCGCGCGTCGCATAGCGGATGGTCTCGAAGAGCGGATGATCGCCGGCTCCGAAACCGCCAATGGCACCGACGCTTTTCGAAAAAGTGCCGACGACAAAGTCGACGTCCGCATCGAGCCCCGCCTCATCGCCGAGCCCGCGGCCATTCGGCCCGAGCACGCCGAAGGAATGTGCATCATCGACGAGAAGCTGAAAGCCGTGCTTGCGCTTGACCTCGACGAAATCGGCAAGCGGCGCGCGGTCGCCGAGCATCGAATAGATGCCTTCGAGCACGACGAGCCTGCCGCCTTCGTCTTCGCCGCGCGCCAGGCGCTTGTCGAGATCGCTCGCGTCATTGTGCCGGAAGCGCACGAGCTTGGCGCCGGACAATGTGCACCCGTCATAGATCGAGGCATGCGAATCGGCATCGAGATAGATCGTGTCCTTGGGCCCGGCGAGCCCCGACAGCATGCCGAGATTGGCCTGGTATCCGGTGGTGAAGACGATGCAATGCTTGCGGCCGAGAAATTTCGCGAGCGCCTGTTCGAGTTCGCGATGCATGGCATAGCTGCCATTGGCGATGCGCGATCCGGTCGTGCCGGTGCCAAATTCGGCCATCGCTTTCTGTCCGGCAGCGATACAATCGGGCTCGAGCGTAATGCCCATGTAATTATTGGTGCCGGCAAGGATCGTCTCGCGGCCATTGATGAGCGCGCGCGTCGGCGACAGAATCTTTTCGATTGTAAGCCCGACGGCGTTGGCCCCGGCAGCGAGCATGCGGGCATGACGTTCGGCGATCGGCCTGTGCTTTTCGAGAAGATCGACCATGCTATTTCCCTTTCCCGGCTCGCGCTTCGACAACCGCCACGAGATCGTTCAGCGTGCGTGTCTCGGAAAGAACATTGAGCGGAATGTCGATATCGAAACGGTCCTCGACCTCCATGACGAAATCCATGACCGACACGGAATCGATATTGAGATCAGACGAGATATCGGTGTTGGGCTGCAGCGCTACCCCGGCCGTGTTGAACGGCTGCAGCAGCTCGCACAGCGCCTCGTAGGTCGACGAATTTTCGCTGGTCATAGAGACTTCACACCTCCTTCGCGGAGCCGGTTTTTATCGGCCGGAGGCCTATCCCGCAACCAGCCCTTTTGCCGATACCAGGCGAGGGTCTGGCTCAAGCCCTGGGCAAGCAATGTCGGGGGGTCGGTCCTCAGAACACGGTCCCTGCTCACCCAATCGTGATGATAGAGTTCGCGCACCTTGCCGGGCGTGATCATGGCCGGGCGTCCGATCACTGCGGCGCCGGTGGCAACCAGCCAGGAAACCGGGCTTGCCAGTGACTGCGGCAGGAAGACTGGCGTGATCTTGCGGTCTTCGAGCGTGGCAATTGCCGCGGCAAGGTCGGCCCAGCGATAGCCCTGCTCGCGTCCGTCATCGGCATCACGAAATCCCGTCCAGTTATCCTCCAGCGCGGCAACGGCAATCCGCGCCAGGTCCTTCACATAAACGAGCGAGAACCGCGACGCGGCACTGGACGGGATCAATGGATAGCGGCCCGTCAATTGCTGAATCAAAGGCAAGGTCGCCCTGTCGCCGGGGCCATAGACCGCAGGCGCCCGGATAATAGCGTTCCCCATGGCAAAGGCTTGGAGCGCGTCCTCGGCGGCGCGTTTGCTGGCCGCGTAGTCGGAGAGTTGCGGCTCGCGCGCGGCGAGTGACGACATATGAACGAAGCGTTTGACGCCGGCCCGCTGCGCCGCAGCGGCAAGGCGCTGTGTCCCAGCTTCATTGATCGCGAAGAAATCGCGCTGCGTCGGCGCCGCGATCGCGCCCGCAAGATGAAGGACGCCGTCGGCGCCCTCGGTCAGCCGGGCCAGCGTGGCCTCATCTTCAAGACTACCGGTAATGACCGATGTCGTTTCCGGCAGAGGCTCGGCCGGCGTTCGGCGGGCAAGTAGCCGCACATTCCAACCGCGACCGTCCAAAACCGCCAGCACATGCCGGCCCACAAAACCTGTGGCGCCGGTCACGGCAATAGTTCGGGGCTCGGTTTTCGCGGTCACGTCTCTCCCATCCGCAAGCTCGCACCTGCGTCGCAATCAGAATGCGGAAATGCAGTGGTGCAGGCTGTTAGTTTGCAGCTTCGAGCAGAGTTTCGCCGGAGACCCTGGCGAGCCCGCCGCTTGAGGCGATCTCGGCGATGTCTCCCGAAAGATAGGCCGCCTTCGCCGCAGCCCGCGAAAGCTTGCCCGAAGAGGTAAACGGCAGGCTGCGCGGCGGCACCATCACGACGTCGCATTCGACGCCGGCTGAGCCATGAACGGCAGCGGCGACTTGCCGGCGCAGTGCCTCGACATCTGTGCGATTTGAAAGCCGGGACTGCACCAACACGACGACCTGATCTTCGCCGTTCTCGTCCTCGACAGCGATCGCTGCGACGTCGCCGCTGCGCAATGGCTCGATGCGCTCGGCCGCCCACTCGATGTCCTGCGGCCAGATATTGCGGCCATTGTGGAGAATGAGGTCCTTGGCGCGGCCGGTGATGACCAGCTCGCCCTCGAGCCAGTAACCCATATCGCCGGTATCCATGAAGGAGTCGCTGCCGATCACGGCGCGGGTCGCATCTTCATTGTTGAAATAGCCCGCCATGACGCTCGGGCCCTTGACGAAAATCCGCCCGATCTCGCGCTCGCCCAGTGCCTTGCCGCGCTCGTCGCGGATAACCGCCTCATGACCGGGCAATAGCTTGCCGCAAACGACGAAACGGCGCTCGCGGCCTTGCGAACGGGCCGATGCGCTGACCGGTACCGCGCGGCGCGACAGCTTGTACTGGATCGCATCGACGCTATCGATGCGGATCGGCTTGTCGACATCGGCAAAGGTCACCGCAAGCGTCGATTCCGCCATGCCGTAGCTCGGCAGGAAGGCATTGGGCTTGAAGCCGGCGACCGACAGCTTCTCGGCGAAAAGGTCGAGAATGTCGGCGCGCACCATGTCGCCGCCAATGCCGGCAACCCGCCAGTTCGAAAGGTCGAGCGTCGGCGCCTCGCCATTGATGCGGCGCGCGGCGAGTTCGTAACCGAAAGACGGCGAATAGGCGATGGTCGAGCGATTGTCCGACATCAGCTTGAGCCACAGCGCCGGGCGGCGGGCGAAGGCGGTGGTGGCCATATAGTCGACGGTTACCTGCCCCATCATCGGAGCCAGGCAGAAGCCGACGAGGCCCATGTCGTGATAGAGCGGCAGCCACGAGAAGGCGCGGTCTTCCGGAGCAACCTTGAGGCCATCGCGGAGAATGCCGCGGGTATTGGCAACGATCGCGCGCTGCGAAACGAGGACTCCCTTCGGCTCGGAAGTGGAGCCCGACGAGTACTGGATATAGGCAGCCTCATCCGGTCCGAACGGAACCAGTTCGGCGATCGACGGCGGCGCGGCGCGCAACTCTTCATAGCTCAGAACGATGCCAACGCCGGCCCGCGACGCCGCGGCTACGACATGCGGCGCAAGATCGGTGGTGGCGATGGCGGCGCGCGCCTTGGCGGCGCGCAGCATGCCGGCGATCCGGTCGACATAGGCATCCATGCCACCGATATGCATGCTGTAGGGCATCGGACACGGCACCAGCCCGGCATATTGGCAGCCGAAGAAGGCTTCCATGAATTCCGAGCCCGTCTCAGCCACAAGCGCGACATGATCGCCACGCTTCAGACTGAGGCCGGCCAATCGGCGCGCCGTCGCAATCGCCCGCTCCCGCAGCTTGCGGTAGGCGACAACCTCGACGAGCTGCCCGCGTGCCGAATAGAAATTGAAACCGGTGATACCCTTGGCGGCGTAGTCCAGGCCTTCGGCAAGGCTCTCGAACTCGGCAAGCTTTTGGGGATGATTGTTGTTGGTCCGCGGAGTCCGGGTTAGAACCGGAGCCGCCTGCTCGGTCGTTGCTGGCGCCTTATGGTCGGCGCGCTGTTTGTGAACCTGCTTCGACAATCTGCTCTAAGCCCTGCGAAAAAACGACTCAGCCCTCACCAAATAGCTAAAGCCGGCACCGCAGCGCACAAAATCAAATGGTGTTTCAGAATGTTACCTTCCCCAGGGATTACCACTGGGCGCGGTTGAACATGATTCCGATCATGAACAAGGCAAGAACGCCGATAGAAAATCCGGACAGCCACGCGAGGATCAGGGCGGCACTGGAGTGACCCCTCACCCCGGCCTTTGGCGGGGGAACAGCCGCCATCCGGCGTTCGCGGGCCACCAATTGATGCGCCATATGGATCTTGATCTGCTCGACCATCTCCGGCCGGCTAGCGGTCTCGGAAACGGTTTCACGTCCGCTATGAGTATCCCGGATCAACCTGTACGTGCGAGGATCGGGCTCCATCACCACTGCAGTTATCAGATCTATCCACAGCTTGGGCGGCTCGCCCGGAACCAGGGAAAGGTCAAAGGCCCTGCCCGCCTCGGCATTAGCGGCAAGAATTGGTGCCAGATCGTCCTTCAGCACCTGGAGTCGCAGGGTCTTGGCGTCCCGGATGTCCAAAGCCGCGTCGAAGTGAGCCGCTTCGGCAATTCGGGCGAGGCGTAGAAGGTTGGTCAGGTCGGGGTCGCTTGAGGGGTATTTTGAAGCTGTATTGGCGTCGGACACAAATCCCCTCCAACCGACACATCTTGTGTCACATTGCGCCGCCCACTGGCCTCTTTGAGCCGGTTGCTACAGTTAATGCAGGGTTGGTGCCAAAGCCTAGTTGGCGGCCGTGGCCGTGCACATCGCCGGCAGCGCGCCCGTCCCGAGCCACAATTCCATCGTGTTCGGCCGCACTTTTTTGGCGCCGGCCCAGCTTTGGGAGAGATCGACTAGTTTGACGTGCAGACCCGTCCCGTTGAAAACGTTCACGAGGTCTCGGGCACGCTGCAGGTCGCTTTCCTGGAGAACCCGCAACTCGTGATCGGTCCCGCCCCAGGTCGCCTCGATAATTGACGGAACGGCGATATTACCGCGGTCGATGTCCTTGAAGGAGCCGAATACCTTGCGCACGCATTCCGCCTGATTGTCATTGAGAACATGTACGAACAGCCGGCTGGGCAGGCGGTCGAGGGCCAGCCGGAAGGTTTCCGCAACCGAGGGGTTTTCGAGCGACGCCTTCATCAACGCTCCCTCCATGAGCGGCAGCAGGTCCTTGTCGGATGAAGAATTGGCGTAGTCGAGCTGTGCCGCGACGAATTCAACCGGCACCTTGTCGTTCTTCAGGAGATACTCGAACATTGCAACGCCGTATTTGCGCCGGTCCGCGCTCTGATCGCTGACCAGGTCGATCATCGTCTTCAGATCGTTCAGGTTTTGCTGCCAGCGTGTGTAGTAGAGACCGGTTCCCGCAATCGTCAGCGGGATCATGACGGTCGCCAGCACCTGCACGATCAGATCGCGCATCGGCTTCGAAATTGTTGGGATTTCCATGGTCGCGTTAGAGGACCGCTTTGCGGCAGAAGCGGGGCGACGGATTTAGGCGTTTCGGCGGAGAAAAATCGTCACCAGAGGCGGCAAAAACAGGCAGATCGCCACATATCGCACCACCTGATGCGCCGCGACATAGGCAGGGTCAAGATCGAGCGCGAAGGACATGATGGTCATCGCTTCGAGGCCGCCCGGGGCAAAGGCCAGAAGCGTCAGCGCAAAGGGAAGACCTGCCACAACCGCAGTGATCGCGGCCCCGGCGGACGACACGGCGAGCGCGATGGCAAAGCAGGAAAATCCGTCCGCCAGCGACTGCTTGAGTTCGGCAAAACTGAAATGGGCAAATCGCGCCCCGATCATGACGCCGAGCACTACGTTGGAGACGATGAGCAACCCTTGCGGTGCCCCACCCTGCACGATCCCCGTCAGCCCGAGGACTGCGCTGACGAGCGCCGACCCCAAGATGAGGCCAGCGGGCACCTTGAGGCGCTCCAGCACCAATGCAGCGGCGGCAGAGGCAATGATCAGGATCGCGACATCCCTCGTGCTTCCGGGCGCGGGAAGAACAACCAGAACATGCGGCGGGGAAAGAAACTCAATCACCGCAGGCAGCGCGGCAACGAGAAAGAACAGGCGAATGCACTGGGAAATCGTCACCCGGCGCATATCCGCCTTGGAGCTGTCCGCAAGCATCAACACCAGTGCAAGGGCACCCGGAAGACTCGCAAAGAAGGCGGTGGCGCGATCCCAACCCGCTTTCTTGACATAGAAGACATAGCCGACCCAGGTCACCGCGATCATCGTGAGGGTCAAGAAAGCGATGCTGATCGGCCACTGCCAGGCGCGCTCGATCGTATCCCAGCTGACACTCGTTCCGGTTTGAATGCCGAGGAGAATGAAGGCGGTGACCTTGAGCCAGTTCGGCAGGTCGAACTTGGCGCCCGCGAAAACGGCAATGACGGTTCCGACCATGCTGCCGGCAAGCCACGGGGCGGGAATATCGAGGAGGTAGAATATCCATCCGCCGGTGAACCCGGCCAGCAAACCGATTAATGTCGCTCTCAAAAGAGCGGCCTTAAGTGCTTGAAGAGCTGATGATATTTCTCATAGGCCGCATCATAGGCGGGTTCTTTCGATGGATCCGGATGCACGATCTTGAGCCCCTCATTCAGCTTCGCAGCCGACTGGCCCAGATCAGACGTAAACCCGGCGGCGACACTTGCCAGCATAGCCGCACCGATGGGGGAGGTGTCTACATGACGCGCGATTTCGACAGGAAATCCCGTCAAATCGGCCCTCATTTGCGTCCAAAACGCGCTTTTTGCGCCACCTCCAACGCACCGGATGGCATCGATGGGGAGACCCAATTTCCGCACCCTTTCGAGCACGTCGCGCATCGCAAACGCGGTTCCCTCGAGGACCGCGCGAGCCATGTGACCGCGGCCATGGCTGGGCGTCAGTCCGTAGAAAGCGCCGCGCGCCGAGGCGATCCATTCCGGAGCCATCGCGCCGGAAAGCGCTGGAACGAAAGTGACACCATCGGCACCCGGCGGGGTTGAAGCCGCTTCCGCATCGAGGCGCGCAAAATCGGCAAGCCCGAACACTTGGCGGAACCAGGCCACCGCACCGCCGGACAGCCAACCCGGATTTTCCACGAAATAGAGGCCACCCGGAAAGGCATGCGTCTCGACAAGACTTGCCTTGTCGATGACCAAAGAGGGATGAAGCGCGCCGACGACCTCGGCGGTGCCCAGCACGTCGATCAGCCGGCCCGGCGTGGCAAGACCAGCCCCGAGAGTCGAGGCGAAGTCATCGCCTGTTCCGACGGCAACCGGAATTCCGATCCGAAGACCGGTCAGCGCGTGACCCGTTTCCGTCAAGCCGCCGGCGAGCTGCTGCGCCGGAGCCGGCTCCGGCAATTCCGATCGCGCAATTCCGAACAGCTTTAGAAGATCATCATCGTAATCTTGGGTTGCGAGCCCGAACACCATGCTCGTCGACGCGGTCGCGTGATCGATCACGTGCCTGCCGGAGAGCCGTGAGACCGCATAGGAAACGGGAACGTGGAAACACGCCGCCTCGCGGACGGCGGGAACATGGCGCTTCAGCCATCGGATTTTCGCGGCAAGATGCGTCGCGTCGAGCACCAGCCCGCAGCGCTCCTGGATGAGGCGGGCATCGATACCGGCAAGCTCGCCTTCCGCGCGCCGGTCCATCCAGATGAGACAAGGATGCAGCGGAAGACCCTCGCGGTCGACCGGGACGCAGCCATCGAGCTGGCCCGCTATGCCGAGCGCTCTGACATGCGCAGCATTGCAGCCCGCCAAGCGCAGAGCACCCTCGATCGCCGGTCGTAGGGCATCCTCCCACAATTTCGGGTCTTGTTGAGCCCAGCCCGGCTGCGGAAATTCAGGCTGGTAGGCGATGGCGTGCTGGCCAAGTACCTCGAGGTCGGGCGTGAGAATTACGGCCTTGAGGCTTTGCGTCCCGATATCGACGCCGAGGATCATGCCGCGGCGCCGACCGCATCATCCGGAGCAAACTGGACCATCACATTGGCGCCTGCGAGCGCCGCTTGAAGGTCGGCGTCGAGCGGCCGGCCCGTCACCAAAACGTCGAGCTCAGCGGTAGCACAGACGACTGAAAACTGCCTTTGTCCGGCCTTGCTGTGATCGGCGAGAAGGCAGGCGCGTTCGGAGCGCTCCAGCATCTTGCGCTTGACCCACACGCCGGCGGCATCGGCATCGGTGACCTGCTCCTCGGCGAAGCCCCCTGCTCCGAAGAAGGCCGCATCGGCATGGTAGCGGTCGAGGAAGGCTAAGGTCTCCGGCCCGAAGGCGGCGTCCTCGGTCATTCGGAATTCACCCGGACAAAGAAGAATGGTGATCGCTTCGGAAGTGCCCAGCGCCCGTGCGACGCCGAGCGAATTGGTAATCGCCGTCAAGGGATGCGCTGACTTTGCAAGCTCGGCGGCAAAGAACGCCGTCGTCGAACCGGCATCGATCATGATGACATCTCCGGGCTTCACCAGGCCAGCGGCGGCGAGCGCGATGCGCTGCCGCTCGGCGACATTCGCCTGCGCCCGCAGCATGACGCCCGGCTCGCCGATCAACGAGCGCGGCGCAGCACCGCCATAGGTCCGCGATATCAGGCCACGGTCCGAGAGTTCGTCGAGGTCGCGTCGGATGGTCTCCGTCGTGACCTGGAACTCTTCCGCAAGCGCCGAGATGCGCACCGCGACGTCATTGGCGAGGCGCGCGACGATGCGCTCGTGCCGCGAGCGCTTCGAGACCTTATCCCCCGGCGCGCGCATCCAGAATGACCTGTGCAAGTTCCGCGAAGCCATATCCACCTTCCGCTTCCGTAACATAACGCGGCAGATGCTTCATGAGCTTCAGATAGCCGTTGATATTGGCAACGCCGACCCCATTCGGGAAATAGGCATACATCGGTGAATCATTCGGCGAGTCGCCGGCATAGATAATGCGCTCGCGTTCGCGGTCGGCATCGATCCCGCAGACTTCTGAGAGGAAGCGCTTCGACATCGAGAGCTTGTCGTGATCGCCGTACCAGGCATTGACGTGGATCGAGCTGATCTTGGCCGTGGCGCCTTCGGCCTCGAACGCCTCCTTGATCCTTTCCGCGGTGGCGAGCGGCAAAGGCGGAACGTCCTCACAAAAATCGATCGCCACATCGATCTCGCGATAAGCTTGATCCGAGGCAATCGCCGTTCCCGGGAAATCCTTCAGGACCTGATGCGCGACCTTCCACAGGCGATCGAGATTGGCACGGCGCTCGGTGGCCGATTGGGCGTAGATGCGCTCCATCTTTCGGCGCTTGGCATCATAGCGGAAGTAGAACGCTCCGTTCTCACCAACCACGCCGTCGACAGGCCACATGCGCGCGATATGATCGCACCATCCTGCCGGCCTCCCGGTGATCGGTACGACCGCCAATCCCGCTTCGCGCAAGGCTTCAAGCGACGCATAGGCCTCGGCCGGAATCCGGCCGTGCAATGACAGCGTGTCATCGATGTCGGTCAGCACCGCCTTGACGGCTTTGAGCGTCTTTTGCGGACATTCCTCAATGGGGATCAGGTCGGTCATCGATCAATCAATTTCTCGGGCAACAACCGGCGGGAATCGGCCGCCAGATCGAGGAAAGTGTAGCGGTTGCGGATTTCGCGCGCATGCAAAACCGCGTCCGCGAAGAAACCCCGTGAGAGGCCGAGTTGCTCGTATGTGGTCGGCGCGCCGCAGCGCTTGAGCGCGTTGGCGATCTCGCTTGCCGGCCGCATCATCTTTCGGAGATCGTCGGTCAGCGGGGGCCAGATCCGCTCCAGCTTGGCATTGAGTTCGTCGGCTTGCGGGTCGTTCAGAAGCTTGGGCATGATCTCGACCATGCAGTCGCGGCCTAATTCGTCTCCGAAATGGGAGGCGAGTTCGGCGAGCGTTACAGAACTCGCCTTCAGGCGCGGCGGTGGACCTGCCAGAAGCTCCTCTTGCAACCGCGCCATGACAAGCGTGGTGACCGCAATCTGCTCGCCATGCATGGGGGCGTCATCATTATGGCTCCCCAGCATCTCAACATAGTGGCTGATGAGATGCTCGCCCTGGCTTGCCGGGTAGCTTCCCCCGCAAATCGCCATGCCGAAGCCGGAAAGAAGCAGAACGCGCGTGAGAGCTTCAACCGCCCCCGGGTCCCCTCTGGTCAGTGCATCTGCACCATCGACCATCTCATCCTCGAGCTTCGCGAAGAGCGAGAATGGCATCGCGCGATAGTTTGAGCCGCGCAGCCGATGCGCCATGTACCAATCGGCCTGTGCAGTGCTGCGGCAGATCGCATCGCCGAAGCCGGCGCGAATGAGCCGCACCGGGGCAGCGGCAAGGACCGACAGGTCGCAGAACACGCCCTCCGGCGCGACCGCGGGCAGCGACTTCTTGTGGCCGCCCATGGTGATCGCGACATTGACCGACGTGTATCCGTTCATGGAGGGTGCGGTCGCAAAGACGGCGCAGCGCTTGCCCTGCTGCGCGGCGGAGAACTTCGCCAGATCGTTGATCGTGCCGGAGCCGACGGCGACGTAGCTCCCAGCCTTGGCCCCCGCCGCCATCACCTTTGCTGCCGTCTCCTCGTCGGGCTGCGGACGGCCGGGCAAACGGACAGAGATTATGCCGTGACGGGCGAGCGCCGCTTCGACGCCCCGGCCCAATGCCTCATGGGTGTTGAAGTCTGAGACCACCGCATAAGGCGGCGGCAAGTTGAGGCCGGCAATCAGGTCGGCTTCGCTTCCCGCCAGGCTCTTCTCGATCACCACGCGTTTGACCGGGACACGCAAGGTTTCGCCGCTCTGCACATCGCGCAACCGGCCGGCGAGCAATTCGCCGATCATATCCATGATCAGTGGCCCAGGGCTTTGACCACCGCCTCGCACTGCCCCCGCACGCCCTTCACGCCAGGTGCAAAGCTCTCCTCGAAAATGGCCGAACCGATGGTGAAAGCATCGGCGCCGGCATCGGCCACGGCCCGGATGCGGTCGGTCGAGTCGATGCTGCCGGCGACGATCAGATAGCCCTCGGGACCAAGGCCGCGGCGCGCGGCGCGAATGAGCTTCAATGGGTCTTCTTCAACCGCACGATAGGCGAGGAGATCGACACCCGGGCAGCCTTGCTCCATGGCCCGGGTGCAATCATCCTCGATGTCCTTCTGGCTGCCGCCGAGCTTCGTCGGATGGCCTTCCGGGCGCCCCGGAAAGGGGTAATAGCCGATACTGCGCGAGCCGAAATTCTCCTGGGCAAAGGCGATGTCCTGACCACCAAGCACGCGGTCGACACCCAATTCGGCAGCGGCCGCGATCGACTGGCGGATGGTCTCGGGCGTCGTGCTGACGACTTCGACATAGGACGTTGCCCCGGATTTGCGGATGGCTGCCGCGAGCTGCTTCAGCGTGGGGAGATCGACGCCCACATCCTTGAACCCCACATGCGTCAGCCCGAGATCGGCGATCTGCGCCATCACCTCCAGGCAATTGGGGACGGTGCGGTCCTTGTTCGTGAGCATGAAGATGAAATCCATCGGGCTGCCTTCAATGTTGTACTTACCAACAAGAATTCTGTTGCATAAACAACATTCATCTTGCAAGCTTTATCCGATGGCAAGGGACGCTGAATGAGCTGGAAGACCAGATTCCGCTCGATCTATTATGACGGGGCGCCGGAACCGGCCGACCTCAGCCTGCCATGGCACCAGACTGCCCTGCTCGTCATCGACGTCCAGAACACCTATCTGAGCCGCCCGGACCCGGCAGGGCTCTCGGCAGAAGAGCGGCGCCAGCACGACGCCTGGACACCGTTTCATCACCGCATGAACAGCGTGGTGATCCCCAACATCTCAATCCTGCTCCATCGGTTTCGCAAGAACGGCCTCGAATGCCTCTTCGCGCGGATCGCGACCCAGACGCTGGATGGGCGCGAGCGGTCGCTCAGCCAGAAGAAGCCCGGCTGGAACAATCTGCTCCTGCCGATGCGTGGGGCACCGTCTCAGCTCGTGCCGGCACTAGCGGCAAAAGACGACGAGATCGTCGTGACCAAGACGACGGACTCGGCACTGACCGGGACGAACCTCCGGCTCATCCTTCATAATCTCGGCATCAAGCATGTCGTTTGTGCCGGGATATTCACCGATCAGTGCATCTCGTCGACGGTGCGCTCGCTCGCCGATGAAAGCTTCGACGTGGTCGTCGTCGAGGATTGCTGTGCGGCAGGGTCGGACGCACTGCACGAAAAAGAACTCGAGATCATCAACATGATCTATTGCCACGTGGTCTCGACGCAGGAGCTTCTCGACATGATGAAGCTTCAATGACGATGGTACGCCCTAGACCGGCCTGGCGTGCCGCGATGCTCACTTTGATGAGGCCGGCATCTTTAAGCTTTCGCCGTGACGTGCTGAAATCGCAATAGACGCAAGGCGCTTGCCGCTTTGCCATAACTCGGGAGGTTACGAATGCTGAACAAGAAACTGACGCGCCGCAATTTCATGGAGCGCTCGTCCGCCATGGCCGCAGCCTTCGCGGCCGGCACGGGATTTTCCTTGGGCACCGCGCAAGCGGCCCGCGACAAGGAACTGAATATCCTGTGCTGGGAAGGCTACAACTCGGCCCAGGTGCTCGACCCCTTCCGTGAGGCGCATGGCGCGACGGTGAAGGCCGAGTCGCTCACCAATGATCCGACCATGATCAACCGGTTGCGCGCCGGCGAGACCAAGGTCTGGGATCTGATCAACGTCAACAATCCCTGGGCGCGCAAGGTGATGATGCCGGAAGGTCTCATCAAGCCGCTCGACCGCGCCACGATGGAACCCTACTTCGACAAGATGCTGCCGGCGTTCAAGCCGCCCTATAAATGGGCGATGGATGAATCCGGCAAGGAATTGATCGGCATGTGCCAGCGTTTCGGACCCTATTCCTTCGTCGTCAACACCGACAAGGTGAGCCGTGCCACCGCCGAGGATCAGGGTTGGAATCTCTGGAACGATCCCGCCAATGCCAAGAAGTATGGCGTACTCGAATCGGATGACTGGAACGTCTTCAACATTTGCTGCATCGCCGGCTTCGATCCGTTCAAGACCCATGACGATGCCGAGGTTGCGAAATTCACCGAGACTGCCGGTCGCGTCTTCAAGGGCGCGAAGGTGGTAGGCGACATCGCCACCATGAACCAGTCATTGATCTCCGGCGAAATCGACTTCCACCTGACCGGCGGCACCTATTCGGCCTCGCCGGCCCGCGCCGACGGCAACAAGAACATCCGCGGCATTACGCCCAAGTCAGGCCCGATGGCCGGCGGCAAGGGCGGCATTTCGTGGATCGAGGTGACGTCCACGGTCAATAATCCGGAATTGAGCCCGCTGGCGGTCGAGTTCCTGAAATATGTGCAGGATCCGAAGGTCGCCCATACGGTCGCTTTCGCCGAGGGCACGTTCAACCCGGTGGCCCAGATGGGCACCAAGGAATGCTTCGATCTCTTCACCACCGATGAGCTCGATGCGATCCAGTGGGATTCGCTGGACGAGGAAATGGCGCGCTCGGTCGAGTACGATATCGTACCCGACTACGACAAGCTCCTCGACATCATGACCTCGGCCAAGAAGGCGGCGTCCGCCGGCTGACGATCATCACAACTTTCGAGCCCTCCCCGTTGCCGGGGAGGGTTTCCTGTTCCATACCGAAGACAATGTCGCAGCGCCCTCCCATTCTCGTCCTGAAAGACCTCACCAAGTCCTTCGGCAAGTTCAACGCCGTCGACGGCGTCGATCTCACCATCGCCGACGGCGAATTCTTCACGATCGTCGGCCCCTCCGGCTCCGGCAAGACCACCTTGATCCGCATGCTCGCCGGCATGGAGCAGGCGACCTCGGGCGACATCATCCTGCGCGGCGAGCGCATCAATGACGTGCCGGCCAACAAGCGGCCGACCTGCATGGTGTTCCAGTCGCTCGCCCTGTTTCCGCATCGCACGGTGGGCGAGAATATCGAGTTCCCGTTGAAGATCCGCGGCGTGCCGCCGGCCGAGCGCAAGGAAAAGGCGCTGGCTCTGTTGCGGCAGTTACGCCTTCCGGAGAATTACTATGGCAAGAGCGTGCTCAAATGCTCGGGCGGCGAACGTCAGCGCGTGGCGCTGGCCCGTGCGCTTGCCTTCGATCCTGAAATCCTCTTCTTCGACGAACCGCTCTCGGCGATCGACTACAAGCTCAGGAAGACGCTCGAGAAGGAGCTGAAAGACATCCACCGCGAGACCGGCAAGACCTTCGTCTACATCACCCACAGTCTCGAGGAAGCCATGGTGATGTCGGATAGGATCGGGGTGATGCGCGCCGGCAAGCTCGTGCAGGTCGGAACGCCGAATGAAATCTATTCAGCGCCGCGCGACAAATTCGTTTCCGAATTCATGGGCGACGTGAACGTGATCCCCGTCTCGCTGGCCGCCGGCAACCTCATCTCGGCCTCCTTCGACCGCTCCTTCCGCCCGCCCAACCTGCCCAATGGCTTCTCTTCGGGCCATCTCGTCATTCGCCCGGAATTCATGCGCTTTCTCGACAATGCCGGCGATGCGCAGAATTCGCTCAAAGGTCGACTCTATAATGAATATGCATTGGGCTCTCGCATCCAGTATCAGATCCGCGCCGGCGACCATGTCTTCATGGTCGAGAAACTGCGCCAGCAAGCGCCGGCCCTGAGCCTCGACCAGGAGGTCCTGATCGGCTGGGACGCCAAGGATTCCATTCTGGTGAGCGAGTGATGGCCGGTTTCCGCAACGCGCTACCCCTCCTCCTCTTTCTTGCCGTCGGCTTTGCCGCACCGCTACTTGCCGTCATCGGCTACAGCTTCATGCCGGAGCGTTCCTTCGGGCTATTGCATCCCCCTACACTCGAAAACTACGTCGCGATCTTCAACGGCAACAGCTACATCTCCTTCGGCTGGTCATTGCTGTTCGCAGCCCTCACCGTCGGACTCCTGGCCGTCATTTGCTACCCGATCGCTTACGGGCTTGCCCGGGTCTTCGGACCCTGGGCGCCGGTCATCACGCTGCTCTTCACCATTCCGCTTTTCGTTTCCGAGAATGTCCGGCTCTATGGCTGGATCCTCTTCTTCATCAAGAATGGCGTGCTGCTCGGCACGCTGAAATCGATGTTCGGCATCGAGCCCGATAGCTGGCTCTTTACCCGCCCGATGGTTCTGATGGGCATGGTCTATGTCTATCTGCCTTTCATGCTGTTCCCGATGACGCTCGGCGTTTCCATGGTGCCGAACGAGACGCGCGATGCAGCACTCGATCTTGGCGCCTCGCGCTGGCAGGTCTTCCGCGAAGTCGAACTTCCCCTCTCCATGCCGGGCATCGTGATCGGCTTTCTCCTCACCTTCGTGCTCGCCGTCGGCGCCATTGCGGAGGCAAAGATCATTGGCGGCCAGACCATCATTCCGATCACTCACGACATCGAAATCGCCTTCACCTATGCCCAGAACTGGCCGTTGGGTGCCGCGCTTGCCGTGCTGTTGATGCTGGTCGTCGGCGTGCTCGTGCTTTTCGTCCTGCGTCGCTTCGATCTCGACGCCGTGCTGGGCAAGCGCTGACCATGCAGGGCATGTCGCGAAGCGGTCGGCATGCGCTCATCTGGGCCTGGACCATTGCCGTCCTGGTCTTCCTTTATATTCCGGGCCTCTGCATCTTCCTCGCCTCATTGACCGCCACGCGCTATTTCCAGTTCCCCATCCAGAAATTTGGCCTCGATTGGTGGCGCAAGACATTCGCTTCGATCGAGGTGCATCAGCTTTTCAAGACTTCGATCAGCATTGCCTTGGCAGTCACAGTCATCGCCGTGGTGATTGCGTTCTTCGGCGCACTCGCCTTCGCGCGCTACAATTGGAAGGGCCGCGGCGTCTACCAGAAGCTGGTGCTGCTGCCGATTTTCTTTCCGCAATCGGTGCTCGGGCTCGCGCTGCTTCTGTGGTTCAACGCGATCGGCCTTGAACTGTCCTGGAAGACCGCGGTCTTCGCCCATCTGGTGTGGATCATCCCGGTCGTGACCCTGGTGATCTCGATCCAGGTCTATAGCTTCGATCCCGCGCTCGAAGAGGCCGCCTTCGATTTGGGCGCCTCGCGCTGGCAGGTCTTGCGCGAAGTGACACTGCCGGTATTGCTTCCCGGCATCGTCTCGGGCTCGCTGTTTGCGTTTCTCTTGTCATGGGGCAATTTTCCCTTGTCGCTCTTCACGACCGGCGCCGACACGACCATCCCCGAATATCTCTACGCCAAGATGGTTGCGGGCTACACACCCGGCGTTCCGGTTCTCGGCACCGTATCGACAATCGGTGCCGCACTGCTATTGCTCGGCGGCTATTGGCTGATTGCCGTGCGCCGCAACCGCAAGAATGCAAGAGAGGAAACCTGACCATGTTTACTTCCCTCGCCGGCAAATCCGTCGTCGTCACCGGATCGAGCAAGGGCATCGGCAAAGGCATCGCGGCTTCCTTTGCGAAGGCCGGATGCAAGGTCCTCGTCGTTTCGCGCCATCTTGCCGAAGCAGAAGCCGCGGCGAAGGAACTGGGGAACGGCGCTTCGGCTTTCGCCGCCGACGTCACCAAGCTCGACAGCATGGAAGCCATGGCCAAGGCCGCCGGTGACCGGCATGGCGGCATCGATATCCTCTGCGCCAATGCCGGCGTGTTTCCACCGCACAAGCTTGAGGAGATGACGAGCGAGCAATGGGACCTCGTTGTCGATACCAATCTCAAGGGCTGCTTTCATTCGGTGAAGGCCTGCATCCCTTATCTCAAGAAATCACCGCAAGGCCGCATCATCCTGACCTCGTCGATCACCGGCCCGGTCACCGGCTTTCCCGGCTGGACGCATTATGGCGCGACCAAATCGGGCCAGCTCGGCTTCATGCGTACCGCCTGTCTTGAACTGGCTAAGTATGGAATTACCGTCAATGCCGTGCTGCCCGGCAATATCATGACCGAAGGCCTGCAGGGCATGGGCGAGGACTATATCAAGACCATGTCGGCCTCGGTCCCATTGAAGCGCCTGGGAGCACTCGAAGACATCGGCAACACCGCCCTATTCCTTGCGACCAAGGAGGCGGGCTACATCACCGGCCAGACGATCATCGTCGATGGCGGGCAGATCATTCCGGAATCGCTGGAAGCGCTCGCGCAGGCCTAGCGCGGCGGCGGACATTGAGATTTGATCCGCACGCGAACCGTCATGCCAGCGAAAGCTCGAAAGCTTGGCGCGAACGCCTTTTCTTTCCCTCTCCCCTTGTGGGAGAGGGCGACGAGGGCCGAAGGCCCGAGGCGGGTGAGGGGTAACGTGCCGCGATACGGACTTTTGTGAGTTTGAAATGCCCCCTCACCTGGCATGCTCGCGCATGCCGCCCTCTCCCACGGAGGGGAGAGGGGTAAGTGACATTAAGTCAGTATGCGGAGGACTATGCCCTACGACGTGTCGTCGCGCGGCGGGTTTCCGAGGCGCGCGAGCCAGTCGCAGTCTTTGAGGATCTGGTCGACCTCGTGGATGTTCCGTTGGCGGTATCCCGGTGGGCGCCCGGAGCGCAACGGGCCCGAGCGCTCAGGCCGGCGCTGGTCGAAGGGCTGGGCCTCCCAGCGGGCGAGCCGCATGGCATGGCCCGGGATGTCCTGAACCGCGTCCAGGACAGCCACGAGGCGGCGGACCAGGTGCCTGGCTCTAACCATGCCGTCATCGACGACCTGCCGCTTTGCCTGAGCGGCGGCGATCTCAGCCTGTTTCTGCGCAAGGAATGACTCGATGGAATGAATGTGGGGCTCGGGGCCACGACGCTTCTTCTTGAAACGTCGGCCCTGGCGCCTGAGCGCGTCGAAGAGGTTGAACAAGGGCCGGCGTTTGCGTTTGGGCTTGGCTTCGCCATCGGCTTTAGGCTCGGTGGAAGGCTTCTGCCTTGGCTTGTATGGCCGGGGTTCACTGAGTTCGAGCACGATGTCGCGCGCCGCGGCGACGATGAGCCGTCTGACCGCTGATTCCGCCGCCCGCAATCTTGAGAGGATAAGCCGGTGCAGCGGCTTCGCGATCCTATCGATCGAAACGCCTTCGCTAAGCCCGATCTTGGCAAACAGCGCCAACACCACGGCCAACAGTGGCACGCGCTTGCTTTCGATGGCCAATTCCCAGTTCATTGCAGTTCTATGGAACAGAAAACGAACCGTGTCAATCATAAAATTCGGGTTGCCTCCAATTTTTTGGTACCTCCCTTCGTCATCCCGGCGAAAGCCGGGATGACGGTGGATGGTTGTTCTGCCCCTCACCCGGCGCTTCGCGCCACCCTCTCCCGCGCTATGCGCGGGCGAGGGAAGATGGGCTTTTCGCCGGGATGACGGGGGTTGGTGGTTCTGCCCCTCACCCGGTCGGCTCTTCGCGGTTCACGCCGTTTTCTACGGTGGAAAGAGGGGAAGAGAGCCAGCGTTTGGATTGCTTCGGGCTCGCCTCGAGAATCAATCGGGCGATCGTCAGGCTACGGAGTATCGGCGCAAGCGATCGCCGGAATGAATCCGGCAATCGCACCGAGTGTCAACGCTAAGCGCGAAGCTTTCCGCGAGACTTTCCGGCGGTCTTTCCCACTTGCTTCGCTGTGCCAGGCGGCGGGTTGCCGAAATCATAATCGATCTCGCCATGCGGCGGCCGCCCGATCACGGCCGGCCGCGGCAAGCCGATCCCTGCCAATGACGGCAACTTGACCGAGGCATCTGCGCTCCACGCCATCGTGACATGCCGCACCAGCTTGTCGGGAGAGAGGCCGAAGAGCGGAAGATGAGTTGCGAGCCCGGAGGATGTGGGGACCATACTCGCATTCACCGATATGCACGTCGCATTCATTTCCGAACCGAAGCGCAGGATCATTGCCGCGTCTTCACTATGGATCGCGGCGCAATCGCCGCCGCCCGGGCCACGCAGCATGGCACGGCAGGCGCTGATCGCACTGTCGCGATTTGCAGCGACGTAAAAGCCAATGACAGGGCACGGCTTTTCCCGACTGAGCGGATAATCATCGCCCACCCGCATCAGGGGCGCGACCAGCAACCTGGTCCGCGACGGAACCTTGAAACCTGCTTTTGCCGCGATCACGCTTGCCGGCTTGCCGATCCAATTCGCATCGAACTTCGCCAGCGGAAACAGCAGGCTCTCGAGTTTGTCGCGCTCGGCATCGGAACAGATGTGAGCGCCATTCCTGGCGAGTTCCTCCCGCAAGCGATCGGCAATCGCTGCATGCGCGATGATCGCCGCTTCACTTGTAAAGCCAATCCCATTGTCGAAAGACTTTGCATCCACAATCGCCCGCGCCGCGCGCGCCAGGTTGGCGCTCTCATCGACATAGACCGGGCCAGCTTCGCTTGCCTCCAACATAATACTGAGATCGACACGATCCGATTTCATCAAACTCTCATTGATCGCCAAGGACGGCGATTCAATGAGCTGGACCGTGCCGTCAGGCGCACCGGCATCCTCGGCAACTTTCGCCAGAAAGCGGGCGGCTTCAACGGAGCTTTTGATAGCCGCCGGTTGCGGAGACACGATCAACGCATTGCGGGTCAGGAGGCACAATTTCGTTGCATGGAACAGGGCTGCGACCGGGCTGGTTGCGGGAAGCATCGCGAAGACGACGCCCAGGGGCTTGGCGATCTCGACGGCCTTGGCTTCCGGGATCAGCCTGATGCCCGTGAAGTCTTCGGCGCGATACCGCGCAAAGATCCCTTTCGAACAGGCTTCGTTTTTCAGAGCCGCATCATCGATATTTCCGTAGCCGGTCTCGCGCACGGTCATCTCGGCAAACCGGCGCGCGTTCTTATGTGCGGCATTCGCAACCGCTTCGGCGATCTTGAGCACGTCGGCGCGCTCGTAAGACGAAAGGGTCTGCGCAGCCCATTGGGCCTTCTCCGCGATTTGAGCGGCATGGAAGAGCGTGAAGCCCCGGTCTTCAAGAAGCGGATGAATAGCCATGAACAATCACCAATTTGAAGGCTTCGCCTCGGACGAGAGCTAGCCGAACCTCTTCAGATAATCTTCCGCGAGCGCCACCGTGTCATTCGTGTAGGGCACGCCCATTGATTGCGCGAGATCGGTTTCGGAATGCGATCCGATCCAGGCAATGAGCAGCATCCGCCTAAACATGATGAAGGTCGGTATTTCGGCGACATCCTCATCCGGTAAATCGAGGGCGCGGCGATAGCCTCTGACCCAAGCCGCCACAAGATCGGGAACGTCGGGGCGATGCTCGATGAAGGAGAGCGCTGTTGCGCAATCGTAAAGATACCAGGACAAGCCGCAATCATCAAAATCGATGACTTTCGTCGTCTCCCCGTCGATCATCAGATTGGCAAGACGCATGTCGCAGTGAACCAATCCGAAGCGCTGCGATCCTTTGCCGAACCGCTGAAGGCGCTTGCCGATCAAGTCGACGACGCGCGAAAACAGTTCGGTCTTCCGCTTGTCGAGCCCCATGCCGGCGCGCCACGAGCCCCAGTGAGCCTTGGCGCCAAACGCACCCTCGAAGTCCCAGGTGAGCCGTTCGAAGTTATCCGGCGCACGCCAATTGCGGGTGAAGGCATGCATTTGCGCCGTGACGAAACCCAAGGTCTCGAAAGGCCCAAGCAGCTCGTTCTCGGACGGCTCGGCCCCCTCCTCCCAGGAGAACAGCACGACCTGGCGCGGTTCCATGCCCGGGATGCTGACGGTCTGGATGAGTTCGCCATTGGCGCCAGGCACCGAGATCGGCGTGATCACCGGGCTTCCCGCCCGCAGAGCCTCGACCCAGGCGAGTTCGGAGGCGATCGCATTCTTGGAGTGATAGCCGGCGCGATGCACGCGCATCGCAAAGCGCCGGCCATCGGGCGTTTCGACCTTGTAGGTCGCATTCTCGGAAAGATTGATCATCCGGACCGTCGACTGTGCCGGCAGTCCGAAGGCCGGTACGGCAGCGCGAGCGACCTGCTCGAGCCGTTCCAGCTTTTCCTCATGCGGAAGATCGTCGAAAGTCGGCACGCTCGGGGACCGCTAGGCCGCCAATTGCCGCGAGCGCGCCCGCTGAACCTTTTTCGGAGCGCTCGTCGTCTTGCGGCCGAAAAGCTCCGCCTGTGCCTGACCGACGGCCGCATCGAGCCGCGTCAGGATTTCATCGCACATGTCGCGGTCGATGAGCAGACCCGGCTTGAACTGCAGCACGGCCTTGTCGAGCGTCGAGAAGATCGCCCAGATGCCGTTCTGATAGAGATGCTTCATCACATAGACCGCACCCTGCTCGTGGTTGAATTCGAGCCCCATCACGATGCCGCGCTGCCTTATGCCGGTGAAGAAATCGGGATAGTTGGAGCGGATCTGGCGCAGGCCATTGCCGATATAGGCGGAGATGTAATGCACTTGCGAGCGGGTTTCGGGCCGCGAACAGATTTCGAGCACCTTGGCTGCGGCGAGGCAGCCAAGTTCCGAACCGCCGAATGAAGACATGTGGCCGAAACCGTCTTCGCTGAGCCATCTTCCGGCACGCTCATTCACCACCACGGCGGCGATCGGATAGACGCCACCCGACAGGCCTTTGCCGGTGACAAGCATGTCGGGCACGATGCCATAAGTATCGACGCCCCACATTTCGCCGGTGCGCATCAGGCCCGTCTGCACTTCATCCGCGATATAGAGCGTCCCAACCTTCTCGCAGGCCTTCTTGATGGCCGCGAGATATCCGGGCAATGGCATCGGGAAACCATAGGTCGCCGGGATCGTCTCCATGATGACGCAGGCCGCATCACCGACGGCGATGGCTTCGAGCATCGCTTCGAGATCGTTGAAGGGAACCTTGACCACTTCGCTCGCCGGGGCATCGGACAGAAAGAGCTTCGAGAAACGGTCGTCGCCGACCTGAACGGCGAGTCCGGTATGGCCGTGATAGCAACGCTTGATGCAGATGATCTTCCGCCGCTGGGTCGCGTGGCGCGCACTCTTCAAGGCAATGTCGATCGCTTCGGCACCGCCCGAGGCGAAGATCGTGTTCTTGAGGCCCTTGGGTGTAAGGCGCTCCAGCATCTGCGCCACATGCGTGCGCATGATCGATGGGAAGTGGTGATTGCCGATGTCGAAATAGTCGAGGCCCTCGCGCACCGCCGCGACAACTTCCGGATTGCGATGGCCGAGCGAATAGGTGCCGCCGTTGAGATGCACATCGATGAGCCGGCGCCCATCGACGTCGTAGAGGTGATAGCCCTCACGCCTGTCGATGACGAGATCGACACCCATGCGCTGCCAGTCGGCGGTCTTGCCGGGGTTCCAATATTTCATCGAGCGTTCGATGAAATCGGCCTTTTTCTTGCTCATCGCCATGGCGCCATCTCCTGACGGGTCATATCCGTTAATTGGTACAGAATCGTTCGGGGCGAAAGCGCTCGAGCAACACCTCGCGCTCATCGCCCAAGATTTCCTGGGCGGCGAAAAGGCCGACCGCGGCGGCATTGGTGATCCCCGAATGCATGACCGCCGCATAGAGGCGCTCCGCTGACGGAACCTTGCCGATCACCGGCAAGCCATCGCGCGGCGTCGGCCGATAGCCGACCGAGAAGCCTCCAAGCCTGAGTTCATGTCCGCCCTTCACGAAGCCTTGTACTTTCCTGAACAATGCCTCGGCCGTTTTCCTTGGGTCTGCTCCAGGGTCGCTGCCGCCAAAATCACTGCCAGCCACCAGAGTCCCGTCGCGGGTTTGGCGCAGATGCAGTTCCGGAGCCATGACCAGCCCTTGAATGAGGGGCGGCGCCGGGTCGCTATGGACGAGAAGGCCGGGCGGCAGATCGAGCGGCAGGTTGAAATCAGCACTCGCCAACAATTCCGGTGCACCTCCTCCTGCCGCGACGACGACCTCATCGGCGTGGATATGACCGTCTTCGAGGAGCACGCCGCGCACCCTGCCCGCTTCGACGTCAAGCCATCTGACCCGCACCGGCGTGAAGAGTTCTGCACCAAGACCGCGCGCCGCAGACAGCAGTGCATGGGCTGCATCGAGCGGTTCGACCACGCCTTCCTCGGCAACATGGATGGCCTCGGCCGGCGGTTCTGCCAAGGCCGGTTCGAGCGCGGCAATCTCATGCCGGTCGACGACGCGCATGCCATAGCCCCAATGTGCGTGGTCGCGCAGGAAGTCTTCCCGCGCATCGCCGGTGACGTCCCACAGCAATCCGCCGCACCAGGACACCTGAAGTTCGGGAATCTCCTCGGCAAGACCGCGCCATTCGGCCATCGAACGCCGCCGCAATCGAAAATAGAATTCGGGATTACCCCAGCTTGCATTGATCCAGGCAAAGGAGGTTCGCGTCGCAACCCCGCCCGGCTCGCCTTCGTCGAGAATGGTGACGCGCGCACCCTGCTTGGCCAATTGGTAGGCGATCGACGATCCGATGATCCCCGAACCGATGACGATGACGTGCTTCGACATTGCCTTCGGTTAGCCGCTTTTCGGGCTCCAGGCTAGCCGCTCGCGCCAAACATTGCGGCATGATTGCAATCCCCCCGCCCAGGCGATATGGGGACGGCGACCGCGCCCGAACGATCGGAGGAACCCCGATGGCTCAAACATCCGCGGACCAGGATCTAAGCTGGGCCAAGCGCTTCAAACAGGAACGCCGGCGGCGCATCAAGCGGGCCGGCAAAAGGCTGACGCGCGCGCTCGGCGATTTTCTCGGCCGGCAATCTCTGGTCGGCGACACGCCGATCCTGGACAACAGCCACTTCCCGTTTCTGAAAAGCTTCACGGATAATTGGGAGACCATTCGCGGCGAACTTGAGAAAATCCTCGTGCATCGCGAGGCGATCCCCGGTTTCCAGGATGTTTCGCCCGATCAATACCGCATCGCCACCGGCAAGAACTGGCGCACCTTCATTCTCTTCGGCTTCAAGATGAAGATGGAGAAGAACTGCAAGCAGGCGCCGGTTACGACCAAATTGCTCGAGGCGGTTCCCAATCTCCAGACGGCCTGGTTCTCGATCCTCGCACCAGGGTACCACATCCCTGCCCATCGCGGCGTTTCGAAAGGCATCATCCGCGCGCATCTCGGCCTCATTATTCCGCGCGATGCCGAGAAGTGCCGCATCCGCGTCGGCGATCAGATCAAGGTCTGGCACCCCGGAGAAATCTTCGTCTTCGATGACACTTTCGAGCACGAAGTCTGGAACGACACCGAGGAAGAGCGCGTCATCCTGCTGTTCGATGTCGACCGTCCGATGCGCTTTTGGGGCCGCTTCGTGAATGGGGCATTCCTGAAAATCATGAAGCTCACGGCCTTCTATCAGGAGCCGAAGCGCAACATGCAGACCTTCGAAGAACGCTTCGAGGCAGCGACCCGGCGCGCCGACCAGAACCTCGAAAAGTTGAGCGACCCTTAAAGCCCTATCGGCTCTTTTCGGTGATGTTCAATGCCGCGGTCGGGTCTAGCGTGAGATCCGCCTCGAGAAACTCGCGCGTTTCCGGAATGGCAAGCCGCACATCGTCGAGGTCCTGCACCGCCGCTTCCATTCCTGGCCCGCTGCAGCCTAGCACGTGGCCGCCGCCTTTGCGGTCATCGGTCAGGAAATGCAGATGCCATCCCCCGACATTGAGGCTGCGCGCATAGGGTGGCGACCAGAAGCCGACAATGGTGCCTTTGGCATCATTCATCGTGAACTCCGCCTGGTGCGCGGTCGCGGCAACCAGCGACACGCCCTCCTCGGCCTTGCAGGCGGCGCGCGTGTGCATGTTGACGAAGGTTCCATCCAAGCGCACGGCAAAGAACAGATTGTCGGAACGCCGCAGCCTGTCGAGCGCCGCAGTCAGTCCGGCCAGTGTCGCGAAGGCAGGTAGATCGGCGCGGTGAGAGGGGCGGAAATTTGTCACGACCGCGAAGGGAATGAGCGTCGAGTCACGCGGTTGCTCGATCTTGCCGCTGGCATGAACCTGGTAGAATTCGCCGTCCAGCGCGACCATCTCGCCATCGAGCCCGTCAAAGGTGCCGAGCCCGAAATCGCCATGCTCTTTGAGCGTGCCGAGCGTCATCGCCCCGCGATAGACGCCCTGCACAATTGCCCCCGTCGTCGAGACCTGGAACAGCGTTGCATGATCGAGCCCGAGCGCGTCGGACAAGGCCCGCTCCACGATATGACCAATGGGTTCGCCCGTCTGGCGGGCGTGAGCGTGGAGAGCGTCATAAAGCGATTTGTATAGATCTAGCGTCAACTTCGGCATGCGACAGCCCCAAACTGCCGTGAATTGTCCCATTCCGCAGTTGAAAAAGCCTTATCCTCGGAAATTACCGCCACGTTGACTATGACGAGGACTTGGGGCAGCGTCCTTTCGTTGCGGTAATTTTCACGATGGGGATGACATGGAGAATCCAGGATTGGGCGGCGAAGCCGACGTCAAGGAGGCGCGCTCGCGCCGCGGTTGGATGCTCATGGCGGCAAGCCTCGGAGCGGCCCTCGCGCTCGGCGCCTGCGGCAAGAATCACAAGAACAAGGATGATGAAGACGAGGAAGATCCGCCACCGGCGACCTGATCCCACTCACGGCATTTGAATTGGCTCGACGAACCCGCCCACCCGCTGGGCGGGTTCATTTTTTCAGGGGTGGATGAGGATGGTAGCGGAGGAGGGAGTTGAACCCCCGACCCCAGGATTATGATTTCCCTTTTATTATTGCAAGTCCAATGCGTTAATCGTATTCAAACTGTCTAGAGGCTGGTGGAAGAAAACAAGAAATTCGATTTTTGTCTAGACGAGAACGTTGGAGCTGGACATGCATTTTGCCGTCCCGAGCTGGCCGTTCACCACCACAAGTCACAGTCCCCTGCATCACTTATAACCGAGGATCCGGAATTCACTTCGCGGCGGCTCAACGATCCCACAGCTTCAGTGGAGAATCGCTCAGCTTCTGCGCTCAATCTCTAAACGGTAGCAGATTGAATGTGGGTTGAATTAAAGCGTGCGAGCCGGGTCTAAACGGGCATGGGCTGGATTAGCTAGAGCATCAGCGTTTGTTAGAACCGAAGACAAACGGCTCTGCCTTCTCCAACTGGCTAGTCACGTCGCCATTGAGCGAAAATATCTTCTTCTCGACCTTCAATTCCAGCTCCGGCAGCTCTTTGCTGAAGTCGAGCTTGCCGTAGTCGATCCAGACAACGTTGGGTGCGTACGTGCTTTCGAAGTAGTAGCGCTCCCCAGTTAGGTCCTGCACGGTCCGGAAGATCGTGCTGGCGACGTTGGGTCTGTCCGGATCGCCCAAGCCAAAGGGAACGGAAACATTCCGAATGACACTGAACATGAAGGCTGCCGCTTCCTCTTCATTGCTCGGCTTTGGCAGGCCGTTTGCATAATACGCCGCCCGCACGAACCTGTCCGACGGGGTCCGCTCGCCGGGCAGCGGCTTGTCGCCGCCGAAGGTGCGGTACTGCTTCAGGTTCTCGATCTGCTTGTCGTAGGTCGGTTCGTTGGTCATCACGGTGAAGCGCTTGTCGTGATAGATCTGCGCATTGCCGTTGATGTACTCGATCACCGCCGAGTCACCAGACTTGTCCGAAAGCGAGATATGCACCAGTGTCGGGTAGCCGTTCGGCAGGATCAGAGGTTCGATCTGAAAGGTTACCGACTTCTGCGCTTCGACGGCTTCGGCGACCGTGGCGTAGTTGTCCAGATAGTACTGCACCCATTGCATGATGCCGATCGCTTCGCGCTTGGGGTCGCGTTCACCGAATGATGCTTCGACGGCCAAATACAGCGCATGGGCGCTCAGCCCCTTCTCATTGATCCCCTCATGGGTCCCCATGTCATAGGCGGAGAGCACCACGCTTCCATACTTCGACGTCCACTGGTGGGGGTTTTCTGCCACCGCCCCCGTTCGCTCGATCCCGCGCGGATAGACGCGGAAGGCAGAGTTGGCCCGCTCGGTCCAGTCCTGGGTCCGTCCGACAAGCACTTGCCCGTCCGCCGCGCTCCAGAGGACGCGTGTGCAGGAGAGGGCGCTTGATGTCGAGAGAAGGCCAGCAAGAATAATGGTCAATGCTCGTTTGAAGGTGTTTCGCATGGGATGCTAAGCTGCTCTTTCCTGCGTCCTTGCATGAATACGCGTAAGGCCACAAGTCCGATCTGGTCCGCTCGGGGCCATGAGCAGACCTCGCAGAAAGCACTAATTAGTAAATGCTGCTAATCTCTTTTCTAGCGGTGTTAGACACTATTCATGCCGCATTCGCCACGGCTTTTCACACGCTAGGACGATAGATTAACGGGAAGTGCAAGGGAAGCGCCCTGCGCTACCGCATTGCTGTGAAAACAATAGCCTGCATGGTGCTTTCTATCGGTCCCTCGCCAAATCGGGCGGCCAATGCAGCAGCAGCGGCATCGGTTGCCGCCGCAAGCCCGGCAGGCTCGCGCGCCTCTATTTCGCTGCGCAGAGGGGAACCGTGGCACTGCCCGATTGCCGCGTCGCGGGGCGAAGGGGAGCAGCTCCGAAGCGTGACCGCAACGGACTCGACTTTGCTGAACCCTGTTTCGCGGAGATGTCTGGTGATCGCTTCAACATCGTTGTATCCGTAAGGCGTTCGGCGCAGAAATTCCGGCGGGTTCGCCGGGTAGCGGGTGGCCATCGCGGCCGCGATGGTTTCGGGGATCGGGCTCAACTCTATTCTGTCCCAGACATTAAACAGAAATGTTCCGCCCGGCTTCAGCACCCGTCGAGCCTCCCTGTAGGCCTCGCCTTTTGAGGGAAGAACATGACACCAAGCGGCATAGAACAGCATCGAACAAGTTGTCAGCGAATGGTAGCCGCGTTGCATCGCAGGCCCGCCAATGGACATTCGGAGAATTCACCTTGGCGGCGGCAACATCGATCATCCCCTGGTTGAGGTCGGTGGCCGTGATCAATGCGCCCTTGGGCAAGGCCTTGACCAACTCCTTGGTAACGATACCAGTGCCGGCCGCCGTTTCGAGCAGTGCCAACGGTGCCAATGCCGCTGCCCGCGCCGCGAGATCGGTTGCATAAGGCTCAAACAGCAGCGGTCCTAGATAACGGTCGTAGTTCGCTGGAATCGATCCAGCAAACACTTTGTCGGTTGCAGTCATTGCTACCTCCCCGTTTCAACTACTCACAGTGTTACTCTGTATCCCCTTCTTGAGGCAAACTTTCGCGCCCCTGAATTTGGCTCTCTGTGCCAATGGCACGGTCGGGTCAAACGCGGTATCGGTTCGAGATGGCAGTAACCATGCCAAGTCAAGTTCGCCCCAAAAGCCGACGAAATCGTCTGATTTGTACTCATGTTGATCGCTCACTCACTAACTGAGGAGCAATCCAATGGTGAACTTCGAAGTCGTAGACCCGGCCATTGCCACGCGTCGGCCTTGGAACAAGGGGAAGTTGATTGGCGCCAAACCGCCACTTAGGCCAAAGCACGTCTGGTCGATCAGGACCAGGCTCCAGCTCGAGGGCCGCAAGCGCGATCTGGCCCTTTTCAACCTCGCAATTGACAGCAAATTGCGGGGCTGCGACGTGGTATCCATCAGGGTCGAGGATGTTGCCCCACGCGGGTGCGCCCTCGATCGTGCAACGGTCCGTCAGAAAAAGACGGGTCACCCAATAAAGTTCGAGCTTTCCGAGCAGACCCGGCAAGCCCTCGATGAATACCTGCAGCTCACGGGTCGGAAACCTGGTGAGCCCTTGTTTTGCGGTCGAAGGGCCGGTCGCTGCCTGGCAACTCGGCAATATGCCCGCCTGCTCTCAGAGTGGATCGCCAGTATCGGGCTCGACCCGAGTCTCTATGGCACCCATTCGCTGCGACGTACTAAGGCGACGTTGATCTACAAGCGCACAGGAAATCTCCGCGCCGTACAATTGCTGCTCGGTCACACCAAGATTGAAAGCACCGTCCGCTACCTGGGGATCGAGGTCGACGACGCCCTGGCCATTGCGGAACAAGTTGACGTCTGAACTACCCGGGCAGAGCCGACATGCTCTGCCCGACCCAAATCGGAGCACTGGGCCAATTGAGGAATTATGCACCGCAGCAAACATGATGATTTGCAAACCGAAGTTTGCGCAAGTCGGGCGACCTTGTGGAGGCTGATCACAGGGCTGTCAGCAATCAGGCTACGTTTAACCCAGCCTTACGCGCCCCGTCGATAAAATGGTCAGTGAACTCCATCCGCCGGCGAGTCGAGCGTAAGAAAAATGTACGCCAAGCGACAGGGTCGTCACCGGGAAACAACTTCAACTCCTTCGCGGCGCGTTCGAGGTAAATGCGCAGGTTCGTGCGCGCGCTGTCCAGGTCTTCGAGATACGCATGACAAATCGCCATTTCCAAGAACAGGACGGTTGGCGGGTCCATGACTTTGGCGAATGACTCTAATGCTTCTCGATACCGCCTAGCGTCAAGATAGGCTTCGCCCAACGTCCAAAACTGCCAGCTACCCATAAGAGGATTTAATCGGAAGGCACGCTTGATCAACTCGATTGCTTGCTCAGGATTGCAGTTAACGATGGAGACCCAACCTGCAGTCATGATGATACTGACGTGATGCGGGTTGAGTTTTAGCGCGACATCGACCTCGCTCTGAGCCCGCTCAAAATCACGATACTTCAGCAATACGTACGCTAAACTAGCATGTGCATAACCATCGGAATTATCAAGAGCCACCGCTTGCTTCGCTTCTGATAAGGCCTCGGCGAGCGCTGCTTCCGGATCGTCTACCCAGCCCTCTTCGTATTGGCCTGCCCGCACATAAGCGAGACTAGCGTGTGCCAATCCGAGGCCGGGATCGAGTTCTATCGCCTGCCTCAGGAGGCTAGCTGCCATCTCACTTGTTGGGGCCGTATAGGAAGTTCTGTAAGGGCGAGCCTGCAGCACAAGATCGTAGGCGGTCGCTGAGTGAGGCGGTCGTCTTCGGGAGTGCAGAACTCGCGCACCCTTTATACCGTCTGCGATACGCGCAACCACGGCTTCTGTCACTTCATCCTGTATTGCAAATATGTCGTCGATACTTCGGTCATAGCGCTCGGCCCAAATGTGCGAGCCATTAGTTGAGTCAATTAACTGTGCAGTAATGCGGACACGGTTTCCAAGTTTTCGAACGCTGCCCTCGACCACATACTTCACACCCAAGTCGCGACCGACATCTTCAACCCTCGGCGATTTTCCCTTGTAGCTAAAGGACGAGTTCCGCGCGATAACTGCGAACTCGTTAAAACGACTGAGCTCGGTGATTACATCCTCGGTAATGCCATCAGAAAAGTACTCCTGATCAGGTTCTCCAGACATGTTGTTGAAGGGCAGCACCGCAATTGAGGGTTTGTCAGGAGCGGGCGACATTGCTCGCGGTGGCGGACTCTCGTTGCCCATTCGGAGGACGTAAACTCGCACAGGACGCTCAATGTTCTTCAGCGACTTCTCACCCACGTCCTCGAAAGCGAGGTCGAGCCGACTGCCGATGTTGTCATGTACCATCGATGAGACGGCTACGCCGCCCGCCGGTGCCAAGCTCTCGATCCGGGCTGCAAGATTCACACCCTCGCCAAGGATATCTCCCGCATCATATATGACGTCTCCAAGATGGATACCAATACGCAGGTCCATTCGCCGGTCAGAGAGTAAGCCGGCGTTATGCATTGCCATAATCTTCTGAACACCAACCGCGCAAGCGACTGCATTTACAACGCTCTGAAACTCGGCGAGGAAGCCGTCACCCATGGACTTGAAAAGGCGTCCTTGATGTTCGGTAATCTTGGGCTCAATGACCTCAGCGCGGAGCTTTCTGACGGCGGCGAGGGTTCCGGCTTCATCCTCGCCCGTGAGGCGGCTGTATCCGACCACATCTGCCGCCAGGATGGCAGCCAGGCGACGTTGGACCGGGTTCTCTCCCACTCGATGCTGCCCAGCGGTTCCCAATGGCTCCCAAATGGGGCCAAGTCGTCCATACAATAGCACCGTCATGTCCCGCCGCAAGCAATGGGCCAAGGGTGAGGTCAGTGAGGGCGGGTGCAGGCCGAGAATGTCGTCCGTTCAGGGTCAAAAGCGCCATATTCCGAAGATCCGCAGCGGGACCGTTTTTACGCTCAGAGCCGCCAATGCCGTTTGACCAGCAAATCGACATGAAGGGCCATAGACGACGTCGTAACCAAACCCGTGGAAGCCAGCTTAGGTCCAATTACAGCGGCCATTTGCCGGAGCACGTGGCTTTGGTGGACACAGCTAGCTCATCCTTCTTAATTTCGACTAGGATGTTGTAAGTTCGGCCCGGGAGCTGGCATGGGCGTGGATCACATTGAGCGCAGAATGGCGGCCATTCTTGTCGCCGACGTAGTTGGCTATAGCCAATTGATGGGTAAGGATGAGGAGACCACCCTCGCCACCTTGAAGCTCTATCGCCGAATTATTGATGGCCTAATTGCGCATCATCAAGGGCGTGTCTTCGGAAGCGCTGGCGACAGTGTTCTCGCCGAATTTGCAAGCTCGGTTGAGGCAGTGCGATGCGCCACCGGAATTCAGCTTGAGATTTACAATCGGAACACGGCCTTGCGGGAGCCAAACCGGATGCGTTTCCGCATCGGGATCAATCTCGGCGATGTTTTGGTAGACGGCGACAATCTGATGGGTGACGGCGTAAATGTCGCGGCCCGGCTTGAGACCCTGGCGCCGCCTGGTGGTATATGCATTTCAGAAGCTATTCACGCCCAGGTGCGCGATCGGCTTTCCCTCGATTTCCTCGATCTTGGCGAGCACAAGGTAAAGAACATTGCCCGGCCGGTCCGCGCGTACAGGGTGCCGCTTAGGTCAGAAGAGCAGATAAGGGCTCCCTTCCGCGGTCTTGACCGGTTCGAATTCGATCACTCGGATTTATTCTTTGGCCGCAGCCATGCGATCGCAACTTGTATCGAGAGACTGGAGCGGCTCGCCAATTCCGGCAATGCCTTTCTGCTCATCTATGGCATGAGCGGCTCAGGCAAATCATCGCTGTTAAGAGCCGGGCTTATGCCCACAATCACAAAAGTGGACGCTTCGGCGGGCGTTGCGCTGTGGCGTCGATGTCTCGTGCGCCCGTCGGAGGGACCTGATGCCGTTCAATCGCTGGCTTTCGGATTGCTGCGTGAGGAAGCGTTGCCTGAGATTGCAGCAGAAAAAGCGGCCGGCGAGTTTGCCGATCTGATACGCGCGAGTCCCGAAAGGGCATTGGCACCGATCCGCTCAGCGCTGGCTCAGGCAGCAGCAGCCCAGGGCCTTTCTCTGTCCCAGGTGCGGCTCGTGGTTGCGGTTGACCAGATGGAGGAATTGTTTACGACTGAGCGAGATCAAGGAACCCGCGAAGCAATCGTCCGGATACTCGCCACTCTTGCGTCGAGCGGGTTGGCTTGGGTGATCGGCACGATGCGGGCAGACTTCTTTCATCGCTGTAGCGAGATTGCGGGCTTCTCGAAGCTCAAAGATGGACTTGGCAACTACGAACTCCTGCCGCCAACCGGACCCGAGATCGCGCAGATAATACGCGAACCTGCACGTGCGGCCGGTCTTCGCTTCGAGGAGGATCGCGATCACGGTCGCCTCGACGACGTATTGCAGGAGGCGGCGGTTGCCGACCCTGGGTCGTTGCCCCTCCTCGAATTCGTACTTGATGCGCTCTATCAAGCGGGACGGAGTCGGGGACTTCTCACCTTTGCTGCCTATCGAGCCCTTGGCGGGCTTGAAGGTGCCATAGCTAGACGCGCCGATGAAGTCATCGATGCGCTACCGCTCGAGATACAGGAAGCGTTGCCGGCAGTGCTGAGGGCGCTCACCACTGTGCGGTGGGGCGATGAGGCGATCACGGCACGTCCCGCCTTTCTCGGCGATGTAGCAAACACAGCGGCAAAGTCGGCGCTCATCGATGCGCTCATTGGAGCGAGGCTGCTCGTCAGTGACGAGGGTGCCGAAGGGCAAGCCGTCATAAGGCTCGCCCATGAAGCACTGTTAAACCGTTGGCCGCTCGCGCGAGACATCGTCAGCACCAATCGGAAGTTCCTTGAAACCCGGGCCCGCCTCCAATCCGATGCCCGTCGATGGTTCTTGGATGACAGGAATCCCGACCTTCTTCTGCCGTCGGGTGTTCGCCTTGCTGAAGGCGAGGACTTGTTGCAATCGCGGCGCGAGGAAGCTGGCGAGCAGGTCATCACCTATATCGAGGCTTCTTCGCTCGCCCAGAAGGTTCGGATGGAAAAGGAGCGCGACGCCGAGCGAGCGCGGATCGAGGTCGAGGAGTCAGCAAGACGGGAGCGGCTCGAGCGCGAGGCCGAGCGTCGTACTCTCGAAGCAGTGGCCGCAACGCGGCTCGCGCGGAGAACGCGCCACGCTGCTATACTCGCTATTTTACTGGCGGTCGTAGCTGGCGTAGGTGCCGTTGTTGGCTTTAAGGGCCGAAACGAAGCTCTGCGCAGTGCCGGGCAAGCGCAGGAAGCGGAGAATAAGGCGCTGGAGGCACGCGACCAGGCATTGCGCAATCAATCTCTTTCGTTAGCGCTTCTTTCGCAACAGGTGGCTATGGGTGGTGATACAGAAGCTGCGATTCTCCTGGCGCTTGAATCTTTGCCGAAGCAGATAATCGCGCCTGACCGCCCGTATCTCGTTGAATCTGAAATAGCCCTGTATAATGCCTTGCTTGGTGACCACAACGCCCAAACGCTTCATCACGATGCGGCTCTAACCGACGCGCAGTTTGATAAAGCCGGCAATCGAATTGTTACCGCGTCATACGATGGCACGGCCCAAATTTGGAACGTCTCCGATGGCTCTCAAGCCATGATTCAAAGGCCATCAAGGTATTGTTGACGGAGCAATGTTTAGCCCCGATGGGAGCCGCATCATCACCTCCGCGCGCGATGGCACTGCCAGGTTTTGGAACGCCGATTCTGGCCAGCAGCTTTTTGTGCTTCCGCAACCTGGCGAGGTACACACAGGCTTGTTCAGTCCCGACGGCACCCGCATTCTCACCGCCTCTTCGGCTCGCGAGCCTACATTGTGGGATGCAAAAACAGGAAATCAGGTTTCGAACATACAAAGCACACGAACACAATCGGGCGTGTTTAGTCCTGACGGCCTAACTTTCGCGACCGCTGCAGATTCAGTTCAGATCTGGCGCACCAGGGACGGCACCGAACTCAAGACCATGCCATTCCTCACTCGATGGTCAAACAAAGTTGCATTCAGCCCCGATGGAGGTCGACTTTTCACCATCTCATGGGGCAGTCCCGCCCATCTTTGGAGTGTATCAACCGGGGAAGAAATTGCCGTTCTCTCTGGCGCCGTAAGCGAGAATAACTGCGCGACATTCGGTCACGACGGCAAGCTCGCGGCCTCCGCCTCCAGCGACGGATCTGCGCATCTTTGGAACGGACTCTCCGGGGCGCTTCTTCGGGTCCTCGGTAAAGAATTACCAACTTTTGAGAGTTCGGGAACTCAGGATGAGGATAGGAATTGCGCATTTAGTCCGGATGATCAATTCTTTGCCAACGTCGCCTTGAACGGAATCCTTCGGATATGGGAGGTCAAGAGCGGATTGCTTCTGAAAGCGATCGGGGGGGCGGGTAACATGATTAGGCACGTGGCATTTGGCCCCGATCGCGACAGCGTCTTATTCGCATCAAGCGATGGTAACGCTCGTGTCTGGGATATTGACGGAATTCTCACAACAACTCTTGCACAGAACTTGCCGCCTAAATTTGCTCTGTTTTCCCCCGACGGGAAGCAGCTTGTCACTGGAGGAGGCGACAACGTCGTGCACATGTGGGACCTTGCGGGCCGAGAAGTTCGTCAGCTCGTCGGCCGTGAGGCGCGCATTCAGCAAGCGGCGATCAGTGCGAACGGTGACTATCTCGCTACAACCTCCGGGGACGGTCGCTTATCAATATGGGACACAAAAAGCGGTCATGTGATCGCAGAACTCGCCGCACCTGGCACAAGCACGGCACTTGGCACAACCACAGTCGATATTGAATTCAGCCCTGATGGCGCGCTGTTGTCCTCTACATCAACTGATGGTGTATCGCGCATCTGGCGCCTTGCGACTGGCACTCAAGTCGCCGCTTTGACGACAACCGGAATCCTGCGTAGGGCAATCTTCAGCCCCGACGGCAAATTCGTTCTAACTGTGAAGGGCGACGAGGCCCAGTTATCGACGATAGACGGCGCGAAGTACCAAACCCTTTCTGGCAACAGGAGCCCGGTTAGTGCGGCCGTTTTCAGTCCCGAGGGCCAATTTGTAGCGACGGGTACGCTCGATGGAATAGCCAGAATTTGTTCGATAAAAGATGGCAGTCCAGTTGCGATACTAGAAGGCCACACCAAGGCGCTCCTTGACGTTGCTTTCAGTCATGATGGAAAATCGCTGGTCACTGCATCGCGTGACGGAACGGCTCGACTTTGGAATATGGCTGATGGAACTGCCGAGACAGTTCTGCGGGGCCACAGTGGAGGCATCAACAGTGTAGCGTTTAGCCCAAATGACCGATTTATAGTAACGGCATCCTCGCAAGATCGCACCGTACGGCTTTGGGAAGCAAAATCAGGCAGACAGATTGCTCTTCTTTCCGCTCCAAGCGATGCGTCGACCGCGACGCCAGCACTAACCACCGCAGCGTTCAATTCTGATGGGACGGAAATTGCTATTGTTTCAGGCGATCAAAATGCACGGGCTGTCCACGTCTTCCCCCAAACTCAAGATCTTATAGATTATGCGCGAACTATCGTACCTCGCGACCTAACTCCATGTGAGCGAGAGCACTTCTTCCTCGCTACGACGGGCAAAGTCGGGGAGTGTTCCAATTGACCGAACATCACCTGCGGCGGTTCTATCCGCGGGTGGCTGCGTCTCAGCTTTCTGTCAATCTCGGCCGTTGAGCAAATCGTCTCCAGGGTCTGCTTCGGGCCGATATTGTTGCAAAAGTCGCCGGCAAGCCATGTGATGGTTTCTCTTGGCAGCTAGGCTGAGCGCCGTCTGCCGCTTCTTGGGAGCGGCGGTAGGGTGCTCACCGAGACGCGGGAGGCAACCGCAACGGTAAAGACCTCTTACACCGCGCAGGGAGGCACCAAGAGTGGTGGTGGGCGCCCGACCAGCTTACCGAGACGTCGTAAGTTCTGTGCGATGGCGGCGAGGGTAAACTCGAACTGGGCGCCGCGTGGACCTCGCAGCCTGAGCCGGCCGAGCCGTAGAATACGCTTCAGGTGCGCAAACAGCATTTCGACCTTCTTACGATCACGACGCGTCTGAGCGAACGCCTCTGTCTTGGCGATGGCACGAGCAACATCGCGGGCTTCTTCGTTCACATCGCGTGGTACCTTACGTTGTGGCGATAGTGGGCAGCATCTGGATTTGAGCGGGCATGGGCCACAATCGTAGGTGCTTGCCATATAGAGGAGCGTCGCACCGCCATTGACCAACCTTCCGCTGGTCTTCAATGTCTTGCCGGCCGGACAGGTATAGATGTCGCGCTCCTTGTCATAAACGAACTCCTCGCGCGAGAATGTGCCGTCATCGCGTTTCGACTTATCGATGACTGGAACGTGCGGCGCGATCCCTTTCTCCTTCACCAGCCAGTTGAGATTGGGCGCCGAGCCATAGGCTGTGTCGGCGGCAAGCCATTCTGGCTTGATGCCGAAACACCCCTCCGTTCGGTCGATCATCGTCCGCGACGCGCCGACTTCGGCCTGGCGGATGGCTCGTGACGCCTCGACATCCATGATGACGCCGAACTTCACGTCGATGAGATAATTGTCGGCATTGGCAAAGAACGCAGCGCTCTTCATGGCGCCGGTCCATTGCGCAGCAGGATCAGACGGCGAGACAAACTCGGCGTCACCGGGCTGGCCGCGCCATAGCTGGCATCCTCAAGCGTGGCCAGATACTCCCTCACGGCATGGCTGGCGCCTTCAGGGTCAATGGCTTTCTTCTTCCAATCCGCGCCCGGTATCGAGCGGCGCTTGTTGGCATCGGCCGCGATCAGGCTGGCGTCGACCGCAAAGCCCTCACCGCCGACCAGACCGGCTGCGATGCATTGGCCCACCACGCGCTCGAACACGCGGCGGAAGATGGCGCTATCGCGGAAGCGTTCGTTGCGAGCGCGAGAGAAGGCCGAGTGATCGGGCAGCTTGTCCTCGATGCTCAGGCCGCAGAACCAGCGATAGGCCAGATTGACCTGCACTTCGCGGCACAGGGCTCGTTCCGAGCGTATGGCAAAGACATAGCCGACGATGAGCATCCGTATCATGAGCGCCGGATCTATCGAGGGTCGACCGATTGGAGGATAATGTGGCGCCAGCTCGCTGTGGACCCAGCTCAAGTCGAGAACCGCCGCGATCTCGCGCACAAGATGATCGCCCGGCACAGCCGAATCCAGATCGAACGAATAGAACAGTTGCCCTTGATCCTGGCTGAGCCGACCCATCATCGCCCATTCCCCACCCAAATCACTCTTGGGCAAGGGAATCACTGTTCGTCGGCCGATTCAAACAACTTCTGCAACAAAATAGGCCAGAACCGGACATTGCGAGAGGGCCTTTTGTAGTCCGCTTAGCGCCTAGGGACAATTCGATACTTCTGGACCGGAACGGGCGACAGTCGGCTAACCGGCATTGAACGCACTTGCAGCGGATCACTGGATTTCATGCGAGTTGCTGAGCCCTCGACCACGAACTTTTCCACTATTCAAAGTGTCCCGTGCCTCTGCTATGGTGAAAGGTAATGGCTGCGCGGAACTCCCGCGGAGAGAGGTGGGGAATGAACCTCCCGGTTCCCCGGACAGTCGCTGTCAACGGCGTCATGGTCGATTTCGCCAGAAGTTTGGTATGCGACCGGTACGGCCGAGAGATTCCGCTGCGGCCGCAGGCGTTCAACCTTCTGAAATATCTATTGCAGAATTCCGATCGGCTGGTCACCAAGGACGAGCTGATGAAGGCGGTATGGCCCGACGTCTTCGTCACCGACGACAGCCTCGTGCAGTGCGTGCGCGACGTCCGCCGCGCCATCGGAGACGCAGACCAGTCAATACTCAAGGCTGTTCCCAAGCGCGGCTACAGAATTACAATTCCGGCCACCGTCCCAGCTTCTGCAAGGACTAGGTGGAGGATCGGGGCCATCGCGGCGAGCGTGCTCGTGTTGATTGCGGTCGGCCCGGCCTGGCGTTTCGCACGCGCTCCCGCCGAGTTGCGTTCCTTTGACGGCCCGCCCGTCGTTGCCGTCGTGCCCTTCATCAGCGTCGGCAGCGACGAAGCCGCACAGAAACTGGCTAAGGGAATGAAGGAAGGAATGAGGGAGGAGGACTGCGGTTTGTTGACTAAACTCGGGCGGCTTCGCGAGTTCCAGATGGTCCTTCGCGGATCGGCATATGCCTTTGGGGCCAATCCGGGCGAGACACTCGATGTCGATTTTGTGCTGGGAGGCTCGATCAACCGCGAAGGCGACAATCTCCGGATCACGGCGCACCTCATCGATCCGAGAACGGGCGGCGTTCTGTGGTCGGAACAGTGGGATCGCGGCGACGACGACCTGTCCCTGATCCAGTCCGAAATCGTCGAACGACTTTCCAACCGCCTCGGCGGCAGTGCCGGATTGATCCAGGAAACCGTACGCGCTGCCGCACGCCTGAGAGCGCCCGCCTCACGCACGGCCTACGAGCTTTACGTGCTCGGGGCGGCAAAACTCGCACGAATCGACCGCGCCGATGCCGAGGAAGCCGTGAATCTGCTCAGCCGTTCGGCCGAACGCGATCCCGGACTCGTGCGCACCTGGGTCGAATTAAGCCTTGCCCACGATCTCCTGGCCGATTTCGGCGTCGAACCGGAAAGCAACAGGATGGCAGCGGCCGACGCCGCCGAGCGTGCGGTCAGTCTCGAGCCCACTGATCCCAAGGCGCATGCGGTTCTCGGCATCAGCTTGCGGTACCGAGGTGAGATCACGCGCACCCGGTCGGAGTTCGACACCGCCTTGGCGATCACACCGTACGCTTTCGACATCCTGGCGCTCTATGCCGGCTGGGCCTCCAGCTTCGGCGAAACACAGCGCGGCGCGGAGATGGCAGACCGGGCGGTTCGGCTGGTCCCGGATTTTCCCGACTGGTCGGCGAAGCAGTTCTCCAACGCGTATTTCATGGCCGGGCGCTACGAGGACGCCCTGAGAATGCTTAACCGCCTCTCGCCCGACAATGACACCCGGTCGACTCGCAGGACGCGCGCCGCAGCGCTCGCGGCCGTGTCGCAAAACAAGGAGGCTGGGAAATGGGTCGGAACGGCCGTAGCAGCGTATCCGGATCTGAAGACCGAGACCATAAGCGAGGCTACGGCGAGACCGATCGGCTGCGCCTGACCGAACCATGCGGCTTGCCGGCTTCGCGGCCGGTACGCCGGCGGGGACACTCGCGAAGTTGGAGGCCGCAGCGCTTTCCGGTGAAGTAGACGCGGGCGCCGGCGACCGGCCTTTGCCTGGATGACCGGGTCAGGAGACGCGTAGTCCACCACCCGTATCAGCAGCAAAAGCACGCGCCTGCTCAGAGTTCAGTCGAAATAGCCGGCGACCGAACCAGCATAGCGAGTTTCACCACTTTTTCGGCGAAAAATCGGCAATCGCTCGTTACCTGAGCAAGGATTGCGGACAGCGTGTCAGAACGATGCTCGCCGCATCCCCGCTGCGAAGGGGGATGAGGAGAAGCGCCTCAAACGTCCATTAGACCATAGGGGGTAAAAATGAGACTTTCGATCCTGTCGGCCTTTGCCATCTTGGCACTTACGTCCGTGGCGTTCGCTGCACCGGCTATGCAACCGCTCAAGATCTCCAAGGAATGCAGCGGGTTCAACGGCGATACCCCGAGCTTCTGTACCATTACGGAATCGAACCTCGCGGCGATCCCGGCGGGTACCAAAATTCTCTATTATGGGCCTGTAATCACCAATCCCCTTTTCGCCAGCAGCACAGCGATCATTGCCGTCGGAAACGGAGATTCGGCGCTCGGCTACTGCGTGACCTACGACTCGGCCAGCCCGCCGTCCGGAACCTGTGCGTTCCATGCCGGCAGCGGGACGCTCGCCGGATTCCAGGCAATCGTCACGGTCACGGTTGACGATAAGCAGATCTGGCACTGGGACGGTGGCTACGTACTTGGTGCCGCGAAATAGAAACCGGGCGGCGATTGCAAATCGCCTGTTACCCTGCACCGCATCGTGAACACCGTGCAACGCCGGCAGGGTGATGACGCTCCCTGTCGGCCTAGATGGGCTCATAGCCCTGGCGAATGCGGCGTCCCGGTCATAAAGCTCAGCTTCCCAGAATTGCGTTAATTATCTTCACAGCCCACCTCGCATGATCGGCTCCCTCAGCTATCTAAACCAGGATAACACATCATTGGGTAACCACTCAGGTCTGCTCCGGGTCATCACCGCCATTCGGGCGATGTCCGCTGCACGTCGGCTGACACCCCGATTGCCGACGAGCCGCCGGAACCCGCCGATCGACGAGATGGGCCACGGCACTAAATCGCGGCCGCGATATGTGTGGCGCGGCCCTGGTCGCCATGAGCGGGTGAGCCGGCGGAGGGATTATCCTTAGCAATCCGGGAGCGCTGTCCTGAAGATCGAGGCGTTGCAACCTCACTCAGGACAGGAGTTCCCCATGAGTACGATCACAATTAGCCCGCTGCGCCAGCGGATGATCGAGGACATGAACGCGCGCAAGCTTGGAGCGCATTCGCAGCGCAGCCACATCTCCAGCTGCAAGCGGTTCGCAGCCTTCCTGAAGCGCTCGCCCGACACAGCCACTGCCGAGGATGTCCGTCGGTTCCAGCTGCACCTGGCCGAGACCGGGGCAAGCATCTGCAATCGCAACCGGATCATGACTGGGCTCAAGTTTCTCTTCCGCGTGACGCTCAGGCGCTTGGATCTCGCCGCCGAGATCTATCACCTCAAAGAGCCGCAGAAGATCCCACTGGTGATGAGCCCGGACGAGACCAAGCGCCTGTTGGCGATGGCGAGTAGCCTCAAGGTTCACGTCTTGCTCGCGCTCGGCTATGGCGCCGGGTTACGCGCCAGCGAAGTGGTCCGGCTCAAGGCTGGCAATATCGACAGCGCGCAGAGCATCATTCGGATCGAGCAGTCCAAGGGCCGCAAGGATCGCAATGTCATGCTGTCGCCCGAGCTGCTCGACCTCCTGCGGCAATGGTGGAAGGCGCGCCCGACCCGCTATGACGCGGGCGTGCCGGTGGAACAGCGCTGGCTGTTTCCTGGCCGCAGGCCGGGCAGACCGATGACGACCCGCCAACTCAGCCGGTTGTTCCACGAGGCAGCCGATGCAGCGGGTATCAAGAAGGCCGTGACACTGCACGCTCTGCGCCACAGTTTCGCAACTCATCTCCTGGAGCGCGGCACCGACATCCGCATCATCCAGGCACTGCTCGGCCATCACAAGCTCGACACAACGGCGCGCTACACGCGCGTCGCCACCGGCATGATCGCCAGCGTCAAAAGCCCGCTCGACCAGCTCTCCGTGCCTCGCAGGAGACCTAAGAACGGCAAAAAGGAGCAGCCCAAAGACCAGCCGCAGGCATAACGCTCAGGCCTCGTGTCGCGTCCAGCTCTGGAAGTCGCGGATATCTTCCGCCACTTCGGCACCGCATGGCGTCGCGCCAACGCCGGTCATGTGAGCCTCGGCCAGATGAAGGTGATGAGCGCGATCGAGCGCTGCCGCACGGCGGCGCTCGGGGGTCATGTTGCGCGCTGTGAGACGTGCGACCACATCCACATCGCCTACAACTCCTGCCGCAACCGACATTGCCCCAAGTGCCAGGGCACGGCGGCGAAGGAATGGCTGGCCGAGCGCGAAGCGGAGCTGCTGCCTGTGCCGTACTTTCATGTCGTCTACACGCTGCCGGCGCCGATCGCCGAGATCGCCTATCACAACAAGGCGGTGATCTACGACATTCTGTTCCAGACCGCGGCCGAGACGACGGTCACCATCGCCGCTGATCCCAAGCGCCTCGGGGCCAGAATCGGCATCACTGTCAATCGGCGTTGAAGTTTGACCCCTTATCGGCGCCCAATAGTGACCCCGTGTATGTGTGGCTTTTGGGGCGCCCGGAGGCGATGCGCGGAGCCATCGGCGTAGCGCAGTCGCATCGCCGAGGGCGCTGAGGGATTGAGCTTCAGGCCCGACTTTTCAGGCGCCAGCTTTCATTGCCGGTTTCGACGATGTCGCAATGATGAGTAAGACGATCGAGCAGCGCGGTGGTCATTTTGGCGTCGCCGAACACGCTCGGTCATTCGCCGAAGGCGAGATTGGTGGTGACAATGATCGAGGTTCGCTCATAGAGCCGACTGACCAGGTGGAAGAGAAGCTGGCCGCCGGACTGGGCGAAGGGTAGATAGCCGAGGTCATCGAGGATGGACGAAGTCCATACGGGTCAGGTGATCGGCAAGCCGGCCCCGACGGCCATTCCGCCTGTCCGAGCCAGTTGACGAGATCGACGACTGTGCAGAATCGCCCGCGTGCACCGGCGCGGATGCAGCTTCGGCAATGGCGATGGCAAGATGGGTTTTGCCGGTACCTGTGCCGCCTACCAGCACGATATTACGCTGCTGAGCAATGAAGTTGCCGCCGGCGAGATCGGTCACGAGAGTCCGATTGACCGGGGTTCCGTCGAACACGAAGCCATCGAGGTCCTTGGCGAGGGGAAGCTTGGCAATGGTGAGCTGGTATTTGATCGAGCGGGCCTGCTTCTCCCTGATCTCGGCCTTGAGCAGATCGGCGACGATGTGCTGGGCCTGCTGGCGCTGATGGCGGTGGCCATGATCTCGTCGAAGGCGGCTTTCATGCCGTAGAGCCAAGTTCGCCCATGAGATCGAAGAGTTGGGATCGTTCCATCACAGCGTTCTCCTCAGAGTGTCGTAGCGGGCGTGCAATCGGCGGCAGGCGGGTGATTCAGCATCAGCGCGGCCGGAGTTTGGATAGTGATGGGAGGACCAGGATCGCGCTGGCGGGCGAGGATATTGAGGACGACATCGGCGGAGTGGACACCCTGGCTGAGGGCTTCGCTGCAGGCCGCTTCAACCGCTGCCAGTCCGTCCGTAAGCACGGTGGTGAGGATATCGACCATCTGGCGATTGCCATCGTGCTGGCCAGCAAGTTTGCGCCTGGATATTGCCCACGGCGGCCGGCAGCAGCCAGTCCTTGAAGGGTGCGCCATTGCGAAGAGCACCGGGCTTGCGAACCAGCACCGGCACATAATGCCAAGGGTTGTAGTTCGTCTCGTTACGGCCGAAGGAACGGCGATGCTCGGCGACAATCCGCCCGTCCTGGCGGATGACGATGCGCTCAGCATAGGCCTGGATCTCGACCGGACGCCTGACGGCGCTCGCTGAGACCGAGTATTTATTGTTATCGAAGCGAACCAGGCAGGTCTTCGACACCGATGCCGGCACCGTGTGGAAGCCATCGAAGCGGCCGGCATAGGGAACAGCTTCGGCCGTTCCGTCTCGAATGCTTCCCAGATCGTCTGGTCCGCAAGCTCGGGATGACGATGGGCCTTGGCGTAGGCAATGCACTGATCGAGCAGCCAGGCGTTCAACTCATCGAGGGTCTTAATCGCAGCCGCGGCGTGAAGAAGCGTTCACGCACCAGCCCGACCTGATCTCGACCTGCCCCTTCTCCCCAGCCGGAAGCTGGGGTGCAGGCCACCGGCTCGACGAGATAGTGGCTGCACATTTGCAGGAAGCGGCGATTATAGAGGCGATCCCCGCCGACAAAGACCGTCTCCACCGCAGTCTTCATGTTGTCGTAGATGCCAGGCTGGCAGGCGCTCCTGAAGAAGCTGGAACGCCCGGTCATGAGCGTCAAATACCATCTCCTGCGTCTCGCGCGGATAGGCCCTAACGTACGGCATGCGACTGTGGCACAGCCGCAGATGAGCGACCTTCACGGTGACCGTCACGCCGGCAAGCAGGACCACTTCGTGGCTCCAGTCGAACTGGTAGGCTTCGCCTGGCGCAAACTCAGCGGCACATAGGCTGCAGCCGTCGATTGCCCGTGCGTCTTGCCCCACATCCGGGCGCAGCGGCGCACCGCGTCATAGCCACCTTCGTAACCTCGTCCGCGCAGGGCCCCGAAGATGCGGATCAGCGTCAGTTGCTCACGCGCAGGCTTGGCGGCATTGCTGGTCAGCAAATCCTCGGGCGTCGCCGTCCACCGACCCAGCTTCGGCCGCGGCTGTACGCTGCGCTCGTATTCGAAGGAGGTCTCGCCCGATCGCAGCACCTTGCGGACCGTGTTGCGCGACACCTTCAGGTCCCGCGCAATCTCCCTGATGGTCTTGCCCTTGAGCAGATGTTCGCGCCGAATCCGGCCGATCGTCTCCACAGTCAGCATTCCCCCCTCGCTGCTCGCTTTCGAATCAAAGCAAACAGCGCAACAGGCCAAACCTCAGGGGGTCAAATTTGGACGCCGATCCCCCGCATCAGGGGGTCAAAATTGCATGCCTAATCACACGCGGGTTTTGCATTCCCTGGAGAACCCGGCATGAAGCCGGGGTCAGGCGCTCCGCGCGAAGGCGGGCGTCTCCGGGATTTCGGATGTACTGGCGCGGGTCTGCTGCGCCTCGAAGGCCTCGACCTCTTCGACGCGATAGACAACGCGACCGCCGATCTTGATGTAGCGGGGCCCCTGCCCGAGCCAGCGCCAGCGCTCTAGCGTACGCGGGCTAATGCTCCAGCGGCGGGCCAAATCGATTTGGTTCAAGTGTTTGATGGACATCGCGTCCTCCAGCAGGCGGTGACGAAAACCTGCGAGGAAGATCGCCGCCGATCAGGGAGAAGAACGACGCCCAGTCAGGGTGAAGAACCGGGAGAAATTGGCTTAAACTTCGAAGCCCCAAAGGCCATTACGTGATTTCAAATATGGGCTCAGCTCCGCCCATTTCTTGGCGCCGAATGCGCGCCGCAGGCCGGTCGAGCCAGAACGCCCTGCTGCCAGCAGATCCCGGACGGTGAAGCGCTTACCGTCCTTGTGGCCGGCAACCAGCTTGCGGATGATCGCGATGTGAATGTCGGACTTGAAGTAGATGACGATCGTGCCGTTGATGGTCAGTGTCCTGGCATCTGGAGACAAATCGACGGCCGCATCGACATTGGGCAACCGGGAACCATCGAGCCGCGCCGCAAGAATGTCGGGATGGATACAGAGGCCGGCGTTGAAATCGATCACATCGCGCACACCGACTACCAAATTGCCCGGCAGTGAATCCTCCGGCACGCGATGAGCCGGAGTACTGGTCAGCAAAATGCGCAAGCGGGAAGCCGGACGAGATTTCGCAGCGTTGCCGACTTGCCGCCACACCGAGGGGTCGTGCAGCCGCCGGCCAAACCAGATCGAGACCAGCTGGGCGCGCCGGCCAAGACGAACATCGCCGATTTCCCAGAGCAAGTCCGGCACGAGGGCCACCGGACCATGACGGGAAGACAGCTCCGCTTGAAGCATGAGGCGGCTGATCACGGCGGGATAATCGACGCGAAAACGTCGCATTTGCTCTTCCGGCACGGCGACCCATCCGGCTGTCGGGCTGAAGTAGCCCAACTGGCTGCCATCCGGTGACCGCGATACGGTAACGGGCGCATCGTCGTGAGCGGTTCCGGAGACCGCAACCAGCTCGTGGTCGCCCGCTTTGAGCAGTCCCGCATCCATCAGGGCCGATGAAGCCGCGCTGTAATAATCCGCGAGCACCGATCCCGTGATCACTGCCTCTGGCGTCTCGATGACGCTCAGCAGCAATTCCAAGGTGGTCCTGGTGGAGCATGGTGCGCGATCATGCATCGCGCAGAATGTCCCAACGGCGCAGATACTTCTCGCCAATCAGGCGCTCGCGCTCGGTTCGATCCTTGAGATCACAGCCATGGGGCATGGTGATCGTCAGCGGCAGGGTCTTGCCACGCCGGGATCCGGACTCGGGGTGGAAGCGGATTGTGAGCTTCGCCTGCGTCACGACCCAGCCGCTGGCCAGCGGATTGTTAGGGCCGAAGCGATCGCGCGCCATCTGCCAGATGGTCTGGGCCGCCTGACGCATGCATTCGAGTGTCACCCGCTCGCCGGCAGCATCGATCGGCATGAGACGCAGCAGATTGACCCGGACTGATTCGATGCCGTCGTCGGGATCCGTCGGGAAAGAGAAATCCTGGCGGAGCACACCGAGATCGAACTGACGAAACGGCAATCGTTCCTGTCGGAATTCAACATCAAGCAGGTCACGCGCGAAGAGCCGCACCAAGTCCTCGCGGCTATCACGATCATTGGCGACTACTTCGATCACGCCGGTCGCAGGCTCATACGTGATGGCGGCCTCGAACACGGGTCGACGCGGGCGCCGATCGAGCATACCGTCTACGAACTCGAGGAAATCGTCCGGGCGACCCTCGCGATAGACCGTCGCCTGGACGATCGCGCAGTCCGCGCCCTCAAAACTAGGCCGGTTACGGTCGAACAGATCGACATGGACATTGTTCGACTGGAATCTGTCACGGATGCCGGTTTTGAACGTATCGACCGACGCCGTGTCGCGCTTCAGCACGAGGTTCGCCTCGCCGATAAATCCGTCCCACATCCGCCCGCGACGCCGTTCGTCGGTAAAGCGGACCTCTTCCGCATGTCGGAATCCCGCGTCGTCGTTCAGGTACATCCAGAGCGCGCGGTCATAGGCATTGCGGAGGGCATCGAGCAGAGCGGGGTTCTGGGCGATGCTGTAAATCGCCGCCTCTCCTGCCTCGTCGGCCATGCCGGTGACCCGCTCGGCGACCGTCTCCAGCCGGTCACGGGCCACCGGGTCCATCTCGTCGACGGCCTGCAGCAAGGGGCGAACGATATCGCCTGGCGCGTCCCAGTTGACTGGCGGCGCCAGGTGGATGCCTGCTTGGTCGAAATAGGCCTGCAGCGAGGTCTTCGGGGTATTGCGGATGAAGCTTGTCACTGTGGCCATGGCCGTCTCCTGTGATTCGCAATGGCGATAATTTATGTTCGTTACTACGAACTTCTGCGAAAGATAAGGATTGCCTGTATGGCGTGTCAAGCATAATAAATATCGTGATAACGAACTTTTACCTGACAGGAGTTTACCCTTGCCATCGCCCCTGGGAGAGCGCGTTCGAGAGCTCAGGCGGAAAAAGGGCCTAACGCTGGAAGCGCTGGCCGAGCGTGTCGATTCGAGCAAGAGCTACATGTGGGAGATCGAGAACAAAGACGTGGCGCGCCCATCAGGTGAAAAACTGCATCGGATCGCCCAGGCGCTGGACACGACCGCCGACTACCTGCTTGCCACCGACGAAGTGACAGAAGCCGACGCCGCCGATGTCGCCTTTTTCCGCAACTATCAGAAGATGAAGCCTAAGAGCAAAGAGCGCCTCCGAGAAATGTTGAAGATCCTGGACGACGAGGACGAATGACGGAGAGCGGTCGAAAATCCCCGCGCCGGGCCGCGAACGACCTGACGGTACTCCTCCGCACCGTGCTGGGCGAAGATAGATTCCCAGTCGACGTCGAGGAATTGGCGCTCGAGGTCTCGCGCAACCACGAGGATCCGATCACCGCGATCCGGGGCGTCGAAATCGACGAATTCGAGGGAATGCTCCGTGCCGGCCGTAGGAAGCCCGGCTGGCAGATCATCTACAATACCCAACAGATCTATCGGGGACGCGAGCGGTTCACTCTTGCGCACGAATTCGGGCACTACGTGTTGCATCGTCGACCGCTTACCGCCGACGATTATCGCAACGGAGAGCTCCCCGACGGCTTCGATTTCGAATGCCTTCCGCTACAGGCCAACAACTGGAAGGACGCCGAAAAGGAACGCGAGGAAGAAGCTGACACGTTCGCCTCCTATCTTTTGATGCCGATCGACGACTATCGCGAACAGGTGAAGCGCGAAGAGATGTCGCGTTCGCTGCTTGCTCATGTGACGAATCGATATGGCGTGTCGCTCCTGGCCGCCGTGCGCAAGTGGATCGAGTTCAGCGACATGCCGGTCGCAATGGTCGTGGCGCGCGATGGTTATGCTCTCTGGGGTCGGGCAAGCACCGCCGCTTATAACGGTGGCATCTTCATCCGCTCGGGAATGCCGATTCCGGATGGATCGATTGCGGCGCAGGGCGCCGCATCACGACATGCCGATTCGGATCGCGCTGTTTCGTTGCCGGCCGGCACCTGGAGTTTCAGCCGGGGAGCCCCGCCGGTTCGCGAGCTGACGATCTTCTCCGATCGCCTTGGCATCTCCGTTTCGCTCCTGCACTTCGAGCAAGACGGGGACGGTGCGGTGTTCGACGACGAGGAGGCGTGGGACACTTACGATCAGTTTATCGCCGGCGGTCAATCGAGTTTGATGAACGGCAGTCGTCGGGGCACCTGAAATGTGGAGAACAACTAATGACTTACGATCACGAGCCAAGATTTTCCAGCTTGCATTAAGCGCGTCGCTATGAACTGACCAATCTACTGCGAACACAGGGGGGCAAATGCACGTCGTTTTTGGATGGAAGCTCGACGGCCCCTGTCACCCTCAGACGGCAGGCGGAGCGGCATCGGCAATTGGGGAACCCGTCGTAGGACCCAACGGCTTTCTTGGCCTGCTCGAATCTGCCCTCGGTCTGGCTGGCCCAAATACGCCTGCGGCAGTTCGCATTGCCCGATATCAGGGGCGTCTGCGTTTGCTTGATAACGGCACACGCTTCTATTCACGGTCCTTCGCACGGGATGCATGGGCGACCGCAAAACAGATCCTTGCTTGGCGAGATGAGCTTTATGCGTCTGGCTGGAAGGGCCAGCAGATCGACAACGCGGGACCGCGACTGGAGACGATGGCATCCGTCGAGATCACCGAGGGCCAGCCACTGGGGAAGAGCACAGGCGAACGACTTCACGCCATCTTGGAAGATCTAAGAATCGGCCACGCAATTCCGATTGAAACTATCGACGTAGTTTCGTCCGAGGAGCGGTTCCCCTTGATGTGGCAGCGTTTGTTCACCCGCCTGCGCACCAGCGGAATCACTATCCGTGGCATTGAGCCCCCGACGCAGATAGGCGATTCTGATCTTGTCGCCATCCAATGCGCGCTGCGTGGCGGCAAAGCAGCGAAATTCGTTGGAGATGGAAGCTTCATCCTTTTTGACGCCGACGATGAGTGGCAAGCTGCCGACGCCGTCGCGGCTTGGCTATCGTCGGGAGACAATCAGCAAACCGTCATAGTCCGTGGAACCGGATGCCCATCTCTTGATGCCGCCTGCCGCAGACTGGGCCTCCCACGTCCAGGCTGGACCGAGACATCACCTCAACGCAGCGCACTTCAGGTGCTCCCGCTCGCGCTGGAGATGTTATGGGAACCACTCGAGCCAGCGCGGGTTCTAGAATTTCTAAGCCTGCCACGATCTCCACTTCCTCGATTTGTGGCTCGTCGATTTGCTCACGCCCTGATGGATGAACCGGGCATCGGCGGGGCGCGATGGATCGAGGCATGGCAAGACTGCACGAAGGATTTGGAAGGCTGGCGACGTATCGACGGCCTGGATGATGCCGCCATCAAGAAAGAGGTCGAGAAGGCCCAAGGCGAGTGGCGGTTCTGGCTCGAACCACAGCGGTTTCGCCGATCCGAAGGCATTCCCGTTCAATTGGTCCAAGACGTATGCCATCGCATCGCCCAATGGGCGGGAGGTGTCGCAAGCGACAATGACTACCTCTTCCTGACCGCAGCAGCACATTCCTCGGCACTCAGCGAGTCCATCGCGGCTCTAGGTGCACCTTATATCCCCGCGATCCAACTTGGCCGCATCATCGACGCGGTAACCGCAGAAGGCGTTTCAGCGCCGGCAGCAACCGAGGAAGCCGCCCCCTGGTCCGTTGTCGATGCGCCGGGGCAGGTTTGGGGAACGGCCGACACAGTAGTGTGGTGGGGGTTCTCCGGTGATGTTAGCTCGCCGCCTCGGCAGCCTTGGTCGACCGCCGAAATTGCAGCGCTGGCATCGGTCGACGCCCATGTCGAGCCGATCGAAAACATCGTGCTGCGCGAGGCCGCCAGTTGGCGCCAAGCGCTCCTAGGAGCGCGGTGTCGGGCCATCCTTGTAATGCCTCGCCGTCTTCGGGGAGAAACTGCGACGCCGCACCCGCTATGGCACGAAATATTTGCGCAACTCGAGTCGCTCCAAGCTGTCACCAAAGCGCGCATTCGGGCACAGACGATCGCAACCAGAGAAACAGCTCACCTGGGCGATCGCGCCATCAAGCGGCAAGGAATTAGCCCCCTTGCTTTGCCGACCGCGCGACGCCGATGGGTCGTACCCGCCTCGACGATCACCCGCCGGCCCATTGAGTCGATCACCAGCATAAAAACGATGATCGAATGCCCGCTCGCTTGGGCGCTGAACTATGGAGCGCACGTGCGTCCCGGCGCCCTCGATGTCTTGCCCGACGATGCCAATCTGATCGGAATACTCGCCCACGCGGTCGTCGAAAAGCTTTTCGACCAACGAAGGAGCTGGTCTCCAGACGAAGCCGCGAGCGCGGCCGCAAAAATGTTCGATAGCCTTGCGGTCCAAACAGCCGCACCTTTGCTGCGCCCCGGCTACGCCGTCGAGTACGAGAGAGCCAAGGCGCGTGTATCCGATTCAATTCGGTTGCTTGTTCAGATGATTGCCGATGCCGGCTTGACCGTTAGAGGGGTCGAAGAAGAAGTCGTTGTCACGTTCGCGTCAGGGCAAGACTTCGGCGGCTATCTGGATCTCGTCCTCGAGGATGCAATTGGCCGATCGGTCGTCCTAGACCTCAAATGGTCGTCACGGGACAAGTACCGTCGCGAAGAGGTTCAGGAAGGCCGGGCCTTTCAGCTAGCCGCCTACACCTGGCTGGAAGAACAGGCCGGCCGCACGTCGCTGGGTGCCGGCTATTTCATGCTGCGCCAACAGAGCCTTCTTTTCACGGACCCCCATCCCTTCTCCGCGGCGCACCATGTGCCCGGCTCGGATCTAAAACAGACCTGGGCTACGTTACGAGCCGCATACGACCACCGCATGGGGCAATTGGAACACGGTGATGTTTTAGTGAGAGGTGTCCCAGCTGGCACTGATGAAACGGACGTCGATCCGATGCCACAGGTCGAGCCCGGCTGCAGATTTTGCGACTACAGATTTCTTTGCGGCGCCTCGATACAAGGAGGCGCGCGATGACCGACATGGGACCGATTTCTGTTGTCAGTGCCGGGGCTGGTACCGGGAAGACATGGCGACTAAGTACGGAATATGTGAATGCCGCCCAAAGCGGCGTGTCACCGGCACGCATCATCGCCACAACCTTTACCATCAAGGCTGCTGCTGAGTTGGTAGAGCGAGTTCGTGCTCGCCTAATTCAAGAGAGCTACCCCGACGCGGCTCAAAGCGCGCTGGCTGGGCTCGTCGGCACCGTGAACAGTGTCTGTGGCCGCTTGGTAAGCGACTTCGCAATCGACGGGGGGCTTTCGCCGGTTGCCGAGGTAATCCCACCGGAGATGGCCGACTCACTTTTCAGTTTGGCAACCGAGGAAGCGATCCAAAAATTTTCGCCAAAGATAGACCCGATCGCGGAACGGCTTCGGCAGGACGACTGGCGAAAGACGGTATTGGACATCGTCAATTTGGCGCGTGGAAGCGGTTTGGCGCCGTCGCAATTTGCCGATTTCGCCCTCAAATCCTGGCAAGGCATCGAACCACTGCTAGCCCCGGTCGCCGCCAACGAAACCCCAGCCGACCTTGACCGTGCCTTATTCGATGCCATTGGGAATTGCATCTCGCAGATCGACGCCGGCGGCGATATGACCAAGACAACGAAAGACACTTTGACGACGTTGCGCCAAATCGCGTCTCAAATGTCGAATGGACGCTCCTTGGCGTGGGATGCCTGGGCGCGGGTTTCGAAGCTCAAGGCCGCGAAGGCATCAGAACCATTCCTTCAGACCGTTAGGGCGATTGCCGCGCGCCATCCGACGCATCCACGATTACATACGGATCTTCGCGAATTTATCGATCTCGCTTTCTCCTGCGCGGCAGATGCGCTCGATCATTTCTCGGAGTTCAAGCGGGCGCGCGGGCTTCTCGACTTTACCGACCAAGAGGAACTCGCCCTTGAGCTTCTTCGACAGCCCGAGGTGCGCGCTCGGATGCACGAGCGGTTCGACCTTTTGATGGTCGATGAATTTCAAGACACCAGTCCTATACAGTTGGCGGTATTCCTGGAGATGGCAAAAGCCGTCAAGCGCTCGCTTTGGGTCGGCGACCAGAAGCAAGCCATCTTTGGTTTTCGGCAGACCGATCCCGCGCTCGTAAATGCAGTGATAGATAAGATTAGGCCGGCAACCGGCGGTACTGAGGAATCCCTCGATACGTCGCGGCGCTCGCGTCCCAGTCTGGTGCGATTTGCGAACGCTGTTTTCGGTGCAGCATTTCCGCCAAAAGGCGTTCCCGCCGATAAGGTCGTAATCCCGAATTTTCATCGCCCGGAACCAGCTGACTTTGGACCGGGATTACATCATTGGAAGTTAGAGGGGAAAAACTGGTCGTCCGCACTGCAGGCGCTGGGCGGGCGAATTCAGGCAATGCTGGCATCGCCGGACACGACTCCGGTTGTAAATCGCGCGGACGGAGCGACGCGGCCGTTGAAGCCGAGCGACATAGCCATCCTTTGTCGGCAGAACGAGCGCTGCAAAGCGGTGGCTGATGTCCTGGGCACTTTAGGCATCCCTGCTGCCATGCCGAGAAACGGACTCCTCGACACGCCAGAGGCAGTTCTGGCCTGCGCCGCGTTACGCTACTTGGTTGATCCTGCGGACTCGCTGGCTGTGGCTGAACTCGCCCATTTCAACGAAGGCAATGGTGACTGGCTGAACGTCTGGCTGACAAAAGGCGCCGACGTACTGAAGGCACAATGCGAGGCGGTCGTCGCGCTCGACGAACAACGCGTTAATCTTGCTCATCTCACACCTGCGGAGGCGCTCGAAACGGCGATCGCCGCCGCTCGGATCGATCAGCTTGTCCACCGGTGGGACCGCGCTGGCGAGCGCCTCGCGAATTTAGATGCGCTCCGTAAAGTTGCGCTTTTGTACGAGGATGGCTGTCGAGCTACGCGTGGCGCCGCCACGGCCGCAGGCTTGGTCGCTAATTTCGCAAAGGGCTTGAAGAATGGTGGCGAGCGGCCGGCCTTTGAAGGAGACGACGCCGTGCGCGTGCTTACCTATCATCGCGCCAAAGGCCTGGAATGGCCCGTCGTGATCTTGCTTGACCTGCAAGATGGAGCAAAACGCTCGCCCTTCGGCGCCTACTCCGAATCGCCTGCTGAAGGATTGGATCCTTGGAATCCCTTGGCCGGTCGTTGGATCCGATTTTGGCCATGGCCGTATGGCGACCAACTGAAGGACGTACATCTCGACGCCACAGCGTCTGCCAGTCCACAGGCTCAGGCTCGAACCGAAGCTGAGCTCGCCGAGCTTGTTAGACTCCTCTATGTGGGCATAACCCGGGCCAGAGATTATTTGGTGTTTGCCACGCGTCCAGCTGCACAATCGGCTTGGCTAGACATCCTGACGCGAGCAGACGGCACTCCCGTGCTGACGCTACCGGCATCAGATGGCGAAACCCAGGTGCATGTCGATGGTGAAGCCTTCACGATGGTTGTGCAGACCGCGGATCCTACCCTAGCAGCCCCTGTTCAAGACGAGGCCCCCGCGGTCGCCTGGTTCGCCCCGCTCCCTCTCTCGGGAGAGCAGCCGAAATATCCCCCGGCACGACTGTCGCCTAGCGCGGCGTCGCAAGACAGCAACGAAAATGGCACCCCCATCGCCGGTACGCCGATCGAAATCGGACAGCGCTTGCCCGTCAGCGGCAATCCGGACATGCGCCTCCTCGGAGAAGCGGTTCACGGCTTCATGGCCGCGGACAACATCGACCGACCGATCGCAGAGCGGGAAGCCATGGCGAAAGCACTACTCGATCGCTGGGGTGTCGGCGGAGCCGTATTGCCTGTGTCACTCATCGAGGCCAGCAAGAGGCTCAACCGGTTTATTGCGGATCGCTGGCCCGAAGCCCGCCGGCATCATGAGCTGCCAGTAACCAGCCGTATCGGCGATCAACGCGCTGTCGGACGAATTGACCTGTTGCTTGAGACGACCGAGGGGTTCGTAATCATCGATCATAAGTCTTTCCCAGGCGCACCCGATACCTGGATAGAGAAGGCGAAAGATTTTTCGCCTCAACTCGCCCTGTACAGTCAAATAATCGCTCAGGCGACGGGCCGACCCGTTTTACACAGCTTCGTTCACATGCCGATCGTGGGCGCAGTTGTACGACTAGACGGGAAATCTTAATGTCGGCGTTCGTCTGGCTGGATTACTCGGAACGCGAGCGTCGGAGGATGCTCGACGTCGTTGATCAATTCAGAGAACACGACACCCGCGACGAACTGGGCATCGGCTCAGTACGCGATGCATTCGCTGATCTGCTTTTTCCGGGTACCAGCACGATCATGACCCGTGCTAGGTATTTTCTCCTCGTGCCTTGGATGTATCGCCGGCAGGAAAAATTACGTACCCCTTCAGCGCAGATAGCCGCGCGTGCGCGTCGTGCAGAGATAGACCTTGTTGACGCTATCGAGCAGTCTGATGACAAGGAAGGCAATATTGGCAAAGTGGCAAAGACCACACTGAAGCGCCTTCCCAGCAGCGTTTACTGGCAGGGGCTTAGCATCTGGGGGATTCGCACCTTCAGAGGAGCACAGGCGCAGTATCACCGTAGCCTTGATCGATACTATGCACAGCTCACGCGTCACAGTGGGCGTGTGTCGGAGCGTGACATTGAGCATGATGACCTCATTCAACCGAACTGGCACGGCGGACTAATTCCACCGCCCCTCGATTTCCCTACAAAATGCACATTGAGCCTGACGTGCCACGAGGCCGAATATCTCACCGAGCGCATCCGTCTAAGTCCCGCCTGCTCTGGCTCGCTGCTCGCAGAACTCGCCGCGCAACGGCGACGTAGTGCCGACGTGCCGTTTGCGTGGAAGCATCCGTATTCCGAGGAACTGCAACCGAAACTGCGTGTCATGCTCAATCACGCACAGAACTTCTCCGAAATCATGCACGGCGCACCGCTGCTCTACAACTTGATCCTCGCTGAACAAGACCGCCGAGAAGAGAGCATAAAGCGGTATCGTCAAGATCTCACCGAGTGGGCACAAATGATGTCTGAACGCTCTCGCGTACTGGTCGAATGGAGTAGAGAGCGTTTCTGGCAACTGATTCATACCGTCAATCCACGGATTACCAACCCTACCCACGAGTTCATCAACACGTGGTGGGATTTCGCCTTGGCGGGCGATGCAGCGCGGTTGTGCGATAGTCCGGTCGTGCGCTCGCTTATTCGTGATCGTGAGCGCCGGCTGAAAAAGAGTTTGGCCCGCATAGACAATCCCCGCGCGCAGGAACTGTGGACTGGGGATTCCGGTACAGCACAGCTGGAATTCCGTTGGCTCATAAGCCAGCGACTGCTGGGAGACATTTTTGACGGGTTGGAGACGGCGGATGCTTAGGCCGGACGAAAGGCAACACTTGCTGGATCTCCTCCGCCCGCCTCCCGGCTGCAGGCTTGACGTTGCTGTCGGAACCACGTTCTCGCTCGATTTGATCAGTGCGCTAATGCTCCCACTCTCATTCGCGTTCTTCGATTGGGAGCATGCCGATGGTGAGCTAGTAGCTGACCCGCTGGCATTGCTCGAAGCACTAAGGCGCTATGGAGATCGTCTCACGATCTTCTGTCAGAGCGGACAAATTCGATTGCCACCAAAGTATCCGCCACTTGTCGCATTTCTGGAGCCGTGCATTTACGGCGTGCAGCTAAAGGACCCCGATGGGGTATTCCATTCGAAGGTATGGGCACTAAGATTTGTTGCCGAGGATGGCGCGGTTCGCTATCGCGTCCTGTGCCTGAGCCGCAACCTGACCTTTGACCGATGCTGGGATACCGTTGTCGCGCTCGATGGCGACCTTACAGATCGTACAAACGCAATCGCGGCAAATCACCCTCTCGCTGATTTCATAGCGGCGCTCCCTGGCCTTGCCCGTCAGCCATTCCCTCACAAGCGGCGCCAGGGGGTGGCGAAGATCGCGCACGAACTACGACGCGTGCGGTTCACCTGGCCGGAGGGCTTCGACGAAGATCAATGCCGTTTTTGGGTTGCGGGACTGGACGGGAAGGCCGTTAAGCCGTTCGGCCCAAGACAAGACAAAGCCTTGATCGTCTCGCCTTTTCTCTCAAATGCCATTGTACGTGACTTTCTGGACCACACCAAAGAGATCCATTTGGTCTCCCGCCCGGAGAGCTTACAAGAACTTCCACACGTGACTTTACAGCGCTGCAAAAGTGCCAGCTTTTTAACGCCAGACCTTACCGAAGCATCTGATGATGAAGCCGCGCCGCTTGAGCGGGATGAGGTTTTGGACGGCTTGCACGCCAAGATCTTCGTCATCGATCGCGGCTGGGATGCCAGCGTGTTTAGCGGTTCGTTCAACGCGACCGTTCATGCTTTTGAGCACAACGTTGAGCTCATGGTCGAACTCGTAGGCAAAAAGAGCCTATTTGGTGTGGACCAGTTTCTCCGGCAGGTGAAAGGAGAGACAACATTTGCTGATTTGTTGAAGGAATACGACAGAAACTCGGTCCCCATACCGGCCGACCCGACAGTAGAGCAGCTCGATGATTTAATTCATGCAACGAAGAGGGCGTTGGCTACCGCAGGTCCACGGCTGATCGTCACAGCAGCTGGCGAGCCTGAGTCTTTCGACCTGAGCATGGAGTGGACCCGTGCGCTGCGATGGCCAAAATCCACGGTCGGGATACGCGCTTGGCCGATCACCCAGCAAGCGGAGCGGGCGCAGACACTCGACAAATCGATTGTGTTTTCCCGGCTGTCATACGCGGGTCTAACTCCTCTCATGGCATTCGCTATCACCGCGAAGATCGGCGAAACAATGCGTGAAGCAGTTTTCGTCATGAACCTTCCGCTTCAGGGTGCACCAGAAGATCGACAAGATCGCATTGTCCGCTCGCTGATCGAGAACCGCGATCAATTGCTTCGCTATATTCTCTTTCTGCTAGCCTCCGGTGACGAGGCGGCTGCCTCATCAGGTGATCTGCGCAGGTTGCTAAAATCGCCGGAGGACGGCCCGGATAGGCCGCCGCCGAATCCCTATTTGCTCGAAACGATGCTCCGCGCCCTGCATCGCGGTCCGGCACAACTCGAGCGCGTGTCATCCCTATTGGAGATTCTACGGAAACAGCCGGAAAGCTCGGAGCTGCTCAGCAGCGACTTTCAGAAAATCTGGAAACCGATTTGGGAGGCCGCCCAACAGGCAATGGCGAAATGAACACGCGTCCCAATACATCATCCGCTCTTGCGGGCCTGAAGGACTTTCAGCGGGCGACAGTGGACTATGTTTTTAGCCGATTCTACGGACCGGATCCGACACGACGGTTTCTCGTCGCAGACGAAGTAGGACTGGGTAAAACGCTCGTAGCTCGCGGGGTTATTGCGCGAACAATTGATCACCTCTGGGAGGACGTGCCGCGCATCGATATTATTTACATCTGCTCCAATGCCGATATCGCGCGGCAAAACATAGATCGACTGAGAATACCGGGGTGCGGAGAAGCAGCGCACGCGACACGCCTCACTTTACTGCCGTTAAGTATGCATGATCTCGGGCGCAATCGCGTCAACTTCGTCGCGTTGACCCCTGCCACTTCGTTTGAGCAAACCGGAGGTGGGGGGCGTATGGATGAGAGGGTTCTGCTTTATTGGCTGCTTGATCGCGCATGGAGAATCCACGGGGCGCGTGCTTCCCTTTACGTGATGCAGGATTACGCTGGGTCGGCTTCATTCGAGCGGGCTGTAGATGCCTTTGACTTCACTAAGCTCAATGAACAGATTGCAGACGAATTTGTGTCCAACTTGGCGAAGCATGTGCGGGATGAAGTAACGGCAGGGAAGCCGGATATGCGTACCCGCTTCGAAGAGTTGCGCGGAATATTCTGCCGTAGCGATGCAAGGGCGACGCGAGACGAAATCAGACTGCGGACTCGATGGATTGGCGAATTGCGGCGGCTGCTTGCTCGTGTCTGTCTTGCGACCCTAGAGCCGGATCTCGTCATTCTTGATGAGTTTCAGCGATTCAAACATCTTCTCGAAGAAGAGTCGGAAGCGGGAGAACTTTCGCGCAGCTTATTTGAATCGCAGGCGGGTCAGGGTTCCCGAGTTCTACTTCTTTCCGCGACGCCGTATCGCGGTTTGAGCCTCCATCACGAGACCGATGATGATCACTACGGTGACTTCCTCGCATTGCTGCGCTTTCTGGAGAACGATGATGCCTCGGGTTGCAAGGAGATATTGGCGGAGTATCGGACAGCTCTACCTGCTGTGATGACACCCAAGGGTCTGGCGCGCCTACGAAATGCAAGAACGGCGCTCCAACGCCGGCTCCATCGGGTGATGGCGCGAACTGAACGCCTTGCATCCTCTAGCACGCGTGGAGGGATGCTTCTGGATACGCCACCAGCCAACGGCTCACTCTACGAGGTTGATGTTCGTGGGTTTTTGGGCGCACAGCGCGTTGCCGACGCGGTCAAACAGGGAGATGTTATCGAGTACTGGAAGTCCGCACCGTACCTGTTCAATTTCATGGACAACTACGCCTTGAAGCAGGCATTCCGCGACGCACCCGATAAGCACCAGATGGTGCGATTTGTAAGGGATTTCCCTGAGGCGTTTCTCGACTTGGAACGCGCGCGCGCCTATCAACCGATAGAACCGGCGAATCCGCGTCTCCGCGAGTTACTATCCAACACTGTAGATCGTGGACTGTGGCGGCTGCTTTGGATCCCGCCTTCGCTTAGCTACTACACTCTAGAGGGCCCGTTCGGCGCTCCAGAATTAGCCACCGTCACAAAGCAACTCGTTTTCTCCGCTTGGCACATGGTACCGCGCGCCGTTGCGTCACTTGTTTCGTACGAAGCTGAGCGCCGGATGATGCGGGCGTCCAGTCCGCGCTCGCGAGTAACGCAAGAGGATTGGAAAAAGCAACGAGGACTGCTTCGGTTCGGGATTTCTGAAGGCCGTCTCATCGGTCTGCCACTACTGTTGCTCGTTTACCCATGCCTTACGTTTGCGCGTGACTGTGATCCACGGGAGTTGGCGCGGGACTTAGGTCTTACCGCAGCAGACGTACGCACGCAGTTCGCCTCGCGGATTCGTGGTCTAGTCGAGAAGCACTCCATTATTCCTGAGACGGTTGGTAGTGCCGATGATCGTTGGTATTGGCTCGCGCCGATGCTGCTTGATTACGCGGAGTTCCCGGCCGAAGCGCAAGCTTGGTGGGCCCGAGTTGAACTGGCGCAAGCATGGGCTGGTGTCGAGGTCGGCGACGAAGATGCAGGCTGGTCTAGCCATGTGGAACGGGCCACTCAGACCCTCGCCTCTGTCCGTGGCGGTAAAGAGCGTCTTGGTGCGCCGCCAGACGATCTTTTTGATGTATTGGCGCTCGCGGCTTCTGCAGCTCCAGCTACCGCGGCGTTGCGCGCCTACGCGCGTGCTAGCCGCAGCGTCCCTGCACTTTCCCGTCCAATGCGAGACATCGCTGCACGAACGGGAAGAGCATTTCTCACACTTTTCAATCATGCAGAGGTCATCGAAGCGGTTCGCTCAGAGTTTCCCGGTGAACCTTACTGGCAGCGTGTTCTGGAATACGCGCACGCAGGTGGGCTTCAAGCGGTGCTTGATGAATACACCCATTTGCTTCGAGAATCGCTCGGCGTCGCTGCGCTCTCGGTCGCATCGATGTCGGAGAGAATCGGTAATGAACTAATCTCAGCGCTCACGATTCGTGCGGCCTCACTGCGCGTCGATGAAATCACGGCGCCACGATATGTCCGTGAGATAAGGCTCAAGAGCGAACCGATGCGCATTCGATTTGCCATGCGTTTCGGTGATGATCGCTCCGACGAAGAGGCGTCCCCGACCTCTGACGGAGGACTTGCTGGTACGCGCAAGGAGCGCGTCCGGGCGGCGTTCAATTCGCCATTCTGGCCGTTTGTGCTGGTTTCAACCTCGGTCGGCCAGGAGGGGCTCGATTTTCATCACTACTGTCATGCCATTACCCACTGGAACTTGCCCTCAAACCCTGTCGATCTGGAACAGCGTGAGGGTCGGATACATCGCTACAAAGGGCATGCGGTTCGCAAGAATGTCGCTGCAGCTTTCGCATCTGATGCTTTACGCTCGGGTGAGTCCGATGTTTGGGAAAGCGCTTTTGCGCTTGGTAGTACAGCTCGGACGGCACAGGAAAACGATCTCGTTCCTTATTGGCTTTTCCCCGGTGACGCCAAAATCGAGCGGCATGTTCCCGGGTTGCCGTTCAGCCGTGAAGTAGAGAGATTAGACGGCTTGCGCCGTGCACTAACGATTTACCGCATGGTATTCGGCCAAAGCCGACAGGAGGATCTGATGACGTATCTGCTGGCCCAGATTCCCGAAGACGAGCGGTCCGAGATTGTGTCGGAGTTACAAATAGACTTGAGCCCATTAAAGCAAGAATCGGACTGAGCGAGCGGACAGTAAAGAAGGAACATGGATTGGTTCGAAAAGCTCACGGGGTTTCGGGAAGCCGACTACGAAGAAACCCGCGCCCGACTCGAAGTCGAGGGCGGACGACTGCGTTCCCGGATCAATAGCGAGAGCTATGGGATCGGCGAGCTCGAGTTAGTTCCACTTCAGACACTCCGCGAAAGAGCAAAATCCGCAGGTAACCTGCCTGGCAGGGTCAAAACGAGCGTAGTGACGGGCGATGTAAGGCGGATGCATCGATCTCCGAAAAACGCCGGCGCGCTGTTCCAAGTAGCTTCACAATTTAATCTGCTGGAGATGGTTTCGCCAGACGTGACACCTGAACATGGTGTGACTCGATATCAAAGCGATCCAACTCAAGGGCCGGCTTGCGCCATCGCCGCAGGCGCAGCGACCATCTACCGTAATTACTTCGCTCCCATCGAAGGCTGCCAAGGCCAGACCGCTACGAGGCAACTCGATGGGCTTGCTGACATCGGCGCAGCATTGAGCAGTGACCTAAAGCTGCCCGTCGACAATTTATGGAGAATGCAGAATGGCTACGCGTTGGGCACCCAAACGGGACTCAATGCCATCGCTCGACATCTCGTATCGCTAACAACAGACCAGATGGATGTACTGCGTGGAAAACTTCGCATCGGAGTACATCGCGATGTGGAGGTCACCGAAGCTGCAGGGCCAGATCGGCTGCGGGTCTCTCAGGCATTCTGCTCGGCGCTCCCGGTCGCGTACAGCGACATGCCGGCGGCCCATTGGGAGCCGTTCGCGGTGCTCGTTTTGGAGGCCGCATACGAGGCCACGATGTGGGCTGCCGTACTGAATGCACACCGGGGCGTTTCAAATCTCGTTTTTCTGACGCTTCTCGGCGGGGGTGCTTTCGGCAATCCCGGCAGTTGGATCCACGTCGCCATCCGACGGGCATTAGAATTGACGGCCTCCTTCGATCTTGACGTCAGGATTGTGAGTCACGGGAGTCCATCGAAGGAGACATTGGCGGTCGTCGAGGAGTTCCGGTGAATTTCGACCGCGCAGGATTACCCGCCCTCTTGCTTCCACTGTGCTTCCAAATACAGGATTGGAGTGTAAAGAACAAAGACAAAACGCCCGCTAACCTTTTGAATTAGCGGGCGATTTTGGTTGCGGGAAGAGGATTTGAACCTCTGACCTTCAGGTTATGAGCCTGAGGGAGCTTCGCCCTGTCCGCAAGCAAGTATATGAATACAGAGGGAACAAATTTGTCTAGAAAATCGGATCGAAGCAGTCTAGAAGCTCGGCCTGTACAACCACCGAACAGTCATAAAACACTGAATTGTCTAGGATATTTTTGGTAGCGGAGGAGGGAGTTGAACCCCCGACCCCAGGATTATGATTCCCGTGCTCTAACCAACTGAGCTACTCCGCCCCAAAAGCCAGGCGGCCCGGATATAGGTGCGGCGCGGCTTTCAAGTCAAGCAAGGCTTCGGGATTCAGGTCTTGGTGTAACGCCAGACAACCGCCGGCGGCACGTTGGAGAGAACCACCCCTGCCCGCCGGCGCAGCAGACCGCACCGCTCGGAGAGCCGCTCGGGCAATGGCGAAATATGAAAATAGCTGAACTGGGTCAGGATCCCGCCCTTCTCCAGCGATGCAGCCACGGCTCGCGTGACCGCCTTGCGGTCATTGGGGCTCATCGAGCGCAACGGTAACCCGGACAAGATGCAGCGGACCTTGGGATGGCCGCGCGCCTTCAGGATCTCCGGCAACCTCGCCGCACTGTCCTGAACCACAGTTGCCCGTGGAAACTGCCGTTTCAGGAAGCCGGCGAAATGGCGGTCCAATTCGATCAGAATCAGGTTCTCGGGCGCAACCCCGTCGGCGATCAGTTGGCGGGTGAAGGCGCCCGTCCCCGGACCCAATTCGACGACGACATCATTGGCCTTGGGGTCAAGAGCATCGACCATAGCGCGGGCAAGCTTCGGGCCGCTCGGCATGACGGCACCGACGCCAAACGGCCGACGGATATATTGCCGCCAGAAAAGGAGAGCTGCTTCATGCATCTGGTTTCGGGAGGGACTAGTCATCGCTTGCGGCTCATTCAAGGCAGGCGGGTGAATTGAAGCAGCGTAAAGAGACCGAACGGCTTGAGTTCACGGCGTGAACGCAAGGCAAGCTTATCGCTGACCAAGATCGTTTCGACGGGAAATTCCGGGCGCCAGCCGAGGACATCGGCAAAACCGGCAAGCTGCTTTTCGATCAAGGCACGCGGCCCCTTCGCTGCACTGAAATGATTGACGATGACCACATGGCCGCCGGGCTTGGTCACGCGCGCAAGCTCATGCATAACCCTAGCGGGTTCGGGAACGACAGTCATGACATACATCGCCGTCGAGACATCGAAACTGGCATCCGGAAATTCCAGAGCCGTCGCATCCATCTCGAGAAGCGCCTCGATATTTGAAAGCTTGTTTTTCTGGACGCGCTCCCGCGCCCGCCTGAGCATTTCCGGCGAAAGGTCGACACCGGTTATGCGCAGATGCGGTTTGTAATGGGGAAGCGCCAATCCGGTCCCGACTCCCACCTCCAGCACCCGGCCGTGGAAGGTGTTGATCAGCTTGGTGGCTTCCTTGACGCCGGCTTCGACGAATCGTCCGAACGTCGAATCATAAACTGGCGCCCACCGGCGATAGGCACGCCTGACGTCGGCAGTATCTAATTCGGCAAGCTTGGGTCGCATTCAGACGCCATTATGTGACGGCAAGTTCGGCGTCTTGCAAGGCAGGTTTACGCTGGCCGGCAATGAATCCACCACCAAGTACGCGGGCCCCCGGTCCCGGCTGCTCATAGAAGACGCAAGCCTGTCCGGGCGAAACACCATATTCGGCAGCCTCAAGCAATACGCGCACCCCCTCGTCCGTCGCCGCCACTTTTGCCGCAACCGGCGCGCGGGTCGACCGGATCCGCACATAAACAGGGACCGGCTTTCCGGTAAGACGATTGTCGCCCAACCAGTTGACTTCATTCAGGAACATTTCCGGTTCGGCCAGCGCCTCGCGCGGCCCTACGATCACCCGGCGGCGCGGCGCGTCGATACCGGTCACATAAAGCGGCTCGCCCTCGGCCACGCCCAGGCCACGGCGCTGGCCGACGGTGAAATTGAGGATGCCGGCATGGCGGCCGAGTGCGCGGCCGTCACGATGGACGATCTCGCCTGGCTCCATTGCCTCCGGCCTTAGCTTGGCAATAACATCCGCATAGCGCCCGTTCGGCACGAAGCAGATATCCTGGCTGTCCGGCTTCTCGGCGACGCCGAGACCCAGTTCGGCGGCAATCTGGCGGGTCTCCCGCTTGGTCAGCGAGGCGAGCGGAAATCGCAGAAAGTCGATTTGTGCCTGCGTGGTCGCGAAGAGAAAATAGCTCTGGTCGCGGGCAACATCCGCTGCACTCAGAAGATCACGACGGCCAGTTCCGCCTTCCCGCGACCGGCTCTCGACATAATGCCCGGTGAGAAGCGCCGCCGCGCCCAGTTCCTTCGCGCGCGCCATGAGATCGGCGAACTTGACGGTCTGATTGCAGCGGATGCAGGGCACCGGCGTCTCGCCGCGCAGATAACTATCGGCGAAATCATCAATCACCGCCTCGCGAAACCGCGATTCGAAGTCGAGCACATAATGCGGAATGCCGAGCTTGGCCGCGACGCGGCGCGCATCGTGGATATCCTGCCCGGCGCAGCACGCCTTGGAGGTACGGCTCGCCTGGCCATGGTCGTAAAGCTGCAGCGTGATCCCGACGACCTCATAGCCGGCCGCCTTTGCAAGACCGGCGACGACAGACGAATCGACCCCGCCCGACATGGCGCAGACAAGCCGCGTCGAGCCGGGCAGGCCGATGGCGGCGCGGACGCGGCCGAGGAGATCGTCGGTAAGTAACATGGCGCGGGCTAGATGGGCCTTCGCAGGGGAAATGTAAACACGGCCTGTTTTGTTTTGGGTCAGTTAGTTCGTCGTCTTACCGATTTGTTGAGGAGCGCTTAGCCACTTTTTAAGTGCGTTCGCCTACCTTGCCCGGAGTCAGTGGTTGCGTATCGAGTTCCAGAGTGATGAACGGTCAGTTGCGTCCTCGCGTAAATTATGTCATCGGGCCCGATGGCAGTCCGCTTACCATTGCCGACCTGCCGCCTCCCGGCACGCAGCGTTGGGTGATCCGCCGCAAGGCCGAGGTCGTCGCCGCGGTTCGCGGTGGCTTGCTGAGCCTCGAGGAGGCCTGCGCACGCTATACCTTGACCGTCGAGGAATATTTGAGCTGGCAGCGGTCCATCGACCGTCACGGTCTGGCCGGCCTGCGCACCACCCGCATCCAGCAGTACCGCCAATAAGCTGAACTGGCGCCTCCAGTTTTCCCAATCGGCGTATGAAATATTTCGCAAGCGAAGACGCTTGCACCGCCGTTGCCCATGAACTAGGCCAAGCCGTCGATAATCGCGAGGGCTGCCGACAAGATGACGAACGGGCACGAAAAGGCCGGAAACTTCTGGTCGATGGGCGATACGCTCACCAAGACCGCGAGCCCCGCCGGAAGCCAGCAACTTACCGCCGATGCCCTGCGGGCTCTCAAGTCGCGCGACGTTGCAAGGGCAATAAAGAGTGCTTCCGCCGCGGTCCAACTCGCACCCTCAGACCCGCAAGCCAATCTCGCCCTCGCGCTTGCATTGGAGATGTCCGGCAAGTTCGCCGATGCCGAAAGGCATTATTCGGTTGTTTTGAAACAAGACCGCGATTCGGTTCTCGCTCTTATTGGTTTCGGTCGCCTCAAACTTAATGAACGCCGTGGCATGGAAGCGCTGGTGGCACTTGGCCGCGCGGTTCAGCTTGAACCGGAAAATTTGGATGCGCGCCACTTGCTCGCGCGCACCTACGGCATGCTGCTTCGCTTCAACGAAGCGGTTGCAGAATTTGAAGCCGTCAACAAGCAACGACCGAACAATGCCGAGATTCTGGCGGGCTATGCGCGCGCTCTTGGCAATGCCGGCCGCACCATCGAGGCTCTTGATGTCTACCGCAAGGCCGCTGCCCTGAACGCCAGTGATGACGCCATCCAACAAGGCATGGCCTCGATCCTCATCGATCTCGGCAAACAGGAAGAGGCAGCGGTATTGCTGCGCAAGGCGATCGCGCTGAGGCCGACTCGGCCCGGCCCTTATGAGCAACTCGCGCGCCTTGGCGAATTGAATGCCGTGGAACTCGACGCAGCGCACAAATACGCAGCGAGCAATGCGACAACCCCACTCGACTCTGCTTCCTTCAAGCTCGCCATTGGCACGGCCTTGCTTCGGCAGAGTAAAAATGCCGAGGCCTTTGTCTTCTTGTCGGAAGCTAACGAGCTGAGAGACCGCCAGCGCAAGTATGACCGCGGGCGTGTGGCCGCAGTCGTTGAGGCGGTCAAGGACGCAATGGCCGAGATTCCAAGGCCATTGTCCGGCTCCAGCATCGACCGGCCGATCTTTATCATGGGCATGCCGCGCTCCGGCACAACGCTGGTCGAGCAGATCTTTGCGCGCCACTCAAAGGTGTTTCCCGGTGGCGAACGCGCGACCGGCGGCGAATTGCGCCGTAGCATGCAGGCCGCGCAGCCATCATTCCGATCTGCTATGCGGGCCTTGACGCCAGAGGCGGAGACGACGCTGCGCCGGCATTACTTTGCCGGCCTCCCGGCCGCAGCGGCGAATGCCGAACGGGTCACCGACAAGCTTCCGGACAATATCTGGAACCTGCCCCTGCTCCGGAGGCTCTTCCCGGGCACCCGAATTCTCATCTGTCGCCGTCATCCTCTCGACACTCTGTGGTCGATCTTCGAGCAAGGCTTCGGGCCGCAAGTTCCCTACGCCTCCAATCTCGACAACATCGCCAATCATATCACTGCTCAGGACACGATCATTCAGAAGTGGCTCGCCGAGGACGAAGGCATGAGCCGCGAGGTTCTTTATGAGGAACTGGTGCAGCGCTTCCCCGAGACGGCTCGAGACCTGGTCGAGTTCACCGGTCTTGATTTCGAGGAAACCTGCCTCTCCTTCGAACAGAGTGACCGTGCCGTACGAACGGCGAGCGCCACGCAAGTCAGGCGCGGCATCTATACGAGTTCGATCGGCCGTTGGCGAAACTTCTCCGAGCAGCTCCGTTCTCAGCAGATTTTCCTGGCTCCCCAGATCGACGCGCACGAGCATAAATTGCAGACTTTGGGACTGTCGCTTTCATGACGACCGGAACGCACGAATACGTCGCAGATCCGCGCAACAACGCGATCCTGATCTCGGTCAACGGCAAGCTGGTTCCACGCAACGAAGCCATGGTGTCGGTATTCGATTCGGGCTTCATTCTCGGCGACGGCGTGTGGGAGGGCTTGCGACTTCACACTGGCGGCATTCCGTTTCTTCGTGAGCACATCGAACGGCTCTACGAGGGCGCGAAGGCGATCTTCATGGATGTCGGGCTGGAGCCTCAGGCACTGGTCGGCCGCCTCTTCGCCTGCCTCGATGCCAATGACATGAAAGATGGCGTTCACATCCGTCTGATGGTCACGCGCGGCGTCAAGGCGACCCCCTATCAGGATCCGCGTCTGACGATTTCGCCGGCAACCATTGTTATCATTCCGGAATACAAATCGCCAAAACCTGAGATACTCGAAAACGGTATCCGGCTCTTTACCGTGAATGTGCGGCGGGGCTATCCCGACGTACAGGATCAGAAACTCAATTCGCATTCGAAGCTGAATTGCATTACCGCCTGCGTGCAGGCGATGAATGCAGGGGCTGACGAAGCCCTCATGCTCGACCCGCACGGCTTTGTCGCAACCTGTAATTCCACGCACTTCTTCATCGTGCGGCGCGGCGAAGTATGGACCTCGACGGGTCAATACTGCATTCCCGGAATTACGCGCGCCGCAATACTGCGCGTTTGTGCCGAGAACGGCATCCCTGCCCGCGAAAAATTCTTCTCGCTCTATGATGTTTACGGCGCGGATGAAGCCTTCGTCACCGGCACGTTCGCTGGGATGACTCCGGTTCGCGAAATCGACGGAAGGCCAGTGCGAAATCCCTTGGACACCAAGGGCGAATGGCGGGGCGCTGGTCCCCTCACACGCCGCATCAGCGAGCTCTATCGCGATCTCTGCCGGCGCGAGGCCACGAGGTCGCTCTCGTGACCACCATCGCCATGTGGTCGGGGCCGCGCAACATCTCGACCGCCATGATGTACTCCTTCGGCAACCGCGCCGACTGCCTTGCCTGGGACGAGCCCTTCTATGCCTTCTCGCTCAAGACCCATGGCAATGATCACCCGCTTCGCGATGACATCATCACTGCTTATGACACGGATTGGGACAAGCTCGTCGCCGCGTGCCTGGCACCGCCGCCTGCTGGCAAGACCCTCTTCTACCAGAAACACATGACCCACCACATGCTCGATGGGTTTGATCGCTCCTGGATACACGGGGTGACCAATGCTTTTCTCATCCGCGCGCCCGACCGCGTGCTCGCAAGCTATGCGCGCAAGTGGTCGGAGGTCTCGCTGCGCGATATCGGTTTCGTGGAGCAGGCCGAACTCTTCGACCTTGTCGCCGACCGTCTCGGCCGCGCGCCGGCGGTGATCGATGCCGAGGACGTGCTTTCGAATCCGCGTGGCATGTTAACTACGCTCTGCGCGGCTTGCGGTATTGGCTTCGATCCAGCAATGCTCGCTTGGCCTGCGGGTCCGAAAGCCTTTGATGGGAACTGGGCGCCGCATTGGTACAATGCCGTTTGGCAATCGACCGGTTTTTCGCGCGATACTTCGCCGCCGCCGGACTTGCCGGCCGAACTCAAGGCGATCGCCGAGGCGGCCCACCCCTACTACGCAAAACTGTCGAAGTACCGTCTGGCGCCAGCCAACTAGCGCATCGCGTGAGCGACGGTCACCGGCAGGATCGGCGCTTGCCCGCCGGTCTCCTTCTCGGCCAGCAATTCCGCCTTGCGCAATTCCGAGACCGCTTCGTTGAGGCCGTTCTGTGCGACGGCCAACTGCTCGCGCAATTCATTGACTGAACGCATGAGATTGTCGCGGCGGCCGCGCGTCGCTTTCGCCGACATCGAATAGTTGAAATGATTGGGATCGGTCACCCCGGTCCGCTGCTCTTCACCCCGCACCTGCTGGTCGAGATCGTCATATTTCCGCATCAGGTCGGCGATCATCGCCTCTATGTCATTGACCTGACGCTGCTTCTCGTCGCGGCGGAAGCGGTAGGATTTGATCTGCGATTCCCTTGAGCGCATGGATACCCCGTTACCCGAACAAACTTCTGAGACTTGCCATCACGGACTCTTCTCAGCCTAGGTCGAATCACCTAGCTTGGAGATTCGATGCCTCGGAAGCCCCCATCCTGCCCGGGTAAGCTTAAGGCCCCGTAAATCCGATTGCTCCAATTGTCTGCGTTAAGGTTGAGGCGGTCGGGAAATCAGCGGAGACACGGGGAAATTGCATCGATGGGAGTAGATTCTGCGTATCTGGATTAGGTTTTGTTAACCTTTCCCGCGCTATCTTAAGGATCAGCGTTAATCGTTTGTTGCGGCCGGCGTCGCGAGTTTTGTGCGTTTGACGGGGCGGCCGTAGCTTGGCCGATTTAATGGGGATTCGAATGAGAGTTCTGCTGATCGAGGACGATACCGCAACGGCTCAAAGCATCGAACTGATGCTCAAGTCCGAAGGGTTCAACGTCTATACGACCGATCTCGGGGAAGAAGGCGTCGACCTCGGCAAGCTCTATGATTACGACATCATTTTGCTCGACCTGAACCTTCCCGACATGTCGGGTTACGAGGTTCTGAAATCGCTCCGCGTGAGCAAGGTCAACACGCCAATTCTGATCCTCTCCGGCCTCGCCGGTATCGAGGACAAGGTGAAAGGTCTCGGCTTCGGCGCCGACGACTACATGACCAAGCCCTTTCATAAGGATGAACTGGTCGCTCGCATCCACGCGGTTGTGCGCCGCTCCAAGGGCCATGCGCAATCGGTCATCCAGACCGGCGAGCTACTCGTCAATCTCGACACCAAGACAGTCGAAGTTGGCGGCCAGCGCGTGCACCTGACCGGCAAGGAATACCAGATGCTCGAGCTGCTCTCGCTGCGCAAGGGCACGACGCTCACCAAGGAAATGTTCCTCAACCACCTCTATGGTGGCATGGACGAGCCCGAGCTCAAGATCATCGACGTGTTCATCTGCAAATTGCGCAAGAAGCTCGCGACCGCCGCCGGCGGCAAGAACTTCATCGAGACCGTCTGGGGCCGCGGCTATGTGCTGCGCGAAGGAGCGCCCCAGGACGAGGATTTGCGCGAAACCGCCTAAGAGACTTAAGCCTCAGGCTGCCCGGACGACCACAGCACCATTATCGAGCGCCATGGACAGGTTCAATCCGGCGCTCGCCGCAAGCCGCTTGGAATAATAAGGCTGGACCAGGCGCGCATCGAGATCCTGGCCATTGCTGCCGCCAGAAATGACCTCAGCGATTTTCTCCGGTATGCGCGCCTGATCGCCTTCCGCGCGCACGACAAATCCGCTGCCATCGACGCCGACTGATACTTTGCCGCCGCGCGGAATTCCGGCTATACCCAGCAACATCATGTTGAGCACAAGCTTGACTTCCGCTTTCGGCCGGTTCTCGCGCGGCGCCTGCCATTCGAGCTTCACCTTCTCTTCGCCGACAAAAGCCCGCGCCACATCGCCCGCCTCCCCCATGTCGATCATCGATCCCGCCGAGCCCGCGGCACCAAATGCTATGCGGCAGAACTGCAGTTTGGCTGAAGCCTGCTTCGCCGATTTTTTGACGAGGTCCATCGCCATCTCGCGCATCGATTCATCATCTTCGACCTCGAGCAACTCCAGTCCGTTGGTGATCGCGCCCACCGGCGAGATGACGTCGTGGCACACGCGGCTGCACAGCAGCGCCGCCAAATCAAGGTCGCTCAAAATGACTTCGCCGCTCATCCGCTCGTTCCCCGCTCATTCCCATCGAATCACTCTGTCATAGCAAAATGTGGGACGGATTTCCGCATTGACGGCTCTTGCCGCCTCGGCGCATACCGGCGCGCCATAATCTGCATGAGGGCCGCAATGCCATCGACACTGTCTGATCTTCTGCGCCGCCTTGCGGCAATTGCCTTGCGCGCCGGCGATGAAATCATGACGATCTATGGTTCGAACGTGACGGCCCGCGAAAAGGCTGACCTCTCCCCAGTCACCGAAGCCGATGAGGCGGCCGAACGGCTGATCCTTGGCGATCTTGCTGAGTCCGATCCGAACATACCGGTCGTGTCAGAGGAAGCGGCTTCAGCCGGTCACATTCCGAAGACTGCCGCCCTCTTCTATCTCGTCGACCCACTCGACGGCACCAAGGAATTCCTGACCCGCAATGGCGAATTCACCGTCAATATCGGTTTGATCCGCGACGGATGCCCGGTTGCCGGTGTCGTCTATGCGCCAGCCAAGGGCGAGATTTTCGCTGGCGAGGTGGGCCTTGGCGCTTGGTTGGCGAGGATCGGCGGCGAAACGAAGCCAAGCGCGCTTGAGTGGACACCCATTCACGCAAGAGCGGCGACCCCTGCTGAACCAGTGGTCGTGGCCAGCCGTTCACATATGGACGCCAAGACCGAGGCCTGGCTCAAGGCAAAGGGCCGCCATAGCCTGAAGAGCGCTGGCTCGTCGCTCAAATTCTGCCTATTGGCCAAGGGCGAGGCCGACTTCTACCCCCGCTTCGGACGCACCATGGAATGGGACACGGCCGCCGGTCATGCGGTTCTCGCCGCTGCCGGCGGCGCTGTCGCTACGGAAACCGGCGAACCCCTGACCTATGGCAAGGTCGGCGCCGGTTATGCCAATCCCGGCTTTGTCGCCTCGGCGAGAGCCTGATTGGTAATTGCTTAACCGTTTCGAAGCCCCCGTCTGGTAGGTCTGGGGTGATACGGGAAAAGGCCTCAGAGAAGCCACAAGTCGCAGCCACTCTCGCATCAGGGAAAGTCGTCAAAAACAGATAGGCAGGCGGTACCGCGGAGGCTGGTGCTGGGTAGGTGGCGTTGTCTTCGAAGAGGTCAGATATGTTGCGTTTCCGTCATGCCGGTTTGCCTGCTCTTGTCTTATCCCTGGCCCTGACTTTCACCCCGGCCGCAATCGCCAAGGAGGGCGAATACACCGGGAGCGTCGACCGCGCCCAAACGAGCGGCGAGACCTACTCCTCCGAGGAGATCATCGAGAAAGGCCATAATTTCTTCGGCAAGACGACCCGCGGGGTCGCTGATGCCGTCGAATATGTATTCAGCACCAAGGGCGAGCCGACGGCCTACATCGTAGGCGAGGAAGCAGCCGGCGCGCTCGTTGCCGGGCTCCGTTACGGCGAGGGCACGATTTACTACAAGAATGGCACGAAGGAGCGAATCTTCTGGCAAGGCCCCTCGCTCGGCTTTGATTTCGGCGGCAACGGCTCTCGTGCGCTGGTTCTGGTGTACAATTCCACCTCTCCTTCCGAACTCCATGATGTGCGCTTTGGCGGTGTCGAGGGATCGGCCTATCTGGTGGGCGGACTGGGCGTTAATTACGAAAAGTACGGGGATATCGTGCTGGCCCCGATCAGGACCGGCGTAGGCGCCCGGCTTGGCGCAAATATTGGCTACCTGAAATACACACCGCACCCAACCTGGAACCCGTTCTGACGCGATTTTCGCCACCCGCAGAACGCAAAAAATCCCGGTCGCAACTTTACGCCGGCCGGGCTATTCTTTCCCCAATGTCGGTGGACCGCCGAACCGGCGAACCCGGTTCTGGCCAAAGGATGTAGGTACGTGCATGTCTCGCGCAGAGACATTGATGCTGGTGGCATTGGGCTTTTCGCTGGGAATTCTCCTGGCGCTGCTCTTTGGACGGCTTGTCTGGCACATGGCGGTGCGGGTGGGGTCGCGCCGCATGCAGCGCCAGATTCCCTCAACCTTGGTCGAAATGCAGGCCGAACGCGACCGGTTGCGGGCGGAATGCGCAATGCTGACCCGCAAGCTGGAAATCCGCTCCGAAGATTTGAAATCGCAACTCGTCGAGCAGAGCGCCGAACTGACCCGCGAGCGCAATCGCAACGATATCACCGTCGAGGAGATACGCGAACGCGAAGCCGCACTAGCGGAGCGCGAACTGCGCATGGGCTCGTCGCATGAGCAGACGATACACTTAGAGTCTGAGCTCGCTGCGCGCACCAATGCTCTGCACGACGCTCAGGCAGGGCTTCAGGATAGCCACGACGCGATCAGCCGCCTGAAGCAAGAACTGGCAAATCTCACCAATGCCCTTGCCGATCGCGACACCCGTATCGCCGAACTCCAGCAGCATCTTTCGGAACAGCCGATGCGCATCGAATCGGCAATGCACCAGGAACAATTGAATACCGCCGACCGGCTCGAGCGCCGGATCGAGGAGCTGACGGCCCTCTCGCGCGAAATTGCCGAACAACGCTACAGCTTCAATCGCGAACGTCACGAACTCGCCGCACTCGCCGCCGCGTCGCTGGAAGGCTCTCCCGATTCCGGCGAGCATCTGGAGCAAGGCTACGAACGGGTTGCCGCGAACTTCGAAGAAGTCACCAATCAGGAGCGTTCGATAGATCGAATGCTGACCCACGCCGAGCGCGAGACCCTGGCACTGGCCGCGGAGGTCGAACGGCTGGAACCGCTCCGCGCCGAATATCCGCAACTCACCGTGCCGGACGACATGAGGCCGGCCGGTGGCCGCCTGGTCGAGCCGCGAGAGCCAGAAATGCCGCCATTCGGCAAACCCTCGCGCCCCGTAGGCGATGAGAAGCCGCAGCGCGGCCTCGCCAACGTCGTGTCGCTCGCCGCCCGCATCAGGGCACTTCAGAAGAATATCACCGGGTAATAAAAAAAACGGCGGCGCTCGAACTTTTGCGCCGCCGCTTCCCCTTCTGCGGAACCTGGGCTTCAGGTCCGCCGCACTCCAAATCGTTCAGAAACTGTCGGCGAGCCAACGTCCAACGCGGCGCAGATAGCCGGGCTGGCGATGCGTTGCGCTGGTGATTCCCGAAGGCATCACGCATGCCGGATCCGGTATCAGCGCGTAATTGAGAAGGCCCACGGCGACCGCAAAACCCGGCGCGCGCGCACTGTCGGGTGCCCCCTGTAACTGCGCCGGCACGCCGAGCCGGACCTGCCGGTCGAGCCATTGCGCCGCAACCTCGCGTGCGCCGCTAAGCTGGCTCGCGCCTCCGGTAAGAACCATGCGGCCTCCGCCGAGGCGCCCGCATCCTGACTCCTCGAGCCGGTCGCGCACGAGTTCGAATATTTCCTCAAGCCGCGGCCTGATGATGCCGGTCAGCATCGAGCGCGGTACCTGGTGGATCGTGTCAACGCCGCGCTCGCCAAGCAGCGGCACAGCCACGGTCTCGCGCTCGTCCATGAGCGATGGGATGGCGGTCCCCCAAAGAGTCTTCATGCGTTCGGCGTGGGCGATCGTCGTCGACAGGCCGCGTGCAATGTCATTGGTGATATGTTGCCCACCGATCGGCACGATGCTCGAATGGACGAGATTGCCGTTGTGAAAGACAGCGATGCCCGTGGTCGCGCCACCCATGTCGATGAGCGTGATGCCCAAGGCCTTCTCATCCTCGGCGAGCACTGATTTGGCCGCCGCGTAGGGCGTGATCACCGTTCCAGCCGCCGAGAGATGGCAGCGCTCGATTGCCAATGCGAGATTGCGCATATGCGCCGCGTCGCAGCTCACCACATTGAGGTGGACGCCCAGCGTCTCGCCGAACATGCCAATAGGCGATTTGAGCCCCTTGGCGTCGTCGAGTTGATACTGCACCGGCGCCACATGCAGGACGGTCCGCTTGCCAGGCTTCACGGATTCCAGGGCCTGCCCTGTCACCGCGGCGAGATCGCCTTCGTTGACTTCACCATTCTGCGTCTTGATCGTAGCCGAATGTGAGGAGGAATTTGGCCGTCCGCCCGAGATATTCACCCAGACGTGGGAGATCGTCCGTTGCGCCATGCGCTCCGCAGCATCAACAGCCAGCCGGATCGCCTTCTCGGCCTCATCGACATCGATGATCGCTCCGGCCTTGACCCCTCTTGAGGCTTGATGACCGACGCCCAGGACTCGCAAGGTCGATTGCTCTTCGCTGCCGGGCGGGCGGTGCTTCGCCGGGCTCGCTTGCGCGATCAGGCAACTGACTTTGGTTGAACCGATATCAAGCGCCGCAATGACACGTGTCCTGTCTTGTGCGGCGGCCTTCGAGCCTCCCGTGCTATGGAGCGGTACAACAGTCATAAGCGACGCAACCCATCTACTGACGCTGGCTCACTTTGAGCTTGCTCTCAGACCCCGTGGCGGGCGCTTCGCTGACCATTACCGTGACGCGGCCGGCAACCCTCAGATCGATGCCCTTGATCCCCTTGGATAGCAAATCATAGCGTTGATCGAGGTCTTCGACCCGCGCCATCGCCCTCTCGACGTCCCTCTCCGGCAAGGCGACAGCAACGCCATTGTCGAGATGAAGGGTCCAGCGGCGCTGACCAACCCGCGCGGCGGCCAGCATTTTTGATTTTAGCCGCGGATGCGCTTCAAGTTGGTTAACAAGCTCCGAAATTGCCGCCTGCGCCCCCTCGCCCGTCACGAGCGGCAGGGTCGCCATGCGCGCCGGGTCAAGCGAACTCATCGCCGAGCCCGTCTTGTCGATCACATAATGGCTCCCGCCGCGCTGCCAGAGTGCGAACGGTTCACGTTCGACGACCGAGATCTCGAGCTGGTTGGGAAACATCCGCATCACTTTCGCCGAGAGAACCCAGTCCATATTCTCAAGCAGCCTCCGCGCGTGCCCGGCATCGAAACCGATCAGCGAACCACCGGGGCGCACACCGATCGGCGTCAGTACTGCCTCGGCATGGTGATACTTGAGACCGGCTATCCTGATGCCATCGGCAGCAAAGCCGAACAAACTTGCGACACGACCCGAGGCATTCTCCCAAGGGCTGCCGGGATATTTGAGATGGCCGCCATCATGGAGGCCGAAACCCACGGCCAAGGCCAAGATGCTGAGCGCGCCCACCCGCGCCAGGAACCGCACCGAGCGGCGATTGCCGGTGCGCATGAACCCCATCCGGCGCCCGCGCCGAAGATGGCTCATCTTCCAGTTGAAGGCGGCTAGAAGCTTCATCTGTTCACCGAGGCGTCATTGACCATCCAGGTTACCAGCTCTTCAAAATTGTGGCCGGCATGTGCGGCAAGTTCGGGCACCAGCGATGTCGGCGTCATGCCCGGCTGCGTGTTGACTTCGAGCAGAATCAATTCGCGATCCGAGCCCGGTGTATCGTCATAACGAAAATCGGAGCGCGACACGCCGCGACACCCCAGGGCCTGATGCGCGGCAAGGGACACCTGCTGCACCTTGCGATAAATGTCTTGCGGTATGTCTGCCGGCAACACATGGACCGAGCCGCCCGGCGCATACTTAGCGCGGTAATCGTAGAAACCGACGGCCGGCACGATATCGATGACGCCCAGCGCCACGTTGCCCATCACCGCGCAGGTCAGTTCGCGTCCAGGTACGAAGCGCTCCGCCATGATCATATCGCCGTAGATCGCGCGTTGCTCGAGGATGATTGCCGCCGGGCCGTTGGAGGCGCGCGTTACGATATGGACGCCCACACTCGATCCCTCGGCAACCGGCTTCAGCACATAGGGCAACGGCATGGGATGCGCCCGCGCCGCATCCTCAAGCGGAACGAGCTTGCTTGGCGCAACCGGCAATCCGGCTGCGCGAAAAATGATCTTGGATTTTTCCTTGTGCATGGCGAGCGCTGAAGCAAGCACGCCCGAATGCGTATAGGGAATCTGCAATGTTTCGAGGATCGCCGACATGCAGCCATCCTCACCCCATTTGCCATGCAGCGCATTGAAGGCGACATCCGGCTTCAGATCGGAAAGGACGGCTCCGACATCGTGCTTTACATCGATCGGAGTAATGTTGAAGCCGGCGCTGCGCAGGGCCTTCGAGCATGCCTCGCCGCTGCTGAGGCTGACCTCGCGCTCGGCCGACCAGCCGCCCATGAGCACGGCGACCTTTGTGTCCTGCGGAATTCTGCGCGTCATGACACGCTTGTCCCGTCAGGAGGCAACCCGATCCGCTTGATCTCCCATTCAAGTTCCACGCCCGAATTTTCGCGCACCCGCCTGCGGATCGTCTCGCCCAGTTCCTCGATCTGCGCCGCGGTTGCGTCGCCCTCATTGATCAGGAAGTTGCAATGCAGTTCCGACACTTTGGCTGGGCCGACCGCGAAGCCGCGCAGGCCCGCCGCATCGATCAACTGCCACGACTTCATGCCGGGCGGATTTTTGAAGGTCGACCCGCCGGTGCGGCTCTTGATCGGCTGCGTCGCCTCGCGGCTCTGAGTGATCGCGTCCATCGATGCGGAAATCTCCGACGGATCGCCCGGGCGACCCTGAAACAGCGCCTCCGTGAAGATCAAATCTTCCGCTGCCCCGCAATGACGGTAGCTGTAACGCATATCGGCATTGGAAAGCACGTGAACCCCACCACTCCTGTCGACGGCTCTGGCTTCGACCAGGATATCCTTGGTTTCCCCACCATAGGCGCCGCCATTCATCCTGAGAGCGCCACCGATGGTGCCCGGTATACCTCTCAGAAAGGTTAACCCGGAGATACCAAGATCGAGCGCAACACGGGCCACCCGGACGTCAAGCGCCGCTGCGCCGGCCCGGATGCGGTGATGGCCTGCGCCTTCGACCTGCGCGAAACCTTTGCCGAGCCTGATCACGACGCCCGGCACGCCGCCGTCGCGCACGAGGAGATTGGATCCGACGCCAATGACAGTGACCGCGATATTGACAGGTGTCGCCGCAAGAAATTGTGCGAGATCAGCTTCATCAGCGGGCGCAAAGAGAACCTCAGCCTTCCCCCCGGCACGAAACCAGGTCAGAGGCGCCAGTTCTGCATTAGGCTCGAGCCGGCCTTTGACCGCCGGCAATCGCTGGAGCAGAGCCTGCCCGTCGAGCCGCTGCATCAGCCAGCCGCTGCCTTAGTGTCGCGCTCGGCGAGCTGTCCGGGAAGCGCGTACGCCCATTGCGTAATGGTACCGGCACCAAGGCAGATCACGATATCGCCAGGCTGCGCGATATCGGCGACGAGTTCCGGCAATTCTTCCGGCCCGTCGATGCGATAGACGTTCCTATGCCCGCGCGCGATCAGTCCTTCCGCCAGCGCCTCATGCGTCGCACCTTCGATCGGCGTCTCGCCCGCCGCATAGACGGGCGCCACGATCACCGAATCCGCATCGTTAAAACACGTGCAGAACTCACTGAAGAGACTCGACAATCGCGTATAGCGATGCGGCTGCATGACGGCGACGACGCGCCGCTCCGTGACCTTGCGCGCCGCCTTGAGCACGGCTGCAATCTCGACCGGATGATGCCCGTAATCGTCGAACACCGTGATGCCGTTGTAGGCTCCGGTGCGGGTGAAGCGGCGCTTGACGCCCGAGAAGCTCTTGAAGCCCTTGGCGATATTCTCGTCTGAAATGCCGAGTTCGCGGGCGACGACGATGGCCGCCGTCGCATTGAGCGCATTGTGATCGCCCGGCATCTGCAATGTCAGTCCGTCGATAAGATGGGTGCTGCCATCGCGGCGGCTGGTGAGCTTCACCGAGAACACGGTCTCCCCATTAGCATAGTTCACATCCACCAGCCGCGCCTCCGCCTGCGGGCTCCGGCCATAGGTGATGATGCGCCGGTCGCGCACCCGCCCGATCATAGCCTGCACTTCCGGATGATCGATGCACATCACGGCAAAACCGTAGAACGGGATGTTCTCGACGAAGGCGAGGAATGCCTCGCGCGCCTTGTCGAAGCTGCCATAGTGATCGAGATGCTCGGGATCGATATTGGTGACGATCACGATATCGGCCGGTAATTTGACGAAGGTGCCGTCGGACTCATCCGACTCGACCACCATCCAGTCGCCCTTGCCGAGCCGCGCATTGGTGCCATAGGCATTGATGATGCCGCCATTGATGACGGTCGGATCGAAGCCGCCGGCATCGAGCAATGCCGCCACGAGAGATGTCGTCGTCGTCTTGCCATGCGTACCGCCGACCGCGACGCAGGACTTGAACCGCATCAGTTCGGCAAGCATTTCGGCGCGCCGCACGATCGGCAGGAATCGCGCCCGCGCTTCGATCAGTTCCGGATTGTCGTCCTTCACCGCCGAGGAAACGACCACCACATGCGCATCGCCGATATTTGCCGCCGCATGGCCGATGAAAGTCTGGATGCCATGCTTGCGCAGTCGCGCGACATTGTAATTGTCGCTGATGTCGGAACCCTGCACGCGATAGCCGAGCGTCGCCATCACTTCGGCGATGCCGCTCATGCCGATGCCGCCTATGCCGATGAAATGGATGGGACCTACGTCGCGGGGAAGCTTCATTAAGCCTTCGTCTCCTTCGTTTGGCGAGCCGTTGCCAGGCTCTCGACCAGGTCGGCCAGGCGCTGGGCCGCGTCGGGATTGCCGTGCCCCAGGGCCGCCTTGGCGGCGAGCTGCAAATCCTGCTCCTGATAGCGAAGCCTGGTCAGGAATGCAGCAAATTCCTCCGGCGTGAACTCGCTCTGCCGGCGCAGCCAGCCGCCGCCCGCCTTCGTAAAACTCTCCGCATTGCGCAATTGGTCATTGTCGATCGCGTGCGGCAACGGCACTAGCACAGCCGGCCGTCCGATCACGCCCAGTTCCGCTATCGTCGATGCGCCCGACCGGCACAGCACCAGATGTGCCGCTGCAATGCGCTTCGGCATGTCGCTGAAAAATGGCTGCAATTCGGCATCGAGCCCAAGTTCCTGATAGGCCGTTTTGACGGCCTCCAGATCCTCCGGCCGGCATTGCTGGACGACCTTGAGGGTCTTCAGCACGGCCTTGGGCAAGGCGCGCATGGCGCCCGGCATGAACTCAGCGAAGAAACGCGCACCCTGGCTGCCGCCAAAGACGAGAAGCTGGAAAGGCGATTTAGCGCTCGGCGCCTGGTAGGGCGCGCCCGCTTCCGCCAATACATTGTCGCGTACCGGATTACCGGTATAGACGAACTTGCCGGATGCCCGCTTCGGCAGTCGCGCCAAAGTCGGAAACGACGACGCCACGCGGTCGACGGCCAAAGCGAGGACCCGATTGGCGCGTCCCATTACCGCATTCTGCTCATGCACGAGACACGGAATCCCGAGCCGCGCCGCGGCGAGCAATGGCGAAAAGGAAGGATAACCGCCGAAGCCCGCGACTGCGCCCGGCTGGAGCTGTTCGAGGATGCCGCGCGCCAACCTGTAGCCTTTGGTCAAGCGCATCACCCGCTGCGGCAACAGCCAAGGCTTCGAGAGCGAGAGCGTCGCCGATGGCAATTGATGCACTTCGAGCGCCGGGAAATTGCGCCCGTAATCGCGCACGCGTTCATCCGTAATCAGATGAATGATGTAGTCGCGCCGGACCAGTTCCTCGGCAAGCGCTTGCGCGGGGAAGAGATGTCCTCCTGTTCCGCCAGCGACAAGCGCGATCGCGCGCCGCGGCGCTGCATGGATGGCGATGGCCATGACGCGGGCCTCAGGCCTTCGCCAATTGCCAGTCTGCCGCCGGCAATCTCACTTTCGGCCGGCCCCGCCCGAAGGCGAGAATCAATCCCATGGCGAAGGCCATGCCGATCAATGACGAGCCGCCATAGGAGATGAAGGGCAAGGTCATGCCTTTCGCCGGCAAAAGCGAAACATTGACGCCCATGTTGATGACGGCCTGCAGTCCGAAGACCGTCACGAGCCCGCCCATCGCAAGTGCGGGAAACGGATCCGCCTCCAGGCTCGCCCGCCGCAACACGCGCATCACGATGAAGCAAAAGAGGCCCACTAGCATCAGGCAGGCGAAGAGACCGAACTCCTCGCCCACAACCGCAAAGGTGAAGTCGGAATGGGCGTCGGGCAGGATCTGCTTCGCTTCGCCGCCTCCGGGCCCCGTTCCCATAACCCCGCCGTTCTTGAAGGCTTGGGTCGCAGTATCGACCTGGAACGTGTCGCCCTTCTCCGGATTGAGAAACCGGTCGATGCGCGAGGCCACATGCGGGATCGTCTCATAGGCGACGAGGACACCCGCCACGCCAAGGCTCATGAGGCCGCCGACATAGATCCACGAAATGCCGTAGATCAGCAGCATCGCCGCGAAAGTCGTGGTGACCAGCACGGTCTGCCCGAAGTCCGGCTGGATGATGAGGAGCCCGACGAACACGCCGGCAAGTCCGAAAGCCAGGAGATGCCCCGGCATGTCACCATGCGTTGTACGTTCGGCTAAGAGCCAGGCGGCAATCACCACGAACGCTGGCTTGGCAAATTCCGACGGCTGCAGGTTGAACGGCCCAAAATTGATCCAACGATGCGCGCCCTTGATCTCGGGCCCAAATTTGAGTGCCGCGACCATCAGCGCCAGCGAAATGATCAATGTCCAGAACGACGCCCGACGCGCCTGGCGCGTATTGAGCAGCGAGGCTCCAACGAGCACCAGCATCGCCGGGAAGAGGTAAAGGAGCTGGCTGCGGACGAAGTGGAAACTGTCGACACCGATACGCTCGGCAACGGGCGGGCTTGCCGCCATGCTGATGAGGACGCCCGACGCCATGAGCAGGAGCACCGCGCTGAGCAACAGCTTGTCGACGGTAAACCACCAACTCGCGAGCAATCCGCGGTCGCTACGACTGATGAGCATGATTGCCTCCCCCCTGGGCCATGGCCACCCCTGCCAGGCCCGAAACGGCGCGCACAAAGGCATCGCCGCGCACTTCAAAATTTGGATAATGATCGAATGACGCGCAAGCCGGCGACAAGAGCACCACGGCACCCTTCTTCTTGTCGCGCTGCGCATCGCGCGCTGCAGCCTCCACCGCGCGATCGAGCGTCCCACACATCTCGATCTGTGCTTTGCCGTCGAGCGTCTTTGCGAATTCCTCGGCCGCCTGTCCGATCAGATAGGCCTTCACGATGCGCGGGAAAAATTCGACAAGCGACGTGATGCCGCCGGTCTTGGCGATGCCGCCGGCGATCCAGTAGATCGTGTCGAACGAGGCGAGCGCCTTCGCCGCCGCATCCGCATTAGTCGCCTTCGAATCATTGATGAAGGCGATAGGCCCGATCCGCCCGATCTCCTGCATACGATGAACGAGGCCGGGAAAGCTCCTCATACCGGCGGCGATCTCGTCGGTCGTGAGGCCGAGAGCTTGCGCCGCGCCATAGGCCATGGCGGCATTCTGCCAGTTGTGAACGCCCTTCAGCGCCGGCATCGGCCGTAGATCAATGGAGGAAATCTCGCGACCACCTTCGATATGACGCAACACGCCGTCGGGCGCTGAGATGCCGTTAATCAGCGGCCGTAGAACGGAGACCGGCACCCTCTCCATCTCGCCCTGCAAGTTACCTGCAATCGCCGCGCACCATTCATCGTCGACGCCGATCAGAGCGCGGTCGCCCTTGCCTTGCCTGGCAAACATCCGCGCCTTCACCGCGGCGTAGTTTTCCATCGTGCCGTGACGATCGAGATGGTCGGGCGTGATATTGGTCAGGATCCCGGCATCGGGCTTGAGGCTTGGCATCAAGTCGATCTGAAATGATGACAATTCAACGACATAGACGCGATCCTTCACCGGCGGCTTGAGCAGCAGAACCGCCGTGCCGATATTGCCTCCGGTTTCGCAGTCACGCCCCGCCGCCTTGAAGAGATGCCCGGTCAGGGCCGTCGTCGTCGACTTGCCATTGGTGCCGGTGATCGCGACGAGCTTAGCCCCCGTTCCTGCGATCTCGCGCTGGAAGACCTCCGTATCCCCGATGACTTCGACACTCGCCTCGCGCGCCTTCTGCACCGTCCAGTGCGGCACCGGATGCGTCAACGGCACGCCGGGGCTCAGGACGAGGCTGTCGAGCGTCCTGAAGTCGACGCTGCGCAGATCGACGATCGGCAAACCCGCCTCGCGGCCCTTTGCGACCGAGGGTTCGGAATCATCCCAGGCGAGAACCTCCGCGCCGCCGTCCTTCAGCGCCGCAATACAGGCAAGACCTGAGCGCGCAAGTCCGAAGACCGCGACCCGTTTGCCTTTGAATGTGCGCGCCGGAAACAAGACCTTACCGCAATTTGAGAGTTGAGAGCCCTATCAGGGCCAGCACGAAGGCAATGATCCAGAATCGGATCACAATGGTTGGTTCCCGCCAGCCCTTCTGCTCGAAATGATGATGCAAGGGCGCCATGGCGAAAACGCGCTTGCCGGTGAGCTTGAAGGACGCGACTTGCACGATGACGGAAGCCGTTTCGAGCACGAACAATCCGCCGATCACCGCGAGCACGATCTCGTGTTTGGCCGCCACTGCAATGGCGCCGATCGCGCCGCCAAGCGACAGCGAGCCCGTATCGCCCATGAAGATCATGGCGGGCGGTGCATTGAACCACAGGAAGCCGAGCGCTGCACCGACGATCGCGCCACACAGCACGGCAAGCTCGCCGGTCCCCTTCACGAAATGCAATTGCAGATAATCGGCAAACACCGCGTTGCCGACGAGATAGACGATGAGGCCGTAGCTCGCCGCCGCGATCATCACCGGAACGATCGCAAGGCCGTCGAGACCGTCGGTGAGATTGACGGCATTGCCGGCGCCAACGACGATGAAAATGCCGAAGGGCAGGAAAAACACGCCGAGCGGAATGAGAATGTCCTTGAAGAACGGCACCGCGAGCGCGGTCGAGAGCGACTTGTCGCCGATCCACATGAAGCTTGCGATCGCGATCCCGGCGATTGCCACCTCGAGCAAGAGACGCACCTTCCCGGAAAATCCGCTGGTGCTCGACTTCGTCACCTTCAGGAAGTCGTCATAAAATCCGATCGCGCCATAGCCGAGCGTCACGAACAGCACCGCCCAGACGTAGAGATTGCTGAGATCCGCCCACAGCAGCGTGGCGACAAAAATACCCGAAAGAATCATCAGCCCACCCATGGTGGGCGTGCCCTGCTTCTCGACGAGGTGGCGCTGCGGCCCGTCGCTGCGGATCGGCTGGCCCCGTCCCTGCTTCAGCTTGAGCAATGAGATAATGCGTGGGCCGAACAGGAAGATGAAGATAAGCGCGGTCAGGATCGCCATGCCGGTCCGCGTCGTGAGGTAGCGGAACACGTTGAGGGGCGACAATTCCCCGGCCAGGCTGGTCAGCAGGTAATAGAGCATCTAGGAATCCCTTCGCGCTTCCGGAAAGCGCGCCTTGGCAGCCTCGACGATCGGACCCATGCGGCTCCCGAGCGAGCCCTTGATCATCACGACGTCCCCGCCGCGCAAGGCATGAAGCAGCGCGTCCTTCAGCATGTCAGATGTTTCGGCGTAGACCCCGCGGCGACTGCTCGGCGTCTTTTCCCATAAATTCCCCATCAATGGGCCGCAGGCATATAGGGCATCGACCCGGGCCTCGTCCACCGCCTTGGCAAGCTCGGCATGGAGCTTCGGCCCTTGCTCGCCAAGCTCCAGCATGTCGCCCAGAACGGCGATCCGGCGCCCCCCAGGGCCAGGCTTCGCATGCCCGAGCAGCGCCAATGCCGCGCGCATGGAAGCCGGATTGGCGTTGTAGCTCTCATCGATCAAGATGAACTCGCCGTTTGGCGTTTTGAGCTTGAACCGCACGCCGCGTCCCTTGGCCGGCGCCGCCGTTGCCAGCGCCAATGCGGCACGCGCCAGGTCGGCGCCCACAAGCTTTACCGCACCCAAGACGGCAAGGCTGTTGAGCGCATGGTGTTCGCCGGGAACGCCGAGCTTGTAGATGATCGTTTCGCCCAGAATATTCGCGGTCACGCAAGAGCATTCGCTATGCAGCGCGACGCGCTCGAGCCTTATCTCCGCCGCCTCATGCCGGCCAAAGCCGATGATGCGATCGCATCCGGCCTCGCGTGCCGCTGTTGCGAGGCGATTGTAGAATTCGGAATCGCGGTTGATGAGTGCCGCTCCGCCCGGTTCCAGCCCGAGGAAGATTTCGGACTTGGCATCGGCAATATCGGCTAGCGATGTGAAGTGGCCGAGATGGCTCGCCGCGACCGTCGTGACGATCGCCACATTGGGCCGCACCATTTTCGTCAGAGGCGTAATCTCGCCCGCGTGGTTCATGCCGATCTCGAACACGCCAAAGGCGCATTCGCGCTGCATGCGCGCCAGCGTCAAAGGAACGCCCCAGTGATTGTTGAAGGACGCCGCCGAAGCATGCGTGAGACCCGATTGTGAAAGCCCAAGCTTGAGCAACTCTTTGGTGCTCGTCTTGCCGACGCTACCGGTGACCGCGATGATCTGCGCTTGTGAGCGCGCCCGCGCCGCTCGGCCCATGTCCTCGAGTGCGGACAGCGGTTCGCCGACTACGAGCAGTGGCCCCGCCTCCTCCATCTCCGCCGTCGGGCGCGACACGATTGCCAGGCCCGCACCGCCCTTCAGAGCATTGACGACATACTCATGGCCGTCCTGCCGTTCGCCCTTGATCGCAACGAAGACTTCGCCTTGCGCTGCCGTGCGGCTGTCGATCGACACACCGGTGAAATTCTTTGGTGGCTTGCCACGAACGGTGCCCCCCGTCGCCCCCACCAACTCATCGATCGTCCATAATGGCTCAGCCATGATAATCCTCGCCGCGAATCCCCGCCGCGACGGCGTCGTGATCGCTGAATGGCAATATCTCCTTGCCGACAATCTGGCCCGGCTCGTGCCCCTTGCCCGCAACCAGCAACACGTCACCGTGCTCAAGCCCCTCGATCGCCCTGCGGATCGCTTTCGCGCGATCGCCGATCTCGATCCCGCCGGGACACGCCGCCATGATCTCAGCACGGATGGTCGCCGGCACTTCGCCGCGCGGATTGTCGTCGGTCACATAGGCGCGGTCCGCGAATTTCGCGGCGATCGCTCCCATTTGCGGGCGCTTGCCCTTGTCGCGGTCGCCGCCCGCCCCAAAGACGACGATAAGCTTGCCAGTCACATATGGTCTCAGCGCCAGGAGTGCCGTCTGCAGGGCGTCCGGCGTATGCGCGTAATCGACAAAGATCGGTGCGCCTAATTTGCTGGTGCCCGCATGATCGAGGCGGCCGCGCGCGCCCTTCAGCGATTCAAGCGCATGGATGGCGAGCGTTTCCTCACCACCCGTGGCAATCACAAGCCCCGCTGCAATGAGCGCATTCGAGGCCTGAAACTCACCGGCCAATGGCAGTGCCATCTCATGCCGCCCGCCCGGCCCTTCCACCTCGAGCCTTTGTCCAAATCCGTCGCGCGCGATCGACACGATGCGCAGCCAGTCGCCTGCTTCACCAACGCCCAATACCATGAGCCCGTGCGCGCGAGCGCGGCGCGCCACTTCGGCGCCGTGCGGTGAATCCATGTTGATGATGGCCGGCGCGCCAGGCGGCAGCAAATCTTCGAAGAGCCGCATCTTGGCGTCGAAATAAGCTTCGAAGCTCGGATGGTAATCGAGGTGATCGCGGGTGATGTTGGTGAAGGCCCCCGCTGAAAGACGAACGCCGTCCAACCGGTATTGATCGAGCCCGTGGCTCGAGGCTTCGAGTGCCAGATGCGTGACGTGGTCGGCTGCGAGCCGCGCCAGCGTCGCGTGCAACTTCACCGGATCGGGCGTCGTATGCGCGAGATACTCTTCACCCTCCGGCCCGACGACGCCGATCGTGCCGAGGCTTGCCGCGCGAAATCCCATCGAAGCCCAGATCTGGCGCACGAAGGCGGCGATCGACGTCTTGCCGTTGGTCCCCGTGACGGCGACGACGAGATCGGGCTGGGCGCCTGAAAACCGCGCCGCCATATGAGCCAGCATCCGCCGCGGATTGGCATCTGCGAGGACGACCGCTGGCTGCGGCACGGAAACACCTGGCAGGCACAACACCGCTACAGCGCCGGCCTGGACCGCCTGCGGAATGAACCGCGCGCCGTCGGCCTTGACGCCCGGCAGCGCCGCGAAGAGGAATCCCGGGCGCACCTGGCGGCTGTCTTCGGTGATGCCTGTAATCGGCAGAGCCCCCGCGCCTTTCGGCGGGGGGCCATCACCCTCCATCAGTTTCGCCAGCATGACGCTCATCGGAAATCAGTCATCCTCCTCTTTTCCGGCGAGCGCCTGCTTCTCCTGCTTCTCGAGCTTCTTGCGATCTTCGTCCGTCAGGATCGGCTCGATGCCGAGCAAGGGCGCGATCCGCGAAATGACTTTGCCCGCCGTCGGCACCGCGTTCCAGCCTGAGGTCGCCTGGCCGAAAGTGCTGGGCGTCGGCTGCGGATCATCCAGCATGATGAGGAGCACATAGCGCGGCGCCTCCATCGGGAAGGCGCCGATGAAGGACGTCAGCCGATGATTCTTGCTGTAGCGGCCATTGATGACCTTCTCGGCCGTGCCGGTCTTGCCGCCCACGCGATAGCCGATCGCGTCCGCCTTTTTCGCCGTTCCCTCGATAACATTGAGACGGAAAAGTTGCCGCATGATCTCGCTGGTCTTGGGCTTCACCACCTGCTGGGCCAGGCCGTCGGCGGTCGCGCGGTCACGTTTGAGGAAGGTCGGCGTAATCAGTCTGCCGCCATTGAGAAGGCTTGCTACCACCGCAACACCCTGGAGCGGTTGTACGGCAAATCCGTGGCCAAAAGCCGCCGTTGCGGTCACCAGTTTGCCCCACCGCGGCGGCAGCAATGGCTTCGCCGTTTCGGGCACTTCCGTGATCAGCCGGTCGAACAGCCCGACCCGGCGCATGAACTGCTGGTGCCGTTCCGGCCCCACTTCGAGCGCCATCCGCGCGGTACCGATATTGGAGGAATGCGTGAAGATTTCCGGCACGGTGAGTACCCGGTGCAGGCCATGGAAATCATGGATGGCATGCCGTCCGATGATCAGTGGGAAGCGCGCATCATAGCGGCTCGCGAGCGTGGCCGTGCCATAGTCGAAGCACATGGCGAAGGTGATCGCCTTGATGACCGAGCCGAGCTCATAGACGCCACTCATCATCTGGTTCTGCTGCTGCGAAGTAAGTTTCTTGTCCGACGCATTCGGATTGAAGTCGGGCAATGACACGAGCCCGATCACTTCACCCGTATCGGCATCGAGCACCACTGCACCGCCCGACAGCGCTTTGAATTTGGTAATGGCCTGGCCGATCTCGTCGGCAAGTACATGTTGCACGCGGATATCGACCGAGATCTGCGCTGGGTAGGCCGACTGCGTCTCGGGATCGGCGAGCGATGCGGTGTAGAGCGCACCCTGGTCATCGAGATATTTCTCCATGCCGGCAATGCCCTTGGAATCGAGATCGACATAGCCGAGCACATGCGCGGCAAGCCGGCCCATCGGATAGACGCGCTTCGTCTCGTTGACGAAGCCGATGCCCGGAATCCCAAGATCGAAGATCGCGTCGCGCTCGGCCGGGCTCATCTCGCGCTTGAGCCACGCGAAGCGGTTCGGCTGGCTGAGCTTGGCACGCAACTGCTTTGCATCGAGATCGGGAATATTTGCGGTCAGAAGTTCGACCGCCTCGTCGATATCGATGATCTTTTTCGGATCGGCGAAGAGCGAAGGCACCCGGACATCGCTTGCCAGCAATACGCCGTTGCGATCGACGATATCGGGTCGCGGCAGGCGCGCCTCGACGGGCGTACGCGCTTCCTGCGGTTCGCCGAGATTGGGCAATACCGTGAGCGCCACGAGCTGCGCGCAGATTGCCAGGAAGGCGAGTGCGAATCCCATGCCGATGAGGCGCAACCGGTTCTGCCCGGCGAGCCGGCGCGGTCCCTCCCCGCCTGTCTCACCCATCGCGCTACTCCATCTTCATCAGGATATCGCCGATCGTATCCTTGCCCGGCTCTTCAAGCTTGATGACCGGCCCGCTCGGGATACGCGCGATGAGTTCTTGTTCTGAGACGATCTGGTCGGCCTTGAGCGGCTTGAGCCCAAGCTGGCCCTCGGCCAGGGCTTGCAGGCGCGCCGGCTGCGTGAGGTTGCTCCACTCGGCGTCGAGCAGCTTGATTGCCTCGCGTTCCTCGCCGATCTCGGCCTTGGTCTTGGCGATCTCGCGTTCGGTGGCGCGCATCTGATGCTCGAGCGAATAGAGCACGAAGGCCGAAACCAGCGCGGTCAGCACCAGAAAAGCGTTGAACAATCTCAGCATCACCGCCGCTCCTCTGCGATACGCTTCACCCCCAAGGCCGCCTCATCCAGCGGCAAGGCCGGCGCCGCGGTGCGGATCGCGGCACGCAATTTCGCCGACCGCGCACGCGGGTTCTGTACAATCTCGGCTTCGCCCGCTTCGTGATGGCCCTTGAAGAGGAGCGTGAAGCTCGGTCTCGGTCCCGATGTTTCCGGCGCATGCCGCGACGGGCCGCCGGTCTGTCCGGCCCGCTCAGCGAGAAATCGCTTGGCGATCCGGTCCTCGAGCGAATGAAACGTAATGACCGCGAGCCGGCCGCCGGGTTTGAGCAACCGCTCCGCTGCGGCGAGGCCTTCGGCGAGTTCTTCGAGCTCGTGGTTCACATGGATGCGCAGGGCCTGGAAGGTCCGCGTTGCCGGATGGATGCGGCCCTTCGGGCCGCCGGTCGCTTTCGACACGATCTCGGCCAGGGCCAGTGTCGTGAGGATCGGTGACTTCTCGCGTTCTCTTTCGATGGCGCGTGCGATGGCGCGCGCATGATGCTCCTCGCCGAGCACGCCGATGATCCGGGTAAGTTGCGCGTAGGGCGCCTTGTTCACGATGTCCGCAGCACTGGGTCCCTCGCGGCTCATGCGCATGTCGAGCGGGCCGTCCTTGGCGAACGAGAACCCGCGTTGGGCCTCATCGAGCTGCATGGATGAAACCCCGATATCGAGGACGACGCCGTCGACCCGATCGATGCCGAAGCCGGAGAGCAGCGCCTCCATGTCGGCGAACCGTCCCTCCAGCAATGTCAACCGACCGGGAAACGCTGCGACAAGGGCCGCTCCCGCCTCGATCGCCGTCGGATCGCGGTCGATCGCGAAAACCCGTGTATGAGCGACTTCAAGAATGGCACGGCTGTAGCCGCCAGCACCAAAGGTGCAGTCGATATGGATTTCGCCGTCCCTGGGCTTGAGCGCCTCCAGCATCTCGGCGCGCATCACCGGGACATGTCGCGCTATATCGCCGGAAACCATCGACATCATGACGGGGACATAGGGTGAATGAGCGGTTAACCGAATACCGACATTGCCCCCGACAGCATTAATAAATAGTTTCCTTTGGCCAACAGCGAGGAGAGATCGATCAATGAAAAAAGCCCGGCATTTCAAGGCGTCCGGCATGGCATTCGAAGCCTTCGGCGGACCTCCCGGCAAGGCGACGATTGCCCGCCTAATCGGGCCGGAGCAAAGCGCGACAATGGGTGCGGGCGTCGCCGTCTTCGACGGATGCTCGATCGAATGGACGGTGCTCTATGATGAGGTCATCGTCGTGCTCGAAGGCACATTCCGATTGAAGCTTGGCAAGGATTTCTCCGAAACGCTCGAGGCCTCCCCCGGCGATGTCATCTGGCTGCCGGAGCACACGCCTCTACGTTATGAGGGCGATGGTGCGAAGGTCTTCTATGCGCTCTACCCGGTTGATTGGCGCAAGCGCCATGCTCTTTGAGCTTGACCGCGCTCGCCTTGCGCGCCTGCGCCAGCGCGAGGACAGGGCCTTCCACGCACGCATCCCGAAGTCCCTGAAGCTCTGGCGGGAAGCTCGGGGTGTCATGCCCAATGGCGTTCCGATGAGCTGGATGCTTGGCCTTCATCGCCACGCCCCCGTCTTTGCATCGAAAGGCGACAAGGCCTGGTTCACCGATGCCGACGGCAATCGCTATCTCGACATGAACCTCTCGGATCTGAGTGCGACGACCGGTTTCGGTCACCCGGCGATCACCCGCGCTTTGGCCCGCCAGGCGGCGCGCGGCGCGCAGTTCCTTTTGCCCGCCGAAGATTCGATCGTCGTCTCGCAACTGCTAAAAGAGCGGACCGGCATGCCCTTTTGGCAGTTCACGCTCTCCGCCTCCGGAGCCAATGCCGAGGCCTTCCGGCTTGCTCGCCTCGCCACCGGCCGCCGACGCATCGTCATGTTCGACGGCAAGTATCACGGTCATTTCGACGAGGTCCTCGTCAAACGCTCGGGCCGCAGCGCCCGGCCGTCGCTGCTTGGAACCTCGCCGGCATCGGGCCGCGACGTGACGATCATTCCCTTCAATGATGCCGATGCACTCGCCGCCGAATTGAAGCGCAGCGATGTCGCTTGCGTCATCACCGAGCCGGCATTGACCAACGTCAATCTCGTCTTGCCCAATCCGGGTTTCCACGATGCCTTGCGCAAGCTCACGCGCAAACATGGCAGCCTGCTCGTTATCGACGAAGCCCACACTATGCAGATGGCCTATGGCGGGCTCACCCGCCTCTATGGCCTTTGGCCAGACATTCTGACAACCGGCAAGGGCTTCGGCTCTGGCATTGCGCTCGGCGCCTATGGATTAACCGCCAAACTCGCAAAGCTCGCCGCGGACAGCCTTGACCTCGGCCCTGGCGCGACGGCGCCCGGCATCGCCACGGGCGGGACCACCTATGCGAGCGCTTTGTCGCTGGCCGGCGTTCGCGCTGCACTTGAGAAGGTCTTGACTGAAACCGGTTATCGCCGCTGTGCCCGTCTGGGGTCGCGCTTGGCCGATGGCATCGATCGCGCCATCGCCGAACATGACTTGCCGTGGAAAGCGCAGCGCCTCGGCGGCCGCTCCGGCATCTCGATGACGCCCATTCATCCGCGCAATGCCGCGGAAGCCGCCTCGACGATCGATGTCGATTTGATCGATACGCGCCGCGTCTTCATGGCCAATCGCGGCGTGTGGGACGCGATCGCCACGGCAGGCCCGCAAGCCGGCTTCGCCCACACGGCCTCAGACATCGACCACTACCTCGCGGTCTTCTCATCTTTCCTCGACGAAATCGCCTGAAGCTACTTCATCTCCCCTCTCCCCTTGCGGGAGAGGGTGATCGCACGTCAGCGCGATCGGGTGAGGGGCTCTCAGACTGAGGCAGTACACCCCTCATCCGCCCTTCGGGCACCTTCTCCCCGCAAGTGGGGCGAAGGAAAAGTGATGATTCGGGCGGGCTTCCCCTCCCCCTTGTGGGGAGGGGTTAGGGGTGGGGGTTCGTACTACACACCCAGCGCTCTTGCTGATAAACCGCGCCCATGCCCGCTCCCTTGCCGCACCTCTTTTCGCCGCTGAAAATCGGCGCTGTCACGCTCAAGAACCGCATCGTCTCGACCGGCCACGACACCGTCCTCACCGAAGGGGGCCTCATCGGCGAGCGGCTCATCGCCTATCACCAGGCGCGTGCCAAGGGCCAATGCGGCCTCATCATCGTGCAGGTCGCCGGCATCCATGAGTCCGCGCGCTATTCCTCGCATGTCCTGATGTGCGACACCGATGCGGCGATCCCCGGCTATCGCCGTCTCGCCGACACGCTCCATCAGGAAGGCACGGCCGTCTTTGCGCAGCTCTTCCATCCCGGCCGCGAGATCATGGAAGGACGCGACGGCACCATCCCGGTCGCCTGGTCGCCATCCGCTGTTTCCAACGAACGCTTTCACATCCAACCCCGTGAATTGACTCAGAAAATGATCCGTGAACTGATTTCTGGTTACGCGGCCGCGGCGCAGCGTTTGAAACAGGCGGGGCTCGACGGTTGCGAAATCGTTGCGAGCCACGGCTATCTGCCGGCGCAGTTCCTCAATCCACTCGTCAATCGGCGTACTGACGACTATGGCGGCACGCTCAGCAACCGAATGAGATTTCTCACGCAAATCATTGACGCGATTCAGCAATCCTGTGGCGACTTCGCAATCGGCCTGCGCTTCTCGGGTCAGGAGGAGATGGGCGAAGGTGCCGACCCTGGCGAGAACCTCGAGATCTGCCGCATGCTTCCGGGCCTCGACTATCTTCATGTCGTCGCCGGGACATCGGCAACGCTCGCCGGCGCCGTCCACATCGTGCCGCCCATGGCGATACCGCATGCCTATCTCGCGCCCTTCGCTGCGACGGTGAAGGCGGCCGTTGCCATACCCGTCATCGTCACTGGCCGCATCAACCAGCCTCAGGAGGCGGAAGCCATTCTCGCCAAGGGCGAGGCCGATGCTTGCGGCATGACGCGCGCCATGATCTGCGACCCTGAAATGCCGGCCAAGGCTCAAGCCGCGCGAACCGACGACATCCGCGCCTGCATCGCCTGCAACCAGGCCTGCATCGGTCACTTCCACAAGGGCTATCCGATCTCTTGCATCCAGCATCCCGAGACCGGCCGCGAGCTCGATTACGGTTCGCTGCGCCCTGCCGCGAATCCCCGGAGAATTCTCGTCGCGGGTGGCGGTCCCGCCGGCATGAAGGCCGCATCCATCTTGGCCAAGCGCGGCCACGCCGTCACGCTCTGCGAAGCCTCGGCGCGATTGGGCGGCCAGGCGCTCGTTGCGCAGCTTGTTCCGGGCCGCGCCGAATTCGGCGGCATCATCACCAATCTCACCCGCGAGGTCGAGCAGGCCGGTGTCACCGTCGAGCGCAACACCCGGGTCGATCTTGCGCTCATCGAGCGGCTGAAGCCCGATGCCGTGGTGATCGCCACCGGTGCCGTGCCGCATCGCCCTCAATTTGATGGCCACGATGAGATCCACGCTGTCGACGCCTGGTCGGTCTTCAAGGGTGAGGCCAATGTCGGCGCTTCTGTTGTCATCGCCGATTGGCGCGCCGACTGGATCGGCATGGGGCTCGCCGAGAAGCTCGCCCGCGACGGCTGCCGCGTACGCCTGTGCGTGAACGCGCTCCATGCCGGCGAGACGATCCCCTGGTATGTGCGCGACCAATGGGCCGGCACGCTCCACAAGCTCGGCGTCGAGGTCATTCCCTATGCGCGGCTCTTCGGCGCCGATAGCAGCACGGTCTATATGCAGCACACGGCAAGCGGCGAGCCGATCATCATCGAAGAGGTCGACACGCTCGTCCTCGCCCAGGGTCACGATAGTGTCAGCGGTCTCGCCGCCGACCTCGACGACTGGCCGGGCGCAGTCCGCGTCATTGGCGATGCTGCCTCGCCGCGCACCGCCGAGGAAGCCGTCCTCGAAGGCCTGCGCATCGGCTGCGAGATCTGAGGCTAGGCCCGGTCAGCCGCGCGCACGCGATCGAACCTGTTTGCCTCAGTTCTCCGTCCGCGAAAGCTCCTTTATCTGCTTGGCCGCGTTATCCAGATTGAACGATCCAGGCGATTGACTGGGTGGGAACTGCTGCAGGGTCGCGAGGAATTTGAGCGCCACCGCCTGCGCCGCGAAGATGATGAAGGGGCGGTCGAGCGCCCAATCCTCATAGATATTGGCGTTGTGCTGTGCCCGCTCGAATGGGTCGCGCCGGAGGTTGAAGACCAGCGGCACGCGAAGCGGCGTGAACGGCTCTCGCCAGACGCCGAAGCCCTGTCCGCGGTTTTCCTTGTAGACGACCTTCCAGTCCTTCCAGCGCACCGCGACGATGTCGCCGTCGTCATTCACATAAACGAACCACTCGCGCGGCGAACTGTTCGTCTTGCCGGATAGGTAGTCCGTCATGTCAAAGCCGTCGATCATGTTCTTGTAGGTCTTGCCCATGATCTCCGTCCCCGCCATCAACTTTTCTTTGATGTCGGGCGCCCCGGCAATCGCTGCGAAAGTCGGCAGCCAGTCCTGGTGCGAGACGATGCCATTCACCGTGACCCCTGCCGGGAAATGGCCGGGCCAGCGCACGAAGGCCGGCACCCGATAGGCGCCCTCCCAGTTCGAGTTCTTCTCGCTTCTGAAGGGCGTGTTGCCCGCATCCGGCCAGGTGTTGAAATGCGGGCCGTTGTCTGTCGAATAGAGCACGAGCGTGTCATTGGCGATGCCAAGGTCGTCGAGGGCCTTCAGCAATTCGCCGACTTGCATGTCGTGCTCGATCATCCCATCGGTATATTCGTCATTGCCCTTGTGGCGGTGCTCGGGGCGCACATGTGTGCGGAAGTGCATGCGAGTCCCGTTCCACCAGACGAAGAACGGCTTCTTCTCCGCCTGCGCCCGTTTGATGAAATCGATGGCGGCTGCAACGGTCTCGTCATCCACCGTTTCCATGCGCTTCTTGGTGAGCGGGCCCGTGTCTTCGATCTTCTGCGTGCCGTCCGGATTGGCGAAGGTGTGCAGCACGCCGCGGGGACCGAACATTTTGCGGAATTCGGGATCGTCCGGATAATCCTCGTTCTCCGGCTCCTCCTCCGCATTGAGGTGATACAGATTGCCGAAGAATTCGTCGAACCCATGCATGGTGGGCAGGTGTTCGTCGCGGTCGCCCTGATGGTTCTTGCCGAACTGGCCCGTCAGATAGCCTTGCGACTTGAGGATGGTGGCCATGGTGATCTCGGTCTTCTGCCAGCCTTCCGCCGCGCCGGGGACCCCGACCTTGGTCATGCCGGTGCGCAGCGGGTTGTTGCCGCCGATGAAGGCCGCCCGACCCGCCGTGCAGCTCTGCTGGCCGTAATAGTCGGTGAATGCCACACCCTCTTGGGCGATGCGGTCGATGTTGGGCGTGCGATAGCCCATGAGCCCGCGATTGTTGTAGCTGATGTTGGTAAGGCCGATGTCGTCGCCCCAGATGACCAGGATATTGGGCTTCTCTTCCTCGGCTCGGCTCGCCGTTGAAAGGCAACTGAGGCACAGGGCCAGGAAAGCTATCAAGACACACTGGAAATTCCGCACGATCATAATATCCCCCGTATCAATCGCACTGTTCAACCTAACCTAGAACATCGCTCCGTCACACGCGATATCATCGCTAATCACATGAACAAAGTAGGAACTAATCGGTCACGTGTCAAGCATAAAATTCCTGTCTGTAGATCAAGGGGATAGAATGTCAGCCGGCCTGTAAGCCGGGTTCTGTCCCCGCGGGATCGCTCCCGCGATGGATGGCCATTCATCTGGAACGCATGTTGCCATGCGCTTCGCGCGACCAACCCGGATAGCGGCGCGGAAACCGCCTGGGCCTCGCGGCCCGTGCCATCCCTATTCGGTCTTGCTCCCGGTGGGGTTTACCAACGCCGCGTCCGTTGCCGTGCGCGCGGTGCGCTCTTACCGCACCGTTTCACCCTTGCCACCTCAAGAGATGGCGGTCTGTTCTCTGTTGCACTGTCCCTGGGGTTGCCCCCGCCGGGCGTTACCCGGCACCGTCTTTCCATGGAGCCCGGACTTTCCTCCCGAGGGTTTTGACACCCTCCGGCGGCCATCCAGCCGGCTGACAGGGCTGACCTAGGCGCGCACCTGCTTCCCGTCAAGCTGCGTAGACGACCTTCCCGTCGGTGATGGTAACGATCGGTGTAATCTCGTGCAGCCGTTCGGGATCGGTCTTTTCCATGTCGCCCGACAGAACTGTCACGTCTGCCAGCATCCCGTGCTTGAGCTTCCCCTTCCGGTCCTCCTTGAACTCGGTAAAGGCGCCGTCGCGCGTATAGCCGGAGATCGCCTGTTCCAGCGTTTGGCGCTGGTCGGGAAGATCGTCTGCCCATTTCTTGCGCGTGATCGCCGACTGGATCGAGCGGATCGGATTGATGTCGGAGACCGGCCAGTCGGTCGCAAAGGCCAAATGCGCGCCAGCATCGCGCAGGGTATTCCAGGCGTAGGAGTACTCCCAGCGGTCGCGGCCTATGCGAGACACGGTGGGCTCGAGCGGCAGACCTTGCGATCCCGGCGGATGCGGCGGCTGCATCGAGGCAATGACGCCCAACTCGCGGAAGCGTGGAATGTCGTCGGGATGCACCACCTCGATATGTTCGATGCGATGGCGTGAATCGCGCGGACCATTCGCCTTGCGTGCTGCTTCATAGCCGTCGAGCACGATCCGCACTGCGCCGTCGCCGATTGCATGCACGGCGATCTGCAATCCACGCTTGTCGATCGCGGTTGCCACTTTCGCAAATTGCTTCTTGGTGAAAAGCGGTTCGCCGACCCAGCCTTTGCGGTCCGCATAATCCTCGACCATCACCGCCGTCCAGCTGTCGAGCACGCCGTCGACAAAGAGCTTCACAAATCCCGAGGCGAGTCGGTCGCTATGATAGCGCTCGGACATGGCGCTCGCTTTTTCGAGAGCCGAGACCTCCATGAAATTCTTGAAGTGGAACGGGATGCGCGCCCTTGCCGTCAATTCGCCGCGCGATTCCAAGGCTTCGAGCAATTGCAACTGGTAGAGATTGCCATCCATGTTGTGGAAGCTGGTGAGGCCGTGCTTCGCGAGATGCGCAAGCCCGCGCTTGATGACCGTCAGATCATGTTCAAATTCTTCCGGCGTCGGCGCGGGATCGGGTTCTCCTCCGGTCGAAAGGCCCAATCTCTCGCGATTGCCCGAACCCGAAAGCGATTGCACCGGCTGGATGGCTTCGCCTTCGCGCAATTCGCCTTCCGCCAATCCGTCTGCGCCCATGACGATTTCATTGCCGGGGCCCAGCGTCTTGCCCTTGAGGATCCCCGCCTTCTCCAGCGCGATCGTATTCGCCCACGCCGTGTGATGGTCGGGAGAGAACATGATGAAAGGCCGGTCGGGAATGATCCGGTCGAGATGCTGGCGCGTCACGCGTTCTTTATCTGAGAGGATCGTGTAATCCGCCTGCTGTCCGATCAGCAATCGCGCCCCGGGTCGGGAAGCCGCATAGGCATTGATCGCCTGCTCCATCGCCGCAAAGCCGTGCACGCCATAAAGCTGCAGGTTCTCGATCTCGGTCGCGCCTGGAAAGAGGTGCATATGCGCTTCGATGAGACCGGGCAGCACGGTGCCGCCTTGCGCATCGATGATGCGGGTCGAGGCTTTCTTGTGAGCGAGCGCGGATTGCGTATCGCCTATGAACAGAATCTTATTCCCGGCCAGCGCCACGGCTTCCGCATGCGGCAGGGCCTCATCCATGGTGATGACCTTACCGTTGGTGATGATGATATCGGCACTCATGCCTTTGTGCTTTCCCTTGTCTCAAGCTACGTCTATCTGGAGGGCCGCCGGTGAGGCGTTTGTTGGAGGAGTTGAATGGTCGGGCGCGTGCCGGTCCTTTGCGTGGCGGTGATTATGTCCGCCACAGCGGCGCTTGCGCAAGAGCGGGAATGGAGCTGGGGAACCAGCGAGACCGAAGCCTACCTCGTTTTCGGTGTGCCGGAGTCGGAAGACGTCGGCATCAGCTTCTGGTGCACCCAAGGCGCGGGCGAGGTCCGCGTCTTTGTCGCCGACGCCAACGTGAAGCTTGGCGCCGATATCGACACCACGATCGAATTCACGGCAAACGACAAGAAATTCTCGGTCAAGGCACGCACCATGGCCAATGAGCTTGACGCAACGACGAGTGCCGAAGGCGCCCTCCCCGCCGCAGATCCCGTACTTCCCGCTTTGCAGGGCACCGATCGCTTCGCCGTGTCGGTGGGAGGCGAGAGCCAGACATTCCCCAGCGCGGGCCAGGACTTCGCCAATCTCATCGAAGCCTGCCGCAAGCCTTAGGCGGCTTAGAGCGCTTCAATAAGTCGTTCGAGCGTCTCAAGCGTCGACCGATCGGCGATGCCGTCAACGCGCCCTGGGCGAAAATGTAACTGGAAGGCTGAGACGACCGTCTTGGTCCGCGCGTCGTAAGTTCCGGTCACCGGCAATCCATAGCCATAGCCGCCGAGCGCCTGCTGCAATTGCTCGACCTGAGCTCCGCTGTCGCCCTCCTTGAGCCCAACCCTGCCGTCGATCGGTGAAGGCCGCACCCAATGGCCGATCCCCTCGTCGTGGAGAAGTCGCCAGTCGAAAAGCGCACCCGGATCGATCTTGCGGCCCGGCGCGACATCGGAATGGGCAAGCACGCGTTCGGGCCGGATGGAATTGCGCGCGATGATGTCTTTCGAGAGTTCGATCACCGCCCGCATTTGCACGGCCGGAAATGCACGATAGCCATAACGCGGACCTGGATTCTGAATTTCGATACCGATCGAATGCGAGTTGATATCCGTCTCGCCCTGCCACGATGAAGCGCCGGCATGCCAGGCGCGCAGGGCCTCATCGACCATCTGCACGATGCCTCCCGCCTCATCGACGAGATAGTGGCACGAAACCTTCGACGCCGGATCGCACAGCCAGGCGCACGCCGCTTCGGCATTTTCCATCTCGGTATAGTGCATCAGCAGGAGATCGGGCTTCACCCCATCCTTGCGTGGCTCGACATTGGGAGAAGGCTGGAATTCATGCGGCAGGCTTGTGTGGATCACAAGCCGCGGACCTTTGCCACCGAGTCATAGGCGGCATTGATACGCGCCAGGCGCTCCGTCGCGATCCGCACCATTTCCGAAGGCATGCCCGCGGCGATATGGCGATCGGGATGGCCACTGCGCACCAGCTTGCGATAATGGCGGCGCAAGTCCTCATCGCTCACATGCGGATCGATGCCAAGTACGACATAGGGATCTTCGCTGCCCGGCGGCACATGCCGCGCCTTGATACGATCGAAATCATGCGGGCTGAAATGGAAGAGGCGCGCGACCTCGGCCAGATAGGCAAGCTCCTTTTCATCGACCACGCCGTCGGCGGTCGCGATGTGGAACAGGCCGTCGAGAATATCCTCGAGCGTGCGCGGCCGCTGCGCGAAGAGCCGTTGCATTTGCCGCGCGTAGAATTCGAAACCCGCGACGTCCTGTTTGGCGAGGTTGAACACCCGCGCCACATGCTTGAGGTCGCTCGGCGCAATCTTGAAGACCTGTCTGAAAGCCGCGATCTCCGGTGGTGTGACAATGCCGTCGGCCTTGGCCATCTTGGCACCGAGCGCGATCATGCCGATCGTGAAGGCGGCCGTGCGCTCGGGCTCGGCCACACGCCGGCTCGACAGCGAGGCAAGGAAGCCCGCCACCGAATCGCCGATCGCTTCGATCGCCTCGACTATGTTCGACCAGATGGACATGCGTTTCAGCATAGCGGATTCGTGCCTCGGGCTCAGCCTATTCGAAACCGGCGACCGATCGCGGCTTATAATCGGCTTCGAGGCTTGCGATCGTATCGGCATCGAGCGTGATGTCGAGCGCGCCCAGGGCCTCGTCGAGCTGGTGAATCTTCGTCGCGCCGATGATCGGCGCCGTGACCCCGGGCCGCGACAGCAGCCAGGCGAGTGCGGTCTGCGCCATGGAATGGCCGATCTTGCTGGCCGCTGCCTGAAGTGCATTGATGATATCGGCATCATGGGCTGCGCCGTAGAGCGTCGGCGTATAGCGATCGGTCGAAGAGCGTGTCGTCTTCTGTGCCTCGACGGGCCGCGTCAGCACGCCGCGCGCCAAGGGACTCCACGGAATGAGCCCGACCCCCTCTGACACGCACAAGGGCACCATCTCTCGCTCTTCCTCGCGATAGAGCAGATTGTAATGGTTCTGCATCGAGACGAAGCGCGACAGACCGAGTGCCTCCTGAATGCCCAGCAATTTCATGAACTGCCAGGCCGCCATCGAGGAGGCACCGAGATAGAGAACCTTGCCGGCCGCAACGGCGCGATTCAGCGCCTCGCAGATTTCCTCCATCGGCGTGTCATGATCGAGGCGATGAATCTGGTAGAGATCGACATAATCCGTGCCGAGCCGCTTGAGCGAGGCATCGATGCCCTCGGCGATATGCTTGCGCGACAATCCCGTCGCATTGGGGCTCGGCCCCATTTCGAGCCCGACCTTGGTCGCCAGCACGATATCGTCGCGGCGCACGAACTCATTGAGCAACCGTCCCGTCACCTCTTCCGACTGACCGGTGCTATAATAATCGGCGGTGTCGAAGAACGTGATGCCGGACTCGACCGCCTTGCGGAAGAAAGGCCGCGCCGCGTCCTCTTCGAGCACCCATGGCCGCCAAGCGGTTGAACCATAGCTCATGCAGCCGAGGCAGAGCCGGCTCACCTTCAAACCCGTATTGCCCAATCGAGTGTATTTCACGCGTCAATCTCCATTGCCACGGCCCCTGTATAAGCCAGCACGGGCCTTAATCGAAGTCGCGCCGCTGCAAGGTGGCAATGACTTTTCCGTCAGCCGCCTTGAGTTTCAGGACGAGATGCGTCGCCTCGAAGCCGCGCACCTTGTCCAGCATGTGGAGCCAAGCCTGTTCCTGCTTCATGCGGTCCGGCGTGCAGGCCATTTTTGTCGCGGCGATCTGCCCGAACTTTAGCGTCTCGCCCCCTTGCCTATAGCTGCCGGTATAGCGGTTGCAGCCGGAATGGCCGGCGACGCGGCCGTCGCGGAACTGGATATATTGCTCGGTGCCGGCCATGCCCCATTCGCTGCCCGCAAGGCTCAGCAGGGTCGCCAGAACCAGGATCGTGCTCATTTTTTCATCATCCCATGAACGGCCAAATCCGGCCGGCTTGGTTCACAAAATTGCCAAAGCAGACGCTCACGGCTATTTCGAGACGGAAAGACCATGATGTTTTGCTCAACCACCCTTGCCGTAATGAGCCTGTTCGGCTTGGCCAGTGCGCCACCGATGACCGGTCCGCCGGCGCATATCGGAAAATATCCCTTTGAACAGGTAGAGTGCCTGTCCTTCTTCGAGGAACCCCTGGTCAGCAAGGCGATCGCCGATGCAGCCGGCGATGATGCTCTGAGCTTCATCGAATCCCTCGATGCGGCAACCCCAGTCGTCGAAAAGGAGGACGCACTGGTCGCCGTCGTCTGCGAGGAAGACAATTGCGACAAGGAGAATGCGGCGCTTGCCATTACGCCCTTCGGCAAGCTTGTCGCGCTTTGCCTCTATTCCGCGGCTGGCGATCACGGCGCGAGCCCTGGCATCACCCGCTGGATCACCGAGAAGCAGGAGCACAGGCTTTCCGCTGGAGGCATCAATTCCGGCTGCCCGCATGATTCGGATCAGTTCATCGAGGCCTATGCCAATGCCCGGCTCTAAGCCGCGCCTGAATCCGATTCTCGGCAAATCCTGCAAAGAGTCTGATAGGATTCAGCAATTCGGACCAGCAAGGGGGCGGTGATGAACAACCTTGCCGCGATTGCAGCGCTTATCGCGCTCGGATTGTTGCCAAGGGCCGCTATGGCGCAGGCCGCCGACGGCGACGCTACCCCTTATGAAGGCTGCAAGTGGACGGACCAGACGATTGATCTTACCGTCAAGCCGCCGATCAAACTCACCTTCCGCTGGCAGTCGTGCGATGGCAAGCAGGCGCCAAAAGTGAGTTTCGCGCTCGATGGCAGCAACACCCTCACCCAATCCTGGGATGGCAATAGCGTGCCGGTAGCCCAGTTCTGGCCCGTGTCGGGAAAGAAACCCTTTGCGCTGGTTGAAGCGGTGGCGAGTCCTTCGATTGCCGAAGATGAGCGCAATCGCTGCCAGGTCAGGCTCGATTACGTGACGCACCAGTACAGCTACGAGCCAACCGCCGCCTATATGGAAGAACTCCTCGCCCGCGACGAGCCCTTCCATGCCTGCGGAACCTTTGGCGCAACCAATGACGGCATCCAGTATTTTGCGCTGATCGGCGACAAGGTGCTCGCCTATTTCTGGGTCGGTCAGGAAGCGCCGCTTTTTGACCCGGCCAGCTTCAAGCTTGTTCCACAAGCCGCGCAGGAATAAGCCCGCGCACCGAATTTCCAAGCTGGAAGCCATTGCGCAGGTCTTCAAGCCGGATGTCGGCTTCCATCGCTTCGCCACTCTCGATCAGATGCCGGCGCAACACACCCGGCAACAAACCGCGCGACAAGGGCGGCGTCACCAGTCGCCCACCACGCGACACGAAGATCGTGGTGATCCCACCCTCGCAGATCTCGTCGCGTTCATTGAGAAAGATCGCTTCATCGGCCCGATACACGGCGGCGAGCCGCCCCCGCTCGTCATCATAGAAGGCCCGCCGCGTCGTCTTATGCGCAAGCATCGGATCGGCGGAGTTGAGCCGAATGGTGGCGAGTGCTGCGCACCACACGGTTCCTGGAGCAAGGGATGCCAGCGGCTGCGCGGTAACCTCGACCCGCCCGTCATGCTGCAAGACGAGACGCACCCGGAGCCTGTCTGCGGACTTGGGCAACTCCTCGAGCGCCGCAGCGACGCATGCCGCATCATACCGATGCCCGAGCGCCCTTGCCGAATGCGCAAGGCGCGCCCTGTGTCCTTCGAGAAGATAGAAACCTTCCTCGCGCGTCCACAGCAGCGTTTCAATCAGGCCGAGTTGAGAAAGCGGCTCTTGAGCAGGCATTCGTCATATTCCGACTTAGGCGTCGAATCGGCAACAATGCCCGAGCCGACATTGAGTACCGCGGTGCCATCGGCAAAGCAGGTGAGTGTTCGGATGGCCACGTTGAAGCTCATGTCACCCGAGGGAGCAATCCAGCCGACGGCACCGCAATAAACGCCGCGCGGTTCGGCCTCGAGTTCGCGGATGATTTCCATCGCGCGGATCTTTGGCGCACCGGTCACCGAGCCGCATGGGAACAGTCCAGTGAAGAGATCCTGCAGGCTGAGATCGGGCAACAGCTCTGCCATGACCGTCGAGGTCATTTGGTGCAAGGTCGGATAGGTCTCGACTTCAAAAAGTTTCGGCACATGCACGCTGCCGACCCGGCTGATGCGGCTCAGATCATTGCGCAAAAGGTCGACGATCATCAGGTTCTCGGCGCGCTGCTTCTCGTCGATCGCCAGTCTCAGCGCAGCCTCGCGGTCCCGCGCCGGATCGGCCTCGCGCTTCGCAGTGCCCTTCATCGGCTTCGCGGTGATGCGTCCTGATCTCACCGCAAAGAACAATTCCGGAGAAAGCGAGACGACTGTCTCATCGCCAAGTGCCACAACGCCGCCATGGGCAACCGGCTGGCGCAGCCGCAAGGCCCGATAGAGCGCGAGCGGATCGCCGCGATGTGACCCGCTCATCGGAAAGGTCAGGTTGATCTGGTAGACGTCGCCTGCCGAAATGTAATCGAGAACTTTGTGAAAGCGCGGCGCATACTCCGCAAAGGACCAGTCAGGCTGAAGCGTTTCGATCGTACCATCACCGGCAATCGACTGCGGCGCGAATATCTCGGCCTCGCGGAACGCCCCGAAGCAGAGAAGCGGGACGCGCCGCTTCTCCGGCAGCAATGGCGCCAATCGCGGCTCAAGCAGATAGCCCAACTCATAACTCGCATATCCGACGAGCGTGAGCCCCGTACGCCGCGCCTCCTCTATGCGCCGGAACGCGGGCGCAATCCCTTCCGCCGCATCGGCGCAGATTATGAAATCCGGATGCCTGAAGAGCCGCGCATGCCCGGCAAGGCTATCGTCGATCAGGGCGAAAGGGCGGTTCGGCATCATGCATTACGTCTGCGAGATCATCGCGCCCCGGTCTGGGGCGCGAGCGGCCTAGCATGATCGGAAAACGCCGTCAGGCGCAAAATCCCGCGCGGGTCAGCAGAGCTTCTTGCTGGAACGGCGATTAGCCAAATCCACGTGGATGTGATCGTCGTGATAGGCATCGCCGGGGCCCAGCACGGTATTGAAGTCCTCGCAGGCGCCCTTGCGGACTTCTCTGATGAAGCCCTTTTCGCTCCAGCTGAAATAGCCCTGCTCCACTTCGACCTTGCGCCCGCTCTCGAGCGTAAAGGAGGCGATGTCGAGAGCATTGCCGAAGCCGTGCTCGCTCATTTTCCCGCCGCGCTTGTTGTTGCGCGGCCGGCAGGCATAGGAAGCAGCGACGTTCACCGCCACCACACTTTCGCCGAAGGCGCGCTGCGCGGCCGGCTGGACGACATCATTGAACCAAGTATCGAGCGGGCCGATCATCCCGCAATTCATGATCGCCGGCTGGCTGAAGTTAATGCCGGAGATCGCGTTGACCCGATAGGCGTTTTCCACCTGGCAGCCGCTGCGCTCATGGATGTCTGGGATGCGTTCGGCCACCGCAACGCTTTGCGGGTTGACCGTGCACTGCGCCTGCGGCGCCTTCAATCCGCGCGTGGTGAAATAGGTCTTGTTAGACCCGCCGGAACATCCGGCCATCCCCGCGCACAGGCACGCCAACAAGGCTGCCCAACGCCACTCGAAACGCATACTCACTGACCCACTCGAACCCGGCCGAAAGGGCCGGTCTGCGTCCCGTCAGATAGCCTAGGTTGTGGCGGTTAAAAAGCCCTTAGGGTGAACTACGGACGGTTCAGGGCGGCGACCAATTGCCCGATATCGCCATTCCGCTTGGACAGGAATGAGGTGAAGAGGTTTCGCTGCATATAGACGAGCGAGAAGCCCAGAACCTTCGCATCCGTCACCTTGTAGCCCTTGCCGCGCGGCGACAACCGCCAGGTGACCGAATAGGTCGTACCGGAGATCAAATAGACCTTGCTCGAGATCAGCACATCCTTGTCGTCGCTGCGCGCGTCGCCAAGCTCGTACTTGGCAACACGGTATTCACGCGACTGGTCAGCGAAATAGCGCGACATGAAGGTTGCAACGCCCCTGTAGTAGAGGTCGCGCTGAGCCGACGACAGGCTCGGCTTGTACTGGCCGAGCGAATAGAGGGCGATCTCGGGAACATCGGCATGGCGCTGGATGGCGCGCATGAAACTTGCCACCGTCCCCTGACGGTTTGCGGCGAGAAGGTCCTTGGCAACCTGCCGCATATAGGCCATCGAGGGATGCTCGCCGGCCATCGCGGGGCCTGCGCCGAGCGCTGCTGTCCCCGCGCCAAGACCCGCCGCAACAAAACCGCGACGGCTGAGCTTGAGACTGTGGAAGGACGACGTGCCGTCCATTGTTAACCCTCACCGCGAGGCATAGGCCGCGACGCGAAACTCGTACTGGAGAACCGACCGTCCCGTCAACACGCCTTCGCGGTTACCAGTTTTCGGCACTCTTCAATTCGGCAAAAAGCGCATCGAAATCGCCCTTGCTGCGCTTCAACACGTCGGTGAAGCGCTGCTTGAGCTGCAGCGAAAGCCAGACCGCTCGGACATTGATGTCCTGCACGCGGTAGCCACCGCCGCTGCCGGAGATCCGCCAGCGTACCGGACCACCATTGGTGATCCGTGTATCGACGAGGGTCAACTTGCCTTGCGGTGCTGAGGACTTGATCTCAAGCGCAGTGCCGCGGAACTCGTCGATGTAGTAGACGAAGAATGCGGCCATGTACTGTGTCACCAGCCTGACGAATTCATCCTTGCGGCCGGCCGGCAACTGACCCCGATAGGTGCCGAGCGCAAGCATCGCGACGCTCTGTGCGTTTGAGTAGCGCGAGATGAGCGAAGTGAAGCGCTTGCGCAATGAAGCCTTGCTGCCCCCGCTATTGGCGAGCGAAATGATTTGGCGCGACAGGTCCTTCACAAACTGCTCCTGTGGCGTGTCCGCCAGAGCGAGTTGCGATGTCGTCAATTGCGCAGTGAGGAAAGCCGCGAATGCCAAAAGCTTTCGGCGGCTTATCTTCTCGGGCAGGCGCGTCATTCGCTAGTTTACTCCGTCTCGGACCGCGGCTCACGCGCGCAGGTAAGTCAAGAGGGCGTTAATATCGCCCTTGTTCTTTTTCAGGACTGTGACGAAGTTCGTCTTCTGCGTCGTCGCGAGCCAAATTCCATCGACATTGACGTCGAAAATCTTATAGCCACCGCCGCGCTTTACCACCCGCCAGGTAACCAAGGTTGTCTTGCCACCGGAATAGTTGACCTTGCTCTTCACCAGGATACTGTCGCCGGTGCTTGAGCTGCCCAACACTTCGAGCGAGTCGCCGGCAAGTTGCGCGGCGTGAGACGTAAAGACATTGGCGATGTAGTCCTCGACGAGTTTGAAGTACTCGGCCTGGACATTCTTCGTCAGGCTCTTGCGATAAGCGCCAAGCGAAAACAGTGCGATCGCCGGAATGTCGGCATTCGACCTGAGTAGTGAGCGGAATTTGGCGACCGAATTGGCGCGCGCTGCGGCAAGAACACTGTTGCCGACATTGTTGATGTAGTCCTCCGCCCCGGAGGCCGCATTGGCGCTGCTGGCCAGCCCGGTCGCGGCCAACAGGGAAGCGGTCAAGAAAAATCGACGTGTAACCATGTTTGAAAGCCTCGATCTTTGCCGCAATCAGAAAGGATTGACGGTCGGTGTCATTTGCGTAGGCGGCAGGCTCGTCGTCCCCGGAATTGGATCGAGGCCGACATCGCCATTGGCAATATCCGTCTTACGCTTCTCGCTATAAAGCTGGCGCACCGTGACGTAGAAATCTGGCGAAGTTTTGCGCAAGGCGTCGATATCGTCGAGCGCAACTTCACGCGTTGAAACCATTTCCGTGGCGCTTGGCGCCATCGTTTCCCACAAGGGCTCGTCGACCAGTACCCAGGTCAGCGGATTGATCGCGGTATCGACGATCACGCCGACGAAATCACGCGGATTGCCTGGCCCAAGGATCGGCGCAACCATATAGGGACCCGAATCCACACCCCAAGTTGCGAGTGTCTGGCCGAAATCCTCGCGGTGGAACTCAAGGCCGACATAGCTGCCCACATCGATGAGCCCGCAAACCCCGATCGTCGAATTGAGCATGAAGCGAACCACTGTCGCTTCGACGCGCTTGCCGTCCGCGCCCTGGAGAATGTCGTTGGCAAGTATCACAGGCGTTGCGGCGTTGCGCAGCGCATTGCCGACGCCGATCCGTATCGGCTTTGGAAGCACCGCGCGATAGACCGTTGCCACCGGTCTGACGATCAGGAAATCGAGACCCTCGTTAAGCTCGAAAAAGAAGCGATTGACCGGCTCTACCGGATCCGGGACCTCTTCGGTGAGATCGGCGGGCACCTGAATGTCGTCGATCGGCTCGTTTTGATCTGCGGCCGGAAAATCATCCACGCCCTCATCGGTGGACGCTGCGGCTTCCTCCGTCTTCTTCTGCTTCGTCGCGTCGGCGGCTTCAGGCGCCGCGGGCTCGATCGGTTCGACATCCGGCGTCGTGCTGGCCGGCGTGATGATGATCGGCGTCTCGGCAGCGGCTTCCGCCGCAAGCGCACGCTTGGCGGCGCGCGCTGCTTTGACGGTCTGGATCTCGGCTAAAGTCTGGTCATCCCTACGGGTTTGGGCCTGGACAGGACCGAAGACGCTCGCCACGGCAAGCACGGCGGCGCCGAGCGCCAAGTGGCGCGTCATCGCACGAAACCGGAATTTGCCGACAAAGCGAGGCATTCAATCTCCGTATGGAGGGTTAAGTTACAGTATGACACGCAGTCTGTCGCGCCGCCACCCGGCTCCCCCCTGAAATGCTGACTGACTTGGACTTTTTTTTGGTTAAGACCTGCAAATATTTGCCCGGGACATAAAGATATGTTTATATCAGCATAATGTTGTAGGGTGATCAAGGGCATGGACGAGCTTCTCGCCGGGCTTCGTGGAATCGCTGAAACGACGCGTTTGCGCATCGTTTTCGTGCTCTCGCATGGCGAATTCAACGTCAGTGAATTGACCCAGATCCTGGGCCAAAGTCAGCCTCGCATCAGCCGCCATCTGAAACTGATGACCGAATCGGGGTTGCTTTCGCGCCACAAGGAAGGGAGTTGGGTTCTCTTCCGGTTGCGCGATGAGGGTGCCGGCGGCGCCTTGGCGCGGACCATTGCCGAACTCCTGCCGGCAGGTGATTCGACTCTTTCCGCCGACGCCGCCCGACTTGAGGAGGTGCGACAGGCGCGATCGGAGCGCGCGGCGTCGTTCTTCCGGGCTAATGCCGCCAATTGGGAGACACTGCGCTCCCTCCATGTTCGCGAAGAAGCGGTCGAGGATGCTGTGCAGCGGCTGGTGGGCAAGGGGCCGCTCGGCATCCACCTCGATCTGGGAACCGGGACCGGCCGCATCTTGCGCCTCTTCGCGCCGCGGTCGGCTCAGGGAATTGGTGTCGATGCGAGCCGGGAAATGCTCGCCATCGCCCGCGCCTCGATCGAAGACGCGCGATTGCGCCATCTTCAAATACGCCATGGCGACATCTTCGCCCTCCCCTTTCCGAACGGCTACGCCGATTTAGTGACCATCCATCAGGTCCTGCACTATCTCGACGAGCCGGCCCGCGCCCTTGCCGAAGCCGCGCGCGTTCTCAAACCCGGGGGCCGCCTTCTCATCGTCGATTTCGCACCCCACGAACTTGAGCAGCTTCGCGAGGAACAGGCGCACAGGCGTCTCGGCATCGCCGGCGAACAGATGATCGGCTGGCTACGCCGCGCCGGGCTCGATCTTGTTTCGCAGGAAGTTCTGCCGCCGCCCTGGCGCGATGGCGAAGAAGGCCTCACCGTTTCGATCTGGCTGGCGCGCGCGCCTGGAGTTATCGCGGCGCAATCGGCCCCACAAAGCGCCGAGCGGAGCCAATGATGATGGCCAAATCAAGCGAGCCGCTTGCCGTCTCCTTCGAATTCTTCCCGCCGAAAGCCGGCGACTCGGGTGACGCCTTCTGGCGCACGATCCGCAAGCTTGAGACCGTCGCACCGCGCTTCGTCTCGGTCACATACGGAGCCGGTGGCACCACGCGCGAGCGCACCATCGATACGGTGCGCCGTATCCGCGATGACACGACCTTGGCGCCGGCCGCGCATCTAACCTGCGTGGATGCAAGCCGAGCCGAAGTCGATGCCGTGGTGCAGGATTACTGGGCGGCCGGAGTCCGTCACATCGTTGCCTTGCGCGGCGATCCGCCCGGCGGTCTTGGCCAGCGCTTCACGCCGCACCCGGACGGCTATCGCAATGCCGCCGATCTGGTCCGCGGCATTCGCGAGATCGCGCCTTTCGAGATCAGCGTTGCCGCCTATCCCGAGCGCCATCCCGAATCGGTATCGATCGAAGAAGATCTCGCCTTCATGGCCGATAAGGCCGAGCATGGCGCCGGCCGCGCCATCTCGCAGTTCTTCTTCAACACGGCGGCGTTCCTGCGCTTTCGCGACCGTGTCTTTGCACGCGGCATCGAAATTGAACTCGTGCCGGGCATTCTTCCCGTCACCAATTTTGCCCGCGTCAAGGAATTCGCGTTCAAATGCGGAGCGACGATCCCCAAGGCAGTCGCTGCACGCTTCGAGGGGCTCGATGAAGAGCCCGAGACCCGCAATCTCGTCGCCGCCGTGGTCGCCGCCAACCAGGTGACGGAACTGCGCCGCGAGGGCGTCAATAGTTTCCACTTCTACACATTAAACCGCGCCGATCTCGTCTACGCCATCTGCCGCACACTCGATTTGGGGCTGGCCGCCGCTGCATAAGATCACCCGCTATGTCAGTGCGTCCATGTTATTGCGCTTGAAAACCGGCGCGAGCTTGGGCCGTGCCAGCACGCGCTCATAGAGGCCACGCAATTTGGGGCGCTTGGCGAGAAATTCCCTCGAATCCTTGTTCCAGGCAGCGAGCATCACCGCATAGATGTCGAGGACACTCAGCCGATCGCCTAGGAGATACGGTTTGTCGCCGAGCTCGGTTTCGAGAATGTCCCACTGCCGGTTTCGCTGGGTGAGCGCCGAAGCTTTGACCGCTTCCGCGCCATTGGGGTCGTCGGTGTAGCGCTCGCAATAGATGGCGCGCAGATCGCTCATATAGATCGTGGTGGCCATGAACAGCAGCCAACGGAGATAGGCCGCTCGCTGCGGCGAATCCAGCGCGGGCGCCAACCCCGTCTTTGGATAGAGATCGCACAGATAGATGGCGATCGCCGCCGATTCCGTCATCACCTCGCCATTGGGTAGGATCAATGTCGGTATCTGGCCGAGCGGATTGAGCTTGTGGAGATATTCCGGCGACTTGCGGCCCGGCAGGCGTTCCACATCGTGGATTTCGCACGCCACGCCGGCCTCGGCCAGAATCGCCTCCACGATAAACGAACCCGACCCCGCGCGGGCATAAAGCTTGTACATCATGTTCCTCCCTGGGGCGGCGAACCTAGCCCAGTCTTTTCCTTCCTGCGAATCCCCTTGCACGGCGGCCTGATAAGTGGAATGCCAAGTGGTGAGAATTCCTCTCCCTCGTGGATCCGCAATGCCCAGAAGACCCCCGGCCGACCAGGCCAAGAGCAAGGGCAAATCCGTTCGCTTCAGCTATTCGACGGCCGACCAGCCATTGATCCAGCGTGCCGTCATCCAGGCGATAGAGAAGATCGGCGGCCAGAGGAAGCTCAAAAAGCTCTACGAAGAGCATCAGGAGAGCGTGAAAGGCGGCGAGAACTTTTTCGATGCCGCCGTGCGATTGCTGCGCGTCGATGTTCAATTCGATTCCACCGCCCTGGCACTAACGCCAAAGACCGGACCCGTCGTTTTCATTTCGAACCACCCCTATGGCGTGCTCGACGGCATCATCCTCACCTGGCTTGCGCTCAAGGTGAGGCCCGACACCAAGGTCCTTGCCAATTCGGTTTTGTGCCAGGCACCCGATGCGCGGGAGAACCTGTTGCCCGTCGATTTCGCCGAGACGCGCGAGGCCCGCGAGACCAATGTGAAGTCGAGATTGGCGGCCCAGTCCTGGCTGCAGCAGGGCCATGCCATTGGCATCTTTCCGGGCGGCGGCGTTTCGACCACCGAGCGGCCCTTGAAGGGCCCGGCCGTCGACCTCCCTTGGGCCCCGTTCACAGCAAAACTGATCCGGCCATCGCGGGCGACCGTCGTTCCTGTCTATTTCGTCGGGCAGAACAGCCGGCTTTTCCAGCTTGCCAGCCATTTGAGCCTCACCTTGCGCCTGTCCCTGGTCTTTCGTGAGACCGCGCGGCGCATCGGCTCATCGCTGAGGGTCCGGGTTGGTCGCCCAATTCCGTTCGATGAGATCGCCTATCTCGAGGATCGCGCCGCATTGGTGCAGGAACTGCGCAAGCGCACCTTCGATCTTGCCGAGCAAGGCGACGTCGAAGGCCCGCGTCGCGACCTTCATCTTAGAACCGCCAAAATCAAAGGTTCTAAAAAGCCGGATCGGGATTAATATAATCCGCGACGGCTTGCCCGATTCCCGTGTGAGCAATACCAATCAGGATCGCCCATGACCGCAGCAACCCGCGGCCCACAGCTTTCTCGACTGATACTTTCCGCCATCATCTGGATTTTCGCCGCAAGCGGCCTCATCGTCGGCGCGCAGGCGGCATCATGCCCAGGTGAGAATCTCGTCCGATCGGCGGCTGCATCCTTTGCTTCGGCCAAGCGCGCCAACAGTGCCGCAGCCTTTTCGGCCGCTATCAGCCGCTATGCCGATGTCAATGCGCTGGCGCTCTATGCGCTTGGCCCCTACCGCAAGAACCTTCCCGATTCGCGGCGCGCCGCTTATCTCAGCCAGACTCGCGCCTATATGGGCCGCTTCATGAAGAAGAATGCCCATCGCATCGTGCAGACCAACCTCCAGGTCGTCTCCTGCGCGGGCGACATCATCAAGACCAGCAATGGCGAACGCGAGATCAGCTGGCGGGTATCGGGCGGCAAGATCCGCGATGTCGGCTCGGGTGGCATCTGGCTCGCCGTCCAGATGCGCAACAAATTCGTGCGCATCATCAGGAATGGCGGCGGCAATATCCAGGCGATCTTCGATATGATCGACTAGCCTATGAGGCCCGCGAAGGGGGCCTCGAACCATGAGTCTTCGGTGCCATGCACCCTTCGAGGCATCGCTGCGCGATGCACCTCAGGGTGAGGTGGGTCTTTGGGTCTATCGCTGTGCGACGATGAAGATGCGCGGGAAGCGTAGGAGCGACTTGCCGTCCCCTGCCCTCGGATAAGCGGCCTCGATCTTCTTCTCGTAGAGCGCCAGAAACGCGGCCTTCTCGCTTGCATCCAGAGGGTCGAGGAACGGCCTGAGCCCGGTGCCCTTGAGCCACTCCATGATCGCGGGGGCACCATCGAGCGGGTGGTAATAGGCCGTCTCCCAGATATCGACGCGTTTCGCCACGGGCTTTAGGGCATCGTAATACGTTCTTGCCGGCGGAAGAATGTCCCGCGCTTGCGCGGCGTCGATAGGCTTCGCGCGCCACGGCCCCTCCTCGGCAGTCTCGCGCATAAGCACATGCGAAGGCTCCATCAGATTGTGCGGCATCTGGACGGCGAGCACGCCGCCCTCTTTCAGATCCTCGACGAATTCGCGCAATACCCCGGCATGTCCGGGCACCCATTGGAAGACAGCATTGGCGAAGACGAGATCGGCGCGCCGGTCGGTTCGCCATATTGAAAGATCGCCTTCGATGAACTGCCGGTCCGGTAGCGTCGCACGCGCTGTTGCGAGCATGTCGGGCGAATTATCGACACCGATGATTTCGGCTTTGGGATAGGCTGCGGCGAGGAGCGCCGTGGAATTCCCCGGTCCGCAGCCGAGATCGTAGATGAGCCGTGGTTCATCGAGTCGCACCTGCGCCAGGAGATCGCGCGCGGCTCGCGTCCGCTCATCGGCGAATTTCAGATATTGCTTGGCACTCCAGTCGGACATGCATCACTCAGCGCGCGAACTGCTTATACTTGATCCGCTTCGGCATCACAGAATCCTCGCCGAGCCGGCGCTTCTTGTCTTCCTCATAATCCTGGAAGTTGCCCTCGAACCATTCGACATGGCTGTCGCCCTCGAAGGCGAGAATGTGCGTCGCCAATCGGTCAAGGAACATGCGGTCGTGGCTTATGATCACCGCGCAGCCGGCGAAATCTTCGAGCGCCTCTTCGAGCGCCGCCAATGTTTCGGTGTCGAGATCATTGGTCGGCTCGTCGAGCAGCAGCACATTGGCACCGGATTTCAGCATCTTGGCGAGGTGAACGCGATTGCGTTGCCCGCCCGACAAGGTGCCGACCTTTTGCTGCTGATCGCCGCCCTTGAAATTGAAGGCTCCCGTATAGGCGCGCGAATTGAGTTCGCGCTTGCCGAGATAGAGCACGTCATTGCCGCCGGAAATTTCCTGCCAGACAGTCTTGTCGGGATCGAGCGAGTCGCGGCTCTGATCGACATAGCCGAGATGCACGCTCTCGCCGATGCGGACCGCCCCTGCATCGGGCTTCTCCTGACCCGTAAGCATACGGAACAGCGTAGTCTTGCCGGCGCCGTTCGGCCCGATAATGCCGACAATGCCGCCGGGCGGTAGTTTGAAGGAGAGATCATCGATGAGAAGCTTGTCGCCATAGGCTTTCGACAGGCCTTCCACGTCGATCACCGTCGCGCCCAGGCGCTCGCCGGGCGGAATGATGATCTGCGCGCTCGTCGACTTGACGCGCTCCTCGTTGATCTTGAGAAGTTCGTCATAGGCCTTGAGGCGCGCTTTGGACTTCGCCTGTCGCGCCTTGGGCGAAGCGGCGATCCAGGACTGCTCGCGCTCCAGGACTTTCTGCCGCGCTGCATCCTCGCGCGCTTCCTGTGCGAAGCGCTTGGCCTTCTGGCCGAGATAGGCCGAGTAATTGCCCTCATAGGGAACGCCGCGGCCGCGATCGAGCTCGAGAATCCAGCCCGTGACATTATCGAGGAAGTAACGGTCATGCGTGACGATCAGGATGGCGCCGGGATAGTCGCGCAAATGATGTTCGAGCCAGTTGACGCTTTCGGCATCGAGATGGTTGGTCGGCTCGTCGAGAAGCAACAGGTCGGGCTTGCGCAGCAGCAATTGCGTCAGCGCGACGCGGCGCTTCTCGCCGCCCGAGAGATGATCGATCGAGGCATCGCCCGGCGGACAGCGCAGCGCGTCCATCGCCTGCTCCACCTGGGATTCGAGATCCCAGAGATTTTGCGCATCGATCTGGTCCTGAAGCGCGGCTGCCTTTTCGGCATTCTCTTCGCTGTAATCGGCCATCAGCGCGTTATATTCATCGAGGATCGCCTTTTTCGCAGCGACGCCTTCCATGACATTGCCCATGACATCGAGCGCCGGGTCGAGTTCGGGCTCCTGCTGCAGGTATCCGCAGGTGGCACCCTCCGCGAGCCAGGCTTCGCCGTTAAACTCCTTGTCGATGCCGGCCATGATGCGCAGCAACGTCGATTTGCCCGACCCGTTGGGGCCAAGGACGCCGATCTTGGCATCGGGATAGAATGAGAGATGGACGTTCTCGAGAACCTTCTTGCCGCCCGCATAGGCCTTCGAGAGACCATGCATGTGATAAATGAACTGCCGCGCCATCGCGTGTCCTTCGCGCTCTTGACTTCTATTTCGGGAATGTCGGCGGGGTTCTAGCGGCGGCGGCGCGTCACTGCAACCCCACCGGATCAACAATGCCGCCCGGGCATCCGGCATCCGTCGGCCCGGAACCGAGGATCAGCGTAGCGACATTGGCATTCGGGTCGATCGTTCCCACGATGCCGATGGTGACCTCGCTGATCAGCCGCCGGCCGCCGTCATCGACACAGGCGACCCGCACGCGAAGGCCCGCCCCCTGCCCGAAAGCCTGATCGAATGCGCCGCGAATTTCCGCGGTCGAAACGCGTTTTCCTTCGCGCGAAACCAGCAGCCTTTGCACGGGCGAATTGTTGATGGCGGCCAGCAGCAGCATGGCGTCCGAGAAATATTCATCGGCATCCGCATTGGGATAGCAGGTGCCGTGCTTGATCCACTCGTGACGATGCAGCTTTGACTGCGTTCCGGGCATCACGATATCGAGCTTGGCGCGGGTGGCCGCCGACATCGCAGGCTCCGGCAGGCGCGACCAGTAACCGGCTTCGTCTTCTGAAACGGTGGCCTGGTCGACGTTGCAATAGGCTTGCCGCCGCGGTTGCGGCCAAAGCCCGTGGAGGGTGAAATGCGTCGCGTCGAACCGATCATCGGTCTGGCTCTCGCATTCGGGTTTCGATGGCCGCGTCTCGCAGAACGCCGGCTGCCAGCCTATCGCCAGCACGAAGCGTGCAGCAGATTGAGTTGTCTGTGTCTCTTCAGTCTGCTCGGGAGCCGGCTGATCTGCCGCAGCATCGGCAAGCGTGCCACACCCCACAGCAACCCATCTTTGCGCAGGCTCCGCTCCATTGATTTCGATGAGATAGTGCGTCGCCTTATCCTTGTTCTTGCCGATCAGCGTATAATTATTACCCGGCGCGACGGTTACGTTGCCGGGATTCGTCTGTTTGCTGATTGACTGATAGGCTGGGCACGCTTTCGTTGCAGAAAAAGTGCCCTCAACGCGAACTTGCGCATTCGCGGGCATGGCGAGAACCAGCAAACCCGCGGCTAAACCGAGCGAACGAACAAACATCAGGCCTCCCATACGGTTTTTCCGTAACCGACTTTTTTGTTTCTAGTTGCGCGGAAAGAGGACCGGTTTCGCGACCCACGCGAAAAGCAGCATGCCGAGGAAGAACGCGATCGACGCCAAGCCGAGCACAGGCTCGATCGCAGTGTTTCCGGCCATGAACATATAAAGAGTGACGAGAAGGATCACGCCAGCGGCAGCCGTCAGCGCGAAATGGATCTTGGCAAGCAGTGTCCGCCCGGTCTCGGGAAAGAGATGATAGAAGAAGGCGAAAATCGCCGACATGAGCCAGCCCAGCACCATGACGTGCGCATGCGTCGGCATCTGCGTGTGATCCTGGCTCATCGCCATATGCAGTCCAAGCAACATGCCGAGGATGCCATAGGCAATAGCGAGGATGAAGAAGTTGCGCGCCGTCCCTGTCATCGCGAGTTCTCCTCGACTCGGAGGGCATTCTGCGTAGGGCACACGGAAATAACAAGGTGTCGAAATGTGCCGTGCTGAAGATCGTGAGGTCAGCTCGTGAGCGCGATGATCGCTGCAAAGAGGATGATGAAAACGCCGGTTACGAAGAACACCGCAAAGCGGGTCTGGGTTGGAAGCCTGCTCCACCGGACGATGCGCATGATGGGAAAGTCTATTGACGCTTGGTCATAAAATCTAGGGGGTTCGACGCGCGGTTTAGGTCGCGGCTGAACTATTACCAGCTATTGTGACGGACGTTGAACAGCGGCGGGACCCTCACTGATGCTCAAGCGCCTCTTTGAGAATGTTGTGCAAGTCTTCGCGCCGATAAGGCTTCATGATGATGAACCCTTCCCGGAACCGTGACTCCTCTTGATGGACCATGGCGCCGCGCGGATAACCCGAGGTGTGTACGACCTTGAGATCGGGCCTTATCGAATAGGCGGCTTTCGCCAGCTCAAAACCGTTCATCCCGCCTGGCATGACGACGTCGCTGAACATGAGATCAATATCGGGATGTTCGCGCAATTTGCCGAGCGCGTCCGCGCCGTTCTCGGCCTCGACCACGTCATAGCCAAAATCGCCGATGAAATTGCAGGCCACTTGCCGAACCGCTTCTTGATCTTCGACGACCAATATCTTTGTGCGCCGCGGCGGCGGATCTGGTTGCGGTGCAGTCACGACAGCAGGCGCAACTTCCGGCGCATCTTGAGGCACCTCGCCGGCTTCCTCTCCTGGCGCCAACGTGCGCGGCAAATACATCTTGATCGAGGTCCCGTGCCCGATCTCGCTGTAGACTTGGATATGGCCTCCCGACTGCTTGATGAAGCCATAGACCTGCGAGAGGCCGAGACCGGAGCCGCGACCCGTCGGCTTGGTCGTGAAGAAGGGCTGGAAGACTTTTTCCAGGAGTTCGGGTGCGATGCCCTTGCCGGTATCCGTGACCGCGACCATGACATAGTGCCCTGCGGTTACGTCCGGGTTGCCTTTTGCATACTCGGCATCGAGATAGACGGGATGGGTCTCGATGGTCAGCAAACCTTCGGCACTCATGGCATCCCGGGCATTGATCGCCAAATTGAGGATCGCCGATTCAAGCTGTGAAGGATCGATCACTGTCTTCGGCTGGCCCGGCATCAAGACGACCTTGAGCTGGACGGTCTCCCCGATGGTACGCAGCACGAGGGGCGCCATGGCCCGCACCAGGTCGTTGACATTGACTTCCTGCGGTTCGAGCGCCTGACGACGCGCGAAAGCCAATAGCTGTTTCGTCAGGCCTGATCCCTTATGCGCTGCCTCGATTGCCTCCAGCGCGCGCTTGTGGGCTTTTGGATGGTCCTTCAGCGCCATGTCGACCAGCTGCAGATTGCCGATGATGACCGTCAGCAGATTGTTGAAATCATGCGCGAGGCCGCCGGTGAGCTGGCCGATCGCCTCCATGCGCTGGGCTTGCTGAAGCTGCTGCTCGGCAAGCTTGCGCCCTGACAGGTCGATGACCTGGACCATGAAATGATCGATTTCGCCAGTGGCAGCGCGAACGATCGAGACGCTGGTGGCGCCAAACGCCACGCTGCCCGCCCGCGTCATGAAGCGCAGCTCTTCCTTCAGCATCGGGATCTCGCCCGAGAGGAGACGTGCCATTGAGGCGAGGAAGCGCTGGCGGTCATCGCCGCGCAGCAATTCGTCGAAAGGCCCGGTCTGTGCCGCGGCGTCGGCAATGCCGAGCAGATCGCGCAGCGCATGGTTGATGGCAATCACGTCACCATTGGGCGACAGCAGTGCCATGCCGTGTCCGGCAGTTTCAAAGGCGCTCCGATAACGTCGTTCGCCATCGTCCGGTGGAGTCGCGCGGGGTGCTCTCCCCTCCTCCTCAAGGATGCAAATCGAGCGCTCAATCCGCCCCTTGGCACCCCGATAGGCAGTCATGGAGAGCAGGATGTCGAGAGAGCCACCATCCTTCCTCTTGAGGGTTAGCGCCTCGTCGCGGCAATGATCGGTCTGGAAATAATGCGGATAGATGCGCTGTACGAGCTTGGCGCGCGATGGCGGCGTCAGCAGGTCGTTGAAATGCATGCCGGCGGCTTCCGCTTGCGAATATCCCATCGCCTGGCACCAGCGCTGATTGACGGCACTGATGCGGCCGGTCGCATCGAGCGTCTGGATCATGACCGGCATGCTCGAGAGCAATTGTTCGTAGAGGCCGCCGCGCTGATCGGGGAAGAAGGCCGCGGCGCGCTCGATGATCACCTCGTCACTGGAAATGCGCCAGGATGCCGGGGCCGGCCCATTCTCCTCCCAGCCCGGCAATTTCTGTCCGCGATCGCCCGCGCGCACTGGCTCGGCCATCGTTACGCTCCTCAACCCGCCAATCATGAATATGACCGGAAGGTTAAAACCGGCCTAAATCCCCTAATTGCTTGTAAATCAATCGATTGATCGATATGACGCGAGGCATGGGCGTGAAACCGAGCGAGACATCGCGCGACCGGCTTCTGGCTGTGGCCATCGACCTTTTCGGGCGGCGCGGCCTTGACGGGGTTTCGACCCGTGAGATCGCCAAGGAAGCAGACGTAAACATTGCCGCAATCGCCTATCATTTCGGCGGCAAGCAGCAGCTTTACCTCGCCTGCGCTGAACACATTGCCGGGCAGCTCAAAGCCGGCATTGCGCTGCTGGCGCCGGCGGAAAGCCCCTCGCCGGATCCCGGCCAGGCGCTCAAGGACGTGCTTCACCGGCTTGCAAAATTCATGCTCGCGACGCCGGAAATCGCGCCCTTTGCGCGCTTCATCCTGCGCGAGCACATGGACCCGAGCCCTGCCCTCGACATCCTTTACTCGAATGTCATGGAGCCGATGCACCGCAGCTTGTGCGAGCTGTGGGCTGCAGCGACCGGCAAGCCCGCCGCATCCGAGCAGACAAAACTGCGCGTCTTCGCCCTCCTCAGCCAGGTTTTGGTATTCCGCATGGCGCGTGCCGGCGCGTTGCGTCGCATGGGCTGGGACGATTTAGGCCCGCGCGAATTCGCCCTGATCATGGATAATGCTGATCACAATATCGATGCGCTCTTGGCGCAGGAAAATCGGGAAAAACGGCGATGAGTTTCTGGTGCTCGATCGGTTTTCTTGTTGGATTGCTGCCCGGCTGCGAGCCGCCTCAGCTCACCCCGCTCGCCGGCTATATCGAGGGCGAATACACCAATCTGGCGCCGGTCGATGTGGCACGCGTCGCCTCGATCCACGCCCGTCGCGGCGATCGCGTGATCGCAGGAACCCTCCTCGCACAGCTTGAGGAGCAGGATGCCTTGCTGGGCGTGCGCCAGGCAGAGGCGAGCCTCGCCCGGCTCGAAGCGCGACTTGCCGATCTGCGGATCGGCCGCCGCGCCGAGGAGATCGCCGTCATCGAGGCGACCCTTGTTTCTGCGCAGGCCGAAGCGAAACAGTCCGAGTTGGCGCTGCACCGGCGCCAGGAACTGTTCAAGAAAGGCGTGAGCTCGCAGGCTGAGCTCGACCAGGCGCAAGCCGCTTACGATGTCGCGTCCGCCCGCATCTCCGAGGTCGAGGCCAATCTCGCGGTTGCCAAGCTCCCGGCCCGGCCCGAGGAGATCAAGGCGATGGAACAGCAGGTTGCTGAAGCCGCCTCCGCCCTCAATATCGCCCGTTGGAAACTCGATGAGCGCCGCATCGTGGCGCGCTCGAATGGGCGCATCTTCGATGTCCTGAAGCGCCAGGGCGAGACAGCAAGCCCGTCGGCGCCGGTGATCTCCTTTCTGCCCGATGGCGCCATCAAGCTTCGCTTCTACGCTCCCGAGGCGGTCCGCCATCAGCTCAGCCCGGGCGCCCGCGTGCTCTTGCAATGCGACGGCTGCCCTGACGGATTGAGCGCCACGGTGACCTACGTGGCGGATGAACCCGAATTCACCCCGCCGGTGATCTACTCGGTCGATAGCCGGCAGAAGCTCGTTTACCTCGTCGAGGCGCGCCCTGAGGCTGATCAGCTCGCCCTGCAGCCCGGCCAAATTGTCGATGTGCGATTGGCGGACGAGCAGAAGCCTTGAACGCCATTGACGTCCACGACCTGACCAAGCGCTTCGGCACGCGCACCGTCGTCGATCATGTGTCGCTCACCGTCGAGCAGGGTCAGATCGTTGGATTCCTGGGACCCAACGGCTCGGGGAAGACCACATTCATCCGCATGCTCTGCGGCCTTCTCACCCCCGATGCCGGCTCCGGCACCGTGCTTGGCCTCGATGTGATTACCGACAGCCGGTTGATCAAGCGCGAAGTCGGCTACATGACGCAACGCTTCTCCTTTTACGACGATCTCAGCATTGCCGAGAATCTCGACTTCGTCGCGAGGCTCTATCGCCTGAAGCCGCGCGCGCAGTATGTCGACGAAACGCTCGAAGATTTGGGGCTCACAAGCCGCCGCAATCAATTGGCCGGCACGCTGTCAGGCGGCTGGAAGCAGCGCCTGGCACTCGCCGCCTGCATCATGCACAAGCCCAGGCTCCTGCTTCTCGACGAGCCTACGGCAGGCGTCGATCCCAAGGCCCGCCGCGAATTCTGGGACGAGATCCATCGCCTGTCGGCAAAAGGTCTCACCGTCCTCGTCTCCACCCACTACATGGATGAAGCCGAGCGCTGCCATCGCATCGCCTATATCTCCTATGGCAAGCTCATCGCGACCGGAACCGTCGAGGGGGTCATTCGCGATGCCGAACTCAACACCTTCGTGATTCGCGGACCGAACCTCTCGAACCTCGCAGAAGAATTGGAGAACGCCCCGGGGGTGGAGCAGATCGCGCCCTTTGGCGCGACGCTTCATGTCGTGGGACGGGACCCGGAGCTGCTTGCCAAGACGCTCGAGCCCTATTCGGCGAGACCAGGCGTCTCGGTCGAGCGTGGCGCAACCAACCTCGAAGATGTCTTCATCCAGCTTATGTCGAGCTCGCAGGACAACATGCAATGAAGGGCTGGAGCTTTTCACTTTCGCGCATCGGGGCGATCCTTGCCAAGGAACTGATCCAGATGCGCCGCGATCGCTTGACCTTTGCGATGATGCTGGGCGTTCCCTTGATCCAGCTCCTGCTGTTTGGCTTTGCGATCAACACCGATCCCAAGGGATTGCCCTCCGCGCTGGTCGCGCTCGATCGCGGCCGCTTTACGAGTGCCGTCGTATCGGCGCTCACCAACACCGATTACTACCGCTTCGTCGACATTGCCCAGAGTGCCGAGCGCGCCGACCAGTTGCTCGAAAGCGGAGATGTCGCCTTTGTCGTCACAATCCCCGGCGACTTCGAGGAGCGCGTGATGCGTGGCGAGCATCCCGTCATCCTTGTCGAGGCTGATGCAACCGATCCGGCCGCGGCTTCGAATGCCATCGGCTCGCTCGGCGAAATTGCACGCCGCGCATTGGTGCGAGAAATGGGCGCGATGGCTGAAAAACATGCAACCGATTTCAGCAATCTCGAAATCGTCGTGCATCGTCTCTACAATCCGGAAGGCATCACCCAATACAATATCGTCCCCGGCCTTCTCGGCGTGATTCTGCAGATGACCATGGTGATGATGACGGCCATGGCGCTCACCCGCGAAATCGAGCGCGGCACCATGGAAAACCTGCTCGCCATGCCGGTAACGCCGCTCGAAATCATGATCGGCAAGGTGTTTCCCTTCATCGGCGTCGGCGCCGTTCAGGTGGCGGTGGTTTTGATTTTTTCGAAACTCCTCTTCGCGGTGCCCTTCGAAGGATCCTTGTCGCTCCTCATCGGCGCTATCATGATCTACATCACGGCGCTGGTCCTGCTCGGCTACTCATTTTCCACCATGGCAAGAAGCCAGATGCAGGCGATGCAATTGACCTTCTTCTTCTTCCTGCCTTCGATCTTGCTGTCGGGCTTCATGTTCCCCTATCGCGGCATGCCGCAATGGGCCCAGACCTTCGGCGAGTTTCTGCCCCTCACCCATTTCCTGAGAATCATCCGCGCCATCATGCTCAAAGGCGCAACACTTCCGGCGGTGGCGCCGGAGATGTTCTCCCTCGGGCTCTTCGTGGTGGCCTTTGGCTTGCTCGCTCTGCTCCGCTTCCGGCGCACCCTCGACTAGGTTCGCTAGCCGAAGAAGCCCGTCAGCAGACCGACGCTAATCAAGCCGACGACCGCGCCCGCCATTCCAAAACCAAGAACCCAGCGCATCGCGCCAACAGGCTTGCCCTGCCGGGCTTCCGTCGTGGAAAGAACTTGCTGCTTTTCCATGGCCACCTCCAGATGGCGATAACGCCGGAGGCGCGCCGAAGTTTCCGGCTGGAGTAAAATCGCTTCAGGTCGGCTTGGCAACACCGTAAGTATTCTCGCCGGCTATTCCCCTCCCCCCTTGCGGGAGAGGGACAAGCCCGCCGATGGAGATTTAATCTGTACACAAACCGTCATGCCAACGAAGGTTGGAGAGGTTGGTGCGAACGCTTTGGTTTTCCCTCTCCCCTTTGTGGGGCAGGGACAACCCCGCCGATGGAGATTTAATCTGTACACAAACCGTCATGCCAGCGAAAGCTGGCATCCCCTGACGCGGTGCCGCTAGCGGAGATGATTCAGGGGACCCCAGCCTTCGCTGGGGTGACGGAAGAGGGGGCGGACGTTGAGTTTTCCCTCCCCCTTGTGGGGAGGGATCAAGGGTGGGGGTCGCGCTGAACGGCCAAAGCCCACCCGAAATTTGCTCCCGCAAATTTCGACCTCCCCACAAGGGAGGTTGAGGACGCGCACAAGAATACCCCTCGTCCTGAGGTGCGCGCGAAGGCGTGCCTCGAAGGATGAGGGGTGCAGGGAAACAAGTCAGTATGCGGAGGAAAACACCCTACGACGTGTCGTCGCGCGGCGGGTTTCCGAGGCGCGCGAGCCAGTCGCAGTCCTTGAGGATCTGGTCGACCTCGTGGATGTTCCGCTGGCGGTATCCCGGTGGGCGCCCGGAGCGCAACGGGCCGGAGCGCTCAGGACGGCGCTCGTCGAAGGGTTTGGCGTCCCAGCGGGCAAGCCGCATGGCGTGGCGCGGGATGTCCTGAACCGCGTCCAGGACGGCGAGGAGGCGGCGGACCAGGTGCCTGGCATTGACCATGCCGTCATCGACCTTCTCTTCGACAACAGGCGCCGGCGGCGACGGGGCTTGTGGCGGATGAGGTCGGCATCAGCCGATCCCAAGGAGAGAGAGGATCACCGAGAACGCGGATGCGCGGCTCCAGGGCCACGGGGCTTCTTCTTGAAACGACGGGCCTGGCGCCTGAGCGCGTCGAAGAGGTTGAACAAGGGCCGGCGTTTGCGCTCAGGCTTGGCTTCGGCCTTATTTTCACGAGAGTCTTGGGCCTCCTGAAGCCGGACGCCGGAAGCATGTTTCGAGCACGATATCACGCGCCGCGGCAGCGATGAGCCTTCTCACCGCTGATTCCGCCGACGCAAGATCTGGAGCACGGAACGGTGCAGCGGCTTCAATGTCCTCCTCGATCAAACCCTTCCGAGAGCCCGATCTGAACAGCGCCAACACCACGGCCAGCCAGTGGCACGCGCTTGCTCAGGCCAGCCAATTCCAGTTCGTATCAGCCATTCAAAGCAGGGCACCTGTGTAAAACACTATTTTCGCCCCTGCCATTTCCCTTCTCCCACTGCAGGGAGAAATCTCATAGCCAGAATGGGTCAGCCTGCCGGACTGACAGTGGTGGTGGTTCTGCCTCTCTGCGCTGCCTCCCTCCTCCCACCCGGCAGGCAGGGAAAGGGGCTCCGGGGCGTCCTCCCTGTGCAGAGAGAAAGGCAGTCTGTGTGAGCAATTCAGATAACAGTCTGCCCGCCCGGCGGCCAGCTAAGCAGTAAGCGGCTCCCTCAAGTGATTATCATCAGCAGCATCGAGAGAGAATGCCTGGCATGACCCGGACTCAGTGGGCAATGGCACCCATCACCTGACTTGCTGTTCATGCAATATCTTCAACAATCCAGTTACCATGTAACCTCACCTTCCCCTGTCAACCTACTCATTGCCATTGAACCCATGCACCCCCAGATATGATATAATCATATAAATCGAACAGTTCATACCTTGCTGCAATTAGCATGTTCTGTCTCACTGTACAAAAATTCCAGAAAACCCACTTCACGTGAGCACGCACAAACCTCTTATAACCAGATCTTGACAGACACCCACCACGACAGAAGAATCCGTGACTCTGATCACACAAATCAAACCACCAGTTCCCCACAGCAACAGCAAATTCTTATGTACAAACACTCCCAAGAGCACTCTCGACGACAGCGCGCGCCGACAGGCGGACCGTTTCGTTCCAGATATCCTGCGCGAAGGCCCGCCCCCGCTCGATGCTCGGCGCTTTCATGTCCCGGAACCGCGCGCAGAGCTGGGCGCCAAGAAGCGCCGCCTCGGCCGACCAATTATCCTGGAGCCCCAGAACATGCGCCGCATCGGAGGGCGTGAAGCCGCAGAGCTGCACCAGCCCCTTCCGCCGCAAGCCGTTGAGGCTTCGCTGCGCGCCTGATGAGAGCGCGACCTTGCGAATGGCAATCGGGCGATCGCCAACCACTTCCATGATTTCGCGCTCGCGCGCGGAGAGCTCGGCTGAGTCTTCGCGCGTACCCGAACCGAACGGCCGCAAAACGAATTTGCCATGCAGCGAGCCGCCTTCATTGTCGGCCAAATCGGCGCCAAGCAGATCGAGCATCTCCGGAAACCGGCTGCCGAGCAGCGACAAGGGCACGATCCGCCCCGGCCCGACGGTAATCGCACCATTCATGCCGATATGGACTTCGCTGTCGCCTCCGAGCCCAACGGTGCGTACATCCGCGGCCTTGACCATCGTCCGCCAGCCGCCGATCTCCGCCCCCTCATCGGCGATCTGCAATCTTCCATCGACGACGATCCCGAGATCCGTCGTCGTCCCACCCATGTCCGACATGATGAAACTGTCGAGGCCGGAGAGCCAGCGCGCACCGACGAGGCTTGCGGCGGGTCCCGACATGACCGTCTCGATCGGACGCAAGGCTACGGTTTCCGCAAGTGCCAATGTGCCGTCGCCCTTGACGATCATCAAAGGGCAGGCGATGCCGAGTTGCTTCATGGCGCGGCCGACGGCTTCGATGAGCCGCGAAATGCGCGAGATCAATCGCGCATTAAGCGCCGCCGTCAGAGCCCGGCGCGGCGCATCGAGCGCCGATGAGAGTTCGCTGGAGATGGTGACCGGCTTTCCGGTCTTCGCGGTGATGATTTCGCGAGCAAGAACTTCATGCGCGGGATTGCGAACGGCGAAAGAAGCAGCGACCGCGAAGGCATCGACCTTTGGATCGAACTCACGGATAATATCTGCCAATCGCGCCTGGTCGAGCTTGGCGCGCTCATCGCCATTGTGATCATGGCCGCCGTCGATCAAGGCAACCGGCATTCCCGGAAAGGCCTTGGCGATGCCGGTACGCTCGGCCATCTGTTGATCGAAGCCGATGAGGATGACGCCGACCGGACTGCCATGGCCTTCGACGACGGCATTGGTGGCGAGCGTCGTCGAAACCGACACGAGCGAAATGTCGCCCGGCGCCAATCCACGCGGCAAGGCGGCAATCGCCTTGGTGATCGCCTCGCTGACGCCGATCGCGAGGTCGCCCTTGGTGGTGAGCGCCTTGGCGGAGGCGATGACCTTGTGCCCGGCCGCCTCGATGACCGCCGCATCGGTATAGGTGCCGCCGGTATCGACACCGATCAGATAGGATTGCGCCACCGATCAGCTCAACAGGCCGCGGCGTGAAAGGTTGCGCATGAGATGGCTCGCGCCATAGGTCCAGGCCGGGCATTCATGGCTGAAACGCATGCGATTGACGAGCCGGCCGAGCGACGGCGTCGCGACAGTGACGATATCGCCCTGCTTGTGGGTGAAGCCCTGCCCTTTGACATCGCGGTCCTCGACCGGCGCAAACATCGTGCCGAGGAAAAGCACGAAACCATCCGGGTACTGATGATGCCGGCCGATCGTCTGCTTGACGATATCGGTCGGATCGCGGCTGATCTTGGCAATCGAGGATCCTCCCGTGAGCGTGTAGCCGTCTTCACCCGTCACCGTCAGCGTGACGACCGCGTTGCGGATCGTATCGAGGGAGAAGCTGTCGTCGAAGAATCGCACGAACGGACCGAGGGCACTCGAGGCGTTGTTGTCCTTGGCCTTGGAGAGCAGCAGGCCGAAGGCGCCTCGACGTCACGCAGATTGATATCATTGCCGGGCGTCGCGCCGACGATCTCGCCGCGCGAATTGACGACGACCACCACCTCGGGCTCGGGATTGTTCCAGCTCGACATCTGATGAACGCCGCCATCCATGCCAGTGCCGACAGACGACATCACTTGCGCCTTGGTGAAGACCTCGGCGTCAGGCCCGATGCCGACTTCGAGATACTGGCTCCAGGCACCCTGCTGGATCAGCACCTGCTTGAGTTTCATCGCGGCTTCCGAGCCGGGTTTCAGCCGCTGCAGGTCGTCACCGACGAGCGTTTTGACTTGTTCGCGAATGGCGGCCGCAGCCGACAGATCGCCGCGCGCCCGCTCTTCGATCACCCGCTCCAGCATCGAGACGGCAAAGGTCACGCCTGCCGCCTTGACCGCCTGGAGATCGATCGGCGCCAGGAACCATGGCTTGGCCGCATTGCGCTTGTCCGGGTTGGTATTGGCGAGGATTTCATCAACACTGCCGATGCGCTCGCCCTTAGCCACCTTGAGCGCCGAAGCCGGCGCGGGCTGCTCGCACAGATCGCGCATGGTCGGAAAGCTTGCACTGACGTCGAACACGCCGTCGGGACGTATCGCCACCACGGAAGGCCCGTCCGCGTCGGGCCGCCAGACGCGCCCGGCCAGCACGGCGTGTGCAGCATCGGTGGGCAATGAGGCAGCGGACGTCAAGAATTCGGCAAGGTCGAGCGGCATGTGGAGGTCCTAATGTTGAGCGGGCCGTCAATGCAGCCGCGCCATGGCGGTCAAAAAGAACGCCTCGCCACCGAAATTGCCGGATTTGAGCGCCAAAGCAAGCCCCGACTCGCCCAGCGAGAATGTCGCCGGAACCCCCGGCTCGATCACCGGTCCGATGGCGAGTTGCTTGACGCCAAGCGCCTTGACCACGGCACCCGAGGTCTCGCCGCCCGCCACCACGATCCGCCGCACGCCATTGGCGACCAGTGCCGGCGCAATCGCCGCGAAGGCTGCCTCCACCAGGCCCCCTGCCCGATCGCGCCCGAGTCTCGCCTGCACATCCGCGACCTGCGCCGGCTCATCGCTCGAGAAAATGAGAAATGGGCCGGTCTGTTGGCGCGCCCAGGCGACGGCCTCGGCCACCGCCGCATCGAAATCTTGCGCAAGTTTTGCCGGATCGAGCTTGTAGGCGGGATGCTCTCTCCGCATGATCTCGACCTGGCGCCGCGTCGCCTCCGAGCAGCTCCCCGCCAGAACTGCAGCGCCACCTCCGGCCTTCGGCAACGGGCGCGCATCCTGCGCCTCGGCAAGCAGTCCAGCCTTGCGAAAATTCTCAGGAAGCCCGAGCGCGACGCCGGAACCGCCGGTGATGAGTTTCAGATTTGCAGACGCGTGTCCGATGGCGATCAGATTGGACTCATCGACGGCATCGCAGACCGCGTAACGAACGCCGCCCGCGCGCAATTGCTCGAACGCCCCGCTGATCGCCGCCGCACCCGCACGAATGGTCGGCAGTGCAACGAGGCCGACCTT